>CAXTMF010000001.1:0-615720 GCA_964245435.1 uncultured Acidobacteriaceae bacterium
GCCGTCGTTGGACCAGGTGTAGAGCTTGCGGTGCGAGCCAATCTCCTGCCATTTACGAGCCTCAGGGATCTTGGCGTCGTCGATGTTCGGGGTAGGCAGCATTTTGGTGATCTCGACGCCGGTGATCTTACGCAACGCGAGCGCGTATGCAGCCTGATGCACACCACCACGGACCATCAGGTAGCCGATCATGTCGCGGCCAGCCGCATTGTCGGTCATCTGGTAGCAGCGATGCTTATGCATGCGCGCGCCGGTCTCAAGAAAGAAGTTGTGCAGCAAGTCGGCAACCAGGTTGCCGCTTGAGAAGACGTTCTCGCCACCCCAAAAGTGGCCCATGGAGTCCATCACCTGATGGCCGCCACCACCGACGATGAAATGCTGCGTATTGCGGAAGTTCTTTGCCGCTTCAAGGGCGGCTTCGGGCGTTTCTCCCTCCGGCGTCTCGCCTTCCAACATCAGGTTGACAGCTGTCGCTACGAGTTCGACGTGGCCGACTTCCTCAGCCGCGATGCAGGAGATGAGATCGTAGAAAGGCTTAAGCTTCTTCTTCTCACGGAACGCAAAAGACTGGTGGAGGTAGTTGTTCAGCGTGGACATCTCGCCGAACTTGCCGCCAAGTAGCTCCTGAATCGCTGCGGCTCCGTTTGGATCAGGGTTCTTTGGCTTTTGCAGAGGAATAAGTAGCTTATCTACGCGCAGGAACATGAATGCCTTCCTTGGTGGTGGGTGGAGGCGCGCGGTGAGCAGCGTGCGCTGCTTCTCGCGACGGCGTTTCGGGCTCTCGAGATGGGCTGGCTAACTGCGCCATTCTGTCGGATGCAGGTTCTGGCGAGAACGAGATGGCCGAAACAGAATGCTTGATGTGCCGCAAGACCAAGGGTGGCTCCCTGTGGAGGAAGCTGCTATGCCCGCTCGGAGCGGAGCGGCGGATGGAACAACCGCCGAGAGGATGGTACGGGGACGAGACCGGAGAGCCGGAGTTCACACGGTACTTTTTGTACGGAGGACGATGCCGAGCAGTCGGGTTGCGGGCCTGGGTGCAGTTGTCATGGGCGCGCCACAGTTGGAGAAGCCGGGCTGAGCCCGCCGACAGCGCGGAGCTGATCAGGTGCCGAAGCATGCCGGTTGCCGGCACTGCCTCGACGGGACGATTTCGGCTGAGATCAGCACGCCGCGCAGCTCGATAGTAGGCTGGCGGAAGTATGCAGAGACCTTTGCCGCCGGAACCGCTCAGCCTGCCACCCGGGCCTCACGCCGCTTACCTGTTCGATCTGGACGGCACGGTTGCCGACTCGATGCCGCTGCACTTTGTGGCCTGGACGCAGGCCGTCGCTGAGCATGGTGGCAGCTTTCCTGAACCGCTCTTCTACCAGATGGGCGGCATTCCACTGCTGCGCACCGTCGAGCTGCTGAATGAACGCTTCGGCACCACGATGGTGCCGGAGCTGGTGGTCGGCCGCAAGGAGGCGCTTTATTTGGACATGCTGGCGGAGCTGAAGCCGGTCGCCTCTGTACTGGCCGTCATTGAGCTGAATGCGGGAAGAGTTCCGTTTGCGATTGTTTCCGGCTCTCCGCGGGTGTCGATCGATGCCACCCTGCGCACCCTGGGTCTTTCACACTACTTCCCTGTGATTGTGGGTGCCGAGGACTACCGACGCGGCAAGCCCGATCCGGAGCCCTTTCTGACCGCGGCAGCGGCGCTCGGCGTGCCGCCCAGGGAATGCCTGGTATTTGAGGATGCGGAGGCGGGTATCGCTTCGGCGATCGCGGCGGGCATGGAGTATGTGCGCATCCCGCACCCGCTCCTGCAGACAGCAAGCGCGCTGGATGGATCAAAAACACGTTCTTCGAGCGGAACAGCGAGTGAGCCGCACGCCGAAGTGCACGAAGCTTCGGCGCTTGCGGCGAAGCCGATGCGCACCTTGAAGGGACCGGCGCTGTTTCTGGCCCAGTTTGCCGGGGATCAAGCGCCGTTCAACAGCCTCGATGGGCTGGCTGAGTGGGCCGCAGGGCTGGGCTTCAAAGCGGTGCAGGTTCCGGCCGGGGATAAGCGGCTGTTCGACCTCCAGCAGGCGGCCGAGAGCCAGGCGTACTGCGACAATCTGCGCGGTCGGCTGGCCGGCTATGGGCTCGAGCTCTCCGAGCTTTCTACGCATCTCGAAGGGCAGCTGGTCGCAGTGCATCCGGCCTATGACGCGCTCTTTGACGGGTTTGCGCCGGCAAATGTGCATGGAGATGAGCCTGCGCGAAGGGCTTGGGCGATCGAGCAGTTGAAACTTGCGGCAAGAGCGAGCCGGAACCTGGGGCTCACCGCGCATGCGAGCTTCTCCGGCGCGCTGGCCTGGCCGTACTTCTATCCATGGCCGCAGCGGCCGGCCGGCCTCGTCGAAGAGGCATTCAGCGAGCTGAGCCGGCGCTGGCGGCCGATCCTCGATCAGTTCGACGAAGCAGGTGTCGATCTCTGCTTCGAGCTGCACCCGGGCGAGGACCTGCATGACGGCGCGACCTTTGAGCGCTTTCTTGAAGCAACGGGCGTAGCAGGTCGCGGCCATGCGCGAGCGAAGATCCTCTACGACCCGAGCCACTTCCTGCTGCAGCAGCTGGATTATCTCGACTTCCTCGATCGATACCACCCGTATATCGGAGCATTTCACGTGAAGGACGCGGAGTTTCGCCCGAGCGGCCGCGCCGGCGTTTACGGTGGGTACCTGCCGTGGGTGGAGCGGCCGGGCAGGTTTCGCACGGCCGGGCGCGGACAGATCGATTTCGGGGCGATCTTTGCGAAGCTGGCGCAGTACGGTTACGCAGGCTGGCCGGTGCTGGAGTGGGAGGACCCGCTGCAAGCCGCTGCGGACGGGGCACGTGAGGGAGCGCAGTTCATCGCGCGACAGATTCTCCAGGTGACTGATCGGGCCTTTGACGACTTCGCGGCCAGCGATGGCGGCGCGGAAGACGCGCGCGAACGGATGCGCAGCATTCTTGGGCTGACAGGACGGGAGAAGCCGCAGGGCGCCTGAGCATCCGTTTTGCGGCGGGTCCACAAATATCAACGCCGGACGATCTTGTTCTTGCGGAGAACATCTTTCTCGCGTACACGGTGTTGAACGGGACAGGAGTGTTGGGCAACAAGTCCCGTCCCCAACACTCGCTTTCAAGTCTCCCCTTCGGGCGAGGTTTGCCCTTGCCGCCCAGCCCCTTCCAGCCATGGAGATTGAATGATTCGCTGTTGGCGTACTACAGCTGTGTTCGTTGCCCTTGCGGTCTTTGGCGCGGCGAGATCGTCTGCTGACCTGGTAAAGGTTCGCTACCCGCAGGGGACGGCACACGGGTTTCTGGTACTGCGCGACATGGACGGGAAGCTTCTTGCGACCGGTGAGTCCATTGCGACCATGCACGGAGGCCGCATTACCAGTCGGCTGGTCTTTCGCTTCCATGACGGCTCGCTGGATGACGACGTCGCGACATATACGCAGAAGGGTGAGTTCCATTTGCTGCACGAGCATCACGTGCAACGCGGGCCTACCTTCCCGACCGCCAGCGATATGACGGTCGACGTGCCGACCGGCCAGGTGGAGCTACACGAGAGCACAAAGGATGGCAAGCAGAAGGTGACGAAGCAGCACATGGACCTGCCGCCGGACCTGGTGAATGGGTTTGTGCTAACGGCGCTTGAGAATCTGTCGCCCTCAATGCCGACAACTACGCTAAATCTGCTGGTGCCGTACAACGGCGCAAGAGTGATCCACCTGGTCGTGACACCGGCGGGTACCATGCCTTTTCACATTATGGGAAGTGTGCGGCAGGCGAAGCGCTTTCACATCCAGGTGGAACTGGGCGGCATGACCGGGGTCGTGGCGCCACTGGTCGGTAAGCAGCCCAAAGATGCTGACTTCCTGGTACTGGAAGGCGTTGCGCCCGCCTTTGTGCGGGAAGAGGGCCAGTTCTTCCAGGATGGGCCGGTGTGGCGGATTGAGCAGGTTGGGCCCACGATGCCCTGACGGAGAAAGAAGGGCTGCAGCGTAAGGACGGTCAGGCGGTGCAGCGTATGATAAGGCACAGATCGACTCCATTTCAGTTCGCGTGGCTGATTCCTCCATGTCAAAAAGCTTCCAGCGTTCCGTGTTCGGCGTTTCTGTCGCTCTTGCTCTCGTGGTGCTGGTGGGTGGTTTTCTGCCGCCGAGCGTGCGGGCTGGTGGGCTTTCTGCAACAGACGGCGCATATAAGCAGATGGGAGTGTATGAGGAGGTTTTGCGCAAGATCCAGAACTTCTACGTAGTGCAGCCGAGTTTGCCGGCGGTGACGGATGGAGCGCTGCATGGGATGCTCGAGTCGCTTGACTCGGACTCGAGTTACCTCTCGGCGGACGAGTACAAAGCGTACAAGGCAGCGATGGTGCAGACGGCAGGAACGGCAAATGCCGAGGGCGAGGGTCTGCATGTGAGCAAGCGCTACGGCTATGCCACCGTTGTTTCGGTGATGCCTGGCAGCCCGGCCGACAAGCAGGGGATTCAGGACGGCGATGTGATTGAAGCGGTCGACGGAAAGTCGACCCATGAGATGTCATTGGCGATGATCCGCATGTCGCTCGAAGGTAAAACGGGCACGACGGTCTCGCTGGACATGATTGTGCCGGGCAAGGAAGATCCGGAGACCAAGAAGATTGAACGTGGACCGGTGTCGGTCCCTGCGCTTGCGACTCAGCAGTACGATGGCGGATCGATCCTGTATCTGAAGCCGACGGTACTGACGAAAGAGCGGGTGAACGAACTGGAAGCGCAGCTGAAGGGGATGTCCAAGGCCGGCAACAAGAAGGTGCTCCTGGATCTGCGGGAGGTCACCTCGGGCGACGAGCTGCAGGGGGTCCGCCTGGCAAATGCATTTATCCAGAGCGGTACGATTGCAACCCTGAGCGGGCAGAAGGTGCCCACGGAAACCTACACGGCCGACAGCACGAAGTTTGTGACGGCAGCGCCGCTGGCGATCCTGATCAATCACGGTACGGCAGGCGCGGCCGAGATCGTCGCGGCAGCTGTGCTGGCCGCCAAGCGCGGCGATGTTGTGGGCGATCGTTCCTTCGGCGAAGGTACAGTCGCGAAGACAATCGAAATGCCGGGCGGCACGGCCCTGCTGCTTTCAGTCGCCAAGTACAACGCTCCGGATGGCAAGCCGATCCAGGAGAATGCGGTAAAGCCGAACGTGCCGGTCAGCCTGAGCATCGACCAGTTCCTGGCCGAGGAGGATGAGACCGGTACTACGCCCTCGCACCCGCGGGTCGACGACCAGCTTAACAAGGCGCTTGACGTGCTGAAGGCGAAGCAAAGCTGAACGCTGGGCTGGGCGGCGCGGGGTTGGGGGCGTCTTCCGGAGCTCGGGCCCGAGCCGGAACAACGGCGGCAGCGCGCAGGGCGCGGCAGCACGGGCTGGAACAGCGGCGTCGCCTGCGTCGGATTGCCCTGATTACTTTGTGCGTGCTGGCCGCGGCCTTTGGTTCCCTTGGCGGCCAGGTGCTGGTCGACTCAGTTGATCTGCCTGAGGTGGCTGAGCTTGAACGCTACAAACCCTCGACAACTACAGAGTTGTACGACACCCACGGTGAGCGGATCGGCTCCTTTGCGCTGGAACGGCGAATTGCAATCGGCTACGACGCATTTGCGCCGATTCTGCGCGAAGCCGTGGTCTCGATCGAGGACAAGGGTTTCGCCAACCACTGGGGCGTGAATGTTTTTCGCGTGATCGGCGCGGCGATGCACGATGTGCGCACAAAAGGCCGCGCGCAGGGCGCCTCCACCCTGACGATGCAGCTGGCGCGCAACCTGTTTCTCTCGGACGAGCGTACGGCCGGACGGAAGCTTGAAGAAACGCTGCTCTCCATCCAGATTGAACGGACCTTTACCAAGCAGCAGATTTTTACCATGTACGGAAATCAGATTTATCTGGGTCATGGCGTGTACGGCTTTGAAGCCGGAGCGGAGTTTTACTTCTCGAAGCATGCGAGCCAGCTCAGCCTTCCGGAGGCTGCGCTGCTGGCCGGGCTGCCGAAAGGGCCGGAGGAGTTTTCGCCAACGGCTCACCCCGAGCGTGCGCTGGGGCGCAGGAACCAGGTTCTCGCAGCGCTAGCCAGAGATGGAAAGATCACCCGCGCTGATGCCGCAGCAGCCGAGGCCGCGCCGCTAGGCCTTGCGTTGGAGCCGCCGCCGAATACCGAAGCGCCGTGGTTTGTGGAAGAGGTACGCCGTGAGCTGGAGCGCGAGCTGGGCGCTGATGCCGTGCATGGGGCAGGGCTGCGGGTGTACACGACGCTGGACGTCGGCCTGCAGCGGACGGCGAACCAGGCGGTCGAGGACGGGCTTGCCGCCTATGAGCGGCGGCAGGGCTGGCGTGGAAGACTTGTGAACCTGCCGGCAGAGCATGTGGATGTAGCAACCTTCCGGCATCCCGACTGGGGCGCGCCGCCAGCCGAGGGCGGTTATGTGCATGCCGTGGTAGACGGGGTCAGCGCGGGTGGCGTCGACGCGCACATTGGCGCGCACCCAGGTGACTCCGGACAGGTGCGGCTCGCAGCGGCGGACTGGGTTTGGACAGGGCACCGGTCGGCTGCGGAGTTCCTGCGCGCCGGGGACGTGATTTATGTGAAGCTGACGGCGCGGACGCTCTCCGGATGGCGTGCCTCGTTGGAAGAGGATACCGGCGCCGAAGGTGCGCTGCTGGCGATGGACAATGCGACCGGGGACGTGCTGGCGATGGTCGGCGGGCGGGATTTCGCGCTCTCGCAGTACAACCGGGCAATGGAAGCTCAGCGGCAAGTGGGGTCGTCGTTCAAGCCGTACGTGTACACGGCGGCTATCGAAGCGGGCTCGACGCCGGAGCGGATTCTTGAGGACGTGCTGACGACGTTCCGGTCGGGTACCGGCGCGTACACGCCGCACGATTTTGAGGGCAATACGCTTGGTGCGATGACGCTGGAGCGTGCGTTTGCCGACTCCCGGAACATCCCCGCGGTAGGATTAGCGGCCGAGGTAGGTATGCCGAAAGTAGTGGAGACGGCGCGCCGGTTTGGCATCACGAGCAAAGTGCCGGAGTACCTGCCGGTCGCGCTGGGCGCGGTCGAGATTACGCTGCGGGAGCAGGTAGCGGCTTATGCGGTCTTCCCGAATGACGGCATGCGGGTGAGCCCACGGCTGATTCGCCGGGTGACCGATGCGGACGGGCTCCCGGTGACTTTTCTCAACCGTGGGAGCGCGAGTCAGGCGGTCGACGGGAGCGGGGCTGCGGCGGTGACTACGCCCAGAACAGCGCGGACGATGGTTCGCCTGCTGCGGGCCGTGACCGCGCCGGGCGGGACGGGCGCCGATGCCGCCGCGCTGGAGCACCCGGTCGGCGGCAAAACAGGGACGACAAGCAGTTTTACGGACGCCTGGTTCCTGGGCTTTTCGCCGTCGGTGACCTGTGGTGTGTGGGTTGGCTACGATAACCGGACGCCGCTGGGCGACGGCGAGACCGGGGCGCGAGCAGCGCTGCCGATCTGGATGGATATGTTGCGGGCAGTGGACCTTACGCACCCCGGGGAGCGTTTTGCGGGGGAGTAGGCTGTCTTCGCGACGCTTGCCTGGTCTGCGGACCTTTGTGCCGCGCAAGAGGCATTGCATCCGCGTTTCCGTTCGTAGAATCAGAGTGGTCAGGCTGTAATCAGGCGTTCATGAGAGGTGACCAATGACGGACTCCGCGCTAGAGAAACTGAGTGGCTCTGTACCTAGCGTTCTGCTCTATAGCCAGCCCGGCTGCGCGCCGTGTTTTGCCGCGCGAACCTTTTTGATGAGCCGCGGAATCGGATTCAAGTACCGCGATGTACAGGCGGATCCGCAGGCGTTCCGGGAACTAATGGACCTGGGCAGCCGTTCCACGCCGACCCTTGTGGTCAATGGCGAGGTAATGATCGGCTTTGACCCCGAACGGCTGGAACGGATGCTTACGCTCGCAGCTGCCGAGGGCAGCCGGTAGATGCCTTCGCGTGGAGTAGCCGCGTGGCTACTCCTGCTGGTCATGCTGCTGATCGTGGCAATCGGCGCTGACTACATACTGTTCCTCTATCGGCAGCGGCATGGCGACGTGCTGTCGTTTTCGACTGTGAGGAAGTATCAGGCGGTGCCGGACCGCAATGGCCGCTACCACTACGAGTACTTCGGCACGATGGATGTGCCCTGTGTGGAAGCGTTCTTGCCACACCAGCGCATGACCCCATGCTGGTGGGTGAGCCTGCATGAAGACCATTGGTTGTAGTCTCCGGTTCAGGCATGCCTGAAAGCCTTACTTGCGAGCTGCGAGTTCCTCTTCGGGCATCAGGCTGGAGGGGATCTTCGCGACTTCCGCTTCCGGGTCGGAAGACTTCTTCTCGTGGTAGTCCTGCTCGGTGTTGATCTCCCAGAGGCTGGACTTGTCCATGTTGCCGGCCAGGATGTTGTCAACCGACACCATGGCGGTGAGCATGGAGTGATCTTGGTTGTTGTACTTGTGCATGCCATTGCGGCCGACCAGGAACAGATTCTCGTAACCATCCATGTAGCGGATGATCTCGGGAAAGCGCTCATAGGTGCCGAAGTAGGCGGGGTAGGTTTTTGGTACGCGGAAGACACAGGAGTCGCGCACCTCGTCGGCGTTGAGGATGCCGATCTTCGCGATCTCAGCAATGGCGAATGCAGCGATCTCCGCATCTGGCTTATTCCAGAGGGGATCTGTGTCATAGCAGAAGTACTCGAGGCCGATCCAGACCTTGGACTGATCGGAGACCATCCATGGACTCCAGTTATTGAAGATCTGCAGACGGCCGACGAGGACGTCAGGCTCCTGGATATAGATCCAGGTGTCCTTGAGCGGCGAGCCATCGGGCTCAGTGACCAAAAGCCGATCTACGAGCAGGCCGACCGTGATGAAGTCGCGGTAGATGAGTCCGTCGGAGATTTCTTGAATATCAGGAGGGATTGGCGCTTCGATGACGCGGAGCAGCTCGCGGATCGGCATGGTCGAGAAAACATAATCGCTCTGGAGCGTGACCAGTTCGCCCTCAGGCGTGCGTGCCTTGACGGAGGCAACGCGGTCTGGCCGACCATTGACGCCTGGTTCGACGTGGAGCTCGGTTGCGCGCCAGCCCATGCGGATCTCTCCGCCCTGCTGCTCGATGAGCGAGGCGACGTGCTCCCATAGTTGGCCCGGGCCGAACTTCGGGTAAAGGAACTGCTCGATCAATGAAGTTTCGGTGCCTTTTTGCGCGATATCGCCGGAGACCGCCCTGCGAAGCGAAAAGTTCTTTTTAAGGAAGTGCGACACCGCCGTACGTAGCGAGAGCCCCTTGATGCGTTGCGCGCCCCAGGCGGCCGAGATCTGGTCGCACGGAACGCCCCAGACCTTCTCGGTGTAGCTCTTGAAAAAAGTCAGGTAAAGCTCATTGCCGAAACGGTTGATGAGGAAATCCTCGAGGGTCCTTTCCTGCTTGCGCGGGAAGAGCCGGGCCTTTATGTAGCTGAAGCCGATACGCAGGGTGCGCAGAGCGCCCAGGCGGCCGAGCGTCGAGCCGGAAAGCGAAAGCGGGTAATCAAAGAACGAGCGCAAAAAGTAGATGCGGCTCTTGCGCGGACGTACCAGCATCACGAGATCCGGATCTGCCGCCGTTTCGGGTTCGCGTAACTCGTCGGCAGCGTGCCCGTTCCCGTTAAACGCCTCGCGCCGGCCTGCCGGGGAAGACGCGCGAGCCGGCGAATTTACCAGGCGCTGCTGGTTCCGGTAGCGAATGGACAGCTGCGATGCGCCCTTGTCGACGCGCGCCTCGACCGGCATGATGGAGGTCCACCAATCCATGACGCGGTCGGACTTCGAAAAAAACCGGTGCCCACCGATGTCAATGCGGTTACCGTTGTAGCGGATGGTGCAGGAGATACCGCCGATACGGTCACTGGCCTCAAGGACGATGGGTTGGATTTGCGAGCGGCGGCAGAACTCAAGCGCTGCGGTAAGTCCGGCCGGGCCGGCCCCGATGATAATTGCGGTCTGGTTTCCTGCGGCCAAAAGGCACCTTTGCACCTCCACTGATGCGGGAGGCAGTTCCTTCAGAAGTTGTACAACGTTTGCTCCGGTCCGTCCCGCGAAGCTCCCCGGTGGCTGGCTCGGCTCTTCCAGCCATCTCCGTACGCCGGATGCATCTACTAGCTGAAACGTGAAAAGTTCTGTTGATAAAACAGATGCGTTCCCGCCGGGGAAGGCGGTATCACGAGCAAGCGTTGGGTCAGTGCGTGTTTCGAGCGGGCACAAGCTTTTCCGGTTTGTATCGTTGCAACGTACAGACAGGCGCGAGTGACTGGGTATCTGGTCTTGACGGAGCCGGGGCATTCGGGTCGTTCCCATCGAACGTAGATCCTTCGGGTGCGCTGTGCTTCGCTCTGCGGGGGCTAAATTGGTGAAGGGTTCTGAGCGACCGGCGGTTCATGAGGCGCCATGGCATCCAGATTGGCTCGGTGCGCTCAGCACGGCCCAGTTACTAGGCTTGGGCCCAAGCTCGCGCGGCCGCCGGCTTGCTATGCGATCCAGGCGTCTGGGTAAACCCGGGATCACCGAGGAACCCACATCGCGGCAGCCGGGAACGAGTGGCTAGTGCGCCGCGGTTGCGGCCGCCTTCGGTTTAACCTTCCGGAAGCCCCAGACTACGAGCACACTCGCAAAGCAGACCAGCGCGAGCCAGCGAAAGACATCCACGAAGGCCCATAGCAGCGCCTGTGCGCCCAGCTGCGAGTACAGCTGGCCCTGAGCGGCGCCGCCGGCGTTTGCCGCGGTGGTTTGGTGGTTGAGGTAGCCCTGCATCTGAGCGAGCCGGTCCTGATACATGGCGCTCGACTGCGGAACGTAGTTGGCAATGTCGTTCTGGTGCGCGTCCTGGCGGCGGGTGAGCAGGGTAGACGCAAGGGAGATGCCGATGGAGCCACCTATGTTCCGCAGCAGATTGAAAATGCCGCTGGCGTTACCGATCTGCTGCTTACTCAGGGTGCCGTAGGAGACAGTCGAGATAGGGACGAAGACGAAGGACAACGCGAACCCGGTAATCACGATGGGCCAGAGCAGAGTCAGCGGACCAACGGCAAGCGTGACATTGCCGAAATAGAGCGAGACAAAGCCGTAGACCAGAAAGCCGAAGGTAAGGAGGTAGCGCGAGTCAACGCGGGAGCCGAGATAGCCGATGACAGGCATGCCGGCGATGGAGCCGAGCCCACGCGGAAAGACAGCGACGCCGGCCGCGAGCGCGGTGTAGCCGAGCAGCTCCTGAAAGAAGAGCGGCAGCACGGTAACCAGCGAGTAGAGGGTGACGCCGAACATGGCAACGAGCACGCAGCCAACCGCCAGGTTGCGATCCTTGAGCACTCGGATGTCGACCAGCGGGTGCTTTGCCCGAAGACAGTGCACGATGAACCAGGTGAACGCGGCGACGCAGAAGAAGACGGCCCAGCGGATCCAGACGGCGCCGAACCAGTCATCCTCCTGCCCGCGGTCAAGCACGATCTGCAGGCAGCCGGTCCAGATGGCGAGCAGACCGAAGCCGAGATTGTCGAAGGGTCCTGGCTTGGCGTTGCGGATGTAGTCGGGGTCGTGAACGACGCGACCGATCATGATGAAGGCGAGCACGCCGAAGGGAACATTGATGTAAAAGGCGTATCGCCAGCTGTAGCTGTCCGTCAGCCAGCCGCCTAGGGTGGGGCCAATGACTGGCGCGACGACGATGCCGAGTGCATAGACCGCCATGGCGAGCGAACGCTTCGCGGGCGGAAAGTTCTCAAGCAGGATGGCCTGCGCCAGAGGCTGAAGCGCGCCGCCGCCGGCGCCTTGGGCTACGCGGGCCAGCAGGATAAGGAGCAGCGAGGGTGCGGAGCCGCAGAATACCGAAGAAATGGTGAACAGGGCCACGCAGGTCATAAGGAAGCGTTTGCGGCCAAACCGGAGCGAGAACCAGTTGCTGGCCGGCAGGATGACAGCGTTCGCGACCAGGTAGCTGGTCAGGACCCAGGTGGCCTCGTCGTTCGAGGCGGAAAGCGAACCTGCGATATAGGGCAGCGCCACGGCCGCGATGGAGGTGTCGAGCACCTCCATAAAGGTGGCCAGCATGACCGCGAAGGCAATGATCCAGGGGTTATCGGGATAGGTCTCAGCTTGCTGCGCTTCGTCAGGCACGGAGGATTCGCATAGGGGTTTCCGTTTCGATGCGTAAATGGCGGGCGGTGATTCGGGGTATGGATGGTGGATGTCCTGCGCACGCAATGCGTGTCCTTGGCATCGCCGGTTGCGCTTCCGGCAGTTTGCTCGCGGACGCGCTTAAGGATTGCGGAGGAGGGCTGAGCGGACCTTCGAGTTGGGTGAAGTATAGATCTCGGCCTCACCAAGGTGGGGCGCGTCTGGCTGGCAGGTGGCCTGGAGTGCAGCAAAGACGAAAGCCCTGAAACCTTTGGCTGGGATCGTCATCAGATAAGTTGACAACAAGCCACTCAAATGCGATTCTGACGTGGCGGTCAATCCTTTCGAAACAAAGACAGACACGAGAGTGGGGGCGGGTATGGCAAAGATTATCGGCATCGATTTAGGAACGACCAATTCAGTCGTTGCAGTAATGGAAGGTGGCGAACCGAAAGTGATCGCCAACGAAGAAGGGGGGCGGACGACTCCCTCGGTGGTCGGGTTCACGAAGAGCGGAGAGCGCCTGGTAGGGCAAGTCGCGAAGCGGCAGGCGATTACGAACCCAGAGAACACGATCTACTCGATCAAGCGCTTCATGGGCCGGCGCGCCAACGAAGTGAACGACGAGATGCGCATGGTTCCATACAAGGTGAAGCAGCAGGGCGACCACCTGGTGGTCGAGGCGCAGGGCAAGGACTACACCCCGCCCGAGATCTCGGCGATGATCCTGCAGAAACTCAAGAAGGCAGCGGAGGACTACCTGGGCGGCTCGGTGACCGAGGCGGTCATCACGGTTCCGGCGTATTTTAATGATGCGCAGCGGCAGGCGACTAAGGACGCGGGCCGGATTGCCGGCCTCGATGTAAAGCGCATCGTGAATGAGCCGACTGCGGCTGCGCTCGCATATGGGCTCGACAAGAAAAAAGACGAGACGATCGCGGTGTACGACTTCGGCGGCGGTACGTTCGACGTGTCGATCCTGGAAGTGGGCGATGGTGTCATCGAGGTAAAGGCCACCAATGGTGACACTCACCTCGGCGGTGACAATATCGACCAGAAGATCGTGGATTGGCTGATCGACGAGTTCAAGAAGAAGGAAGGTCTCGACCTGCGCGCCAAGGGCAACGAGATGGCCCTGCAGCGGCTGAAGGACGCGGCCGAGCGGGCGAAAATTGAACTCTCGACAGCGATGGAAACCGAGATCAACCTGCCGTTTGTGACGGCGGACGCTTCAGGTCCGAAGCACCTGGTCGAGAAACTGACCCGTGCGAAGCTGGAGCAGCTGGTCGACGACATCCTGCAGCGCTCTCTTGAGCCCTGCAGGAAAGCAATGGCCGATGCGGGCGTCACGGCGGCGCAGATTGACGAGGTAGTGCTGGTCGGTGGGCAGACCCGCATGCCGAAGATTCAGGAGATTGTGAAGGGCCTGTTTGGGAAGGAGCCGCACCGCGGCGTCAACCCGGATGAGGTGGTGGCGATTGGCGCGGCCGTGCAGGCCGGCGTGCTTTCGGGTGACGTAAAGGACCTGCTGCTGCTCGATGTCACCCCCCTGACCCTCGCGATCGAGACGATGGGCTCGGTGGCGACGCCGATGATTCCGCGCAATACCACGATCCCGACGAAGAAGACCGAGACATTCTCGACGGCTTCAGACTCGCAGACCGAGGTTGAGGTACACGTGCTGCAGGGTGAGCGGCCGATGGCGAGCCAGAATCGAACGCTGGGCAAGTTCAAGCTTTCGGGTATTCCTCCGGCACCGCGTGGCGTACCGCAGATCGAGGTGACCTTCGACATCGACGCGAACGGCATCCTGAACGTAACAGCGAAGGACAATGCCACGGGTAAGGATCAGAAGATCACCATCACTTCCAGCTCCGGTTTGAGCAAGGAAGAGGTGGAGCGGATGGCCAAGGAGGCCGAGGCGCATGCTTCGGAGGACAAGGCAGCCCGCGAGGAGATCGAGTCGCGCAACGGACTGGATTCACTGGTTTACAACATCGAGAAGATGCTGCGCGATTCGGGTGAGAAGGTGCAGGGCGCGGAGAAGGCCGAGGTCGAGTCGGCGCTTACATCAGCGAAGTCGGTGCTTGCCGGCAGCCCCAGCGTGGCCGAGTTGAAGAGCGAGCACGAAAAGCTCACGGCAGCCTCGCACAAGCTGGCTGAGGCGATGTACCGGGCGACGCCGGCGGGCGATGGCCCGCCGCCGACCGATGGCACGGCGGCGGCAACGGGCACGGCAGATGGGCACGCTAAGCAGGACGAAGGCGTGATTGATGCCGAGTACGTGGACGTCGAGCCGAAAGCCTGAGCCGCGAATCAAATGGGAGGATGAGCCCGTTCACGGCTCGTCCTCTCGCAGACAGCAGTGAGCGGAAGTTGACCAAAGACACGACACGCAGCTTGGCCCGGGAAACCGTGTGGGCAGGTGCAGCGTTGTAGGAAGTAAGAGACAGTCGGCAGGTCGGCTGGAGGGGTAGGGAAATGACAAACCTTGTATGGCAGTGTGAGCAGTTGCGAGCCGGTCAGGTGTGGAACAAGATGCTATTCCAAACGCGGGGTGAGGCAGAGACGTTTGTGCAGACGATGCGGCGGGCGCAGCCGGACATGCTCTGGACGATGGAAGCTGTGCCCGCGAACACGATCTGGAATTAAGGGAGCAGGGCGCGGCTATCGCGGCTGTAGCGATGAGAAGCCGTGCCTTCGCGTTCTAGGCCGGGCGCGATGGGACCCAGGCAAAGCGCTCTTTCAGAAGGATGAAGCGCTTCTCAAAGTACCGGTAGGAAGCCGAGGCGGCAAGGATCGTGGCAGCTGCTGCCAGGAGCATCGTGAAACCACGCTGGACCGCCGGAGAAAACGCCGAGTGCTCGCGAAAGAGCCTGCTGAACTGGTCAAGGAAGAAGTAGTGGAACAGGTACAAACCATAGGAGATCTTGCCGAGATAGATCAGTGGCCGAAAAACCGGGTGCGGTGGAGCCTCAAGGAACGCGCAAAGGAGCAGGACAGAGGCTAAATCGAGGCAAAGGTACCCGCCGAGCATTTGCACGGGCGAGCTTACGATCCTGGGATTGATGAAGTGCAGTGGATGGGCGGCGACGAGCAGCAAGCCCGTCGCCGCGCCGGCCATCGCAGCCCTGAGCGGCAAACGGAGAGAGACGGGCCTCTTGTGCATCAGGAGAGCGAGCAGCGCACCGAGGGCAAAGAACTGGAACTGACTCACCGCGTTGCACCAGAGCGAGGGATCCTTGGGTAGTCCGGATGAGGGCGCCAGTAAATTGACCATCCAGGCACACGGAAGCAGGCCGAGACTAACCCAGAAGACGCCGCGCCGCCCCGCCAAAAGAGTAAGGGCCGGCCATACAAGATAGAACTGCTCCTCTACCGAAATACTCCAAAGGGGAACGAAGAGTTGGTTGTTGGGCCAGCTCTTATGCAGCACAATTGCCCAGTTGCCGCAGAACAGAAGAAATGGGGCGAGAAAGTGCGTGATGGAGGCGTACGCGGTGAACCACGGCGCCAGCAGCGCGAGGCTGAGTACAAGCAGATAAAGCGGCCAGATGCGAAGAACACGGCGGAGGTAAAAGGCTCGCAGATGGACCGTACCGGTCTTTTCGCGCTCACGCAGCAGCAGTTCAGTGATCAGGAAGGCACTTAGCAGGAAGAAGACACAAACTCCCCCGGCTCCTGCCTCCTGGAGGGCTGCTTCCAGGCGAAAAGGACCGTTTACGACGGCGGTCGGCAGAGCGTGGTGGAGGAAGACTAGAAAGAAGGCGAGGCATCGGAGTACATCCAGTTCGGGCCTGTAGTAGCGGATCGCCTTTGAGGCATGCGCACCAGGGGCAACCTCCGTGAGCAAGGGTGGCGAACTCAGAGTCAGCAACGAAGGCCCGCGGCAGTGGGAGGTGTCCTCACAGCCATCCTTTTACCGCAGCACGCCTGCTTTCCCGGTAACGGCGCCGATGGACCAGGTTACGAAGGTCATGTAGATGCGCGGACCGGCTTGAACCGGATGATCGGCTGTTTCCGGCCGTTGGACAAAGCTCGGATCGCTGCTAGGCGGGGCGAGACTGCACGAAGGTAAAGCGGTCCTTGATCTTGAGGAACGGTCGCTCAAAGAAGTGGTAGGACGCTGCTGCCACTGCGATCGTAAGTGCGGCGGAGCCCAGGTAGGTAGCTGGAAGCAGCAGTTGCGGGTGGGCGTGCAACCGGATCGCGGCGATGTTTCCGACAAGGAGCCGGATCACGTAGTGGAAGACATATAGGCCATAGGAAATGCGGCCAAGGTAGACGAGTGGCCGGCAGAAGCCAGGCAGCCTGGCTCCGAGAAGCGAGAGAAGCAGGAGGGGGCAGGCAACGTCGATCGCGAGATAGCCGGCAAGCACCTGGCCGTAGCTGAGGGTAGGTGCGGGATTGAGGAAGTGAAAAGGGTAGCCCGCCAGAAGCAGGCATCCGAAGCCGGCAAGAAACATGGCCAGGCGCACCGGGGCAGGAAAGGTGATGCGCTGCCGGTGCGAGAAGAGCGCGAGCAGAGCACCAATTGCGAAGAATTGGAACTGGCTGATGCTGTTGAGCCAGAGTTGCGGGTCTTTCGAGGCATGCAGGGCAGGCAGGGTGAGGTCAACGGACCAGGCAAGCGGAAGGATGATCCAGGCGACAGGTGCAATGGCTCGGGCTCCCCAGCGGGAGAGCATAGCGGGCCAGACAAGATAGAACTGCTCCTCGACCGAGATGCTCCAAAGCGGTGCGAGCAGCGGGTTGGCGGGCCACGAGCGGTGAAGCACAATCGCCCAGTTGCCACATAGAAGCAGAAATGGGGCGACATAGGCAGCGGCTGCCGCAAAGTGTCGAGACAAGTGCGGCAGGATGGCGCTAAGCGTGACCGCTGCCAGGTAAAGCGGCCAGATACGCAGAGCGCGCCGGACGTAAAAGGCCCGGATGTGGATGCGGCCGGTCGCGTCCTTTTCGCGGAGGAGTAGCTCAGTGATCAGGAAGGCGCTCAGCATAAAAAAGAGACACACCCCTGCCGCGCCGGCTTCCTGAAGCGCGTAGAAGAAGTGGAAGCGGGTCTCGGTGAACGACATGGGCAGAAGGTGATGATTGAAGACGAGGAAAAAAGCGAAGAAGCGAAGCAGGTCGAGCTCGGGGCGGTAGTAGCGCGAAGTTTTCGCAGGGGAGCCAAGGTGCGGTTCCATCTCGCGTCTGCAGGTAGAGATTCTTCCGACTGCAGCCGGAGCAGCGGCTTGGGCGGTCGGCGGCGCTGAAACTGAGGAAGAGGAAACAGCCGATCCAGACATCATGTAAGTTGCCCTGGGACTCGTACTCAGCGGAGTATAAGGCGGGCAGCCACTTTTACATGAACTTCGTTACTTCCTGTAAGCGGATGATCTGTTATGAGGCAAAGGAGACGGTTTGCCGGAAGGCCATGAGATTCATCGGTTCGCCGAGCGCCAGAGCCGGGCGTTTGCAGGCAAGAAGGTCCGGGTGGACTCGCCGAATGGCGGCTTTCCCGAGGCTGAGTTGCTGGATGGACGGCTGCTGCGCGAGGTGGTCGCGGTCGGCAAGCACCTCGGCTATCGGTTTGGGAAGAACCTGACAGTGCACGTTCACCTGGGCCAGTACGGCGACTTTTGGGAAGGCGAACAGCCGATGCCGGAGCCGAAAGGCGCGCTACGCTTCAGGATGTGGACCAAGGCGGAGTGGTTGGAGCTGCGCGGGCCAACGGACTGCCGGATCTTCTCGGACGCAGAGTGGCAGGCGCTGGAAGCGCGGCTTGGCCCGGATCCGCTTGCGGCAGGAGCCACGCCGGGAAAGCTGCCGGAGCCGCTGCTCGAGCTGATCGAAAGCCGGAAAACGCCGATAGGGGTCTTGCTGATGGACCAGTCAGCGGTGAGCGGGATCGGCAATATCTATCGCGCCGAGTTCCTGTTCCGGGCGCGAATCCACCCGGACCGACCAGGCAGGAATGTGAGCCAGGCGGAGCTTAAGAAAATCTGGAAGGACGCGGTTCTACTCATGCGGGAGGGCATGGAGGATCGCCGGATGGTGACGACCCTCCCCAAGGACCGGCCGCACCCGCGTGGTGTGGCACTGAAGGAAGAAGTGCACTACGTGTACCGGCGGCAGGGTAAGCCATGCCGAGTATGCGGGACCGAAATCGAGTCGAAGCCGATGGCAGGCCGCACTGTGTACTGGTGCCCCAGCTGCCAGAAAGACTAGCGAGATGCCAGCAGGACCACAACAGAAGGACTACTACGGCGTACTTGGGGTGAAGAAGACGGCGACTGCGGATGAGATCCGCAAAGCGTTTCGCAAACTTGCGCGCAAATACCACCCGGATGTGAACCCGAACGATAAGAAGGCCGAGGAGAAGTTCAAGGAGATCTCGGAGGCGAACGACATCCTGAGCGATGAGAAGAAGCGCAAGGTCTTCGACCAGCTCGGCTTCTACTCAGACCAGATTGACCCGGCGCAGGCTGAAGCAGCGGCGCGGGCAGGCTACGGGCCAGGATACGGGACGGGGTATTCGACAAGCGCCGGTGGCACGGGTCGGGCCGGTGCGCAGGGCGTTCCGTTCGACTTCAGCGGGTTCGACTTTTCGGATTTTGAGAGT
The DNA here is from genome assembly GCA_964245435.1 of uncultured Acidobacteriaceae bacterium. Classification (GTDB taxonomy): domain Bacteria; phylum Acidobacteriota; class Terriglobia; order Terriglobales; family Acidobacteriaceae; genus EB88. The sequence continues at coordinate 18,812 of CAXTMF010000001.1, forward strand.
GCAGGCGGAACGCGACGTGGTGCGCAGGCCGGCGGAGCGCCCGGCGCGGGCGGAGCGGGCGGTTCGGCCGGCGGCTGGCGTGACATCTTCTCCGGCATGTTTTCAGGCGCGAAAGGCACGGCTCGCGAGGCCCAGCCGGGTACGGACCTCGAGTACCAGGTGGCGGTAGAGTTCTGGACGGCAATCCGCGGAGGGACGATGCGGCTGGAGATCCAGCGCCTGGAAATCTGTCCGACCTGCAAAGGGCGGGCGCATGCGGGCGGCGCGCACCCCTGCCCGGAGTGCAGCGGCACCGGCCAGGTGACGCAAATGCACGGACAGATGAAGTTCAACGTGCAATGCAAGATGTGTGGCGGCTCGGGCCGCACCGAGAATGACTGCCCAACGTGCCACGGCGAGGGCCGCGTACGCCGGAGTGAATCGGTTGAGTTTCGGATCAAGGCCGGCACTCGCGACGGGCAGCGAATCCGGCTGGCCGGCAAGGGAAACGCGGGCACAGGCGGCGCTGCGCCGGGCGACCTTTACCTGATCATGAAGGTTGGTTCGCACCCGGTTTTCACAAGGGCCGGTGATGACGTCACCATGCGGGTTCCGGTGACGGTGTCAGAAGCTGCGTTGGGTGCGAAGATCGAGGTGCCGACGATTGATGGGCGTGCGCAGTTAAAAATTCCGCCTGGGACGCAGGGCGGCCAGAAGCTTCGGCTGCGCGAGCGAGGAGTGATGTCTGCCTCGGTCGAGGGCAAGCGCGGCGACCAGATCGTGACGGTCGATATTGCAGTCCCGCAGGTACGCGATGAGCGCTCAAAGGAGATTTTGCGGGAGTTGGCGAAGTTGAATCCGGATGATCCACGGTCTGCGGTCTGGGCTGGGGTGGACGCGTAGGAAGCCCGCGGCGGGCGGGTTACTTAGTGCTCGGGGTTTGGGCAAGGTGGCCTCTTGTTGGTCGGGAGCGGGCTCTTCAGGTCAGGGGGGGTGCGCTGCAGATCCCTCGACCTGGCTGCGCTCCGTTCAGGACGACCCTGTTCCGTGTCGGGCGAGCTCAGATGACCCTCTCTATAAGCTTTAGATGACGCTTTCTATAGAGGGATCAGACCGGCTGATCGGGCAAGCGGAAGAGCGGGCTGGCCGGATGGTTCAAGCACCCAGGTCTCGCAGCCAGCCGCGCGGGCGGTTCCAAGGGGAATGCTATGATCCCGGTGCTGGAGAAGGAGGAGCGATGCCGACAAAGCGGAAAAAAGGCGCGTACATGATTTCTTCGGTGGCAGAGATGTATGAGATACACCCGCAGACCCTGCGCCTGTATGACAAGGAAGGTTTATTGAAGCCGTCGCGCAGCGATGGCAATACCCGCCTCTACACCGAAGAGGATCTGGAGCGGCTCGAGTTCATCCTGAATCTGTCGCGTGACCTGGGAGTGAACATGGCGGGCATCGCGATCATCCTGCAGATGCGAGAGCGCATGGAGGAGATGAATCGCCAGATGCAGGGGTTTGTGGACTATGTGCGGACAGAGATGCTCTCGCGCATGGGTGGCGAAAATGCCGGACCGGCGGCGATCGTGCCGCTGCGCCGGCCCACAATCGTCACCGCTCCGCGTAACCGCCGCTAGACACTTTATCCGGCTACTCAGGCTACCGTATCTCCGTATTGTCCTCTCCCGGCGAGGCAAACGGAAGTTGTATGCGGGTTCGGCCCTTTTCGGAGGAGGCTTCTAACTCTGAGATAGTCTAAGAAGCGGCCTCAGTGTATGGCGACTCAACCCCGTTGAGTTTTCGGGAATCTGGTTTATGAGACCGCCCATAGGTCCCAACGGCATGCTGATTCTTCTTGTGTTCGCCATTACCGGGTTGTTGAGCTCTTCGGTTTTCGCCGGGATGGTCGCGTTCGGGGTGTGGTGCTTTCGTCGTGAGCGCCGCGCCATGGCCCGGGAACAGAGAGAAGTGTTTGCCCCAGCCGTATCGTTATTCAAGCCGCTGCATGGAGCCGAACCGAACCTCCGCTCCCACTTAACTACTTTTTTCGAGCAGGATTATCCCGGTTCCTTCGAAATCCTCTTCTGCGCGCGCGACCTCGCGGACGCCGGCATGATCGCAGCCCAAGAGGCTGCCGCCCAGTACCCCTGGGTTCCGGTACGGTTTCTCACGGTGGAGGGTCCGCCGTTCGTCAACGCTAAGGTGAGCTCGCTGGAGCGCATGGCCGGCCTCGCGGAGCACGACATATTTGTGATCAGTGACAGTGATGTCCGTGTGTCTGCTGACTACCTGCGGGAGGTGGTGGCTCCGTTTCGTGATGGCCAGGTTGGCGCAGTGACCTGCTTGTACCGCGGCGTTGCGGAGCGCGGACTGTGGGCGAGCCTTGAAGCAGCGGGCATGTCTGTCGAGATGACCTCCGGCGTGCTGGCGGCCAGGCTGGTTGAGGGCATGCAGTTTCTGCTTGGGCCGACGATGGCGGTTCGTCGCGCAGCGGTGGAGCGCATGGGTGGTTTCGCCAAGCTGGGGTCATACTGTTCCGATGATTATCTGCTCGGCAACTGGGTTGCGGCCCTCGGCTACAAGGTTGTGCTTTCTTCGCACGTGATCGACCACATCGTGCTGAACCTGACTTTTCTGACCAGCATGAAACACCAGATCCGCTGGATGCGCTCCACCCGCTTCTCGCGGCCGAAGGGTCATTTTGGGACCGGGCTGACCTTCAGTGTGCCCTACGGGCTGCTCGCTTTTGCGGCGGAAGCGGCGCTCGGCCACGCACCACTCGGAGCAGCCCTGCTGCTTTATGCGGTGGTGAGCCGGATGGCCATGGCGTGGCTGGTGAGCAAGATGGTGGTGCAGGAGCGATCAGTGGTGCAGAGCATGCTGCTGTACCCGCTCCGCGACCTGATGGGTTTTTTCTTCTGGGCGGCTAGTTATGCGAGCGGGCGCATTCTGTGGCGCGGCGAGGTGTACCGGCTGGGGCAGGATGGGCTGATGCAGAGTTCGGGTAAGTAGCCTCGTCCGGGGCAGCTCACTCGCGAGGCAAATCATAGAGTTGCGACCCGCCGCGTTCCGCCGCGTTAAGGATGACTCCGTCTCGCGGGCTAGCGGCCGGATAGAAATCCAACGTGAGCCGCGGACTACAGCGGGCGGTTGCTGTAGAGCGTCCTGTCGGAAAGCTCCTTCACAGCGAAGAGTCGGGTCGGGCCGAGCAGGTTTCGGACGTGTGCGTCGTTCTCGACCGTGACAAAGAGCCAAAGGCGCTGGCCGCCTGCATCTGCGGCCTGCCAGCGGGCGAGGAGGTCTGCGTCTTCCAGGAAAATATGCTGCGCGTCGGGGTAGAACGAGCCCCAGATCATGGACGACTGACGGCCGTGGACAAGCAGTGCCTGCCGGTGGGTGTAGAAGATCACCGAGGACGCGTAGGACTGGTCGCCATAGACCAGCAACTGGTCGCCGGGCGAGGCGTGCGCATTGATGAGATTGGCCATGGAGCGCGAGGAAAGCAGCGGTTCGAAGCGCACAAAGGCGATCTGCGCGGCGACAAGGAAGACGGCCATGGTAAGCCCGACTGAGGTGGTCGCCTCGAAGTGGTGGCCAGCCCGGCGAAGTCGCAGGGCCAAAAGCGGGCCAACAAGGAGCGCGACCATGGCCAGGGTAGCGGGCAGGCGCAGCGAAGCGAACGATGGGCCGGTGAGATCAAAGAAGCGCGACATGGCGAGTTCGTAGGCGCCCACGCCGCGATGGGCGAGCAGAACGCCGAAATCACTCACGGCGGGGATATGGCGCGAGGTCCAAAGACCCCAGGCAAGGGAGAGCGCCGAGACGGAGCCGACGAGAGCGAGCAGCCAGTGCGCGCCGAGCAGGGAGAACCGGGCCGGCGCAGAGCCTCCTTCCTGCAGCGAAAGCGAGCCGGAGGTGAGTAGCAACAGCGCGAAATACGCCGGCCAGGTGTAGTACTCCTGGTTGGTAGAAAGCGAAAAGAAGATCAGGATAAAAGTGGCGTAAAGGCCGAGCAGCAAGGTGGTGCGGGCGCGAAAGCGTTCGCGCCGCGCAGCCTCGGCTGCCTCGTGCGCGGTCCGGTGCGCGTCAAGGAAGGTGAGCGTGTTAGCTGTTTGCGGAAAGAGCGCCAGCCAGAAATCTGTCCGACGCGCCCACAGGCGACTGGCAGCTGCGGGAAAGAACAGGCACCAGGGCAAGAGCCACGCAATGTGACCAACCCAGAACGCCCAGCCAGGCTGCTTGTTGTAGTCGTGCGGGTAGCGCAGGCCGAGGAAACGCAGGAAATGCTCGTTAACGAAGTAGAAGTAGAGAAAACCGTGGACGTTGCCGAGCGTGGGCACATTGCCGACCGGATGGCCGGCGCCGGGATTGGCTAGTTCGGCCAGGATGTGCCAGGGTGCGCCGATCAGGATAAAAAGCAGAGTGCCCGAGGCGAGGCGGACATCGCGCCAGCGCCTCCAGTCGCCGGTGACCAGCAGGTATGGGACCACCGCAGCGACGAAGAAGACAGGCGCTATGAGTCCCTTGGCGAGCAGCGCGATGGCGAGCGATGCATAGGTGATATAGATCCGCGCGGGCTCCCGGTCCTCCAGCGAGGTGAGAAACGCCCAGAGCGCGAGCGCTAGGAAGAAGGACAGCAGTGCTTCGGGAATGAGGATGCGGGTGAAAAGAAAGACACCGACGGTTGTGAGGATGGCCAGCGCGGTGTAGAAGGCGGCGCGTTCGTTGAAGGCGCGTCGCGCCCAAACCCAGCCGAGGATCGCATTGGCGAGCACGGCAAGGGTCATCGGCAGATGGGTTGCAAAGGCGTTGTAGCCGAAGAGGCGGTAGTCGGCAGCAACAAGCCAGTAGGGTAGCGGCGGTTTCTCAAGGTAGCGCACGCCATTGACATAGAGCGTGACCCAGTCGCCGGTCCGTGCCATGTGCTGCGCCGCGTTGGCATGGGTTGCGTCCGCATCGTCAAGCAATGACGGCGCAAAGAGCGCAGCGAAGTGTACAGCAAGAAAGAGCAGCAGCAGTACGGTCCAGCTTTTGCGCGGCGAGCGAAGAAGAGCCGGCTCCGCCTTCGCGACAGGCTCGGTCGCAGGAAGCTGAGAAAGGTTGGGGGTGTGCGTCGGCAAGTGCGCAGGTCCTGGTGGGAGATGGATCGCGGCTGCGCGCCCCGAGGAGTGGGTCTGGCGCCGACACGTCAGGATAGCAGGCCAGGGTGAATGTGGACGGTTGCCGCAGTGAAGGACCTGCTGCGCGACAGAAAGAAGGGCAGCTCTCTTCGTCAATCACCGCCCAAGATCGCACTCACAAGACGAGCCACCAGCCCCGCGTACGCCTTTTTCTGGGAAGGTCGCAAGTCTCGCAGGAAGTGTGACCTCACCGCGCGGGAACACGCATTCTCTTCACCGAACGGGCACGTGTGCTCTCGGGAACCGCGCAGGTGCCCTTAGGGGTTGAGCAAAGGACGTGGCCAACAAAGAATGAATGGAAGTTGAAAGGGGGTCAGGCTTCCGGGGTGACCTTGCGGGCGCGGCGACGGTCTATCTTGGTGGCGCTGCCATAAACGCCGCTCAGAATGCGCGGGTCGACCAGCCAGTGGAGCATACCGGGCCGGCGGGCCAGATCGACTCGCGCAATTGCGCCTTTGCGCATGCGCAGGGCTGCACGGCCTGGGGCTGCGCTGCCGTTCATGATGAGCGAGGCAAGGAAGAGCGGGAGGTTTGGGTTATGGCCGACCAGGAGCACGTTCTCGTGGTCGTGCAGCTCATTGACGAAGTTCTGGAACGCTCCGATGGAAGCTTCGGGGGAGAGTGCGGGGGTGGTCTGGATGGTACTGTCGGCGCCGACCTCGGTAGCGACGAGCGATGCGGTTTGCAGCGCCCGTTTGAGCGGACTGGAAGCAACCAGGTCAAAGTGAACTTTGAGTGCATTCAGGTAGCTTCCGATCAGGAGACATTGGCCCTTTCCCTCTTTGTCGAGCGGCCGTTTGAGATCGATGACGGGATTCACGCGGCGGGTGCCGGCACTTGCGTGACGCAGTATATAGAGATTCATTCTCGAGCAGATCCTTAAAGATGCAGGGCATACCCGCATTAACAGGATTGTAACAATGCTTTTACCCGAGAAGTAGCTGGTGTGTCAGGCAGGCAGAGGGCTGCCGGGCAAATTGGGCGAAGGATAGTCCGGTGAGGGAAAGCCAGGGTCAAGGCCCGGGACACCGGTGGATGGTCCGAGAGGATCTGGATCCGGATCGGGCATCGGGTCTGGATCGAAGCCGGGCTCGTCTCCCGGGAAAGTGCCGGGATCGAGCGGACCGGGGTCAATGCCGGGAATGGTATCGAGAAACAGCGGTATGGGTGAGACGGACAGTAGAAGCATACCGTTGGGAACGAGCTGAACGCGTTCTGGTTGCTTCCAATGATGCCGGATCCGCCATGGCGCAACCATTTGCACTCCCGATCCGTAAACCTATGCAGCACCGTGGATGATGACGCTGGAAGCAACAGGCGGCGGGCCGTGTGTAAATTCTTTCCTGCGGTAGGATGGTTGCATCCGAGACGCGCCTAGAACGAGCATGCGGGACGTGCTAGTCTCCGCCAACGACAGAAACAATCCTGCGCACAGAATGTTGCGCTTTTATTTCGAAGCCATGCTTCCCTGCGCGGGCGAGTGATGCGCGGGCGGTGGCTTACTCCAAAGATCTAAAGGCAAGAACAATATAGATGGAACAGCAACTACCCGCGTCACCGCTGATCGCCCAGAACCAGGCCGTCATTGACAGGAACGAGAGCGTGCCGCCCGGTGCTGTGGGGCAGCCCCGCAAGCGCCGTCGCTGGGTATGGATCGTGTTGCTCCTCCTGTTCGCGCTCGCCTTTGTTCTGATCCTGCGGCATAAACCGAGTACAGGGCAGGTGCAGGGGAGACATCGCTCCAACGGCCCGGTAACCCTGAATGCGGCAACTGCGCACACGGGCGATATGGCAGTAAAGCTGATGGCTATCGGCACGGTCACGCCGACCTATACAGCGTCCATCACGAGCCAGGTGACCGGGCAGATCGTGGCCGTACACTACGCCGAAGGACAAACGGTGAAGAAGGGTGCGCCGCTGATCGATATCGATCCACGGCCCTATCAGGCGACGCTGGACACGGCTAAAGGTGCGCTGGTCCGAGACCAGGGAGTGCTGGCGCAGGCGAAGATGGATCTGGGCCGCTACCAGGACGCGTGGGCGCGGAATGCGATAGCCAAGCAGCAGCTCGACGACCAGGCGCAGCTGGTAGACCAGAACGAGGGCCTGGTACGTTCAGACGAAGGTACGGTCGAGTCAGACCAGGTAAACCTGAACTATTGCCACATTGTGGCCCCGATTACCGGACGCGTGGGCCTGCGGTTGGTTGATCCGGGCAACATCGTCCAGGCGAACGGCACAACGGCGCTGGTGGTGGTAGCGCAGGTGCAACCGATCACGGTGGTCTTTACCATCCCCGAGGACAGCCTGCCCCAGGTCGAGCAGGCGATGCGCCAACGGACGCTGAAGGTCTCGGCTTACGACCGCGCACAACAGCACATTCTCGATGAAGGCCACCTGGAAACAACAGACAACCAGATTGACCCGACGACCGGCACGCTGAAGCTGCGAGCGGTATTCAACAATGCCAAGCTGGCGTTGTTCCCGAACCAGTTCGTCAATACCGAGCTGCTGGTGAATGTGCTGCACGACCAGGTGCTGATCCCGACTTCGGCGGTCCAGCGTAACGGTACGCAGGCTTTCGTCTACCTGCTCAAGAACAACACGGCGGCTATCACCAATATCAAGATCGTTGCGAATGACGGCACCAATGCAGCGGTGACAGGTCTCCAAAACAACGATTTGGTAGCAAACAGCTCGTTTGAGAAGCTGCAGGAGAAGAGCAAGGTCCGCATCGTGCAGCAGAAGATTGGACCGTCGGACAGCTCGGAGAGCGAAACGCCGTGAGCAGCATCTCGCGCCCTTTTATCCTGCGGCCGGTAGCTACCTCGCTGCTGATGATCGCAATCCTGCTGACCGGCATCGTGGCGTACTTTCAGCTGCCGGTTTCGGCGCTGCCGCAGGTTGACTACCCGACCATCCAGGTGTTGACGTTTTACCCGGGGGCAGCACCCGATGTTACGTCCACCACGGTGACCGCGCCGCTGGAGCGGCAGTTCGGTCAGTTGCAGGGGCTGAGCCAAATGACGTCGACCTCGGCCGGCGGCGTATCCGTCATCGTGCTCCAGTTCAATCTGACGCTCGATATCGACGTCGCCGAGCAGGAGGTGCAGTCGGCGATCAACGCCGCGCAAAGCTACCTGCCCTCCGATCTGCCGACGCCGCCGACCTATTCGAAGACCAATCCTGCCGACGCGCCGGTAATTACCATGGCGATCACCTCGAAGACCATACCGCTCTCGCAGGTCGAGGACCTGATAGATACGCGCATGGCGCCCAAGGTTTCGCAGCTTGCGGGGGTTGGCCTGGTGTCGATCTCAGGCGGGCAGAAACCAGCCGTGCGTATCCAGATAAACCCGACGCAGCTGGCCTCGTTCGGCCTGAACCTGGAGGATGTGCGCACGGCGCTGACTGACACAAGCGTGAACCAGGCGAAGGGGTCCTTTGACGGCCCGCACCAGGACTGGGAGATTGACGCGAACGACCAACTGAATACCGGTGCCGATTATAAGAATGTCGTAGTGGCGTACCGGAACAATGCGCCAGTGTTTCTGCACGACGTTGCAAACGTAGTCGACGGCATCGAGAACGCGGACCAGGCAGCGTGGATGAACATGACGCCGGCGGTCATCCTGAACGTGCAGCGCCAGCCGGGCGCGAACACCATCTCGGTGGTCAAGAGCATCAAGGCGCTTCTGCCGCAGCTCGAGGCGACTCTGCCAGCGGGCCTGCAGGTCACAACGCTGACCGATCTGACGACGAGTATCCAGGCGTCTGTCGATGACGTTGAGTTCGAGCTGATGCTGACCATCGCGCTGGTGGTGCTGGTCATCTTCCTGTTTCTACGCTCGCTGGCAGCGACAATCATCCCGAGCGTCGCGGTCCCGCTTTCGCTGGTCGGCACCTTCGGCGCGATGTATGCGCTCGGGTACTCGCTCGACAACCTTTCCCTGATGGCGCTGACGATCTCGACCGGCTTTGTCGTCGATGACGCCATTGTGATGATCGAGAACATCTCGCGCTACCTGGAGGAGGGCGAACGACCGCTGCAAGCCGCTCTCAAGGGTGCCGGGCAGATCGGCTTCACGATCCTCTCACTGACGGTCTCGCTGATTGCGGTGCTCATTCCGCTGCTCTTCATGGGCGATGTGGTGGGGCGGCTCTTCCGCGAGTTTGCTGTAACACTCGCGGTGACAATTATCATCTCTGCGGTTGTTTCCCTCACGCTGACGCCGATGATGTGCGCGCGCATCCTGCGCCACAACCCGGAGCAGCAGCAGACGCGCTTCTATCGCTGGTCGGAGCGTGTGTTCGAGAACATGATCGCGTTTTATGGCCGCACGCTGCGCTTTGTGCTGCGCTTTCAGCCGGTCGCGCTGCTGGTTGTTGTCGCCACGCTCGCACTTACCATCTTTCTGTACATCGTCATCCCAAAGGGTTTCTTTCCCGTGCAGGATACGGGCGAGATCCAGGGTATCTCCCAGGCTTCGCAGACAATCTCCTTCAAGGCGATGGCCGAGCGCCAGCAGGAGCTGGCGCGGATCATCCTGGCAGATCCGGCGGTCCAGAGCCTGAGTTCGTTCATCGGCGCCGACGGCACAAACACGACGATGAACAGCGGGCGCTTCTCGATCAACCTGAAACCGCTGAGCCAACGCGACCTGAGCGCCGCCGATGTCATCCGGCGACTGCAGAGCAAGCTTACAGAGGTCGATGGCATACAGCTTTTCATGCAGCCTGTGCAGGACATTACGGTCGACGACCGAGTGACACGGACCGAGTACCAGTACACGCTGGAAGACCCGAGCCAGACCGAGCTGAACCAGTGGACCGATCGCTTCGTGAACCGGCTGAAGCAGCTGCCGGACCTGGAAGACGTAGCGACTGACCAGCAGACAGGCGGGCTTGCGGCCTCCATCAACATTGACCGTATCACCGCATCACGCCTGGGCATCGCACCCACCACGGTCGACAACACACTCTACGATGCGTTCGGCCAGCGGCAGATTTCTACGCTCTACACGCAGCTAAACCAGTATCACGTCATTATGGAGACACAGCCCGAGTTTCAGCAGAACCCGAGCAAGCTAAATGACATCTACCTGCAGGCAAATGCTTCGGCCGGGGCCAGTGGCGACGCGGCAGCGCAAAGCTTCTCGAGTTCCACCTCGTCCTCGGCAGGCTCTTCTGCGACAACAGGTTCGGTGCTGTACACGCCTTCTTCCGGCACACTGACGCCGCCGACCAATGCGCTTTCCACGAGCGGCACGGGAACCACTGCAACCACCAGCAGTCCGAACACGGCGACGCCGGCAGCCTCGCAGCAGCAGATTCCTCTGAGCGCGTTTGCGACGATGTCTTCGACGAGCGAACCGCTCTCAATTGAGCACCAGGGACAGTTCCCGGCCGCGACAGTCTCGTTCAATCTGGGTCCAAACGCTGCGCTGGGCGACGCCATCACTGAGGTGGACAGGGTAGCGCGCGAGCTGCATTTCCCGGCCAGCCTGCAGGCTGATTTCCAGGGCACGGCTGCCTCCTTCCGCAACTCACTCGCGAACGAGGGCATTCTCATCCTGGCAGCGCTCGTCGTGGTCTACATCGTGCTCGGCATACTCTACGAGAGCTTTATCCACCCCATCACGATTCTTTCGACGCTGCCTTCGGCTGGAGTGGGCGCGCTGCTTGCGCTTATGCTCTTCAACGAATCACTGTCAGTGGTCGCAATCATCGGCATCATCCTGCTGATCGGCATCGTGAAGAAGAACGGCATCATGATCGTCGACTTCGCGCTTGAGGCTGAGCGCGTACACGGTAAGAGTTCGACGGAGGCGATCTACGAAGCAAGCCTGCTGCGGTTCCGCCCCATTGTGATGACCACCATGGCCGCGCTGCTGGGTGCGCTGCCGCTTGCCTTCGGACACGGCATCGGTTCGGAGCTTCGCCGGCCGCTGGGTATCGTCATGGTCGGCGGCCTCCTGATCTCGCAGCTGCTCACGCTGTACACGACGCCGGTCATTTACATCTTCTTTGACAATTTGGCACGACGGTTCAAGACGACGCCGGCCAAGACCCGGAAGACCGGCAATGAGCCGCAGACCAGCTCGCCTGACCCGCGCGTAGGGGCGGCTGTATGAGCATTTCGCGCCCGTTCATCGACCGGCCGGTCGCGACGACGCTGCTGACGATCGCGATCGCGATCGCCGGCATCGTCGGCTACTCCGTACTGCCCGTTGCGCCGCTGCCACAGGTCGACTTTCCCACGATCCAGGTACAGGCTTCGCTCCCAGGGGCGAGCGCCGAGATCATGGCATCTTCGATCGCGACGCCGCTCGAGCGACAGCTAGGCCATATCGCCGCGATCACGGAGATGACCTCGTCGAGTTCGCTTGGTTCAACCAACATCACGATCCAGTTCGACTTGAGTCGGAACATCGACGGTGCTGCGCGGGATGTGCAAGCAGCGATCAACGCCGCGCGCAGCTATCTGCCGGCGAATCTGCCCGGCAATCCTTCGTACTACAAGGCAAATCCCGCAGACGCGCCGATCATGATCATTGGCCTGGTCTCGAAGAAGTACGACACCGCTACGCTCTACGACATCGCTTCGACGGTTCTACAGCAACGGCTCTCGCAGCTGCAGGGTGTAGGGCAGGTGCGCGTCGGCGGCGGCGCACTGCCATCGGTGCGGGTGGAAGCCAATCCGATGCAGCTGGAAAGCTACGGCCTGACGCTCGCGAATATCCAGAGCGTGCTCTCCGCGCAGAACACCGATGTCGCGCGAGGACAGCTACAGAACGGTGCCGACCGGGTCGACATCGTCACGAACGGTCAGATCTCACATGCCGACCAGTATCGGCCGCTGATCGTCGGGTACCACAACGGCACCGCCATCCGCCTTCAGGATGTAGCGGAGGTAGATGACGCGACGCAGAACCTGCGCACCGCCGGTTACCTGAACGGCATCAAGAGCGTAACGGTCATCATCTCGCGCTCGCCCGGTGCAAACATCATTGAGACCAATCAGCGCATTCGCGACGCGCTGCCTGGCCTGCAGGCTTCCATTCCACAGGGCATCGACGCGACCATCGTGCTCGACCGTACTACGACGATCCGCGCCTCGGTCGACAATGTCGAGTCAACACTTATCTTCTCGGTCATTCTGGTCATCGGTGTTGTTTTCGTCTTTCTCCGCAATCCTCGGGCAACACTCATTCCAACCGTCGCGGTCCCGGTCTCGCTGATCGGCACCTTCGCGGTGATGTACCTGTTCGGCTATTCGATCGACAACCTTTCCCTGATGGCACTGACCATCGCGACAGGCTTTGTGGTCGACGATGCGATCGTGGTGATGGAGAACATCTCGCGTTTTCTGGAGCAGGGTTACACGCCCCGCGCAGCGGCGCTCAAGGGCGCAAGCGAGATCGGCTATACGGTGCTGACGATCTCGATCTCACTGATCGCAGTCTTTATCCCGATCCTGCTGATGGGCGGCATCGTCGGCCGGCTCTTCCGGGAGTTTGCCGTCACGCTTTCGACTGCGATCCTGGTTTCGATGGTGGTCTCGCTGACGACCACACCGACGATGTGCGCCTACCTGTTGAAGCACCACCCAAAGGAGGAACAACATAACTGGCTTTACCGCACGAGTGAGCACGGCTTCGATTTCATCCTGAGGGTTTACCGGGTGAGTCTTGGTTGGGTACTCGACAACCCGGCCATCACGCTGGTGGTGCTGCTGCTGACTGTGGCGCTGAATGTAGTGTTGTTCATTCGTTTACCCAAAGGCTTTTTCCCGGAGCAGGATGTCGGCATCGTCTTTGGTGGTCTGCAAGGTCCGTACGACGCTTCCTTTACGGCGATGAACAAGTCGCTGGAGCGGATCGTAAAGATCATTAAGGCAGATCCCGCAGTCGCCAACGTAAATGCCTACACCGGCGGCAACGGGTCGACCAATGGCGGCTTTGTGTACATCGCTCTGAAGCCGCTTGGCAAGGGACCAAACCAGCGCGAGGCAAGCGCCATGCAGGTGATCACCCGCTTGCGCCCCAAGTTCGATCACCTGCCGATCGCCTCGGTATTTCTCCAGCCTCAGCAGGACATCCGCGTGGGTGGCCGCAGCGGCAACGCGCTCTACCAGTACACGATCATCGCCGACAATTTACAGCTGCTGAATTACTGGTCGCCGATCCTGCTGCAGAACATGAAGAAGCTGCCGAAGCTGGCCGATGTGAACTCGGACGCGGAACAGGGCGGCCTGTCGTCATTTGTGGACTACGACCGCACCACGGCAGCGCGCCTGGGCTTGACGCCGATGACGATCGACAACGGTCTTTACGCGGCGTTTGGGCAATCCGAGGTCTCACTCATCCGCACGCAGCTCAACCAGTATTATGTCGTGCTTGAGGTTGCGCCGAAATACTGGCAATCGCCGGAAGGCCTGAACACGATATATTTCCACACCAACAGCAGCACAGGACCTGTGCCGTTGAACTCCTTTTCGCAGACGCATACGCGTACGATGTCCCTGACCCTGAACCACACCGGACTGTTCCCCTCGACGACGGTTTCATTCAATCTCGCGCCCGGTGTGGCGCTTTCTGACGCGACACAGGCGATCTCCGAGATGCAGGACCGGCTAGGCACGCCGGCCACGGTGCGGGGGACTTTTTCGGGTACGGCGCAGGCGTTTCAAGCTTCGCTCAAAACCGAGCCGATCCTGATCCTGACCGCGCTGCTCGCTGTTTATATCGTGCTTGGCGTTCTCTATGAAAGCCTGGTGCACCCGATCACCATTATCTCGACGTTGCCGTCGGCGAGCGTAGGCGCGCTGCTCGCGCTCGAGCTCACCAACACAGAGCTGACAGTCATCGCGATCATCGGCATTGTGCTGCTGATTGGCATCGTGAAAAAGAACGCCATCATGATGATTGATTTTGCGCTAATGGCTGAGCGCGACCAGGGCATGAGCACCTCGGAGGCGATCTTCACGGCATGCATGCTGCGCTTCCGGCCCATCATGATGACGACGATGGCTGCCTTGTTCGGCGCATTGCCGCTGGCCTTTGGCACGGGAACGGGGTCTGAGCTGCGCCGCCCGCTCGGTATCACGATCGTCGGCGGCCTGCTTGTGTCGCAGCTGTTGACGCTCTACACCACACCAGTGGTCTACCTGTACCTGGATCGGTGGCGCTTGTGGGCGACACGCCGCGGCAGCCGCAAGACGGCGCATCTGCCCGCTGGCGCGGAGCGTGTTCATTGAGGAGTGTACGGAAGCTGACGAGTGCAAGCGATCTCCGGAGGAGAGTTTGTCCCATGAGTGAGTCACCGCAAAACGTGTCGTCCCTCAGGTTACAGCGCTTCGCCGGCGCGGCCGCCGTGGGCGTTACGAGCCTCGCCAGCCTCGCGCTGAGCGGCTGCACGGTGGGGCCGAAGTACCATCCCCAGGCGGCCATCGCGCCCACGGCGACGAGCTACCCGAGTGCGACGGCTAGTAACGCGGCCGGGGTAGCCGATGACGGCAGCACGTGGAAGCCGGCCGCGCCGGGTGACGCGATGCTGCGCGGCAAGTGGTGGCTGGTCTTCGGCGACTCCGAGCTCAACGCACTGGAAGACCAGGTCGATGTCAATAACTACAACATCAAGCAGTCTTTTGAAGAGTTCATGGAGGCGCGCGCGCTCATCCGCGAAGCACGGTCGGAGCTGTTTCCGACCGCAACGATCGGGCCCTCGTTCAGCCGGTCCCGGTCGTCTGGCAACCTGAAGAATACGTTCGGGAATTCTGGCTCTGCGGGCACAACCGGCACGGGTACGAGCGGCACAACCGGTACGACCGGTACGACCGGCTCCAGTGGAGGGAACAGCACGATCGGTGGTGCGGAAAGCACGCTCTGGTCGGCGCCGCTCGACATCAGCTGGGAGCCGGACCTGTGGGGGCGCATTCGAAACACGATCCGGGAAGATGAGTATTCCTCGCAGGTTAGCGCGGCAGACCTCGAGAACGAGAAGTTGACCGAAGAGGCAGCCCTCGCTGAGGCTTTCTTTGAGCTGCATGGCGAAGACTCGCTGCAGGCAGTGCTTAACAGCACCGTGCAGGCCGACCGGGACTCGCTCAAGATCGCACAGGGCCAGTACGAGACCGGCATCACCGACCAACTCTCCCTGGTGCAGGCACAGACAACGCTGCAAAGCGCTGAAGCAGCAGCAATCGCGGTTGGCGCGGCGCGAGCGACCTATGAACACGCGATCGCAGTGCTGATCGGCAAACCCGCGACCGACTTCCACATTCCCGCGCGTGCAGCGATGATGAGTCCCCCGCCAATCCCGACCGGCGTACCATCGCAGCTGCTCGAGCGTCGGCCGGATGTTGCGGCAGCTGAGCGCACGATGGCCGCAGCGAATGCGCAGATCGGTGTAGAAACAGCGGCGTACTACCCAACATTGACGCTCTCGGCGACCGGCGGCTTTGAGAGCTCTGCCTTTAAGAACTGGTTCACGTGGCCGAGCCGTTTCTGGTCGGCTGGTCCGTCATTCTCTGAGACGGTCTACGACGCCGGCCTGCGCAAGTCGACGATCCACCAGTACATCGCGGCTTACAACGCAGACGTTGCGGCGTACCAGCAAACTGTCCTCACGGCTTTTCAGCAGGTGGAAGACTACCTGGCGGAGACGCGGATCTATTCGCAGGAAGTGGCGAAGGAGCGGGAGGCGGTCGCTTCGTCGCAGCAGGATGTGAATCTGGAGGTGGACCGATTCCGGACCGGACTGGATCCGTACCTGAATGTGATTACCGCACAGAATACGCTGCTGGCCGATCAGCAATCGCTGTACACGACGCAGATCCAGGAGATGACAGCTGCTGTGCAGTTGGTTCAAGCGTTGGGTGGGGGATGGAACGGCACGGACCTGCCGACGCCAGGGCAGGTTTACCAGAAGCCGACGAAAGCGGATTACCAGATCGTGCGGTAGGGCACCTAGTTGGTGCGTCAGCGGGAAGACGCAGACCCGGTTAACTACGCTCGCTCGGGATGACAAAAGTACACATCAGCAGAAGGGCGCCCTTGCGGGCGCCCTTCTGTTTGCTGACGCCATCTGCAGCTACGGCAGGTAGTAACGGATATTTGTTTCGAAAATGTTGTTGTTGGCTTTGGGTGAGGTGCCGGTGGAGCCGGAGTACAGAGCGCGCTCGAGCCAGCTGTACTGGAAGCCCTGTCGGAAGCGACCCATCGGCCCCTTGTAGAAGTAGTAGTCGTAACCGAGCGTACCTTCGATCACGTCCTTGTTGTTGCCGTTGCAGGTGCCGGTAGTCCCAGGCAGAAAGCCGACCGGGGCCGGTGGGTAGACACCCGCCGTGGTGCCCGGTACCGCCTGCGTGCCGCAGCCGGTGTTGTTCGCCGTGCGGAGACCGTAGCCCTCAAAGCTGTTGCCGTACGGGAAGATCGCGCGGCCGATGCCTTCGTAACCGGCGTCAGCATACATATCGAGGCGCGGTGTCACGTGCGCGAACACCTCGCCGAGCGCCGCCCAGTTGTGCAGGGGAGCAAGCTGCCCGCTGTTGTTGATAGTCACGTCCGGCAGCTGCGCCGAGGCGTACCGTCCGGTGCCGTCGCCGTACAGACCGTGGAGCGCGATCTCAAACTTCTTCTGCGCGATGTAGGAGCGGAAGCCGCCGCCCACGCCGCCGCCGACCGTGGTGTTGTTGTAAGCACCGGCTGCGCTGGTGGCATTCGCACCGCCGGTGGTGACCCCAGGCGACAGGTTCGGAGCTCCGTACACGCGGCTGCGGAAGAACCGGCCGACGCCGAAGAGCTCAAAGTGGCCGTACTTGTTCTGGAAGGCGAGCTTGGCCAGAACATCCGGAGCCAGGTTGTAGCTGTAGGTAGCGGTGGCGTTGTAGAGACCGCCGCCCGTGCCCACGTTGCCAAGCACGTAGTTAGTCGGGCAGGCAATCGCAGTCTGTGTTGTGACGCCGGCCGTTGTCACTGGTGTCGTCGCGGTGCTTTGGCAGGTCGGGGTGAGCGTCTGCGCCTGCTCGACGGAGATACCGACTGCGGCGTTGTCGCCGAACTTCTGGGTTACACGCAGGCCAGGCTGACGCGACCATACGAAGCCGACGTTATATTGCGGGTCGATGGTGTCGGGCAGGATCTCGGATTTGTTATCAAGCAGATTGCGGGTTTCCGTCGCGAGCGTCCACTGCTGTCCGCCCGTGATCGTAAGCCCGCTCTTCAGCGCGGCCTGCGCCCACAGCTGGCGCTCACGCATGACGTAGCTGTTGGACTGGTTGTTATTTGAGGTGATACCGGTGCCGAGCCAGTCCATCTCGTAGTAAGCCTGCAGGTTGGCCGAACTGATCTTACCAAGGAAGGTCAAGGCCAGACGCGACTGACGGCCAGTGGCATAGAACTCGCTCAGGTGGCCAGCATCGGAAGCAGCAAACGGCGTCGACAGGAACGGAGTGTTGATGTCGGAGCCGGTCGCGCGGGTCCGGTCAACTGTTGCGAACTCGATAAAGCTGTTCGTGAAAGAAAGCCCGACTCCCTTGTAGTGAATGTAGTCGGGGGTTTCGATGGCCTTCTTGGTCTGCGCCTGATCCTGCTGGATAGTGGTCGCGAGCGAAGCCGAGTTGGTTTGGAGATCAGAAACCGAGCTCTGCAGGCTGGCAACTGCGGTCGAGTTTTGCGCGTTCAGTGCCTGCTGCGCGGCGATTGCGTCCTGAGCCTGCTGTGTGGCCTGCTGCACCGCCTGCTGGGACTGCTGTTGTACCTGCTGCAGCTGCGCGTCACGTGCGGAGAGCTGCTGCTGCAGGTTGTCGATCTCGCTCTTCTGGGTGACCAGATCGCTGCGCAATGCTTCTATCTGCGACTGCACGGTGGGCCGAGCGGCCTTCCTAACCCGAACATGCTTTCTCGCGCGGGCTGGCGCTGGGGCGTCCGCGGGGGACTCGGCGGCTACAGCAAAGTGCGCCTGGCTGGTAACAGCCGTAGCCAGCACGAGACTGGCAAGCGCTTTCAAATTCATCTTCATTGGACCTCGCAAAATTGTTGGTGCGTACGCCGATCTTTGCCGATCTGTGCCGGGATGTACCCAGGAACAGGCAGTCTCGTCAGGGGATTCTGGTACCCCCGACCCGCTCATCGTGGCAGACATTTGTTACAACATCGAGAACTTAGCCGCGGAAAGGCATCCGAAGAGAAAACCATTTGTGGGAAGCAGGGTCCGAGCCGGGCGCGGCTCTGCTCAGCGAACGACTGTGATGGGTTTCGCAGCGGCTCCTGCATTTGCGCCTGGGCTCGAACTGGCACCGGCGCTGATCAAATTCGCAAGCAGCCTATAGGCGCCGGGAACGCCTTCAGGCAGCTGCCGGTAAAGTGCAAGCGCGGCGTAGATGTAGCGGCCGCGGCCCACCGGCGCAACCAGCAAGCCGCCAACCTGCGGCGCCTGCCCAGCGTCAGCGGTGCTGAGCAGCGGTGTCCACTCGCGTGACCAGGAGGAGGCAAAGCCGTGGCCGCGTTCCTCAAGCCAGCCGTCGAAATCGGCTGCGGTGATTCGATTGGGAGTTGTGAACAGCGGGTTTGAGGGAGCAAGCAGCGTCACTGGCGAGTGCTCATCGACGACCCGCGCCGGGGTGCTGCCGAGATGCAGTGGGAACGGCAGGCCGGGGAAGTCGCCGCTCTGGTACTGCACGAGAACTGTACCGCCCTCAGTTGCAAACTGCTGCAGCGCGGAGCTCGCACGCGCCAGCGAGGGATCGGCCGTGTAGGTGCGGACGCCGAGCACGATAACCGTGTACCGGCTCAGATCGCTGCTGAGAAGGTCAGCTGAGGTGAGGAGCTCGCACTCGGCGCCGAGTGCCTTCAGCGCTGCCGGAACCTCGTCGCCTGTACCCATGACGTAGCCGACACGCACGCCGGAGGCGATCCGAACATCGACGCTGCGCACATCCAGCGAGGCCGGGCGGTAGAGATTGTAGGGACGCAGACCCGGGTAGCCGGTAGTCGCAAAGCCTGCGCTGTAGGTCGAATTGCTTGCGCGAGCGACAGCCGTGATTCGCTCGCGTGCAGCATCGGCGGATGCCTGAGCAGGCAGCTCGACCTGGAAGCGCGCAATGGCGCGCTCGCCAGGCGCAAGCTGCCGGTGCACTGCGGCGGAGGTGTGGAAGCCGGACGGCACGCGCAGTTCAACAGTTGCATCCGTCGCCTCGGTCTGCTCGTTGGTGACTGCTGTTTCGACGGTAAGCGTGTGCACGCCTGTGGGGAGCACCGCGACGGGCTCGAGCATCTGCACCGAAAGGCCCGGCACAACGACCAGCGGCGTCTGAAAGGTGCCAATGCCGTGCTCGCGCTCCACGCCCTGGACCACCTCGGCCAGCCGGAGTGGCACACCGTCGTAGGTGAACTCAGCAAATGCAGAGACCGGATAGGGTGCGAAGCTCCGGCCGGCGAGCGCAGGGCTGCCGATATCGTAGAAAGCCTGCTCGATCGACGGCCGACTGAAGTAAGGCGCCGTCGGCACGGCGTCACTCGGGACCGTCACCTCAAAAAGCGCTTCTCCGGCGAGGGCCTGCTGCGTATCAAGGCCGGGAGAGGTAATACGGGCGACCTGCCATGGTTTCGCCGGCGGCTGGGCGCCTCCACCGGCCGGCGTTGAGGGGCTGCCGGAGCTGGCTGCCGCCTGCGAGGTGTCAAGGCCCGTGCGCGTGAGCCTGAGCCCGCTGTTTCCGGTCGCCTGGATCCATGGACTGGCAGCGGTCACACGCAGTCGCACGTTAAAGCTCTCACCCGGAGTGACGAAGGTGCGCGAGGGGTCCGGATAGAGACCAAGCTCGCGCGGTTGCGCGCCGTTCAGGTTGCGCGCAGGTGTGGGTGTAACGAGCGCATCGATGTGGAGCCCGAGCGCTTCCACGAGCGCGGTATTGCACTGGACTAGCTTGATCGAGAGCTCGTGCTGTAAATCGGCCTTGCTCTCCGGTGTG
Organism: uncultured Acidobacteriaceae bacterium; assembly: GCA_964245435.1. GTDB lineage: Bacteria > Acidobacteriota > Terriglobia > Terriglobales > Acidobacteriaceae > EB88. The sequence continues at coordinate 38,935 of CAXTMF010000001.1, forward strand.
AGCGCGCCCGACTGCACCTCCCTGAGCAGCTGCTGCGTTGCCAGGTAAGCGTCGCGCAGATCGGGTGCAATGCGCTCTGGCAGCGCGGGCGTGTAGGCCAGAAAGGCGTGAGTGACGAAGCGATCGATACGAACGAGGCCGGCTCTCACAAATGAAACATCAACGCCTGGTGTGGCCGGCTTTGCGAGCATGGCCATCCCGGGCAGGGTTGTGTCGATCCCAGTGAAGAAGCCAGGCGTTTGTGAGGTGTCGGCCGGCTGCGAGACGGCCACACGTGAGCCGTAACGATGGTAGGACACCTGTGCCGGGCCGGCCAGCGGTGGCGTTCCACCGCCATTCTGCGACTTCTGCAAGCCCCAACCCTCCCGGGCCATCTGCACGTACGATCGGCCCAGCACCGGATCGAACTGACCTTCAGGAATGACGACGTCGGCGGTCGGCGGTGTCGTGGAGTGCTCGCCGGTGACGTAGTTGGTAAACGAGGGTGGAGCCCAGGTATCGGTCGCGTAGTCGTACATGCCACGCGCGGTAATGGGCGCGAACGGGACGCGCGCAAAGACGGCGAGCGGTTTCCAGGGCCGCAGCCCGGCAGCGATCTGGTCCGGGAAAACAGACGGATCGCCTGCTGCGTTGAAGGCCTCCTGCGCCAGCTCGCCCGCGACTTGATGGTGACCGTGTCCGTCCGTGATGCCACCGACAAAGACGGAGGTGAGCACGAGCGGTCGCTGCTCGCGGACGGCGCGCACGACATCGCGCAATACGCGCTCATGGCGCCACTGGGCGAATGCTTCCTCCTTGGTCTTAGAGAAGCCGTAGTCGGCGACGGAGCCCCATAGCTGCTCGGTGCCGGTGTAGCGGTCGGCGGCAAGCAGTTCATTGGTGCGGATGAGGCCGAGCGCGTCGTAGACCTCATTGCCCATGGCGTTCTGGCCGCCCTCACCGCGGTTCAGCGTCACGAGGGTGGTGCGCGCGCCGACGCCGCGGGATTCATAGGCCATCATGCCGCCGTCTTCATCGTCCGGATGCGCAACGATCATCATGAGGCTGACCCAGGTGCGCAGCTTGTTCAGTGTCTGCGCCAGGCCGTCGGCACCGCGATCCTCGGGCAGCGGAGTGCTGTCGACCGCCGGGGCAAGGGTCGTCGCCCACGGTACCGCCTGCGGACGGGCTGGAACAGCGAGAACGAACAGCAGTGCGAGGACGCCCGGTCGGCGCGGCAGGGAGTGGACAGGGCGGGTTCGGGGCACAGGGGAAGTGTACAATCCCCGCACTGTGAGCACTGTTTGGAATCTACGGCAGCCAAGGCTGGGCGCGATTGCCGGCTGAGCCCGCTAGCCCATCAGCGGGCGTGCGGCACGAACGCTTGGGCGTGCCTGACGAAAGCGAGCGCACGGTAACGCTTGGCGGCGCGGTTTCGCTGAACCTGATGAACATGATCGGTGTGGGGCCGTTCATCACGCTGCCGCTGGTGGTGTCTGCGCTGGGTCCGGCTGCATGGCTGGGCTGGCTCGCCGGGGCGCTGCTGGCTGCCTGTGACGGGCTGGTGTGGGCCGAGCTCGGGGCAGCGCTGCCCCGAGCGGGCGGCTCCTATGCGTACCTGCGCGAGATCTACCGGCCGAAGGCCGCGGCTGGGAACACCGGAGACACGCCGGCACAGCGGTTTGATGCCGGGCGATTTCTCAGCTTCCTGTACGTGTGGCAGCTGCTGTTTACCGCGCCTCTTTCGGTGGCTTCTGGCGCCCTTGGCCTGGCGCAGTATGCGGCGTTTCTGCTGCCCGGGCTGCGGCACGGCTATGCCGCTGCTTTCGTCACCGTACGTGGCACAAATCTGCTTGCTGCCGCGGTGTGCGTGCTGGTCGTCGCACTGCTCTATCGCGGGCTCGGCTCCATCCTGCGCACAGCAGGCGTCCTGACGGCGGGTGTGCTGCTCACGCTTGCGGCCGTGATCGCGGTCGGGTTGACTCACCTGCGCGCGCCGCTGGTCGCGGCGCAGCTGCACCTGCCCCCGGCAGGCGGCCTGCTCACTGCTCTGGGCGCGGCGACGCTGGTGACCACCTATGACTACTGGGGCTACTACAACGTGTGTTTTCTGGGCGGTGCGGTGCGCGAGCCGGGCCGTACCATCCCGCGCGCGGTGCTGGCCTCCATCGCGCTCGTTGCCGTGCTTTACGGGCTGATGAACTTCGCCACTCTGGGAGCGCTTCCGCAGTCGAGTTTCAGCGCGGCCGGCGCCAGTGGGGCGTCAGCCGCCCAGCCTATAGCAGCGGTGCTCATGCGCACCGTGCTGCCCGGCGGATACGGAGCCGCTGCTTCCACGGTCGTCGCTGTGCTGATCATGTGGACTGCCTTTGCGTCTGTCGTCGCTCTGCTGCTCGGCTACTCGCAGGCTCCGTTTGCCGCAGCGCAGGAAGGCAACTTCTTTGCGCCCTTTGCGCGCGTGCATCCGCGGCTTGGTATTCCGCATGTCGCGCTGCTCACGCTTGGAGCGATCGCAACGCTGTTCTGCTTTTTCGATCTGCGCACGGTGATTTCGGCGCTGGTCGCGGTGCGGATTGTATTGCAGTACGGGCTGCAGCAGGTCGGCGTCGTGGTGCTGCGGCTCCGCCAGCCTGGGCTCGCGCGGCCCTTCCGGATGTGGCTGTATCCGCTGCCGCCCGTACTGGCATTAGTCGGCTTCGGGTTCCTGCTGTTGGCCAGAAAAGGCGCGGGACGAGAGCTCTTGTTTGCGCTCGTGCTGGGTCTTTCCGGGGCGGTGCTGTACTGCTGGCGTTCTGTGAAGCATATGCAGCATGCGCCGGAGGCTTGATCGTGTTCAAAGCAGCGAAGTACGTCTGCTTTGCCGTCTACATTGCGGCTTCTGCCCCTCGGCGGGCGATCACTACTGCTCGAAGGAAAACGCAGCCACCCCGAAGTGCTCAAAGCGCACCTCGACCGTGGAACGCGCGTTGCAGAGCATCTTGCCCATCCAGCTGCCGGTGGTGATCCACTGGCCCACCTCGAGCCCGCCGGTGCGAAACTGGCCGTCATTGACGACGTACTCGACCAGTCGGAGCAGGTCCGGGCCGTTCGTGTTGCGTCCCACACCGCTCCAGCGCACGATACCGTCCACGATGACCTCGAGTGATTCACTCGCCATGTCGATCTTCTGCCAGTCCGGGCAGGGCTTCCCGTAGACGAAACCGCCGTTCATCTGGAGATCGGCGACCATCGCCAGGTGCGCGGCCTCGTCAGGCACCATGAAGGCCGACTCAAGCACCTCGATGACCGGATAGGCGCCTGCAATCGCGCTTACGACCTCCTCGCGGGTGTAGCGATCCTCGCGGGCGGGCAGGTTCTTGCCGAGCAGGAAAGCGATTTCGGCTTCGATACCGCGCATGCGGCTCCCGCCGGGTATCTCACCGCCTGATGAGACAAAGCCCAGCCGCAGCGGCATGGGGCCGAACATGGGCGTCGCTTCCGGGCCTGGCGCACCGACCTTCCAGCCGCCGATCGGGCCCAGACCTTCAGCCATCGCGTTCTGGATTGCATAGGCCTCGTCAAGCGTTGCCGGCTGTAGGGCAGGATCCAGATCCGCGATCGGGCGCAGCTCCTGGCGCGCACGAAGCAGCACCTCCTTGGTTTCCTGCACACGCTCGCTGCTCTTCAGTGCTTCAAAGGCCTGCCTGTTCCAACCTGCGTCCATGCTTTCTCTCCGGCTTTATCCTACCGTCCGCCGCAAATGGCTTTCCGGCATCTGAAACCGCGCCGCGTGGCGTTACTCTAACGAACTGGGAACATCGTCGAAAGAGCAGTCGCCGAAGCACAATCCTTGACGAAAGTTCTCGAGACACAACTGCCCGGCGAGCGATGCGCTTTCAGGATCTGGAAGGGGATCTATCCATGTTGATTCGCAAAAACAACGGCATACCCGCGATACCAAGCTCAGAGATCACCTCAAAGAGCGTTTACGGGAACCGTCGGCACTTTATGGCGGCCGCCGCAGCGACGGCTGGGGCCGTGCTGGCCGGCGAGCATTTGTTGCACCCCGACCTGGCTGTGGAAGCCGCGACCAAGCTGCCCACGATCAAGAGCCCGCTTTCGACAACCGGCGTGACGCCGACCGCGTACAAGGACGTGACCAGCTACAACAACTACTACGAGTTCGGTACCGGCAAGAGCGACCCTTCCGAGAATGCGCAGCACTTTCGAACCTACCCGTGGAATGTGAAGGTGGAGGGCCTGGTCGAGAAGCCGCAGACGTTTTCAATTGACCAGCTCACCAAGCTGCGGCCACTTGAGGAGCGGGTGTACCGCTTCCGCTGCGTCGAGGCCTGGAGCATGGTCATCCCATGGGTCGGCTACTCGCTGTCGGAGTTCATCGGGCAGTGCAAGCCGCTTTCCTCGGCCAAGTATGTGCAGTTTCTGACCGCCGATGATCCATCGCAGATGCCGCAGATGCGAGAGTCGGAGATCGATTGGCCGTACACGGAGGGTCTACGGATGGACGAGGCGATGAACCCGCTGACGTTGCTGACCTTTGGCATGTATGGCGAGACGCTGCCGAACCAGGATGGCGCACCGGTGCGGATCATCGTGCCCTGGAAGTATGGCTTCAAGTCAGCCAAAGCGATCGGGACCGTGCGCTTCGTAGCCAAGCAACCGCCGACGACCTGGAACGAGCTCGCGCCGAACGAATATGGCTTCTACTCGAACGTGAATCCGCAGGTTGATCACCCGCGCTGGTCCCAGGCCTCCGAGCGTGTCATCGGTGCGCCGATCTGGAAACAGCGGCAGCCTACCCTGATGTTTAACGGTTATGGTGACCAGGTGGCCGGGCTGTACAAAGGCATGGACCTCAAGAAGTTCTACTGAGCAGCAGGTACGAGGGTAGAGATGGCGAACCGTTGGATCATCTGGCTCAAGGTGCTAGCTCATGCTGCCTGCCTGTTGCCGCTCGCCTACCTTCTTTGGCTGTTCTATCTGAGCGCGACGAGCAATCCGGCGGCGCTGGGGCCTGACCCTACGAGCACCGTAACGTTGTTCACCGGCTTTGCCACGCTACGGCTGCTCGTCATTTCGCTGGCCATCACGCCGATCCGCAAGCTCCTGCCACGCCTCAGCTGGCTCATCCGTTTCCGGCGCATGCTAGGTCTTTACGCGTTCTTCTGGGGCTCACTACACCTGCTTGTGTACCTCGGGCTCTACTCCGGCTGGAGCTGGCCTGCGATCTCGGGCGACCTCCTGCGCAGGCGCTATATCTGGGCCGGCTTTGCGGCCTGGGCTCTTATGGTTCCGCTGGCTGCGACCTCGACCGCGTGGTCGATCCGCAAGCTTGGCGGCAAGCGCTGGAACTTTCTGCATCGCGCGGTCTACTTCTCTGCGATTGCGGGCGTTGTGCACTACTGGTGGATTGTCAAGACCGGTGTTCTCGACCCGGTGTCGATCACGGTCGTGCTGGCGGTCCTCCTGGCTTCCCGTCCAGCGCTCTCGTGGTGGCGCGGTCGCAGGCGGGCGGGGCCTGCAGCAGCGGCGACGGTGTGAGGGATCTTCTCGCGCCCGTCGAGGTCCAGTATCGTCGGCGAATGCGCTACAGAGTAGCGAGTGGAGGGCCGATCAAGATGCACGACTGGCATCACTGGCTGTACCTTCTCAGTCCCTTTCACGGTGTTTTCACCTTGCTGTTTGGTACGGCGGCGGTGCTCGTTCGGAAGCTTCGCCAGGGCCGCCGTGAGAGCCGCGTCGCAACTTGGCCGACCGTCGATGCTGTCCTCCAAGCAAGCCGGCTGGTTCACGGGAACGGCTACCAGGTACAGGTCGACCCACCGCTACTAGGCGCAAGCGAAATCCCGGTAGGGCAGCTACCAGCGGCATCTTCGAGCTAAACGCGCCGCAGAGACCTTCGCCACGGCCATACGCACTTTCAAGGCGCCCGCGCGCTACTCGATTGAAGACCCGAATCGTTCCGTGCTCGTCGAGCGTGATCTCAGCGAGGCCGGGCGTATGGCCGGATCAAGGCAGGTGGACTGAGAATGAACAGCTCCTGCATCCGCCCGGACGCGACTTTTCGCTAGGCGAGCCGTTTGCATCAGCAGGCAGCCGGCGCTGCCCGGAGATCTTGCATGCGCGTACGGTTGCTCACTTCCGCCTTGATTGGTGTGGTCCTTGCGTCATCCCTGTCAGCGCAGACAGCAACGCGCTCGCAAAGCAGAGTGGCCCACCCACACCAGCCGGTACATTCAACGCGGCAAGCTCCCCTGACAGCCCAGGAACGGGCAGCACAGATTGTGGACCGGTTCACCTTTGGTTCGACACCGGGCATGGTGGAGGCGGTAGCAGCTGAAGGCTGGCAGCACTGGTTTGCGCAGCAGCTCGATCCGGCCTCAATCCCAGATGCCGCGCTGCAAAAGCGCCTGCAGAACTATCCCTCACTCTCCATGACTCCGCAGCAGATTGCCGTTGCGTTTCCGGACGGACAGGTGATCCGGCGCATTGCGAACGGCAAGCAGGCGATGCCAGAGGATGGAGAGCTGGCCGGCGTGTACGAAGTCATGCTGGCGCGCTACGGCGAGCGGCAGGCGAAAGAAAAAGCCGAGGCGAATGCTGCTGCAGGCACCGTTGCAAGCCCTGCTGGCGGCGCGCCGCCGAACGCCGCCGGCCCCCCAGTAGAAGGCACAGCGACCGGCATTGCCAGCCAGCTGCAAGGGCAGGATTCCGCCAGCCGATCCAAACCCGAGACGGACGCCAAAGCCGAACAGCGGGCCGGGCAGACACGTGCCGACCTACTGGCCGGGCCGATCCTGCCGCTACCCGCGCCGGCGCGGTTGCAGGCCGTGCTGGCGCTTCCGGTGCCGGATCGCATGACGCTGACCCGCGACTTGCAGGACCCATGGAAAACGCAGCTCCTGCAGGGCGTTTCACCGCGTGACCGCGAGCTGTGGGGCCTGATGGCCGGCGGCTATGCCGGCTCAGGCGTCGCAGCCTCCGAGCTGGAACAGGCCAAGCTGCTGCGCGCAGTGCTTTCGCAGCGGCAACTGCAGGAGGTCATGACCGACTTCTGGGTCAATCACTTCAATATCGACCTGTCTAAATCCGGCGATGAGATCAACTACGCGAACCAGTATGAGGAGCAGGTAATCCGGCCACATGCACTCGGCAAGTTCGGCGACCTGCTGCTCGCGACCGCGGAAAGCCCCGCGATGATGATCTACCTGGACAACCTGACCAGCATCGGCCCAGACTCGCCCGCTGCCTTGGGCGGCGCGAAGGCCAAGAAGAACACAAAAGCCGGCTTGAACGAGAACTACGGCCGTGAAGTGATGGAGCTGCACACGGTCGGGGTCGATGGCGGCTATACGCAGGCCGACGTGACCGCGCTCGCGAGCATCCTGACGGGCTGGGGCGTCGACCAGCCGAACCAGGGAGGCCCTTTCGTCTTCCAGCAGAGGCGCCATGAGCCGGGCACCAAGCAGTGGATGGGTCACACGGTGACAGAAGCGGGCCAGCAGGAAGGGCTCGACGCGCTTGCTGACCTGGCGGCGCAGCCGGCGACCGCGCGGCATATCTCGCTTGAGCTGGCCCAGCGCTTTGTCGCCGATATACCGCCGCCCGCTTTGGTTGACCGGATGACTGCGACCTGGATGCGAACGGACGGCGACATCGCAGAGGTTCTGCGGACGATGGTCGCGTCTCCAGAGTTCTTTGATCGCGCGAACTTTCACAACAAGGTCAAGATGCCGCTTGAGTTTGTCGCTTCCTCGCTGCGTGCGACCGGCACGGACCCGACCAACCCCGGCGTGCTGGCTCAGCAGCTGCGTGCGATGGGCGAACCGCTGTATCGCTGCCAACCGCCGACCGGCTACCCGGTGACAGGCCAGCCCTGGATGAACTCGGCGGCGCTGATCGCACGTCTCAACTTTGCTCTCGCACTCTCAGAGGGGCGGCTGGGCGGCATGCATCTGAACGCGCCGCTGCTGGTAGCAACCGGGCTGATGACTCAGCCTCCTGAGCCTGTAGGCAGACTCGTCACAGAATCTGTAAGGAGGGATGTGTGCGCTCTACCAAGCCAGAGTAGCGCGTCACCCGCGCAGTCTTGGGACGAAGTGCTCCCTCTCTGCCGCACGAGAAAGATACGTCTTGCTTCACTGCCTACCGCTACGCCAGCCCAGGTGTCGGCGTCGACGGGAGAAGATCGAGCGCTGGTGCTGCTGGAACAAGCGCTGATCGCGGGCGAGGTCTCCCCGCAGACCAACAGCATAATCCTCGCGCAGCTTGCTGAGCGCGATGCCGCAGCAGACGCCACGGATCCAACGGGCGTGCTCGATGCAATGGCCGCGATGATCCTTGGATCGCCGGAGTTTCAGGTGCATTGAGCAGGTGTACACAGAAGTGCGGCAGCTCCAAGCGAGAACATAAAAGCCCGGCGCAAAGCCGGGCTTTTGTTACCTGGAGACGAACTACTGCGCAGCCGATCCGGCAGCGTTCACCGCTACCCGGTTCGCCGCACGCAGCTTCACACCGCCAACGTCCGTCTTAACCTTGAGATCGGCAAAGGTAGCCTTCTTTTCCGGCTTTACCGGCACGCCCAGTTCGTACTGGTTCTCCAAACGGCGACTCAGGTCCGACAGGAAAGGCTGGAAGGAAACCGGATTAGTCAGCCCTTCGTAGTAGACGTTGCCGCCGGTTGCATCCGCGACCTGAAACAGGTAGTTCTGCCCGGCATTGGTCTCGTAGAAGTTACGGCTGAGGCGTCCCTGGTCTCGGTAGTAAATCGAGAAGATGACCAGTCCCGCGCGATTCGCAGCATCGAGTGCAGCGTGGACGTATGGATCATCCGGATCGTAGCGTAGGTTGTACTCGTCGACGCCGTCCGTGATCATGAGCACTTCACGCCGCGTGGAGGCTGGTGCGCCTTCAGGCCAGCGCCTCGCCAGGTCCTGCAGACAGAAGTAGGGGCTTGCATTCGAGCCGGGCGAGCCTCCAGGTAGGTGCAGCGTCTTCGCCACTCCGGCGTGATCTTTCGAGAGCGGCCCGGTAAAGACGGCTGCACCATTTTGCATGTAAGCGACTCCAACCGAGACATTCGGCGGCAGGCTGTTGACGAAAGTGGCCAAGTCGTCGAGATTGCGCCCAAATGAACTGCGCGCCGAGTCGTCAATCAGCATTACCAGCTGCACTTCACCCTGCCCGTAGGCGCGCCATGCCAGCGGCTGTACGGTCTTACCGTTTACCTTTACCTCGAGGCCACTTTGCGGAATCGGAGCCGCGGCTTCACCGCTCTTGGGCAGGATTGTGACGACTGTATCTGCGCCAGCCTGGCTGCCTTCGTTCTGTGGCGCGACCTGCGCCTGAAGACCGCCGGTGGCCAGCACTCCGGCAAATCCCAGTATGGCGGCTATTGAAAAAAGTTTCATGGTTGTCCCTTTCCGTACGCGCTCTCGCCGGCGAAAGGGCTCCGGGAACCGGAGCTGCCTGCGGCGAGACTTAGCTGCTAAGACAGGTGTTCTCCTGATTAGACGCGGCAGGGGCGGCCAAAGCTCCGTGGCTGGTGGGCTATGCTTCTATGGAGATGCGAAGAGTTCTGACTGCGGCGGTGCTGATTCCGCTGGTACTCCTGCTTGTTTTCTGGAACTCGTTGCCGGCGCTGACACTTGCCGCTGCATTTGTGGCGGGGCTGGCCGCCTGGGAGTTTCTGGGTCTGGCTGAGGCAAACGGCGCAGCCGGTGTGCCGCGTCTCCCGGTCCTCTGCAGCGTCGGGCTGCTCTTTCTCTGCACATACCTCCGTCCGGAGTACGTGGCGCCTGCGCTGGGCGGCCTGACCTTTGTGCTGCTTTCCATCTGCGCGTTCCGGCTGCCTGCTTCGCAGGTGCTGCCGGCTGCTGCGGCATCGGTGTTCGCGCTGCTGTACACCGGCTGGTCGCTCACCACGGTGCCGTTGCTCTCGGCGCAGGGTAACGGGCCGTCTCTGCTCGTCTTTTTGTTTCTTTCCGTCTGGGCGGGCGATGTCGCTGCACTCTACGTCGGTCGCAACTTCGGCAAGCACAAGATGACCATCATCAGTCCCAACAAAACCTGGGAGGGTGCGATCGCCTCGATCGCGGGAACGGTCCTGGTCGTTGCGCTGTTGCTTCTGCTTGCCACCGAGCTCAACCGGCGCGGCATCGACATGCTCAGCTACCCGGGCTCTGTCACGCGAACGCTGCTGCTCTCGGTGCTGCTCAATATTGCCGCGCAGCTGGGCGATTTACTCGAGTCAGCGCTCAAGCGTAGTGCTGGCGTCAAGGACTCGGGAACGCTGCTGCCGGGCCATGGAGGCGTGCTGGATCGCGTAGACGCGCTGCTTCTGGCCGCTCCGGTGCTGTGGTACGCTCTGCTTGCTCAACAGGCAATCTAGCCGCACTTTTGCCGGCCACGTGGCTTCCGCAGCTTAACCCGCCGCGTCAACGGCCTTGCACCATGAATGGCTTCTCGGAAAGGTTTCTCTCGTTGAAACAGATCTGCATCCTGGGTTCGACCGGGTCCATTGGCCAAAGCACTCTCTCCATCGTCGAGCAGTACCCGGAACTCTTTTGCGTTGCCTCGCTGGCCGCCGGCCGCAACCTTGAATCGGCGCTTGCGCAATGCGTGAGATGGCGACCCCGCGTGATCTCGCTGGCAACCGGTGAGCTTGCCGCCGCGCTCGAAAAACAACTGCGGGAGCAGGGCATCACCGGGATCGAGGTTGTCTTCGGCACTCCAGGCACTATGTACGCGGCAACCCTGCCGGAGGTGGACTTCGTTGTCTCCGCAATCGTCGGCGTAGCCGGCCTGGAAGCGACCTACGCGGCGGTGCAAGCGGGTAAGCCGGTAGGGCTCGCGAACAAGGAAGCGATGGTCGCCGCAGGCGATCTGCTGAACGCAGCCGCCCGGGAGCGCAACGTGCCACTGCTGCCGATCGACTCCGAGCACAATGCCGTGCACCAGTGCATGCGCGCCGGGCGCCTCGCCGAGGTGCGTAATGTGTGGCTGACGGCCTCTGGTGGACCGTTCCGCACGCTGCCGCTGGACCAGTTTACCGGGATCACGGTCGAGCAGGCGCTACGGCACCCTACCTGGGTGATGGGACAACGCATCACGATCGATTCAGCGACGATGTTGAATAAAGGTCTCGAGATCATCGAGGCGTGCCGGTTGTTCGATCTGCCGCCGTCGCAGGTGCAGGTAACCGTGCATCCGCAATCAACGGTGCACTCCTTGGTCGAGTACATCGACGGCTCCATCCTGGCGCAAATTTCAGTCACTGACATGCGGCTGCCGATCCTCTATGCCCTGAGCTACCCGGAGCGCGTAGAAACGGCCCCAGACTCCGGGCTGCGCTTTGACATGCGTGCGCTCGCTGATTTGCATTTCGAACAGCCGGACTTTGCACGCTTCCCCTGCCTACGTCTGGCTTACGAGGCCGCCGAGGCCGGCGGCGCGCACCCGATCGCCCTGAATGCGGCAGATGAAATCGCGGTCGAGGCCTTCCTCGCCGGTAACATCCGATTCCCGGACATCGCGGGTACAATCGAGAAAGTGCTCGCGGAGACCCCGCTCGCGACCCCCGGCACGATTGCCGAGGTGCTGGCGCAGGATCTCGAGGCACGAGAACGGGCGCGAGCAATCCTGACCCGCTAGACCCCCTGCTGATCGAACCCTCCGGTCGATGCGGCAGGTTTCGGAGCGAACCCGCGACCTATGTCGTTTGCGCTTGTTTCCATTCTTTCCATGCTGGTCGTTCTGGGCATCATGGTGCTTGTCCATGAGACCGGCCACTTCATCACGGCCAAGCTGTGCGGGGTTCGGGTCGAGATCTTCTCGATTGGCTTCGGCAAGCGGCTCTTCGGTTTTCGCCGCGGCGACACGGACTACCGCATCAGCCTGCTGCCGCTGGGCGGCTATGTGAAGATGGCCGGCGAACTCGGTGGTGATGGCAAGCCGCTTCCGGATGCCTCGGGTAAGCCGGAGCCGATTCACTCCGCAGACCCGGCCGAGTTCAACAATCGGCCACGGTGGCAGCGCATTCTCATCGGCTTCTCTGGCCCAATCTCGAACTTTCTGCTCGCATTCGCACTCATGACCGGGCTGTACATGATGCACAACGAGGTCGACGCCTACCTGAATGGCCCGGCGATCATCGACTACGTGCCCGCGGGGACGCCGGCGGCAGCGGCTGGGCTACAGGCTGGCGACCGCATCGTGCAGTTCGACCGGGAGCACAACCCGGATTGGCAACAGGTCGGCATCCGAATGGGTATCGACGGCTCCGGTACGGTGCCGATGACTGTCGCACGAGGCGGCAAGCAGGTCGCACTAGAACTGCCGCTGGCCGGCGCGATGAGCTCCGACGGTCCGGACCCACTCGCGATCGGGCTGCAGCCGCGCATCCAGGCTGCCCCGCTCACGATCGCCGAGGCTGAGCCGGGTTACCCACTGGCGAAAGCCGGCCTGCGAAAAGGCGATGTGCTGCTTTCGCTGAATGGCGTGGTGTTGCACTCGGTGAGTTCGGTTGCAGCGTACCTGAAGCAGAATGGCGATCACCCGGTTACGATCGTCGTCATGCGCGGCCCGCAGCTCCTGAGATTGACCGTCACGCCGATCCAGGGTGACGACGGAACCGGCCGCAAGGGCTGGCGGCTTGGCTTCCGGCCGCAGCCCCCGCCGTTTACCGTTGAGCAGGAGCCGTTGCCCAAGGCCGCCTCACGCGCGTACCACTATTGCCTGCAGAGCTCCGGCCAGATCGCAGAGGTGATGCGCCGGCTCTTCTCCGCGCACTCCAATGTGAAGCAGCTGAGCGGGCCGGTCGGCATCGCCCGCGCCACTGGCGAAGCGGCATTGATGCCAGGTTGGCAGCCGATCATCAACCTGATGGCGATGATCAGCCTGAACCTCGGCATCTTCAACCTGCTGCCGTTCCCAATCCTGGATGGCGGCATGATCCTGCTGCTGCTGATCGAGTCGGCGATGCGCCACGACCTGAACCAAGAGGTGAAAGAACGGATCTACCAGGTAGCGTTCGTCGTGCTAATTCTGTTCTTCGTCTTTGTGACGTTCAATGACGTGTCGCGGCTAGCCGGGTTCTCCAAGGGGTGAGGATCGTTGTTGCTGCGCTTGGGCCAGCACTGCTCCTCGCGCAGCAACATTCTTGTGAGTTTTTTGTTTCCTTCGTGTAGACACGTCGTAGGCGGTCACACGCCCACCTCGACTGCTCGAAACCTACACCCATTCGCCCGCACGCATGACTGGCTCCGTCGTACCTGACGCGGTCACGCCGTCGATGTCCAGCGCTTCCGAGCCGATCATCCAGTCCACGTGGATGAGGCTCTCGTTTGCGCCGCGCGCCGCCAGCTCCTCCGGCTTGAGCGTGTCGCCGTTCTGCACGCAGGTGCTGTACGCCTGACCCATGGCGATGTGGCAGGCGGCGTTCTCGTCAAAGAGCGTGTTCGAAAAGAGTAGTCCGCTTGCCGAGATCGGCGAGGAGTGCGGCACCAGCGCCACCTCCCCGAGCCGGCCAGCACCTTCGTCGGTGGCCAGCATGCGCTCCAGCACCTCCTGGCCGGTCTTGGCGCGTGCTTCCACGACCCGGCCGCCCTCGAAGCGCACCGCAATTTCTTCGATCAGCGTGCCCTGGTACGAGAGGGGTTTGGTCGAGCGCACCGTACCATGGGCACGCTCGCGATGAGGCGTGGTGAAAACTTCTTCCGTGGGGATGTTTGGAAGGCACGGAACGCCGTTGAGCGCAGTGGTGCCGCCGCCCAGCCAGAGGTGGCCATCCGCGAGACCGATCTCGAGCTCGGTGCCAGGCCCTGTGTACCGCAGTGCGATGTAGCGCTTCGCGTTCAGCATCGCCGCGCGCTGCTGCAGGCTCCTGCTGTGCTCCTTCCAGGCTGCGACCGGGTCTGGCCCGTCGAGGCGCGAGGAGGAAAGGATGGCGTCCCACAATTTCGCGACCGCGACTTCATCCGGCTCGCCGGGAAAGACAAACCGCGCCCAGGCTGGAGTGGCGCAGGCGACGATCGACCAGTTGATCTCGTGCCGGGTGATGAGCTCGAGGGCGGGGCGATACGCCTTGGAGGTCGCGAGGTTTGCCCGCGAGACCTTTTCCGGATCCTGCCCGGAAAGCAGTGAGGGGTCCGCACCCGTAATGCCGAGACGGGCCGCGCCGGAGCGGTATGCAGCCGCGATGCCGTCGTAGAGCCACGATGCGGCATGGTCGAAGCTCGCGTCCTGCGCGAAGCGGTAGCGTGCCAGCGTGGTATCGTCATCGGCATACATCGTTGTTACCAGCGAGGCGCCAGCAAGATAGGCGTGCTCGGTGATGCGGCGGACCAAGCCGATTGCGTCGAGAGGCGCTGTGATGAGCAGCTCCTGCCCGGGGCGAAGACCAAGGCCGGAGTGGACTGTGACGCGGGCAAACGCGTCGATGCGAGCTTGGAGCGCGGGCGGCAAAGCCGCAGGAGTAGGTGCGAGAGCGGGTACGGCGGAAGTCGCTGAGGCCATGCTTCTATCGTAATCGCCTGCGCCGCACAGATGGCCGGAGTCGGCGCTAGCAGGTCCGGTTTGAGCGGGCCCTTTGGCAGCTGCGCACCAGCGGCGCGGCGAGCCCGAGCGTGACGCTCAGTGCGAGGAGCACCCAGAAAATGCTGGCCAGCCCAAGCCGGTGCGCAAGGATGCCGAGCAGCGGCGGCCCCACCAGCAGGCCTGCGTAGCCGACGCCTACAGCGGTCGCGATCCCCTCGCTAGGCGCGAAGCCGGGCAGCGTGCCGGCGGTGCGATAAAGCACCGGTGAGGCATTTGCAATGCCCGCGCCCATGATCGCGAAGCCCAGCAGTATCCATCCAAGGGGTTGCAGCAACAGGATCATGAGCGCGCCGGCGATGCTGAGCAGACCGCCATAACGGATCGCGCGCAGCTCGCCGATCCGCCCGACGATGGTATCGCCCGAGAAGCGCCCCAGCACCATGAAACCGGCAAAGGCCGTGTAGCCATAACCTGCGGTACCGCTGGCAAGCCCATGCACGACACGCAGATACAGCGCGCTCCAGTCGCCCATAGCGCCCTCGGTCACCATCGTCGAAAAGCACAGCAGCCCGAGCAGCAGCAACTTGGGGTGCGGCAGGTGGACGCGCAAGTTCCTCGCGGGGGTCGCTACAGGCGCAGCGATGATGCGATTCAGAGCGGGTGGCGCGTCCTCCACGTGCCGGGAAAGCATGAGGGGAGCGACCGCAAGCACCAGCAGCAGCAGCACCGCGCCAAACGTCGGCACAAGCAGGTGATCGGGCACGTGGTGAGCCATGAGCACACTGTGAATGCCCGCGCCCGCGAAACAGCCCACGCTGAAGACCGCGTGAAAGAGCGAGACGGTGCGGCGACGAAGAAGTGCTTCCACCAGGACAGCATGCGAGTTCATGGCGATGTCCATGCCGGCCGCATTGAGGCCGGTCAAGAACAGCACGCAGACCAGCAACGGAATGGAGGACAGCAGGATAGCAAGGGTAAGCAGGGCAGCGAAGAGCAACCCAGTGATCACTGCTACTGTTCGCGAGCCGAAACGGCGTAGCAGGCTGCCGGTCACGGGCATAGCACAGAGTGCGCCGATGCCGGCGGCCAGCAGCACCGAGCCCAACTGGGCCTCGTTCAGGTGGAGAGCTTGCGCGCGTTCCGGAATATGCGGGACCCAGGAGCCAACGGCGCCCCCGTTCACTAGAAACAGCACACCGACGGCGAACTGGGCGCGACGTGCGGCGGAAAAGCATGCTACAGGTGTTATCGGTGCGGCGAACATCAGCGCATCGGGATCTTCTGCGACCAGCCCGGACGTGGCAGTGAGGTCGGAAAGCTCGTCAAGCATGGCTTCGGGGCTCCGGATCTCTTGGTACCAGATTGGTAAAGGACGGGACTCTGGGCGCAGCTGGCCGCACGTACACTGGCGTCTAATGAAGTTTACGACGAGCCTGCGGGTGCGGTACTCGGAAACCGATCAGATGGGTGTGGCTTACCACGGCAATTACTTCGCGTGGTTTGAGGTAGGCCGGGTCGAGCTGATGCGAACGCTCGGTTTCTCCTACGTGGAACTGGAACAGATCGAAGGCTGCTGTCTCCCGGTTGTTGAGGCGTCCTGCCGGTATCGCCGTCCGGCCCGCTACGACGACGCACTGGTGCTTGAGACGAAGGTCAGGGCAGTCCGGGGATCGATCCTGGTTTTCCGGTACGAGCTCTATCGGGGCGAAGTTCTGCTGGCAGATGGGGAGACCAAGCACGTTGTCGTGGACCGGGAGCTGCAGCGACGCCGCCTGCCGGAGCCCTACCATGCAGCCATCCTGGGTGCTTTGGTGCAAGCTCCGTGACAGGGAAGGGCAGCAGGCGCAGAAACGGTTCGCAGACTATAATCTGACGTAGCGGCCGGCTCAGGCCTCGCTGGAGCGCGCGCCGCCGTTTGGAACCGGAAGGCTGGTGCGGCCCGAAGCGGGCACGACGTTCTTCTGCAGATCGTGGTGAAGCGAGTAGAGTGCTAGCTCCAGTCGGTCCGAAACGCCCAGCTTGTCGTAGATCTTGCGCAGATAGTTCTTGACGACCTGTTCGCTGGTGCCGATATGGTGCGCGATCTCCTTGTTTCGCTTGCCTTGGCTGATGTAGGTAATGATCGAGATCTCCTTCGGCGAAAGCCGGGGAGCGACTTTGGTGTTGATGCCCTGGGTGGCCTGCACCCGGTAGGCCTCGATCAGCAGCGTGAGCGACTGGTTGTCGATCCAGGTTTCACCGGCAGCCACCTTGCGCACACAGCGCAGCAGCAGATCAGGCGAGATGGCGCGCGAGATGGTTCCACGCACACCGTTGCGGTACAGCTCGATCATCCGCGTTTCATCCGCGATAGCGCCCTGGACGATCATTTTCACCGGCGTGATACCGGCTTTGATAATCTCCGGCACGAACTCCGTGTGGCCCCCAAGGATATTCCAGTCCAGCAGAAGAACGTCGGCCTGGTGCTGCTTGAGCGTGGAGCGAAGATTGGGCAGGCTGTCAGCCTGGGCAATAACGTGGATGTCGGGCTCGGCCGCAAAGACCTTGCTCATGCCGACCCGGAAGATCGCCTGACCGTCAGCTAGAATCACCCGTACCGGGTGCTCGCGGTGGGCCACCATGGTATTGCCCGGCGTGGGAACAGGGCTTTGGCTGGCTTGTGGACGAGGGTAGGTCGGGTAGCCGTTTGTGGCCGGCGTGCTTGCTCCCATTCGATTCTTGTCGTTTATTGGGTTCATTGCAGAGCTCGCCTGCATCCTTTCGTACTACTGGTACTTACTGGAACCGATAATCGTCAATCACTGCGGCCAGATAGCAGGATCCGTTCTCCTGATAACAGCGAATTACGTGACCGGCACAGTGTATTGCCGCCGTTGCGTCCTTCATAGTGACTTCTTTTGGCACTTCCAGCAAAAATTCGAGTCCTGTGCCGGCCGGGATGGTGCGCGACAGCTGGAGTAACACTCCATTGTTGGACATGTTGACCGTGACGGCCTCAATCTGCTCGTCTCCAACCATCAGGAGGACAGGCAGATGCATCGGAAAACGCACTGCACTTCTCAGCTCTTCCCAGACCATTGCTTACGCCCGCCTTCACCGAAAAGAATGCAAGACCTGCACTGCGCCTTCGACTCCATCCGGAACCGGGCATCGAACCGGCACGTAAACCGAAGGTCAACTGAATGAACCAGCCGGCCGCGCCTGGCTCTTTGTCGCTCCGTTGCCGCGATTCAGCACATTCTACACGCCGGTCACGCTGCTGTACCTACACCAAAGGTGCGTAAGAGAGTGTTATTCGGTACCTTCGGTACGCCTCGCGTGACGATTACGATCGGGGTATAAAGAGGGTGGCTTGATCGCCAGGTGCAGTCCGCGTAGCCGTATAAGGGAGAGGTATTTCAGCTTAATCCGGAGCTGGCCAAGGAGGAAAAGTACAAACGTGTCTGCATGGTGGCGCGAGTCGGGTGCGAACTGGCGGGGATTGAGCTCGCCGCAGCGGCATGCGTTCCTAGCCTGCTTTTTCGGCTGGATGCTGGACGCCTTTGACTTCTTTCTGCTCGTCTTCTGCCTCCCGGCTATCTCGCTCGACTTCCACGTCGGCACACGGGCAGTCTCGGAAGCAGTGGCACTCACCCTCGCTTTTCGGCCCGTTGGCGCCTTTATCTTCGGCTTTTTGGCGGAACGCTACGGCCGCCGGCCGACCTTGATGCTGGTCATCACCCTGTACTCCGTGCTGGAGCTGGCCTGCGCTTTCGCGCCCTCCCTGGCTGTGTTGCTGGTTCTTCGGGCGCTGTTCGGGATCGCCATGGGGGGTGAGTGGGGCGTTGGCGCAGCACTCGCTTTTGAAACGCTGCCGCGCGAGGGCCGTGGCTTCTTCTCTGGCATCCTGCAGGAAGGCTATGCACTCGGCTACCTGCTGGCCGCTCTGGTCTTCGGCCTCCTTTATGACCCGTTCGCTGCCTTGCACATTCACGGCTATGTTGTCGGTTGGCGTGGCCTGTTCGTGGTGGGCGCCTTGCCGGCCCTCCTCACCTTCTATATCGGCGCCACCGTCAAGGAGTCGCCGGCCTGGCTCACGCAGCACGCGCTTCGCCGCGATCCAGGCACCCGGCAGGCCACGCTCAGCCTCCGCGCGCAGGTGTACCAGTACGGGGGTACCTTCCTGTTTCTCATCCTGCTGATGGCGGGCTTCAATGCCTTTTCTCACGGAACCCAGGATCTTTACCCCACCTTCCTGATCCGGGACCACCATGCGACCGCTCATCAGGCCGGGCTTGTCGGCGTGATCTACAACATCGGCGCTATCCTTGGAGGCGTTCTCTTCGGCTCGCTCTCCGAGCGATGGGGGCGTAAGCGCGCTATCGTAACGGCGGCTTTGCTGGCCCTGCCGTGTATTCCGCTCTTTGCGCTTTCGCACACGCTGCCACTTCTGGCTGCCGGGGCCTTCCTTATGCAGTTCATGGTGCAGGGTGCCTGGGGCGTGGTGCCGGCCTATCTGAGTGAGCTTTCGCCGGGCCCGGTGCGCGCTACCTTTCCGGGCCTTGCCTACCAGCTCGGCAATCTACTGACTTCGCGCAATATCGTGCTGCAAGGCTGGGCTGCAGCCCACTATGGCTCACACGGTTCACTTGGACCGGTGCTGGCCGTTACGGTCCTTATCGTTGCGGTGTATCTGGCGATCGTGGCTTCGCTTGGGCGCGAGTCCCGCGGACAATCGTTGCAGTAGAGCGCAAAACGTCACGCGGGGCCATTTTCGCCTCGTGCACAATGGAGCCACCCTGCTGCGTATCCGGCAGCAGCGTGCAGTCACCCGCCGCATCCATGTAGCGGGATTCGTCCTGGAGGCACCATGCCACGCATCCATTTCCACCAGCAGCTGGCCCAGCTGAAGGACAAGCTCCTCGCCATGGCCGCTCTTGCACAGCAGGCGCTTGAGCTGTCGATTGACGCGTATCTAGGGCGCGACGAGTCGATATGTGGCTACGTTCGTAAGAACGAGACGGCAATCAACAGCGCGCAGCGCGAGGTGGACGAGATGAGCTATGAGCTTCTCGCCCAGGAGCAGCCGATGGCTATCGATCTGCGTTTCATCCTCGCCGTCATCAAGATCAACGGCAATCTGGAGCGGATCGGCGATCAGGCGATGAGTATCGCCGAGCGTACGCTGCAGATGGTGAAGCTGGAGCCGATCGAGATCCCGGCCGACATGGCAGGTATGCGCGACATCGCCCGCACCATGATTCGCGGCGCTTTGCAGGCGCTGCTGGAGGGTGACACGAAGCTGGCTGCCACGGTCATCGAGATGGATGACGCGATCGACCGGCTCAATCGGGAAGCACACGAGCGACTGACGGAGATGATCACCGGCAACCCCGAGATCGCGGAGCAGGCGCTCCACGGCATCATCATTTCGCGCAACCTGGAGCGCATCGCCGACTACGCCACGAATATCGCGAGCGACGTTATCTTCTGGATTGAGGGTGCTGACATCCGGCATCAGCAGCAGCTGACCATGTCTACGTTGTCCCCCGCTTAGCACCGGTACTGGCCGCCGGACCATTACACTGGAGGGCATGACTCGTACGGAAGCGGCGACGATTCTGAATGGAAAGGCGCTGGCTGGTGCGCTCGAGCAGGAGCTCCGCGAACGGGTACAACGGCTGCGTGAGCAGACCGGAGGCGAGCCCCCTGTGCTGGCGACGATCCTGGTCGGCGCGGATCCTGCCTCTGCGACATACGTGCGAATGAAAGGCAACGCGTGCAGGCGAGTCGGCATGGAGTCGATGCTTGTCGCCCTGCCGGCTGAGACGACCACAGACGAGCTGCTGGCGGTCATCGACGAGCTGAACTTGGAACCGCGCGTCCGTGGCATCCTGCTGCAGCATCCGGTTCCCGGGCCAATCGACGAGCGAGTATGCTTCGACCGGATCGCCCCGGAAAAGGACGTAGATGGGGTCACCAGCTTCGGTTTCGGGCGGATGTCGATGAAAGTGGAGGCTTATGGCGCGGCGACCCCGGCGGGCATTATGCGATTGCTTCGCCACTATGAGATCCCGTTGCACGGCCGGCGCGCGACCGTCATCGGGCGGAGTGCGATACTGGGCCGGCCGATGGCCACCATGCTTGATCACGCAAACTGCACGGTTACGCTCTGCCATCGCTACACGGTCGATCTTGCTCGGCATCTCCGCGACGCGGAGATTGTCGTAGCAGCGCTTGGCAAACGGGAGTATGTGCGCAGCGAGTGGCTGCAGGACGGCGTGGTGATCGTGGATGCCGGCTACCACCCGGGGCTGGACGGCGCACCGGGCGTTGGCGATGTCGAGCTTTCCCCTGAGCTGCGAAAACGCGCGAGTGCTTACACCCCTGTTCCAGGCGGGGTTGGGCCAATGACGATTGCGACCCTGATCGCGCAGACGGTTGAGTCGGCTGAACGCGCAGCCATGCTCGAACCGGCGCTGACCCGCTGACCAGATGTAAACACAGTGAGAGATGCGGTCGCGATGACGGTCGCAAAAGTTTAGGAATGCACTTTAGAAGAAGCAGGAAGTCGAACCAAGTGAACGGTCTACGGAAGAATCATCAAGTAACACTTGCTGTCATTGCATGCACTACAATCGCCGGATTCGCTCAGGATGCAGGTACTGGCAGGGCGGCGACTAGCTCGGTACACCTGGACCCGGCACGCACGACTGTCGCTTTCAGCGCGGGAACACTGCGGCGGGTGCATGGAACATTCCAGCTGAAGACCGGAGTGTTCGCGCTCGATCCAAAGACCGGCGTCGCCCAAGGCGAGATTCTGGTCGATGCTGCGTCCGAGAAGAGCAATGACGCAAAACTTGACCGGAAGATCCAGGGCGAGACGCTCGAAACCGGCAAGTACCCTGGCATCTTTTTTCACCTGGAAAAGGTGAGCGGGCGCCTGCCATCCACTGACGGCGCTGCGGGCATGCAACACCTAAAGCTGAGCGGCTCCTTCAACATTCACGGGGCGGATCACCCGCTGGCCGTCGATGCGGACGTGACCTCCACCGGGTCTGACCTGCTGCTGAGGAGTACCTTTACGGTGCCCTATGTCGCCTGGGGCATGAAAGACGCAAGCACGCTCTTCATGCGGGATCACAACATCCGGATAACGGTGGAAAGCCACGGGACGCTTGAGACCCTCGCACCAAAGACCTAGAGGGTCAGGCTCGATGGTTGCGCTTTGTTTTCGGGGGAAAAGCCGGTCGAGCATCGTTTGGAGGGTGTCTAAAGGCCAGCCCCCTAGCAGGTACTATGCTGAGCGAAGTGGTACAACCCGGCTGTTCCCTTTGGCAAAGCACTACCGCTGCGCTGCTTCTCACGGGACGCGCGCCGAGCTGCACAGGAGGGCTCCTGACGTGCTACTTCCCTGCGTCTTGAGGCTGCGGCAAAGCATCTACACTTTCAATGAACCAGCGCAGTCGACGCGACGCTTCTTTTGCGTTTCCGCTACACTGAAGGAGACACGGGCTGCTCGAGCGGCAAGCCCGGGGGAGAGAAAAGATGGCGACAGCGATAGCGACATCCGAGTCAACCGAGTTCAAGACGCCCACCGCCGTAAGCCTGACACCTGCAGCCACTGCAAAGGTGCGCGAGATCATGGCAACGCAGGATCCGCTTCCGGCTGGCCTCCGCATCGGCGTGGTAGGCGGCGGCTGCTCAGGCTTTCAGTACTCCATGTCGTTCGAGAACCAGGCCGGTATGATGGACAAGGTGATGAACTTCGACGGCTTGAAAGTGTTCGTGGACGCGACGTCGGTGATGTACCTGAACGGCTGCGTCGTCGACTATGTCGAAACTCTAGAGGCAGCAGGCTTTAAGTTTGAGAATCCGACGGTAAAGAGTACCTGCGGCTGTGGTTCGTCCTTTAGCGTCTAGTTGCGATGATCTTTTCGCGAACAAAGCCCGCTTGGGAACAGGCGGGCTTTGTTTTGTATGCCCCCAACTGATGGCTCATCTTCTACGCCGAACGAGGCTCTGCCGGCTTCGGCGGACGTGATTCAGCTAATTCGGCGTGCCGAATCCACCGGAAAATGGACTGCTGCCACCTGACCCGGAGCTGGCCCCTCCGGAGCCAAAGCCGCCCGAGAAGCCGCCGCTCGAGCCTGAGCCCGAGAAGCCGCCGCTCCCGAAGCTTGATCCTCCTGAGCTACCAAAGCTGGAACCGGAGCTGCCGCCAAAGCTTGAGCCCGAGCTGCCAAAACTTGAGCCCAAGCTGCCAAAACTCGAGCCCGAGCTGCCGAAGCCAGAGCCGGAACTGCTCCCAAATCCCGAACCAGAGCTGCTGCCGAAGCCAGAGCCGGAACTGCTCCCAAATCCCGAACCAGAGCTGCTCCCGAAGCCGGAGCTACTGCTCCCCGTGCTGCTGCCGTTCACGCCGGTTCCGACAGCCGAACCGCCCCCACTGAACGCGGCTGCAGCCTGCGCCTGTTCCTCGACTGGATCGTAGACAAACTCCCACTTGTTGTAGTGGTCTTGGAGCCGAAAGGCGATCATGGAAGCTTTGCTGGAAGGCAGGGTTACCCCGACGATCGGCAATCCGCTGCTGCCCGAGAAGCTGAGCGCAGAACTGCCACTATTGCTGCTGCCAGTGAGCCCGCCGCCCAAACCGCTACTCGTGGTGCTGGTTCCGCTACTGCTGCTGCCGAAACTACTCGAGCCGCCGAAACTGCTGGAACTGCCGAAGCCGCTCGACCCGCTCGTTGTGCCTCCGCCGGAAGTTGTGCCGGAGCCGCCGGACGACCCGTCTGCAGGCGATGCGGCATAGAGTCCGCCGCTAAGCCCTGTGGGGGCGCTGGTGCCAGTGCTGCCCGTAGTACCGCTGCCCGAGGAGCTGCCGAAACTGCTTGAACCAAAACCGCTGTCGCCCGAGCCGCCAAAACCGCTGCTGCTTGAGCCGAAACTACTGCCTGACGAGCCGAAGCCACTGCTGCCCGAAGAGCTGCCGAAGCCGCTCGAAGAGGTGCTGCTGGCGATTGGGGTTGCGCCCGCAATGGTACTGGTGCCGCCCGCAGGCGAGAGTGGCTGGCCGAAGAAGCCGAGCGGCCGAACTGTTGCCTCACCGTAGTGAATCAGCTTCCAATCATCCTTGCCGGTCATTGGGTCAAGGTAGCGCCGGCGCAGGTAGCGGATGTCGTTGGTTTTCATCAGCTGGTCGATCGTGGTCGGGTAGGCGCCGAATTTCTTGTAGTAGAGCCGAATGGCACGCTTGTACTGCAGGCCGCGCTGCACGGCCTCCATCTCCCGGTCGTGCTGGATGGCTGCCGCGACCTTCGGTGCAGCGATCGCGAGCGACAATGTCACGAGCGCGACAAAGAAGACGACCGCGAGCAGCAGGTAGCCGTCCTCGCCGCTTGACTGCCTGGCTGCTTCTGCCTCCGATCGACGTCCCGTCATAGCTTTTAGTCTCCCGCGCCGCCGTTGCTGGCCTGGTTCGGCTGAGTCGGCACAACAACCAGCGGCAGGGTCTGTGTGTTGTGGTAAGGCAGGTCCTCAATCTCAATCGAGTTCGGCGCGATCCGTACCACGCGGTAACGATGGCTGACCACGTCGCCCTCGGAGGCGACAAAAACATCATCGCCATGGAGTAGAAAAGCGCGCCGCGTCCCGTTATGCCGGGCGGCGTAGCCGAAAAAACGCAGGTCGATGGCCGGCGGTGGCGGTGGGCCGGAGACGGCCGTCTGTACTAACCCCGGATTGGGCCGCGCTG
Organism: uncultured Acidobacteriaceae bacterium; assembly: GCA_964245435.1. Lineage (GTDB taxonomy): Bacteria > Acidobacteriota > Terriglobia > Terriglobales > Acidobacteriaceae > EB88. The sequence goes on from CAXTMF010000001.1 coordinate 63,182, forward strand.
GTCCAAGCGCCTTCGGGATTCTGATGGAGGTGGGCAGCGGCGTTCCGGCGGTCTGCGAGAAGATGTTGCGGCCGCTGCCCTGGTAGAGGTAGTTCTCGTTCTCGGCCATTAGTTCAGGGTGCAGCGTCGGATCGGTGCTCGACGGAGAGTAGTCGGCAACGCCTGCGGACTGCCCATCCAGTGCGGCCGTGCCGCGCGCGGTTGTAGCCTGGCGTGCCGGCACTGCCGCCGGGGCGACCACCGCTGGAGCAGTTGGCGCGGGACCGCCAAAGATGGTGTGAAAGGCCAGCACGAGGACAACGACGCCGAGCGCGGCCGCGATCGCCACCTTCCTCTTGTCGCCCGTGCCTGTTCCCTGCAGCTTCGCCACTACTGCTCCTCTCCGCCTGCGGCCGCGGCACCGGTTGCCGGGCGAAGCAGGCTGGCGCTCGCAGCATCGGCCAGCATGTAGGTGGTCATGCGTACGCGCAGGTTCACGACACCGCCCTGCTGGCCGGTGAGCGTGATGGTGCGGATGACGAAGAAGGCGTGGTCCTTGTCCCGCTCCAGATCGTTGATGAAGTGCATGACCGGGGTGTACTCGCCGGTGACGTTCGCCTCCAGGCGCAGTTCAACCAGCCCGGGGATGGCTGGCGCGTAGGTATAGCCTGCATGGCTCAGACGCACGTGATCCCGCGTCGTAAGCTCGCCAAGCTGCGTAAGCACGATGCTGTCGCTGGCGGCGACGCGCGCGTTCACAAAGGCATTCGCCTGCCGCCGCGAGGCGGCCAGTTGCGCAGGCAACGCCTTGATGCGGCTGGACTGCTCCTGCAGCTGTGCATAGGTGGCTGTGTCTGCGATGTACTGCGCCGACTGGTCGCTGCGGCTGTCGTGCCAGGCAAGGATGAGCTTGGTTGCGAGCACGAGGTTGAAGAGCAGCAGCACGCCCACGACCACCAGGTGCGCGTTGAGCTGCGTGATGGCCTGCGAAACGAGCGAGCGGCGTGCCATCAGCGGCCCACCGAAGGCGCAGGCACGCCGGTGAAAGGACCCTTTGGGAATGGCGAGGGTCTGATATCCGCGGGCCGGCGGCGCTGACTGCTGTAGCCCGGCGGCGTGGCCATGCCTGGGTTGGCCAGGGCCGGGTTGGTCAGCTGTGCGGGCGCCGTGGCGGCTGCGGGCTGACTCACCACAGGGGAGCGCCTCGCCTCTGCTTTCAGGCCGGCCTGGTCATGCGAGTTCGGCAAAGGACGGTAGTCGGCCAGGATGTCGAAGGTGACGTCGTTGGCGGAAGCGGTGTCACTGATGCGCTTCGCCTGCGGGCCCGTGCCGCCAACCTGCTGGTCCGCCAGCGACTCGCCGACCAGCCGGGGCGCGACGAAGTGGCGGGAATGCTCCAGGTTGCGCACCACCTCAACCGCCCGGTCGCGGGCACCGGTGATGCGGAGGCGGATGGTCACGTGACCGTCCGGCGCGACAATCGGATCGATCGTCTGTACCTGCACTCCATACGGCAGCGTGCCCTCGAGGTCGCTCATGGTTGCCGTCCAGGAGAAAGCCTTGCGATGGAAGAGCGCGTTCAGGAACTCTGCCTGCGAAAGAACATTCGCGTCCGGCCCCGTCGCCGCCAGGTTTCGGGCCTGTGCTTGCTGCCGGCGTAGAGCGTCGATGTTGGTTTGCAGTTGCTGAACGCGGGCCTGCGCGAGCTGTGCCTTGGTTTGCTCGACGTGCAGCAGCAGCAGCAAAGGCAGCGCAAGAACAGCCAGCGCGGCACCAGCGACCCGCAGCCGCGCATATACCGGGCGCAGCTCGATGTAGGGCCTTGTGGCGAGATTGAGGTTCAGGTTCATCCGTTCAGGCCGGGCTTTCTCGTCTTATGCATTCAGCAGCGCTCCGGTCACAGGCGCCAGCAGCGAGCGGGGAACAGTTCGCGACGGCAGATCCGGGACGGGCCCCAGGTTGCGCACGGCAACGGTCGGGTCGCCGAGCATCTCGTGGAAGCTCTCGGCTGTGCCGGGGCCAATGTAGAAAAGCTCGACGGCCGGCGTGGCAAGCGTGTCCTCAAAGTAGGCGAGCGCAACGGAGACACTCTGCCGGACGTCTTCCTGCTCCTCGCGCTCACGCGCTTCGGCGCTGCGCGGCAGGCGCGCCGGGGTATCCGGAGGAAGCTCGTGCTCATCCGCGCCTGAAAAGTCCAGCGCGCGGTGGAGCAGCAGCTCCTGCCCGCGCAGGATGGTCGTCGTCAGTGTGTTGCCGTTGCGGTTGACGACGAGCGTAGGGTCCGTGCCGACCAGCGGTGTAGCGGCAAGTGTGCTCGGGAGAACGACCCCGGGAATGAAGCCGGCCTCGCGCACGATGCTCTCGTACTCAAGCAGCACATCGCGAGGTATGGAGATGACCAGAACACGCACGCCCTCCGGAGCCGTACCCATCACCTGCCAGCTGATCGCGGCGTTCTCCGTTTCAAATGGTACGAGCTTGCGCAGCCGGAAACGCAGGATCGAGAGGGCTTCGGCACGCTTGGAGGGCAGCGAGTCAAAGTCGAGCAGCAGCACACGGACCGCCGCGTCGGGGACGATCAGGGTGAGGGCGCGGTTGGCAGGCAGGGTGCGGCCGCCGGGTAGCGGCCGGCCCCGCTCAGCGACCGCGCTAACGGCTGAGCGCACGGCAGCAACCAGCGGAGGCCGCTCCAGCACATTGGGAGATTTCCAGCCGGGCTGCAGAACGCTTGCGGCGATCAGCGCGAACTGAGTCAGCAGACCGCTCGACGGCTCCTGTCGTGCCGCGAGCACGCCATAAGGAGAGATCTCGCAGGCCAGTGCCGGGCGCAGCGAGATGGAAGGGAAGAGCAGCGGCAGGCGCTCAAGCATGGGCGCTGCGCCCTTCGCCGGAGCACGTGCCGGACCACAGCCTTCCACGCCAAAAGCGCGTTCGCACGGTAGGAAGCCTCAGGAACACTAGCGATTGGCCTCGATGAACGTAACTTTGTTGATCTCTTTCAAGGTGGTCAGTCCGCGCCGCACGCGGTCCAGCGCTGATTCGCGCAGGAACTGCATGCCCTCCTGCTGCGCGAGCTTGCGCACCTCGGAGGACGGCTTCTTTTCGAGGATCATTTCACGGATCGGGTCGGTCAGATCGAGCAGTTCGTGGATCGCAGTACGCCCTCGGTGACCGGTGCCGCCGCACTCGACACAGCCGCGACCTTCCTGGAAGGCGAAGCCGCGCCACTCCGCGGGGTTCAGGCCGGAAAGCTCAAGCTCCGCATCCGAGTAGGTGACTGAGTGGATGCAGTGATCGCAGATCATACGGACCAGCCGCTGCGCCAGGATGCAGTTGAGCGCGGAAACGAAGTTGTACGCTTCGACGCCCATGTTGAGGAAGCGGCCCAGTACGTCGACCACGTTGTTCGCGTGCACGGTTGTGAAGACAAGATGGCCGGTCAGCGCGGAGTTGATCGCGATCTGTGCGGTTTCCTGGTCGCGGATCTCACCGACCAGGATCTTGTCCGGGTCATGGCGCAGGATGGAGCGCAGTCCGCGCGCAAAGGTCAGGCCTTTTTTCTCGTTGACCGGAATCTGCGTGATGCCGCGGATCTGGTACTCGACCGGGTCCTCGATGGTGATGATCTTGTCCTCGTCGGACTTGATCTCGTTGAGTGCAGCGTAGAGCGTCGTGGTCTTGCCGGAGCCCGTTGGTCCGGTGACCAGCACCATGCCGTAGGGCTCGCGAATGTAACGGCGAAAGCGGCGCAGGTCCTCTTCGCCGAAGCCGACGACATCAAGGGTGAGCGACTTGAACTTCTCGCTCATCGACTCCTTGTCAAGCACACGAAGCACGGCGTTTTCGCCGTGCACGGTTGGCATGATGGAGACGCGGAAGTCGATAAGCCGGCCCTTGTAGCGCACGCGGAAGCGGCCGTCCTGCGGGACGCGTCGCTCGGCGATGTCGAGCTCGCTCATAACCTTGATACGCGAAAGAATCGTCTGGTGGTGCTCGCGCGCAATTGGCGCCATCGCCGGATGCAGCACGCCGTCGATACGGTACTTGACCAGGAGCTGGTCGTCGTAGGTTTCAATATGGACGTCCGACGCTCGACGTTCCAGTGCGGTGAAGATCGTCGTGTCGACCAGACGGATGATCGGCGAAATGTCCTCATCGGCCGTCAGCTTTTCGATCGTGATCGACTCATCGTCCTGGTCGTTGATCGAGATGACGTCAAAGGTCAGGCCTTCAGTCGCTTCGTCAAGCACGCGCTGCGACTGCTCCGTCTTTTTGAGCAGGTCATTGATCTGCGAGAGTGTCGCGACGCGGGTGACCAGGCGCTGGCCAAGCAGGCTCGCGATCTCGTCGAGCACCATGAGCCGGCTCGGGTCAGAGACCGCAATCGCCAGCCGGTCTTCCATTTGCTCGATGGGCACGAAGTTGTAGCGGAACATCATGTCGACCGGCACCGAGCGGAACAGATCGTGCTGGATGCGGAAGTTTCTCAGGTCGACAAACTCGCAGCGATAGCGGCGCGCGAGCATCTGCGCGTGGGCTTGCTCGTCAAGCTCGATCGGCGCAGATGGTACAGGGATGGGGAGTACGGGGGCTTCTGCCATAGTGATGCCTGTTTTCCTGGTGTGTGAACGCGGGCCTAATTACCCTGGTGCGGGGGTGCCAACCGCTTCTCCAGCGACATAAGCCGTTCTTCAATCGTAATGAGCCGCTCGTTCATGCCGCCTTCTCCGAGCTCTATCCTGCGCATGCGGCTGTTTACCGGCACTGCCCACTGCTGAAAGGCCGTGAGAAGGCGCGTTTCGATGGACTCTACGTGCTCGCGCATGTGCAACTCCGAGATGGTGAACTGCTCCTGCGTCCGCTGCTCCGCGGCGGCGAACCGTTCTTGTATCCGCTGCTCCGCAACCGCGAACCGTTCTTGCGTCCGCTGCTCCGCGGCGGCGAACCGTTCTTGTGTCCGCTGCTCCGCAACCGCGAACTGTTCCTGGATGCTTAGCAGTAAACGCTCTTGAAACTCCATGAGATCGGCCTTTGTGACCAGGTCCTGATCGATGCTCCTGTCAGCGCTCACGCCTTGCCTCCTCCCTGACCTGCTTCATACCACTCCGGCACGCTGGCCTTTGCAAGAGGCTCAGGGCCATTATTGATGCTGGAAGTTACTCGCGTTCCCGAGCGAGAAGATCGGTAGATAAAGCGCAATGAGGATCACGACCACGACCATACCCATGACGATCAGGATGGCGGGCTCGATCAGCGCCAGCGAAGCCGTGAGTGCGGTCTGCACGTCCTCCTCGAAAAACTCAGCGACGGAGTTCAACATCTGCGGCAGCGCGCCGGTTGACTCACCGACCTCGATCATCTCAGTCGAAAGTGCAGGGAAGACGCCGGTTTTATTCAGGCTGGAGGAAAGGCCTTTGCCCTCGCGGACGCTTGTGACGGAAGTGAACACCGATTTGGAGATACGTGAGGACGAGATAGAGCGCGCAGCGGTCTCGAGCGACGGGACCAGCGGAAGTCCGCCGGTGAGCAGGGTGGAGAGCGTCCGGGCAAACAGGGCCACCTGGTACTTGAGCCAGATGGCGCCGAAGATCGGCAGCTTGATGCGGATCCCGTCGATCGTGTCAGCGCCTTTAACGCTCCTGCTCCACCGGTAAAGCAGGTAGCCGAGGACGAGTACGACCGGTGCCACATAGAAGAAGTAATGCTGCGCAAAGCGTCCGGTCGCCAGAAGGCCAAGCGTGATACCGGGCAGCTTGGTGCCGACCTGGTCGTAGAGCGTGGCGAATTGCGGCACCACAAACGTGATGAGAAAGATAAAGAGGCCAATGACAAGCGCGATCAGCAGCGTTGGATAGATCAGCGAGGCCTGGAGCTTCTTGCGAAAGGTGAGCGAGATGCGCTGGAACGAGAGATATCGCGCTAGCACCTCCTCAAGATTGCCGGAGCGTTCGCCCGCTAGCAGGGTAACCGTGTAGATGAGCGGAAAGCCGCCCTGTGCCTCAAAGGCTGCCGAAATGGACTCGCCCTGCCGGACGCGCTCGGTGACATTCTCCAGTTGAGCGGCAAAGGTCGGGTTCTTCTGGCTCTTGGCGAGCATGTCGAGCGAGCTCAGGATTGGCAGCCCGGCGCGAATGAGCGTGAGGAACTGCTGATTAAAGATGAGGAATGTTTCGAGCTTGGCTTTACGCTTGCCGCTGCCTCCACCAACTCCGGCGATGCCCTTGGCCCGCACCGACAGTACGTGGTAGCCCGCCTGCGTATAGCGGGCACGTAGCTCGTCGGCGGTCGCGGCGGCCTGCACCTGCTCCTGCATGCGTCCGCGCTCGTCGGTCAGTTTGACGAGAAATTCTGCCATCGTGCGGTGCCCGGCGTTCCGTAGGACGCGGGCCATCTCCTGTGTTGCCCGTTTGGGCTAGGGTACCAGCTTCGCCCTGCAGGATAGACGAACGGGAAAGCTTATCGGCTTGCGCTCGCGAGGAAGCCGTTTCAGGAATCGCACAAAGCATTACAGAGGTACTGTCTCCCTGCTTTTTGTGGCGCATCCCGGGACTTCTGCAGGCTACTACCGGCCGCCCGGCGAGCTTTCGCCCGCGTGAAAGTCATGGCAGAGCAGCCGTGTTCAGTTTGGCAATGCGCCCATGCGGGCCTACGACCCACGGCAAGCTCAGCGCGTTCCACTCGCCGCCTTTCGGCGTGTTAGCCGGCGCTTTCTCGAGCGGCTGCCAGCTTCGGCCGTCATCGCGGGAGATATCGGACCCATTCGGGCCGACCGTGACCCAGAAACTATCGTCGGCGTCCCAGGCCACAGCCGAACGATAGCCGCCGGGCAGGGAGGTCGCTGCTGTCCAGTGCTGGCCGTCAGCACTCCATGCGGCAGTCCCGGCGCGCTCGTCCGGCCTGGCATAATCGCCGCCTACTGCGACCCGCGTAAATGGCTTTGTCGTTCGGCCTGCGAGCGAGAAGATGCCGGCGCTTTGCTGGCTGCTGACCAGCGGTGTCGGGTAGCTGGTCCACTTTTCTGACGGCTGAGGAGGCCTGGGCTGCCCGGGAGCGGCTACGAAGACGTGCACGAGGAGCGTTTGCGAGTAGACGTAGCCGCCTCCCGTGCCGAACATGGGCTGTTCCGTCGCACCTGCCAACAGGGCGCTATTGCTGGCAGCAAACGCCCCATGCGCGTCCTCGTTCCCGGCGAACCCGGCCGGGTCGGAGCGCGTCCAGCTCTTTCCACCATCGGTAGTTTTCAGGACGACGAAGCTTCCGCCGACAGGGTCGCCCAGAAGATAGCCGATCTGCCGAGTTTGGAAGACAAGCGCGTCCCAGAAGCCGTCCTTATCCGGGTTGGTGTAAAGCCCCATCCAGTGCGCGCAGCCGTCGGTCGTCTGAAACAAACGCGACTGGTTCCCCGGCCCGCTCGACATCACGACCGCCGTCTGGTCGTCCCAGGCCCAGATCGCGCGGAAATCGAGCTTCTCGGCTCCTGGAGGGGTCGCGCACTGCTGCCACTCGAAACCTGAGTCCTGCGAGCGCAACACGGTGCCGCCGGTGCCGGAGGCCCACACGACACCGCGACCGACCGCGTGCACGCCGCGCAGGTCAGCGGTCGTTTCGCTTGGCTCCATCTGCCAGATGCCGGCGGTCTGAGCCTGAGCTGCGAGTGAGGCGAACATGAAGAGGCAGAAAAGGACGCGCATGCGGCCAGAATATCCCGGCGGAGCCGGCAGAGAGGTTCCGACCCGGTGCGCTTGCTGGCGTCTAGATCGGTGGAAGGCCTGCGACCACGTGCGTGCCGGCCGGCGCGGTAAAAACGAAGGATCCAGGGGGAGTCGGCGCGTTCGGCTGCTCACCGGCGAACTGGAAACGGTTGCGCGCGCCGTCGAGCTCCTCGACGGCCAGCTCATGGATCACGCCATCCGGGCTGGCCGTGACAGCAAGCCGCGCCACGCGCTTCTCGAGCCCCCGCGGCACGCCTGCAAGTGTCGCATCGCCGTTCCCCGCCGGGGTCAGCGTCATGCCGGTGAGCTGTTTCGCGAGCTCGGCATGGCCCAGCAGCAGCGCGAGCGGCGAGCGCAGGTCGTCGCCTGAGGCAAGCAGCTGCTTTGCCGGTACCCGCTCAACCTCGCTCTGGCCTGGTGTGTAGAAGTAGGCGTCGTGCCCATCGAGGACGAACAGCTTTCCGGCAGGTTGCACGTAGCTCCACCGCATTTTGCCTCCAGCTTCATGCAGCCGGCCTGCTTTCGCCAGCAGCAAGGTGCCGCGCTCCACCCGGTGCATGCCCATGCCGTCATAGCTCTGGGTGAAGCCGACCTCCAGCGAATGCAGGGCGTTGTAGTGCCGGTCGATCGCTCCGGCGAGCTGCTGAGCACTGTCTGGCGCCTGAGCAAAAACGGGAGCTGCAGCCAGGAGGCAGCCGAGCAGGAGCGACAGCCGGCAGCTGGAGAGGCAATCAAGAGTGAGCTTGCCAGCCTTCGACCAGGCGATTCGGGACCTACCGCGAAACATTACTGCAGGCTCTGGGTACACTTGGTGCCGCCTGCCGGATCAGCCTTGGCGTCGCCCTGCTGGTCGATACAGAAGCCACGGTGCCCGGTTTTGCCGAGGGTCTGGGGTATGGCGGTGACCAGAAAGCTGGTGAGCTGGCCACCGTCCTTGCCAGGGCTGCGACTGCAGCTTGAGACCTGAAAGAGGTAGCCGCTCTTGCGGCCGCGGGCGAGCTCTGTTTCCAGAACCTGTGCCTCGGCAGGCGATGGCGCACCGGAGCCAGCCTTGCCACCAAGCTGGGCCAGCGAGCACGCAAAGCCGGCTGTCGGATAGGTGGTTTCGTACTGCACCTCGGCCTTGTAAATCGACCGGATAGAAGCGATTGCGGAGTTCTCGTTGGCTTCGATTCGCATGCCCGGCAGGTTCGGGATCGCAATCAGGGTAATGAGCAGGATGATGGCGATGACGACGAGCAGCTCCATCAGCGTGAAGCCGCTCTGCTCTCCGCTATGTTCCTGTTCGCTCCTGGAATGGCTCACGTCAGTACAGCTCCCGGTAGACTTGCCCGCTTCCGTACCGCTCTCTTGGACAGCGGCCCGCTTACTGAGGGCTGGTTGTAGTGTTCGGAGAGCTAGCTGCCGGCGCACCGCCGGCGTCCGAGGCGCCACTCGGCGCTGCGGTCTGCGAGCCGGTCGGTGTGGAGCTGCCCGGGGTCGCCGCAGGGCCGCTCTGGAGGCAGTTTGTGCCGCCGGTCGGGTCCGTCGTGACCGAGCCGTTGACGTCAGTGCAGAAGCTGGCGCGCCCGGTTTTGCCCACTACCTGCGGCTGTGCCACGAGCTGGTAGTAGTTCACCGCGCCGCCCTTGGAGGTGCAGCCGGAGAAAGTGAAGTTGTAACCAGCCTGCGAGCCGCCGGCAAGGCCCTTGTCAAGGAAGCTGCTTGCACCGCTCGTCAGGTCGGAGAAGTTGCAGGTAAAGCCCTTCTCCGGGAACGAGGTCGCATACGAGAGCTCGGCGGCGGTGATGTTTCTCAGGTCGGCACGGGCGGCTGTCTCGTTGCCCGCGATGCGCGCCGAGGTGAGCTGCGGGATGAGCACCAGCATCAGGATGACAACGATCGAGATAACGATCAGCAGCTCGACGAGCGTAAAACCGGATTCCCCATCCCGACGGCGCTTCTGACAAGCAGAAAGAAAGATCATGTGCGTGCGACTCCGAAAGGACCCGGCTTGTGAGCGGAGGCCCTCGCAGAAATGCTAACCCGAGTGCGGCGTGGATGTCAGCCGAAGCCCGGTAACGGTGGTTTGCTCTCGCGCAAGCGCCTCAGGCAGCGCTTCTTCCGTGAAAGCTCCGAGGTGGCGCTCTGAGCTCGTCCAGCGCCCGCAGCTAGCGTCGAGGGCAGCATACTCTGCCGCGAAGCGCTCCCGGAAGCGCTCAAAAGCTTCCGCAGACTGCCAGCTATCAATCGTGAGAAAGCGTACCGAAGACGTGCGCGACGCGGCCCTATCGCGCAGCAGCGCGGTGCCGATATAGCCTTCGTCGCGCCGAAACAGCGTTCGCCCACGTTCCGGTCTGGCCGTAGGCCGCGGCAAACTGCTGCGCGTGCGCCTCGGCTACCTCGAACTCCCAGAGAATGGTATGCATGGCACCTCCAGTGGCGGCATCAGTGCGAGCTGCCGACATTGCAGCGGGAGGATACACGCGGAGACGGCAGGCCTCCCAGGTGTGCATCCTAGCGGCTAGATGAGAGAAGCACAGCAGCCCGAGAAGTCTAGGAAAAGGCCTCGCGCAAAGCTCTTTGCCCGTTCTGAACTGGCGCGTTTCCAGCGGAAGCGTCGGGATCGTGACCCGCTGGAAGTGCTCGACACAGCGATGGCGGGGCGTCTGCCCGAGCTCGCGCCACTGAAGCGCGAGCGTATGTGTGCCTCGCCATTCGGCTTTTTTCGCGGTGCGGTTCCGATCATGGCTTACGACCTTTCGCTCGCCGAGCACAGCGGGGTCGTGACGCAACTGTGCGGCGACGCTCACGTGCAGAACCTGGGTGCCTACCTCGGCGCAGATGGACGGCTGATCTTCGACATCAACGACTTCGATGAGACAATCCGGGGGCCGTTCGAGTGGGACCTGAAGCGGATGGCGACGAGCATCCTGCTGGCCGGGCGCGAGGCGGGCATCAAGGCGAGTGCCTGCAGGCGAGCTGCCCGGCTTTGCCTGGAGACCTACGCGGAACTGCTGGAGCAACTGGCGCGCATGCCGGTGCTGGAGATGGCTCGCTTTCAGGTGCATCGGCTGGCCAGCGTCGCACCCATCGGCAAGATCTTGAGCAAGGCCGAGCGGGCAACGCCGCTGCTCTCGCTCGAAAGTCTGACGGTGCCGGTGGGAGGCAAGGGCGAGCGGGTGTTTCGGAGTGATCCGCCGTTGCTGCAGCGCGTAGCCGGCGAGGAAGCGAGCACGGTGCTTGGCTGTCTCCCGCTCTACCAGGAGAACCTGTTGCCGGAGCGGCAGCGGTTCTTCGCCAGATTCCGTCCCATCGATATTGCTTTCAAGGTCGTCGGTACAGGCTCTGTCGGCATGCGGGACTACTGCGTTTACATGGAGGGCAATCGCCCGGGCGACCCTCTGTTCCTGCAGATCAAGGAAGAAACGCTCTCGGCGTATGCACCCTACCTGCCGGAAGCCGCATGTGCCGGCAACAACCAGGGCCGTCGGGTGGCGGAAGGGCAGCGCGCCATGCAGCTTGAATCGGATCCGCTGCTGGGCTGGACGACGCTTGACGGGCGCAGCTACCTGGTGCGCCAGCTTAAAGACCACAAGGCTTCCATCGACATCACTAAGCTGCACGCGAAGGATTTGCGCGAATACGCGACAGTCTGCGGAGAGATGCTGGCCCGTGGTCATGCGCGGTCGGGCGATGCCGGGGAAATCGCGAGCTACCTGGAAGGTGGCAAGTGGCTGATCAATGCGGTGCTGCATTTCGCTGAAGCGTATGCTCGCCAGACGGAGCGCGACTGGCGGGAGCTGGTGGCCGCTACTGGAGGGCGCCAAGCGGGAGCACGTTCGGGATCAGAAGCGGCAAACCGCGCTGATGGGCGGACTGGTCCGGTTTAGGACGGTCGGCCGGATGATCGAGGCCCTTCCGCCGCCGCGAAAGCGCGACTGGATCGTGCAAGCAGCCGCGGCTGAACCGGACGTGAAAGGCGATGCAAGATGCTTCAGGCGATGTGGCACGCGCTTCGGATGGCCGGCAGCATGGCCTGGGAAATCCTCTGGGCCTTGAACCTGGGCTTTGGCATCTCCGCCGTCGTCCAGGCAGTCGTCTCGAAGGAAGAGATGGGCCGGCTGCTGCCAGACCGTCGGCCGGGAACGATTATCAAGGCCTGCGGTCTGGGTGCGGCCAGTTCATCCTGCTCCTATGCGGCAGTGGCGTTGGCGCGATCGCTGTTTGCAAAAGGCGCTGATTTTACGGCGTCCATCGCCTTCCAGTTCGCCTCGACCAACCTGGTCATTGAGCTCGGCATTCTGCTGGCCGTGCTCATGGGCTGGCAGTTCACGCTGGCCGAGTTCACGGGCGGCCCGCTCATGATCGGACTGCTGGTGCTCCTGTTCCGGGCCTTTCTACGGCCGCCGCTGGTCGAAGCAGCACGCAGGCAAGCTGAGCGCGGAGTGCAGGGGCGCATGGAGGGCCACGCGGCAATGGACATGAGCGTCCACCAGGGCACGCTCTGGCAGCGTGCGAACTCGGATGAGGGGCGCACCGCGATCAGCCACTTCTTTGTCATGGACTGGGCCTCGCTCTGGCTCGACATCGCCGGTGGCCTCCTTATTGCTGGCTGTCTTGGGGCATGGGTGCCGAAAAGCTTCTGGCAGGTTTTCTTCTTGGCCGGGCACCCGGTGCTGGCTCGCCTCTGGGGTCCGCTGGTTGGCCCCCTGGTCGCTGTACTCTCGTTTGTCTGCTCGGTCGGCAACGTGCCGCTTGCGGCCGTGCTTTGGAACGGCGGCATCTCCTTTGGCGGAGTGGTCGCGTTTCTCTTTGCCGATCTGATCATCCTGCCGATCCTCGATATCTACCGCAGGTACTACGGGTGGCGGATGAGTGCGTTCCTTTTTGCGATCTTTTACCTGGCGATGGCGGCCGCGGCGCTGGTCGTGGAGCTCGTCTTTACGGCGGTGCATCTGGTGCCGGGCGAACGGCACGCGATGGTCATGGAAGCCTCGCTCCGGTGGAATTACACAACCTGGCTGAACCTCCTCTCGCTCCTCATTGCCGCTCTGCTGGCCTGGCGATTTCTCCGCACCGGCGGTCCCGCGATGCTGCGCATGATGGAGAGCGGCTCTGACAAGCCGAAGAACGGCAAGCACGCGCATGTTTGAGCGTTCCGGGCAATTTGCACGACTGAATCAACCGGCGTAGATGGACATCCAAGCAAGCGGAGCGCACTGGAAAAGCTCCGGTAAAGGAGCCCCCATGCAGATCGGCCTGGACAGCTTTGTTGCAGTCATGCCGGACCCGAGAACAGGCCATGCGCCCTCGCCGGCCGAGCGGGTCGCGAACCTGCTCGAAGAGATCGCGCTTGCCGACCGGATCGGGCTCGACTCGTTCGGCATCGGCGAGCACCACCGCCGCGAGTTTCTCGACTCGGCGCCCGCGGTTCTGCTCGCGGCAGCCGCCGCACGCACCGAGCGCATCCGGCTGGCGAGTGCTGTCACGGTGATCAGCGCAGCGGATCCGGTGCGGGTCTTCCAAGAGTTTGCCACCCTCGATCTGCTTTCCAAAGGCCGCACCGAGATCGTGGTCGGGCGCGGCTCGTTCATTGAGTCGTTCCCGCTCTTCGGACTCGACGTCAGCGACTACGACTCTTTGTTCGCCGAAAAGGTGGAGCTGCTGCTTGAGCTGCGCGAAAACACCCGGGTGAACTGGTCAGGCAAACACCGCGCCCCGCTTACCGGCCAGGCGGTGTATCCCCGGCCGCTGCAGGCCGAGCTGCCTATCTGGCTTGGTGTCGGCGGCACGCCGCACTCGTTTGCTCGCGCCGGTGCGCTCGGGCTGCCGCTCATGGTTGCCATCATCGGCGGGGAGCCACACCGGTTCCGGCCGTTGATCGATCTTTACCATGAGACAGGCCGCCGCGCCGGGCATGCGCCCGAGAAGCTCAAGGTGGGCATTCACGCGATCGGTTTCGTCGCCGACAGCATGGAGCACGCCGCGGACGAGTTCTTCCCGGGCTACGCGGCGATGTTCACGCAGATCGGCAAGGAGCGTGGCTGGCCGGCGACGACGCGCGAGCAGTATGACGCCGTGCGTGGCCCGCGCGGAGCTTTGATCGTCGGAGACCCGGATACAGTCGCCGAGAAAATGTTGTACTACAACGAAGTCTTGGGTGGGATAGCGCGGTTGAACTTCCAGATGAGCGCCGCATCGCTCTCACACCCGGAGACGATGCGTGCGATCAGGTTGCTCGGCGAGCGCGTCGCGCCGACGGTGCGGAAGGCGCTGCAACCGGAGCCGGCGGGAGTTTAAAAGGGTTGGTGCTCGCAGTGCCCGCCTCCTTACCTTCTCCCAAGAGAATCCGGTTCTCAGTTTCTCTACGCGTGGCCTCCTATGCGGAGAGACCACATTCATCTCTGTTCATCCACAAAGTGGGTCAGGAGAGAGCAATTCGGCGTGGGGAGCTTGGCCTCAGCAGGCCAGCTGTTCGCGCTCGATTTTCACCCCACCCAGCCGGCCCAGCATCGTCAACGCCACTCGCTCCGGATCGAACAGCGAGTTGGCCATTGCCTGCAGGTCTTCCACCTGCACCTCTTCCACCCGCGCCAGGATCTCATTCGGCCCGAAGAAGTGGTCGAAATACATCTGCTGGCGGGCCAGGTTCGACATGCGCGCGCCGGAGCTTTCAAGCGAGAGCAGCAGGTTGCCCTTGAGCTGGTCCTTGGCGCGGCGAAGCTCGTCCGCGTCGACCGGCGACTCCCTGAGCCGGCGGAACTCCGCCATCACCAGCCGGATCAGCTCGACCGCTTTATCGGCCGAGGTGCCTGCGAAGACGCAGAGCGAGCCGGTATCGCGATAGGGATTAAGGTCGGAGTAGATCGAGTAGGCGAGCCCGTGTTCCTCGCGTACCGTCTGGAAAAGCCGCGAGCTCATACCGCCGCCGAGAATGGTGTTGAGCAGCAGCGAGATGTAGCGGCTCTCATCGGCAAGAGGGCGCGCGGGCACGCCAAGGCACAGCTGTACCTGCTCGAGAGACTTCTTGCTGCGCAGGATGATCTTGGCCGCGGTCTTTGGCGGCGCCTCAACGGTGAGCGACTCGCCTGCAGGCAGGGCAGAGAACTTCTCGGTTACCATGGCGACAAAACGGTCGTGATCGATGTGGCCGGCGGCGGAGAAGACGATGTTGCCGCCGTGAAAGCGCGAGCCATAGAAGTCGAGGATCTTTGCCCGGTCGAAGGAGCCCACCGTCTTTTCTGTCCCAAGAATGGGCTTACCGAGCGCATGGCCTTGCCAGAAGCTCTGGGTGAAGATTTCGTGGACCAGGTAGTCCGGGTTGTCCTCGTCCATCTTGATCTCTTCAAGAATGACGCCGCGCTCGCGTCGGATCTCCTCCTCAGCGAAGGTGGGGTGCAGCACCAGGTCCGAGAGAATATCGAGTGCCTTGGGGGTGTGCTCGTCGAGCACCTTCATGTTGAAGCAGACAGTTTCCTTGCCGGTAAAAGCGTCCAGGTTACCGCCGATCGCATCAACCTCGCGCGCAATCTTCTGCGCGGAGCGGTGTTCGGTGCCCTTGAAGACCATGTGCTCCAGAAAGTGCGAGATGCCGTTGACCTCGGGCGCCTCGTGACGCGAGCCGGCGCGCACCCAGGCGCCCATCGCGACCGAGCGTACATGCGACATCTCTTCGGTCAGGATGATCATGCCGTTCGGGAGCGTGGTGCGGCGGATATTGCGTTCCGGGGTAATGTAGGCGGTCGGCTGCTGCAGTGTGGCTTCTGTCATTCGTATCCTGTGGGTCGGTATGGTCCGTCGCCAGATTGGGCGCGCGAGACAGTGCGATACCCTGAAAGGTACCGACGCGATGGCTTCCTCAATCCAAGACGATACTTTTTCCATTGTACTTGGGAACGCTCTACCCCTTGTCGATGCCGTGCCGCAGACTGGGAGGCCGCTGTTCGGGCTCGACGCTGCCGCGCTGCTGGAGCTGGCGACAGAGTTCGGGGAGAAGCGCTTCCGCGCGCAGCAGCTTGCGCAGGCGCTCTACCGTGACCGGGCCGGCTCACTCGATGAGCTCTCAACGCTGCCGAAAGCTTTGCGTGAGCGGCTCGCCGCGGCCGGTTTCGTGGTTGGTTTGCCGCAGATCGTCGAAACCTTTCGCTCGGTCGACGGCACGGAGCGATACTTAATTGCCGGCCTGGATGGGCAGACAGTCGAGACCGTGTGGATGCCGGGCGGCGATGGCGCGGAAACAACGATCGAGGGCAGGGAAGGCGATCCGGACGACTCGCAAAGTGAGACCGGAAGCGACCGACTGGAAGGCGATGTTACCCGTAGCCGCGATCAAAGCGGGGATCGTAACGATATCCGCAGCCGCAGCGCTCCGCAGAGGCGCGCCACCATCTGCGTTTCCTCGCAGATCGGTTGCGCGGTCAACTGCCAGTTCTGCCTGACCGCGAAGATGGGCATCGTGCGGAACCTGTCGGCAGGCGAGATCGCCGGGCAGGTGATCGCCGTCCTGAAGCGGCAGGGCGTGCATCTCGGGCGCGACCGTATCAACCTCGTCTTCATGGGCATGGGCGAGCCGTTCCTGAACTACGACGCATGGATTGCAGCGTTCCGGCTGCTCGTGGGGCCGATCGGCCTGCAGCCGTCGCGCATGACCGTCTCGACCTCAGGCATTGTGCCGGGCATCGAGCGTTTCGCGCGTGAACCGGTGCGGCCCAAGCTTGCAATCTCGCTCAATGCGTCCAACGACGAGGTGCGCGAAGCCGTGATGCCGGTCACGCGCAAGTGGAACATCGCCGCCGTGCTCGATGCGGTACGCACCATCCCGCTCGGGCCGCGCGAGAAAATCACGTTTGAGTATGTACTGCTCGGCGGGGTCAACGACCGGCCCGAACATGCCGACGAAGTCATTGCGCTGGTTCGGAGCGCGGGCTTCCCGGCGTACGTAAACCTGATCGTGTGGAACCCCGGCCCGGGCACGCCCTACGCACAGCCCGAGCAGGACGCGGTCGACGCCTTTCAGCATCGGCTGATCTCACGCGGAATCACGGCCTACATCCGCCGGCCACGCGGGCGCGATATCTACGCGGCCTGCGGCCAGCTTAAGCGCACCCTCAACTAGCCCGGCCTTGCGGAGACGGCTTGCTCCGAAAGGCGCAACATCACGCAGCGCCGGAAGCTTGGTACTCTCATGGCGTGAGAACCCGGCCAGGGATTTACGTCGAGATCCTGCTCCACGCGCCGCTTACCCGCGTCTGGCAACTGACGCAGGAACCAGCCCTGCACCAACGTTGGGATCTGCGCTTTACCGCGATCGAGTATCTTCCGCGGGTCGTGGCCGACGAGCCGCAGCGCTTTCTCTACGCAACACGCATCGGCTTCGGCTTCAGCATCCGTGGTACGGGTGAGAGCGTCGGGGAGCGTCACTCTGTTGATGGTGAGGCGACCTCCTCGTTGCGCTTTGCCTCAGAAGACCCAAAGTCGCTGATCCGCGAGGGTTCCGGCTACTGGCGCTATCTACCTGGGGAGCATGGCCTACGCTTCTTGACCTGGTATGACTATCGGGTTCGCTTCGGGGCGATAGGCCGCCTGCTTGATCTCGGTTTTCGGCCGTTGATCGGCTGGGCCACTGCGTGGAGTTTCGACTGTCTTCGGCTCTGGGCGGAAACGGAGCAGACTCCTGAGTGCTCCGCGTCGCTGGCTCTGGTTCACGCGGTATGCCGCGTCACGATCGCGTTCGTCTGGATCTGGCATGGCCTGGTGCCAAAACTTATCTTCTACCAGCTCGACGAGCAGATCATGCTGCTGCGTTCGGGGCTGCCGCAGGCGATCCTGCCGCTCGCGCTGCATGCATTCGGCCTGGGTGAGATCGCCTTCGGTCTGCTGATGCTGCTTGCCTGGAATGTTCGCTGGCTCTTTCTGCTCAACATCCTCGTCATGCTGCTGGCGCTTGGCGCGGTCGCGGTGCAGTCGCCTCTCTACCTTCGGGCTGCTTTCAATCCTGTGACGTTAAACATTGCCGTGGCCGCGCTCGCCGGGGCAGGCTGGATCGCGCTGCCGCATGCACCGCAGGCGCGGCGCTGCCTCCGCGCGGCCCCCGGCAGCGAGCAAAAGGAGCAGGTATGATCTCGATCTACCAGCGCGCGCTCGGCGCTGAGTTCGCGAAACTGCACCCGGAGATACAACGCCGTTTCTCGTTGACCTCAGAGGGCGGCCTTGGCGCCGTGGGTACTGGTGTGATGGATGAGCTCTGGCATGGCGCGCCCTACACGCTGCCGTTTCTCTACATTGGTACTTGGCGCAGCATCATGTTCCCTGAGAAGGGACGCAATGTGCCCTTTACCATTCAGAACTACGCCTACCGCGACCCTCTGGGCCGCGAAACGGTCACCTGGGTACGCACCTTCACGACACGGAGAGTGCGCCGATTTGACGCGTATATGATCTACGACGAGCAGCGTCGTCGCATCATTGACTATCTCGGCACGCACCAGCACCTTGCGGTCGAACTCGACCTCCAGGTAGCCGAGAATGGCGGTATTCGCATCCGCTCGGGCGTTCAACGCTTCCACGAAGGACCGGTCTCGTTCCACTATCCAATGATGTTCTCGGGCGTGGCCGATGTTTGCGAGTGGTACAACGACCGGGAGAAGTGCTTCCGCATTGAGGTAAGCGCAGCCAATCCCACCTGGGGTCGACTCTTCGGCTATCGCGAGCGTTTCCGGGTAGAGTGGCGCACGGTGGCTCCGAACACAGCGCCGGCAGAGATCCTGCCGAAGCGCGTGGAGCAACGTACCTGAGCGAGGCCTATCGGTTGGCTTACCCGCGCTGCTTCACCGCGCGGTCCGCCAGCGCGAGCCGCAGTGCTGTTTTCGCCACCAGGTCTGCATCGTGGCGCAGCACGTCGCCCTCGGCCGCAAAGGCGCCCGTGATGCAGCGGATGCCCATCGCCTCGATGCGCTCCACGTCGGCTGCGATGACCTCGGCGCCCTCCTCGGCGTAGCGCTGGCGGATGCCGCTCGAAACCGTCGCCGTGTTGATGAGCGCGTAATCGAAAAATGGCGCGCGGACGTGCTCGTAGATGCGCTCGATGTGCTCGGATGCCGAAAGGTGAAGGCTCTCATTGCCCTGCGTCATGAGATTGCAAATGTAGACTCGCGTGCCCGTTGCCTCGGTCAGTGCCTGGGGAATGCCGGAGACGAGCAGGTTGGTGATAACGCTGGTGAACAGCGACCCGGGTCCCAGCGTGATAAGGTCCGCAGCGGCGATGGCCTCGATAGTTTCGGGCAGTGGCGCGGCTTCGGCCGGCTCAAGCATCAACTCAACAATGCGCGCCTTGCTTGCGGTAATTTCGGTCTCGCCGCGGATAAGTTCGCCCGTGTTCATCCGCGCGGCAAGCGTCACGTTTGAGTTGGTCGAGGGATAGATGCGGCCGCGGGTCGCGAGCACTTCCGCGGCCAGCTTGATGGCTTGCGCGAAGTCGCCGGTGATCTCCTGCAGCGCCGCGACGAAGAGATTGCCGAAGGCGTGACCCTCGAGCTCACCGCCGGAACGGAAGCGGTGGCGGAAGAGCTTGGACAGCAGCTGCTCATCCTCGGAGAGCGCGACCATGCAGTTGCGCAGGTCGCCCGGCGGCAGCATGTTGAAGTGTTTGCGCAAGCGCCCTGAGGAGCCTCCGTCGTCCGTTACGGTGACGACCGCCGTGAGCTCGCGGATGAGGCATCCGGTGGGTGTGGTGCCGTCGAGCGGCAGTACTTTCGAAGCGGTGAAGTGCTTGAAGCCGCGCAGCAGCGTCGACAGGCCGGTGCCGCCGCCGATGGCGACAACGCGCAACGACGTACTTTCCTGCATGGTCTGCAGGTCGGCCTGGGATGGAGCGGTTTGTGAGAGAAGCGTTTCAGCCATGCGACTTTACGTCAAAGCGACCGCGACCAGTGGCGGAAAGCCCGCACCCGGAAAAGACGTCGGAAAGATCAACCCGAGGCGCCGACCCTGGAACTATATGGCTTCAGGGTACAAGAGCTCGGTGAAGCGCGGGTCATCAGCCATCTGTCGAAAGTCCACATCGCTGCGGGCGTGCATGCGATTCTGCGGGTTCAGCTCAATGGCGCGTTCCAGGTGGTGCAGGCAGCCTTCCGCATGGCCGGTCATGCTGTGCAGCATGGCAATGCCATAGTGTGCGTAGTCGGCGGTGTCCTCACGCTCCAGGATGGCCTCGAGCTGCTCGCGTGCTTCTTCGTAGTCGCTGTTGTTGATTAACGCGATCGCATAGTCGTATTGCTCCGAGGCAGAATCGAAGCGAAGCTCGGCTCGACGTTCCGCGAGCTGCCGCTCGCATGCTTGCACGTACACCCGGGCTCGCTCGCGCACCTCAGGCGGGCAGCCTGGGTCGAGCGACTGGAACTTTTCGACTGCCTCTTCATACTGGCCGGACTGCATGGCCTCCAGCGCGGCGCCGTAGATGTGCAGGGCTTCCTTCTGCGCGTTATTGGTGAACGGGCGAACTTTAGCGGCCAGCGTCTTTGGCGATGCAGTGGACTTGGACATGCGGGCAGCTACCTCCTGCGATCCTGCGGTTTTGGGTGATGGAGGAGTGGCTCCGGCGGCCGGGAAGTACCGCCAGCATGGCTGCGGCCAAATGTGCCACAGTCTGCGAGCCGGGTTGCCTCGTTTTATACGCAGGCCAGGGCGTCTCGTCAAATGGCCGGCACCGAACGTGGCTCGAAGAAAGGTCTCTTTTGTGCGGGCTGAAGCGCGAGACTTACCGCGGTTCCCCGCGCGATCGATACACCGCAGGATTGAGACTCGCGTCGTTATACATCTTAAGCTGCCGGTAGATCTTGAAGCTGCGCTCGGAGGCCAGCACGCGACGCCATAGACGCTCCAGTGCAAGCTTTAGATCGGTACGCTGCGCAGTCAGAATTGCCAGCCGTTCCGCATTGCGCGCTGCATGGCCCGGGGGCGCATCGGCGCGGAGGAGCTCCTCGCGAGTGTGGAAAAGCTTGAGCGAAAGAATGCTCAGCCGGTCGATCATCAGTCCCGGACTTTCGGAGTGAAGCTCGGCCTCTGGGTGGGGCAGGCGGTGTGGTGCGAGCAGCCCCAGCAGCACGGTGTCGCAGCTTTCGGTCAGGTCGTTGCGGTGCTGGTTAACACGATCGATGGCGCGCTTTGTCCGGGCTAACTCGGCATCGCTGAAGCCAGGCGCACGCGCAGCGTCCTCGATGTGCCACAACTCGTAGTTGGCCCGGTGCTGCGCAAGGATGGTCGCTTCGAGGTTTCCACTCGAAGCAGGCGGCGTGCTGTCTTCCTCATGCCAGAGACGGGTGGCTTCATCGTGAATCGTTGTGATGGGAGGCAGAGTAGGCAGGGGCATGAGCGCGCCGGCAGAGGCAGCGCTTAGAATAAGGCGCGTCGCCGCGTGGAGCAATTCGGGCATGGTTTCGGAAGTGTCGCGCGGCAACCTGACTGCAGTCGGGAGAGCAGGGCCCAGAACAGAAGTCCGCAAGGAGATCGCGTGTCCGCCTCAGACGAAACTAAGAAACAGAGCTCTGCTGCACCACCACAGAACCCTGCCGCGTTTCAGGCGCCGCACCGCCGCTACAACCCGTTGCGCAGGCAATGGGTGCTGGTGTCGCCGCAACGCACGCAGCGGCCCTGGCAGGGCGAGGTGGGCAAAACCTCTGCATTCGGCGGCCCGCACTATGACCCTGCGTGTTATCTCTGTCCCGGCAACGCACGCGCAGGGGGCGCGCACACGCCCGTTTATGAGCACGTGTACGTCTTCGACAACGATTATGCGGCGATCCTGCCTACCTCGCCCCCCATGCCGGAAGGCCGATCGCCGCTTCTGCGTGCCGAAGAGGAGCATGGTCGCTGCCGCGTGCTCTGTTTTCACCCGGACCACTCGCTGACGCTGGCACGTATGGAGCCGGCCGATGTGGCGCGTGTGATCGAGGCATGGGTCGGCCAAGTAACGGAGCTGAGCGCTGATCCTACCATCCGCTACGTGCAGATTTTTGAGAACCGCGGCGCCATGATGGGTGCCAGCAATCCGCACCCGCACTGCCAGATCTGGGCGACCGGGCACGTGCCGGATGAGCCCGCGGCCGAGGCGGCTGCGCAGAGCGAGTACTTCGACCGGCACGGCTCGCTGATGCTCGTCGACTACGTCGTACTGGAAGCACGGGAACGGACGCGCGTCGTCTGCGAAAACGACGCGTTTTTATGCGTGGTTCCCTGGTGGGCCGTGTGGCCGTTTGAAACGCTCGTGCTGCCGCGCGAGCGCGTGAGCACTCTTCAGGCGTTTTCCGCCAAGCAGCGTGCGGGTCTGGCCGACATCCTGCAGCAGATCACCATCCGCTACGACAACCTCTTCGAGACCAGCTTCCCATACACCATGGGCTTCCACGGCGCGCCATGCGATGGGGCAGAGCACGCGGGCTTTCAATGGCACGCGCACTTCTACCCGCCGTTGCTGCGCTCGGCCACTGTGAAGAAGTTCATGGTTGGTTTCGAGATGCTCGGTATGCCGCAGCGCGACATCACTGCCGAGGGCGCGGCCGATCGGCTGCGCGCCGTGTCTGCGGTGCATTTCACCAAGGCAATGGCTTGAGCGAGGGTTTGTAGCACGAGCCACTAACTCTGGTAGTGGTTCGCTTTTGTCAACCAATGGGCAACAATGCCCGTGCTTACAAGCACGCGGACCGCGAAAAGAGCTCCAAGGCTGACGGCCGCCGATCAATCACCTGCGATCTCTGGATCATTGGCCGCCGTCGATCTAGGAAGCCAGTTGCAGGCAGACTAGAGCCTGCCTATGCTGGTTGTGCTTTGTGACGGCCCTCGTGGATGTCGCTGTAAGTCCGCCCGCCGCAGAAGCAGCCCACAGCAGGAGAACGACATTGCCCCATCGCCGCAGCTCGCTCCGCAGGCTCTCGTCAGCACTGGTGGTATCGATCACATCACTCGCAACCGCTGTATCTGCGCCTCCGCTTCACGCCCAGCTGCAAGGGCCGCCCGCGTCGCCGCAGGCGACCATGGAGCTGAACACCGGCTGGCAGCTGCAGGACAGCGCCAAGGTCACCGGCGGCGGCGCGGCTATCTCGTTGATCGATTACAAGCCGGATGGCTGGCTGCCGGCAACCGTGCCCGGGACAGTGCTGACCAGCCTCACCAACGGCGGCATGTACGCGGAGCCGCTCTACGGCGAAAACATGCGTCCGGACCGGATCCCCGAGAGCCTGAACAAGACACCCTGGTGGTATCGCACGGTATTTACCATTCCGAAGATTTACGCGCATCGGCAGATCGCGCTGCATCTGGACGGAGCGAACTATGCCGCCGAAGTCTGGGTGAACGGCACGCAGGTGGGCGCATTCAAGGGCGCTTTCCTGCGCGGCAGCTTTGATATCACCAAGCTGGTGAAGCCGGGGCAGACCGCCGTGCTCGCAGTGCGCGTTTCGCCGCAGCCGCACCCGGGCGTACCCCATGAGCACACCATCGCGAACGGCCTCGGGAAAAATGGAGGCGTCACCGCCATTGACGGGCCGACCTTCCTTTCGACGATCGGCTGGGACTGGCTGCCCGCTATCCGTGATCGCGACACGGGACTGTGGCAGAAGGTATACCTCTCATCCTCTGGCCCTGTCGTAGTCACGGACCCGCTGGTCACGACCGACCTGCCGCTGCCGCGTACCGACTCGGCCGACGTCTCGGTTTCAGCAACGGTTGAGAATGTATCCGCAAAAGAACAGAAGGGAACGCTCGAAGGCTCCTTCGGGGAGGTACGCTTCTCGCAGCCGGTCACACTCGCGCCCGGCAGCAAACAGCTGGTCTCCTTCGATCCGAGGACCACGCAGGCGCTCCATGTCGCTAACCCGAAGCTATGGTGGCCGAACGGCTACGGACCGCAGAACCTCTACACGCTGCACCTCCATTTCGTGCAGCGTGGCAAGGACTCGGACGCGAGCGACACGTCATTCGGGATCCGCAAAATCACCTACGACATGCCGGGAGCGCCGCCTGTACCGCCCGGCCAGCCCGCGCCGGACTCGGACGCGCTCACCATCACGGTCAATGGTGTGAAGGTCTTCATCCGTGGCGGCGACTGGGGTCTTGATGAAGGGCTCAAGCGCATCCCGCGCGAGCGGCTCGATGCCGAGGTTCACATGCATGCGCTTGCCAACCTGAATATGATCCGCAACTGGGTCGGGCAGAGCACGAGCGAAGACTTTTACGAGATGTGCGACAAGTACGGCATCCTCGTCTGGGACGAGTTCTTCCAGCCCAACCCGAGCGATGGGCCCAACCCGGATGATCTGCCGACCTATCTCGCCAACGTGCATGACAAGATCCTGCGCTTCCGCAACCACCCGTCCATCGCGCTTTGGTGCGCGCGCAACGAGGGCTACCCGCCACTCGAGATCGACACAGCGCTGCGCACCATGATCCCTGAACTCGACCCGGTCCGCCTGTACCAGCCCAGCTCGACCGCCGGGCGTGGTGTGGTTTCGCACGGGCCGTACTACTGGCGCGAGCCTCGCGCGTTCTACACCTACGACGCGCCTTTCAAGACCGAGACCGGCAGCGTCTCCGTGCCCACGCTGGAGTCGATCCACGGCATGATGCCCGAGAAGGACTGGGAGACGATCAACGATGACTGGGCTGAGCATGACTTCGCGAAGGGCGCCCAGCACGGTGACACCTATCCCTACGTACTCGCCGGGCGCTACGGCCGCGTTGCAAACCTCGCCGATTTCGTGCGCAAAGCGCAGATGATGAACTACGAGGCCTTCCGTGCCATGTACGAAGGCCGCAACGCGAAGCTCTTCGCGCCGTACACGGGGATCCTGACCTGGATGAGCCACCCGGCGCAGCCAAGCTTCGTGTGGCAGCTCTATCACTACGATCTGGAGCCGAACTCCTCGCTGTTCGCGGTCAAGTCGGCAGCCGAGCCGGTCCACATCCAGATGAATGAGGCAGAAGGAACGCTGCAGGTGATCAACAATCGGCCCGAGGCGATCTCCGGCGCAACCGCACACCTCTCGATTTTGAATATGGACGGTCGGTCCGCGCTCGAGCAGGACTTCCCGGTGAACGCTCCAGCCGATAAAGCGACAGATCTGGGCGTGATTCCCTCGCCGGAGAGCCTTTCTGCTGTCTACTTCGTGCGGCTCACGCTACGCGGCACGGACGGAAAACTGCTCTCTGAGAACTTGTACTGGAAAGCAAACCCGGCTCACGGGGAGGACCTGTCTCCGCTCGATCAGATGCCGGTCGTCCAGTTAACCGGCACCGTCACTCGGCATGATGCGAACGGGCGCATGCTGCTTGATATCACGCTCGCAAACCCGACGACCGAGATGGCGCTGATGGCGCACCTACAGCTGCGCCGCAAGAGCTCCGGCGAGCGCGTACTCCCGGTCTTCTATTCCGATAACTATGTGAACCTTGCGCCGGGCGAAAGCCGCACCGTCACCATCGACGCTGCCGAGGAGAACCTGAACCGGGACGTGCCGCTGGTCGTACTTGACGGCTGGAACGTAAGCGTCTCGCCAGTGACGAATGCAGACAGCGCGCTCGCGCCGAACGTGGAGGCCGAGGTAAGCCACTGGCCCGCGACCGGGCTGCCGATGATCCACGCGGGGCTCAAAGGGGCGCAGTAGAGGGCACCGTCCGCAGAGAGTCAGAGGTAGGATGGCGACGACTCATATCCCGGAAGACGAAGCAGCGCGTAACTTTGCCGGGTTGCTGGCGCAGATCGCGCCGGGGCAGAGCTGAACATAGAAGGTGATCACCGGCAGGTCGCGAGTCTTCGCGCCCCTTTCCGCAAAGTCACTGCCTCAAAGGCGCTATCGAGCTGCTGCCTGAGCACTCCGACGGAATCGTTGACGGGGATCCTCGCGCGTGACGTGAGGATGCTGCCGCGCATCACATTGGGTCGTTCCCCGCGCCAGCGGTGGCTAACCGTCTAAGCGGATTTCTTTTCGAGAGTGATGGCTTTGTCATGGCGGCCAGCCATCTCGTATACGCCTCGTAGCGCGCTCTCAATCCCTTGCAGCCGGGCATCGATGGCATTAAACCTCTGGCTTTGAAGAAGCCAGCTCAGGACGATGAGAACCGACGGGATGCCAATCGAGAGGTAAAGCTGCTGGTCTGTCACGTCACACCTCCTGCACCACGAAGCTAGACCGGGCAGGTGCTCTCGTCAAGCCTCAGCGAGCGCAGCGCCGCACTTTCGTGCGGCCGCTGTCAAAGGGTTCACACCTGTCTTTCGCACAGGATACAAGCCCGAGCTGAGCCTTCGCACCAGGTTCATCCCGGGGCGATAGCATGGATACATGAACGAAGGGCGTTGGGTGTTGTTGATCGCAAGCGAGCTGGGCGGGACCGATTCCGTCTCCGACCGGGCCATGGAGCGCCTGGTAAATGCGATCCGCGAAGAGGGCTACGAAGTCGTCCGGACCTCCACCCCGGAGGATGGGCTATCGCTGGTGATGTCCGACCCGTCGCACTCGGCGATCCTGCTGGATTGGGACCTGGAGGGCGATAACCAGTTCGACGAGCGCGCCGCGCTGCAGATCCTCCGTGCGGTACGCCGCCGCAACAAGAAGATCCCGATCTTCCTCATCGCCGACCGCACGCTGGTCTCGGAACTGCCGCTCGAAGTCGTCCGGCAGGTGCACGAGTATATTCACCTTTTCGGCGACACGCCGGCCTTCATCGCCAACCGCGTCGACTTCGCCGTGGAGCGCTACCACGAGCAGCTGCTGCCGCCGTATTTTCGCGAGCTCAAGCGCTACACCGACCAGGGCGCCTACTCCTGGGACGCTCCCGGCCACATGGGCGGTGTCGCCTACCTCAAGCATCCGGTCGGCATGGAGTTTCACAAGTTCTTCGGTGAAAACCTCCTGCGCTCCGACCTGGGTATCTCGACCGCGCCGCTCGGCTCCTGGCTCGATCACATCGGCCCTCCGGGCGACTCGGAGCGCAACGCTGCCCGCATTTTCGGCGCCGACTGGACTTTCTTTGTCCTCGGCGGATCCTCGACTTCGAACCAGATCGTCGGCCACGGTGTGATCGCGCAGGACGATGTCGTGCTTGCTGATGCGAACTGCCACAAGTCGATCGCCCACGTACTGACCGTTACGGGCGCGCGCCCGGTCTACTTCAAGCCGACCCGAAACGGTTACGGCATGATCGGCCTCGTACCCCTCCGCCGGTTCAGCCCGGAATCGATCGACGAGCTGATCGCAAAAAGTCCCTTTGCAGCCGGCGCGCCTTCGAAGAAGCCGACCTATGCCGTCGTGACGAACTCAACCTATGACGGGCTTTGCTACGACGTGAACAAGGTCGTGAGCGAGCTCGCAAAGAGCGTCCCTCGCGTGCACTTCGATGAGGCCTGGTATGCCTATGCGAAGTTCCACGAGATCTACCGCGGCCGCTACGCCATGGGCGTTCCGGACGAAATGCCGAACCGGCCGGCGATATTCGCCGTACAGTCCACACACAAGATGCTGGCTGCGTTTTCCATGGGCTCGATGGTGCACGTGAAGCTGAGTGACCGTGCACCGCTTGACTTTGACCTCTTCAACGAGTCGTTCATGATGCACGGCACCACCTCACCGTTCTACCCGCTCATCGCCTCGCTCGACGTAGCCGCGGCGATGATGGACGAGCCGGCTGGCCACACTCTGATGTACGAGACCATCCAGGACGCGATCAGCTTCCGCAAGGCCATGAGCTCGGTCGCGCATCGGCTGCGTGCGGCCGAGGCGAATGGCGACGGATGGTTTTTCCGTGTCTTCCAGCCGGAGCAGGTAAGCGACCCGGAAACGGGCGAGCGTTTCGTGCTCGAGGAAGCCCCGGACCGGCTGCTCATCAGCCATCCCAGCTGCTGGACGCTCAAGCCGGGCGAGAGCTGGCACGGCTACCAGGACGCTGACATCGAAGACGGTTACTCCATGCTCGACCCCACCAAGGTCACGATCCTGATGCCGGGCGGCAACGCCCAGGGCACGACCGAGGAGTGGGGTATCCCGGGCGCGATCCTTACCGAATTCCTCGACGGCCGTCGTGTGGAGATCGCGCGCACCGGCGACTACTCGGTACTCGTGCTGTTTTCTGTCGGTACCAGCAAGGGCAAGTGGGGCGCGCTGCTCGAGAACCTGTTTGAGTTCAAGAGGCTCTACGACACGGACGCCGAACTGAACGAGGCGATGCCGGAGCTGTTGACCCGCTACCCCGCGCGCTACAAAAATGTAACCCTGCGTGAGCTGAGCGACGAGATGCACGCGGCGATGATCGAGCTGAACCTTTCCGGCCTGGTGAACGCGGCGTGCGACGAGGATTTCGACCCGGTGCTGACCCCAGGGCAGGCTTACCAGAAGATGCTGCGCAACGCGACCGAGAAAGTCCCGTTCCACGCGATGGCCGGCCGCATCGCCGCCGTGATGCTGGTACCGTATCCTCCTGGCATCCCGATGAGCATGCCGGGCGAGCGGCTCGGCGACCGGGAAAGCCCGGTCTACAAGCTCATCGTCGCCATGGAGGAGTTCGGGCGGCGCTTCCCGGGTTTCGAGCGCGAAACGCACGGCATCGAGGTCGACGCGGACGGCTGCTACTGGATGCGCGCCGTGGTGGAAGAAGGGCAGCCGCAGCACGACTACGGTGAACCGGCGGAACGGCCGGACAAGCAGATGCTTTCGTCCAAACCGATCCAGAGATCGACCTACTAAGCCCGGCGACGCGAATCCGGCGTGCCACGGAACTGCTCCGCTGGGAAGTAGCCTTCTGCATACCATGCAGAAGCACAGCTCTGCTCACGGCCGCCCCCTACTGAAAGGCCGCGCTGATCGTTCTCGCGGCTCTCATCCCCGGAGAAATGCCGTAAGCTGCTGCCGGGGGCATTGCCGGCGCGTGTCGACACAGTCCAGACTAGGCCGCGGCGTCACCAGCCGCTTGAGCAGGCTGCACGCCGCACAGCGTTCTCGTTGCTTTTATTGCAGGCGCGAGATGCGGCTGCGCCTGCCGGGCGAGCCGCCGTCGGCTATGGATGCAACCATTGACCATTTCTTTCCGCGCTCGCAAGGCGGGCCGGATGGCTGGACCAACTGGGTGCTTGCCTGCCAGGCGTGCAACCACCGCAAGGCGAGCCGCGAACCCAGCCCTGAAGAGATGAATGATTGGAACCGGTTGGCCGCCGTGTGGCAGTACATCCGTCCAATCGACCCTGCGCTCATTCATACAAAGAGGTGCGAGGCGTGCCACGGTTGGATCAGCCCCATGCGGCTGCGCGCATCGCTTGAGGCCGGTGCGGAAACCCGGACCTGCCGCTCGGCTTGTAGCCGGAGCTTGCGGCGCGCACGGCAGCAGGTGAAACCCTCATTCGGCGAGGCCGCAAGCCCTTCTACCAGCGCACCTGTTACAAATACACGAGCGCGCATGACGTTCTGGGACCGCCTGCTTGCCTGGACAGCGGTATGGTGCCGTCGCTTCTTCCAAGCAAACTCACTCTGAAGGCCATCCTGCAGAAGGGAAGCTTCCAGTGCCCGGTATGGGGCTAGGCTCACTGCTTTCTCTGACTGCAAAACCCAGGTCGGAGCGCCGCACCCTTCGGGTGACCGTGAGCTAAGCGCAGCGAAGCCGAAGGATCGCGGCTGCCACCGCTTCGTTCCCGCAATCACTACGCGAAACGTGCCAGCCCCCTTGACGACGGGCCCGTAACCCAGTACCAAGGGAGGCGACCGCTAGGAGGTTGTGTCGCGTGCAGCTACCCTCATTCCGTCTAACCCCGCTCTACCGCAGTCTTGCGATTGCGGCTTTGCTGCTGATTTTTACGCTCGAGCTGGTCCACGTGGCGCGCGTGTACTCGGCAAACTGGGATGAGGCGCATCACCTTTACGACGGTTACCGCATTTGGACCAGGCACGACTACAGACTCAACGCCGAGGTCCCACCACTCGTAAAGCTCGCGGCTGCTTTGCCGCTGCTTGCGCTGCATCCCGGCAGCCCGCCTGAGAGCGTGACGAACGCTTTTGTGGCCGGCCGCGAGTTTGTCTTCTCCAACGGCGGCGACCGGCTGCTCTTTCCAGCGCGCATGGCCTGCATGCTCTTCACCCTGCTGCTCGCCTCCCTCGTCTATGCCGTTACGCGCAGCCTCTTCGGCGCGCTTGCGGCGCTCATTGCTTTGTTCCTCTTCGTTTTTGACCCCAACGTCCTCGCGAATGGCACCCTGGTCTCAACCGATATCGGCAGCGCATGCTTTCTGTTCGCTGCGGTGTACGCGTTTTATCGCTATGGGCAGGCTCCGAGCGCGACGCGGCTCGCGATCACAGGCCTGGTCGCCGGGCTCGCGCTGGTCGCCAAGTTCACCGGCATCTTTATCGTGCCCATGCTGCTGCTGCTCTCCGTGGCAGACGCGGTACTTGCTCGCAGCTGGCGGGTTCTTGGCCGGCGGCTCGCAGCCTGCGGCGGCATCCTGCTCTGCGCATGGGCCGTGCTCTGGGCGTTCTACGGCTTTCGCTACGCGGCGGCTCCGCACGGCCTGGAGCTCTCGCCGATGCTCGCACCCTATCTCCAATCCATGCCGAGCAAGACCAACGCTGCCGAGCTGGCGCTGGTGGCGCGCTTCCACCTGCTGCCGCAGGCATACATCTGGGGGCTGGCCAACACCAAGATCACCGAAGCGGAGTACACCAGCTACTTCTTTGGGCATGTCTACCGGCATGGCCCATGGCAGTATTTTCCGGCGGCGTTTCTCATCAAGTCGACTCTGCCCCTGCTTCTGCTCCTTCTTCTCCTGCCTTTTCTTTCCTTTCGCTCGCCGCAGCGCCACACGCGCGCTTTCTGCTACCTGCTCATCCCCGTCGCGGTCTACTTTGCCGCTGTCAGCACGTCCCACTTCGACATCGGCGCACGCCATCTACTGCCGATCTATCCGTTCCTCTACGTACTTGCAGGCGCAGCCGCTGCGAACATGTTCTACCGGAGCCGTCCATGGGCGGTGCTCGCCACTGCGCTGCTCCTCTGGCAGCCCGTGACCTCGCTCCGTGTAGCGCCCGCGTACATGGCCTACGGCAACGAAGCATGGGGTGGTCCGTTGCAGGTGCATCGCTATCTCAGCGATGCCAACGTGGACTGGGGCCAGCAGTTGAAAGCAGTCAGGCTATATCTCGACCGGAACCACATCACCAACTGCTGGTTCGCCTACTTTCCCGATGGTGCGGTCGAGCCCGAGGACTACGGCGTACATTGCCACAGGCTCCCAACGGCCAACATCCTCAGCTGGATCCGCCTGCCGATGGACGTTCCTCCGGTGATCAACGGAACCGTGCTGATCAGCGACAGCGATCTCGAAGGCATCGAGTTTGGCGACGGGGCTCTGAACCCGTATAACTCGTTCAAGCCACTGAAGCCGATCGCGGTGATCCAGGACGGCATCGACGTCTACCAGGGCCGATTCCCGATCCCGCTTGCCTCGGCAGTGGTCGACGTGCGCGACTCTGTCGAGCTTGCGAAGGCAAACCAGCCGGAGGCCGCGCTGGCTGCCGCGACACAAGCCGTCACTCTCGCTCCGGATTCGGCCATGGCCCAGCTGAACCTGGCCGAGATGCTGGCGGCACGTTCGCAGTGGGCTGAGGCGCTGCCCCATTTTGAGCGAGCTGACACGCTGGTGCACGCAAACCGCCCAGACCTCCAGGAGGATCAACTGAGCAGGATCACTACCGGTCTGGCGGCCACGCGCAGCCATCTGTAAGCAGCTTCTTTGCAGGCATGGCCCGCCGAAAGATCGCGCGGCCCAGCTGGAATGAAAGAACAGATCAAAAGCTCAGTTTCGCCGTCAGCTGGATCTGCCGCGGCGACGAGTCGCCACCCAGCCCGGAACCAAGCACGCTGGTCGGCGGCGAAACGGTCTTGATGATCTGCCCGAACTGCGGGTTGGCGATGTCGGCAACAGGCTGATCGAAATTCGGATGGTTCAGCACGTTGAAGAAGTTGATGCCCAACGCGAACTCCTGCCCCTCGCTAAACAGGTGAACCTGGGTCTTCTTCAGCAGGGAAAGGTCCGTGTTGAAGAAGCCCGGACCGCGCAGTTGATTCCTGCGCTGACTGCCGAATCCGGTAGTCGCGGCTGAGAAGTCCATCGCAATCAGGCACAGATGGTTTGGGTTGCCGCAGCTGGGCTGTGATCTTTCCGTGCTATTCGCGAAGATAGTGGCGCCATAATTGGTCGCCGCGAGCGAAGCTGTCGTCGAGCTGTCCGTAGCAGTAAAAGGGAAGCCGGTTCGCACGAAATAGGTTTGCGCGGCAGACCAGCCGTGCAGCAACAGGCGCGGCGCGCGTGGAAGGTCCTCTCCCCAGGTCGGCTCCCACACGTAGCTCGCAGTGAAAGAGTGGCGCACATCGGCATCGTTGTTGCCGTAGTTTGCATGCGGGTCTGCCGGGTCTTGCGGATACTGGATGCTTGGCGCAGTGCCGGCATTCCATGTGCTGAAGCCGTTATCTGACACATCATCAAGCGCGTGGCTGTAAGCGTAGGAGGCGTTCGCCTGGAAGCCGTGGTCAAAGCTGTGTCGCGCCGAAAGAATGAGGCCGGCGTAGTTGGAGGTGCCAACAGTATCTACCTCGGTTACAGTGCTGAAGCGCGCATCTGCTGCAGCCGACGGCAGCCCCGCGAAAGCAGTTGGAGAGTAAGCATTGATACCCGGGTTGAGGATGACTTCGTGTATGCCGTGATTGCCCACAAAATTCACACTCGCCGTCGTACGTAAGCCGATCGTGTGGTCCACCTCGAGGTTGTACTCGATGTATGTCGGGCTGATTGTCTTCCTTTGTGCGCCAAAGAAGGCTGGCGCCGAGAACGCGGGATCCGTGGCCGTCAGGCTTGCCAGCGTCGCGCCCTGCGCAAAGCCGTTCAGAAAGGTTTGATTGGAGGTCGACGCATTCGCAAACACATTCCCGGGGCTTGTCGGGGCAAGCGCGCCGGCAACGGTAAAGCTGTTCACGTTTGGTGAGTTGAGAGCGAACCCGTTCAGCGACTGTTGCGGGATGAAGTCCCGGAAGTTGCCCACGCCGCCACGCACCACGGTCGTGGTGCTGCCGAAGGGGGACCACGCGAAGCCGAGACGCGGCTCAAACGAGAGTGCGGTAGTGGCGTAGAAGGCCTGCGACACGCCTGTCTGGATCGCCTCCTTGTAGGGTTCGGTCACGCTGTGGCTTACCTCGGCAAACGGCGCTGCTAGCCGGGAGAAGCAGTTGCTGTTGCAGGTGGTGTTCGCCTCACGATCAAAGCGCGCCGCGGCCGTAAGTTTCAAGTGCGGAGTCACCGCCCA
The DNA here is from genome assembly GCA_964245435.1 of uncultured Acidobacteriaceae bacterium. GTDB lineage: Bacteria > Acidobacteriota > Terriglobia > Terriglobales > Acidobacteriaceae > EB88. Next base: position 96,177 of record CAXTMF010000001.1, read on the forward strand.
GTCATCCTCAACGTAGAAGCCCAGGTCGTAGGCAGAGAAAGGCTGATGCAGCCTGCTCGGGAAGGACTGCGTAAAGGTGGTCGCCTGCCCGTTGTAGAAGCTTTGCAGGGACGTGGTAAGCGTGCCGGCAGTGTTGCTGCCGAACTGGTAAACGTTCAGATCATCGCGCAGGAAATCGACTCCGGCCTTCAGCGTGTGCTTGCCATAGATCCTCGAGAAGTCATCGACAAACTGATACTGCGTGATGTGCCGGCCTGTCGGGTTCTCCTGGTTCTGGCCGAGCGTCGTTAAAGTACCATCCGAAAACGTCAGCTCGGTGGGAAAGGTGCTCAGCGCCGTTGCATAGTTTGCTGGGCCAAACAGAATACCGGACCACTGGAATGCCGCGACGAACTGGTTGAAGGCGCGCTCACTGAAGGTATGCGTCTCGTTGAACTGTCCTTGCCACTCCGGCTGCGGGCTTGTTGCATCGAAGGCCTGGTTGATGACGTTGGTCGATGTCGCCTGCACGCCATGATCGGTGAAGATGTGCAGAAACGCCTGATCCTTGTCACTGAACGTGTGATCGACACGTGCCGACACCAGCCACTCACCGGTGAAATTACCCGGGATAGCTTCATAGTTCAGGGCACAAGGGGCACCGTTGGGCAGACTGAAGCTGCTTCCGCAGCCCCCATTCGGCAGCGTATTCTTGGCGCGCGTAACACCGGCTGCTGAGTTATAGAGGGCGAAGATACTTTGGTAAAACGGCACCGAGGCCGGGTTCGCCGCGCTCAGGTTGGCAAGCGTCGCCGCCTGAAACTGCGGCGAGGGTACGTTGACTGACGAGGTGGTCGGCAGCACGATTCGCAGACCTTCGTTGTTCACGAAGAAAAACGTCCTGCCTCGCTGGATTGGGCCGCCGATCGAATCGGCCCACTGGTTCACATTGTCGAAGGGCTTGGGCGTGTCGCTGCGAACATTGAAGAAGTCATTCGCATTCAGCGACGAGCCGTTCCAGTAGTAAGCAGCATTGCCATGTACTTGGTTTGAGCCCGACTTGCTCACGTAGTTTACGGTCGAGCCGACCAGCCGGCCGTAGTTGCCCGAGTAGCCGTTGTTCACTACGGTCACACTCTGAACTTCATTCGCGCCCAGGCTGTTATTGGTTGCGCCGGACTTGTTGTTGTCTCCGTAACTGTTCAGATAATCCATCCCGTTGATGGTGAACATGTTCGAATAGCCTGGGAGACCGAAGGCCGAGAAATTCCCGCCCCCTCCCTGCGTATTCATCACAGCGCCGGGAGCGACCTGCGCGATGTAAGTCAGGTCCTGGCCGGGGTTCGGCACCATCTCGATCTGCCGCTCATTGAAGCTCGTGGACACATTGCCGTTCTCGGTCTCGAGCTGCGCGCTTTCACTGGACACCGTGACCGTAATGGCAGAGCCGCCAAGAGCAAGTTGCGCATCGATCGTTGCCGACTGCCCGACCGTCACCGTGAGCGTCTGCTCCTCCGCCGTAAAGCCATTTGCCTGCACGCGAAGCGAGTAAGTACCTGGCGGGACGAAGTCGAGGCGGTAGGAGCCGTCCGCACCCGAGTTCGCAGTAAGAACAACCGAGGTGGCCAGGTTGCGGAGCGTGATGGTTGCACTTGCGATTGCGGCCTTGCTCGGATCCGTCACCACACCCGAGACGTAGCCGGAGGTCGTCGATTGCGCGTGCGCAAGGGAGGCGATCGTGAGTGCCAGAGCAGCGAGGGGCAGCTGCAGTCTTCGAGAGGTCATAACCGAGTCTCCGGGGAAAGTTGTTCCTCTGAGTGGTGGCCTCAAACAGAAAACCACCGCGCAGAGTGTCTTGCTGCGGTGGGTTCTACCGGATGTAGCTTTGTGAATGCCGCTACACGAGAAGTCGCCGACCGCCGGAGAAGGCGATACAGCAACAACAGAGGGTACGCATGGTCTGAGCGGAGACGGTGCGCAACACACTCTTGTCTGGCGAAGATGTAAATGAACCAGTCATCGCGCTCAGGGTCCTCGCTGGAGCAATCACGCTCCTAAAGTCGTTCAGGCACTTACCTTACTGCGAACTCTACCATAGGCTGAGATCGCACCCTCACGAGCTACGTAGGTACATAGTCGCTGCCGGGGTTGCGGTTTGAAGGTGCAGAGAGTGCGGAAGCTCTTCAGGGTTCAGCTTGGCGAGAAGAAAGCACTACAGCCGTCTGTCAGCAGGCGATCCTGGATGTTTGGTGAGCTCGCTGGGGATCGAACCCAGGACCCATGCATTAAAAGTGCATTGCTCTACCGACTGAGCTACGAGCTCACAACTCCGGGCCAGTTTCAAAATTACCATAGCTGCCCAGCATTCATACCGCTCAGTCGGCCCTTTGGGTAAGCAGGCGTTTTGGCCCGGCGCACAGCCTGTGGCAAGCCTCCTCCCGACGAATGCCTCGTGCCCAACCGCAGCCGCATCGTTAAGAAGACAAAGTCGCTCGCCTCGTTTGCGAAGGCTCCGCTAACGCTTACTCTTGTTCATCGGCACGACCTGCACCGTTGTGTCGCGCATCTCGTTCAGGAAGTCGTTGATCACCGAACCGCGTAGCAGCAAGTCAAGCCGCGATCGCGAGGTCTGGCCGAAAACCACGTGCGAGATCGACTCGCGCTTGGCGAAAGCGATCAACGCCTCGCCAACGTTCTTGTCCTCCAGCGTCACGATCTGCGCGCCCAGGCTCTTGGCCAACCGCCGATACTCGTCCAGCCGCTCCATGGCTTGCGGATCGCTTGCCTGCGGCTGGTGCCCACGCGCGCCCTGCACGTACACCGCGTACCAGTTGGTTGCGAGCCGCCCGGCGATGCGCGAGCCGGTACGGATTAGTCGTTCGGTACCTAGCCGATGCGACAGGCACACCATCACTTTCTCCGGCACCGGCGCCTGTTCCAACCCCTGCGCGCGCCTGTATTCAGAGGCGGCCGTGCTCACCTGCTCGGCGGTTGTGCGCAGCGCCAGCTCTCGCAGCATGGTCAGGTTGCCCTTGCGGAAGAAGTTGGCCAGCGCCTGCTCTACCTTCTCGGGCTTGTAGATCTTGCCCTCGCGGAGGCGTCCACGCAGCTCGTCAATCGAGAGGTCCACGTTGATGACCTCATCAGCCCTGCGGAGAAGATTGTCGGGAATCGTCTCGCGGATCGTGGTCTTTGCGGATCGTGCAACCGCGTCGTTCAGCGTCTCCAGGTGCTGCACGTTCACCGCGGTCTCGACATTGATCCCGGCTTCCAGCAGCTCCCGCACATCCTCGTAGCGCTTACGGTTGCGCGAGCCAGGCACATTCGTGTGCGCCAGCTCGTCGACGAGCACTGTGTGCGGCCTGCGCTTCAGGATCGCACTCAGGTCCATCTCTTCCAGCGTCACGGAGCGATACTGGATTTTCTTAAGCGGAATCGTTTCCAGCCCGCGAATTTGCTCCGCGGTCTCGCGCCGGCCATGCGTCTCCACGAAACCGATGACGACGTCGACACCCGCTTCGCGCAGCTGCTGTGCGTGCTCCAGCATTGCGTAGGTCTTGCCGACCCCTGGGGCAGCGCCAATGTAAATGCGCAGTCTCGCGGGCTCCTGCACGACCGGCTCTGGCGGTAGCTCATCCTCCTTGCGCAGTTCGGCCATCAGCTCAGCCCGCCTCGACCGGGTGCCTGGAGTCGACAAGCGCACCCGCAGGCAAAGTAAAAGTGAAGGTCGTTCCCGTGCCGAGCCGGCTTTCCACAGAGATCTGGCCGCCCTGCGACTCAACCAGGCGGCGCACCAGTGCGAGACCCAGTCCGGTACCTTCAGAAGCGCCGGAGTTGAAGCGACCGAAGATCATGTTGAGCCGGTCTGGCTCGATCCCGCGGCCGGTGTCGGAGACGCTGAAGTGCACGGTGTTCTTGCTCTCGGTCGCCGAAAGCCGCACATATCCGCCACTGCTGGTGTTACGGGTCGCGTTACTTAGCAGGTTTTCGAAAATGGATCGCAGCGCGCGGCGGTCAGCCTGCACACGCTGCAGGTCCGCATAGGCCTCGACCTCGACTGTCACGCCACGCTCGGCTGCAGCTGCCCGCACCGTCGCCTGCGCCTCGCGCAGTACGTCAATGGGCCGCAACTGCTCCAGGTTGAGCGCCCGCCGGCCGCTGTCGAGTTCCGCCACGGCAAACAGGTCCGACATCAGGTCGTCCAGGTGCTGCGCTTCATTCTGCGCGCCCTCCACCACGTCGGCCTGCAGGGCTCGCAGTTCGCCCGCGTAGCCACGAGCCAGCGCGTGTATCGCGATGCGCAGCTTCTCGAGCGGATCGCGTAGCTTCTGTGAGGCTACAGCCAGGAAGCGCGTCTTGAAGCGGTCTAGCGCCTGCAGTTCCGTCACGTCCTCGAGCACCGTCACAGCGCCAAGCAGGTGAAAATCGCTGTCGCGCATCGGCGTGGTGCGCAGCCGATAGTTGCGCTGCGCCTGCCCGATCCGGATGGGAGCCATCGCTGCTTCACCCTCGCCGCTGACCATCCGTTGCAGGTTGATCGCCGCCTGGATGGACGCAAGAATCTGATCGCCACCCGGGGTCGAAGCGAGCGCCATGCGGTCCTCGGCGGCATCGCCCAGCAGCTCGCGCGCGGTCTTGTTCAGCTTCAATACCTGGCCCCGCCCGTCCGTCACGATCACGGGCTCGTAGATCGACTGCACCACGGCGTCCGAGAGCTGGTGCTCCATCTCACGGCGGCCGCTCTCGGTATCTCGCAGGTCACGCAGCCGGATCGCAAGCCGGTTGAACTCGGTCGCGATCGTTCCAAGCTCGTCCGAGCGCGGCCAGTCGATGCGCTGTTGCAGGTCGCCCTGGCCCATCCGTCGCGCCGCGCGTGCCGCCTGCCGCAGCGGCTGTGTGGTGTAGAAGAGCATCGAGAGCACAACAGCGATCGCGCTGAGCAGGCACGCGCCGCACGCGCTGATCAGCCGCGTGCTCAAGCCCTCGCGTCGCAACTCCAGGTCATCCACAAGACGCCTGCGCCGGTCTCCCAGCAGCTGCAGCTTTTCAGAGAGGCTGCCATCCAGCGGCTCCAGCTCACGGGCCGAAAGCATGCGCGCTTCCAGATCAGGTGGCACGTGCTGCAGCCGCGCATACACGCGCCGGTGCTGCTCTATCTCTTTGACGACAGCTGGAGCTCTCGGCACGGCGGCCAGTGCTTCGCGTGCATCCTCCAGCCGCGCCGCGGCTCGCTCGCTTTGGGCGCGAATCTCACTTTCGCGCGGCGCCGGAGCGGGCTGTGCAACAGGAGGCGTAGATTTCGCGGGGACGGCAGGCGTGTCGTCCGGCAGGTGCAGCAGTGATCGCTCAACCAGAATCTGCTCACGCGCGATGGAGGCACGCGCGGCGGCCAGGCTCGAGAACGCGCGGTCCATCCGCTTCTGTTCTTCGTCCAGCGCGCTCAGCGAGACGAAGGAAGCGCGCACAAGGAAGCTGAGCCCTGTTACCAGAGCAAGAAGAAGCAGCCCTCCCAGGAGCAGTCGTTGAAAGATACTCAGCATCGCGCTTGCGTGGTTTGAGGGTAGTGGCAGCCGGTGCGGGATGCAAGCTTGCTCATGGCCGTGGGTCCCGGCGCTCATCCACGCCGTGCTGGATGGCAGCTGTGCGCAGACCGCTGACCGGAGGCGAATCCGGGCTGATTCGACAGACCCACACCATGCTGTTGTGGTACGGGCAGGTCAGGCCGGCAACAGGATGCTCTACCAGCGCCCAGTCCACGCCAAACTGCCGTCGCAATTGCTCGAAGTCCGCCTTGTGGAAGTGCTGCCAGCCGGCTGTGGCGTCGGTCTCGCGCAACCAGCGCGGCGCCAGGTGCGGCACATGCGTGATCACGGTACGGTCCTTGACGGCGTCGGCCAGCATGCTTCGCTCGGCCAGCGCCCGAAAGCTGTGCACACCCTCCTGCGCTGCAGTTGTGTAGAGCGGGTCCAGCGCAAAGTAAGCGCCGTTCGGCGTGTGTGTGCGCACCCAGGCAAACGCCTGCAGCCACGGGTTTGCTGAGTCCGTGCCGGGCCATTCTATGTGTGGGCTGCCTGCGAACTCCGTCGCCTGATCCACGTACATGCCGGCAGCAAGCGGCAGAAACAGCAGCACCCACCGAATCGCCTCCGCTTTGAGCCACCACCGGCCAAATGCTGCCGCACCCAGCAGGGAAGTGAACAGGTAGGTGAGATGAAGAAAGCGCATCGGCTCAAACTGCAGCAGCCACTCCGGGCACCACGGCAGCAGAAGCATCATGGCTGCACCCAGCTGAAAGAGCGAGTAGGCGCATAGCGCGGAGGCAAGCACGGCCAGCTGCCGCTCCCCGCGCCTTCGCGCTGAGCCACGCAGAAGGAATGCGAGCGCAACCGGTCCGAGCACGCTGAGCCACGCGTACCACGGCCACCTGTACAGGTAAAGAAACGTCCGCGGCCCAGTCGCATGCTCCCAGGCGGCGTTCGGCTTTTCCAGCAGCCAGGAGTCCGCACCGGCAAGCGCGGCAGCGGGCCGCAAGGGATCACGAAGACTGAACCAGCCATGCTGCGCAAGCAGCAGGAAGCAGCAGAACGAGATGCCGAAGGCCGCCATGAGCGGGTGCAGCAGCACGCCTGCAAGGAGCAGCAGCAGAGCCGGCAAGCGCCGCCGGCGCAGGATCGCGTGCACTGCGAGCAGGATGCAGTCCGTTGCCAGCAGCCGGGGGTGCAGGTGCTGATCCACCAGGAACAGCTTCGTCGCAGAGACCGGCATCGCCAGCATCACCGCAACAAACGTGACTCCAGCCCAGCGCGCACTGGCCTCGCGGAAGCACTCCGCAGCGATCAGCCAGCAACCGAGCAGCAGCAGGTACAGCGCGGCAAGCTGCCACAGCAGCAGCACCGCAGCGAGCGGAAGATGCGCCAGCCGCACCGAGCCCGCAATCAGGCGGTCATAGATGCTGAACTGCAGCTGCGCCGTGACAAAAGGAAGGTCGTGCGGGTACAGCGCAGGGTTCAGGTCGTGCTTTACAGCCGCCAGATAGGTGGTGTCGTCCTCCACGCCCGGGTGGTAGCCCAGCACAGCGAACGCACCGCAGGTAAGCAGGAGAAGCACCAGCAGCCATCGGGGGGTAAGCGGCACCCTAAGATGCTGAGACGGGACACGAAACGTCATCTACTTCCAGTCAGCGCGCCAAGCTGAGCGCGAAAGGGATTCCGCTGGGCCGGAGCCGCTGCGCCTCTCGACGTAACGCTCCCAGGATGATGATGTCAGTCGGCAGGACCGGCCCTCCGGCCTCGAAACACTCTCTGGTGGCGATCTCTCGCGAGCTCCTGCTGCCTAGGCGCGCCCATATCGCGCCAGCACATCCTGGAGCGTCACCATGCCCTCCAGCGTGCCCTTGCTGGCCCGGTTGCTGACCGGCAGCAGCGGCCAGCGGGAAAAATGCCGCAATGCGGTATCAAGCGGTAGATCCGGGAACAGCAGCGGCGTGCGCTCTTGCGGCAACGCACGCTCAAGCGTGGTCTCTGCCGAGGTCGACATCGCCAGCGTTGCGAACTCTCCCACCGGCAGCACATACCAGCCGCCCCCGGACATCCGGATCAGCAGAGCCTGGGCACCAGGCACCAGCGACAACTCCACCGCTGCTGCCTTCAGCGTCTCCTTGCCTTCCAGCACCGGAACGCGCAGCGGAACCAGCGCGTCCTCCAGGTGCAGGCCGACCTCCTCGCGCTGCTCCTCCATCGAGGGCAGGTCCAGCCCATCCTGGTGAGTGAAGAGCTCGAAGATCGGCGTCGGCTGCAATGAGCGCGAGATGAGGTACGCGATGGTGTTCGCCAGGATCACCGGCAGGATGATCGAGTAATTGCCGCTGGTCTCAAGCACCATAAAAACCGAAGTAAGCGGAGCCCGGAGGAAAGCGGCAAACAAGACCCCCATGCCAACCAGCGCGTACGATCCCACCGCGCTCGAGGCATGCGGCAGCAGCGTGTGTTCCACCGTGCCCACAGCCGCCCCCAGCATGGTGCCGAGAAACAGCGTCGGCGCGAACATGCCGCCGGGCGTGCCGCTTGAGAACGAAAGCGTCGTAGCCAGCATCTTGAAGACCACCAGCGCCGCCAGAAACTGCCAGGTGAACTGGCCATGCAGCGCCTGGTCCATCACCTCGTAGCCCGGACCCATCACCTGAGGCAGCCCGTAGTAGCCGATCAAACCAACCAGCAGCCCGGCAATTGCCGGCTGAAGAAGCTGCACGTTCTGGCTCATGGCGCGCAGCCGCGGCCGCAGTGAGCCAAGCGCTTTCGCAAACACAAACGCCGAGAGGCCGCCGATGACGCCCAGCACCGCGTAGGCCGTCAACTCGCGCGGGTCGCGCAGAGTCACCGTAGGGATGCGGAACATCGGTGCCGAGCCCCAAAAGATGCGCGCCACCGAAACACTCGAGATGGCGGCGAGCACAACCGAGCCCAGCACCGCTGCGCTCCAATAGCCAATCACCTCTTCGATCACAAACAGGATCGCCGAGATCGGCGCGTTGAACGCCGCCGCTAGCCCGGCAGCGGCGCCGATGGGAGCGAACAACCGCAGCGACTGCCGCGAAAGCCGCAGTTTGCGCGCGACGATCGAGGCAACGCCTGCGCCGATCTGCAGTGACGGGTCCTCGGGCCCGAGCGAGTGGCCGCAGCCGATCGCAATCGCCGAGCCGATAAATTTGCCGACCACCGTTTTAAATGAGATATAGCCGTTGTAGATGTACAGTGCGGCTTTGGTCTGGTTAACGCCCGAGCCGCGCGCACCCGGAAAAACCCAGCGCACCAGCACGGCGACGAACAGCCCGGCGCACGTGGGCACAATGATCAACCGCGGCTCGTGCGGGTGCGGCGAGGAGCCGAGAGTCAGAATCTTGATCCACTCAATGGCCACCCGGAACGAAACGACCAGCAGGCCAGAAAGTACCCCGATAAAGATCGAGAGGATCAGGAAAAGCCGCTCCTCACGCTTCGGTGCGATCCGCTGGAGGTCGATCGGTTCCGCCTGCAATGCCGGACGAGCCGGGTCAATCGGCATCTGATCGCCCGGGCTGATCGGTACCTGCGTCGCCGGCGCTTCGGGCGTTTCCTTCTGGTCCACAAGGGAGCCCGCAGATGGCGTCGGCGTCATGGCTCGGCCTCGATCTGGTCAGGAGTTTGCGCGATGCGCAGCAGCAAGGCATCCTGGCCGGTGGGCGCGCCGCAAGCGCCGGCGGTGGCGCGCTCAGTCTCGTAAATCAGCTGCACTGTGTTCTGCGCGAAAGCCGGATCGGTTACGAGCTGCCTGGCCAGCGCAGCCCCGGTCGGCAGCGGCGTCCAGCGTGCCGCCAGCGCGGAGAGTGTATCCGTTGCTGTGCCGGGAGGCGTTGCCGCAGGCGCTTGAGCGGCTGCAGAATCCTTTGCCAGCGGGTTCAAATGCTGCAGCTTGCCGGCCAGCGCGCCCAGCAGGAGCGTGCGCTGTTGCGCGACGGTCGGTTGCGTCCCCGCCGGGTCGGCCGCGTTCGCTGCTCCCGGAGCCGCGCCCGCGCCCGAAGCTGCATCCGGAGCTGCCTCTGCTGCTTTCACTGCAGGGCAACCCAGCAGCCTAGCCTGCGCCAGCTCTGCATCCTGTGCTATCCGGCGGCCGCGCTCTGCTGCTGGCATCGTCAGCGCCGGGTACAAGGCAAGCACGCCCTCCGCCGTTTCCAGCTCAGCGTGTGTCGCATTGCGCACCTCATCCGGCTGCCGCGCAAACGCCGGCTCGACGATTGCTTCACTCAGCAGTGTTTTCGCCTGCGCGTAGCGTCCCTCGCTTGCGGCCGCATGCGCCTCACCTTCCAGCGCCTCCAGCCGCGTCGGCCGGTGCTGCGAGGCTTTGCGGTATACGTCAATGGCGTCCGGTGCATCGTTCGCCTGCTCGAGCAGTGCACCTAGTTCAAGCTGCAGCGCGAAGTTGTCCGGCCCATTGCCGGAGGTGATCAGCAGGAGATTCCGGGCCTCCGGAAAGCGCTTCTGCGCGATCAGGAACCGCGCCAGCTCCAGGCGGATCTCGCGCCGGCGTGCAAAGGCGTCGCCGTTCCAGGTCCCGTCGATCGCCGCTTGGTAGTGGTCGACGGCCGCCTGCGTGTTGCCCTGCCGGATCGCCAGCCGCGCCATCTGCAGGTTGATCATGCCGTTGCCGGGCTCGCTTTCCAGCAGGGTGGTGAAGTACACCTGCGCCTCCTGGAGCCGGCCGGTCGCCGCTAGCGCGGTGGCAAGCTCTACCTCGATGCCGCGGTCGTCGGGCGCGTAGGCCAGAGCGGAGTGCAGATCATCGAGAGCGACAGCAGGCTGCCCGGTGGCCAGCGCCGACTCGCCGCGGGCGCGCCAGCGCGCTTCCAGCATGCGCTGGTGCGCGGCAAAGGAGTGGAAGAGCGCATACGTGACAAAGGAAAGCACAACAGCCAGCCCAGCAAGAACACACAGCGCAGCCGTGTCCCGAAGAAGGACCTTGCCCTTCTCCCGCCGTTCCACGGGAGTTAAATTGCTGGGTTGCAGGAGCACGTCTTTGTTCAAACCTGTCTCTCTACTCTAACTGTCTGGAAGGCCCCGGACCCTCTCAGCACCCGCAAAGGCACCTCGGGTAACCGTGCTTTCAGTTCATACATCTCAGAACGGGCAGCAATTCGGTCACTGCAGGTAAGCGCTGGCGGCAAGCGCCGGCAGGGAAGAGGCAGCCATGGCTTCTACGGTCTGGAAGGGTTACATCTCGTTCGGGTTGATTTCTGTGCCGGTCCGTATGTACGTCGCCGCTCGCGAGGAGCACATCGGCTTTAACCAGATCCATAAGAACTGCGGCAGCCGTATCAAGCAGCAGCTGTACTGCCCGGTCGATGAGCGCATTGTTGAGCGCGATGAGATCGAGAAAGGCTATCCCGTCGGGGATGGCAGCTACGTGCTCATTTCGCCTAATGAGCTCAAGTCGCTCGAAGCCGAGTCCTCCGAAACAATGGCGATCCAGCAGTTCGTTTCCCTCGACGAGGTCGACCCGATTTACTACGAGACCTCCTACTACACGGTCGCCGAGGAGCCGGGTCGCCGCGCCTACGCGCTCATGATGCAGGCCATGGGCAAGCTGAAGCTGGGCGCCATCGCCAAGCTCACGCTGCATCAACGCGAGCAGGTCGTCATCATTCGCCCCTACGAGCATGGCCTTATCCTGCACACCCTTTACTACCCGGAGGAGGTCCGCGAGATCCCCGAGTACGGCGATCAGTCGCCGCTCGAGCTGCAGGATGCGGAGGTAAAGCTCGCCGAGCAGTTCATGGGCTCACTGCGCGCTCCCTTCCACCCCGACGCCTTCCACAACACCTACCAGGAGCGGGTCGAAGCGCTGATTGAAAGCAAGAGCGCCGGCGAACAGGGTCCGGAGCCCGAGCACAAGAAGAAGCCGATGGCCCCGGTCATCAACCTGATGGACGCGCTGAAGGCGAGTCTGGCAAAGAAGGGCGAAGCCCTGCAATCGGCAGCCGAAGAAAAGCCCAAAACAAAAACCGCAGCCGCAAAGAAAGCCGCACCAAAACCGGCAGCAAAACGGCAGAAGGCAAGCTAGCCTTGTCTTACATAGCCTCATCGAACAGAGCTGTCATCCTGAGCGGAGCGCAGCGAAGTCGAAGGATCTGCGGTTGACGAGCGCCGTGCGGAGTTGCCGCAGCCGGCGTTTCTAGAATCTCAATCCCGCCTTAGGCGTTACTGTCGCGAAGCGATTCATCAGCATTATTCGTGTTCGGTGAGCACATTGGCGATTTGGCGTTCATCGAGGAGACGAAATGATTCCGCCTTTGTCGGCTACGTGGAGCACTATTGTAGAGACTTGTGAAAGCGCCTCAACACGAGCTCCCTTGACTTGAAAGGCCTTGACCCAGGTCTACGTTGGTGGGATTTTGCAAGATGAACTATCTTCCAGACGTAGTCTCATTCGTAGTCGCGACGTGTCTTGGATGTGTCGCACTGCTCCCTTCCCCAAAGAAGTCTCATTGGCTTCGGGTATCGACGATCATCATCTTGGTGGTTCTTGCGGTGGGGGCCTGTGGAGTATCGATCAAGGCGAAGCACGAAACCGAAGTGCAAGCCGATCTAGATCGCCGACAAGCAGCTGCCCGCGAGGAGGCCTTGCAGAGGAAAGTAGATGAGGCTAATTCGAAGCTGGATGATGATTTGCGAACAAAGGAGGCACATCCGATCGAACTGGCGGCTTATGGTGCAACTGTGTACCCGAAGAGGGGCAGCCCCTCGGGCTTCGGCTGAACTTGATGCTCACGGGAAGTAAAGACGCCACGTTTATTGAGAAGAGTGGTTGGGAACTTCTGCCGATCGAAGAGGACGTAACTGCATATCCGAACAACGAACGTCACATCGCTGAGCGCGAAATCTGGAAAAGGATGCTGAGCGAACCGGCAGAGCCACCACGAACGATTACGCACGGGCGGACTGGCCTAAGTACGATTGAACTGATGTCCAATCCTCTGACCCAACAGCAGGTCGATCTGCTCACTAACGGACGCGCCTTGATCTACTACATGGATGAATTGAGAAGTCTAAAGACAAACAAAGTCGTCTTCTCGTTCTGTAAGTTTCTGGACACCCGTGGAGGGATAAACGGCTGCTTCGAGCACGATAAGTCAGATGCAGAACGATAGGGCCCGATGCTTGAGACTTATAGAACCTGTTCATAACAGGTAGTCGGCTTTTTGGAAGCAGTCCGCCCGTTGTTCTCGAATGACGAGAACAGGCCGATGCGCTCAGTGAGCCCGACTTGCCGACCATCAAACGTTAGTCATGTGGACGCGCCTTTGCTTACTGACGGCGTTTACTTAACGAATATGAACTTGCATACTGCTCAGTTCTCTCCTTCAGTGAATCGAGGGGCCGGCGAGTGAGTTGGCTGTTCCCGTAAGCGCTCATCGCACAACCCGCAAGGGTCGATACTCAATACTGGTCATCCGAATCACACTTGTAGCTAACTCTGTGCACGACTCACGACAATCTCGTAAGTAATTGTGCGGAATGCACTTGCAGATCGCAAAGCACCATTCCAGATGCAAAGTCAGAGTGTTCCACGTGGAACGGGTTTGCGTGGAACACTCCTGCCCGCTACCGCAGCTCGCCCATTTCTAGCACTGCCACGCCGTATTTCGGCAGCATCACTGGCCTGCCGGATATATCCGCTCCATCCAACAGGCTCTTCGCACCGCGCGACGTCGGCAGCATCACCGACGCCGGCTCGCTGCCGTGATTGATCAAAATCATCACCGTGCGGCCTTCTCCCGACCGCACACACACCTCGACGCTCTCCGGCACGCCCTCGAGCATCGGTTGTACGCCGCTTTCGCTCAGCACCGTGTCCATCAGCTTCTTCAGCGAAGCTTCGTCGAGGTAGGCGCCAACGTACGTGATCGAACCCTTGCCGACCTTACGCGTCACAATTGCCGGCTTGCCGTCGAGCCAGCCGTTGCTCGCGCCATAGGTCGCCAGCACCTTCGCCTCGGGCGAGCTCGTCTCCAGCGTCTCCGCCCAAATGTTTGCTGTGCCTGCAGCTCCGTTTATCGTCACTGGCACCGGCTCATCGATCGCGTAGAACTGCGTCACCTTCGCGCCCAGCGCGTCCGCGAGCGGCCCCGGCTGCTGGTGCGGATCGAGTCCATCGTCGAAGTTCTTCATCCCGGAGCGCGGGCCAAGCAGCAGGTGCCCTCCGCCGCGCACATACGCCAGCAGCTTGTCTGCGGTCGTCTGCGGCAGCACATTCAAACCCGGCGCAACCACCAGCTTGTACTTGTCGAGCGGCGCATCGTTTCCGTTGCCGATGCCGATCACATCCACACCCTGCGAGCCCTCGCGCAGCGGCCGGTAAGAGGCGACCATCTCCGCCACCGGATCGAACTCATGGTTATGTCTTTGGAAGTTAATCGCCCAGCGGGAATCGAAGTCGTTGATCAGCGCAACATCGGCGATCGGGTTCGTGCCGGCCAGGGCCTTACCCGCTTCCTCGAACTCGCTGCCAATCTGCGCAACCTCTTCGTACACCGGCGCCGGCGTGCCATCGGCACCGACGAGGACGCCGTGGTACTCCTCCTGCCCGTTCAGCGCGGCGCGCCACTGCCAGTACTCGACGGCTTCTGCGCCGTGGCCGATTGCCTGCCAGGCCAGCTCGCGCACCTGGCCTTTCTCGAGCGGCGTATTGATTCGGCGCCAGTTCACGAACGCGGGCTCCGTCTCCATTACCCAGAAGTTCCTGTTCTTGTAGCCGCGCGTCAGGTCGTGCCGCGCTGCGTTTTCCGCCCAGTCGAAGTGGTCGCTGTCGATGTAGTCATCCCAGGCGGCGATGTCCAGCTTGCGGTGTTCGGTATACGCGTTGAAGCCGTCGAACCAGCCCATCGTGTTGGTCGTGATGAACTGCCGATGGTCGCTGTGCGCGTGGATCGCGTCGATCTGCACCTGCGTGTAGCTGGCCCACGTATCTGTGACGAAGCGTCGCCAGTCCAGCAGCAGCGCGGGGTTCTCGCCCTTCTCGTGCACCGGGATCTGGTCGAAGTCGTTGTAGCTCTGCGACCAGTAGCTGGTCCACCAGCGTTTGTTCAGCTCCGCGACCGTGCCGTACTTCGCTTTGAGCCACGCATGAAACTGCTGCTTCGCTTCGTCGTCGAACGAGGTCGCGGAGAGCTCGTTGTCGATCTGCCAGCCGACTACATCCGGGTTGTGCCCGTAGCGCTCAGCCATGCGGTTGGCGACGTCGCGGGCCAGCTCGCGATATTTCGCATCCGCAAAGGAGAACTGCTGCCGGTTGCCGTGTTCGTCGCGCTTGCCGTCATTGTCGACGCGCAGCGTCTGCGGGTACTTCTCCGTAAGCCACGCCGGCGGGGCTGCTGTCGGCGTGCCGAGCACGACCACGATGTGGTGTTTGGCCGCTGCGGTGATCGCGCGGTCGAGCCACTCCCAGTGCCAGTCGCCTTCTGTCGGCTCCATTGTGCTCCAGGCAAACTCGCCGACGCGCACCAGGTGAATATGAGCGGCTTCCATGCGCTGGAGATCAGGCTCCCACTGTGACTCGGGCCACTGCTCCGGGTACCACGCAGCGCCGAGTAGCACTGGCGGCGCGTCAGGGTAGCGGGTGGCCTGCGCATGCAGCGCGGTAACGGAAATCATCGAGAGCAGGGTGGAACAGAGCAGCAGGGCAGGAGTCTTCATGGGCGTTCCTTGAGGCGGCGCGAGGCGCGGCGGCTAAGGGTCGCACAGGCGGAAGCGCAATGGCAACGGGTGATCATCCGCGTCGCCACGACTTCTGGTGCTACCTGGCCGGAGGCATGGAACGGATGTACTCGACGAGTTGCCAGAGTGAGGTATTGCCGAGCGAGCGCCAGGCTGGCATGCCATGACCCTTGCTGCCATTCACAAGGATCCAGTGGATCTCTCCGTCGGTCTCGCCACGCACACGATCATTTCTCAGGCTCGGCCGGTTTCGTCGTCCCGCGCCATCCTCACCGTGGCAGCTCGAGCAGTAGAGGCCGTATGCACTACCGCCGGCAGCAGCGTTGGCCGCGTTTTGCGGCAGCGGGTTCTGCTGCGTACGAGCCGCGGCTGGTACCAGGCTGCGCCAGTTGCTGGGGACGTAAGCACTGCCGCCGCAGCCGGCCAGCAGAAGCATGGAGAGGGCCAACCATTTTCGGGAGTTCATGGAGCGATCACACATCCTACGAGACAATATGCTAAGTATGACGACTTCCAGCGAGCAGATGAGCGCAGAACCCGAGCTGTTGATCTTTGATTGTGATGGCGTCCTCGTGGATAGCGAAATCCTGGTGTGTACCGCGGTCAGCGAGGAGCTTACGCGGCTGGGCTACCCGATCACGCCTGAGCGTGTAGTGCTTCGTTTTGCAGGGCGGCCAGAGCGCGAGATTCTTGCGGAGGTGCAGCAGGACTGGGGTCAACCGATGCCGGCTGCGTACTACACCGCAATGAAGGAGCGCGTCAGCCGGGCGTTCTCAAGCGAACTGCAGGCGATCGCAGGTGTCGCAGAGATGCTCGGCAGCCTGCGCCTTCCGAAGTGTGTGGCCTCGAGCAGCGCTCCCGCCAAGCTTGAGCAGGGCTTGCGCTACGTGGGCCTGTTCGACTTTTTCGCGCCCAACGTGGTGAGCGCACAGCTGGTTGTGCAGGGTAAGCCGGCTCCGGATGTGTTTGTCTTCGCAGCCGGATGGATGCGTACACCAGTTCACCGTTGCCTGGTGATCGAGGACAGCGAGCCTGGTGTGCGGGCAGCCCGGGCCGCGGGCATGCGTGTCTTCGGCTTTACCGGCGGCAGCCACTGTGCCGCGGGGCATGGCGATCGGCTGCTGGCGGCCGGCGCAGAACGCGTGCTGAGCCACATGCGCGAGCTTCCTGCAGCAGTGCCGTCTGCGTTCGAGGCGTTTGTTCCGGCATGAAGGCGCCAGGAAAAGCAGGGCCGCAGCCACGCTGCGAGCGGGCGAGGACGCTATCTATGTCCGGGCCGTATGCTATCCTACATTTCGTCAGCAGCCTCGCTTCATCGCTGATCGTCGCCGCCTGGCGGCGTAGATGGTTGATTCACCCGGCGCTCATCGACCCGAGCCCACCCACCTGGACGCGTAGCTCAACTGGCAGAGCATTCGACTCTTAATCGACAGGTTGAAGGTTCGATTCCTTCCGCGTCCACCAGTACTGGATGGCGCGCTCGCGGTCATCGCCCGAGGGAAGGTCCATGCCGACCGGGTCGACCGCCGTGATGCCGAGCGCGTAGCAGACGGTGGAGTTAGCGGCTGAGCCGCGCCCCTGCACGAGAATGCGTGCCTGCGGCAGAACTCGACGATGTCCCACTCGCTCAGGAAGTATCCCAGAGTCTTTCGGATCTGGTCGCTTCGGGCCGGAAAGCCTGCATCGAGACTGGCGAAGCATGCCGAACGCCGCTCTGTCCGCATGATTTTCTGACAATCTGAAGTGGCGAGCAGTGACTCAAACAGTCGCCAGAGGAAAGGCAGCGAGATCTCCTTCATCTGCTATGCTGCGGGCGTGACACGCAGGCGGTATAGGAGCGCCGCACTGGCGGCGGCAGCGGTGGTCGCACTCACCGCAGCAGGGCTCTTTTCCCTGCCGCGCCTGCGTCGCTTAACGCCGCCAATCGTTGCAGTCATCCCGGAGACAACCGCTCAGGAGATCTGGGAGAGCGAACATGCCGGGATCTCGAGAGCGACGCTTGGCACCGATTGGCGCGTGTACTGGAACGGGCCGCCGAACGAAGATCAGGTAGCTAAACAAATAGTGCTGGTGCGTCACGCAATCGAGATGCACGCGCGCGGGTTGATTCTGGCGCCGGACCATCCATTGGCGCTCATGACTGCCGTGCGCAATGCCACCGCTGCTGGCATTCCTACTGTGATTCTTGCGACAGATCTTGCGCTCGAGCCGGACAAGAATCTCGCCTTTGTATTGAACGATGATGCGGCGGCAGGGAGTATGGCCGCCGATGCTGTTGCCAAGCTATTACACGAAAAGGGCGAGGTAGCGGTGCTGGGCGAAAATCCGGATCTAACGAGCGCAGCCGCGCGCGGGCAGTCTTTTGCGAAGGCAATCGAGACGAGATATCCCGGAGTACGCATCGTCGCGCGCCCGCGTGGATCGTTCCGACTAGGTGAAGCCGAACAGGAGACGGAGGACTTACTCCACCGCTACCCCAACCTGCGCGCCATCATCTCGATCGGCATAACTGAGACACGAGGCGCTCAGATCGCACTCGGCGGTTTCTCGGCGAAACGAAAAATCTTGCTGGTCGGCTTCGACCAGGACCTTGACTTGATGTTTGCCGTTCGCAAAGGCGCGATTAAGGCGGTGATTGCGCAGAATACCTTTGCAATGGGCGTACAGGCGATGCAGATGCTGGAGGCGAAGCAGAAGGGGGTTCCGATGACCCCGGTTACACGGGTGCGGCCAGTGCTGGTCACACGTGAAACGATCGACCGACCCGACGTGCAGCAGGTGCTCTCAATGGACTGGAGACCGCAGCGGCCATGAATCCTCGCAGATGCTTGACGCTTCTTGCTTCGACTTTGCTCTTGGTGCTGCTTGTAGGAGGGACGGCGCTGTGGGTGGCGGCAAGAAGCCCTACGCGTGGGCTGCCGTATCACAGCGCGTTCAGCCAAAAGGAAGCGAGCGATTGGGTGCCGTTTGGCGGAAGCTGGAGCGTGCAGAACGGGGCCATGCGAAACTCGTCAGACGAACGCGGCGCCAAGCTGATCACCGGTTCAAAGCAGTGGTCCGACGTCGTGCTTGAAGCGGACCTGCGATTTCTGGGCACAGGTGGAGATGCAGGACTGCTGGTGCGCTCCAGCAAGGAAGAGGCGGGCGTGGATGCCTTTGACGGTTACTATGCAGGGCTGCGGAGCTTTGACAACTCACTGGTTCTGGGAAGAGCGGATTTTGGATGGAGTGAGGCGCGGCCGGTGCCGCTGCCATCTCCGATCCAGCCACTAGCGTGGTACCACATACGGGTGGTAGCGCTCGGCTGCCGGCTTGCGGCTTCGGCGAGTGATCCGGTGACGAGAAGAAGCAGCTTTGTCGCGCTAGAAGAACAGCACTGCGCGCCGGCCGGCCATATCGGGTTACGATCCGTGGCGACTGGCGGAGAGTGGCGCAACGTCTCCGTACGCCGAGCTACGGCCACGGACATGCTGGCTATGCTCCGAGAAGGGACATTCGTAGGTCGGCCACTCTACCCGCGCACGGAGGCAGAGTACTCCTTGATGGAAAGCTTTCGGAGTCCCAGGCCGCTTTCGAGTGGGCCAGCTACGGAGCCGATTGAGTCTCTTGCAAGCCTGCGTTTACAGCCGAGGCAGACGGCGCGGGTGCGAGGCGTCGTTACGCTGCTGAGACCGGAGTTGGTGATTCAGGACGCTACTGCTGGCGTAGTGGTTCACACAAGCAATAGCACCAGCCCGACGTTAAACGTGGGCGATGAGGTGGAGGTGGAGGGTGTCGTCGAACCCGCGCAGTCTACCGGGATTACGACGTTTGCTCTCCAAAGAGCGCGGGTTCGACTGCTTTGGGATCGATCTCCCGTGTCAGCTGTCTCAGTGACGGCTTTGCAAGCGAGCACGCAAGAGTTTGCGGGCTTGATGACGGAGACGCAGGGCGAAGTAGTGGCGCAGCACGAGGAAGGATCAACGATTGTGCTCGACCTGGTGAGTGACACCCAGCGCTTTCAGGCGATTGTAGACAAGCCACTCGGTGGACTGCGCATCCTCAGCCTGCCGCTGCACGGCATTGTGCGGGTACGCGGTATCTGCATGCCGGATGTCCGGTACACGCACAGGCTGACGCCCTTTGTGCTGCTGCTGCCGTCCAGCAATGACCTCGAGGTAATAGCCGGGCCGCCATGGTGGACGGCGCGGCAGCTACTACAGCGGACAGTTCTGGTGCTGCTCCTTCTGCTGCTGGCACAGGCTTATCACACCCGTATGCAGCGGCAGCGACGTACTGCCATCACCGAGGAACGTGAACGGCTGGCCCATGAGCTGCACGACACGCTGGCGCAAAGCTTCGCCGGCGTGGCATTCCATCTCCACGGCATTCGCAACCGGCTGCGGCTGCGTGGGCGCGCGGAGCTCCAGCTGGTAGAGCAGCAGCTGGATACTGCAACCGACTTCGTACGGCGCACGCACCAGGAAGCCAGCCTAAGTATCGCGATGCTGCGTGCGCAGAGCGTAGAGATCAGCGATCTGGCGAAGTCGCTGGAGCGGCGGGCTGCTGACCTTGCTGCGCCGGGCGTGGTGCAGGTGCAGGTAACAGGGGACGGGCAAGGGCGTCCGGTGCCCCTGAGAACCACAGACGCCTTTCTGCATGTCGGCCTGGAAGCACTGGCTAACGCGGCGCGTCACTCTGGCGCGGATCGGATCACGATCACGCTCTGTCACGATAAGGAGCGTTTGTCACTTGAGATCTCGGACAATGGAGTGGGCTTTGCGCGTGACCCGGCTTGTCAGCGCATGGGGCTGAAAGGAATGGAGCGCCGGGCAGGCATGATTCACGCGCAGTTGCAAATACGAAGCAATGAAAATGCAGGTACGTGTATAACGCTTGTCGCCGCAAGCGCGCGGCGGTTCTGGCCGTGGTCGCTGGAGAAGACAGCTTAGAAGGTCTCTTCAAGGATTCACTCTGGGCGGCTGCCGCTCGCGCATAGAGCGCCGCCACTACAGCCTTTCAGCGGGCGTAAGCAGGCCGCGGTGGATGGCAATGGCTGTTGCTTCCGTACGGTCCTTCGCACCGAGCTTTTCCAGACAGCTGACGACGTGATTGCGGACGGTTTTGTCGCTGATGTAGAGCTGTTTGCCTATTTCGCGGTTGGTCAGGCCTTTCGCAACGTAAGAGAGGACTTCCTGCTCGCGGGCGCTTAGCTCGTTGCGGCTGAGCCTTACGGCGAGCTGCTCCGCGATGCTATGCGGCACAAATCGCCGGCCGGCGTGAACCGTGCGGATAGCCGTAAATAGCTCTTCGTCAGAGACGCTTTTCAGTAGGTAAGCCATAGCACCTGCTTGGAAAGCGCGGAAGACATCTTCTTCCGAGTGGTAATTCGTGAGCACGACCACGCAAGGCACTTTTGGCAGAGCACGCAACTTCTCGATCAGTGCGAGGCCGTTCATACCCGGCAGGCGTAGGTCCAGCAGCAGTACATCGACGCAGGCAGTGGGCAGCAGACGCAGAGCTTCCTCCGCAGAAGCAGCCATGCCGGCCACCAGAAACTCGCCAGTGCTTTCAAGCATGCTGCGCAGGCCGGAGCGTACAACCAGGTGATCGTCAACCACGAAGACCTGAATGGGGTGAGAGCTTTCCACTAAGTCGAGCATAGCGCGCAAAGTTGCTCTTGGCGCTGGTGCAGTTGTACTAGCGGCAAATGGTATATGCACAGTCTTGCAGGTTCTACTCAGCGGTTCTTAGCATCGGTGGCGGTTCTTGCCATGATGCTTGCTGGCTGCGA
Organism: uncultured Acidobacteriaceae bacterium; assembly: GCA_964245435.1. Taxonomy (GTDB): domain Bacteria; phylum Acidobacteriota; class Terriglobia; order Terriglobales; family Acidobacteriaceae; genus EB88. The sequence goes on from CAXTMF010000001.1 coordinate 117,174, forward strand.
GAGGAACTCCCAATGCTCATGTCGCCGATTTACAAATTGCAACGTTTCGTCCGGGAACGACTTAGCCGGAGAACATGTGCATGTGTCGCCTTCTTTCTGAGCCTTGCCGTGCTGCTGCCGCGCACCATGGACGCGCAGGATGATCGCGCAAAGCTGACGGTGCGGGTGACGGACCCGGCGGGTGCCCTTGTGCCCGGAGCGACGCTGGTCCTGACGCGAGCTAGCACACACACCACGACGACGGCGCAGACAGGAGGAGACGGCACCTTCACGTTCCTCTTTCTGGATCCTGACAGCTATGCAGTGCGGGGGACGGCGCCGGGACTGAGCACAGTCGAGGTGCTGAACATCTCGCTGGGCGCGTATGGGGCGACGAGTACGGACCTGCACCTGGCAGTGGCTTCGGCTGACACGCAGGTGACTGTCACGTCGAGCGGCGCAGTGCTGCAGACCGAAAACGCCGGTCGCGCCTGGAACCTGGATGCGCAGCAGATTCAGAATCTACCGGTGCCGAACAATAATCCCTTGACACTTGGGAACGACATCCCGGGAGTGTATCTGCGGCCGGAGGGAGCCTATACCGAACCCTGGACAGTCACCTCACAGTTCTTGATCAACGGCGGCCTAATGGGCCTCAACGAGTTTGAGCTGGACGGCAACCCAAATGACGCGGAGCTGGGCAACAACGTTTACGGCTACGCTCCGCCGAACTTTGCTGTGAAGGAGTTCAGCGTAAACGCGAACAGCTACGATGCGCAGTACGGCCATACGAGCGGAGGCGTGGTCAATCTCGGAACGATCTCCGGCGGTGATAAAGTGCACGGCATGGCCTGGGGCTACTTTCGAAGGCCGGGCTGGAATGCCAATAGTTACCAGAACAACGCCATCGGCGCGGGCCGCCCGCCTAACTCACAGGACCAGTTCGGCGGACAGATTGGTGGACCGTTCATTGTGCCGCACGTCATACCGCGCGATAGTCCGGTCAAGCCGTTCTACTTCCTGTCCGTCGATCGGTATATCGAGCGGCTGCCGAATCCCCTGCAGCTCTCCTATCCTGAGCTGGACATGCGCGGCGGAGACTTCAGCCAGCTGCGGGATGCTAGCGGCAATCCAATCACGATCTATGATCCAGCCACTGGCCATTACGACAGCACGGGCGCATTCGTGCGCAATCCGTTTCCAGGAAACATCATCCCGGCGAACAGGATCAACCCCGTTTCCAAAGCGGTCACCGCATTGTTGCCGACCCCAAATCTTACGAGCTCGGGACAGCGATACGGCCAGATCGATTACGCTCTGCCGAACAATTACTTCAACTGGCACTTCTACAATGTCTTAGGGCGATTCGACTTTAACATCGGCGACAAGTATCGCTTTTTCATCCGCCCTTACATCAGCAAATTTACCGAGCTGAGCGACGACAACGGCATCACCGGGCCGGGCGGCTCAGGTGGCAATTTCTCCCGCTTTAATCGCGGCTTTCTTCTCGACTTCGTCGATACGCTTAATCCTTCAACAGTGCTTAACGTTCGCTATGGATATACGCTCTACCGTGAGCAGTGGCTCAACCCGCAGAATGACGGCTTCAACCTGACCAGCCTGGGTCTACCATCTGGTTTTGCCGCCAGCCTTCAGCAGCCTGCGCTTTTTGGGCAGTGGAGTTTTGAGCAGTATGCCACCCTCGGCTGGTTCCAAAGCCTGAATGACACCGGAACCCGTTCCATCGAGAGCAGTCTTGAGAAGAGCCTCGGCAAGCACAATCTGCGCTTTGGCGAGGATCTCCGGCTGACCCACTACACGGTCTACTCGCCGGGGGAGCCGTTTTCCTTTAACTTCCAATCGGACTGGACGCGCTCGGCTTGGAATGATGCGTCTTCGGAGACCAACAGCGGAGACTCCTTCGCTTCTTTTCTGCTGGGTACCCCCTCCTCGGGCAGCAGCTTTCAAAACGTCACTGACTTTTATTCCTCGTGGTACGTTGCCCCTTGGGTCCAGGATGACTGGAAGGTGAGCTCACGCCTGACGCTAAATCTCGGGTTGCGTTACGACATTCTGGTGCCGCCGACGGAGCGGCACAACCAGCTGAATGTTGGCTTCAATCTTGCCGCGCCTAACGCAGCGCAGAGCAGTGTCCCGGCAGGAGCAGCGGCGCAGTATCCGCAGCTGGCAAACCTCACGGGCGCCGTTGAATTCGCCGGGGTCAACGGCAATGGCACGCGGCCCTTTCCAACCAACTTCAGCGACATTCAGCCCCGCTTCGGCTTCGCTTATTCGGCAACGCCGCAGCTCGTCTTTCGCGGCGGATACGGCCTCTTCTACACTAACTTTCAATCGAACGATATGCTTCAGGACCTCGGCTTCTCGAGCACGACGAACGTCAATGTTTCGCCTGACAACCAGCGCACGCAGTTCGCGAATGTTCTAAGCAACCCCCTGCCAAACGGCTCGATTGCCCCGGCGGGAGCAGCTGGCGGATCTTTGACTTACCTGGATCAGAGCTTCACGTACTATAACCCGCACTATCACATTCCCACGGCGAACGAATTCTCCCTGGGCCTGCAGCTGCGCACAACACGCTCGAGCGTGCTTGATGTCTCCTATGTGGGCAATCGTGTACGTAACTACAGCCTGACCGTGAACCAGAATCTTCCTTCGTGGAACTTCGCTCAGCAGTGTGATGAGATCTACGGCAACGGTAAGAACTCCCTCTGCTCCAGCACCGTCGCGAATCCGTTCCAGGGCGCCTCGGCTTTTCAGGGAACCAATCTTGGTACTTCTTCCACGATCAATCTGTTCGATATCAATCGACCTCATCCCGAATTCATCGACATCAATGACGAAGGCGTGAACCGGGCGAAGAACTGGTATAACGCCTTGCAGGTAGACCTGAGTCAGAGATTGAGCCATGGTCTCGCCTTCAATACAAGTTATGTCTGGGCCAAGCAGATTGAGCAGTACGGATGGTTGAATCAGTATCTAGGGATCCCGCAGCGAAGTCCTTACCTCTTCACCCTGCCGCAATCTTTCAAGATCAACGGCACCTATGAGCTGCCATTCGGCCGCGGCAAGCTGCTAAGCTTCGACAATCGGGTTGCCGATACACTGCTTGCAGGATGGACTATCGGGCCGGATTTCACCTTGCAGAGCGGTGAGCCGGAATCCTTGCCTAGTAATGCCATCCCCCTTCGCAATTCGTTTGTGCACAAGATCAACTGGCGTACAAACGTCGTTAAAGGCTGGGGTAACTGCGTGCTTTCGAAGGATGTAAACGGCAACGTTGCTCCCGAGCCCTACAGCATCGCGGCGGGCTGTACCAGCTATGACTGGCTCGCGGTTCCAACACTGGAGGGTGAGCAGGCTAGCCCCAGCTTTTCAAGTGCTGTTCGATCGCAGCCGATGCTTATCTCCGATTTAGCGCTTGAGAAGAACTTCAAGTTTGAGCGCTTCAATGTACTTTTCCGTGCGCAGGCTACCAATGCCCTCAATCACTTCAACCTGCTCAATCTCAAATTCGACACGAATCCCGCGGACCCGTTGTTCGGCACTTTGACTCGAAGTCTTGCCTCTCCGCTTGATGATCTGCCGCGCAACCTGCAACTCGGCGTGCGTGGAAGCTTCTAGCCCCTGGCGCAGTTCGCGTCGTCGTCGGCTCGTCGACGGGCGTGCTTGATCCAATGCTGGAGAAAGGGCAAGCGGCCCTGATCCGTCTTCACAGGAGGACACTTCCCGTGCGTGTTTCGCTGGCTTTCACGCTGCTCCTGCTCGTATTCAGCTGTGCTGGCAATGCGTTTTGTGCGTCCGGTACGATGCTCGTTGACGGCACTCTCTATCCACGAGTTCTGCGTCTGACCCATGGTGGCTCGGAGACCCGAGGACGCATTCTTGCGAGCACCACCGGACATATCTTCGAGAGCACCGACGACGGCAAGTCGTTTCATCAGATCGCCTCAATTGAACCGAAGGCAGATAGTAAAGAGCGATGCTGCGCGACACTGTACGAGATGCCGCAAGAGGTAGGGGCGCTGGCCGCGGGGACGCTGCTGTACGCGGCCTCTTTTTTCGAGAACGGTTTGCCTTCCATTGAGGTGTACGCGAGCGAGGATGCGGGCCGACATTGGAAGTTTCATTCAACTGTTGTTCGGCGTGGAGACGAAAAACATGGCCTTTGGGAGCCGCAGTTCTTGGTGACGAGCGATGGAGCACTGGCTGTGTTTTGGTCAGACGAAACAGACCCGTGCTGCAGTCAGAAGCTCGCGCAGATGCGCACCATGGATGGGCTGACATGGAGGGACGAGAGCAACACCGTAGCAACGACCGTGCGGAGTGACCGGCCCGGGATGGTAGTGACGTCGACCCTTGGACAGGGAAAGTTCCTGATGACCTATGAGGTATGCGGGCCAATGCATTGCGCGGTATTCTCCCGAGCTTCAGTAGACGGCTGGCGCTGGGGCGAGCCCAGAGATCTCGGGCGAATGCTACGGACAGCGCAAGGTGAGTACTTGGAGCATGCTCCGACCAACACCTGGCTGCCGGATGCGCCCGGAGGTGGCCGAATGCTGGTAAGCGGACAACTTATGCTGAAAGCGGATGGCACGGTCGATCCAATGCGCAACGGGCGGGTGCTTCTTAGCAGCAATGATCCTCTGGGCTGGGAAGCATGGACGCTAGCGGAGGCGCCCTTGGACGTGCCGCGGGCCTTTGACAATTACTGCCCTAATTACTCATCGGTACTGCTGCCAGTCGCGAACAATGCAGCATTGCTGGAGTTTGCGTCAGATTACGACGCTAGCGGATCGTGCCGGACCTATTTTGGTAGTGTGCCGCTCAGCGTGGTTATGGCTGGCGGCTTGTTTGCAGTTCCCCATCATCAGTAACTATGGGCTCTGTTGCATCACTCGAAATCACCTCTCCGATACACAATGCATAGTGGGTCGAGGCTTTATGCTGCGCAAACTGCCGTGGCTTGAAAGGTAATGCACAAAGCTTTATTCACAGCTGAAGCGACGCCAAAGGAGGTTCTCCTTCGCTTCTATGAAGCTGAGGCGAGCTATAAAGGCTTACGAAGAGAACGATATCGCCAGCTTCGACGAGATGCGAAAGACTATGGCCTCCGACGTCGTTCTGCACCAGTTGCCGGACCTTTCCTTCGGAGGAGAATACATCGGTCGTGAAGAAGTGAGCGATGGGCTGTCACGATCAGTTCCATCTTCGACAGGCTTGAAGTAACCGAGCGGGACTTGTTTGAACATGGCGAGAAGGTCATAGTGGTATGCCGTTCATCACCCGCTCCCGGTTCAATAGCTGTTCAGGACCTTCCCTGAGTGCGCTTGCGACCGCTATCTCGCAGGCGCTGGCCGCACAGCACCCTCGCCGGCGCGTAACTTAGAATGGAGCGCAGGTCAACACCGAGCACCTGGCGACCATGTTTTCACTCCACTAAGCCTGTAGCAGAAGGAAGATGGACATGATGCCCAGCAACGCACGATTCCAATGCGCGGACATGTCAGTAGTAGATGCACAGCTGGTGCTGATCGTCGGCTCCGGCACACTGCGCTCGCGACACTTTGAACCTGCACCTGAAATCCTGATGGGCCGGCGCAGAGTCCGCTCTTCCAACAAATCGTGAAGATGGCCTACACCTATGGCGAGAGTGCAAAGGCCTCTTACTATCAGAGCGTCACAGCGCTTACGCCGGATCTGGTTAAGTAGGCCGCGTGGATCGCTAAGCGGCCTGTCGTTGTTCGGTCTTGAAGATTAGGGAAGACATGCTCTCCGCGACGCAGTGGCCCTGCGAGACTTCGGCTAGGCATTCCGCTACCGTGCCCGTTCTTATGTTCCTGTAATTAGAATCCTCGAAAGAGTAAGACTGCCAGCCTGAGCTGAACACCTGCAAGCCCTGTATTAGAAGGATCTTCATAAGAGATATGAAACTCTGTAGTACGATGAGCGGCAACTCCCAACCGACGGATTGAAGGTCCGATTCCTTCCGCGTCAACCAGTAAGTCCCCTCAACGCTTCATTGATATACAAGCCTCCCACTCAGACCTAGATTGACCAACAGCCGACACAGAACAACTGCGCATCCGGCGGCTTGGACCGGGATACAATCTTTCTACAAGCATCCTACTGCGGCAGCATCTCGTAACTGGTGAAGGCGAGCATCTTGCTGTCAGGCGACCAGGACGGCACGTTCATCGATCCTCGGCCGCCGAGCAGCTTGGCGAGCGTGCGTACTTTTTTGTCAGTGACAGTTAGTACACGTATCTCGACATCCTGATCCGCGGGGTGGCCCTGCGTGCCCGGCTTATAGGCGAGGAAGGCGATCATAGTACCGTCAGGCGAGACATGCGGGAACCAATCGCTGGTGTCGCTGACGAGAAGCTGCTCCTGGCCACTCCCATTCGGGTGCATGCGCCAGAGCTGCATGTGGCCGCTCCGGTCCGACTGGAAGTAAACCCATTTACCGTCAGGCGAAAACTCTGCGACATCGCTCTTCTGCGCCAGGAGCTTTTCCGGGCCGCCGGAAACCGAGATGGTGAAGGCATCGAAGGCGTCGCCGTGCTGGCCAGTGAAGGAGATGGTCCTGCCGTCGGGCGACCAGCCATGAAAAAACGCCGGGCCATTCGAGGTGACCCGTTTGGGTGTTCCGCCAGCGACCGGAACGACATAGATCCTGGCCTGGCCATCAGCGTCCTGGTTGCCGATGGCGATGGTACTCCCATCTGGAGAAATGCCGTGATCGCCATTCAGCTTCGTTTGCGGAGCAGTTGGGATGAGCGTCGAAGCGGTGGAGCGCGGGATGGTGCTATCGATGGGATGGATGCCGTTGTCCAGCACAAGATGCTGCAGCGTTCCATCCTGGTCAAAGATGAGCGCTGTGCCGTCAGGCGTCCAGTTCGGGTCTTCGAAATGACCTGCCGCGGTATAGCGGACGCGGCGGTCGGTCGAGGCCACAATGACCGACTCAAGCGTACTGTGCAGGACCGGCTGACCGGTCATAGGAGGCAACGGCTCGATTTTGACGTTTGAAAAGATTGCTGTCTCGGTCACGTTCTCGTCATGGGAGCAGACGCCGAGACCGACATAGAAGTCGCCGGTGATGCCGACCCGCATCGCTGCGCCGGAAGGCACCATGGCGCCGTCAGCGTTGGGTATGTAGACATAGGCGTAGTCACCGCGCTTCTCGATCCGCACACGATGCGGACCTTTGGCGTAGGTTTCCACCTCATGGGTGTCGGTGCCTGGAGCATCGCGATACTGCAAGGAGGTAAGTCCGTCACCATGACGGGCGACATCGGCGTAGACCGAGTGCGGGTCGAGTGACTGCCGAAGCATCAGGACAGCCTTGCGATGTGCATTGCCTCGCTCCCCGACGAAGTCGATGTCGGCGCTGATGGCAACATCGCCGGATATCTTTTTCCAGACGTAACGAAAGTCGTCGATGCCGAACCAGAGGTTTGCACCGCTGCCGGAGACGAAGTAACGGCCAGTGGAGGCATCGAAACGCCCGCTGCCGGGCCGGAGAATGTTGCCGATATCTCCCTGTTCCTCGAAGACGCCGAGGTTCTGCCCGCTGGTCTGGCTGAAGGCGTCGATGGTTCCCCCGAGGCAAGGTATCAGGACGAGTAACAAGCTCCAGCGAAGTCTTCGGTGAAGACGCATGCGCTTCTCCATAAGCGGGGACCAGTCCCCATTTGAAGGTGAGAGTGATACGTGTGAGAGCACAATGTTCCTCTGTAGGCCTACAACGGGAAAGTATCGCCGGGCGCCCGCCCTTATTGGGTTGAAGGTGCTTGCTGTCGTGGGTGCGAGGCGGTGCTGCCGTCTGTCATGCCGAGCGCCCACTTAATGCCTTCGAAGTACAGGGTGCGGATGTCCGGGTCCTGCCAGGACTCTTCGGTGTGGCCGAGCGTGGAGTAAAACACGCGGCCTTTGCCGTACAGCTTGTCCCAGGCGACCGCAAAGTCGTGATCCTGACGGTGGATGCGAGGATTGTTCGTGAAGTCGAGCCGGCTTGGGTCGAGACTCAGCAACACGTTCACCTTGCCTCGCGACCACTCTTTTGGTTGATAGATTTCGTCGAACTTCACAAATTCATGCGGAAGGTGACGAACTGCCGGGAAGCTTGGGTCCTCGTTTATGATAGGCGCGTTGAAGGTGCCCCAGGGATGCTGGTCGAAGTAGCCTCCGATCATCTCGCCGTACTCGGGCCAGTTATAGTTGCTGTCGAGCGCAGCGTGGATACCGACGAATCCCTTGCCGTCCTCTTTGATAAAGGACATCATGTCCCGCTTCTGGTCCGCATCCATGTCGAGCTCGCCCGTGTTGCTGGCAAACACGATGAGGTCGAAGTAGTTCAGGTTTTTCGCATTGCGTGAGAGATCCTTCTTGGTCAGCAGTTCCGTATCCGTGCGCAGGGTCGTATCCCATAGACCGCTCTGCTGGCCCATCTCGTAGACGGCTACCATGGCGGGAGAGACCGAATCGTGCTCCCAGCCTTTTGTTTCACCGATAACCAGAACATGCTTGAGGTGGATCTGTTTGGCATGCGGAGCAGGCGGCGTGAGAGTAGTGGGGACAGGCTGCTGTTGCGCGCGGCTGATGGAAGGCGGTAGGCAAACAAGTACAGGAAGGCATACCGCGATAGAGAGAAGGCTTTGAAGAAGGCGCACAACGGCTCCTGGCAGGCGTTTGCTACTCGCACAGTAAACGAGGCTTGTGTTCGAGATCTTCAGAGTAGAGTCTCCGCACAGCTTTTCTTGGACTCTCCAACTTGTGAGCGAGTCTGGATCCGGCGTTTTCAGTTCGCGGGAAGTCTACGTTGCGTTTGTAGGGGAATGCAATGCACCCCGCAAGCGACAGTACGGGATTCCGGGGGAAGCGCCTTGGGCGCTCGTTCACTGGGGCGCGAGCAGGGCGGCCTTGAATGCTTCGGGTCTGTGCTGCAAAGCCGCTGCTGCACCGGCGAGAAAGCTGTTCTCTGCTGCTGCCTGCCAGGTTTGCCACGCATAGCCAACCATAGGAGACTACGAAGAGATGCGTTTCGCAGATGATGCCAGCCAGCGCCCGTCAGTGAGCAGCCTGCTCGCGATCGTCGTCATTTACAAGCAGTCTCCAAGCGAGTCTTCTACACTGCAGACTTTACTCGCCACAGCCGGCAACGTACCTTCGGGAGAGCTCCTGCTGAAGATTGTTGTTTGGGACAATACCCCCGGTGGCCGGACCGTTGAGCAGCTTCCCGATGGGGTGATGTATGTGGCGGCTCCCGAAAACCCGGGGCTGGCGATGGCTTATAACTACGTGCTGGCGTTGGCCGAAGCAGAAGGGTACGAGTGGCTGCTTACGCTCGATCAGGACTCAGTGTTGCCGGAGAACTTTCTCCGGAAGATTGCAGAGCGCATTCGAGAGTCAGGCCCGGTGAGCAGGGTCGGAGCCATCGTGCCGCAGGTCATCGCAGGCCGACGCATGATCTCGCCTTTTTCGTTTCTCCTCAAAGCGTATCCTCGCTTTTTTCCGCCAGGCTTCATAGGGAGCCCGGAGAAGCCAGTCTATGCCGCTAACTCCGGCTCTGTTGTAAGAGTCAAAGCGGTCCGGGAGATTGGGGGATATGACCCGTTGTTCCCGCTGGATCTGAGCGACACCAGTCTCTTTCATCGTCTTCACGCTTCCGGCAAACGGGTGTTCATCGCCGGTGATCTCCAGATGCAACATGACTTCGCCTTACATAAAAAGCAGGTTCGCATGAGCCTCCAGAGATACGACGCGTCGCTTCGGGACGACTGCGCCTTCTGGGACATGTACATGGGGCCTCTTGCGCGGTTCGAGCGGATCATACGGTTTACCGTGAGAGCTCTAAGGGAGCTGGTGACACCAAAGGCAGAGGATTTTCGCAGGCGGACGGTTTTCGAGCTGAGGCGGCGACTATTCATAACAAGGAAGGCGCGGCTGGAGGAATGGCGCGCCTGGGCAACAGAGAGACGCAACAGATCCCTGGCGGGTGTTGAGCTACAACAGCGGGCTACCGAGCCGGTTCGCGCAGATTTGCCCTACGCCTCTATGAAGGAATCGGCAAGCTTTGCGAAAAGACGTTGATGTTCGTCCTGAGCGTATTTCCCAGTACGTCCCAGACTGTTTCAAGGACTGAGTTCACCTGGATCCGGCGTACGCACGCATACTCGTCGACGCTGCCGAAGCATGTGGGACGGTTGTAGCAGGGATAGCAGCGCAGTTCCGGCCCGGCAGCTAGAACGTGAGTTCCAGGGGGAGCCCAGGCGGCTGCGTCGTTCGCTCCATTGAGCAGGATCGCCGGCACACCCAGAGCATACGCGACGTGAGAAGCAGCGCTATCGGGGCACAGCAGGACGCGCATTGTTGCGACGCTTGAGAAGTAATTCGAAAGCCTGCCGGTCGTGATGCGAAGCCGCGAGGCATCAAGGCTGCCGAAATGCTTCGTAAGCTCCGCAGCCTCTGTTGGGGCGCCGAAGACGTGCACGTTGAGGTCACGCTCGATCAGGGCCTGAGCGACAGCGCTCCACTTTTCCAACTCCCATCGCCGCCAGGGCTGGCTCGCCATGGGGTGGAGCCCGACGGCCCGTTCCTCAGGGCTCCAGGTGATCTTTTCTTTCGCGGGAGTGTAAAGAGCGGGTTTTTGAGCCCGCGCACCGGTTACTGCCGCGCCCACGCTCGCTACCGCGTCATGAATGTTCGGTTGACTGGCCGGGATGGACACCGGCCGGTTCGCCAGACGGATTGCGGAGGGTCGCACTGCTTTGCTGCATGGGTGCTCAGGCGACCATGCAGGACTCCAGTTGTTCCTGCGAGTGAGCAGCTGCCCTACAAGCTCCTCGCGGAAATCGCCGGTCATGTTGACGACGTCTGTGTACCTCTTGCGACGCAACCTGCTCATGAGGCTAGGGAGTGCCAGCGCCTCCCTGAATCCGAAGTCGCGCATGGATCCCATAGGAAAACGGCCGGTGAAGACGTCATGGACATGCGGGTTATGAGCGAATATCTGCGCGATCTCTGGTCTAGTCAGGACATCGATCGCGACTGTGGGGAGGCCGCGGGCAATCGTTTCCACCAGCGCGGTGCTGATAACAGCATCGCCCAGGTTGCGTGTCTGTACCAGCAGAACTCTGCGTTGATCCGTCATGGACATCATCAATGCCGCCTCATCAGGCTACACCCCAAAGGCATCACTCCCGCGTCCGGCATGCGCTTGGTAGCCGCGTCCCGTTGCCAGCTCACCTTTATGATGGATGTTGCTGTCCATACCCTCGCAGTTTGCGCTGGTACAGCGGCGGGCCGTCCAGAAAGGCTCTACTGCCAGTGCTACTTCTGCAATGATCTGGCGCAGCTCAGGAGTGGTGCTGATGCAGTTGTCTGTAGCGATGTGTACCTACAACGGAGCCAGGTACCTCCGCGAACAGCTGGAAAGCCTGGCAGGGCAGCGGCGCCTGCCGGATGAGTTAGTGGTCTGCGACGACGGCTCGGCGGATGGAACGGTCGCATTGCTGGAAGAGTTTGCTGCGAAATCACCGTTCCCGGTACGTCTCGTGCACAATCCGGAGAACCTGGGGTACAGGCGCAACTTCGCCCAGGCGATAACGCTTTGCATTGGAGAGGTGATCGCACTTGCCGATCAGGACGACCTCTGGTACCCGGAGAAGCTGCATCGGCTGGAACAGATCTTCCAGCAACATCCGGGTATTGGAGGCGTTTTCTCGGATGGAGATATCATCGACGACCGCTCCCGGCCGGTCGGCCGGACGTTGTGGCAGAGCTTTCTCTTTGGACGGGAGGACCAGGAGCGGTTCCGGACTGGCCATGCCGTGGATGCGCTGCTACGACGTAATGTGGTGACCGGCATGGCGTTCGCCCTGCGGCGCTCAGCGTTTGATGAGCTGCCCGAGATCCCGGCGAGCTGGGTACATGACGGCTGGCTGGCGATCCTGCTGGCGGTCCGATCCGGCATCTACGCTTGCCGGGAGCGGCTGGTGGGATACCGAGTGCACGGCGAGCAGCAGCTCGGCACACCACTGACCACTGCGGGTAAAGCGCACCTGCTGCGGAAGAGTGGAGTGGGTGGGTATGCAGACCGAGTTCGCGCGCGGAACCTGGACGAGTACCGGCGTACGGCCGTGCAGTTCGAGGACCTCCTGGCTGCTCTGGAGCAGCTCCGCTGGGGCGATGAACGGTTGCGAAGCAAGGTGCGCGCGAAAGCAGAGCACGCGCGGCGCGGGGCGCTGGCGCTGGCGAGCGCCCGGTGGCAGCGCTGGCCATTGATCCTGCCGCATATGCGGAGCTACGCAAGCTTCTCTCCGAATGGACTGCGAGGAATACCGCGCGATCTGCTCGTCTAGCTCGCGCAAGTCTTCTGCTTCTTTCAAGCTACGTATATGGCCGGTGAGGCAGCGCGCAGAACGCTACCCCTGACTCCCCAGTTTGCTCCGGCAACGCTGCGAGGGCTTGCGGTGGACGCTTGAGTCAGTCCCACCGCTCACGGCGAAGTTGTGAGCGATCCCGGCGAGCCGCGGCCGATGCGGCGCCCCGCGCATCGCGATCTTGGCGCCGCTCTGGTCGAGATCGTTCTGCTTGGCTTTCCGCGCCTTGTTCCGCGAGCAGCTTGAGAGTGGCGAAGTTAATGCCGGCGATCGGCAGAAACACGATCGGGTTTGACAGGCCGCCGGCGATCCATGCCGCCAGTAAAAGAGAAAGGCTCACCCGGTCGAGGGGGCGCAGCTGACTCTTCCACCACAGTGCTCGATAGTAGAAGGCGGTGAGCAAAGACAGGAGCAGCATGCCGACGATGCCGAGCTGGCCGAGCAGCGCCAGCAACTGCACCTCGTAAGTGTACGAAGCAGTCTCGGAGCGGATGACTTCATGAGAGAAGCTGCCGAAGCCATGGCCCCAGAACGGCGCATCCTGGAAGAAAGTAATGAGTGCCCTGATCTGTTCGCTTCGGAACTCGTCCGATCCGCCTGCGACGCTGGCAGAAAAGCGGAGCTGGTAGAGAGTGATGAGAAACGGCAGGCTTACCAGGACCGAAAGGCCGAGCAAAGACGAGAGGATGAGGGTAAAGCGATCTTTCTTGCCGACGACGAGACCAAGCAGAAAAGCAAGCGCTGTGAATGCCCAGAAATAGCGTGAAAAGCTGATCAGCACAGAAATAAGCAGCAGCAGGATGAGCACAGATGTGCGAAGGCTGCTCAGGCCAAGGCGGTCGCGATAGCGAAGGAGTATGTATATGCAGAGTGGAACCAGTTCGTCCGACAGGAACTGAATGCGCCCGAAGAGATCCCCGATGTCCATGGTCATCAAGTCAACGCCAAAGACCTTGTCCACAGACGCGACCACATCGCTGATTGGCACACCAGCGCGAAACGCATACAGGATCATGCCGAATTTAAGCAGAGCAGCGGCGGTCTCAGAATAGAGAACGAGCTTGACGAAACGGAGCGCGCGTTGCTCGCTTTGCCCGCAGAAGACGGACACGAGCCAGCAGATAAGAAAGGTGAGAAAGATGTCGATGCAGTGCCGGAGAGCCGACGTCGCCTCGAAGCCATGATTGATGCCGATGATGACCCACAGCAGCATACAAGCAGGCACGACCATCATGAGAACGAGACTGGCGCGGGTAGCCTGCCGCCGGTGGAAGTAGCAGAAGATTGCGGCCGGCAGCAGCAGAGCATAGAGCGGCGTCTTGAGATTCACACCATAGATCGAGCCACTCGGCAGAAGAATGGTAATGAAGACGTAGGTGCCGAAAAGTAAAGTAAAACCACGCTCCAGGAGAGGCGCAACTTCGAGACGTGCTGCTGCCAGGGGAGCTGCCGGAGCGGCCATAAAAAGAGGATATCGCAGTGATCTCCCGCTCTGTTGCGGATGAGCGGAGGGCCAGCGGGCGGCGGCTGAGACAGAGGCCGTTTCTCCGCCGCTGCTCTCAAGATCGTGCTTCTAACTTTGTTACTCGGCTCCTCAGGCTTCGACAAGGTGCTCGTTGAGGATGATCCTGGTTCAATCTACAGAAACAGCGGGCGAATGTGGCGCTCGAAGAGGTTCTCCGTCACGTTGCGCGCGATGGTCTCGCGGTGCTCGTCAAGCGCCTGGAGGTATCGGTCGCCAATCTTCGCCGCGATCTTGAAGCCCACGTGCAGCAACTGGCGAAGGTCCGGGTTGTAGGCAGGGTCGGCCTGGTTGTGGCGTAGTGCTCGCACAAACTGCTCGCTCGTCCAGCTACTCACCGCGGCCGGTAAGGGAAGCCTGTCGTTCCGGATGTCTATCACGGTGGCGTAGGGCGCGCAAAGCTCATCAGCGTGTGCATATGCCTCGGCGTAAATCTCTTTGGCCAGAGCGAGCCCGGTACCACCCGCTTCAGCCAGGCCGATGACTTCCTCCAGCCAGGTTGTGCCTGCCGTTTTGAGGTGCACGCCAGCGCCGCACTCCTCCATGCCGGCCCGGATGGCAGCATAGATGGAAAACTTGTCAGAGCCGGAGTGGACACTCAGTTTGAGCTTACTCGGCAGAGGATAGCGATCGACTGCGTAGGCGATGGTGGCCAGATCATCGCGGAACTCTTTCGCAAACTGGGCGACGTTGCCAACATAGTCAACGCCTTTGTTGAAGCGGCCTGTGAACTTGGGGGCAATCGTCTGCACCGGAATGTTTTCATCCGCGATTGCGGCAAGGATAATGAGGAGTTCCGGAGGCGTCTGCGGCCGCGCCGTTTCATCCATGGAGATCTCCGCGATGAACCTGCCTGTCCCTTTCGCCTCGGCAACCGCCCGAAAGATCGTGCCAGCGTGCTGTATAGCAGCAAGAAATTGCCTTGCAGTCTGCTCAGCAAAGCTACGGCTTATCGCAAACGGCTCAACGATGCGCGGGATGCTGACCTCGCCGACCAGCTCTGGGTGTCTCTCCAGAAACGCCGCAATCTCGCCCTCGTCAAAGTCTTGACCGATATGATTTGCGACGTCAATGGTGAAGAAGTCACATGCGCCGACGAAGCGTCCAAAAGTCTTGAGGTTGATGTGATCCGCATCCACAAAGAAGGGTTTGGACCAGTGCAGTGTTCTGACTGCTTCATCGACAGCCGCTCGTGTTGATTGCGGCTCCGAACCGATGATCAGGTGCTCGCGATTCGATTTGTTCCAGACAGGCGTGACATCGACACCGTGTGCTGCTGCCTGGACACAGGCTTGCAGCTGCGCCTCGGCTTCGTGAGTGAAGCGATCGCCGACACCGATCGAGTACCTGGGAAGCTGCAGTGCTTCGCTCATTGTGAACTCTCCCCCATACATCTTATGCACGATATCGTTCTGGAGTGCAGAGTCGCCACACGACAGCTCCGGGCCAGAATCAAGATCCGCTGCTTTCTGGAGCGGTGGTATCGCCCATGAATCCAGCAGCAGCATCTGTATCGGACGTGCGACACGCCTGCTTACGTAGCCGCTCATGTAGAGCGGGAATACAACGGTAACAAGGGTGAAGGCGCGCATTGCTCCTGGTGGCAGAAGGCTGAAGGTTCGTTCGCCGGGATGGGTGGAGGGGGAGGCAGTCGTCCCTGTCCCTGAAGGCCTCCGGCGGCGTATACACCCTCTTCGAGCCTCGCTTGCAAGCAGCCCGGCAATATTACAAAAGACGCGAAACGGTCGGTAAGCACCGTTCCTTTCCAAGGATGATGCGTGCGGGCGGACCGCGAGAAATGATGCAGAGCGCAGGTAGTCTCACGCGGCGACTGCGCAAGGAAGCGAGTCGGACGCGCTTTGCCGACCGTTTGGATCGCCGCGAGAAGCTTTCTGCTCAGCAAACCGCAAGGCTGACAACCGGTCAAAGCGTCTTCACGCCGCTCCCTATCCGGCGGAGTCTGGCACGAGCCAGCCTATGGGTACCAGTTCTCGAGCATTCGGTATTCCATCCGCTTCGACGACTTACTGGACGCGCGGGTAGTCTGGAGCGGTGCTGACCGCATCCCCGAGGAAGGAGCACAACGTCTCTCATGAAAATCGTGGCTGCAAGATTGATCGTCTGCTCGCCGGATCGGAATTTCGTCACCCTCAGGATCGAGACCGACGAAGGTATTTACGGGCTGGGAGACGCCACGCTGAACGGACGCGAGCTCGCTGTTGCCAGCTACCTGTCAGAGCATGTGGTGCCGTGCCTCATCGGACGGGATCCGTTCGACATAGAAGATATCTGGCAATACCTGTACCGGGGCGCGTATTGGCGGCGCGGACCCGTCACAATGACCGCCATCGCAGCGGTGGACGTGGCGCTCTGGGACATCAAAGGCAAGGCGCTGAAGACACCGGTCTACAACCTGCTCGGGGGGCGCAGCCGGAACGGCGTGCTGGTGTACACGCATGCAAACGGGGCTGATATCGAGGAAGCGGTTGATTCGGTGGAGCGGCATCTCGCGGAAGGGTACCTCGCCGTGCGCGCGCAGGCCGGTGTGCCGGGCATGGCCGGCAGCTATGGAGTGCCAAGGACCGGAAAGCCCTACGAGCCGGCTGAACGCGGTCTGCCGAGCGAGAGCACATGGTCTACGGAGCGCTACCTCCTTTTCGTTCCGAGGCTCTTTGAGCGTCTGCGTGCGGTCGTTGGCCCGGATGTTCACCTCCTGCATGATGTACACCACCGGTTGACGCCGATTGAGGCGGCTCGGCTTGGCAAGGCGCTGGAGCCGTTTCATCTGTTCTGGATGGAGGATCCCTGCCCGGCCGAGCTCCAGGAAAGCTTCGCGCTCATTCGGCAGCACACAACGACACCCCTTGCTACCGGTGAGGTATTTCACTCGGTGTGGGATGCGCATGAGTTGATCCGGCACCAGTGGATCGACTACCTGCGCATGACGATCGTGCACGGGGGAGGGATCACGCACGCGAAAAAGACCGCAGATTTTGCCGCCTTGTATAACGTGCGCACCGGCTTTCACGGTGCCACGGATTTATCGCCGATCTCGATGGCGGCGGCACTGCATTTCGGTACCGCCATTCACAACTTCGGGATCCAGGAACACATGCCGCATACGGCGCTTACTGATGAGGTCTTTCCGCACGCCTACAGCTTCAACGCGGGATACATGACGCCTGGCGATGCCCCAGGCCTTGGTGTGGAGATGGACGAGGCGCTTGCGGCAAAATACCCGTACCAGAGGGCGTACCTGCCAATTGCGCGCAAGCTGGACGGTACACTGACGGACTGGTAGGAGGGCCCGGCGGCATGGACGCGGAAAGCGCTGAGAGGATGCCGACTGCAGGTTTGAAGCTGCGCGAAGCCGCAGTCTGCCGCTGGGACCTGCTCTCACTCGGCGAGGTAATGCTGCGCTTTGATCCGGGAGAACGCCGCATCGTGGGAGCGCGGCGTTTCGAGGTGTGGGAAGGCGGTGGCGAGTACAACGTCGCACGCGGCCTGCGACGTTGCTTCGGCATGCGGACGGCGATCGTAACTGCGCTGGTCGACAACCCGGTGGGACGCCTGGTGGAAGACCTGATTCTGCAGGGCGGCGTGGACGTCAGCCACGTGCAGTGGTGCGCCTTTGATGGTGTGGGGCAGGTAGCTCGCAATGGCATGTACTTCCTGGAGCGCGGCTTCGGCGTACGCCATGGCCTCGGCATGATGGACCGCGGTCACACGGCGGTATCGCAGATGAAGCCGGGCGACCTGGACTGGGATCGCATTTTTGGCGAAGAGGGCGTGCGCTGGTTCCATACCGGCGGCATCATGGCGGGTCTGAGCGAGAGCGCTACCGAGGTGGTGCGCGAGGCTATCTCCGCGGCGCAGCGGCACGGCACGATTGTGAGTTATGACTGCAATTACCGGCCTTCGCTCTGGCGCTCGCGCGGTGGCCGCGCGGGCTCTGTGGAGGTAAACCGGTCCCTGATGCCGATGGTCGATGTTCTCTTCGGTCACGAGGGCGATCTCGCGAAGAGTGTTGGCGAGGCGTCGTTGGGACCGGTGTGGCACACGGCGGAGACTTTCGCGGCGATGGCGGCTCGCGTGATGACGGAGTTTCCGCAAAGCAGAGTCATAGCGACCACGATGCGGAAGCCGCACACGGCCACACGCAACGACTGGAGCGGGTTCGCGTTTGCGCAGGGCGAGCTTACTGCAGGCCTGCACTTCGGCGATCTCGAGATATTGGATCGTGTCGGCGGTGGAGATGCGTTTGCCGCAGGCGTCGTGTTTGGATTGCTTTCAGGCAAGGGAATACAGTGGTCGATGAACTGTGGCGTGGCGCATGGCGCGCTCGCTATGAGCACGCCGGGTGACTGCTCTATGGCGACACTGCCCGAGGTAGAGCGGCTGATGGCAGGCGGTAGCGCAGGCACGATCCGCTAGGGGGAAGAACAGAGATGACGCTGTCGAAGCCGGAGGTTCTGCTGCACCTGCGCAGGACAGGGCTCGTGCCTGTGCTTCGTGCCGACAGCGAGCACGATGTGCTCAGCCTCGTGGAAGCAATGGCCCTAGGCGGAGTCGATGTCGTCGAGCTCACGATGACAGTGCCCGGCGCGTTGTCGCTGCTCAGGCGTCTCGGCCGTGAGTATCCGGCCATGCTCCTGGGAGCTGGTACGGTGCTCGATCCCGAGACAGCGCGGCTCTGCATCCTGGAGGGCGCGCAGTTCGTGGTGAGCCCGGCGCTAAACCTCAAAACCATCGAGCTGTGTCAGCGCTACTCCGTCGCGGTGCTGCCCGGTGCGTTGACACCCACCGAGGTGGTAAACGCATGGCAGGCAGGCGCAGACGCGATCAAAATCTTCCCTGCAAATGCGATGGGCGGCGCGCCCTACCTGCGCAGCCTGAAGGCGCCGCTGCCCCAGGTGGAACTCGTTCCTACGGGCGGCATCTCCCTAAGCACAGCGTTAGATTTCCTCCGCGCTGGTGCGCTCGCTCTCGGTGTCGGCGCCGATCTCGTGGATGTGAGCACAATCCGCAGCGGCCATCCGGGACAAATTACGGAAAAAGCACGGCAGTATCTGGAGATTGTGCGGCAGTTTCAGGCGAAGATAGCCGAGTAGCAGAGTGGCGCTCCGGCGTCGATCTGCGGTCCATGCCGAGCGCATCAGCTGCTCCGTTTTATTTCGACGACAGCATTGGTGATCCCCAAGAGAGCAGCTTGACATCGGATGGGCGCTCGCCTATTGTTCGACACGCGAAGGAAATGCATTGCGAGGCGCAAAGTCGATGGCCTTCTGGCTCCGCCTCGGGGCAGGATCTCTGCTGGCGCATGTCGGACGCTCATGCGCGGCCTCCGATCTGCAAAGGCCATGGCTGCCCCGTTCGCGCCCTCTGCAGGTGTCGCGTGAAGCCGCCTTTGCGGGCTCTCTTCGCTGGTGTCCTGCTGCTCGGTACGGCTACGAGTTCTTGGCTAGCCGCGCGTGCGCAGCCGACGCGATGGGTCGGCTCCTGGGCCGCCGCGCAGCAAAGCCCGGACGCCGTGGTCGACTTCGATCGAGTGGTCGTCGATCCTGGACACCCTGATGAATTGCTGCCGGCGTATGATTCGGGTGATCATCTCCATCCCTCACCTGCAGGCTACAAAGCGATGGCGGATGCTGTGCCGATCCGTGTGTTCGCAGGCGGCGCGTCTGGCACCACTCACGCGGGCGCAGCCGAGTGACAGGCTTCCGGCACTCACCGTGCTTTCATCGCAGCCCGGATGCAGGAAGGGCGTCGGCATGAAAGGCGGGTTCTTCCATCTGCAAGGGCGGGTTGCCGTGGTGATGGGTGGCACGTCCGGCATCGGACGTGCGATCGCGCTCGCGTTGGCGGAGGCTGGTGCGGACACAGTCGCGACCGGACGCCGCGAGAGCGAGGTGGAAGCTGTTGCGAGTGAGGTACGCAGCCTGGGCCGCCGAACGACCGCAGCCACCTGCGACGTACGCGACCGCGCGTCGATGGAGCGCTTTGCAGAGCGCTTGCAGGAGGAGCTTGGAGCGCCGTCCATCCTGGTGAACTCGGCCGGGATCACCGAGCGGGTCCCGACGCTTGCGTGCCCGGAGGAGACCTGGTCGCGCATCCTTGATGTCAACCTGAACGGCACCTTTCGCGCCTGCCAGATCTTCGCGCCGGCTATGGTGGAAGCAGGCTACGGCCGCATCATCAACATCGCATCGCTCGCAAGCTCTACGGCTTTCCATGAAGTGGCCGCATACGGTGCCAGCAAGAGCGGCGTTGCTTCACTGACACGCTCGCTCGCGGTAGAGCTTTCGCGTCACGGGGTTTGTGTGAATGCGATCGCGCCCGGCATCTTTCCGACCGCGCTGAACTCGGAGTTCCTGCTTGGCAGCCCGCGTGGTCGCGAGCTCTTGATGCGCACGCCGATGGGTCGCTTCGGCCGGCTGGAAGAGTTAGGAGGCGCGGCTGTTTTTCTCGCTTCGGAGCAGGCGTCTTTCGTTTCAGGCGTCGTGCTCGCAGTCGATGGCGGCTTTCTCGCAAGTGGAGTGAACCAGTAGGCGCACTGTTACAGATAGAGCAGACCATTGCGGCACGACGGAGCGACCCAGTGGTCCGCGGGCCAGAGATAGTGACACGCATGCATGCTTTCAGATCAGGACGACAATCAGGAGCTACACTCGCACGCAGCGCCTTTTACCTGTTCGTCGCGGCTGTGCTCCTCGGTTTTGCTCACCCCACATTGGCCGAAGACGGCGCAGCCGGTTGGCTCCGTTACGCTGCGCTCACTGGATCTGCCAGGGCGGCGTGTCAGCATCTTCCGTCTGCCATTGTGATGGTTGGCGAAGGAGAGCCAACGATGGCGACAGCCGCGCGGGAGCTGAAGCAGGGCATGGCCGGTATGTGCGGCATCATGTTGCAGTCGGAGCCGAAGCTAGGTCGTACGCCGGCTTTTGTACTCGGCACATTCGACGCGATCCGGGCTGCGGACCAGACTGTGCCCTTGAGCTCGCCTCCCGGCAAAGAAGGCTATACGCTCGTTGCTTACCGAAGAGGTGAGGTGATTGCCGGAGCGGACGCAAAAGGTGTGCTTTACGGCGCGTTTGCACTGCTGCGCAACCTTGCAGCTGGCGATGCGCCGCCTGCCGCTCGCACCGAGGCCCCGGCCGCGGCCATTCGGTGGACCGACGAGTGGGACAACCTGGATGGCTCGATCGAGCGCGGCTATGGAGGGCGATCTATCTTCTTTGAGGACGGGCATGTTCGCCCGGACCTGAGCCGCGTGGGTCTGTACGGACGCCTGCTTGCTTCGGTCGGCATCAATGGCATCACGATCAACAACGTCAATGCCGATGTGCGCATGCTTACGCCTGAGATCGTCGATGGCGTAGCGCGGGTCGCTGCTCAACTGCGCCCGTACGGCGTCCGCGTCTCCATGGCTGTCGATTTCTCGAGTCCGAAAGCGATTGGGGGTCTGGATAGCTTCGATCCACTCGAACCCAAAGTAGCAAACTGGTGGAGCGGGCAGATCGAAGCGCTCTACAGGAAGATTCCTGACTTCGCCGGGTTCACAGTAAAGGCCGACTCCGAAGGCAAGCCCGGCCCTTCGCAGTACGGCCGCAGCCCAGCCCAGGCGGCGAACATGCTAGCGGCGGCGCTCAAGCCGCACGGCGGCCTGGTTCTCTACCGCGCCTTTGTTTACAACCACCATCTGGACTGGCACGACCTGAAGGCCGATCGCGCACGTGCGGCCTACGACATCTTCCACCCGCTGGATGGGACCTTCGCTGACAACGTGATCGTACAGATCAAGAACGGCCCCATCGACTTTCAGGTGCGTGAGCCGGTCTCGCCGCTCTTCGCCGGGCTGCGAAAAACGAATGAAAGTCTCGAGCTGGAAATCACGCAGGAGTACACCGGGCAGCAGCGCCACCTGGTGTATCTCGCGCCACAGTGGAAGACTTACCTCGACACGGATATGCGGGTCGATGGGCAGCCTTCGCCACTCAAGGCGATCGTCGAAGGACACGTCTTCCGTCGCCCGATCGGCGGCTTCGTCGGCGTGTCGAACGTAGGTCTCGATATAGATTGGCTCGCACACCCGCTCGCCATGGCGAACCTCTACGCGTTCGGCCGCCTCGCCTGGAACCCGGATCTAAGCTCGGAAGCTATCGTCGACGAGTGGGCACGGCAGTCCTTTGGAAACGACCCGCTCGTCGATCATGTCATCGACGACATGCAGATGCGCTCGTGGCCCATCTATGAGAGCTACACGGGGCCGCTCGGACTCGGCACGCTGGTTGACATCCTGGGACCCCATTTCGGGCCGGGACCGGAGTCGGCCGAGCACAACGGCTGGGGCCAGTGGCTGCGTGCAGACAAGGAAGGCATTGGGATGGACCGCACGGTCGCGACCGGTACCGGGTATATCGGCCAGTATCCTCCCGAACTTGCCGCACGGTATGAAACAGTCGCGCGCTGCCCGGAACCGCTCTTGTTGTTCATGCACCATATGCCCTACTCATACCGGCTGCACTCCGGCGAGACAATTATTCAGCACGTGTATGACTCGCACTACCAAGGAGCCGAGCAGGCCATGCAGTTGGTAGCGGAGTGGGAAAGGCTTGCCGGTCACGTCGACCCCGAGCGATACCAGAAGGTACTGGCACTGCAGCGCGGTCAGGCAGACTTCGCCATCGTTTGGCGCGACGTCATCACGCGCTGGTTTGCGGAGCAGTCGGAGATCGCCGATGCGAAGGGAAGGGTCGGCCACTACCCAGACCGGATCGAGGCCGAATCGATGCAGCTCCAAGGCTATCAGGTGAAAGAGATTACGCCGCCCGAGATGGCGAGCGGGAGCAAAGCAGTTACGTGCGCTTCGAGTGAGTGCTCGGCCAGCACCACCGTAACAAGGCCGGCGGGGATGTACCGAGTCTCGGTCGGCTACTACGACTTCCTCAACGGAGCTTCGCGGTACGTACTGACTCTGGATGGCAGGACTTTGGGCGAGTGGGATGCCCAAGAGAACCTGCCCATGAACGTCGTCGGTGGCACGACAGCTACCCGCTGGACAGACTGGACGCCGGTCGGGCTGAAACCGGGCGATACCCTGAAGCTGCTGGCGAAGCCGGATGGCATAGAACCGGCACCTTTCGACTACCTCGAGCTTACGCCGATGCCACAAACAGCAAAGTAGAAGCAGGGCGCGTACAGGCTGTCTACGGCACTGGCCAGAAAGAGGTCAGGCAGCGGAGCAGTTCTGACGGCAGCGCTGTTTTTACTTCGGAAGCGCCAGCGTGCCCCGAACAGAAAAGCTGGTCTCACTCTTCTGCGTCGTCTCGCCAGGCTGCGTGCTTGCGACAATCAGCCGGTAGCTGCCCGCGAGGATCGACCGATCACCCTTGTCGTCGACGCTCGACAGAGAGCGCGGGCTAATGTGCAGCATCACACTGCGGCTCTCGCCTGCGCCAAGGTGTACGCGCTCAAAGCCGACCAGCGAGAGGACCGGTCCGTCTTTCTGCGGTGTCTTGAGGTAAGCTTCGACGACCTCACCTCCGTCCCTTGCTCCAGTATTCGCAACCATTGCGCTCACATCTACGGGGTCACCGGCGGCAACTACCGGCTTCGCCACTTTCGCGCCGTCGTAGCGAAAGGTCGTGTAGCTGATGCCGTAACCAAAGCCCCAAAGTGGCTTACCGGTGTAGTAGCGATAGGTCCGGTTCTTCATGCTGTAGTCGGTAAAGGGAGGCAGCTCATCGGTGCCGGAGTAAAAAGTCACCGGCAGCCTGCCGCCGGGATTGTTCCTCCCGGCGAGCGTTTCGGCAATAGCCTCGCCTCCAGCTACGCCGGGGTACCAGGCCTGCAGCACCGCCGCGGCATGCTCCTTTGCCCACCCCAGGGCCAGTGCACTGCCGCTCAGAGACACCACAACCACTGGCTTGCCCGTTGAGGCTACGGCCCCCAGCAGCTGCTGTTGTGCGGCGGGCAGTGCGATGCTGGTGCGGTCCCCGCCCGAGAAACCCTCAATCTTGAGCGGCATCTCTTCACCTTCCAGCTGCGGCGACAATCCCACGAAAACCACAGCGACGTCGGAGTCCTTCGCGGCGGCAACTGCTTCGTCCAGCTGCGCCTGTGCCGGTGCCTCCCAGTCAAGCAGGAGACCACCGCCGGCCCGGTCGCCGGAGTGGCTGTACTCCAGGACAAACTCGTGCGGACGGGTGTCGTGAAAGGTCATCTCCATCTTTGCCGGCTTTCGACCGGCCATGACCGGCGGCGCGGTCGGTGAAGCGCCGGAAAGATGGACCGACCCGCCCATTGCTGCGCCGGCGCTCCCCGACTCAAGCGGCCCCTCGCCGACTACCTTGCCGTCGACCACCAGGCGAAAACTTTCCTTCGGCGAATATGGGAAGTAGTCAGCTGGCTCAACAGTCAGGGTGTACGCACCGGCTGCGGGAGCTGCGATCCGGCCGGTCCACCGCACGGAATAATCGTGTGTCTTGATCTCGGGCACCGGGTAGGCATCGCGCCAGTCGTGCTGAATGGTCGCTTCCATCACCGTCGCGAGCGGGCGCCCTGTCCAGTTCGGTGTCGCGAAGTATTCAGCTTTCAGGCCGACGGGGAAAGCAGTACGTGGCACCGGCACACCCACACCTGCGGCCAGCGTGGAGCCTTGCGCGTAATGGATCGCCGAGCCCGGGAACTGCTTGAGCATGGCGTCGATCGGGCTCACCGGATGCACGGCATCGCCGTGGTAGTTCCCCTCAAGTGATGGCAGCAGGTCGGCAGTCGGGCCGATCACCGCCAAACGCTTCGGAGCAGCTTCCATGGGCAGAGTGCCGTCATTCTTCAACAGCACCATCGACTCCTCGGCCGCCTTCAGAGCTGTTCTGCGGTTTTCATCTGAGCCGGCGTCCGACGGAGGGATGCTGTCATATGGACTCGAACTCAGCGGATCCATCAGCCCCAGCTCGAAGCGTGCCGTGTAGAGCCGTTCGGCAGCGCGTGTCAGGTAGTCCTCGGTAACAAGACCCTGGCGCACCGCATCGGCCAGTGTGTTGAAACCTGGCGCCCAGATGGAGCACGAGAGATCTGTACCTGCCTTGATTGCGATTGCGGACGCATGCGTGATGTCCGGTGCATCATGGTGACCGGTGGCTACGTCCACGATCGCGGCGCAGTCCGAGACGACATAGCCCTGAAAGCCCCAGGCATCGCGCAGATGATCCTTGAGCAGCATCGTGTTTGCGCAGGCTGATTTTTCGTCGATCGCGTTGTAAGCGCACATCACCGACTTCACATGTGCGTCGACTACCGTGGTGCGGAACGCGGGCAGGTAGGTTTCTTCCAGGTCGCGCGGTGAGGGATCGACGTTGAAGACGTGCCGCAGCGACTCGGGGCCGCTGTGCACGGCGAAATGCTTGCTCGTGGCTATGGCCTTCGGGTGCTCCGGATCGTCTCCTTGTACGCCTTCAATAAAGGACGAACCCATCCTGCCCGTAAGGAAGGGATCTTCGCCGTAGGTTTCCTGGCCACGGCCCCAGCGTGGATCGCGAAAGATGTTGATGTTGGGCGACCAGTAGGTCAGGCCATAAAAGATGCGGTGGTTGTTTTCCCGTTGTGCCTCGTTGTACTTCGCCCGGCCCTCGGTGGCGATCACCTCACCCATGGAGTGCACCATCTCGGTATCCCAGGTCGCGGCCATGCCGATCGCCTGCGGGAACACGGTGACGTAGCCGGCGTTCGCCACGCCGTGCAGGGCCTCGTTCCAGGTCTGGTACTCAGGGATGCCAAGCCGCGGGATGGCTGTCGCCCAGTCCTCAAGCTGCTGCGCTTTTTCTTC
The DNA here is from genome assembly GCA_964245435.1 of uncultured Acidobacteriaceae bacterium. Lineage (GTDB taxonomy): Bacteria > Acidobacteriota > Terriglobia > Terriglobales > Acidobacteriaceae > EB88. The sequence continues at coordinate 142,906 of CAXTMF010000001.1, forward strand.
AAGCGTCATGCGTCCCACAAGGTCATGGGCGCGGGCTGCGCTGGGCGCCTTCGGATCCATGTAGAGGGGCTGTTGTGTCTGTGCCTGGGTCGCGCTGAGCGCGAGCGCCAGGAGGGAGGCAAGACGGACGTGCGACATGCGAGAACCCCCGGTGCGAGATCAGTTCGAAGAAAGCCGACCATATGGAGCAGAACAGAGAGAAGCCCGGCGTGCAGGAAAGCGCGGCTGAGCCTTTTCGTGACGAGCTAAAGCTTGGCCGAGTAGATGCTGCGCATCAGCAGGTTTTCGATCTGTTCCTGCTTGCCCGATCGTGGCTGCGGCTGGATCGCGTCCTCTTCCGCCTTGGCTGCGATCTGCTCGAGCGACATCTTCCCGTCCAAGATCGCCTGTGCTTCGGGCTGCTTCCAGTCGGCGTAGCGCTCTGCCAGCAGGGCATCGTATTTGCCGTCCTCGATCAGTTTGGCCGCTGTCAGGAAAGCCCGGGCACACAGGTCCATGCCGCCGACGTGCGCGTGCACCAGCTCTTCCGGCGCAAAGCTCTGCCGCCTCACCTTCGCGTCGAAGTTGCAGCCGCCGTTGCCCAGGCCGCCCGCCTTGATGACGTGGTACATACTCATCGTCATCGTCCAGAGGTCATTGGGGAACTGGTCGGTATCCCAGCCCAGCAACGCGTCGCCGCGGTTGATGTCGAGCGAGCCGAGAACGCCGAATGCGCCCGCAGTAGCAATCTCGTGCTCAAAGGTGTGCCCGGCCAGGGTGGCGTGATTCGCCTCAAGGTTAAGGCGAACCTCTTTCTCGAGGCCGAAATGCTTGAGAAATCCATACACCGTTGCCGCATCGAAGTCGTATTGATGTACCGTCGGCTCTTTCGGCTTGGGCTCGATCAGGATCTGGCCCTCAAAGCCAATTTTGTGTTTGTACTCGACGACCAGCGACAGGAAGCGGCCCATCTGCTCGAGCTCGTGCCTCATGTCTGTATTGAGCAGCGTCTCGTAGCCCTCACGCCCGCCCCACAGGACATAATTCGAGCCGCCGAGCTGCTTTGTCACATCCATGCAGTGCTTTACCGTAGCCGCACACCAGGCGAAAACCTCGGGATCGGGGTTGGTAGAAGCGCCCGCCATAAAGCGCGGCGCCGAGAACAGATTGGCAGTACCCCAGAGCAGTTCTGTCGAAAACTTGGCCATCTTTTCGCCGAGGTAATCGGCCATGGTGTGGAAGTTCTTCAGTGTTTCGGCGAGCGAGTCGGCTGGGGGTGCGATGTCGGCGTCGTGGAAGCAGAAGAATGGCACATCAAGCACGCGGAAGAGCTCAAAGGCCGCGTCTGCCTTGGCCTTCGCCTGCGTCAGTGGGTCGCCGGCAGCCATCCAAGGACGGTTGATCGTCGGGCCGCCGAATGGATCGCTGCCGGTCATCGCCATTGAGTGCCAGTAGGCGACAGCAAACCTGAGATGGTCCCGGAGCGGTTTGCCCATTACTATTTTTTCGGGCTGATAGAACTGGTACGCGAGAGCATTCTCGCCTTCCGGTCCCTCGTACACAACGGTTGGCAGATCGCTAAAAAGAATATCCGGCATCAATGAAGCCTCCTGCATTGCCTAGTCAGCGGACCGAGGACGCCAGTCCGGCTTCGAAACCGTGCATGGCTCTTGGGATTTGTTTACGCCCCGAAAGAATACTCCGCGAGAGTGTACATCAGGCAGGGACGGGAACCGGCGAGAGGGGTTTTACGCCAGCCGCACGGGGGTACTGTGCAGCCAGCTTCTCGTTGTAGCGGGCGCGGGCAGCCTGGTACGCCTTGTAAAACTCCTGACGTGGAGAGCAGGTCGCTGTCGGATCGACCTTCACGATTTCGTCCGCAACATCAGCGAAGCCGCGCGGCCTGCCAGTTGTCGCTCGGTAGGCCACCATCGCCTGGATCGCCGCACCGAGGCAGCCGGATTCTTCTTCAACGGGCACATCGATGACAGCGCCAGTCGCGTCAGCCAGCAGCTGCCGCCATGCGAGCGAACGCGCTCCTCCGCCGATCACGCGGATGGTTTCGGCGACCTTCCCTTCGAGCACTAGGTCGAGCCCGTTCAGGATGCCAAAGCTTACTCCCTCGATGGCGGCACGGATCATGTGGGCAGGCGTGAAATTGGTGGAGGAGATCCCGTGCAGCGAGCCTCGCGCCTCGGGCAGATCGGGTGTGCGCTCTCCGTTGAGGAAGGGAAGAAGAATGAGGCTGTCGGCTCCCGGTGCTGTGCTGTTCAGGGCGGCTTCAATGTCGGTCACCGACCTACCGAAGAGCTGTACCGTGCCTGTGACTACGTTCGTCGCATTCATCGTGCATACCAATGGCAGCCACCCGCCAGAGGACGAACAGAAGGGAGCTACGTTGCCGGTTGGGTCGTGCGCTGGTTGCTCGCTAAAGGAGTACACCGTTGCCGAGGTGCCGAGACTCAGCGTAACTACGCCTTCGCGCACATTGCCCGTGCCGATGGCGCCCATCATGTTGTCTCCTCCGCCGGCCGCGACCATGCAACCCGATGAGAGCCCGAGCTCAGCTGCGCGGTCCGCACGGATGCGCCCTACGAACTGCTCTGAACCAATCAGCGGAGGCAGCGCCGCCGATAGCTGGCCCGAGCCATGGTCGATCGCGGCCAGGATCTCCTGCGCCCAGCTTCGCGAGCGAACGTCGAAAAACGCTGTTCCCGAGGCGTCGCCATACTCGGCCCGGATCTCCCCAGTCAGCCAGAAGTTCAGGTACTCATGCGGCAGCAGGATGTGGCGGATGCGCGTGAACTGGTCAGGTTCCTGCTCGGCCAGCCACAGCAGCTTGGAAACTGTATAGCCGGTGAGTGGAACAATACCGAAACGCTGAAAGAACGCCTCGCGCCCGCCGAAGCGCTCGATGAGCTCCGTGTTCTGCGGCGCTGTCTCCGTATCGTTCCAGAGCTTTGCCGGCCGGATGACTTCCTTGTTCTCGTCCAGCACCACCAGGCCGTGCTGCTGTCCGCTCACGCCCATTGCGACGACACCCGCAGCCCCTTGCTGTCCGGCCATGCCCAGCGCTTGCCGCACGGCTTCGATCATCGCCCTCACCCACCAGGCAGGATCCTGCTCTCTCGCTCCAGTTGCCCGCTCAATCAGTTGATGCCGGCTGTATCCACGGCCCCGAGCCGCGCCGTGTTCATCCACAAAGAGCGCCTTGGTGCCCTGCGTCCCGCAATCGATGCCTAGAAACATCCGGACGTCCTTCTCCCGCGCTCTGTTCAGCCTTGCCGCAGCAGGTGTGCCGCCTTTTCGCTTTAAGATCGGCGGCGCACCCGCGGTGACTCCGCTTGAAGTCGGGACCGGTGCTTAATTTTTCCAAGCAAATAAATACTTGCTTTCAGCAGGGTTGTCCAGCGTTGGGAAACAGGGTCGCAAGGCTCCGGCGTAGAAGCAGGCAGGAACTCGATCGTGTTCGGAGATCACTCACCCTTGAGGAAGCGGAGGCGTTCTTCCTCATCAGCGGTTGGATTCTTCAGACCCTCGAGCCGGGCGATCTCCTCTGCCTGCGCTTTTGCTTCCTCAGTCATGTCTGTATCCAGGCGGAAACCACCGGCACTCAACAACTCGTCATTGGATTTGCTGCTCATCTTCACTCCTCCGGTCGTGCTGAGAGGTGGGATGCGACTGGCCATGGCGGGTTAAGGGAGGAACCAGCTCAGGCAGTCCAGCCTCGCCCGGTTACGCCCCAGCTTCTAGTGATTGATAGCGACCGTGGCAGCTACCAGCGCGAGAGAAGAGAATGCCGTCGACGACTCGATCAGGGTTCGTAGCAGGCTGATCTTGAAAAGCTTGGCTGGGATGACAAGGGTATCGCCCGGTGCCAGCCTCAGGCCCTCGAAAGTATCTCCCCAAAAGCCGTTGCCTTCCCGGCTCAGTACCGCGCCACTTGCCCGGATGACAAAGGCGTGTTTAGGGTCGCTGTCGCGGTCGGGTCGGCCCGCGAGATTTAAGTAGTAGCGAACGTTCATGCCAGGCCGGAAAAGAAACGAGCTCTGGTTCGGTACCGAGCCGATGACGTTGACGATGGCCGGTTTGCTGGGAATAACGAGAACATCGCCATTCTCGAGCGAGAGCGGCGGGATGCTCGCTACGCCCTGCGAATCTGTCTTGAAGTCGAGGATGATCCGCCCGGTAGCGCGCTGCCTGCGCAACTGCGTAATAAGCCGTTGCTCGACGGTAAGTACCGTCGTATCGCTGGTTGTCGCGCCGACGGAGAGTGCTTCATCGGCGGTCGAACGGTCTAGGTCGACGGAAAGCTTATCGATGTACTCTTCCAGCCGTTGTTGCTGGAGGGTGCGGGTAGATTCGCGTGTGAACTGCGCGCCAAAAAGGTAGGCCTGTGGCGTCAAGCCGCCGGCGCGTTGCACCAGCGATTGCAAGGTCTCGCCGGGCTGCACGCTGTACACGCCTGCATTCGCGACCTCTCCCTCAATGCGGACGATCTTGGTGAGCTGCTCCTGGGCGACATTGAAGTCCGCCTGCGAGAAGATCGTGACCACGTCGCCCGGCTGGAGCTCAAGGTTCTGCGACTGGTCATGGTCGAGCACAAGCCTGCCAAGATCGAAGGGCAGCAGCTTCTCTCGAAGTGTTTCCCTGTCTGTGCGCTCGATCACGGCATAGGCCCAGTCAATCTCCGGAGCCGGAAGAGTGACCCGGGTGATTTTGGCCGCGGAGGTAGAAACGCGGTCGGAGAGACTGCCCTGCTCATTGCCCGTCGTTATTGTGTTGGATCCTGCTGCCGCTCCGTTCCGTGTGTACGGCGCCAACGAGTTGTAGTTACCATTGCTGGCATTGCCCTCGCCCGTGTTGGAGCTCATGTCCGGCTCTCCGGAGATGACATTGCCGTTGGCGTCAACGTAGGGCGCGAGCAGCGCACCGTTGCTGTCCACGTTCTGTGAGTCGGTTCGATCCAGTGCCCTGGGGTCGTTGGTCGGCAGATTTGTGCCCGTGTTTGGTCCCAGACCGGGAGTGCCTGCCTGCCCGTTGTTGAGCGTGCCTGAGGGCGTAGCGGTCCCATTTGTGCCTGTTGTTGTTCGCGGAACAGGCAGCGGCTCAAGGAAGGGGCTCTGGCGTCCTTCCGCGTTGCGAACGTCCCAGTAGCTCTTGGTAAGCAGGGAAGCTTTATCCGGGATGATGTCGCTGACGCGCATGCCGGCGTGCCATGCAAAGCGGCCCGGGTTGGCCAGGTTGCCACGGATGGTCACAGTGTTTTCAAAGCGGTTGGAGATGCCCTCAAGCGTAATCAGGTCGCCATCGGTCATGGGGGTGCGCAGGCCTTCCGGCGTGAGCGGGATCGTGCTCGCCTCGCGGTACGCATGTTGCGCGATCTGCTGCAGAGTAACGCCAGCGGAGGAAGCCACCGAGTTCGGGCCGCCCGCGAATTCGATCAGTGTTCCAAGACTTTCGCCCGCTTTCAACTCGTAAATCGCAGGCTTTTTAACCTGTCCTGAGACACCGACCTCCGGACCTACCGGCGCGATCGCAATGACGTCTCCCGGCAGCAGGCGAGCGTCCCTGGAGTTGTCTCCGTGGAGGAGCAGATCGTAGAGATCCAGAGTCGTAACGACCTGGCCATCACGGCGCAGTTCGATGTGCCGCATGGAGCCGGATGGCGCCGGACCGCCCGAGGCGAAGAGCGCGTTGACGAGGGTGCTGAGTGAACTGACCGTGTAGGTGCCTGGGCGCCTCGCCTGACCGGTCACGAACACCTGAATGGAATGAAGCCGGCCCAGGTCAACCGAAAGATTGAAGTTTCGAAAAACCCGGCTTACCTCGCTCCGAACATGATCAGTGAGTGACGCATACGATAGACCAGCGACGTGAATAGCCCCGACCTGCGGCACAAAAATATTGCCGGCGCGATCGACGGTGAGTGCCTCATTGAGGGTGACCGGTCCCCACATGCGCAGCAGAACCTGGTCGCCCGTCGAGACAATGTAGTCCGTGGTGGGCGGCGCATCGGGCAGGGAAGCAAACGTGCGGGGATCGGTAAACAGATCCTGTCCAAAGAGCGCAAGCCTTTGGCCCAGCGTTCGTTCGACAAGGAGCTGGAAGCTCGTTGGAGGGCTGGGGGGCAGTCGCGGCAGCGTGTACCCATTTCGCTGTGCTTCGAGGCCCGCGTTGTCGATCGTCTGCTGCGAGTTTGTGTTTCTTTGATTCGTCGTCGTGGCAGTATTCGGGAGATTGGACCGGTTGACGCCAGGATCCATGCCACCGCTTTGCTGCCCCTGTCCGTAACCAGGGTACCCGTAACTCGAAGGTGACGATTGGTTACTCTGGTTCCCATCGGGCTGCTGACCGGAGTTGGACTGCGTTCCATACGGAGAGTAGGAGTAATCCGGATCAGTCGTCTGAGCGGACGAAGCCGTGACATTCATGAGTAAAGGCGCGAGTAGAGCAGCCAGGAGCATGGGGCGGAGCAGTTTTGTCATGGGTGATGAGGTCGTAGCGGAGCTGGTTCACCGTGCTTGAGGGCCAGTCTCCGCAGTGCTTACAGTAATGCATGACTGCGGGGCGCGGAAGTGATACGCAAGGCGATCCCCCAAAGGAAAGAGATCTTCCCCTCGACTTGCCAGAAGAAAAAGGATTAAGTTGGTGATTCTGGCCGGAAAGGACCCGAGATATGCGTACCTCCATCGTTGTGCCCACCCTGAATCCGGGGTCAGCGTGGGATTCCTTTACCGCCGCCCTGCTGCTGAACCTCCGCAGATGCCAGATCCACCCGAACCGCGTACTGGTACTCGACTCGGCTTCTACTGATGACACAGTAGGCAAAGCGGTCAGCGCGGGCTTCCGGGTGATGCCGATTCAGCGCAAGGAGTTCGATCACGGCGGGACGCGTCAGCTGGCGGTCCATCAGGAGAACGACGCAGATTTCCTGATCTTTCTAACCCAGGACGCGATACTGGCCAGCGAAGATGCCATCGCAAATCTGCTGGCCGCGTTTCATGATCCGAAGGTAGCCGCGGCCTATGGACGTCAGCTCCCGCGCCAGGGAGCGAGCAGTGTCGAGGCGCACGCGCGGATGTTCAACTACCCGGCTACTTCAAAGGTCCGATGCTTTCAGGACCGCGAGACGATGGGCTTCAAATCCATCTTTGCCTCGAACTCGTTTTGTGGCTATCGACGCGCGGCGCTTCTTGAAGTCGGCGGCTTTCCTTCGCCTGCCATCTGCAGTGAAGAAACGATTGCGATCGGCCGGATGCACATGGCGGGCTGGTGCTCCGCCTACGTTGCCGATGCTCAGGCGTACCACTCGCACGCGCTCAGCATCCTTGATGAATCCCGCCGGTACTTTGACCTGGGTGTCACGCATGCGCGAAACCCGTTTCTTTTAGAGGTGTTTGGCACGACAGCCGGCGAGGGAAGACGTTTCGTGCTCTCTGAGCTGCGCTTTCTTCTACGGGATAGCCCGTTGCAGGTAGTGGAAGCCCTGCTACGGACCCTGACCAAACTGACTTCCTACCATCTCGGTCGGCGCGAGAGCCTAATGAACGTCAACATTCGGCGCTCCCTGAGCATGAACCGGGCATTCTGGGCGGCTGAGTCCCAGGGAGGGCCGCTGAGTGAGTCGCCAATGAGATCTCGAGAGCTTGCCGGACCGCTCTCCGCCGCAACAGCCGAGAAGCCGGTATGGCCGCCCCGCGAGCAGCAGCCGGAGTCTCTCCACCTGTCTCGGGTAGAGGCCGCTCCGCACATGGCAACGAACCGCCAGGGGGCCTGAGCGGGTCGGAGCCCAGGGAGAAACAGCGATTCGCCGCCCAGTGAGAGTGCGTCCGTTTGCCTGTCGCTCATCAGCTGTGCGCATGGGAAGGATAGCGTGGCGCTTGCTGGGGCTGGACAGTTTGTCCGTCAACCGAGAGCGTGCCGCTCTTTCCCTTACCGGAGCGCAGGGTGTGCAGCCGGAGTCTTAAAAGCCTTGAAGAGCACCCAGACCGCACCCCCGAGCAAACCCATCATCATGCCAAGGGCCAGGATGATGGAACGGTGGGGACCTGACTTGAGGTCGGGCACTGTGGCGCGGTCCAGAACCTGCAAGGGCGAGTCCTTTGCTTCGTCGAGGCGAGCTGCCTCGTACTGCTTGGCGATGATGTCGAACAGCGCTTCGTGGTATTTCACGTCGCGTGCCTTGCGAATGTACTCGAGCTCGAAGCCAGGTACCTGCGCTGTGGAGAACTGGCCGAAACGGCCCTTCTGCTGCCCACTCTGCAGGCGATCCACCTCGCCCTGGAGGCTCCCGATCTCCGACCGCATCTGCACGACGTCCGGGTTCTGGTCTGTTTCTTCCTGAAGCAGGGCAGCGAGGCGCGTCTGTCGATCAGTGATCTGAGCTTCGAGCTGCGCCAGGGTCGCGATCTCTGAGCCGGTCTGGCCCGCGGGAGCTATCAGCCCGGTTTTCTCCTGCACCTGCTTCAACGCGACCTCAGCGTCGGCAAGCGCATCCTTTTCCTTAGCGAGCCGCTGCTCATAGAAGAGCCGCCGCTGCGAGCTCTCGGTCAAAGCGAGATTGGCGGCGGTCGCCTGCAGAGCCTGCAGATAGCCATTCGCCAGATCGCGGGCGCGCTCGGGACTCTTGTCTGTCACGCTAATCGTTACGATCTGATCCTTGGTCCCCTGCGTGAACAGGCTGTGCGAGGCGAGCACTTTCTCAGCCCGGCTCTCCTTCTTCTGCTTGTAAACATCGATCAGGTGGAATTGCTGCACGAGGGCGTGAGCGATGGTGCGGCTCTTGAGTATGCCCACGTAAAGGTCACCCTGGCTCTTGCCGCCCAGCAGGCTGCTGCCGCCAAGCGCGGAAAGCTGCCCCATGAGGGCGGCTGCACTGGAGCCTGAGGTATTTGCGCCAGGAGGGACAAAGGAGGCTGTCGCCGTGAACGTGTTCGGCAACAGGAACGCAAAGGCGCCGGCAAGCAGCACGGCGCCGAAAGCCCAAACAGCTATGGTGCGCCTGCCCTGCTGCAGGATAGCCAGGAAGACAGGGAAGGAGATCGCCCCGCCGCGCTGTTCACCTGCCGGCCAAAGATCATCGGGGCCCATAGCCGGGGCTCGCATGGCCTCAGGCTGCGTGAGTGTCTCGTTCATCATCCATCCTTAAAGCCCGGCGGGTCGCCAGAGACAAGGCGCCTCTGGACCGGAGCGATCCTCCGCAGCTAGATTCTCGCGGAAGGGCAGCGACAGTACCGATCCAGAGAACCCTCTCCGGCATCTGAAGCGAGCCTTCCTCCGCAACGTTTCGCCAAGCCACGGGGCCGACAAACCATGTAGAGTACGCAGAGCACGAGTGCAGGGCTGCCTTGCTCATCTGCTGCATGGCTCGGAGAAGGTCCCAAATGCCATCGCTATACTAGCAAGAATCAAGCGCCTCAGCCGGGAGCAACCAGCCCGGAACGACAGCTGAGAGTAGGCGCACTGTCCGCTCAGCTCGATCACTGCATGAGGTTCCCGGTCTGAACAGGGTTTGTAGAAACATTGTCGGGGCGACTGACCGTACGTTGTCAGATACACACCCATCTTCTCTCCTCAGCACGGCGGTCGACCTCTCTTATCGTCGGTCCTTTGTTATGCGCCCGCTCTGGTATGAGGCCCCGTGCTGAGCAGCGCGCGCAGGGCTCTCATACACCCCAGTGTGCATCCTGCAGGAGACGACAGGGCGGACGCGAAACGGCGTAACATCATCGCCTTTCTGTTGCTGGCCGGCTCCCTTGCGCATGCGCGGGCGCAGGTCGCTCCCTCGGTAATCGGAGGCCACGCCATCGAGCCGTCTTCGCTGCCACTTACCAGCTATGTGCCGCTCGATAGCTGGGTGTACGGCGCCATCGACCGCCTGCATGCACTGGGCTTTGTGGACACCGCCTACCTCGGCATGAAGCCGTACACGCGGCTGAGCATAAGCCATATGCTGGAAGCCTCGGAAGAGCGTGTTGCTGCCTCCGGGTTTGAAGAAGCAATCGAGCTGCAGAATGCGCTGGAAGCGACCTTCCCCCAGAGCTGGCCAGAAGACGAGCTGCCGTCCAGGCCGGCAGTCCAGGCAGAAAGCGCCTACAGCCGGGTAGAGGAAATCGCCGGGCTGCCTCTGCGTGACAGTTTTCATCTCGGGCAGAGCATCGTAAACGATTACGGGCGTCCGTATGAGCGTGGCTTCAACGCGATCACCGGTTTCAGCGGCGCAGGTTCCATCGGGCGCGCCTCTCTGTACGTACGCGGCGAGTACCAGCACGCCCCAAGCGCCACAGGCTACAATCAGACGCTGGCAAACGAGCTCGCGACGCTGGATGAAGTTCCCTACGCCACTAATCCGAATCAAGCGACTATCCCGCTCGGGCCGGTTGGCCAGACGGACGTCTTCCGCCTCCTCGACGCCTACGCCACCTACAATCTCGGTGGACACCAGTTCTCCTTCGGCAAGATCGACCACTGGCTAGGGCCGGCGCTTGGCGGTAGTTTCGCTTTTGGCAACAACTCCGAGGCTCCCTATGCTTTTCAGATCGACCGGGTTGAGCCTCTTTCGATCCCACTTCTTTCCCGCCTGATCGGCCCGGTGCGCTACCTGTTCTATGTCGGCAGCCTCAAGGGCCACACGGATCCCAATGATCCGTGGGCGCACGTCGAGAAGATCAGCTTCAAGCCGACGCGGGACCTGGAGTTCGGCTTCGAGCGGACGGTGATCTGGGGTGGACGCGGTCACGTTCCCATCACCTTCGGCACGTTCTATCGGAGTTTTACGAGTATCCAGAACGTAACCATCCCGGAGAAGTTCTCAAACCAGGACCCGGGAGCACGGTTTGGGACCTTCGACTTCTCCTACCGGCTGCCGTTGCTGAGCCACTGGGCTACCCTCTACACCGATTCGCTGGTGCATGACGACACCAGTCCGGTAAGCGCACCGCGCCGGGCCGGCATTCGACCCGGGATTTACCTGGCGAGAGTGCCAGGCGTACAAAGGCTAGATTTTCGTGTGGAAGCGGCGAGCACCGATCCTCCGACCAGCCGAAGTCACGCCGGGATGTTCCTGTATCAGGAAGGTATACAGTTGCAGGGCTACACGATTAAGGGCCTGCTCATGGGCGACCCCATCGGCCGCGAGGACAAGGGCGGCCAGGGCTGGCTCACCTACCACCTCTCACCGCAGGAGCAGGTGGAGTTTACCTACAAACAAGTGAAAGCAGCCAAGGACTTCATCCAGTACGGCACGACGCAGAACAGCTATCGTTTCTCGATCGTCAAGCGTCTGCAGCCGGACGTCGAGCTCCGCGCCAGTGTGCAACGAGAGGCGTGGAGAGCACCAATCTTTGATCTGTCAGAGCAACAAACACCACAGAATCACGTCAACACCTCTGTTGCAGTGCAACTGACGTGGTTCCCAAAGCTAGAGCTGGATCGCTGAGCGGAAAGCTCCGAGGCTGTGCCTCGATTGCGCAAGCAAAGCACAAGCGCATAGCGTCTTCATAAGCGGAAGGTTTTGTCTCATGTCGGAAACGATTCTTGTCACGGGCGGTGCAGGCTTTATCGGCGGCAACTTCATCCTCAGCTCCATGCGCGAGCAGAGTACGGCGCTCATGAACATAGTGAATCTGGACAAACTCACATACGCGGGCAATCCAGAGACGCTCGCCTCGGTTGAGGACGACGCGCGATATACGTTTGTTCATGGCGACATCTGCGACCGCGCTTTATTGCAGGAGCTGTTTGACCGGTATCGATTCACGGCTGTCGTGCACTTCGCGGCGGAAAGCCATGTGGATCGATCGATCCTGGATCCAGGTGCTTTCTTGACAACCAACATCCAGGGCACATTTGAGCTGTTGGAAGCTTCCCGGTTGCACTACGCAGCCATGCGCGGCGAAGAGCGATCGCGTTTCCGCTTCCTGCACGTTTCAACCGATGAGGTATTCGGCAGCCTGAGCCCGGATGCGCCAGCCTTTGAGGAGACCACGGCCTACGCACCAAACAGCCCGTATGCCGCCTCGAAGGCGGCGAGCGACCACCTGGTGCGTGCCTGGCACCACACCTATGGGCTTCCGACTCTCCTGACCAACTGCTCCAACAACTACGGACCATTTCAGTTTCCAGAGAAGCTGATTCCGCTGATGATTCACCAGGCCGTCCAGGGCAAGCCGTTGCCTGTGTATGGCGACGGCCGGCAGGTGCGTGACTGGCTCTACGTCGGCGACCATTGCGCCGCGATTCGCAAGGTGTTGGCAGACGGATGCTGCGGAGAGACGTACACCATCGGCGGCTCCAACCAGCGCACCAATCTTGAGGTGGTCCGCGCCGTGTGCACGATCCTGGATGAGCTTTTGCCCGACTCGCCGCATCGCCCGCATGAGCAGCTCATCCGCATGGTGCAGGATCGCCCCGGCCATGATCGGCGCTACGCGATCAACGCCGGTAAGATCTCCCGCGAGCTGGGGTGGGCACCGTCAGAGAGCTTCGAGACGGGGCTTCGGAGGACGGTGGAGTGGTACCTCCAGAACACTGCGTGGACCGACAGCGTCACGAGCGGCTCGTACAGAAACTGGCTGGCCAGGAACTACACAGAGCGCGCTGACGCCGTTGTTGCAGGTGCCCTGTGAGGGGCATCATCCTGGCGGGCGGTTCTGGCACACGTCTTTACCCAGTCACGCATGCTCTCTCCAAGCAGCTGCTGCCGGTGTATGACAAACCCATGGTCTACTACCCCCTTTCCGCGCTCATGCTGGCCGGGATCCGGGATATCCTCATCATCACGACCTCAGGGGACGAGTCGCGTTTTCGCCAGCTCCTGGGCGACGGAACACAGTGGGGCTTGCGGCTTTCTTATGCGGTACAACCGAAGCCGGAAGGGATCGCACAGGCCTTCCTCATCGGTCGCGACTTCCTGCATGGGGAAGGTTGCTGCCTGGTGCTGGGCGACAACATCTTCTTCGGGCATGATTTCCCGAAGTTGCTGGCTCGCGCTATGAGCCGTGAGAACGGTGCTTCGATCTTCGCGTACCAGGTAAGTGATCCGCATCGCTACGGTGTGGTCGAGTTCAACGATGCCGGCCAGGCGCTCTCGCTTGAGGAGAAGCCAGCAACTCCACGGTCGAACTTCGCAGTGACAGGCATTTACTTCTACGACAAGGATGTGACGGAGATCGCCGCTTCGATCCAGCCCTCCAACCGTGGCGAGCTTGAGATTACAGACGTGAACCGCGTGTACATGGAGCGGGGCACGCTGAGCGTGCAATGTCTCAGCCGTGGCTTTGCATGGTTCGACACGGGCACACACGACTCCCTGCTGGAAGCTGCAAACTTCATTCATACGATTGAGCATCGGCAGGGACTCAAGATCGCCTGCCCGGAAGAGATCGCCTTTCGGCAAAACTGGATCTCTCAGGAACAGCTCGAAGCCATTTCAGTGCGCATTGGCAAGAGCAGCTATGCTGCCTACCTCAGAAAACTACTAAGGGAGCACAGTTCGAATGGAAGTATCTCGTAAGCCGGCCCAGAGTCTGTTGCTGCTGGGTAGAAACGGGCAGGTTGGGTCGGAACTGTTCCATCTCCTGAGCCGGAAGTGGGATGTAATCGCTCCCCGCAGCTCAGAGGTCAATCTGCTGGAGTTCGACGCACTACGCCGCTATGTCCGCAGCGTGCGACCGCGATGGATCCTGAACGCAGCTGCATACACCGCGGTGGATCGGGCAGAGGCTGAGCCGCAGGTCGCCTTCGGCATCAACGCAGACGCGGTCCGTGTTCTAGCGGAAGAAGCACGCCTGTGCGGCGCGCCCGTCGTACACTTTTCAACGGACTACGTTTTTGATGGCGTCGCATCCGGGTGGCGTCGAGAGTCCGACCCCACAAACCCGCTTGGCGTTTACGGTCAAAGTAAGCTGGCCGGCGAACAGGCTCTGGCTGCAAAATCTCACGCCTACTTCACTTTTCGCACGAGCTGGGTATACAGCACACGCGGTCGGAACTTCCTCCTGACGATCCTGAAGCTGGCTCGCGAACGGGAAGAGCTGGCCATCGTCGACGACCAGATTGGCGCGCCAACGCTGGCAGCCGACCTGGCAAAACTGACGGAGCATGCCATACAGCGGACCGAGACCTTGGCGGCAAAGGAAGGTCTCTCGCTCACCGCAGCAGCCGGCAGGATCGGCGGCCTGTACCACGCATGCGGTGCTGGCGAGACGACCTGGTTCCGTTTTGCCGAAGCATTCCTGGAGTGCGCTCGCGCGTTCGAAGTACGAAGCCATTTCGCCCGTCTTCGCCCGATCCGCACTGCCGACTACCCGACAGCGGCACGCAGGCCGGCCAATTCACGCCTGAACTGCACGCACTTGAAGGAACGGCTAAGTTTTGAGTTGCCCTCGTGGCAGCAGTCTGTGGCGCAGGCAATGCGGGAGCTTTACGCACAGCACAGCGTACTCTCGGCTCAGATCTAAGAGACGGGAGATCTTCCAGCAGAGACCAGCTCCTGCAACTCCTCTACCGCCGGGAGATCAGCCTCCAGGAAGAGACTACCTTCGGCATCTCGCCCCGAGAGGATCGGATGTCCTTTCACCTGGTCGACCGGCCACGCGATGCCAAGGGTCGGATCGTTCCAGCGGATGCAGCGCTCAAAGGCTGGAGCATAAAAGGACGTCGTTTTATAGAGGACTTCCGCTGAACCAGACATCACAAGGAAGCCGTGCGCAAAACCCTCCGGAATCCAGAGCATCGATCCTTCTTCACTGGTCAGATGGAAGCCTTCCCACTGACCAAACTGTGCTGAATTCCGGCGCAGGTCTACCGCTACATCCCATATGTGCCCGCAGACGACCCGCACGAGCTTTCCCTGCTCCTGCTGTACCTGATAGTGGAGGCCGCGTAGCACCCGCTCTTTGGAGAAGCTCTGGTTATCCTGCACGAAACGCGAAGGTAAACCTTCCTTCTCAAAGGCCGCGCTGTTGAAGACCTCGTTGAACCATCCGCGTGTATCGCTAAACCGCTTTGGCCGAATGAGCTTTACGTCTTTGAGCCTTGTGTTCTGAATCTCCACTAGGTATTAGTAACAAACATGTTGGGCGTCTATCAAAACCGGCCGATTCGCTGTAGTCCGCGCCGCTGCTTCAAATGGCTTTATATGCTACCCGCCTGCACAGTTGCAGATCCTGCTGCCAGCCCTGTGTGCAGTCATGCAGTGGTCTAGTGGTACTCTTGTCTCGCAGATATGCGCGACGTCTACCTGCTCCACGAAAAGAAACACGGTCACTCCGTCCCTTGCTGATCCAGACGATCCGGCAAAAACTCGGCAATCGAACCTTTCTCCGAATTGCAGATAACGCCGTCTCCCTCTTTGCTCTGCAAGGACTCACCTATATTGTCTCCTTCCTGACGGTCCCATACCTCCTTCGTACTTTAGGAGCCAGTCACTTCGGATCGGTTGCGCTTGCAAACGCGGTCGTTCTCCAGATGATGCTGCTGACCGACTTCGGTTTCGGCTCAAGCGCGACACGGCTGGTCGCTATGCATGCCGGAGAGAAGAACCGGCTGAACGCGATCCTAGGTGCTGTTACCGGTGTCAAGCTTCTTCTTATGCTGGGAGCAGGTTTCATCCTGCTGCTGCTCATGTTCGGTGTGCCCAGGTTCCATGATGTGCGACTCTTGCTTGCTATTGCCTTTCTGCAGGTGCCGGCGAGTGTGTTCGCCCCCAGCTGGCTGCTGCAGGGTCTGGAGCGCATGCGCTTTATCGCGATTGCAAGCGTCGTGGCCCGGCTTTGCTCCGCTGTGCTGATCTTTCTGCTGGTTCGCGCGCCAGGAGATACCACAATCGCGGTTGCTTGCCAGAGCTTCGGAGCAGTGCTGCAGGGTGTCATCACGACGTGGTTTGTTGTTTCTGTTTTGCAGCTCCGGGGCGCTTGGCCGACACGCGCAGAACTCTGGGCGCAGGCCAAGGACAGCTTCCACCCCTTTCTGGGCGCGTCCATGGGCAACCTCATTGGTGGCAGCTCAGTTCTGTTCTTGGGTTTCTTCAAGGATCTTGCGACCGTCGGCAGCTACGCAGCCATTGAGCGCACGGCAAGGGCTGAGGTGTTCGTTCTGCTGCCGGCAAGCCAGGCGGCTTACCCGTACGTAGCCCAACAGTTTCACCAGGGTCTCACTTCCGGTAACCGCGCTATGCGCAAGCTCTGCATCCCACTGCTGAGCGGCGCGCTGCTTTTTGTCACCGCCATCGCCCTCTTCGCAAAGCCGATCCTGCATCTTCTCTACGGCAACAAGATGGCAGGACAGGTTCAGCTCTTCGCATCTTTCTCAGTGTGGGCGTTCTTTTCGCTCGTCAACACGCTGCTAGGCCTCCACTACCTCATTGCTTCCGGTCACTCGAAAGCATATGGAAGCTCCATCTTCTGGTCGGCGCTGCTAACAGTAGCTTTGTTCCTTGTATTAATACGGCCATTTGGCGGATGGGGCGCTCTGGCTTCGGTGGTCGCCGGGGAGCTTTTGCAGACTGCTCTTATGCTGCTCGCGATCCGCAGGATCAACGCCGGAACAGCGTCCAAGCCTGCGCTCGAAGCGGAGGCTCTGTGACGCCGGAGATCACGGTCGTGATCCCAACCTACAATCGCTCCGGGATTCTTCGCATCTGCCTCCAGCGGCTGGCAGCGCAAAACAATCCACGCTTTGAAGTGCTCGTCGTGAACGATGGATCGACCGACGGAACAGAAGAAGTACTTGCGGCAGTGCAGGCGCAGTCAAGCTTTCAGATGAAGTGGCTGACACAGGAGAATGCGGGCCCGGCGCGTGGACGGAATCTGGCGATCGCTCGCGTACAGACCAGGCTTTGCGTGTTGATCGGCGATGACATCCTCGTCTCATCGGATTTTATCGAGCGGCACCTCGCGCTACACGAGCGAAGGCCCGAGAAAGCGGTGGTCGGACTGGGCCTGACGCGCTGGGACACCGAGCTGCAGCGCTTGACACCCTTTATGGAGTGGCTTGAGAACGTGCAGTTCGATTACGCGAGATTGCTTGCGGGAGCAACGCCGACCTGGCAACACTTCTACACGAGCAATCTTTCTTTCAAGACGGCACTTCTCCGCGACTTCCCCTTCGACGAGCGCTTCCAGAAGGCCGCGTTCGAAGACATGGAGGTCGCTTACCGTCTTGCAAGGGTAAATCAGCTGGAGCTGGTCTTCCTGAAAGACGCGACAGCAACGCACGTGCACCCGATGACCCTTCTGGATGCTGCACGCCGCATGCAGTCGGTCGGCTACAGCGAACACCAGATGAACGAGTATTGGCCAGAAACCCGTTCGCCCGCTCCGCCTCCGTGGAAAGACGCGCTGATTACCGGGCTCGCCATCCGTCCGCGAGCGCTGAAGGCGGTTACAAGCTTCACGACAAAGATTTGGGGCGAGCGGAGGCCGAACAAGATCATCTGGGCTCTTCTGCTGGCGCATCTCAAACGCGGTTATCTCGAGTACGCAAAGATGCGGTGAAGCTCAGAGAACTGGCTTACGTACGCCATGGCGGTCTACGCCCGCCGCTCCAGCTGACGATAACCGAAGAAGCCACGCTCTTTGATCATCTGCGCGATCTCAACCGGGACCATCGAGGTCCAGGACTCATCCTCGGTCCGGATCCGTTCCAGGACTTCGCGCGAGAAAATATGCAGGGCGTCCTCGTCGTAGTCGCTCAGCTGCTTGATCTTGCCGCGCTCCAGGATGTGTCGATACAGGTTCTGGAGCTCCGGCGCCAGTTCCAGCGTGTCCGCCGTCCATAGAACGCCTGTCGCCGGATCACGCCAGGGATAGACGTAGATGCGCAGATCGCGCATGAACAGGCGCCCAAACCCTTCAAGGATGCCGCCCTCAAGGCCCTCGTAGAGGCTCTCGGAGAAAAGCTCCTTCACGCTCGGTATCCCCATCGTCACCGCAATCGGCTTGGTCGTGTACCGGGCAAGCCAGTTGGCGAGCCGATAGTAGTTGAAGTAATCCGAAATCAGCACCGTTTTCCCAGAGGCGCCCAGCAGGTCGGCGCGAGCCAGGAAGTCGTCCAGGTCCACACTCCCGGTCGCGAGCAGGTTCCGCATCGTCAGCTCCATCAGCTCGACGATCTCACCCTGATCGTCGCCGAGGTCAGCGGCAAACTGTCTGTGCGCGCTATGCAGCATGTCGATGTTCACCCGGGTGACCGGACGGAAGCTGCCCCGCTCCACAAGGATGGGCCTTTTGCGCAGAACCTCCGAAGGCTGCAGCACCTCTCCGGAGGGTCCGAACATCGCTGCTCCGCTCAGGCCCAGCTGCACGAGCTTCAGGCTCATCACGCGGTTGTCGACGTCGCGGAACTCCATCCCGGAGAAGACGGCCATGTCAATCTCGACCCGCTGCGTGCTCAGGCCGTCCAGCAGGGACTCCAGCATCATTTCGGGAGTCTCATGGAGGAAGCATGCTGCGTACAGGAGATTGACGCCCATGATGCCGAGCGCCTCCTGCTGCAGGCCATTCTCACGGTCGAGCATGCGCACGTGGATAATGACCTGTGAGTCGCCCTCGCCGGGACGCGCTTGGTACTTGACGCCCATCCAGCCGTGGCACTCGTTGGTGCCCTGGTAGTTGCGAGCCGAAACAGTGTCGGCAAAGGTGAAGAATGCGGTGGTGCTGCCGCGCGACTGGCTCAGCCGCTGGAGGTTCAGATCGTGCTCATAGTCCAGCATCGCCTGCAGGCGCTCGCGGGAGACGTACCGCTTCGATCGGCCGTAAATCGCGTCGCTCACGGCCATGTCATAGGCTGAGATCGTTTTCGCGATGGTCGCGGCCGCTCCCCCAACGCGAAAGAACCAACGTGCGACCTCCTGGCCCGCGCCAATCTCAGCAAAGGTGCCGTACCTGCCCGCGCTGAGATTGATAGCGAGCGCTTTTTCCCGCGTACTCTTTGTCGACATCTCGTCCAGGGCGTTACCTCTCAGCTACAGGATGGTGAGTATCGCGCCACGCTCACCATCTGTGATGAACTCTCAGCTCAGCGAAGCGCTGAATACAATGAATTGATGCAGCAGCCGCGGAGACAGCTGCGACTGCCCACTGAGAGACGCTACTCAAAGAGTATCGAGATTGCGCCCATGTCGATCGTGCCCCAGCCGGTGACGTTGTCCCAGCCGGGAGTGATGGTAAGCGAGCTGTCCGTACCGAAGGAGATGAACGTGATATGTGTCCGGTCGTAATCAAATATGGCGCTTGTGGAGGTGCTAGTGTTCCCGAGCGGCCTTCCCGTACATGGATCGACCAGGGGCATCGCCGGGGAGTGCATCGGAGGGCACTGTTCAGTCCGCCAACATGGCTCAGGAGCCCGGCTGCCGCACCAGTCAGGGTAGGCATGGTTGTACTGAAGCGAACTGCATCACTGCCGAGCTGCGCGCGCTGAATGCCCGTGTGCAGCGCGGACTCGAACGCCTGCTTTGTGCCAGTCGCTGTAAGCGCCAGACCGAACGGGTCTGCTGCGGCGACCTGGATACCATCGGGGGAGTGCCGACCGAACGATAGGCAGAGCAGCAAACAGCATGCTGAGCGGGAACAAGTTAGGCTTCACAGGTGCGATTTTCCGGTCCGCAAGGATGGCTGCAGAGGCAGAGTGTTCTGCTGCCGCTGTTTGGCAGCCTGTGCTCAGGATCAGGGTTGTCTCGCACCTTTGTCGCTCCACTCAGCGTATGTCGGCAGTGACTGTCGACGGAGGGCCAGCGGTTCGCTCGAGCCGGGCGAGCGCTGCCTGGAGCAGCGACCAGTCCTCCAGGAGCTCGGGCATCGACTCGCGGAAATGATTCTTTGCCTGCACTGCGTAGCCGACCCGGCCCAGCATCAACTCGGCCGCAAGCTCAGGGTCTGAGCTGGGTGCGAGCACGTTGGCGCTGCTCAGGCCCACGCGGCGCACCATCTCGCTCTCCTTCACTGAAAGCCACGGCCTGCCTTTCTCGTCCACCGTGACCGATCCCGTATCAAAGGCCGGCGGAAACAATCGCTTCGGCCACGAGTTTCGCTTGTTGGAGCTGCTCCACTCCGCTGTGAGCGAGTGCACGTCCGGCCTGCGGGTGAGGGAGGCGAACTGCTCGGCAAGCTGCTCCCAGGCTGCCTTGTCGCCGAGAACAGCGGTCCTCTGCTGCTCTCCATCTGTATCCAGTACTGGGCCGTCGGCGTAGCCGGGCCTGCTCCCGTTCTGATTGACATTCCCGGCAGTCGTGACCGGGTGCAGCTCGTACTGCTTCCAAAGCCCGAAGCGACCGGTGAGGAAGTAGGCGACGAAGAACGACCCCGCGATCTCGTGATCCCCGATAAGGGCGAAGGGTACCAGGTACTTCTTCATGTGGAAACCGTCCTCGGTGCCGCTGCGAGCAACGTCGGCGCGCGGAGTGGCGCCCGGCTGCTGGGCGAAGTGAACGGAATATAGCCCGAGTTCCGGTCGCTTCCTGGCAAAGTCGGCAAAGGAATGTGCCGCTGCCTTGGGACTCATCATGGCGAGGTCGTTTAGCACATCGCGGTGCACGGCATGTGGCAGGATGCTGTTGATGAAGTGACGCGTGAAGTCAGAACAGTTGTCGGTGATTGTCCGGTACTGGTTCACGTTGGGATGGCCGTTCAGCCAGTCCACGGCGGCTTGGTCCTGCTCGCGCGTACTGTGAACGGCGTAGATGAACACGTCCCGCCGGATGGTCGCGGCCTCAAGATCACGCCAGTAGGCGTGGAGCAGCTCCGGGCAGGCGTCCTCGCATACGGGGTGAAGATAGCCCGCACGGGCATGCTGCTCAAGCGCCTCCTTCACGGTTGGCGAAGCGTAAAGCAGTCGATCTCCGAGCGTCGAGGAACCGTCGAGATAGATGCTGAGTGGCACGATATTCCAGCTGTAGGGCTGCTTCTCGTAGAAGTCGGGGTACATGGTCACGATGGAGCCCTGTTCGCCCGGCTCGCACAGGCGCGCCCGCACCGGCGAGGCCGGGCACACCCCGGACAGGTACACGAGCGAGTGGCCGGAGTGGGTAAAGCGGGAGACTCCCGCCGGGGTAGGATCGGCAAGGGCGACGCCTATGTCGGCTCGGGCGGGCAGAGCGGGAAAGATCGCAGGAGAGAGAAAGGAGACCGCCAGGCCCCAGGTTCGCAGCACGGATTTCAAAAACACTCCTTCGCGCCTTTAGCCGGCATCGCTCCCAGCGGGAGCTTTGAAAGAGTAGATGCAGTGCTTGTTCATCCTCAGGAAGCGAATGCTCCTCACCGGATCGCGTTGAACCGCCAGGAGAGGGATCCTCCGACATACGACACCATGCGGATGCCGACAGCGCGTTCGACCGTTCCACAATCGAAATCATCCGGCAGGGCGCTTGGGCCTGAGCCCGGTGCACAGTAGGGAAGGGTGGTTCGACTCGTCGCAATGCTCCAGGCAGGATCGAAGGTCTCAGTGGTCTGGCCGTCAGCGGAGCAAAACCCGTGGCTTCGACGCGTATCGTGTAGAGTGCGCGGGCGGGCAGATCGACCGAGAAGCTGCCGTCGCTGGCCGTTGTGACCGTGACTCGGGTGCCGGCTGCGGATGCGATCTCGATATGAGCCCCGGCTACGGGAACCCCTGAGGGGTCGAGTACCGAACCGGATACAAGATATGCGCCAGCTTGCGCTTGTGCAGGGGAGCCGGCGCTGACGTTGATAGGCGTGTCAGAAGGGCCGCGTATGACGGCTTTCAGCGGGACTGCAGGAAGGAGGAGCAAGGCCGCCGTGAGCCGACGCACCGTCAACAGAATGGTCCGCCCGAGGGCGGCATCGACCTTTTCCGCTGAAATGGTTGAGCACACACGAACTTCTTATATAGGTTCGGCCAGCCGTGTGTCTCTCGGGCCGAAGTTCCACAGCCAAGCGGCTTTAAGCATCTCCCGCCTGCATTCCGGATGCCTGCACTCAAAGCTGGCAGTGATCCTCTCGGCGGCACTCGGGCGTTCCCCGCAGCAACGAGTCGCGAAAGCCTGGAAAGAGCCGCCTCGCGTCTTTTTTGGGCCAGAACGCGATGCAGCAGCATCGCATAACGGGACGGGCTCAAAGCACGTGCTGGACACCGCAGCTTTACGCATGTGTGTGTGAGGAGATGGCCTTGAAGACGGGAGAGCGGAATGGCTGAAGGGAACAGCAACAGCGGCGTAAGCCAGGTACCGGCTTCGCTGATGACGATCTTTGGTGCGAGTGGCGATCTTACAAAGCGTCTGCTGCTGCCTTCGCTGTACAACCTTGTGGCGCTGAAGGTCCTTCCTGAAGGTTTTCGGCTGCTGGGTGTCGCGAAAGAGGACTGGAGCGACGACCAGTTCCGCGATCACATCGGCTCGACGCTGAAAGAGTTCTGGGGGCAGGATGCCGATGAATCTACCGTGAAGTGGCTCCAGCAGAGGGCAGGCTTCCAGCAGGCCAACTTCGACGATCCGGCCTCCTTTGACGCGGTTAAGCAAAGGGCAGAGCGGATCGAACAAGAAGCGCAGGCAGGCAGCAACCGGCTTTTCTACCTTGCCGTCGCGCCAGGTTTTATCTCGATGATGGCCGCGCAGCTCTCGCGTACCGGCCTGATTGCCGAAGACGCGAACGGCGACGGTTGCTGGCGGCGCCTAGTCATCGAGAAGCCCTTCGGGCATGACCTTGCGTCCGCAGTAAAGCTCAATGCAGAGCTGCAAAGCAGTCTTCGGGAAGAACAGATCTATCGGATCGATCACTTCGCCGGAAAGGATGCGGTGCAGGACCTGGCGGTGTTCCGGTTTTCGAACGCAATCTTCGAACCCTTGTGGAACCGTTCACTTATCGATAACGTGCAGATCACCGCGGCCGAGACGGTTGGCGTGGAGGGCAGGGCCGGTTATTACGAGAGCTCGGGTGCCCTACGGGACATGGTTCCGAATCACATGGCGGAGATGCTGTCGCTGGTAGCGATGGAGCCTCCCGTCTCCTTCAGCGCGGAGCACCTGCGAGGCAAGCAGGTAGAGTTGCTCGAGTCCGTTCGCAAGTGGAAGCCGGAAGAGGTCGCTTCCAGTACAGTGCGCGGTCAGTATGGTGCGGGCAAAAGCAACGGCAAGGCCGTTCCTGCCTATCGCGATGAGCCAGGCGTCAAGAAGGACTCCAACACGGAAACGTATGTCGCCATGAATGTTGAGATTGATAACTGGCGCTGGTCCGGCGTCCCGTTCTATCTCAGGACCGGCAAGCGTCTGACCTGTGCCTCGACCGAGGTGGTGGTGACTTTCCGCCAGCCACCGGCACGGCTCTACTCGCAGTCGATGCAGGAGGATGAACCACCGAACCGAATCTTCTTCAATCTGCAGCCCGACCCGGGCATCCGGCTTGTCTTTGGAACGAAAGCGCCTGGCCTGCGCTCCAGGGTCGAGCGTGGCTCGATGGACTTCTCGTTTCCGGAAGGGCCCTTCGGCAAGCACGGCAAGGGGTACGAACGTTTGTTGCACGACGTCATGTGCGGCAATCCCACGCTCTTTCAACGCGCCGAGTTTGTGGAGGAGGGCTGGCGCATGGTGCAGCCCCTGATTGACGCCTGGGCTGCTCCGCCCGAGCAGCCCTTCCCAAACTACGCTGCTGGCTCGACCGGTCCGGATGCGGCCGATGAAATGCTCAGGGCAGCCGGGCACACTTGGCATACGCTGGAGCGGTCATGACCAGCTGCGGCATCCTCACCGGTGACGTAAACCTGTGCTGCCGGGGTCGTGCCGAGCAGTATCCGAGGGCGATCGGTAAGGAAGAAGGGTGAACAAGCTGCTTCAAACCTTTGGCGCCATGAGCCTGTTCGGATTGCGGGTGGTGAGGGATGCGCTGCGGCCGCCTTTCGAGGTGGAGATGTTCATGCGCTCCTTCGTAGAGATTGGGGCTCAGTCTCTGCTGCTGATCCTGGCTTCCGGTCTTTCGCTTGGCACCGTGATGGCCTTTCATACCCGGAGCACGCTCGTCGCATTCGGGGCTACTTCGTTAATCCCTTCCGTGCAGGCCGACTCTTTCTTTGTCGAGATAGGTCCACTCGTGGCCGCGCTACTTGTCGCTGGCCGAGTCGGCTCATCCATCGGCGCTGTGCTCGCCAACATGCGCGCCAGCGAGCAGATAGACGCCATTGAGACACTCTCGATTGACTCGTTCAAATTTCTGGTCATACCGCGTGTGCTGGCCTGCATCGTTGCCTTGCCAATCCTGGCGCTCTTTATGGATTTCGCAGGATTGCTCGGCGGCTTCTTCAGTGAATACTTCAACTCGCATATTTCCGTTTACCTTTACACCACACGCGCCTTCAGCGGGCTCGGATGGGCCAACTTCATCCCGCCGGTGCTCAAGACCGCTGTCTTCGGTTACATCATCGGTGTGGTTTCCTCCTTCTTCGGTTACAACACGAATGAAGGCGCCAACGGCGTCGGGCGGGCTGCGACAAACAGTGTCGTGCTTTCTTCGCTGCTCATCATCGTCGCTGATGTCATTCTGATCCGCTGCATCTTCTTTCTCTTCCCGGATACCGCCATATGAGTGAAACGCCCGACACGGCAGTCTGCTTCGACCATGTCTCCAAATCCTTCGGTGAGAAGCATGTGCTTGCCGACGTGTCCTTCAAGGTGGAGCAGGGTCAGGCTCTGTGCATCCTGGGTCGCAGCGGTATGGGCAAGAGCGTCACCCTCAAGCTCTGCATCGGGCTCATCCAGCCCGACGATGGCAAGATCCTTATCCAAGGCGAAAACATCTCGCAACTCTCAGGGCAGCAGCTCTCGGAGACACGCCGCAAGATGGGCTACCTCTTTCAAGACGCCGCGCTCTTCGACTCATTGACGCTCTATGAAAACCTGGCCTTGCCTATGCATCGGCTTACGAACCGCCCCTGGAACGAGATCAATGAGGCTGTCGACAAGGTTCTGTGCCAAGTCGGCCTTCAGGACGACAAGAACAAAAATACGGTTGAGCTCTCGGGCGGCATGCGCAAACGTGCCGGTCTGGCGCGTGCGCTGGTGCTTGAGCCTAAAGTCCTGTTGGTCGACGAGCCGAGCAGTGGGCTGGATCGCATCACTGCTTCGGAGATCGACGAGCTTCTGCTGGCTCAGAAAAACGAGCGCCACACCACACTCATCATCGTGACGCATGATGTCCACGGCGCACGACGGGTCGGCGACTGCTTTGCCGTGCTTGAGGATGGTCATCTGGTCGGTTACGGCTCGGCTGAAGATGTCGAGCATAGCGACAGCGAAGAAGCACGCAAACTGATCTCGGAGCAATAGCTATGGCAAAGCGGAACCTGATCGTCGGTCTCTTCGTCCTGGCTGGAATCGTCCTCTTTAGTGTCGGCCTCTTCCTGGTCGGCAACGGGCAAAAAGCCTTCGACAAGCACATGGAGGTTTATACCGAGTTTAAGAATCTGAGCGGACTCGCGAAGGGCGCGAAGGTTCGGGTGTCTGGCTTCGAAGCCGGTGACGTGACTGACATCGGCATACCCAACTCCCCTGACGGCCGCTTCCGGATCAAGATGAAGATCGACTCGAAGCTCCGCGGTCTTGTTCGCGCAGATTCGCGAGCCTCCATCGAGACAGAGGGTGTTGTTGGAAATACCTACCTGCTAATCAAGGGCGGCAGTTCCCGGGCGCCGGAGGCTGCTAACCTGTCCACGCTGCCGAGCAAGGAACCCTTTGATCTTTCCGCGGTGATCGAGCAGGGCACAGGCGTGCTGAACGACGCCGGCAAGACCATCCGTGATGTCGACAGGACGATTCAGCAGCTGGGCGGGTCATTGAACACTACGCTGGGGACGGTCGATGGGACCGTTCGGAATGTTAACGATGTAGTAACCGGCATCAAGCAGGGCCGGGGGGCTGTTGGACTGCTCCTGCGTAACCAGCAGTTTGCCGGGCAGGTGCAGCAGGTCGTCGCGAGTGCGAATCAGGCTACCGGCTCGCTGGCTCATGCTTCGAGCCAGGCCGATCAGATGATCTCGGACCTTCAGGCGCGCAACCTGCCGCAAAAGGTCGACCAGACGCTTGACAGCGCAAAGAGCGCGGCAGCGCAGCTGGATGCCACCTCGAAGCAGGTGAACCAGACTCTGGCTGAGGCGACCGCGCCGGACAGCCAGGGCGTGACCGCCGGCGTCAACCTGCGCGACTCGCTCACCAACGTCAACAACGCGACCGCAAACCTGGCCGATGATACCGAGTCGCTGAAGCATGAATTCTTCTTCAAAGGCTTCTTCAAGAAGCGTGGCTATTACGAGCTGAGCGACATTGATCCAGACGCGTATCGCCGGGACAAGCTCTTCGCAAACGCTGGCAATCAGCGCTTCTGGCTGCCGGCTTCGGAACTGTTCGAACCGCAGCCGGACGGGACGGAGCAGCTCTCCATGGCGGGCAAGACGGCGATTGACGATGCAGTGGGCCAGAACGGCGGGGCGGCTCTCGAGAAGCCGCTAGTGGTGGAAGGCTACGGCAGTGGTGACGCTGCGGAGCAGGTGGCGCTCTCACGCAAGCGTGCGATCGTGGTGACGCGTTATCTGGAAAATCACTTCCAGATCGACTCGCGCAAGATCGGCTTCGTTGCGCTAAATACAACGCCACCGCCGGGCGTCGGGCATTCCGGCTACAGCGGTGTGAGCATCGTGGTGCTTCCGGATAAGCGCAGTAAATAGACGCTTAGGAGCCAGCAGCGATGTTTCGTGCAGCCACGCTCCGAAGCAGCGGCAGGATATCGCCCAGGCCCGCAGGCTCGGCGTCGGGCGTACCCAGGGCGAAGTAGAGCCGGCGGTAAGCTGCGAAGAGCTCGTTGTAGATAGCGTGAGCCTCGGGCCGCGGTGTATAGGTGCGAAAGGGAAGGCAAAGCCTGTCCTGCGCGGCTTCAATCGATGGATAAGCGCCTGCGGCGAGCAGTGCGAAGATGCAGGCGCCGAGTGACGTGGGCACGCCGTCGGGCACGAGGACGGGTTTGCCGAGAACGTCGGCGTAGACCTGGTTGAGCGCGGGATTCTGCTGGGGGATGCCGCCGGCGTTGATCACTCGATCAACAGGCACCCCATGCTCGGCCATGCGTTCGAGGATGATGCGGGTGTGGAAGGCCGTGCCTTCGATCGCGGCAAAGAGCTCGTCCTGGGCGGTGTGGAGGAGGTTCCAGCCGACGGTGATGCCGCCGAGCTCGGAGTTGACCAGCACGGTGCGATCACCGTTGTCCCAGCTTAGGCGAAGCAGGCCGGTTTGCCCGGCGTGGTACTGTTCGAGGTCCCGTGCAAGCTCGCGGACGGTGGTGCCGGCGCGCCGGGCGATCGCCTCGAAGATGTCGCCGGTGGCGGAGAGGCCGGCCTCGACGCCGGTGAACGCGGGATGTACGCTGCCCGGCACGACTCCGCAGACGCCCGGTACGAGCGTGGTTTTCCGCTCCATGGCGATGATGCAGGTGGAGGTGCCGACTACGTTGACAACGTCGCCCTCGCGGCAGCCCGCGCCGATCGCGTCCCAGTGAGCGTCGAAGGCGCCGACCGGGATAGGAAGGCCGGCGCGTAACCCCATCTGAGTGGCCCAGCTCTCAGACAGCGTGCCGGCAAGCTCCTCGGAGGTCGCGTAGACGCCGTCAAAGCGGTCGCGGATGCCGTGCAGCAGCGGGTCGAAGGCATCGAAGAAGGACTGCGGCGGCAGGCCGCCCCAGCGTGGGTTCCAGAGCCATTTGTGACCCATGGCGCAGACGCTGCGCTTTACCTCGCGCGGGTCGGTGATCCCGCAGAGCGTCGCGGCGACCATGTCGCAGTGTTCAAAGGCGGTCGCGAACTCCTCGCGACGATCTGGATTGTGGCGGAGCCAGTGCAGGAGCTTGGCAAAACCCCACTCGTGGGAGTAAACGCCGCCGCACCAATTGATCGCTTCGAGGCCCTGCGCATGGGCAAGGCTGGTGATCTCCCGGGCCTCGCGCTTGGCGCGGTGATCGCACCATAAATAGTACTCATCGAGCGGCTGCATGCGGTCGTCGACCGGGACGACACTCGATCCGGTGGTGTCGAGCGCAAGGGCGGCGATCGCCTCCCCGGGCGTACCGGTGGCTTCGAGCACCTGCCGCATGGCACGGACGAGAGCAGCCATTTGGTCCGCGTGAGACTGGGTAGCGAAGTCCGGATCATCGCGGCGGCGGTGCAGCGGGTACTCGGCCGAGGCGGTCCCAAGACGGCCGCGCTCAGAGTGGAGCAGGGTGACGCGCACGCTGAGGGTGCCGAAGTCGGCGCCTGCTACGGTGATCTCTCCCATGGTCCTTCCTTTCAAGAGACAAGACTAAGGCCCGCTGCGCGGGAGGCGGCCACTTCGTGGCGGGTGTTGTCTTTCGTGCCACTGCTGTACCGGCCGCGCGGTTTACTGGTCAGGCGAATCGTATAGATGTAATTTTGTTTACTGATAAGTAACTTTAAGTGGATGCAAACTACTAAGAAACATGCGTTTTGCAACGATCCTGGTGCCGATTTCAAGCCTGCTGTCCAGCTGTACGAATATGGGTACTTTGATTCAATTTGTTGAGCGATTCGCGCCGTTTCTGGAAGGAGGTAAATCTTTCGACTTGCTGCGCTCGCTCGGGATGACCCAGGAATTGGGTGGAGGCAAAAGCAGGTCCTATGCTTCGGGGTTGCTCACGGTGACGCGGAGTGAGGTCGAGGCGAGAAGCAGCCTTTTGCGTCGCTCAGGATGACGCCTCCTCCGTACCAGACACTTGCCACACCTTTTCAGGGTGACGCGGGTGGCGTGGCTTTAGGAAAAGACACGCCACGCAGCCGCC
The DNA here is from genome assembly GCA_964245435.1 of uncultured Acidobacteriaceae bacterium. Lineage (GTDB taxonomy): Bacteria > Acidobacteriota > Terriglobia > Terriglobales > Acidobacteriaceae > EB88. The sequence continues at coordinate 171,663 of CAXTMF010000001.1, forward strand.
GCCTCCCGCGCAGAGGTCTTGGTTTACTCAGCCGCATGGTGGTGCATGTCCCAGCCGAGATAGCGGGTGGCGGCTTCGAGAACCGGAGCGGCGACCTCCGAGAAGTTGGCGGCGACGTGATGCTCAAAACCGCGCTCGCAGATGTAGCGCAGCAGCTTCTGCATGCGGGGGATGCGGACGACGCCGGCGCCACCAAAGGTTTCGAGCGGGTCGGAGGTGAACTCGCCCTCGCCGACATAGCCGCGAATAGCGCCGGTGAGGTCGTCGGTCGAGAAGCGGAGATAGGTCATGGCGCCGGCCTTGACGCGTCCGACGCAGGTGCCGAAGGTGTTCTCTTTGCCGACAGTGCCGGCGATGATGGCCTGGAAGTCCATGGTGACCGATTCGAAGAAGTGCTTCGGAAGGTTGGAGCAGTGAAAGCAGACTGCCTTGTCCTCGTCGTCGCCGTAGTTGTTGTTCCAGTCGAGCAGCGCGCTGGGTGTTTCGGAGGCGAGGGCGAGCCCGTACATCGAGAGCACGCCGGCAACGTCGGTCTCGCAGGCGGAGGAGAAGAGGTTCTCGCTCATCATGCTCATGACGGTGCAGGGAACGACGCCGAAGAACTCCTCCATGGCGGTCCAGCACTGGATGGCGGAGATGGTGCAGTAGGTTTCCTTCATCCAGCCGTCGATGACGGCACCGAGCTTGGCCATTTTCATGAGCGCCTCGGGCGGTATGCCGGAGGTGGGCACGTACTGCTGGATCGCGCCGAGCTTGGCCTGAGCTGCGTCGTCGTTGTCGCCCATGCGATGGATGCGACCGAGGACCTCGGAGAGATCGAGGGTTTCGACGGAGATGCCGTGGTGCTCGAGAATCTTCTCGGAGTAGCGGACGGTGTTGAAGGCAGCCGGGCGGGCGCCAATGGCGCCGATGCGGAGATTGCGGAAGCCGTTGGCGACGCGGCAGGTGGCGGCGAACTGGGCGAGATCCCGCGCGAAGGCTTCCGACTGCGGAGCGACGGTGTGCTTCGCGGTGAGCGAGTAGGGGATGTTGTACTGCATGAGATTGTTGCAGGCCGACATCTTGCCGCAGAAGGAGTCGCGACGGTGCGAGATCTTCATGGTGTCGGCGCGGTCGGGCGTGGCCTGTACGAGCACCGGAACCTTGAGGCCGGAGAGGCGAACGGCGTCGACAATGGCGCGCTCCTCGCCGAAGTTAGGCAGGGTAACGACGATGCCATCGATGTGGTCGGCCTGCTGCTTAAAGAGCTCAGCGCAGCGACGGGCATCGTCGGGAGTTTGCACGGCCCCATGCTGCGTCTGCTCGGGGGAGAGCACGACCGAGTGATAGCCGAGCCGAGTGAGCACCGCAATCATGTCTTCCCGACCCTCCTTGGCGAGGTGGTGGGGGAAGAAGCCGCGCGAGCCGACGATGACACCGAAAGTGATCTGTTTCATTTGGGAGCCATGCTAAATGCGGGCTGGGTGGAGGAGCAAAGGTGGGTGCGGGAAGGGAAAAGCAGGTTCTTCGACTTCGCTACGCTCAGGATGACGTAAGGATCGCGCGAGCTTAGCGCGGCCAGTGCGGCGGCGAGTGCAGCTGGAAGCGTAGATCGAAGTGTTGACGTGCACAGAGAGCGATGCACTTAGTCGGATCTGGGCGTTACCCCGCTGCAGGATCCAGCGGATGTTAGAAGCTTCAGGGGTATCGACGAGATAGCTATCTTCTTGCTTGTAAGTCGGGAGGATTGAAGCTTTACGGTTGCTATTCGGCCCCCGCCGGCGGTGCTGCTCCGCAGAGATTGTGCTTGCCGCCGGGCTAGGGTTCTGCAGCCTGCTTCATTCGCTTCTTCTGAGCCGGGACTTGCGCCAGAGGTGCGAAATGGAAAGCCCATCAGCTGCCGATGTCGTGATGAAGCCTTCCAGGTCGATCGAGTAAGCAACAAAAGTGAGTTGGTCGGAGTACACGCCTCGCTGCTCCTCCTGCGAGACGGAAGCTATATGTCGAGTCGGCCCGAGGCAGCAACGCGTCCATACCAGAGGCCTGAGTCTTTGACGGTACGCTTCTGGTTGCGGAAGTCGACGTAAGTAAGGCCGTACCTCTGGCTAAAGCCGTCGGCCCACTCGAAGTTGTCGAGCAGCGTCCACGCATGGTACGAGCGTACCCTTGCGCCATCGCTGATCGCGCGTGCGAGTTCCGCGAGATAGCTGCGAAAGAACTGGATGCGGCGAAGGTCGGGAACACGGCCGCCTTCTTCGGCGTAGGGCGCGTCGAGATAGCTGCAGCCGCTTTCGGTGATCTCGATGACGGGATGGTTGTACTCCCTGGAGATAGCTGTGACGAGGTCATAGATACCCCGCGGGTAAACCTCCAGTCCAGCATCGGTAAGTGGGCCTTCGGTCGGCATTTCAGCGTGAAACTGGGTGTAGTTATCGCGGCTGCCTGCGCCGCCGCCGTCGAGCTCAGTTTCGGTGCCGAACTGTGCGCCACCCGCGCGTGCGCCGGCGTTGACTGCCGAGACGACGCGGCGCGTGTAGTAGTGGAAGCCGACCCAGTCGAGCGGTGCCTTCATGATCTTTTCGTCGCCTGACTGGTAGCCCATTTCCTTGTATGGAACTGGTCCGACAAAAGCCTTCGGGTACTCGCCGGTCATGGCGGCATGGAGAAAGAAGACGTTGTTCATCGCGTGGTAGCGCGCGGTGGCCGCGACGTCGGCCTCGCTGTTCGTTTTGGGATAAGCGGGCGCCATGCCATAGGCGCTGCCGACGGTTGCCCGGGAGGAGGCTGCTTTCAACGCGCGCAACGCCTGGGACTGAGCAAGGCTGATGGTGTGAGCCGCTTTGAGAAAAAGTGAGTAATCTGACTTACCCGGAGGGAACGAGCCGACGCCGTAGCCGAGATAGGCAAAGGTCCAGGGCATGTTAAAGGGGGCCCAGACTGTGATGCGATCACCGAGATGCTTCCCGAGAATGCCGGCATAGTCGGCGTAGTACTCCGACAGGTCGCGGTTTGGCCAGCCACCCTTGTCTTCCAAAGCCTGCGGGAGATCCCAGTGATACATGGTGCAGAAGGGGCGGATGCCGGACTCCAGCAGCACGTCAAGCAAACGGGAGTAGTGATCGAGACCTTTCTGGTTAGGCTGGCCGGTTCCACTGGGCTGAATGCGCGGCCAGGAAATAGAAAAACGATAGCTCTTGCAGTTGAGCTGCCTGACAATCGCGATATCTTCCCGGAAGCGGTGGTAGTCGTCGCAGCTGACGTCTCCGGTAGCTGCGCCGCGTATTTTGCCGGGCATGTGCGAGAAGCGGTCCCAGATGGACTCGCCTTTGCCATCCTCGTTCCACGCGCCCTCGATCTGATACGCGGCAGTGGCAGTTCCCCAGAGAAAGCCGGGCGGGAAGGTTATGCCCTGATGATCGGGTGCCGGCGGAACAGGCGCGGAGGCGTGTGCAGGAGCCATGCCGACGGCTGCGGTCGCGAGGGTGGTGGCAAGGAAGTTCCTACGGTTCATAGCTCGACTGCCATGGTACAGCGGACTACTCGAAGCGGATGCGGAAAGCGAGGGCGTACTTACTTGCCGGGTCCGCGGGCACGCCTTTGAGGTGCAGGCCGTCGGACTGTTGCGTGAAGGTGAGACGGGCAGTGGAGCCGAGGAGCGCGACAGAGCGGACCTTCTCGGAGCCGACGAGGCCGCTCGCGAGCGACCGGATGACGACCTCAGAGCCCGGAGCGGGCAGCGCCATTTCAATCGCGTAGAGTGAGCCGGCTTTGGTGGTGAAGCGGAAATCCTGCGCGGTGTAAGGCTCCGTATCGGTGTCATGGAAGGCGCCGGCCTTGACCTCAGTAGGGCCTTCGCCGAAGACGCGCCAGGGGCGGGTCGCGTAGATCGCTTCGCCGTTGCGGTTGAGCCATGCGCCGACATCGCGCAGAACCTGCTGGACCGGATCGGGGATGGTTCCGTCGGAGCGCGGGCCGATGTTGAGCAGGAGGTTGCCGTTTTTGCTGACGATGTCGGCAAGCTGGTGGATGACAAAGTCGGGCGACTTGAAGGTGTCGTTCTCGATGTAGCCCCAGCTCTTGTTGCTGACGGAGGTGTCGGTTTGCCAGTACAGCGGGCGGATAGCAGAGAGCTGGCCGCGCTCGATATCGAGCACTGCGGAGCCGGTTTCCATGGCTTCGTTCTTGTAGTTGATAACGGGGGCAGGGCCGCCGCGGGCCGCTGCCTGGTCGTAGTAGAAGGCGGCGAAGCGGGCGAGGTAGGGGCGGACGGAGGGCTGGCCGATCCACCAGTCGAAATAGAGAATGTCAGGGTGGTACTTCTCGACGACTTCGGTGTCGCGGGCGAGCCAGTCGCTGGCGTACTCGGGGCTGACATAGGTCCAGTCGTCGAGCAGGGTCGTGTCGTGCGCGTCATCGCGGCGCTCGTGCGCGGGGCCGTAGAAGGCGGCGTAGGCGGGGTCGTTCAGGTCGGATGGCTCGCGGCGGCCGGCTTCAAGGAACCAGTTGTGCTCGACGCGATGCGAGGACGCGCCGAGACGCAGGCCCTGCGCGCGGACAGCGGTGGCGAGGTCGCCGACCAGGTCGCGGTGCGGACCCATCTTCGCGGCGGTCCAGTCGGATAGGTCGCTTGCGTACATGGCAAAGCCGTCGTGGTGCTCGAAGACAGGCACGACGTAGCGGGCGCCAGAGGCTTTGAAAAGCGCGGCCCAGGCCTGCGGATCGAAGTGCTCGGCATGGAACATGGGAATGAAGTCTTTGTAGCCGAAGCTGGTGAGCGGGCCGTACGTGGCGATCTGGTGCTTGTTTTCGGCGCTGCCCTCGATGTACATGTTGCGGGGATACCACTCATTGCCGAAGGCCGGGACAGAGTAGACGCCCCAGTGGATGAAGATGCCGAACTTGGCGTCCTTGTACCAGTCGGGAACCTGGTAGGCGGAGAGTGACTGCCAGTCGGCGCGAAATGGACCCTTCGCGATGGTGGAGTCAAGCTGCCGGAGCAGCTCGGCGCGATGCGCATCGTATTTGCCGCTGGCGTGCTGCCAGGCTGCGTCGATTTCGGGGTCGGGCAGGGATGCGGTAGGTTCGGTAGCGTGCGCAGTCTGAGCGGCGGCCTCAGGATGTGGAGCGCAGAGCAGGGGGAGCAGAACCCCTGCGTGAAGCAGGTATCTCCATCGCATGCAGACCCTTTCTGGACGGGCATGCGACTCACTGCCCGCGTTGGTGGCATGAGACATGCGCTCGAGGGGTAAGTCAACGTCTCACCGCATGGGGAGGGGTGAAAGCTTCTCCCGAGCCGCGGCACGGTGCTAGGCTGGAGGCGTCGAATGGACGAAGTTCAACGCTCGCATTCCCTTTCATGAAGGAGCACGCCATGCGCTTTCCGCTGCTTCCGTCTGCTGTTTTCTCCGCTTTCTTCTTTTCCCTGACTGCGGTTGCGGGTGCAGCTCCGGGCGAGGTACCGACTGCACTGCAGCAGGTGAGTCCAGTGCCAGAAGGGTGCCCAGTGAGCCTGGATGTGCGCCGCAGCGACCAGGCGCAGCGGCTGACTCCAGCTTTCCACGGGAGCGAGGGCAGGAGCTGGAGTTTACGGTGCAGAACACCAGCCTCAAGAACATAACGGCAATCGATGGAACGCTGCAGATGTTTTCCGGCGAGCAGAGGATGCTGCGGCTCGAGCCCGGTATGAGCGGTGCGACGGGTGACGGCGAGCGTATCCCGATCCATCTCCTGCATGCAATTGAGGGGGGCAAGGACGTGTTGCTGGTGCAGACGGTCGCGAACCGCAACCCCGTCGAGTATCTCCAACTGGATCGGATACTTTTCTCAGATGGTAGCCAGTGGACGCGTGTGCCGACGACCTCGCAGACGGTGTGCCGCTTTACTCCCAACCTGCTGGTGCCCGTAGCTTCGCGCTAGGGTGGTCCGCGGCGGATGTGTCTGGCCGGCGCGGTGGTTCTTTCCTGACTCCTTCCAGAACGGCGACTCGGCGCGATTTCACCGGCGCTCACTCTTTTTTGTCCGCCGTTGTTACCTTGGTACCGCGAAAACGGCGGCAGCGGCTGCACACCCTATCGGTAAACGCATACAAGAAAGTGGAGCCACCGCTGGTTTTTTGTAGAAAGCCGGCGTTTGTGTTCGCGATCGCGTTCCAATCGGGAGGAGTGCTGATGCATTCGAAGAGCCGCATTGCTTTTCTACTGGGTAGCCTGGGACTTACCGCGCCCGCCGTGCTTCTAGCCCAGACAAACGTCGTGACCTGGCACAATGACAACCTGCGCACGGGGCAGAACCTGCTGGAAGGCATCCTGACGCCGGCAAATGTGAAAAGCTCCACGTTCGGCGAGCTGTTCCAGGTTCCGGTTGACGGCAAGGTTGATGCGCAGCCGCTGTATGTTTCGGCGGTGTCGATCCCGGGCAAAGGCACGCACAACGTGATCTACGCGGCGACCGAGAATGACAGCGTATATGCCTTTGACGCGGACACGGGAGCGATCCTGTGGCAGGTTTCGGTGCTGGGCAAGAACGAAACGCCCTCGGATGCGCGGAACTGCAACCAGGTAACACCGGTGATCGGCATCACGGCGACGCCCGTCGTGGATGTAGGCAAAGGCTTCCTGTATCTCGCGGCGATGAGCAAGGACAGCAACGGAAACTACTACCAGCGGCTGCATGCGTTGTGGTTGACCAGCGGTGCGGAGGAGTACAACTCGCCGCTCACGGTGGCAGCAAGCGTGCCTGGAACGGGTGACAACAGCAGCAATGGAACGGTGACCTTCAATCCGGCGCAGTACAAGGCGCGGCCCGGGCTGCTCGAGATCGGTGACACCTTGTACACGAGCTGGGGCTCGCACTGCGACATACGTCCGTATACGGGCTGGCTGCTGGGCTACAGCATGACTACGGGCGCGCAAACCGGAGTCTTCAACTTTGTACCGAACGGCAGCGATGCTGCGCCGTGGAATGCGGGTGCCGGTCCGGCAGCCGACGCCGACGGCAATATCTACATCGCAGTGGGCAACGGACTTTTCGATACAGCACTGACGGCGCAAGGATTCCCGAACAAGGGAGATTTCGGCAACTCGGTGGTGAAGCTGGCGACGACAAACGGCGCGCTGGAGGCGACAGATTACTGGACGATGTTCAATTCGGATGCCGAATCCGACGTGGATACCGACCTTGGATCAGGCGGCCTGATGCTGCTGCCACCGCAGACCGACAGCACGGGTGCGGAGAAGCAGCTGGCGGTGGCGGCCGGCAAGGACACGAATCTGTACGTGCTGGACCAGACAAACCTGGGCAAATACAACTCCACTGCGAATAGCACGCTGTACCAGGAGCTAGCCGGTGCGCTTTCCAATGGTGAGTGGTCGAGCCCGGCGTACTTCGGCGGGCACGTGTACTACGGCTCGGTGGGCAGCGTGCTGCGGTCGTTCGATGTGAATGCTGCCAAGCTATCGAGCTCACCCAGTTCAAGCACGACGGAGACGTTTGCGTATCCGGGCACAACACCGAGTGTTTCGGCGTACGGACCGCAGAACGGGATTGTGTGGGCGGTGGAGAACAGCACGCCCGCGGTGCTGCATGCCTACGACGCTAACAATCTGGCGACCGAGTACTACAACAGCAACCAGGCTGCCTCGGCGCGAGACCAGTTCGGTGCGGGCAACAAGTTCATGGTGCCGACGGTAGCCAACGGCAAGGTGTATGTCGGCACGCCAAACAGCGTCGCGGTCTTTGGACTGCTACGCGCAGGTTCGCCGCCAGTGGCGGATGGCGACTACAACATCACCAATGGCGCAAGCGGGTTGCTGCTGACCGACTACTATGCCTCGCCGAGTGCGGCGACAGAGATCATCCAGTACTCGCCATATGGCGGCGGATATCAGACCTGGTTTCTTTCGTGGCAGGGTAATGGCTACTACGTGATCCAGAACGCGGCGACCGGGCTGTTCCTTTCAGCGGCGGCAGCAGGCGGTGCAGCCACTTCGGTACAGCACTCGCTGGCCACTTTCACCGATAGCGAGCTGTGGTCACTGTCGAGTGGCTCGTCCGGTTATGTGATCCGCAACAAAGCCACGGGCACCGTGCTGGGAGATCCGGGTTCCAGCAAGGCGGCTGCCGCGATCGAGCTGCTGGCAGCTACGCCGGCGGGAGCGAATCTGAGCTGGGCGGTACAGGCCGCGAAGTAAGCGGTACTGTCTGCTTACAGTGTGCGCTAGGGTGGGAGAGTGCTTCCCACCCCGCGTGACCGAGAGCTGCTGGAGTTGTACCTGCCGTACCGTGGGCTGGTGCGTGCGGCAGGCTCACTGCATGGCCAGTTGCTGCTGCTGAGCGACCCACGCCGTACCGGCGCTGCCCGGCTGCTCGGTGGCGCCGTACTGCTGGCGCTGCCCACCGAGAGCGAAGCCAAAGCGGCGATGCAGGCCGGCTTGTGCGACTTCGTCGTGACCAGCCTGGACGAAGCGCTTCGCATACTGAAGAACGAGGTCCGCCGCCAAGCTCCGGTGGGCGTGTGCCTGCGTGCGGCGTTGCCAGAGCTGCAGCAGTGGTGCGTTGAGCGGGGCGTCCAACCGGAGTTTGTTGATGCTGCCGAGCCGACGCTTGAGGCGCGAGGAGCACGGCAGGTGCGCTGGCCGGCCGCGCTGGAGGCCGGTGAAGCGCTGGTGCGATGGGAGCTGCCGACCGGCGCGGGTCGTACGTTGGAGGCGCTGGATCGGCTAGTGCTGCGCATGCTGCCGGAGGCAGACAGGGAACGGCGGCGCTGGGTGGAGCATGCGCCTGCGACTTTTGGGAGGATCTTCCGGCGAACGAGGGCGCTTCCGTTGAAGTTGGACGAAACGGCAGAGTTGCTGCGTATGGTGGAGACGGATGAGGCCGTTCGGGGCTGCGTGGTCGAGCGAGATCGGGAGCGGATTTGGCCGGTCTCGTGAGTGAAAAGGTGGCCGCCCAAACTTGCTCCCGCGCTGCCGCTTCAAGGCTTAGGTCGCGAGCGCGAAGATGGTGCTCCACAGTTCTTTGAGGCCGGCGCCGGTTTTTGCCGAGCAGAGGTGGAGTGGTTCGTCTTCCGGCGAGCCGAGATCGAGACCTTTTCTGAGGGCCGAGATTGCCTTGGCGCGGCCGTTGCCGGAGAGCCGGTCAGCCTTGGTGCCGATGAGCAGAAAGCGACGGCCGGCAGCGCGGAGAAATGCGAGCAGCTGCGCGTCGCTCTGCTGCGCAGGGATGTTGCTGTCGATCAGGCAGAGGCAGAGCGCGAGGGTAGGGCGTTCCTCCAGATACGGATTGATGAACGAAGGCCATTCGGCCGATATGGACTTGGACAGCTTGGCGTAGCCGTAGCCGGGTAGGTCGGCAAAGACAACACGTGTCGGCGAGTCGGCGTGGTCGCTGATGGCGAAGAAGTTGATGGCGCGGGTGCGGCCAGGTGTAGAGGAAACGTGGGCCTGTTTGGAGCCGAGCAGGGCATTGATGAGGCTCGATTTCCCCACGTTGGAGCGGCCGAGAAAGGCGACCTCGGGCGGACCCGGCGGAGGGAAGTGCGCAGGGGACATGGCCGATAGGAGGAAACGCGGGAAGGCTGGCATGGGGACCTTAGTATATGGACGACCGGTTCATGGCTGGTCGCATTACAGCTTAAGAATGGATGGAGCGGCTGCATAGTGATACGGAGTGGGTGCTCGCGAGGAACAAGCGAATGGCAGAGCGGGAGCGGAAACGCGTGGTATGAAGAGCCGAGCAGGAGCCCGTCATGGCCGATCTACAAAGGGTTGGAGTGACACAGAGCAACTAGGCGACGTACTCAAAAGCCCGTGGATCTCACCAAACGCCATGCCGGTACTCCTCAAGCACTTAAGCTTGCAGTACTCAAATGGTACGCGCGTGCGCGGATTGCACGATGTCCTGCAGTGAAGGAAGCTGCTTCTGTTTGGGACTTCATCGCTGACGCTTACCGAAGGGAGCCTTCGAAGTGCGCAGAGCGAGAGTCGCAGACGAAAGATGGCTTAGCTGTGGCGTTGGTTGGTCCTTCACGGCAAAGGGGGTTGTCTGAGCTTCTGGCTCTGTTGCCGGATCAGTCTTTAGGGCCAAGCAGGACGTTGCTTCTTATGCCATTGAGGCGCCGAGCTGGAAACGAGAGTGTAAGAACGGCGCTTCGAGAGCTAATGCTTGCTTCACAATTAAAGAAGGAGATCGAGGCCTGGAAGAAGGGCCCTAGTCACGCCGGTAACAACTGCAAGGCGACTCAGCGGAGAAGTTTGGCGAGGGATAGCGATGACCCCAATGTTAGAGACAGAACGATTGTTGCTGGTGCCGCTGCGTCAGGAAGACGCGGAGCAGGTGCAGCGAATCTTTCCGCGTTGGGAGATTGTCCGATACCTGAATGGAAATGTGCCGTGGCCGTTTCCGGCAAACGGTGTGAGTACGTTCTATCGCGAGGTGGAGCTGCCTGCGATGGCTCGTGGGGATGCATGGAGCTGGACGCTGCGGCGGAAGACGGAGCCGGGACGAATTGTCGGCGCCCTGTCACTGTACCGGAGCAGGGAGGTGAGTCGCGGTTTCTGGCTGGTGCCTGAGGAACAGGGGCGCGGGCTAATGACCGAGGCAGTTGCTACGACGAATGATTTCTGGTTCGGGGTGCTTGGTTTTGCCACGTTGCAGGCGCACCGTGCTGTTGCAAATGAAGCGTCACGCAGGATTGCGGAGAGGACCGGCATGCGGCTGATCGCTACCTGTGAAGCCGATTATGTATCCGGGAGGTTGCCGACAGAGGCCTGGGAGATCACAGCGGAGCAGTGGCGAATGAGGCGTCCTGAGCTGGGGACCACCTGCAAGTAGGCACCCGCAGTAGAGTGCGCGTTCCCCCAGGTAGTTTTATCGGCTGCTATTCCTGTCGAAGAACACCGATGGTGACCATCCACTTCTCCACCAACTCGGGCCATGCACTTACGGGAAGATGAGTGCGCCGCAGGCCGAAAGCGTGGCCTCCTTGTGCGTAGAGGTGCATTTCTACTGGGACTCTGGCTTGCTTAAGTCCGGCATAGTAGGAAAGCGCTTGCTCCACGCCGTCTACCTGGTCATCCTCGTTCTGAAGGAGAAAGGTTGGCGGAGTCTTCCTGGAAAGATGCTTCTTTACATCCTGTTTGAGAGCGAAGCTGGTCTCGTTCAAAGCGAGATGGCCTGGATAGATTGCAATGGCGAAGTCCGGGCGGCAACTGACGTCGTCGGCTGCGTCCAGTCGGGGGTAGACACGCTTTTCGAAGTGGACGCTAGTGGCGGCAACAAGATGACCGCCCGCAGAAAAGCCGACTACCCCGATCTTTCGCGGATCGACCTGCCACTCGGCGGCATGAAGCCGGGTCAGGCTGATCGTCCGCTGTGCGTCATCCAGAGCCTGCGGGGTCTCGGGATACGGGCCTGACTTCGGCAGCTTTGCTGAGCCCGGAACGCGGTACTTCAGAAGCACGCAGGTAATGCCTTTCGATGTCAGCCAATCGCAGACTTCGGTGCCTTCCAGATCCATCGCAAGGATCTGATAGCCACCTCCTGGAAAAACAATGACGGCAGCACCGGTGTTCCTGGTGGTTGGTGCGTAGACGGTCATCGTTGGAACGGACACTCGCTCCTCCGACAACCAAGGCCTGCCTGCCACGAGCTCCTTCCCGTCATCAACTTTGACGGAGTACTCGGGGCCGTCGTACGCGACTGCATCGGGCGCTGCTCCGGGCCATATCGGAATCTGTCGATGGCTTCCCGAGGGCTGCCATGGTGGGAGATGTTGCTGAGCAGCGGCTGTTGCGTTGAGCAATGCAGCGATGAAAGCAAACGCGGCCAGGGTTCGGAAAAAATGTGGCATGAGAAACCTATGCAGCTCTGGACCTACGGCAGAGGGGCTGGGCTGCTCTCTTTTCGAAGGAGTGCGACCAGAAAGAGCAGTTGTATCGTGAGAATAAGGGGTGCAGAAGTGGGCGGCATTGCCGAAGCTGGTTCCCTGCTTGTGGATCGAGGTGCTGGGTCGGGCTCCATCGCACGCCAAGACGGAAGCAGTGTTACAGGAGCTGGCTTCGAATGACGTCAGCACCTCGGCAATTTGGTTCTCCCCGGCGTGCGTGGTGCGGGTGACCAGAGCCTCGTTGCGATGCTTCTTAAATGACGCTGAGACAAGCAGGGTTGCTGTTGCAAGAGGAAGGCAAATGCGGGCCTTCATTATGAAAACGAACGGTCCTGCTACTGGGCTTCTACATGGCAATCCATGCAAAAGTGCCCCATCGCTATGGCTCAGGTAATCACAGCTGACCAAGGCGCTCGCTGTCGATGGAGCGCTCCTGTCATCGCGGTGGGTGTTCTCTTGAACACCCACTCACGATCGTCTCGCACGCCTTACTGGTGAGGGCGGCGTTCCGGGGTGACGGGTGGGACGTCGAGCAGGACCTCGGGGGTTTCTTCTTTCAGCTCCGGCAGCGGGCCTTCAAGAGCGATGCCGAGAACCTCGTCCATGCTCTCGACGAAGTGCAGCTTCATGACCGATTTGAGCAGCTCAGGGACGTCGGCCATGTCCTTTTCGTTCTCCTTCGGCATGATGGCTTCGAAAACGCCCGCGCGATGAGCCGCAAGCAGCTTCTCCTTCAAACCACCAATCGGCAGAACCTTGCCGCGGAGCGTGACCTCGCCGGTCATCGCGATGTCGCGGCGCACCGGGATCTTGGTGAGGGCACTGGCCAGGCCGGTGGCGAGAGTGATGCCAGCGGACGGACCGTCCTTCGGGATCGCGCCTTCGGGGACGTGCACGTGGATGTCGACGTTGCGGTAGAAGTCCTTGGGCAGGCCGAGATGCGCCGAGCGTGAGCGGATATAGGAGAGCGCGGCCTGCGCGGACTCCTGCATGACGTCGCCGAGCTGGCCGGTGAGGGTGAGCTTGCCCTTGCCGTCGAGCACCTGTACCTCGGTCTGCAGGATGGAGCCGCCGACCTCGGTCCATGCGAGCCCGGTGACCAGGCCGACCTCGGACTTCTCATGCACCTGCGAATCGCGGAACTTGGCGACGCCAAGGAAGTCGTGCACGGTCTCTGCGGTGAGCGCCTCGTTGTGCTTCGCGCCATTCTTAACCACGCGACGCGCGACCTTGCGGCAGATATTGCCGATCTCGCGTTCCAGGTTGCGGACGCCGGCTTCCCGCGTATACGCGCGGACGATCTCCTTGAGCGCACCGTCATCGAAGGTGAGATTGGCGTCTGTGAGGCCGTTGTTTTCGAGCGCCTTCTTCACTAGGTATTGCTTCGCGATTTCTAGCTTCTCGACCTCGGTGTAGCCGTGGAGACGAATGACTTCCATGCGGTCTTGGAGTGGACCGGGGATGGTGTGCAGCACGTTCGCGGTCGCGACAAAAAGAACCTGCGACAGGTCGTATTCGACGTCGAGATAGTGATCCTGGAAGGTCGTGTTCTGCTCCGGATCAAGCACCTCGAGCAGCGCCGAGGACGGGTCACCGCGGAAGTCGGAGGCCATCTTGTCGACCTCATCGAGCAGGAAAACAGGATTCTTGGTGCCGGCCTTCTTCATCGACTGGATGATCTGGCCCGGCAGCGCGCCGATATAAGTGCGCCGGTGTCCGCGGATCTCGGCTTCATCGCGTACGCCGCCGACCGACATGCGCACGAACTTGCGGCCGGTAGCTTTTGCGATCGACATGCCGAGCGAGGTCTTGCCCACGCCCGGAGGTCCAACGAAGCAGAGGATGGAGCCCTTCGGGTTCTTGACGAGCTGGCGCACGGCGAGAAACTCAAGGATACGATCCTTGATCTTCTCGAGGCCATAGTGATCCTCGTTCAGCACCTTTTCGGCGTGCTCAATCGAGCGCGTCTCCTTGGACTTCTTCTTCCAGGGCACGGCTAGCAGCCAATCGAGGTAGTTACGTGAGACGGTCGACTCGGCGGACATGGGCGGCATCGCTTCGAGCTTCTTGAGCTCCTGGATCGCCTTATCAAAGACGTCCTTCGGCATGCCAGCGAGCTCAATCTTCTTCTTCAGCTCGTCCCATTCGCTTTTTTCGCCGCGGCCAAGTTCCTTCTGGATCGCCTTGATCTTTTCGTTGAGGTAGTACTCTTTCTGGGCACGCTCCATCTGGCGCTTGACGCGCGACTGGATGGACCGCTCCATGTTGAGCTTCTCGATCTCGACATCGAGCACGCCGGCAATCCGAGTGAGCCGGTCAATGGGGTCAAAAACGTCAAGGATCTCCTGCTTCTCGGCGATCTCGAGCTGCAGGTTGGCGGCGATGGTATCGGCGAGCTTCGCAGGCTCATCGACGCGCAGCGCGGCCATGGTGGATTCGAGGTTGAGCGACTGCTGCAGCTTGACATACTGCTCAAAAAGCGTCGTGACCTTTTGCGCGAGCTGCTCCACCTGCGGCGTGATCTCAAATTGCTGCTTGCCGGTGCGCACGGTGGCGACAAAGAAGCCGTCAGCATCGGTCATCTCAACTGCGCGGCCGCGCTCCAAACCCTCAACCAGTACCTTGATGTTGCCGTCCGGCATCTTGACGCTCTGGACGATGTTGCCGATCGTGCCAACCATGTAGATGTCATCGGCGCGGGGCTCGTCCACGCGGGCGTCATGCTGGGTGGCCAGGAAGATCTTGCGGTCGCCGGTAAGTGCTTCCTCGAGAGCGCGCACGCTCGACTCACGACCCACGACAAACGGGGTCATCATGTGAGGAAAGATCACCATGTCCCGGATGGGCATCATGGGCAGTTTGCGAAGATCGCCTTTATTGCCTTTAGCTTCGGTCATTCTGTCCTCTTCAAGCGATTAGACGTGCAACGGGGGGATCGGATGCGCCGTCTCACTGCGGCCTGACCCAGGTGTGTTGACTCGATTGTAACGGTTCGAGGAGCGCACGCTCCACGACGGCATCGCGTGGAAAGCGACATCCCTGTTGTCGATCGCGCTTCCATGCAGAGCACGTTTGCAGTGGAGCAGCAGAAACAAAGAGAGCTGAGGCGGTGTCGTGGACGGCGAGCCTGTTGCGCGTGTGGTCCTTATATGAAGGACGCAAGGGAGCGAAACCTGGATTCCGAGATGCCGAATCCAGTGTGAGGACCTGCATTGCTGTGATACTGTTTTGCTCTAGGCATAGGACAAGCAAGGTCAGATGGCGTTCACACAAAAGCCCGAAGAGCGGCGCGACCTGTTTCCCGGGGCGCTGGAGATGATGGTGCTGCAGAGCTTGATGCGGAAGCCCATGCACGGGTACGCGCTGGTGCAGCATGTGCAGGAGCGGTCGGGGGATCTGCTGCAGGTGGAGGAAGGTTCACTCTATCCGGCGCTGCAGCGGCTGCTGAAGGGTCGCTTCGTGACGGCGAGGTGGGAGACTTCTGCCGGGAATCGGCGCGTGCGGACGTACAGCGTGACTGCGGCTGGTGAGAAGCGGCTGGAGCAGGAGGTGGCACGCTTCGACCGCATGCTGCGGGGCATTCAGCTGGTGCTGGCGCCGGCAGGGGTCGGGGAAAAAGCGTAAGGGTACGCGAGCTGTCAAGGTGGGATCTCCGGGGGGCGCGGATGCGCTGGTTGGAACGGTTTCGCTGGCTGAAGCGGATGGATCGCGATCTCCGCGAGGAGATCGCGCAGCACCTGGACGAGAAAACCGACGCTCTGATAGCGGAGGGGATGAGCCGGGAGCAGGCTCAACGTGCGGCTCGCGTGGCCTTCGGCAATCCAATGCTGGTTGCCGAGCGAGGGCGCGAGGTGTGGCAGTGGAACGGGCTGCGAAGTCTGTGGGCCGATACGAAGCTGGCGGTGCGGCGGCTCCTACAGGCGCCGATCTTCACCGTCACCTCTGTCGTTACACTTGCGCTCGGCATCGGCGCGAACACGGGCGTGTTCACGCTGATGCATGCGCTGCTTCTTGAGGATCTGCCTGTTCCGGAGCCAGCACGCCTGGTGCGCATTGCGCTCGATGTTCGCTCCGCGCTGGGAGCGGCACAGGACCTGCCGCTGAATCTTTCTTTGCTGCAGTCGATTGAACGTCATGCGCGATCGTTGAACGGGGTGTTCGGCTGGAGCCCGTATGACTTTGTTCTTCGCGAGGAGACGGGACTGCACGTGTACACAGGCGCGGTGGTAAGCGGAAACAGCTTTCAAGTGCTTGGCATCGCGCCCGCCGCTGGGCGCCTGCTGCGGCCTGAGGACGACCGGAAAGGCGGCGGCCCGGATGGTTGGGCGGCGGTGATCAGCTACCGGTTCTGGCAGCAGCATTATCGCGGCGACCCGGCGGCGATTGGCAGGCGTGTGACGTTGAGTAACCACAGCGTGACGATTGTCGGAGTAGCCCCGGAGAGCTTTGAAGGCGTATTCGTGGCCATGCGGCCGGACTTTTACCTGCCGCTGGAGTATGAGCCGGTGATGCGCGGAGCAGACTCGGTTCTCCATATGCCCGGGAACCTGTGGCTGACCACATGGGCACGTTTGAAGCCGGGCATCGAGGTGAGCGCTGCCGCTGCAGAGATGCGGGCGCTATACCAGCCGGCGATGGAGGAGACATTACCGCCGGCGGTGCGACACTCGCCCGTTGTGGAACACTCGACCTTTGCGCTGCGCGCGGGCAGCACCGGCTGGAGCAATCTGCGTGCGCAGTATGCCCGGCCCCTGCTGCTGCTGCAGGCTCTGGTCGGAGTGGTGTTGCTTGTGTGCTGTGTCAATCTGGCCGGGCTGGCGCTGGCGCAAGCCGCGACGCGGGAGCATGAGTTCGCGATCCGGGCAGCGCTGGGTGCTTCGCGCGGCCGACTGATGCAGGGACCGCTACTTGAGTCACTGCTGCTGGCGCTTGCCGGAGCGTTGCCTGCGACAGGGTTTGCATGGGCGATTGACCGCTACCTGCTGCGATTTCTCGCCGACCCTCGAGCCTCGGCGTCGCTGCGTGTGCGTCCAGAGGCAGCAACGTTGCTCTTGACGGCGGGCTGCGCGGTCGGGTGCGCGGTGCTGTTCGGCATAGGGCCGGCATGGCTGGCGAGCGGGAGCACGCTGGAGCCGGCGCTGCGGCGCAAGGGGCAGCGTGGTCGCAGGGGCGGAAGCGGCGTCGGCGGTTCGGTCTATGTGCCAGTGCAGATTGCGCTGACGCTGGCGCTGGTGGTTGCGGCAGCCGCGCTGGGCGCAACCGTGGCGAAGCTGCGTTCCGCGCATCTCGGGTTTCATACGGAAGGCGTCTTTTTTGTACCGGCTGATTTTGAACGGCTACCGCAAAAAGGGCCGGAGCTGGTGCAACTCTACAACCGCATGGCGGCGCAGATGGAGCATGCAGCGGGCGTCGAAAGCGTAAGCGTTGCAGAAAATGTGCCGCTCAGTGGAAGGGAGCGGACCGGCGCCTTCGCGAACCACGTGCTAACGGCGGCTGAGCGGGAGAGTGCGAGCCATCGCTACTGGGTGAACGACGTGGGAGCGGAGTACTTCCGCGTGCTGGGTACTCTGCGGGTCGCTGGGTCGGAGTTCACGGAAGGCGCGGCGGATGCAAGGACGTGCATGCTGAATCGCTCGGCGGCGAGCTCGCTGTTCGCGGGCCGGTGGCCACTCGGCCGGTTGGTGTGGCAAGGGACAGGCTCGATGAACTCGGGGCAGGTGACGGATCGACCGTGCCGGGTGGTTGGCGTGGTGGAAGACGCGAAGTACGCGAGCCTTCGGCAGGATGCCCCGCCAACGGTGTACTACCCGTTCGGGGTGGAGACAGAACGATTGTTCTCGATGAACTTTGTTATCCACGCGGCGAGCGCCGCTGCGGCCCGGAGTGCCTATGAGACAGCCATGCGGGAGATGGCGCCAGGCAGTCCACAGGGGGAGCTGATCCCTTTCGCGGCGCAGTTTGAGGATTCCATTGCGCGCGAGCGAGTGCTGTCGGTGTTGTCGGGATTCTTCGCAGGATTGACGCTGCTGCTGAGCGGGATCGGCGTGTACGGGTTGATGGAGTCGGATGTAGCGTATCGCAGGGCGGAGATCGGCGTCCGTATGGCGTTGGGGGCGACGCGTGGACGGATCTTCCGGCTGGTGATGGGCAAAGCAGCCAGGCTGCTGGCGATCGGTGTGCTTGCCGGAAGCGGCCTGGCGCTGCTAGGAGAGCAGTTGCTGCAGGCCTCCCTGTTTGGAGTCGGAGCGCGTGATCCAGCGCTGTTCGGCGTGGGAGCGGGGCTGCTGCTTTTCTGCGGGTGCGTAGCAGCGGGCGTGCCGGCGTGGCAGGCACTTAGGACGGAGCCGGTGGAAGTGTTGCGACAGGAGTAGCGCGAGGGCGGGTCACTGCCGCAGCCGGTGACAGGCACTTCTCTGTAGACATACGAAGACCACTTCGCGCCCGCTGAGAAGACAGAAGAGCCCGCGCTTCCGCGGGCTCTTTCTTGTGCTTCGGGTTAGACTAGCCAGCTTTTTCGAGCAGCGTGAACGACAGGTCCCGTTTCTTGACCATCTCCGCGGTGATCTCGAGATCCTTGATCTTCTTGTTGCCGGGCAGGTGGTACATGAGGTCAAGCATGAGCTCTTCGAGGATCATGCGGAGACCGCGTGCGCCGACCTTCCGGGAAAGTGCTTCCTGCGCGACGGAGCGGGCAGCTTCCTCGGAGAAGCGAAGGTGGACACCCTCGTACTCGAAAAGCTTCTGGTACTGCTTGAGGATCGCGTTGCGCGGCTTGGTGAGGATCTCGACCAGAGCGGCTTCGTCGAGCTCATCGAGAATGCCGATGACGGGCAGGCGGCCGACAAACTCGGGGATGAGGCCAAACTTGATCAGATCCTGCGGCTCAGCCTGGCGAAGCAGCTCGGTGTCCCGCTGCTGGCGCACGTCGATGAGGCCTTCGGCGAGCTGCTTTTCGGTAAGTGCCTTGAAGCCGAGTGCCTTTTTACCGACGCGACGGCCGACGACGCGCTCGAGCCCAACAAATGCGCCACCGCAGATGAACAGGATGTTTGTTGTGTCGACGGGCGTGAACTCCTGGTGCGGGTGCTTCCGTCCGCCTTGCGGCGGGACGTTGGCGACTGTACCTTCAAGGATCTTGAGCAATGCCTGCTGCACGCCTTCGCCCGAGACATCGCGGGTGATGGAGGGGTTCTCGTCCTTGCGGCCGATCTTATCGATCTCGTCGATGTAGATGATCCCGGTCTGGGCGCGCGCAACGTCGCCATCCGCAGCTTGAAGCAGCTTGAGGATGATGTTCTCGACATCTTCGCCGACGTAGCCGGCCTCGGTAAGCGTGGTCGCGTCGACGATCGCGAAAGGCACATCGAGCATTTTGGCGAGCGTGTGCGCGAGCAGCGTTTTGCCGGAACCGGTTGGGCCGACGAGCAGGATGTTCGACTTGGAGAGCTCGACATCGTTGCCGCGGACACGGTTCATCTGGATGCGTTTGTAGTGATTGTAGACAGCGACAGCGAGCTTCTTCTTGGTCTGATCCTGGCCGATGACGTATTCGTCTAGGAAAGCCCGGACCTCAAGCGGCTTGGGCAGATGCGTCGGGGCGGCGCCAGCCGGCGTTTCGCTGCGGTCGTCTTCCAGGATGGAGTTGCAGACCGCGACGCACTCGTCGCAGATGTAGGCTCGCGGGTAGTCGCTGGGAGAGCTGATGAGCTTAGCGACGGCATCCTGCGACTTGTGGCAGAAGGAACAGCGTAGCGTGTCGTCCGATCCGGTGCGCGTTTTCATAGTGGTGCTCCTGCGACTTGTGGCAAGTACAGATCCGCGCGTTTAGGTGCGCGGACGGTCGATAATTTCGTCGATGATGCCGTATTCCTTGGCTTGCGGCGCATTCATGATGAAGTCGCGCTCTACATCGCGCTCAATACGATCGAGCGGCTGGCCGGTGTGCTTGCTCATGAGTTTGTTGGTGATCTCGCGGATGCGTAGAATCTCTCTGGCATGAATGTCGATATCGGTGGCCTGGCCGCTCAGCCCGCCCATGGAGGGCTGGTGGATGAGGATGCGTGAGTTGGGCAGGGCGAAGCGTTTGCCCGCAGTGCCGGCCTGCAGCAGAAAGGCGCCCATGCTGGCAGCCTGCCCGATGCAGTAGGTCACCACATCGTTCTTGATGAACTGCATGGTGTCGTAGATCGCAAGCCCCGCAGTGATGGAACCACCAGGAGAGTTGATGTAGAGCTGCAGGTCCTTCTCGGGATCTTCACCGGAGAGGAAAAGCATCTGCGCGATGATGAGGTTCGCGATCTGGTCGTCGATCGGCGTGCCGAGAAAGATGATGTTATCGCGCAGCAGACGGGAGTAAATGTCGTAGGCGCGTTCGCCCCGGCTCGTCTGCTCAACCACCATAGGTACCAGTGCCATAGCCTGCCTTATCGTTGCTGCTGCGGTTGGTGCTGCCTGTGGCGGGCTGCTCCAAAACAATGCCCGCTCTCCTATTATCGCGCTTTGCCGCGAGTTATGCGCCAGCAGCCTCAGCCGGCTGTTCACCGAGCTGTTGATAGAGCAGCGCGCCGGTCTTTTCGCGGCGAATCTGCGCACGAACCTGGTGGATGGCGCCATCCTTGGTCAGGCGCTCTCGCAGGGTTTCGAGTGGCTCCTGCGTCTGGACGGAGATCGCCTGGAGCTCGCGCTCAAGCTCCTCATCGGTCGCATCCACACCTTCAAGCTGGGCAACGCGGTCGAGCAGCATGGTGCCCTGGACCTCACCAAGGGCAGCATCGCGTTGTGCGACCCGGAGCCGGGCGAAATCGAGCTGGCGCATCTGCTCCTCCTTCATGCCCTGCTGGGCGAGCGCGCGCAGTCCGCGGTCGAGCCGGACCTCAATCTGCTGCTGCACCAGCGTCTCCGGGATGGGGAAGGTGTATTTTCCGGCCAGCTCTTCCAGGATCCTGTCCTTGGTCGCGGCTTCGGCCTGGCGCTTTTTGTCGGCGGTCAGGTGCTCGCGCAGTTTCGTCTTGAACTCGTCGAAGGTCTCGTACGAGCCGAGGGACTTGGCGAACTCGTCGTCCATTTCGGGAGCGTTGCGGTGGCGGATGCCTTTGATTTCGACCTCGTAGGCTATGGTACGGCCGGCTAGCCGTGGTTCGCCGAAGTCGGCCGGGTAACTCACCTCAAACTTGAGCTCCTGGCCGGGCCTTGCGCCGCGCAGGGCATCGTTAAAAGCGGGCAGGGTGGTCTTGCCCCCGACCTCCAGCTGCACGTCCTGACCGGCAATGGGTTCGTCGATGGCGTCTCCCGCGGCGAGCTCGCCTTTGAATGTGATCTGGGCGAAGTCGCCATCGCGTAGCTCGCGGTCTTCCTCGACCGGCTCCATGGTGGAGCGGGAGTCGCGAACGCGCTCGAGTTCGGCCTCGAACTCGTCCTCGGTCAGCTCGCCGGGCTCACGGTTTACACGAATGTCACGGTAGCCCTCGAGCGAGAACTCCGGCAGGACTTCAAAAAGGGCCTTGAAGCGAAGCGGCTTGCCGTCTTCCAGCTCAAGCTCCGTGACCTGGGGCTGCGAGATAGGCTGGACACCGGCCGCGGCGATGGCGGCCCGAAAATGCTGGGGCAGCAGCTGCTCGACAACATCCTGACGGATCTGTTCATCGAAGCGCGAACGGATGAGCGTGGGCGGCACCTTTCCGGCGCGGAAGCCCGGAACGCGGGCCTGGCGGGCGTAAGTCTTGATGATGCGACGGAATGCTGCCGAGACCTCATCAGCGGGGATCTCTACCGTGACATCGCGGGTGCACTCCGGGTTCATCGCTGGAGTCTGCGCGGGGCCGTGATCGTGATCATGTGTGTGATCGTGATCATGTGTGTGATCGTGATCATGTGTGTGATCGTGATCGTGCGACGAGACCTGTTCGATGGCGGTCTCGGAAGATTCAGGTGCGGCTGTTTCGTTTGCGAGAATGTCTGCTGAGCTCAACGTGTGCCTTCCGTGTGCTCGTCCCTGGCCCTGCCCCGCCTGGTGTGACTCCGCAGGTGCGACAGGCGGATGGCTGAGGTGGGACTCGCGCGAAGTGGGAACGGAGGCGCGAGGGGGACGGCGTCTGTTTGTTATGCTACGGAGCTTTGCAGAGACGGTCAAACCAGCGGTTTGGGTGTGTTTGGGGCTCCGTGGCGGCAATGTACGCCTCCAGAAGTGAGCCTCGAGGCACCTCTACTGCCAGCCCTGAGCGCAAGGACTGGCAGTCCGGCGAACGCGACGACTACTTCAGCTCCTTTTCAACGTCGCCCGGAAGCTTCGGCATGGGCGGAGCAGGAGGCGGCTGCGGAACAAACAGCTGCAGGCGGACGCGCCAGGTGACGCTCTGGCCGGGCTGAAGCGTCACCATGCCGGTGTCCATGTTCTTCCACTCGCCGCCAAATGGATCGGCGAAGTTAAACTGCTGCTCGATGGCGACAAACTGCTTGGAGGGCGGGGCGTAGACCTGGACCGTCTTGATTTCCGGCGAGAGACCCTCCACGCGGATGCCGTACCTGGAGGCTGGATCGGAAAGCTCGACGTCCACAGCGCCGTTGTCGCGGGTAAGCGTGGAGAAGTTGTCATCGAGGAACTGCTGCCCGAGGGGTTTGCCGCCGACCAGGTTGAAGTCGTAGGGAGTGCCGGCGACCGGCTTCAGCTCGCCGGTGGGGAAGACATCGTTGTAGTTGTCGACGACGGCGTATTTCTGGGCTGGGATATGGAGGCGAACCTGGGCGCGGTCGTCGCTGGGGATGGCGAAGTAAGGATGCCACCCGATGGACATAGGCTCGGCGACCGAGCCGACATTTTTCGCAGTGATGACGGCGTTGACGGCGTCGCCGGCAAGATCGATGCCGAAGCTCAGGTCAGTACTGGAAAGCCAGTGGCCGCCGAAGTTACCGGCATGGAGCAGCCCGGTAACGCGCTGACCGTCAGCGGTGGTTGTTTTCTGAATGTTCTCGACCTTGCTCGCGAGAATGAGGCCGTGAATGGCATGTTTCCGGATGCCATTCTTGCCGCCGAAGTCGGCCGGCAGGGTGAGCTGGTGTCCCTGCCAGCTGGTAGTGACGTTGTTGCCGTCCTCCGTGAGCTGGCCGATGATGCGGTTGGGGTACGGCACCAGAAAGGCTCCGCCGAAGCTAAAGCTCGCGACGCCGTTCGCGTCACCGGGTCCGAGATTGAGCTTGCTGGCGGCCTCCTCAATGCCTGGCGAGGCAAGCAGCTGCACCTCGCCCTTGCCGGGCAGGTTGGCCGTGATCTGGAAGAGGTTGAACCCGCGCCCAGGCAGGATGGTCGCAGAGACGAATTGCGGCGTGGTGGAATCGCCGGCCGCGGCACGGCGCAGGGTAACGACATCTTCGCCGCCCACTTGTAATGCGGTGTCGGTGAGGAGCGGTTTGGGCCCGTTCGGGTTGTTGCTCTTCGCGTGTTTACCGCAGGCCGCGAGAGGAAGCAGAGAGGCGGTCGCTAGGAGCAGCAGAAGGGTCGAGCGGGTGGTGCGATTCGGCAGGGCCATGGGTCCTCGTGCAAGAGAAGTGGGCGCGCGGTGTGTGTCGCGTGGCGTGCCAATTCTACTTTGAGGAGCGGCGTGCGTGGCAAGGCGACGGCGCTGCATTGGAGCTCGGACGACTCGGCGCGCCAAGAGTTTCGGTAGGATCGGTTGGTGAACTTTCCTGTACAAGCCATTGGAGACGCTTCGCTTCCCGCAGACGGAAGCCAGCCTCCTACGCTGGCGGCTTTGAATGCGCGCGTCGTTGAGTGCGGGCGTTGTTCCCGGTTGCGCGCGTACTGTGAGGGGATTGCGCGGGAAAAGCGCCGTGCGTACCGGCACGAGGAGTACTGGGGCAAGCCGGTGCCCAGCTTCGGCGACCCGGAGGCGCGGGTGCTGTTGCTGGGATTGGCGCCGGGCGCGCATGGGTCAAACCGGACCGGGCGACCATTTACCGGTGATGGCTCCGGGGCGTTCCTCTATCCGCTACTGTGGGAGGCTGGATTCGCCTCCCAGCCGCAGGCTGTAGCACGCGGCGACGGGATGGAGCTGTGCGGCGCGGCGATTACCTCCGTGGTACGGTGTGCGCCGCCGGACAACAAGCCGAGCACGGAGGAGCTGCGCAACTGTGCGCCGTACCTCGCCGAGGAGCTGCGGCTGCTGACGAAGCTGCGAGTGGTCCTGGCGCTGGGCAAGATCGCATTTGATGGCTACACCGCCTACTTGCAGCGCACCGGCCGAATTGAGCGGCGGAGCGCGCTTGTTTTCGCGCATGGTGCGGAGTTCCGGCTGGCGGACGGAACATCTCTACTGGGGACGTATCACCCTTCGCTGCAGAACACGAACACGGGCCGGCTGACCGGGCCGATGCTGCTGCGGGTGCTGATGCGGGCGAGGGAGCTGGCCGGGCTCGACTGAGCAGAGCGATCCATCGGGGCGTTGTCCCGCTTTGGGACTGGGCGGTCGTAGCGGTTGATATAGGCAATGTAGGTGGGCGACTTCGGATCTATGCTGACGCAAGATTCGGGCCGCTCACGGGTGAGAGACCGCTGCATCTGGGACTGTTTTCACGCCCGGGCGCCCGCTGAACTGGGAGACGCCATGATTGTCGACATATTAATTGTCGTTCTTGTGCTCATGCTGATCGGTTCACTGCCTTCCTGGCCTTACAGTCGCAACTGGGGATACTACGGGACGGGCGGCGTAGGCGGCATTCTGCTGCTGGTGGTGCTGCTGTTGCTCCTGCACGTGTTTTGAGGTAGCCGCGGTACGGGACCGGTTGGCTGACGTAACACCGGCTGCAATGTTTTGCAGGCGTTCCGGAGCCCTGAAATTAGGTTCGTCGCCAGAGTACGGGTTCCGACCGGGTACTCTCACCCCCACGCGTTCTGACGGGCTATATGTTGCGTAGTCGCTGCGGTCGTACTGCGCCGAGTCGCAGCACCGCCGACTTCCAGTGGGAGTTGCTTTACCGGTGCTTCCCGGCGAGCTGGCCTGCGCACACATTCTGCACGCTTCTCGGCTGAGCCGCGCCCGAAAAAGGCCGCCCGGCTTGACAGCTCTTTACCTGCCGAACTAGTTTCCGTCCCGACATAGCAGCAGCCCTGAGCGATGGAGCCAGAGCCCTTGCTGGAAAGCCTCCGGTGAGGGTGTTGTTAGGCGGATGGAGGCCTGGAGGCGGAATGCACAGATACAAATTTGGAAACCTTCTCAGGGCTGGCAGAAGACCAGGTGTATGGTGCGTGCTGCCCGCGCTGCTGCTTGCTTCCGGTGTGGCCCGCGGGCAGGCGACAACGGCCACGGTTGTGGGTTCGGTGACCGACAGCTCAGGCGCCTCCATTGCTCATGCCAGCGTGCAGCTGACAGAGCAAAGTACGGCACAGCAGTACAACGCTGAGACCAACGACACCGGGAACTATGAGTTCACCTTCCTGCCGCCGGGCGTGTATTCGCTGAAGGTCACGGATGCGGGCTTCGAGACCTCAGTGACCAGAGACGTGCAGGCTACCGTAAACACAACCGTGCGCAACGACATCGCGCTCAAACCCGGCAATCTGGCGGAGACGGTAACGGTTACAGATCAGGCGCCCGCGCTGCAGACAGACCGAGCGGACGTGAGCGCTCAAATCCAGAGCCAACAGATCGTGGACCTGCCGGTGGGCAACAGCCGCAACTTCCAGGCGCTCGAGTCGCTGGTGCCGGGTGTGAGCGCGCCGATCTACGACCACTCCTCGTTTTTTGACGCTCAGAACTCGCAATCCTTCAATGTGAACGGGCAGGCCGAGACGGCGAACAACTTACAGCTCGAGGGCATCGACGACAACGAGCGCACAGGACTTCTACAGGTGTATGTGCCGCCGGCGGCAGCGATCCAGACCGTGGATGTGGAAACGAGCAACTATGCGCCGGAGTTCGGCCGGTCTGCCGGCGCGGTCACGAACGTGATCATCAAGTCAGGCAGCAATGACTTCCATGGCACTGCTTACGAGTACAACGAGGTGAGTGCGCTCCAGGCGCGCAACTACTTCAACAACACCGGCAAGTTTCCACGCTTTACCAATAACTACTATGGGGGAGCGCTAGGGGGGCCGATCCGGAAAAACCGGACCTTCTTCTTCGCGGACTTCCTTCGCTACTCGGACCACCAAAGCCAGTTCAACCTGTTCACAGTGCCTACCGTGGCGTTTCGCAATGGCGACCTGAGCGCGAGCCCAACGCCTATCTATGACCCGGCAACAGGCAATCCGAACGGCACAGGCCGCACGCAGTTCGCAGGCAACCAGATTCCGCAGAGCCGGTTTGAGCCCGTAGCGAGAAATATTCTGGCACTGATCCCGCTGCCGAATACGAATGGCACCGCGCTGACGAACAACTACCAGGTAAACACCGGCTTCCAGCAGGATACGAACACTTTCGACATCAAGCTGGACCAGAAACTGGGCGCGGAGGATCACCTGTCGTACCGCTACAGCTGGCAGCACACCAATACGGTGCAGGACCCGGCGTTCGGCCTTGCGGGCGGCCCGGGCAATAGCGGCGGCACGGGCACCAATCACGTGTACAACACAGCTGCCGAGTACACGCACCTGTTTTCGCCGACGCTGTTTACCGATCTGCGTGTGGGTGTGAACCACTACCGCAACAACGTGGAGCAGAGTGATTACGGCACCGACGCTTCGCAGAACGCAGGGATCCCGGGCGTGAATGTAAGCCCATTTACGAGCGGGCTCGCGAATGTGACCATCAACACCTACTCGGCGCCGATTGTGGGCTACAGTGCGTCGTACCCGTGGGATCGAGGCGAGAGCAACATCGATTTCGCGAACAACTGGACGCGCATCCTGGGCAATCACTCGCTCAAGTTCGGCGCCGAGATACGCCGCGTGCGGGATGACCTGACACAGGGGCAAACCTACGGGCCGCGCGGCGCATACACCTATGCCGACGGGCAGACAGCATTGAACGCGCCGGGCTCGTCGACGAGCTTCGGCAATGACTTCGCCAGCTTTCTGCTTGACCTGCCAAATGCTGTAGGCCGCGATGTGAACATCAACGACGCTTCGTGGCGGCAGACGCTGTACTTCGGCTTTATCCAGGACACCTTTCAGGCGACGCATGCTTTGACCCTGACCTATGGACTTCGCTGGGAGTTTTACCCGCCGGCGACGCCGAGGAGCACCGGAGGCTTCTCGCAGTACAACCCGACGAACAACACGTTGGAGGTTGCCGGCTACGGAGCGATCCCGAAAGACCTGGGACTGCAGGTAAATGCGCGGGACTTCCAGCCGCGGGTCGGCGTGGCGTACCGGGCAGGTACGCGGACGGTGGTGCGTGCCGGCTTCGGGATCAGCAACACGCCGTACCAAGACAACAATTACGCGTTCAACTCGCCGGTGCGGCAGAATATCTCGTTCAATCCGGCGAACAGTTACTCGGCGACGCCGGCGAACCTAGAGACCGGCTTCGGACCGGCGCCGACGGTGGTGATCCCGGCTGACGGAATCATCACAAATGCGCCGGTCGCCTCGCAGTGGGTAGAGGTGAACCCGAAGTACAAGGACCCGACAGTGATGTCGTACAACCTGACGATCGAGGAAGACCTGGGCGGTGGGTGGGTCGGGAATGTGGCCTATGTAGGTAATGTAGGGCGGCAGATCCCGGCGTATTACAACCTGAACGCCGGGCTGATCGCCGGTGCCGGCGAGGCCGGGCAGCCGGAGTTCTCGAGTTTCGGCAGAACCGCGATCACGAACCTGATGGGCAAGGGAACCAACAGCAACTACAACGGGCTGCAGGCGCGGCTTTTGCACCGCTTCAACAACGGGCTCTCCGCTACTTCGGGCTACGCATACCAAAAATCCCTGGGCTTCGTTTCGACGACGACGGGACTTGGCAGCTTCGATTTCTACCTGGACCCGGCGCGAGATTATGCACCGCTGAACTGGAACCGGACGCACACCTTTGTCCAAAGCTTTGTGTATGAGCTGCCATTCGGCAAGAACAAGCACTTTCTGCAGAACGGCGTCGGCCGCGCAGCCCTGGGTGGCTGGCAGGTGAGTGGTGTGCTTACGGCGGATACTGGCACGCCACTGTTCATCACGGCCAGCGCGAGCCAGCTGAACGCGCCGGGCAATACGCAGGTGCCTAACCTGATCGCACCATTCCAGCGGCTGCACGGCGTCGGCACTGCGTACCAGTGGTTCAGCAAGAGCTCGTTCGCAGCGCCGGTGGGACCGGTGCTCGGCAACCTGGGCAAGAATGTGTACAGCGGGCCGGGGTTTGCGGCCTTCGACAGTACGCTGACACGGGATATCCCGATCCGGGAGCAGATTGCGCTGCAACTGCGCGCTGACGCCTTCAACGCGCTCAACCATCCGGCTTTCGCGAACCCGACGGTCGACTCGACTAGCCAGAGCTTCGGCCAGGTGCTGGCAACGGCGAACTCGACGCAGCGGACGCTGCAGTTCGCAGCGACCCTGAACTTTTAAGTCTTCGCCCGGCACTCAATTTCAGGCCGGGGTGACGACCGTGGCGCGGATGGATCAGAATAGTGGGCAGTTTGGAACGGCGCACACCCGACCTGAGCGGTACAGGAGAGAAAAGCATGAAGCAAACGCGACGCGGTGTTCTAGCCGGCCTGGGATGTGCCGGAGCAGGAGCGTTGCTCGGCCCCATCGGAGGCCTGGCGCAGAGTCCATCGCCGTTTCGGCTTGCGGTGATCAACGATGAATTAACGCAGGACTTCGAGCGGGCCTGTCAGATTGCAGCGCAGGATTTCGGCCTGCAGTGGATTGAGTTGCGTTCCATGTGGGGCAAGAATGTGACCGCGCTCGGAGACAAAGATGTGCAGGATGCGCGCAAGATCCTGGCGAAATACAAGCTGCGCGTAACCGATCTGGCGACGCCGGTCTTCAAGGCAGACTGGCCGGGTGCGCCGGTCTCGAAACAGAGCGAACGGCGGGACCAGTTCAAGGCAGACTATGATGCTGCGGAGCAGGAGCGGCTGCTGGAGAAGTGCGTTGGGCTGGCGCACTCTTTCGGGACAGACCGGATCCGGGTGTTCGATTACTGGCGCTTGGATGATGTGAAGCCGTACCGGGCAGCAATCAACGCAAAGCTGCAGCAGGCAGCGGAGCGGTGCGCCAGGGACAAGATTGTGGTGTTGCTGGAAAACGAGATGTCGTGCAATACCGGAACCGGTGAGGAAGCAGCGGCGACGCTTGCCGCGATCCCGAGCCGGAACCTGATGCTGAACTGGGACCCGGGCAATGCGGCGGCGCTGCATGAGAAGGCGTTCCCGATTGGCTACAACGCCCTGCCGAAAGACCGGATCGGTCACTGCCACGCTAAGGACGTGACGTACCAGCCGGATGGCAAGTATGAGTGGGCGCCGGTCGGCGGAGGCGTGGTGGACTGGGTAGGGCAGCTTGAGGCGCTGAAGCGCGACGGCTTCCACTACGGGCTAAGCCTGGAAACACACTGGAAGGGCGGCGGTACGCCGGAAGCGTCGTCGCGGGCGAGCATGGCAGGGCTGAAAAAGAGCCTGCGTGAGGCGGGGATTGCCGCACCGGCGACCGCGTAAGCGTAAGCAACAGCTACCGGGTTAGAGATGCGGACGAGTTCGAGACAAGGGAGAGCAGCGATGACAACGCGACGGGACTTTGTAACAGGTGTGGTGGCCGGCGCGGCTACCTTGGCAGCGACTTCCATGAGCGCGAAAAGCTATGGGCAGATCATGGGCGCAAACGATCGGCTGACCTTTGCCGTCATGGGGCTCAACAGCCGTGCGTATGCTCACCTCTCCTCGCTCAAGGCGAACAGCAAGAACGCGCGTATCGCCTATGTGTGCGATGTGGATACGGTGATCCTGAAGAAGTATGCCGACAAGACGCAGCAGATCATGGGTGATGCGCCGAAAACGGATCAGGACTTCCGTAAGGTGCTCGCGCTCAAAGAAATAGATGCGATCACAATTGCCACGCCCGACCACTGGCACACGCCGATGGCGATTGCGGCGCTGCAGGCGGGTAAGCACGTCTATGTGGAGAAACCGTGCAGCCACAACCCCGCAGAGGGCGTCATGCTCGTAGAGGCGCAGAAGAAGTACGGCAAGCTGGTGCAGATGGGCACGCAGCAGCGCTCGTCCCCGCACACGATTGAGATCGTGGAGAAGATCCACGGCGGGCTGATCGGCAGGGCGTACTTCGCGAAGGCGTGGTACAGCAATGTGCGCAAGACGATCGGCCACGGCAAGGAAGCGCCGGTACCGACGACGCTGGATTGGGATCTGTGGCAGGGACCCGTGCCGCGGCGAGCGTACACGGACAACATCCAGCCGTACAACTGGCACTGGTTCCGCGTATATGGCACCGGCGAGTCGCTGAATAATGGCACACACGAAGTCGACGTGTGCCGGTGGGCGCTGGGCGTTGATTTCCCGCAGCGTGTGACGGCTTCCGGTGGCCGCTACCAGTTCCAGGACGACTGGCAGTTCTATGACACGCTGGTGACGAACTTCAGCTACGGCGGCGACATGGAGGGCAAGGCGATTTCGTGGGAAGGCAAGAGCTGCCAGGGAATGAAGTACTACGGACGTGACCGAGGCTCGGTGATCCAGGGCACGACCGGCTCCGTGCTGGTGGACCGCGACGGGTATGAGATCTATGACCTGAAGGGCGTGAAGACGAACGAGTACAAAACCGGCAAGCAGACTTCGTCGACGGACCTGATCGGCAGCGACTCGATGACCGATGCGCACTTCGCCAACTTCATCGCTGGCGTGCAGAAGGGCGAGAAGTTGAACTCGCCGGTCTCCGTAGGCAATGTTGTGGTGACGATGCTGCAGCTTTCCAACATCGCCTGGATGGTAAACCGCGAGCTCGCGCTTGATTCCTCGGACGGGAAGATCAAAAACGATCCTGAGGCGATGAAGATGTGGGGCCGTGATTACGAGAAGGGCTGGGCGCCACGGGTTTGAAACAGACAGAGCGCAAAGAATAAGGAGGCCCGTCGTCGAGAGCATGAAGGATGTATCCCATGGCCGCGCGATGTCGCGGCGCAGTTTTCTGGGCATCGCCGGCGCGTTCGCAGCTGGCGCATCCCTTACGCAGGGTTGGGCGCAGGAGACGAACATAAACTCTACGACTGCGCAGAGCTCGCCGGTTCGGCTGGGGCTGGCCAGCTATACCTTTCGCAACTTTACGCGGGCGCAGCTGATCGGCTATATGAAGCAGCTAAACGTGACGGCGCTGAATGCGAAAGATGTGAAGGACCACCTGCCCGCTGACCCGGCCGGCGAGGCCGCTGCGCTGACCGACTATGCCACGGCCGGCATCCGGCTGCACGCAATCGGGGCAGTCTATTTCGCGAAGAACGAGGACGAGGATATCCGCAGCAAGTTCGAGTGCTGCAAGCGGGCCGGCGCGAGCGTCATCGTGGCAGGGGATCCATCACCGGAGACGCTGCCGCGGATGGAGCAGTTCGCGAAGCAGTACGACATCCGCGTGGCGATTCATAATCATGGTCCGGAGGACAAGCTGTGGCACTCGCCGCTCGATGTGCTGGCGGCGGTGAAGGGCATGGATCCGCGGATCGGCTGCTGCATTGACGTCGGCCACTGTGTGCGCGCCGGAACCGGTGTTGTGGAGGCGATCCGGGCGGTAGGGCCGCGATTATTCAACGTGCACATGAAGGATCTGACAAACTTCGACGCCAAGGAGAGCCAGGTTGCCGTGGGCGAGGGTCGGATGGATGTACGGGGCATCTTTGCGGCGTTGATCGCGGAGCGGTACCAGGGGTTCGTTGACCTGGAGTATGAGATTCACCCGGAGGATCCGCTGCCGGGGGTGGTGGAGAGCTTTGCTTATATGCGCGGCGTGCTGGCCGGCATGGGAGTTCGGCAGAGTTAATCGTTACCTGGTCTCAAAACTGAAAAAACGCCTGGAAGGCGACAATGCGGTTTGCGGAGCCGTCGGAGAAGTTACCGTTCAGCGCGTTGGATAACCCGAAAAGCGGCGAGCCGAGCGTGCCGACAGGCGGCGCCGGGTTGATGTGGTTCAGGATGTTTTCGGAGTAGGCGCCCACGTTGAGCATGTAGCGTCGTTCAGGCGGTTGAGGCTTGCTGCCGGGCTTTGGCGCCGGTGGAGGCGGTCCGTCCGCCGGCGGCTTCACGATGGGGCCGAAGTGGAAGCTGCGATTCAGGTTCATGTTCAGGTACAGCAGCCCGGGCCCGACGCCGTAGTTGTTCGGGATGATGCGCTGACCGGGTACGGGCGCGGTGTCGAAGTTGCCGTAACGGGTCTGCATGACGCTGGATCGGGAGAGATCGGTCGCGAAGGCAGGGCGGTCGTTGAACTGACTGTCACCGTTCAGGTCCTGGCCGACAACGATGTCGAAGGGAGCTCCGCTCTCGGCGATGAAGAAGGGTCCACCGTTGATGCCCCAGGGCGCTTCCCAGTAGGCACCTAAGAAAAGCCGCTGCCGGGAGTCGTTGCTGGCGCGTCCGTAATCGGCGCCGATGTCGTACTGATTCGAGGGAAAACCGCCGTTGGTATCGGTGTTGATGTAGCGGAGGGAGTAGTTGGTGAAGACCCGAAGACCCTTGACCGGCTGTAGCTGCGAGTTGACGTAGAGCCGGTTGCGATTCGAGATGCCAGAGGTGTCGTACTCATTGCGGTTAACGCCCGCTGCGCCGAAGGGATACACGCCGCTGGCGGGTGCAGCCGGGTTGTAGGTGCCGGGCAGCGGCGCGTTTGTGTTGCGGCTAAGCAGCAGGTGGACGCCGCGGGAGGCGGTATAGCCGAGCGTGACGGTGCCGGCCTTCGCAAAGGTATGCGCGACGGTGACACCGCCCTGCATGGAGTAGGGCGAGCGATACGCCGGGCTGAGCAGGAAGGTCGTGGAGCCGGTCGCGGCGGCAAGCTCATTCTGCGCAGGCAGCGATGGGAAGGTGTCGGGCTGATTCAGCACGTACTGGGTCTGCCGCAGCGCTGCGTTCACAGATGGACCAAGCCGCGCAACCTGGAGCAGGTCAGCCGAAGGAAGCCGCTGGTAGAAGATGCCGAAGCCGCCCTGGATCACAAGGAGCGGCGGCTTTTTCTCAGTCTTGTGCAGGTCGTAGGAGAAGCCGAAACGAGGTGCGAAGTCGGCGTGGTCAGCGACGTGGTTCTGGCCTTCGAAACGAAGCCCGTAATTGATCGTGAGGTCCGGGCGAAGCTTCCAGGTGTCGTCGGCGAACAGGGCCGTATCGGCGAGCATGACGATAGCCGATGGGTCACCGGCAGTGAGGTTGAACTGGCTGGCCCCACCGCCAGCGGCTCGGATCTGCGCGGGTGAGAGCCCGGCGGCGAGACCCTGCTCCGTGAGCTGGTAGACGGTAATGGTAGGGAAGATGTACTCGCCGTTGAAGCCGGCAGTGGCGCGGTTTGCATCGCGGCTGAGACGCTGGCGAAGGCCAAGGCGGAGGTAGTGCTTGCCGAGATCGAGCGAGCCGTAATCCTGGAACTCGTAAGTGTCCGTGTGGTCCTGCAGCAGCCCGATGTTGTTGCCGCCCCCGGTGAACGCGCCTTCCACGATGAGCGTGGGATCGGCCGAGAGCGGCGTCTGCGCGGTGGTCGTCCGGATGTACTGAAAGCGAATTTCGTCGAGGATTTTTGGGCTGAGAATGATCGAGTCGCTGACCTGCACGGTGCTCGCATTGATGACGCTGTTGTAGCTCTGCGAGGCGAGCAGAAGCTGGCCCGCGCCGGAGTCGGAGACGGCGGTGCGGTCGTACTCGTAGCGGAGCGTAAAGGTGTTCTTGGGGCTGAGCTGCGCGTCAAAGCGAGGGGTAAGCGAGGTGTAACCGGACGGGTTCTGGACGGCCTGGGTGAGTGGAGCCGGATTGCCGTCCGGGTCGAGGGTGATGGCGTCGACGATGTTGCTGTTCTGGGTGAAGTAGTGCGCGGCACTGAAGGCGAGCGAGCTTTTCTTTGACAGTGGGCCGCTCACGCTGCCCTCGTTCTGTGTGGAGTAAAAGGGCTGCGGCAGGACCGAGTAGGGGTCGCGCGAGTCAACGCCGGAGTCGCTGCCGCCGCTGTAGTAGCTGCCATGCCAGGTATCGGCACCCGGCTTGGTGAGGATCTCGATGCGGTTGGTGCCGATGGTGTCGTACTCGGCCGAGTAAGGGTTCTGGTTGATGCGGATCTCGCGGATCGAAGATTTCGGAGGCATTTTGCCATTGGAGAAGCCGTCGACAAAGAGCTGGGTTGCGCCGTCGCCATCGCCACCCGCCATCTCCTGCAGCTCCTGCTGCATTTGCCGGTTATCGGGTGATAGTGAGGAAAGGTCGTCCCCTTTGAGGACGATGGCGTCGCCGTTCTGTCCGGGCGAGCTGCCCTGCTGCGCGTTGACCTCCACCCGCTGCTGCTGCACCTCGATTGTCAGCTGGATGTTCAGCTGCTTCTGCTCACCACCGGCAAGGGTGACCGGGGTCGCCGGCGCGGGTGCGAAGTTCGGCGAGGAAACCGAGAGCGTGTAGGCGCCGGGTGGGAGTGCGTCCAGGGTGTAACGGCCGGATGAGTCGGCCTGCGTCGTCCGGGAAGACGCCCCGGAGTCGGCTGGCCCTTGCAGAACGATAGCTGCGCCCGGAATGACCGCGCCTGATGGATCGCTGACCAGGCCGCTGAGTCGCGCGGGAGTGGCGGCCGGTGATGGTTGCGGTGGGTTCTGGCTGGTGGTGTGTGTGGAACGTGCAGAGGCCGGGAACAACGGCAGCAGACTTAGAGACAGACAAGCGACCATC
The DNA here is from genome assembly GCA_964245435.1 of uncultured Acidobacteriaceae bacterium. Lineage (GTDB taxonomy): Bacteria > Acidobacteriota > Terriglobia > Terriglobales > Acidobacteriaceae > EB88. The sequence goes on from CAXTMF010000001.1 coordinate 206,302, forward strand.
CTGCGCATTGGGGGGAGCTGTCTCCTTGTAAGCGAGTTTGCGTGTCGAGGCTTGGACGCGAAGGCGGCAAGAATGTTGCAGGCGAAAAACAAAATCAGATGCTGAAGCTGACCTGTCATCGCCCTTAAACAGGCCGACCCGCGCTCGACAAGCTTGGCGCGAGCGACAAATTACTCCAGCGCTGCTGTCAAGCTACGTGTGTTCTAGAGGTATAGATCGCGAGCAAGCCGGCAGGACTGCGCAAGTGAGGCGCGACCACGTCACCAGACAAGAAAGCTGATCCGCCAATGGTTGTGCGCTTGCTACTTAGCAGTTCTCTGCAGCCGCATAGGTTCAAGCTGGCCGTCGCAGATGGATTTGGAACAGGCCGGCTCGCTGACGAGCGTGATTCGGGCTTACCGGTACCAGCGTCTCCACGGGCGGGCGTGGAGTATTTTCAATTTGCAGGATCGATACATATACAGATTACCTTTACAGTTAAACTGTATATGTGCGACACTGATCTCGTGAGTAAGCAGATGTCTTCTATGCAAGGTGGGCTGGCGCCGACGCTTGCTGCCGAGCTTCGTGCAGTAACCCGCAAGTTCAAGCTGCGTTTACGCGAGTATGGCGGGCGCGACGATCTCACCCAGTCACAGGTCGCCGTGATTTTACGACTCGAAAAGGGTGGATCGGCTACGGTTTCAAGTCTCGCGCGAGTGGAGGGCATGCGACCACAGTCCATGAGCGCGATCGTGAACCCTTTGCAGGAGGCTGGCCTCGTGATCGGTGCTCCTGACCCAAACGACGGGAGGCAAACGTTGATTTCTCTCACGCCCAAATGCTTGAAGTGGCTTCAGGCAGGCAGAACTGCGAGGCAGGACTGGCTCACCGCGACCATCTCGCAGAAGCTTTCTGCCCGTGAACAGGAGAAGCTCTACGCAGCACTCGAACTGCTTGCGCGGCTTGTTGAAGATTAAAGAACGGTGCCCTCTTACCCAAATCAACTTCGTCTCCGAGGAGAGAAAGTTCCGATGCCGATTACTACTCTCGACCCGAACACCGCATTGATCGTTATCGATCTGCAGAAAGGTATCATCGAGGGCGATTTCATTCACCCCATTGGCGAGATCGTTGATCGAACGCGCATGCTTATTGATGTATTCCGTGCGAAGAAGCTGCCGGTCGTTCTGGTCAACGTGACGGGGCGGGCGCCGGGCCGGACCGAGCAGGGGTCGCGCAGCAACGCATCCTTTACCGAGGGATGGACCGACCTGCTGCCGGAGCTGGATCGGAAGCCGAGCGATATCGTCGTGACGAAGCGAAGCTGGGGTGCGTTTGCCACAACGGACCTTGAACGCCAAGTAAAGGCGCGAGGCGTCACCCAAGTGGTTGTGGCTGGGGTGGCGACATCCGGTGGCGTTGAAGCGACAGCACGTCAGGCTTACGAGCAGGGATTCCATGTGAGTCTCGCACTTAACGCTATGACCGATACCCGCGAGGAGACCCATGAGTACAGCACGAGGAAAGTCTTCCCTCGTCTTGGCGAGACAGGGTCTACGCAGGAAATTATCTCGATGTTGGAAGTAACGAGCGTTGCTTCATGAACTGGGTTTGGCTTGTGTCGTACTTCTTTGGCGGTGTGTTTGCAGTGAATGCCATTCCTCACTTCGTTGCCGGAACGATGGGACGACCCTTTCAAAGTCCCTTCGCAAATCCGCCAGGCCAGGGGCTCTCCTCTGCAACGGTCAACGTTCTTTGGGGATTTGTTAATGCTGTGGTGGGGTATCTGCTCGTCGCACATGTCGGATCGTTCGACTTACGAAGCAAAAGCCACATTCTCGCGTTTGGGCTGGGTGCGTTGCTCATCAGCATCAGCATCGCGCGTTATTTCGGGCAGTTTCACGGCGGCAACTCGCCCATCCGTTCATAAGCGTCCAGTGGCCGGCACCTTTCGCTCGCTCAAGAGTTTCAACTTCCGCCTGTGGACTGCCGGCGGCCTGATTTCCAACGTCGGTACCTGGATGCAGCGCGTTGCTCAGGACTGGCTTGTGTTGACGCAACTCACCCGTCACGATGCGTCAGCGCTGGGAATCGTGATGGGCCTGCAGTTTGCGCCGCAACTTCTGCTTCTGCCCTGGACCGGATTGGCCGCGGACCGGCTGAACCAGCGCAAGCTCCTGCTGCTTACACAGGCAACGATGGGCGTACTTGCACTCGCCCTGGGAGTGCTCACGATCGCAGGGTTCATCCGTCTCTGGCATGTATACGTATTTGCCTTCTTGTCTGGCTCCGCCGCTGCTCTGGATGCCCCGGTGCGACAGACTTTTGTGGCAGAGATGGTTGGTGACGAGGACCTGCCAAACGCCGTCGCATTGAACTCTACTTCATTTAACGCGGCCCAGATGATTGGTCCCGCCGTCGCTGGTTTGCTCATCGCGAAAGTTGGCATTGGCTGGGCTTTTATTCTTAACGGAGTCTCATTCGCGGCGGTTCTCGTTTCCTTGTCTTTCTTTCGGCTTTCCGAACTGCATGCAAGCACCAGAGCGCATCGCACAACGTCAGGATTCGTAGAGGGGCTTCATTACGTCTGGAGAAAACCTGAGCTCAGGGCGGTTTTGATCATGTTGTTTCTGATCGGTACATTTGGCCTAAACTTCCCAATCTTTATCTCTACGATGGCGGTGAATGTTTTCCACTCCGAAGCACGCGGCTTCGGTCTGCTCTCTTCATTTATGGCTGTGGGTACCCTGTCAGGCGCCTTGCTTGCTGCTGGCCGCAACAGACCAGGATTGACATCTCTGCTGGTAGGCGCAGGTGTCTTTGGGCTCGGCTGTCTATTGGCTGCATTCGCGCCTGGGTACTGGTGGTTTGCTGCCGCTCTGATGGTGATCGGTGCGGCTGCCCTAACGTTTACTAACGGCACGAACAGCATGATGCAGCTCTCGACAGAGCCGGCGATGCGAGGCAGGGTGATGGCCCTGCGGGTTGGCGTTGCCCTCGGGGGAACACCCATTGGCGCACCGATCGTCGGCTGGGTTGCCAACCACTTCGGTCCCCGATGCGCACTTGGTATCGGCGCCGCTTCGGGTCTCACCGCAGCCCTTGTCGCGGTTTACGTGCTGGCTCGCCGAGAAGAGCCGCTGCTCGCCTGGTAAGTGGTCCTGCTAAGTCGCATTAGTAGCAGCTTGCATATCTGGAGTATGTGGACGTTGCCGGAGCGGATGTAAACGTCATCGTTGAGGGCGATGAGCATGCGGCCTTTCTCGGTGCCCTTCAATGCAATCGTGATCAAGCCTGTTGAGATATTGTCTGCTCCCCGACTCCCTTCAAAGATCAGAGCTTCGCGATGACGGTCTTGACAGCGGTATACTGCTGGAGGCCGTACTCGCCCAGCTCCCGGCTGCCGCCAGACTGCTTGAAGCCGCCGAACGGCGCCCTAGTATCCAGGACGTTGTAGCAGTTGATCCAGACAGTGCCGGCCCGTGTCGCGTTCGCTACTGCAAGAGCGCGTTTCATGTCGCGCGTCCAGACGGCCGCAGCCAGGCCGTAGTCAGTGTGGTTGGCCCGGGCGATGGCTTCCTCGGTGGTCCGGAAAGGGAGAATGCTCATCACGGGACCGAAGATCTCTTCGCGAGCGATGCGCATCTCATCGCGGACATCAGCAAAGATCGTTGGTTGAACGAAGTAGCCACGATTGCCGACGCGCTCGCCTCCGCAAGCGAGAAGCGCGCCTTCATCCCGGCCTGACTGGATGTAGCCCATCACGCGATCGAACTGCGCCTGGTCCACGAGCGGGCCCTGATCGGTTGTGGCGGCGAACGGGTCGCCGACAATCCGGCGGCGGGCCCGCGCTGCGCTCTTCTCGACGAAGCGGTCGTAAATGCGTTCCTGGACAAAAACCCGCGACCCGGCACAGCAGGACTGGCCCTGGTTGGCGAACAGCCCGAGATGAGCGCCCTCGACCGCTTCGTCGAGGTCGGTGTCCTCAAAAATGATGTTAGGGCTCTTGCCGCCGAGCTCCAGCGTGACCGGCTTCATGTTGGAGCGGGCAGAGGCTTCCATGATCAGGTGGCCGACCTCGGTGGAGCCGGTGAATGCGATCTTATCGATGTCCATGTGGCTGGCGATGGCCGCTCCTGCCGTAGGGCCAAAGCCAGGCAGCAGGTTCACAACACCATCGGGGAAACCTGCTTCAACAATCAGCTCACCGATACGAAGGGCGGAGAGTGGCGTCTGCTCAGCCGGCTTCATCACGACGGTGTTGCCTGCCGCCAGAGCGGGCGCGAGCTTCCATGCTTGCATCAGCATGGGGAAGTTCCAAGGAATGATCTGCCCGACGACGCCGATCGGCTCGTGTCTGGTATAGCAGAGAAAATCGCCATCGATGGGAATGGTCTTGCCGTGGATTTTGTCGGCCCAACCAGCAAAGTAGCGATAACAGGCGATGGATTTGGCGACGTCGACTGCCCGAGCGACTGCGAATGGTTTCCCGTTGTCAAGCGCTTCGAGGCGGGCCAGTTCCTCGGCATGGCTCTCGATCAGCTCGGCCAGCCGATAAAGCAGGCGCCCACGCTCAGAAGCGCGCATGCGCGGCCACGGGCCTGTTTCAAAGGCCACGCGAGCGGCACGTACGGCCCGGTCCACGTCGGCCGGCCCTGCCTCCGCAACCTGGCAGATGCTTTCACCAGTAGAAGGATTGATAGTGGTGAAGGTCTTCCCCGAATCGCTCGGAACCCACTGGTTGCCGATCATCAGGTCTGTCTGCGGGAGGAGGATCTCGCAAGGAGCGTTCTGGGTCAGCACGGAAGCCATGGTAAGGAGTCCTTCGCTTGTCTCTGGTGGAGGCGTTCGTCTCAGACCACTTTGGCGCGTGGCATAGGGACCATGGCGAAGGGCTTTTCCTTCAACGCCGTTTGATCCAGGAATGTCGTTTTCAGCGGGAGCGATTGTCTTTGTCGGCGTTGAAGATAGTTAAGCCAGTTCCGGTAGAGGATGCAGGTTGTAGACTGCCAGGTTGCGGAAAGGGAGACTTGAGACAGGACGGCCGAGACCCGCATAAAAACTTCTTCACTTCGGGTGATCGCAGCCTCCCTGCCGAGCAGCGCAAGTAGCTCGGCCGTATTCCGGTCGAAGTAGTTCTTTGGCACCTGCGGACTTCCTTCCGTTTCTCGGGCGAGATATCTTACCGCATCCCGGCGGTACTCCCGAAGGAGGGAGTCCGCCTCGTACTCAGGATGACCCTGGAAGAAGACAAACAGGCTCTTGTACTGCTTGACAAAGGTGTCCACTCCAATCTGATCTCCGCGTGTCAGCACACGGTAACCGCAGGCCAGCATCTCGTCTTCGTCAAGACCGTTCCAGCGCGAGTGCGGGACAGCGAAGCGCGACGGCAGATCCTGCACAAGGCAGTGATCCATCAGCCGGGTACAGTCGAATACGCCGAAGTGCTTCGCTTCAGCACGGCGCCGCTCGGCACCATCCAGCTGAAGGACAGCAGCGTGCGCAGCAAGGCAGGACCAGATGGCGGAGCTGGTGTTGTCCTGGGCCCACTGGACAAGCCGGGCAAGCGCGGGCCAGTACGGCTCGTCGTCAAGGCGTGAAGTGACCGGCTCAGCACCGGTAACGATCAGGCCGTCAAGAGTTTCCTGCGCCAATTTTTCGGTGCTCGCGTAGAACTCTCGAAGATATTTAGCAGCTCGGGGCTGCCGTGGGACGCCGGGCAGCGCGTACAGCGACAGGTGAATCGGTAGCGGTCCGGAGGCTGCGTTCAGCAGATTGATGAACTGACGCTCCGCCGCCGTAAGTGCAGCATCCGGCATATTGTTGACGAGACCAATGCGTAGCGGCAGGCAGGGATACTTTGCGGCCGAAGCTGCGGTGAGTGGCGCCGGAGCGCGCGCCATCAAGCATCGGGCGGAGGATACTGCATTTGTTTCGAGATAGACAGCCATGATGCCTCCGCCCGCAAGGTACTAGACCGATTGCTGAAGCTGCAGGGACGCGGCCTGAAGAGCTTGGTTGAGATCTGCCAAAATATCGTCGATGTGCTCGATGCCGACGCTGAGCCGGATCATCTCCGGCAACACACCGGCACTGCGTTGCTCCCCAGGCGTCATCTGCCGGTGCGTTGTTGAAGCGGGATGGCAGACCAGCGACTTGGCATCGCCAAGGTTGACGACGCGTGTGAAAAGCGAGAGTGCATCGTGAAAGGCCATCGCCGCCGCATAGCCGCCACGAACGCCGACAGTCAGCAGGGAACAGGCTCGCCCGTCGAGATACTTCTGTGCCAGGTGAAAATAAGGATGCTCAGGGAAGCCGGCATAACTGACCCACTCGATACCAGGATGCCGCCGAAGGAACTCCGCGACCCTGTGGGCATTGTCCACGTGGCGCTCGACTCGCAGTGCGACGGTCTCAATGCCTTGCAGCAGAAGAAAGGCGCTTAGTGGGGCCAGAGCAGCGCCAGTCGTGCGCATAAAGACGCTGCGGCAACGGGCAAGGTAAGCAGCCGGACCAAAGTGGTCTGTGTAGACCAGGCCGTGGTAACTCTCGTCGGGCTGCGTAAACATCGGGAACCGGCCGGCGTGCTCCTGCCAGGGAAAGCGGCCGCTGTCGACAATAGCGCCGCCCAGGGTTGTACCGTGGCCACCCAGGAACTTGGTTAGCGAGTGGACGACGATGTCCGCACCGTGCTCGATCGGGCGCAGCAGGATGGGAGTCGCGACCGTGTTATCGACAATCAACGGTATGCCGTGCCGGTGGGCGATCTCAGCCAGTGCTCCGATGTCAGCAATGTTGCCGGCCGGGTTACCGACACTCTCGCAAAAGATAGCCCGGGTCTGTTCGTCGATCAGCTTTTCGAAAGCTTCAGGCCGGTCGGAGTCCGCGAAGCGCACGGTCACACCCTGACTGGGAAGGATATGCGCGAAGAGGGTATGTGTGGTGCCGTACAGCTTGGGCGTTGAGATAAGGTTGCTGCCAAGTTCACTCACGTTGGATACGGCGTAGTAGACAGCAGTCTGTCCGCTGCTGACGCACAAAGCTTCGGCGCCCCCTTCCAGCGCGGCTACGCGGCGCTCGAGCACAGCGGTTGTGGGATTCGCGATACGGGAATAGCGGTAGCCTTCCTCCTCAAGGTTGAAGAGGGCTGAAGCATGGTCAGCACTGTCGAAGGCGTAGGCGACGGTCTGGTAGATAGGCACGGCGACGGCCCGGGTTGCCGGATCGGGTTGATAGCCGCTGTGTATTGCAATTGTTTCCCGTTTCATGAGTTGCTCCAGTCCAGCCGGCTTGCTACGTGGTCAGTAAACCGATGAAGGTTCCATAGTGCTCACGTTGCCTTTCGATGTAATTTCGGCTTCGTCTCTGCTGCAGATATGGTTCATCGCAGCAACTACGCGATCGATGTCGAACTCCGTGGTTTTGTAGCTTGTAATGCAGGCGCGCATGACTGGTGTGCCGTCAAGTACTGCTTCCGACATCCATGCAATCTGCTGATCGCGCAAAGCCGACAGGAGCGATGTAGGCTTAAGCCCTTCGCGGGTGAAGCAAACAACGGGCAGCGGTGTGCGATTGACGATGCGCCATCCCGTATTGACGAGCGCTTCTCGCAGCACGTCTCCCATGCGCGCCTGGTGCTCGATCATTTCTATACAACCCGCCTCTCCGTGCTCGGCGAGGGTCATGAAGAGCTTCAGGCCGATGAAGCGGCGGGACCACTGCGCAGAGTGCGTGAAGGGATCAAAAGTGGGCTGCGTATTGGCAGCTGGTGTGGCCATCTTACCCGGCATGTACGAAACTTGAGCGCGGAAGGCTTCGGCAACGCTTTCTGGATGGCGACAGAAGAACATGCCGCTGCCCATGGGCACGGAGAGCCACTTATGCGCGTCGCAGGTGATCGAATCAGCCAACTCGATACCCGCAAGGTGCTGCGCAAGGGTCGGCGAAACGATGGCGCCGCCTCCCCACGCTGCATCGGCGTGGAACCAGAGTCCCTCGGTCTGGCAGAAGCGGCCGATTTCCGGGAGAGGATCAATGATGCCTGCAGCCGTGGTGCCACCAGTGCCCACAACCAGGAAAGGAAGCAGGCCGCCGCTTCGGTCCTCAGCGATGCGGCGCTCCAGATCACGTATGTCGAGCCGCAGGTCAGAGCCGGTCGCGACCGTTCGGAGCGCTTCCCGGCCGAGGCCGGTCATGTGGGCGATCTTATGGAAGCAGTGGTGTGCTTCCCCGGTGAGATACATCGTTGGTTGACCGGAGAGACCGCGCAACCCTCGGTCTCCGTAGTCAGGGAAAGCTCTGGTCAGCGCGACGACTACAGCAGATAGGTTGGCTTCGCTGCCGCCGGTGGTAAAGGTGGCGCTTGCATGCGCAGGCATACCGAACTTACGGACAAGCCAGGCAAGCGTATGGCGCTCGATCTCGTTCGCTGCAGGCGAGGTACGCCAGTTCGCCAGTTGCGGGTTGTACATAGCGACGAACGTGTCGGCGACGACTGAGGCAAGCGTGACACTCGGATTGAAGAGCCCGAAGTACCGGGGATGGGTCACCTGGACCTGCCACTCGCGGAGCATCTGCTCGACGTCCGCGGCGACCTCGTCCAGCGGCATCGGCTGCTCAAAGTCATAGCGCGAGCCGAGGTATGTGCGGATCTCTTCCGCAGAGATATGCGGCACAACAGGTCCGTTGGCAAGGCTTGCCTCAAGCTCTGCATAGCTCCGGCGAATGGCATCGATCATCTCGGTAAACCTCTCGTGCTGCCGTAAAGCTCAGGTAGAAGCTACCTGAGCTCCTTGTAAGTGCGGCTTGCCGGCAAAGCTTCAGAAACGGACCTCACCCTCCCGGATGCGTCGGTGTAGCGCGCGATCGAGAGAAACAAAGGTAGCGGCATCGTCAAAAAAGAGCTGATCTGGACAGACATCCGGATCGTACCCCTGACGCACCAGTTCAGACCTGGCATACTTAAACGTTCCAGTAACATCGACTAACTGCCTGACCCGTAGAAAGCGCGGCCGAGCATAAACGGGAAGATTCAGCATCAGGTGCTCGCGAAGAGCAGGCAGATCGATCTTCCCCTTCGCGCTGAGGGTCGCCATGCCGACCCTACCGTCAGTACGGGGAACCTGCACGCCGTACACAACAGCATGGGTGATGGGCGCGAAGGCACAGAGTACCTCGGCAACCTCGAGTGTTGACACGTTCTCACCCTTCCATCGGAAGGTATCGCCGAGTCGATCAATGAAGCGATAGAAGCCTGCTTCGTCCTTGCGCATGAGGTCGCCGGTGCGCACCCAGGCATCGCCCGGCTGGAAGACGGAGCGCAAAATCTTTCGCTCGGAGGCTTCCCGGTCCGCGTAGCCCTCGAACTCGGTGCCGATGCCGCTCTCGTCCTGCTGTAATTTCCCAATTGCTTCCCCTGGCTCATTCGCCTGGCAGCGCAGGCAGAGACCCTCTTCGGTCCGCACGGGCGCGCCTGTCTGGAGGTCTACCTGGATCAGAGCCGGTGCAAAGCGATGGGCCAGGTAGCCGGGTGTGCGACCGAGCGCGCCGGGTTTGCCTTCGACGTTGAAGAGAGACACGCCGCCTTCAGTAGAGGCATAGAACTCGAGGATCTGCGGGATATGGAAGCGCGCCTGGAAGCGCTCCCACACGTCGGCAGCCAGACCATTGCCGCAGGCGAGCCGGACGCGGTGCCGTGCTTCCGCCGGCGAGGGCGCTGCGTGGAGCAGGTAGCGGCACAGCTCGCCGATATATTGGAAGACCGTGCACTCGTGCCGGAAGATTTCGCTCCAGAACTGGCTGGCAGAGAACTTCTCGCGAAAGACGACGGAACCGCCGCCGGCAAGTATGGCGCCCGGTGCTTGCACACCGCCTACGCTGTGGTACATGGGCAGGCAGTTGTACATGCGATCTGTGTCTGAGACGTGCATCATGCCGGCGAACCAGTGGCTCCACTGCAGAATGCGTGCATGGCTCACGGAGGCGGCCTTCGGCATCCCGGTCGTGCCGGAGGTGAAAACGTAAAGCGCGCGGTTCCGGATAGTGACTGGTCTGCGATCCTGCGCAACAGGAGCCTCGCCCGGGTAGCGCAATAGATCTTCATCGATCCGGCGACTTAGCAGAGAGCCGACGCCATGCGTCCAGACAGTCGCGATCGCCGGATTGTCAACAAGCGCAGAAGCTAGCGTGCCCTCGAGAGTAGCGCACACGATGATGTGCCTCGGCATCACAGCGCGAATGCTGTGTGCAAGCTGCGCGCCGGTCAGGTTTGTATTGAGGAGTGCGGCAACACAGCCCACGCTTGCGAGACCCAGCCAGATGGCCAGGTACTCCGGGCGGTTCGGCATGAGCAGGCAGACAACATCGCCGGGCTGCAGGCTCTGCTCGAGTGCCCAGTGCGCATACTGGTGCATTCGCGAGCAGAGCTCACGGTAGGTGAAGCATTCGCGATCGGAGAGCAGTGCCGGTTTGTTCTCAAAGCGGGCTGCCTGCTCTTCGACGACTGTTGAGAGCAGCCGGTTGGGGTTGCGCGCAATCGATGCCGTGAGCTCGAGCGCTCGCAGCCAAGAGGCCGCTACGGACGCGCCGGTGCGGGGAGCCTGTTCGAGGGTTGCGGTCATGCGGTTGCTCCGGCGTCCACGGTCATGACGGTTCCGGTGATGTTGGCGGCCTTGTCGCCAAGCAGGAACTCGACTGCACTGCTGACGTCAGCGACCTCGACCATGCGCTTGAGCGCACTCCGGCGCACGATCCGGTCGCGTTGCTCCCCCGTAAGCGCTCCTGTCAGGTCTGTGTCGATAAAGCCCGGTGCGATGGCGTTGACGGTGACCTTCATGCGGCCGACCTCGCGAGCGAGCGAGCGCGTGAAACCGACCAGGGATGCTTTGGTGGCGCTGTATACTGCGAGTCCACTGTAGCCGGTGAAAGCCGTGATGGAGGATACGTTGACGATGCGTCCGCCGCCGTCGGCCATCATGGAACGCACGACGTACTTGGTCAGCATGATCGGCGACAGTGTGTTGAGGCGGATGAGGCGTTCAACGTCGGTGCTCTTCATCAATGCGAACGCTCCGTCCACACTGATGCCCGCGTTGTTGACTAGCCCGTAGACCGGTCCGAACTCCTTGCGCAATTGCCGTACCAGGGTTGGGAGCTGGGCGACCTCGGCGAGGTCGCACGGAACGAACGCAAGGGCGCCGGCCTCGCCCGTCTTTTCAATGGCTGCGGCGAGTTCTGGGCCAGCCTTGCGGGCGATGGCTATGACGCGAAATCCAGCAGCTACGAGCGTCATGGAGATCCCGAGCCCAAGACCACGACTGCCACCTGTGACGATGACATTACGCATGGCTGCGGCTCAGCTTTCCTGACTGTGACAGGTCAAGCGACGCGACAACCCGGATTGTCGCCGGTACCTTATACGTGGGTAGCACTTGGCGACAGTAGCGGAGCAGCTCCTGCTCGAGCCCACTCGGACTGGGGTGAGTTGACGTAAAGCCGGCTTTGAGAACAACCTCTGCGATGACGATTGCGCCGGTGATGGCGCTCTTTCTCGAGCGCACCAATGACATATGCACGCCGGGGCACCGGTTGAGGACTGCTTCCACCTCTTCGGGGTGCACCTTGAGACCACCGACGTTGATCACTCCATCAACGCGACCGGCGAAGTGGTAGCGATCGCCTTGCAGCACGAGTAAATCGCAGGTGTCGACAAAGCCGTCAGCATCCTTGAGTGGGGGAGCGGCCGCACCCAGATAGCGCTCAGCAGTTCGACCGGAGCGGATGCGAAGTGTACCTGACTCGATCTTCAGGACCGGATCCTTTGCGATATCGGCCCGTTCCTGCAGGACGCTTGCCGGTATCCCAGCCAGCTCATCGACGACCTCAAGAGCCAGGCCGGCCTCGGTCGAGGCGAAGGCGTGCACAATGCGTGCGTCGGGATACATGTGGCGGAGATGATCAAGGATCGGCTGGTCGGCAATCTCGCCGGACAGGCGAACGTAGACCGGTCTGAGCAGGCGAGCCTCAGCGTGCATCAGCGCCCGCCGCCAGTGCGAGGGCGTCCCGGAGATGTGTGTGACGCCAGCTTCGCTGGCTCGGGTGAGAAATGCGGCGGTCGACTCCTCGGGGTTGGAGAGGACGAGTGATGCTCCGCAGAGCAGGGCCCGTAGATAGATCTGCAACCCTCCGTAACGCCGTATGTCGTAGAAAGTGCTCCAGACGAGATTGCTGCTTGCAGTGACGGCGTTCTGGAGCGCGCTAGCCAGGCTCACGAGTGAATGCACCACCAGTTTCGGTGGGCCGGTTGTTCCAGAGGTAAGCAAGACCCACTCGGTGGCCCGATCGGTGGTGCGAAGCGGAGCAGGCGTCCTGATCTGGCTATCGAGGAGGATGCACTCGACCGGGTAGCCGCTGAGGTCCCACTCTGCCGAATCGGAAACGATGGCGTCGATCTCCGCTGTTTTGAGCAGCAGCGATAGATGCTGCATCTGGAAGCCTGGGGGGCAGAGAACGATGCGTCTGGCGAGCCCGTCTAGCTCGACCAGGGCGAGCGAAGCAGTAAGCGGATCGCGGGTGGCCAGCAGGGTGGAGCAGCCGTGTAGTCCGCCGGCGCGCGGACCAAGGATGGACGAGCGAAGCAGCTCGGCATAAGGCACGCTGGCAGCAGTGCCGGAGAATGAACCGGGCAATTCCCGGAGAGCGCTTAGAGCGCTCCGTAGCGTATATGCGTCACTGCGCGGCGCGTTCATAAAAGTGGATGAAGTCGCCCAGAGTGCTGGGGAAACGCGCGTCTTCGTTTTCACTGAAAGGGTCCGTGCCCAGGGTCGTTTCGAGGCGAGCAACGAGGATTGCAAAACACAGTGAATCCAGCCCTGAGTCGATCAGGGCCAGATTGTCAGTCAGCGGCGCAAGCTTCTTGTCCTGTTCCTGGGCAACGTTCCGTACCTCGGCAAGGATCTCTTCACGTACGTTCATCGAGGTACTCTCGCCTTTCTTTTCCAGCAGCAGGCTGGCATGTGTGTGCCGATCAACTCGCAGGCAGTGCAGTGATGCGCAGAGCGAAAACTGGAACAGAGCGGAATAAGGTCCGGGAACGCGCGGGCAGAACCGTAGCTAAGCGATGACTTTACCTTTCGCAAGCCGCAAGGAAGGCGGCACGCCAGCTACTCTCTTCTGAGCATCTGGCGCACTATCCAGCCTGTTTCCGGTGGGAGCAGGTCCCGCGCAGCTTCCCATCTGTTTCAAGCAGACGCCACCTCGACCTCGGTCAGAACGATGCGACGAATGAGCGCGGTGAGTAGATCCACGCCCTCGAACATATCCATTTCCGGCGATAGCGGGTTGATGGCCATCTCGAGTGGCAACGCATTGAAGAGGCCCTCCGTATGTGCAACATCGCAGACGCCGTGAACGTCCGTATACTCCATATCCGTTGAACCCTGTGCAACTGCCAGATCAGCCAGATAGGCCATGAACTGCTGAATAAAGCCTTCAAAGAAAGCCATGGTCAGCAGGGTCTGCACGCCGGAAAGCCGCCCAAGAAAAAGCCGAACCTTTGTCAGATCCTCATCGATGGCGAGTGCGTCGACGTCAGTTGGGAATGCGTGCGCCGCAATGGCGAACCGGCGCAACATGACAGGGTGGCTGTCCCGTACTTCCTCATGGAGGTTCTCGAGGATGATCGGGCGTGCTTTATCTGACTGAATAGCCAGCAGCGCTGAGGTCATCCAGTAGATGAAGTTGCCTTCGAGAACGGCTGTGTAGCGGGCGATGATCTGACGCCGTTCTGCCGCGGTAAGGGTTTCTGGTTTGCGGAGCGACGTCATCAGCCCCGTGATCCGAAGTTCGACGTCATGCTGCGCTGACGAACGAACCGGCTGTACTGCCATCGGTGAAGCGAGAACAGAGCTGGTCATGGTCTTACCTTTCGGTGCTGTAAGTAAAGGCGGCGGCCCGGAGAGACACAGGTCGGAGGCGTCGTTTTAATGACTGGCTAGTACATCTTCGCGAGCACGAACGGAGCAGATAAAGTCAAAGCACTCGTTCTACAAAGCCGATCTAACCTAGCGGCTAGTCACGGCAGATCATCGTCGGGCAGTTATGTCAGTGAAACAGACAGTTCTTCTTCTTGATGTCGATCTGGCACGCTTTGGAAAGTTCTCCACGCTCACCGCAAGTCGTTGCGTAAGAAGTGCCTCATCATATCGAACTACTGGGAGAAAGGAACAGCAAATTGGCAGCTCTTACTCGGTAAAAAGGTCATCATCATACGCGGGCAAATAGAATTTTAGTAACTTACCCCCACCCCGGCCCCAGCGAAGTAGCACTACCCGCAATGGAAGGTCCACACCTGCGAAAACCGCGAGGGCAGGCGCTGACTGAGAGGCGCAATCTCCTGGTCCCACCGCAAGCGTCAGCCATTCCTCTCCGAAGCATGGCAAAGCGTGCTCCATCGAATGCAAGAGATTGTGCCGGCTATGGAGACGTCGCGCTCCGCCTTACATCGCCCCTGACCCACGTATGACAACCGGGATGGTGCGGAAGAGAATCTGGAGGTCGAGCCACAGCGTCCAGGTGTCAATGTAGCTAATGTCCAGCTCCATCCAGCGATCGAAGCTGATGGTGTTTCTGCCCATGATCTGCCAGAGGCAGGTGATACCCGGTTTGACGCAGAAACGTCGCCGATGCCAGTCCTCTGAGAAGCCGTGGTAATCCCGTAGCGGCAGCGGACGGGGCCCGACCAGACTCATATCGCCCAGCAGTACATTGATCAGCTGAGGCAATTCATCCAGGCTGGTCTTGCGCAGGAAGGAGCCGACCCCGGTGATGCGTGGATCGTTCCTGACCTTGAAGTTAGGCCCACCAGTCTCGTTCAGGTGTTCAAGGCTGCCCAGGAGCTTCTCTGCGTTGGCAACCATCGTCCTAAACTTGAAGATTCGGAAGGTCCGCTTGCCGAGTCCCAAACGTTCCTGCAGGAAAAAGACGGGACCGGGCGAGGTGAACCGGATCGCCAGACCGATGACCAGCAAGAGCGGTGATAACAGACAAAGTAGCGAAGCAGACACTGATAGATCAAGCACGCGCTTGAGGAAGACGGCACCCTCATTCCAGGTGGATCCATGCAGCGTAACGAGCTGCAGCTGCTCGAGACCACGTTTCGGCTGTACACCCTCTGGATCGAAAAGACTGGCCTCGCAACGGACAAGAATGCCCTGCCGCATACACTCGCGTGAGATCGTCCGTATGATCTCGTAGCAGGAGGCGATCGGCAGCGCGACAATGACTTCGTCCAAGGCAAGAGTGCGGAGTAGATGGGGAACGCTCGCTAGATCGCCGACGAGCATGTCACGACGGTCGTCTGTACCGTGCCATCCATCGTCGACAAAGCCGACCAACCGGTAGCCAAGAGAACTCCGGGTCGTGAGCAGATCCGCTGCATGAATCGCCCGTCGATTGCTACCGACGATGAGGACGTGACGTAAATTGCGACCCCTCGTGCGGAGACTCAGGGTGATAAGTCGCGAGCTGAGTCGTGACACAAGTAGCAATGTGTAGCAGCCGCAGGCAAAGAGAAGGAGCTCCGAGCTTGCCACCTGCGACCAAGTAACCTGCCCCAAGCCGGCAATGATGTGCAGACCAAGCCATATACCGGTAAGCAGCGTTGCCCCCCCTGTGCCCCTGGCCAGTGTAAGTGCCTCGTACTTGAACCCAGACAAACGAAAGGAGCGGTACATACCCGCGATGACGAGCGAAAGATGCCAGCCGCAGGCGAGCAAGATAACAAGCAACAGCTGCAGAAACGGGTGATGCAGCAGCAGCGTCTGCTTGCGCCAAAAAGGGTGGGTCACAACTCCGGACGCCCACAGCAGCGCCGCTGCGCAGATCGCAAGATCAACGAACATCTTGAGTTCAAGCAGGGTTCTTCTGCCCGATTGTTGCATATATCTCCTCGAAGGGACGGCATAGAGCACTACGCGCGAAGCAGCCGTTGAGGCCGTATAGGTTCGGGGGAGCGATATAGCGGGCCGGACAATAAAGGTCAGCAGCGAGTTCGGCAGAAAGGGAGTACAGGACTACAGCCCAACAGGCTGCAAGTTAATGCTGCCCAGGTTTACAAAACAATGGGCAGCACCTCTCATAGACCGTTCTTCTCACATGCGACGAAGTTGGACGGGTGCAGGGTTCACAGTCGATGTGCGCAGAAGTAACTAAACCAAGTAGTGACTTGACGCTACCTTCTTATGACGCCATCATCGCCTGAGTAGTCTCTCCCCTAGCAAAGGTGCGTCCCAGGAGGATGACCATGTCAGAGAGCGAGCTGAGTAGTCCATTCTTCTCAATTTGTTTTATAAACATCTCGCCCATGACAGCCGACCTTTTGGGGGATGCCCTCCTGGAATCGGGAAAGGTAGCCATTCAAGGTCGAGCGTATCTGCCGGCAGCGGTGCGCACGCTCTTTGAGAGCGACCTTCCTCAGGTGGCCCTGGTCGGGTCGCGAAGCGGAGCGGAAAGGCCAACGGCGCTGCCATTCGTGGAGCAGATCCGCGATCTTTCCCCGGGGACCAGGCAGATCATCCTGGGTCAGGACCTGAGTGTCGAAGAAGAGGTGACCCTGCTGCGAGCGGGTGCACGTGGTCTCCTTCGGGAGGCAGACGTAGGTCTCCCGACGCTGCTCAAGTGCATCCGCTGTGTCGCCGAAGGACAGGTGTGGGCGAGCAGCTTGCAGCTTGAAATCCTCCTGTCCTCTCTTGGGCGTCCGAGTGTTCTGCGGGTCAAGAACGTGCTCGGTGCCTCCATCCTGAGCAAGCGTGAAGAGGAAGTGCTGCACCTCCTGGCGGAAGGGCTCAGTAATCGTGAGCTCGCGGCTGCACTAAGCCTAAGCGAGCACACGGTAAAGAATCATCTGTTCCGGATCTTCGACAAACTGGGCGTTTCGAGCCGTATGGAAGCCGTCTTGTACGCAATCAACTATCGAGACCGGCAGGGAGGCGCGGCGCTGACGCCGATTAACTGAGGACGCGCGGCAAGCCTTGCGATGAGGCTGGCCGGACGTTTCCCCGGTCTTCTGACGGACGCCTCGCAAACGGTGCGAGAAGCCTTAGGCGAAGCGGCCAGCGATCCATTGCTGAAGAAAGAAGACCACGAATCGCGGGTTTTGCTTCAGGTACCGAGCCCAGAGCCGGCGCGGTTCGCAAACAAGCCGGTAAAGCCACTCCAGTCCGGACTGCATCATCCAGCGCGGCGCTTGTGGTTTGGTGCCGGCGAGAAAGTCGAAAGCCGCGCCCACGACAAACATGACGGCCTTGATGCGCCCGCGATGAGCGTTCGCCCAGAGCTCCTGCCTGGGACAGCCAAGACCGATGAACAGGATGCGAGCTCCTGAGGCATTGATCTGCTCTTCAATCGCACGATCTTCTTCGGCAGATAACGCGCGAAAGGGTGGCGACATCTGGAAGGCGATCTCGAGCCTGGGATGCTTCAGCTCCGTGTTGCTGATCAGCTTCGAAAGGGTCTCCGGTGTACCGCCGTAAAAGCCAACCGGGATAGCTGCTTCCTCGGCTGCGGCCAGCATGGCTACGCTGGCATCGGGCCCATAGACGCGGGATGCATGCCGCTCACCAAGGGCTCGCAAGGCCCAGACCAGCGGCATGCCATCGGGATTTACGATATCTGCACCATTGACGGCAGCCTGGAAGCCGGGATGGTCAAAGGCTTCCATCACCATGTGCACCGTCGCGAACAGCAGCGTTCTCGAGTCACGAGCACGCGCCCACGTGAGAGCACGATCGATGACCGTTTTATAACTGCTCGCCTCTACACGCAGGCCGAGGATGGAAGACACAGATTTTCCCTTTACGCTTGAGATTCGGACCGGTAGGAGCCAGCCGTTTGAGGCTACACGGGAGAGCTTTCTCTCGGCTATCCTCACATCTTCCCTGGTACCTTCTTCTCAGTTGCACGCTTGTACTAGCAGCGGAGTTACTCGTCGCCCTTTTCACTGTCGCGCAGGGCGCGCATCGGCATATTGGCGGTTGCGGCGCTCACAGGCGCTCGCAGCGTTGGCGGAGGTATCTTGCCCTCGGAGCGTCGGAGCTCATTCAGGATGCCGCTCTTGTTGCGTGCATAGTCCGAGGCCAGCCTGGTGAGGGCATAGGTGACGATGTCGGAGTGATGCAGGTTGGCGAAGCCAGGATCACGGCTCATGTTAAGCCAGAGGCGATGCACCAGCTCTACGTCATCGCCGCCGAGCGCCGGAGCATGCGGACCCAGATGGAAGGTCTGCGCCTGCCCATCTGGCGTGACGATGACGTAAGTGAACTGCTGTTTCGGCTCCGGCAGCAGCTCCCACGCATGTCCGATGCGGTAGGCCTGCTCAGCAGCGGTCATCGTCGAGGAGAGCCCGGATACAAGCAGCGAGACCTCGAGGGAGGCCGCAGTGCCAACAAGCGCGGCGAAGATATCGGCCGCCGGAACGACCAGTAGCGAGATGTGCTTGCCGAAGCTCTCGGCGACCGAAACGGCCTTGGTGAAGAGCATCTGTTCATGGTCGGAGAAGCTCTGCTCGCTTGGGTCGAGGTACTCCGGACCGCCGGCACCGACCATGCGGGCGGTCAGGACAACCACATCCTGCTCATCCGTTTCGGTCCGCGCCAGCGCCCACTTCAAGGCGGCTGCGCGGGAGGGGTCAGAGACGGTAACGAGCACCCCGCCACGTTTGATCTGCAGGTTCTCGCGGCCAATGTCCTCTTCGTGCTCGAGCTGAAAATGCTCCTTCATCTGCTTGGCGGTATGCTGCTGACGCTTCGCGTTCTGCCGCTCAGAAACAGTAAAGATGATGAAGAACACGATCGAGAAGGTGATGCCGCTGATAGTGGCGACGCTCTTTGTGAGCAGGTTGGTGAGCGCGGTCGTGAGGAGCACGCAGAAGACGGAGAAAAGCCCGACCGGGATCTCCTTGCCACGAATGCGGATGTTGATGGGAACTTTCCAGCCACGGTCGCCTTTGTACCTGAAACGCAGTACGAGCATGGCCAGCGCGTTGAATGTGAAGCTCCAGATGACTCCGAAAGCGTAGGCTTCCCCAAGCACGATGACGTTGCCGCGCGTGACCACGATCGTAAATAGTTGGAGCGCGGTGACCAGGTTTACGATGCGATAGGCGGTGCCGAAGCGCCGGTGCGGCTTGCGGAACCAGTCGGTCAGCACACCATCTTCGGCGATGCGCATGAGCACGCCGGTCGAGCCAATGATAGAGGTGTTGATAGCGCCCGAGAGGATGAGGAAGCCGACGACGACGACAAAGATGCGAAAGATGATGCGAAGCGTGAGCGGGCCAACCATGTACATGGCCAGCCCGGAGATAAGGTTGTCGCGGTAAACCGGGATGCGGACCGCGTCGGGAATGATCATGACGGCGAGCAGCGAGACCAGGCCCGTGAAGGAGAAGGTGTAAATGGCGATAACGGTCGCGGCGCGCTTGAGATTTTTGAGCTTGGGGTGCTCAATCTCGCGGTTGACCTGAGCGAGAGTCTCCTCACCGCTCATGGCAAGGATGGAGTGGCCGAAAGCCATGACGATGCCAAAGAAGCCAAGCGTTGCGGCCAGGTGCGTGCCGGCCAGGAATCCTAGGGCGTCGTGAGAGAAATGCAGATTCGCAGGCGCCGGCGCTGGTGGAAGATGGCTGCCATCGTGCAGAACTGTGAAGAAGCCCCAGACGAGCAGGATGACCACCATGACGGTGGTGATCTTCATCACATCGAGAGCCTTGCCAGTCGACTCCTTGATGCCCTTCGTGTTTTCCCACCAGTAAAAAATCGTGACCAGGATGCAAAAGATAGCGGAGGTTCCGTCAAGCGGAAACTGACGTGCGGTGTGAGGCGCGCTGAGCATCGCAGGCGGGAGCCAGTTGTGCGTGGCCCCGACCTGCAGCAATTCATCGAGCAGGCCCGTCACATACTGCCCGGCGGAAACACCTGAGATCGGGCCGGTGAGAATGTAGTCGAACATGAGTGCCGAAACACTCACCTTCGCGAAGGTACCGCCTAGTGCTTCCTTGACCACGCGGTAAACGCCACCGCGCGTAAACATCGAACAGCTTTCAACGTAGACCTTGCGCACGGAGAAGGCGAAGACCATGACGCCGAGGATGAACCAGGGCGCGGACTTGCCGACAGACTCCTCGGCAATACCGCCGGCATAGAAGGCAGAGGATGCGAGATCATTCAGCACGACCGCGGCGGCGCGCCAAAAGGAGATGAAGGTCAGCATCACCGACGAGGCAACAACGAGGCGCACTCGCGTAGAACTGCCTGCGAAGCTGGGTGCGGCGATGGTCTTCGTGGCTGTGGCGGCGGACGAGATCCCGGGGATCGAGTTGGAATTCATCGAGAGGCGGCACTCTGGCCAAACCTGAATAGGTTCAGGATTGAAGCCGGCTTCGCCGCATGCTTGTGCGCGCCCGCAAAGCGCTGCTCAGCCAGGCAGGGAGCCTTATGGCATGCAAAATGGGTAGGGTGTATCGTCATAGATCGCCTGTCAGGCGCGGTCGTCGCTCTGGAAGAGTTCGTGTAGATCCTCGACGAAGGAAAGAACAACGACGCTCACCGCGCCAGCCAACCCCGTAAAGAACAGGGTCTCGAGCAGGTGGACGCCGAACCGGGCGAGCTGGTCCATGCGCCGATTCTAACCCACGTCCTGCTCGGAGCCGCCATGTTCGCGCAAAGCCGATGTTACCCTGAGCCCGCATGGGTTCCCCCACTATGAATGCCCAACGATCTTCAAGGGCCCGCTCGTCCTCTTTCGGAGCGAGTGTCGGTCCGCGAATGAGCCTGGGGCTGATCTCTGCAGTCCTGCTCGATCTGGCGTTTCCGCTCGCCGGTCCACTGCCGCCGGCCCGTGCCATCGTGAGTATGGTCGCACTTGTGCCCCTGCTGGTAGCGCTGCTCCATCCTGGCGCGGCGAGGCGCGGCCGCTACATCGGCGAGTCAGCGCTGGCGGGGTACAGCTGTGGCGTGTCGTGGTACGGGCTCAACTGCTACTGGATCTACGCAACCATGCACGAGTACGGTGGCCTGTCGCCGGCAGTGTCGGCCGGGATCGTCGTACTGTTTTCGCTCATCCTCGGGCTATATTTCGCGTTGTTCGCCGCGCTGCTCGCCTTCATTCGAAGGGCTGCCGGTCGCCTGTTGCCGGCAGCCCTTGCCGTGCCCTTTCTCTGGGTTGGGGTCGAGTACCTGGCTGCGCACCTGACATGCGTGCCTTGGGACCAGCTTGGCTATGCTGAGATCGACAACCTCCTGCTTACAAGGCTCGCGCCGTTTACCGGCGTTTACGGCATCTCCTGGGTGCTGGCGGGGGTAAACGCTGTTTGGCTGGGCTGCTTCTTCGCGCGGTCAAGGCGTCGGCAGGTGCGCTCCGGGGCTGCAGCTCTGGCGCTGAGCTGCGCTCTTCAGGCTGGTTCGCTCATCACCCTGCCGCCGGCCGCAGCCGGCAGCAAAGCCGTCATGGTACAGCCCAACCTTAAGGTCGGCTCGGGCATGGCTGACCTGAACGATTGGCAGGGCGCTAGCTGGGTTGAGCACACGCGCGAGTACCTGCGGCTGAGCACAGAGCCTTGTACACCCTACCTGCTGGGCTTGCCTGAACCCGCGCCGCGGCGGGTGGAGCGGATCTGCTTCGGGCCGCAGCCATCGCCGGCTCTGGTGCTCTGGCCAGAGTCGCCGGCGCCGTTCCGTGATGGCGACCCACGCTTTCTGCAGTTGCTCGGTGACCTGACCCGGCAGACCGGCGCAAGCGCGGTAGTAGGCGCGCCCGTAATCGAGCCGAGCACGGGCCGCGCTTACAACGCGGCACTCGTGATTCGCCCCGACGGCACGCGGGAGGGACGCTACGACAAGATTCACCTGGTGCCCTGGGGCGAGTACATACCCTTCCAGCGATTCTTCGCATTTGCCGGTCACCTCACGCAGAACGTCGCCGACTTCAGCCCGGGCAGCACCCGCGGCAGCTTCGCCCTGCCCGATGGACACCGGCTCGGTATCTTCATCTGTTACGAAGCAGTTTTCGCCGACGAGGTGCGCCAGTTCGCGAAGAACGGGGCGCAGCTTCTCGTGAATATCTCGGATGACGGCTGGTATGGCGACACGAGCGCACCCTGGCAGCACCTGAACATGGCCCGGATGCGTGCAGTCGAGAACGATCGATGGATCGTGCGCGATACGAATTCGGGCGTGACCGCGGCAATCGACCCGCTCGGGAGGGTGACGGAGTCGATCGCACGGCACCGCTTCAGCGCGCTGACTGCGGATTACGGGTACCGCAGCGACGTAACCTTCTACACGCGCTATGGGGACGTGTTCGCATGGCTGTGTGAAACACTTGTACTTGCCGGCCTAGCACTCTGCGTTCGCGAGAGCGTGAAGAAGCGGAGGATGTGACCTGTGTCGACCAGCCGTTCACATTGCTTTTGCAGTCCCTTCGTTCCTGATCCTGATTGACCGGTGATCCACTTTCAGGGTCACAGAAGATGGGAGAGCGCTTCGACGACTTGCGTAAGGATCTTAAGGGCGAGATTAACGAGCGGCGCAAAAAACACGATCGCTTGTGGGCATGTCCAGCGCATGAGAAAGCTGGAGAAGGAGCAATCAGATTCATGATGCTAAGTGAGCTTGAGTTCGCTTACACCCCCGTCCGCGACAAGGTAGCGGACCTTCGGGAGTATCTTTGACCCGGAAAGCATGCGGGCGCAGCTTGCCGCGCTGGAGCTGAAGCTTTCGGACCCGGCGTTGTGGGCGAATCCCGCCGAGTCGCAGCCGATCATGCGCGAGCGTAAGCGGCTGGAAGCGCTGATGGCCGATGCCGAGGAACTGGATCGCCGCACCGGAGATATAGCCGCTTATTTCGAGCTGGCCCGCGAGGGCGACGCTGCGCTGGGTGACGTAGAAGGGGAGCTGCAGCGAGAGATTGCGGGCCTCTCCCGGTTCGGGGATCAGCTGGAAGAACGAACCCTGCTCTCTTCTGAAACCGATGGCTTGAACGCAATTGTGACAGTACATCCAGGTGCCGGCGGGACAGAAAGCCAGGACTGGGCCGAGATGCTGATGCGTATGTACCTGCGCTGGGCTGAGAAGCAGGGCTTCAAGACTGAGATGAACGACTACCAGGATGGCGAAGAAGCCGGGATCAAGTCGGCCACCTTTACGATCTCGGGCGAATACGCTTTTGGGCTGCTGGCAGGTGAGACCGGCGTGCACCGGCTGGTGCGTATCTCGCCATTTGACCAAGCAAAGCGGCGCCACACTTCGTTCGCATCCGTGTACGTCTCACCCGAGATCGATGACTCAATCGTGATCGACATCAAGCCGGATGAGATCCGCACCGACACCTACCGCTCCGGCGGCAAGGGCGGTCAGCACGTGAATACGACCGATTCGGCGGTGCGCATCACCCATCTGCCGACCAACATCGTCGTGCAATGCCAGAATGAGCGTTCCCAGCACAAGAACCGCGAGAAGGCGATGAAGATGCTGCGCTCGCGCCTGTACGAGTTTGAGCTTGAAAAGAAGCGCGAAACCACCCGGCAGGTTGAGGACGCAAAGCTCGATATCAAGTTTGGCTCGCAGATACGCTCGTACGTGCTGCAGCCGTACCGGATCGCCAAGGACCACCGGACCAAGGTGGAGGTGGGTGACGTGGATGCGGTGCTGGATGGATCGCTCGGGCCATTTCTGCAGGGCTACCTTCGGATGCGGCGGAATGGCGCACCGGTCGCCGGTGCCGGCGCATCGGATGAATTGGACCTGTAAAACGGGCCGGGGGTGGGTATGAACGAGCCGGAAACGATCCAGCGGATCCTTGAGAACACGAAGACGATCGCAGTGGTGGGCCTGAGCGATACGCCCGGTCGGGCAAGCCTGGGCGTTTCGCGGTATATGCGGGACTCCGGCTACCGCATCGTGCCGGTGAACCCGGAGCTGGAGAGTGTGCTCGGCGAAGAGGCTTACCCCACGCTTGATGCTGCGCACGATGCTCTTGCGGCTGAGGGCACCTCGATCGACCTGGTGGACGTCTTTCGCGCGTCCTCTTTCGTGCCCGAGATTGTGAAAGACGTTATGCGTTTGAAGATTCCGGCTATTTGGCTCCAGCAGGGCGTCTGCCACGAGGAGGCAGCCGACTGGGCGGAGGCCGCCGGCGTCCTAACCGTAATGGACCGGTGCCTGATGCAGGATCATGCCGCCTGGGAGCGCACTAAGCGTGGTGCTGAGGCCGGCGCGGGTACGCGTTCGTGAAGTTTACCGCCAACCATACGCGCGCGATCGTCGGCTCCGACATTTCCGTGAGTGTGACCGCGGGCGACAAGGAGGCGATCGCCGAGGTGAGCGTCACGCTGGACGGAGAGCTGCTCGATGAGCTGGAGCTTGCGGACGGAACCGAGGACTACTCCCGGAGCTTCTCGCGCGCAGGCTACAGCAGCCCTGGTATGGAACACACGCTGGTCGTCACAGCGACGGATGGAACGGGCACACCTCACAGCTCGACGACACAGTGGAGCGATCTCTGACATGAGCACTTTATGGACAGTGCTGCTTGCTGTGCTGGCAGGGCTTGCTGGTTTGGCTCCGGGAGCCTGGGCAGAAACACTGGCCGCATCCCAGGCTGCGGAGCAGCATCTATCGGTCGCGCTTGTCATCCCGGAGCAGCAGTTGGTGCAAGGTGCAACGCTGACTTCCGGGCTCCACTTCACGCTCGAAAAAGGCTGGCACATTTACTGGATCAACGCAGGCGACTCAGGTGAGCCGCCACGCGTGCGCTGGGTGCTGCCTCCCGGCGTCAGCGCACAGCCTTTCGAGTACCCCGCACCGCATCGGCTGCCGCTTGGGCCTTTGATGGACTTCGGCTACGAAGGTACCGTGACTTTCCCGGTGCCGATGACGGTTGCTGCGGGCGCACCCTTAGGGCCGGCAACGCTGCGCGCCGACGTGGACTGGCTTGTGTGCAGGGAAGTATGCCTGCCCGGTAAGGCGTCTCTAGTGGCGACGCGGCCGGTTGTCGTTGCCGGCACCACGCCGCAGATTGATGGAGGCGCGAAGGTCATCGTTGACCGCGGACTAGCGTCCTTGCCGAAACCGCTGCCGGCAGATGCCACCGCACGTTTCCGCGCCGAGGCAAAGGGCTACACGCTCGCCGTCCTGACCGGCGTAAAGACCAGCTCGGCCGAGTTCTTTCCGGTTGATCAGACCGTGATCTCCAACCCTTCTACGCAGGCGGCGGCTCCGCTTGCGCGAGGCGTCCGGCTAAGCCTGGTGCGGGACGAGAACCAGTCTGGCTCGCTCTCCGCGCTAAGGGGCGTGCTAGTGCTCCCGGGCGGTCGGGCTTACACCATTGCGGCGACGCCCGGCGCGATCCCACCGGTTGTGCTGACGGACGGACACGCTAACGGTGCCTTTTGGCAGGCATTTGCGCTCGGTTTTGGCGGCGGCATCATCCTCAATCTGATGCCGTGCGTCTTTCCCGTTCTGTTCATCAAAGCTTTGTCGCTCGTCCAGTCTTCGCGTGAGCAGCGCAGCACCATGCGCGCGCATGGCTGGGTCTACACACTGGGTATCCTTGTCTCGTTTTGGCTGGTGGTTGCGGCTTTACTGGTGCTGCGCGGGCTGGGTCATAATCTGGGCTGGGGCTTCCAGTTTCAGTCGCCTGTCTTTCTTGCGCTCATGGCACTCTTTCTCTTCTTCCTGTCGCTCTCCCTGGCAGGCCAGTTTGAGGTTGGCCTTTCGCTGACCAGCGCCGGCGGCGGACTTGCGCACAAGCAGGGTTACGCCGGCTCGTTCTTTACAGGTGTGCTGGCCATGGTGGTGGCGACCCCGTGTACGGCTCCGCTGATGGGTGTTGCAATCGGTTATGCGCTGGCGCATGGTGGTTCGGGTATTGTTACCTTCTCGATCTTCACTGCACTCGGCCTGGGGCTGGCGACGCCCTACCTGCTGCTTGCCTACAATCCGGGCTGGACCCGCCTGCTGCCGAAGCCCGGTGCCTGGATGGAGCTGCTGAAGCAGCTGACCGC
The DNA here is from genome assembly GCA_964245435.1 of uncultured Acidobacteriaceae bacterium. Lineage (GTDB taxonomy): Bacteria > Acidobacteriota > Terriglobia > Terriglobales > Acidobacteriaceae > EB88. Next base: position 232,340 of record CAXTMF010000001.1, read on the forward strand.
GATACCTATCTTCGCGACAGTGATTTGGCTGGTGTGGCTGTTTACGCAGGCCGCCGGAGCAAACGCCATGCTGGCGCTGCTAGCGGGTTTCCTGCTGCTGGCGGTTGCCGGCGCACTGCTAGGCCGCTGGCCCGCACAGCGCAACGCGACCATCGCGGCGACGCTAATCGTCCTGGCTGGGGCGACGCTGCCCGTGTATGCAGCAGTCGTCTTCGGCGCGCCGCTGGGCGCTCCGGCAGTGGCGCAGGGCAAAGGCAATGACTGGAAACCCTTTACCGCCAACGCAGTCGCGACTTATCGCGCGCAGGGCAAGCCCGTGCTGGTCGACTTTACCGCGAGCTGGTGCCTGAGCTGCCAGGTGAACGAGCGCGTTGTGCTTGACCGCGCAGACGTACAGGACCGGTTGCACCGCAGCGGGGTCGTGCTTGTAAGAGCCGACTGGACCCGGCATGATGCCGCGATCGGTGACGCGCTGGCCGCCCTCGGCCGCAGTGGCATTCCCGCGTACGCGCTGTACCCGGCTGCCCCGGACGCTGCGCCGAAGATGCTCCCGGAGGTGCTGACGCCTGGGAGCGTGTACGCTGCGCTCGACAGCCTTCAGCAGGCTAAAACGCTGGCCAGCGGACAGTAGCGTGCAGAGGCGGATGGACGTAGTCTGGGCGTGATCTGCCAAGGAGCAACGCATGCTCATTCGCCTAGTCATTTCCTCTCTGTTGCTTGTCTCTCTACCTGTCTTGTCGGCAAACGCGCTCAAGGTTGGCACACCGGCTCCGGACTTCACTGCCAAAGATTCGAAGGCTCAGAGCGAGTCCCTGAGCCAGTACCGCGGCAAGTTTGTCGTGCTCGAGTGGACTAACCGGGACTGCCCTTACACGAAGAAGCAGTATAACAGCGGCAACATGCAGCGAATGCAGAAGCAGTGGACGGCAAAGGGGGTCGTGTGGCTTACCGTGCTCTCGTCTGCGCCCGGGCAGGATGGATATCTGACTGCCGCAGAGGAGAATGCGAACGTCGGCAAGGTTGGCGCCGCGCCGACAGCTGTGCTGCTCGATCCGGATGGAAGGCTCGGTCACGAGTTTGAAGCGAAGACTACGCCGCACATGTTTGTCATTGACCCGAAAGGAACGCTGATCTACGAGGGTGCGATTGACTCGAAGCCGACGACCGATCCTGCCGATGTGAAGGGCGCTGATAATTACGTCAGCGATGCGTTGACAGCGGCGATGGCGGGCAGGCCGGTAGCGCTGAGCTACACGCGGCCGTACGGGTGTGCAGTGAAGTGTGGTGATTGAGTCAGTGTCGGGGTGCTCCTTGGCGCATCCGTCGCGTTTGCAAGCATCTTTTTACTTCTCATTGTCCCTGCTCTGGTGCAGTACGCGGCGCTCGGATATACAGGCTGGCGAACTCTGGGTGCCTTTGCTCTTTTGGCAGTAGCAATCGGAGGGCCTGCGGAATTTGTCTACTTCCGACCGGTCAAATGGATGGCTCGCTGAAGCAGCTATTCAAGGCTGCTTCAGCTTACTGCCCACGAAGCTTCCGGATCTCCTCCATGCGCTGCAGGAGCAGCTTCTCGCGGCCTTCCTGGGTGGGCTGGTAGTAGCGGCGGTCGCGCAGGTTCTCCGGCAGGCACTCCATCGCGGCAACCCGGCCCTCCTCGTCGTGCGCGTAACGGTAGCCCTTGCCGTAGTCGAGCTGCTTCATCAGCTTTGTCGGCGCGTTGCGTAGGTGCAGCGGCACAGGCTGCGCGCGTGTTGTCTCAACGTCTTCGCGTGCTGCGGCAAAGGCGAGATATACCGCGTTCGACTTGGGCGCGAGCGCCAGATACACGACTGCTTCAGCCAGGGCCAGCTCGCCCTCGGGCGAACCCAGAAACTCCATCGCGTCGCGCGCCGAAAGGCACAGATTGAGGGTTTCAGGCGCGGCCAGGCCGATGTCCTCGACCGCCATGCGCACCACGCGACGCATGATGTAGCCCGCATCCTCGCCGGCAGCCAGCATGCGGCCCAGCCAGTACAGCGAGGCGTCCGCATCCGAGTTGCGCACGGACTTATGCAGCGCCGAGATCAGGTTATAGTGCTCCTCGCCGCTCTTGTCGTACAGCAGTGTTCGCTTCTGTAATGCCTGCGATGCCAGATCAACCGTGATGCGCTTTTCGGCAGCCACCGCAGCCAGCTGCGCTGAAGTTTGCAGCGCGATGAGCGCGTTGCGCGCGTCGCCGCCCGTGTAGTTCGCGATGCGGATCAGTGCTTCGTGGTCGGCGCTCACGCCCAGCAGCCCAAGACCGCGTTCCCGGTCCCTGAGCGCACTCTCGAGTAGCCCGGCGATCTCGTCCTCCGTCAATGCTTCGAGCGTGTACACGCGGCAGCGCGAGAGCAGCGCGGCGTTGATCTCGAAGGATGGGTTTTCCGTCGTCGCGCCGATGAGCCGGATCGTGCCCCGTTCCACATAGGGAAGAAAAGCGTCCTGTTGCGCGCGATTGAAGCGGTGGATCTCGTCGACAAACAGGATGGTGCGTGTGCCGTAGAGCGATGCCCGCTCAGCTTCGGCCATCACGGTCTTGATCTCCTTGATGCCCGACAGCACGGCGGAAAACTCGACAAAGGTAGCCGCCGTGGTAGCAGCAATGATCTTGGCGAGCGTCGTTTTGCCCACCCCCGGTGGTCCCCAAAAGACCATCGACGCTGTTTCATCCGACTCGATGGCAAGCCGCAGCGGCATGCCGGGAGCGAGCAGGTGCTGCTGACCGACAAACTCCGAAAGCGCGCGTGGGCGCATGCGCTCGGGCAGCGGCGCGCCAGAACCCGCGCCCGAGCTCCCCGAGCCTGCGAACAGACTCACGCAGCCGTCCTTCCTGCGCGGACTCGCGCAGCTTCATAGAGGAGCAGGCTGCCCGCCACTGCCGCGTTCAGAGACTCGGTTTTGCCCGGCATCAGCAAGCTGATGCGCCGGTCACACGCGGCGAGTTCCGAAGCGGTGAGTCCCGCGCCCTCGTTGCCGATCCAGAGGGCTGCCGGCCGGCCAAGGGGCGCGTCGCCGGGCTGGTTGCCGCCGCGTACGACGGCTGCGTAGGAGAGAATGCCGTGGCTGCCGAGCACTTCCGCTGCCGCCGCAGCGCTTTCGACGGCCATCAGCGGGAGGCGCAGCGCGGAACCGGCGGAAGCCCGCAGGCACTTCGGGTTCCACGGCGTGGCGGTGCCGGTGAGCAGCAGCGCGCCCGTTGCGCCAAAGGCCTCCGCCGAGCGCAGCAGAGTGCCGACATTGCCGGGGTCCTGTAGGCCGGCGAGCACTAGCACGAGCGGATTCGCCGCTTCCACGACAGCTCCGGAACCGAGATGCGGCGCTGGTACCAGCGCCGCAATCGGCTGCGGGGTCTCGGTAGCAAGAACCTGTGCGAACAAGGCCTTTGGCAGCACCAGGAGCTCTGTTCTCAGCGGAATACCCGCCGCTGATGCGCCTGCCCTGGTTTCCTTGCCCGGCCGGGCGAACAGACGCTGGAGGCTTTCCAGCGTGTCAACCTCCTCGCCCTCGCGAAGAAAGAGAACCGCCGGCGCCAGGCCCCCTTCGAGCGCCGCGCTTACCAGGTGAAAGCCCTCAAGTGCGAGCAGAGGCTGGCTCGCCGCAACCTCGCCAAAGAGCGCCAGCGAAGGCGGCCTTGCCACCGCCGCCCGCAGCGCCTTGACCCACTGATTGGCCGGACTCTGTACAATCCGGGTACGCGCCTGAAGTGGTGAAGGCATCGCAGCGATTCTACCGCTCGGCCTTCCCCCTCGCCCGGTGTTACAACTTTCCCTTCTGCGGAGCGACGAGTGTCAGCAGAGATTTTGCGCATGCATCCGGACGAGCCGGAAGCGGATCGCGTGCGGTACGTAGTTCGCTGTCTGCAGAGCGGCCAGGTGGTCGGCATGCCAACCGACACTTTCTATGGGTTAGCGGTCGACCCCGTCAACCTGCGAGCCGTCGAAAGCATTTACGAGATCAAGACGCGGATGAAGAACAAGCCGCTCTCGCTGCTGATCGCCTCCGCGGCGCAGGCCTACGAGCTGGCCCGCGAGATCGGCGCCGACTTCGACAGGCTGGCTGAGCGTTTCTGGCCTGGGCCGCTCACGCTGATTGTGCGTGCCAGCTCGCGCCTGCCGCTGCGCTCGACCGCGAACACGGGCAATGTCGCTTTGCGCATACCCGATGCCGCGATCCCGCGTGCGATAGTTGAGGCGTTCGGTCTCCCTATCACCGCGACCAGTGCCAATCTGCAAAACGCACCCGAGTGCACCTACGCCAGCTGTGTACGCGACCAGATCGGCGAGCGCATTCCACTGATTGTGGATGGGGGCCCGACGGGGCGCAGCCTGCCGACGACGATCGTTGATCTGTCCCAGGGGGACGGAAACTGGCAGATCCTGCGCGAGGGCGCAATCCCCACGTATGACGTTGCGCTGGCACTGAGCCGGTAGCGAGCCTAGACGAGAGCATGGCGCCAGAGAAAGCAGGGAAGCGAAGCTCTGAGAACCCGGCAAGGTGTTCCGGGCTGCTGCCTCTTCTCGCTGCTCTGCTGGTCACCGGAGTGGCCGCCTGGGTCGTCTATGTCTACCTGGGTATCCGGTACTACGCCACACATGACGGGGCGCAGCCTGCTGATGCAATTGCCGTGTTCGGAGCGGCTGAGTACGATGGGCGGCCTTCGCCGGTCCTGCGCGCGCGACTCATGCACGGCTTGGCGCTCTACCAGGAGAAGCTGGCGCCAATCATCATTACCCTTGGTGGCGGCGAAGGTGGCGAGGCGCACTCGGAAGGCGGCGTAGGCGAAGAGTTCCTGCTGGCTCGCGGCGTACCGGAGCGCGCCATCATCGCCGAGACCCAGAGCCGCGACACGCGGGAGTCCGCGACCAGGCTGGCCGCGATCGCACGTGCGAACGGTCTGCGGCGCATCCTGGTCGTCAGCGACGGAACGCACCTGTTTCGCATTCACGCGTTGTGCGAGCATGCCGGGCTTACTGTCTTCACCTCTCCCCGCCAGCAATTGGTAGCAATGCCGACCCGCGCTCGTATCGCTCGTATCGCTCATGAAGTTCTTAGCTACGCCGGCTGGCGCGTTGGCCTGCTGCGTTAACGACGGCTAGTTAGCAAGGCGAAGCACGCCTAGGGTGAGAGCAACGACAGCCGCGGCCAGCGTCGAAAGGAAGTTGACGGCGTCGTTGTTCAGCCAGCCGCGCCGCTCAAAGAGCTGCCCGATGAGGCTATCGAAGAAGAGCCCGAACACCGCGGCGATCCAGCCGATTACACATCTTTGCCACGAGAGCGCGAAAGCCCATCCGCAAACAGCGGCCAGAACACCCGCGCCTGACAGTCCGGCAAAGGTGCCGGGTAGCGAGATCGCGCCGTCCGTCCCGGGTGCGACCACCTTTCCCGTCAGGAGCAGGCGGGGAGGCGTCTTTGCCAGCTGGCCCAGTTCGGACGAGAGTGTATCGGCACCGGCCTCAGCCAGGGCGGCCAGGAGCGCAACGTGCGCCAGCACCATGCCGTGGCTGTTGATGGCTGAGCCGGCCAGCGCACCGACGCCAAGATTCGCTGCTACCTGGGAAGCGGTCCGGCCGCGTCGCGGCTCCGCCGTGCCCTGCGCCTCCTTGAAGCGGCGACCGATCCGCGAAGCACCTAGGGTGAGCACCAGCATGGCGGCCAAGGGCCAGAGCGCGGAGTGCGGATAGCTGGGCGTAAGGCCGTAGCAGAAGGCCAGCAGCGCGCCGAGCAGCGCGGCTGCCGGCGTTGCCGCGCGTGCAGCGTAGACGATCGCGGCGAAAAGGGCACTGATCGTGCCGGATGCGATCGCAAGCCGCGGAGAGCTTACATCGATGAGCTGAATGGCGGCATACACAGCCGCGGCAGGCACGATGGCGAGCAGCACGGCGCGCGACTGCCAGCATGGGCCGACGACGAGTTTCCCTTCCAGGTGCACGCCGTCGTTCATGGGATTCTGGAGACTCCCATGGCAGCACGACCGACAAGGTCGATCAGGACGAGAGAGCGTTTCACCAGCCGAGTGTTCCCGGGGCACCTTTGAATGGTCCCGTCACAGCCGAGGTAATCCAGCCGCCGTAAAAGTCACCGGGCTGTGCCGCGACTCGCTCGCCGTCTACCGTACACTCATCGACGCGGCTGGCGTAAAAGGCCAAGTGGTCACGCAAGGCGGCAAAACGGGGCGTGGGCCGGGCATAGCTCCATGCGGCATCGGGCGACAGCGCGGCCGGGTTTGGAGCATCGAGCGCAGCCGATATGTCGACTGTCCAGTAGCTGGCCTGCCCCTTGAACTCGCAAATGGAGCCTCGCCGGGCCGAGGCACGGAGATACTGCATGGCGATGTCAGCAGGAGGTACGTAGAAGACCGGCGGATGGCTCGTCTCGAGCACTCGCAGGGCCCTTGTCGTCTCCGCCAGGACCAGGCCGCCATGAACAATGCGGAGACGCTGAGGCGTGGGTTCCAAACGTGGAGGCCTCGGGTAGTCCCAGACGGATTCGACTTCTCTTTCGGCCATCATGACGCTCCTGCCACGCAAAGCGGGCTCTGTCGCCAGAGTAGCGCGTCGGGCATCTTCCGCCCACAGAGCCCGGCGTGGACCAGTGATTTACAATCAGCCAGCGACAGACCTGCTGCTCGACGCGGGCAGCCGCTTCAATCCGTTTCGAGGGTACACAAGAGTGCGAAGCATCGCAGGACCAGCGCGCCCATGGCTTGCCGCCGGGCTGTTGCTGGTGGCGGCCGCAGGCGCTATCGGCTGTGGCAATCGGTATCGCCCCGTTATCAACCCCGTTCCGCCGGTCGGCCCTGCCGGAAGCCCCGCAGGCGCTTACGCCCTGGTCCTGTCGCAGCCGCTGCTCGAGGCGGCCTCGGCCAGCACAGATCCTTGCCCTGTCAGCGCCGGCAGCAATCTGAGCAACCCGTATGCCTCGCCGTCAGTGGCGACCCTCATCGATTTCTCGGGCGACAGCGTGACGGCACAGGCAACAGCCGGCTTCGGCCCGATTACTTCAGCGATCGGGTCCAGCTCGAACGAGGTTTACAGCCTCAACTGTGACGGCACCATCAGCGGTATCCCGCTCTCGGCGACCTTGCAGCAGAACCAGATCACGACCACGACCGTGATCCCGAATACAACTGGCACGGGCACTTCGCTTGGAGCCCCCTCCGTTCAGACGAACCTCGTCGTTCAGAACAGCGCGATCTACGTCGTCAACAAAGACTTGAACAGCGTGGGAGCGCTGAGCGTTGCCTCGCCGCCGGCCCTCTCGCAGCTGATCAGTGTGGCGCCTGCGCTGGTAGCGCTGTCCGGTTCGCCGACTTCGCAGCGTGTGTACGCCATCAGCCAGGGAGCCGACGGCAGCAACGTGGCCTGGGGTCAGTGCCAGACGCTCGGTACGGTTACAGGCAATGGGCAGGCCGATAGCATCGATACCTCCACCAACGCCGTAGCGCAGCGCATTCCGCTCGGAAACTGCCCGGTCGCCGGCCTAACAACGCCTGACGGTCTGCGTACCTTTATCCTCAACCGCGGCTCCGGCACGATCACCGTGATTAACTCGCAGCAGGACGCGATTGATACGGGTTTTACCAGCAACACAGGGCAGGCGGGAACGATCTCGCTCAATCCGGGTGCGACGATCGCGACTCCCGGTGGGGCAACTTCGGGCCCGGTGTATGCCGCCTACTTTCCACAGCGGGCGCTGCTTGTCACGGCAAACTACGACGGTGGCACGGTGAGCTTTATTAACGTACCGCTCGACTCGTTCGGCAACGATGCGCCCGGCTTCGGCACGGTTCTTGCGACAACCAGCGTCGGCGCGAACCCGGTGGCTCTCTCGATCCTTGGTGACGGCAGCCGCGTGTACGTTTTGCTGCAGGGCGACCCGAACAGTGGCAGCGCGACCACATCGACCGGAGCTATCGCGATCGTAAATATGACAAGCTTTAATCTGCAGGGCGCGCCGATCTCTGTGCCCGGGCACCCGCGTGTGATCGCTTCTACCTATAACAATCCCACTGGCAAGGTTTATACCGTCGCTCCGGACAGTACGCTGCTCACGATCCTCCGCACCGACACCGATACAATTTCAGCGCAGGTACAGCTGCAGGGCTGCGGTGTGGATGTGCATACGAACTACCAGTACGCCGGGGAAAGTAACATCGCCGGCACAGCGTTGACCGCAGACACGATCGTGAATACCAGCGACGGCCCGGGCTCTGGCCAGCCGTACACTAACCTGGTGTGCCAGTAAAGCTGAGGCTCGACAGGCTTCTGGTAGAGCGTGGGCTTGCTCCTACGCGGGAGCGGGCGCAGGCCCTGCTGTTGGCTGGCCGCGTACTGGTTCGCGAGCAGAAACAAACCAAGCCAGGGATCTCCGTCGACGAGGGCGTCGCTCTTCGTTTGCTTGGGGACGACCTGCCATACGTGAGCCGCGGCGGCTTGAAGCTTGAGAAAGCGTTGCAGCATTGGCAGGTCGAGCTTCGCAGTCGCGACTGCCTCGATGTCGGTACTTCAACCGGAGGCTTTACGGACTGCATGCTGCAACACGGCGCTCGAAGTGTGCTTGCCGTAGACACCGGATGGGGCCAAATCGCGCAATCGCTGCGCAGCGACCCTCGCGTGACTCTGCTGGAGCGCACCAACGCGCGCAAACTCGAGCCCGGCGAGCTTGCGCTTGTCGCCGGCTCGCCGGATGGCCCTGTTCGTGCGCAGCTCAGCTTTCTCGCCATGGATGTATCGTTCATCTCGGCGACCCTTGTGCTGCCGGCAGTGTTGCGAGCAGCGCCTTCCATCGAGGAATGCGTCATCCTCGTAAAACCGCAGTTTGAGGCTGGCCGCGAGTGGGTAAGCAAGGGCGGCATAGTGCGCGACCCTGCAGCTCACGAACTTGCGCAGGAGCGCGTGCGCGCCTCTGTTCTCGACTGCGGCGGGTCGCAAGTAGAGCTCACCGAGTCACCCATCACAGGGGCTGAAGGCAACCGCGAGTTCCTGCTGCACGCCCGCTGGCCCTGCGCTGAGTAGTCTCACCCCGCTCCTTTACACTGGCAGCATGCGTACGATCGCCATCGTCTCGAAACCGCAGAAACCTGAGCTGGCCGCAATCCTGGTGGAGCTGGTCGGCTGGTTGCGGCAGCATGACTTTGAGCCGGTGCTCGATGCAGTCAGCGGATCTTACACTTCAGTCGCGCCGGTCGTGGCGCGTGAGCAGATGGGAGGCCGAAATCCTGCACTGGTGATTGTTCTGGGCGGCGATGGAACACTCCTGGCAGCTTCCCGGGTGTTCGCGCGGCTGGGCACGCCGATCCTGAGTGTGAACCTTGGCTCGCTCGGTTTTCTCACCGAGGTTCGTCTCAGCGACCTTTATGCCACGCTCGACGCCTGGTGCGTGGACTGCGGCACGCTCGATGAGCGCTCAATGCTGCACGCCGAGCTCTGGCGCGACGGCGAGATGGTCTGCCAGCACGAGGCGCTCAACGATGCGGTCATTAGCAAAGGCACGATCGCCCGGATGGGCCAGTTCAGTGTTATGGTCGATGGCCACCTCGCAGCCGAGTATCGGGCCGATGGTGTCATCATCGCCACACCGACCGGTTCCACCGCATACTCACTCTCAGCTAATGGGCCGGTACTTGATCCGTCCGTCGACGCGCATATCGTGACACCGGTGTGCCCGCACCTCCTGACGATGCGCCCACTGGTGGTCCGCGGCGACGCGAGACTTCGTGTGCGGGTCATTGACGGCGCTGAGCCAACCTACTTTACAGTGGACGGCCAGGAGTCGCAGCCGCTTGGCGAGGGTGATGAGTTGCTCTGCTGGCGCTCGGAATACAAGGTCAAGCTGCTGCGTGTCGGCGCGGGATCTTTCTACGACGTGCTGCGTACCAAGCTCAAGTGGGGCGAGCGCTAGAGCTCAGGGCTGCGCGACGATCCGGGCGGTCCTGAGAAAGTCGAAGTTGCCGGAAGGGACAAGAGCAAGCGGGCTGATGCGACGGTTCACGACTGCGACCGTGTCCAGGTACCAAAGGTTGAAGGTTGGTAGATCCAGCGCCAGCTGCCGCTGCACAGCCTGGTAGTCGCGGATGCGTTGATCGCGATCCGGGTTCTTTTCCGCATCGGCAAGCCACGCGTCGACAGCCGCGTTTGCGTAAAAGCCGCGGTTGGCACCATGCGGCGGCGTGCGCTTGGAGTTGTAAGCGTAACTGAGAATGTCAGGCGCTTCGTTCCCTCCAATCCATCGCGAAGGCGCCATGGCAAAAGCGCCTTTGGTCAGGTCGGCGTAGAAGGTCGCGTACTCGTAGGAGCGGATGTCAAGCGCGATGCCGACACGCGCGAGCTGAGACTGCAACACCGCACAGAGCAGACGGTTTGACTCGTCGGTCGAGCTCTTGATGACCAGGTGGAAGCGCACCCCGTCGACGCCTCGCTTATACCCGGCCTCATCAAGCAGAGCGTTTGCCGCTGATGCGTTGAAGGGGTGCTGCTCCGCTCGCGCCGCTGCTTCCCCATAGTAGGCCCAGTGCTCGGGCGGCAGCACGCTGGAAGCGAGACGCGCGCGGCCGTCGTAGAGCGTACGCATGATAAGTCCACGGTCGATCGCCTCTGTGATTGCTGTTCGCACGCGCGCGTCGCGCAGGTGCGGCTCGCGCAGGTTGAAGATGAGATAGTTAATCGTTGTGCCGGGTGCGTCCTGGATGCGTAGGCCGGCTTGTCGCGCGAGGCTTGGCAGCAGGTCGGTCGGCAGCGCATTCACTTCGATATCCGCGGAGCCCTTCTGCAGCTCCAGAGCGCGGGTGATGGCGTCAGGCACAACAGCGAAGCGAACTGCAGGGATCGCCGGGGCCACTGCCCAGTAGAGTGGGTTGCGACGTACGAGCACCTCTTTATCCTGCTCCTGACTGACGAAAACAAAGGGTCCGCTGCCGAGTGGGTGACGCCAGAAGTCGCGGCCGCTCCCGTATGGAATCACTCCGAATGCGGCGTCGCACACGTTCCACAGCAACGCGGTGTCGGGCCTTTTCAGGTGTACAACGATCGTCGTCGGGTTTGGTGCCTCGACCGATTTCCAGGTCGCGTACGCAGCCGTTTTCACCGTCGTGACCGCGCCGCTAAGGATCGTGTCGAGCGACCACTTCACATCGCGCGAGGTAAGCGGGCGGCCGTCGGCGAAGCGCACTCCCGTACGCAGGTGAAAGACGTAGGTTAGCGGGTCAGGTGTTTCCCAGCTGGTAGCAAGCTCCGGGGCGATGCCGAACTGCGCGTTCCGGCGAACCAGCGCGTCAAAAAGGAGTGAATCGATGCGCTCCGAAGAAGCATCCGTGCCGATGCGCGGGTCGAGGTTGGTCGGGCTGCTCTCAATCAGCACCGTCACGGTGTCACTCGACCGTTTGTGTGCGCTACAACCCGCCGCAAGGGCAAGTAAGAGCAACGGCATGGCTTTGTAGAGACGCGGCCTACGCACACGTCACCTGGGCAAGGATCGCCGTCCGGCTCGCACCGGTTGCCGAAGGAACGTTCCCAGGTCGTCTATGCCAACTCATGTAAGCAAGCAGGGCGAAGGCCGCCGCTTCCTTCGCTTCGACCGGCAAAGGCGAGGGCAAGGAAGGATCGGAGGACTGGAGAACGCGGATCGGCTGCGAAGCCAGCTCGTTTGCAAGCATTGCCATGAGAATCGGGTTTTTCGCGCCACCCCCGGAGACGATCAGGTCCAGTCTGCCGGTGGGCGTACCTTCAGCGACGAATCGGCGCAGCGCTAGCGCGATGGATGCAGCCGTGAGTGCAGTCGCGGTTGCGACGGCGTCCTCGGGCGTTGCCCGGAACCGCCGGCAGGCGCGGAGCAACTGCGTTGTTAAACGCGCGCCGAACTGCTCGCGTCCGGCGGAGCGTGGCGGCGACTGCGCGAAAAACTCATTAGTGAGGATCGACTCGACCACGGGCAAGATAACGCGCCCGCGCGCTGCCGTGCGGCCGTTGCGGTCAAAGGGCTTCGCGAAGAGCTGCTGCATGAGCGTATCTATGACCATGTTGCCGGGCCCAGTGTCGAACGCGATCACCGGGGCCGCGCTTATGCGCGATGGGACGACCGTAAGATTGCCGATGCCTCCTATGTTCTGTAGCACGCGTGTGCGCCGCGCGTCACGGTAGAGCACCAGGTCCAGCAAAGGTACCAGCGGCGCTCCCTGGCCGCCGGCGACCATATCGGCCGGGCGAAAGTTCGACAGCACCGGCACTCCGGCTGCCTGTGCCAGCGGCGCCATCTCGCCGACTTGCCAGGTACAGGCGAAGCGCTCGCCCGCGTAGAGCGCCCGCGTGCCCTGGTGATAGATCGTTTGGCCATGGCAGCCGACAAGATCGATCGTTCCCTCGTATGTGTCGCGGACGGTTGCAAATGCTTTCGCGTAGGCAATGCCGAGCCGCCAGTGGAGCCGCGCCAACTCGGCGGTGCTGGTCCGGGCCGCATCCTGCGCGGCTAGGGCTGCCGTGCGCAATGCACTCGGAAAAGCGAAATTGCGATGGAGCACTAACTCGAGGGAAAGAGCGGGCGCGTCGTCCTGTGCCGCACTCCTCCTGCGGACCCCAGCGCGGCTCGGTGCGATGCGGACCAGAGCTATATCAATCCCGTCGGCTGAGGTGCCGCTCATCATGCCAGCCACGGTAAGCGGGCGCAGGCGTGGCAGGGATACGGGCGTCACCGGGCGGACACCTCGCGGGAGCGATGCTCGACGGCAGGCGTGTTCTTCTGTGCGCGCTCAAGAGCTTCAACACCCGCAGTAAACACGAGGATCTCGCCGCGTAAGCGAGCGACCTGCTCGGGCCTGGGAAGGCGCGGCAGTTGCGCGTCGAGCAGGCGGCCCTTCTGCGTGACCACGCGCGTGTAGGCGCGCCGCACCATGCCGCGGAACAGCGGCGACCGTTCGGCTTCGGCCAGCACTGCTTCATAAGCGCGGAGAACCAGAGCCGGCTGCTTACAAACCTCCAGCAGGTCAGCGCCAGCGATGATGCTCCGCATCGCAGCTTCTTCCAGGCTCATCTGTGTCAAAAGGCCGCCCATCTCCATATCGTCGGTCAGGATGAGGCCATCGTAGCCGATGCGGCGGCGGAGCACATCCGTAACCCAGAACCGGGACACGGACGCGGGCTCATCGCCGGCACCGGCGACCCGTGGATAGCTCCCATGCGACACCATGATGATCGGCAGGTACGCCCGCAGATCGCGGTAGGGAAGCATGTCTTCATCCCAAAGCTCTTGCCATCCACGCTGGATGCGGGGCGTCGCGAGATGCGAGTCAAGTGTGCCGCCGCCGAGCCCGGGGAAGTGCTTGCCACTCCCAAGTACGCGCTCTCCGCGCAGACCCAGCAGGAACGGCGATGCATATCGCACAACGTCTTCCGCTGTTGTTCCGTATACACGGGTCCGCATGACGGGCAGCGAGGCGGGCAGTGCCAGGTCGAGCACCGGGGCAAAGGTCGTGTTGAAGCCAAGCAGGCGTGCAGCCCTGCCAATCAGCTGGCCATGCCGCTGGGCCTCGCGTGCCCGGCCTACCGAGGCGACCATCGCAGCTGAGGGCATCGGCGCGAACAGGTCGCGCAGCCGGTCGACGAGCCCTCCTTCAAGATCGAGTGCTCGCAGCGCCGGTATGTGCTCGCCAGGTCCTGCCGCAGCCGCGGTTGAGTCGCGCAGCAGTGCGGTCGTTTGCTCGGCCTGCTCAATGTTGCGGCGAAACAGGATCAGCCCGCTTGGCCGTAACAGGCGCAGCCATGCCCGTTCCTCCGCATCGAGCGTCGTACCACCCAGGCCCACGATAAACAGCTGCCCAACCATGTGCCGCAGCGGAATCGATCTCAGGTTGAGCGCTGAGGTGACGCTCATACGCTCGCCTTGCCCACACGGAGCTCTTCCTTTAGCTCCTGCAGCAGATTGAGCGCTTGCAGCGGCGTCAGCGTGTCGACTTCAAGTGCCTCAATGCGGTCGACAATCCGCTGTGAGAGCGGGGTGAAAAGCGTCAGCTGCACCGGGTCCAGCAGCGAAGCCGGCGCGCTGACACCCCCCGGTGCAACTTCCGCGGCAAGCTCATGCCGTTCGGCACGCTCGTGTGCGCGCAGCACTTCCCTGGCGCGCCGCAACACACGCTGTGGTACGCCTGCCAGCCGCGCAACATCAATGCCGTAGCTCTTGTTCGCGGCGCCGGGCTCCATGGTGTGCAGAAACACGATACCGCCCGATGTTTCCTTTACCGAAACCCGTGCATTGCGCAGCCGGGGCAGCTGACCGGCCAGCAGCGTGAGCTCGTGATAATGAGTTGCGAAGAGCGTGCGCGCGCCAACCGCATTGTGGATATGCTCAAGCGTCGCCCAGGCCAGCGCCAGGCCGTCAAAGGTTGCGGTCCCACGGCCCATCTCGTCGAGCAGCACGAGCGAGCGACTGGTGGCCGTGTTCAGGATCGTTGCCGTTTCCGTCATCTCGACCATGAACGTCGAGCGGCCGTGCGCCACATTGTCGCTGGCGCCGATGCGCGTGTACACGCGGTCGGTCAGCGAGAAGCGCATGCTCCGAGCGGGCACGAACGAGCCCATCTGCGCGAGGATGACGAGCAGCGCAGCCTGGCGCAGATAGGTGCTTTTACCGCCCATGTTGGGACCGGTGATCAGCAGCATGCTGCTGGTTTCACTGTCGAGATAGAGATCGTTGGGGGTGAAGCGTTCGAGCCCACCGTGCAGCATCAGTGCTTCGATCACCGGGTGACGCGCCGCGACAGCTTCAAGCACACAACCGGACTGCTCCACCAGTTCGGGCTCCACGAAGCCGCGCTCTGCGGCAAGATGCGCGAAGTCTGCCAGCAGATCGATCTCGGCGATCACGGCGCTTGTAGCCCGTATGCGCGCCGCTTGTTGGAGGACCGCGCCGCGCAGCTCTGCAAAGATCTCCTTCTCGATCTCAAGCGAGCGGTCGTGCGCGGTTAGGATGCGGTGTTCGAGCTCCTTCAGCTCGGGTGTGGTGAAGCGCTCTGCGTTCACAAGCGTCTGCTTGCGTTCGTAGTCGGCAGGCACCAGGCGCAGGTTTGCGCGCGTAATCTCCAGGTAGTAGCCGAAGACCGAGGTGAACCGAACCTTGAGCGAGCCGATGCCGGTGCGTGCGCGTTCCCTCTCCTCGATCGCAGCGACTGCAGCGCGGCCGTCGCCGCTGGTGGCGCGCAGGGAGTCCAGTTGGGCATGCACGCCGGGCGCGATGACGCCGCCTTCGGCCAAGCTCACAGGCGGCTCCTCATGCAACGTCCCGGTGACGCGTGCTTCGAGCTCGGCCAATATGTCCAGTCGCGTGCGCAGCGCCTTCCACGGCACAGCGGCGAGCCGGTCGAGCGCGCGGCCTACCTCAGGCAGCACCCGTAGCGAACCCGCGAGCGAAAGCAGGTCGCGCGGGCCGGCGCTTTCGAGCGCAACGCGGGAGAGCAGCCGTTCCAGGTCAAGTACGCCGCCAAGCGCTCTGCGCAACTCTTCGCGGTCAATCAGGCTTCGGCTCAGCTCGCCGACAGCCGCCCAGCGTGCGCGCAACGCAGTTGCGTCGGCAAGTGGACGCAGAATGGTAGCCCGCAGCAGGCGCTTGCCCATCGGAGTCCGGCAGCAGTCCAGCGTGTTCGCCAGCGTTGTCTCCTGCCCGCTTGAACGAAAGAGCGGTTCAGTCAGCTCGAGATTGCGAACCGAGACTGCATCGAGCTCCAACGCGTCGGTGCGTTCGAAGTAGCAAAGGCTGTCGACGTGCTCAAGCGCGCTGCGCTGTGTGTTCTGGGCGTAATGCAGTACCGCACCGGCTGCAATCGCGGCCGCGGCGTGGCCGGCCAAGCCGAAGCCCTCCAGCGTGCGCGCCCCCAGCTGCCGCTCCAGCAAGGGCACAGCATAGTCCGGTGTGAAAACCCAGTCGTCGAGCGTCGTCCGGGTGCGTACCCGGGTGAGTGCCCGGTGAAGCACCTCGTCCTCCGCATCCATTTTGGAGATTAGTGGCTGCGAGCCGGGGAGCAGCAGCTCGCTTACGCCAGCGGTCGCAAGTTCATCCGAGCACATCGCCAGTGCATTGGCGCCAGCCCACTCGGTCGCGCGGAATTCGCCGGTCGAGAGGTCCAGCAGTGCTAGGCCGACTACCGCCTGGTGACTCTTGCCTGCATCCCGTCCGGAGACGTGCAGCGCCGCCAGATAGTTGTTTTCGCCGGCCCCGAGCTGGGCATCGGCGACGGTTCCGGGGGTGAGCACTCGCGTGACTTCGCGGCGCACGATTTTTTTTGTTTTGCTCGGATCCTCCATCTGCTCGCAGATGGCCACGCGAAAGCCGCGGCGCAGCAGCCGTGCGATATGACCCTCAGCGGCATGGAACGGGACGCCGCACATGGGTACGGCATGCTCCCGGTCACGCGTTTTGTCGCGGGAGGTCAGCGTAATGCCAAGCTCGCGGGCCGCTACCCGGGCGTCTTCATAGAAAAGCTCATAGAAGTCACCGAGGCGGAAGAAGAGGAGCGCGTCGGGGTGCTGCTGCTTCACTGCCGCGTACTGCCGCATCAACGGCGTTTGAGCGTCCGGCGCGCCTGGTCGGGCGTCAGGCGATGGCGCGAGCTGGAGAGAGGCATCCGTCACGGGAAGGCACAGAATACCTTACGGATCCGACGAAAACAGCCTGAGGGAAACAGGGCGCTTTGTGCGTTGAGGTTACGGTCCACAGACAGAAAGGCCGCCGTGAGGGCGACCTTTCTGTCGAATCAGTATGGATGGGAGAAGCTTCCGGAAGCGGAGACTAATCGCGGGTCACCGCGTCCGAACCGTGCTGCTTCACCATCTTGTTGTAAATGCCAAGCAGCAGGAAGGGCGCTGCCCACTGTCCCACGAAGAGTGCATTCTCATCGCGCCCCTGCGTCTTGAGGATCAGCGATCCGATGATGGATGCAAAGGAAGCGCCGAGGAAAAATGAGCTCGGCAGCTTAGCGCTGTAGCTCTCCATCAACGACGTAACTTGATCTTCCTGAATATCTCCAGCTTGTACGCGATAGTCCGACATTGGTCCACCCTCCGTGGATTGTTATCTTTCGTGATCGAGCGCGCCGCCCGAGTAACGCCGGCACACTGCATCATGCTGACAGTGTGAGAGATGAAGCCGCTTAAGCTTTTCGTTGCCGCCTGGAGTGACTTTCTTTTCCCCATCAACATCACCTTCTATGCACTTCGGCAGCTTTGCAGCAGGATCAACGCGGCAAGCGGGATGAGGGTCGCTCGTATACTAAGGGTTCACGACGACTGCCTCAACGACTATGGAACTGCTCTGGATACGCGGTGCAACAGCGATGTACGGGGTGGCGAGTCTTTGTGCGCTGCCGGCGGTGCTGTGGGGGCGTGTGCGCTTCCGTACCGCCTGCATGACGCTGGCGCTCTCGGCTGCAGCGCTGCAGTCAGTCGCCTTTGCTGAGGCATTTGCGGCGACTCACCGCTTCGCACCCGCCGGTCTCCACGAGGTGCAGGCCGCGCTCGGGCTGCTCATCGCGGCTGCCTTTCTTCTCATCGCAGCCCGCTACCGGACGGTGTCTTTCGGCTTGTTCGCGCTGCCGATGGCTTTTTTGCTGGCGCTTCCATCGGCGCTTGGCACAGACCACTATACCTTCTCCTCGCCGCTGGTTCGTGGCGGCTGGATTGCGATCCACGTTTCTGCCCTGCTTGCCGCCGATACGGCGCTGGTCTTCTCGCTTCTGGCCAGCTTTCTTTACCTGCTGCAGGAGCGCCGGCTCAAGGACAAGCAGGCGCCGGGCTTTTTTGCCTGGCTACCTCCGCTCGAGACCATGGATCGCATCGCGCAGAGCACTCTGGTTCTCGGCTTCCTTTGCATGACGCTCGGCCTCTTCGCGGGCTCGCTCATCGCCCAGGAGCGGGTCGGAACCACCTATTTTCAGGACCCGAAAGTCCTGCTCTCCTTCGGCATGTGGCTCATTTATGTGTTCGTGCTGCTGGTGCGGCAGTCCAAGGGTCTACGCGGTCGGCAGGCGGTTTACGCGTCGTCCATCGCCTTCCTTGTCGTGCTGAGTGTGTGGGCGGCAAATCTGCTCAGCTCGGTACACAGGTTTACCGCCCAATGAGCTTCCTGGTTACGGGCCTCAACCACCGGAACGCGCCGGTCGAGCTGCGCGAGCAGGTGGCCATTACGGCGG
Source organism: uncultured Acidobacteriaceae bacterium (assembly GCA_964245435.1). Lineage (GTDB taxonomy): Bacteria > Acidobacteriota > Terriglobia > Terriglobales > Acidobacteriaceae > EB88. The sequence goes on from CAXTMF010000001.1 coordinate 250,527, forward strand.
ATGACCTGCCAAGCGCGTTGCGTGAGCTGCGGGCGTGGCCGCATGTACGCGAGGCCATGATTCTTTCGACCTGCAATCGAGTAGAGCTTTTTATTGTGTATGGGGAGCAGCCGCCGGACCTGACCGGCTTTCTGACGACGCGCTTTCCGGTGAACCCGGCCGAGCTGCGCGCGCACCTCTACCAGCATCGCGACGCCGAGGCCGTGCGGCACCTCTTTCGCGTCGCTTCCAGCCTGGACTCGATGGTGGTAGGGGAACCGCAGATCCTCGGTCAGGTCAAGGGGGCGTTTGCCGATGCGCGCGCAGCAGGTGTTGTCGGGCGAGATCTGGAACGGCTGCTGCAGAGTACCTTTTTTGTCGCCAAGCGGGTGCGAACCGAAACCGCCATCGCTTCGAGCTCGGTCTCAATCGCAAGTGTAGCGGTCGACCTGGCGCTCAAAATCTTCGGCTCGCTCACCGGCAAGCGCGTGCTGCTGGTGGGCGCAGGCAAAATGGGTGAGCTGGCGGCGCGGCACCTGCTGGCTCAAGGTGCAAGCTCGATTGCCGTGACAAACCGTACGCAGGCTCGTGCGGAGCGGCTGGCGCAGACCTTCGGCGGCCGCGTGCTGCCCTTTGCCGAGCTGTTGACGCAAGCTGACCAGTACGACATCCTGATCACCTCCACTGGCTCGCACGAGTTTGTTTTTCGCCGCGAGGATGGCCAGCGCTTCCTGCATCGCCGCCGTGGCCGGCCCATGTTCTTCATCGATATTGCCGTGCCGCGAGACGTGGATCCGGAGATGAACCGGGTCGACGGTGTCTTTCTCTACGACATCGACGATTTGCAAAGCGTCGCCGAGGCCAATAAGGCCGATCGCTCGCGCGAGGCAGCGAGTGCGGAACGCCTCGTGCAGACGGAGGTGGAGCAGTTTATACGACGTCAGCAGGTGGTCGATCTGGCGCCGACCCTGCGGGCGCTGCAGGGCAGCGTGGAAGCCATGCGCCAGGCCGAACTCCGCCGCGTCGCCGGCCGACTGGAAGGGCTTACCCCTACGCAGCAAGAGGCTGTTGAGGCGCTCACCCGCGGGCTAGCCGCTAAATTTCTCCACGCTCCGCTGCAGGCGCTCCGCTCCGCTGCGGAGGAGGGCAATGGCGAACGGGTCGCGCAGCTCCGGAGCACGTTTCAGCTTCCCGAGCTCGAGAAGACAGCTGCCGAACCAGAGCGGGCAGAGTCGCCGGCTGACGTGGAAGAGCCGGTCCAGTTCGTCCGGGCAAGGCGAGGCTGATGCAGATCCGCATCGGGTCGCGCGGCTCGGAGCTCGCGCTCTGGCAGTCCAGGCACATCGCTGCGGAGCTCTCCGGCGCCGGGCATGAGGTGACGATCGAGGTCATCCGCACGACCGGAGACCGGCTGCAAGGCCTCGCTTTCAACAAGGTTGGCACAAAGGGCATGTTCACCAAGGAGATCGAGGAAGCGCTGTACGATGGCCGCATCGACTTGGCCGTGCACAGCCTGAAGGATCTGCCGACGGAGCTCGACCCTGCGTTTGCCTTGGCCGCGTTGCCGCAGCGCGCCGACCCACGCGATGCCTTTGTCTCGGAGCACTTCGCAACTTTTGCCTCCTTACCTTCGGGCGCCCGGGTAGGCACCAGCAGCCTACGCCGGCAAAGCCAGCTGCGTGCGCACCGGCGGGACCTCGAGTACATCGAATTTCGCGGCAATGTAGATACACGGCTACGTAAGCTGCGCGAGGGCGAGGCAGAGGCTTGCGTGCTTGCTTGCGCGGGGCTCGATCGATTGGAGCGCACGGCGATGCTGCGGGAGCGCCTGCCGGCTGAGGTAATATGTCCAGCGGCAGGGCAGGGCGCGCTTGCAATTGAGGCCCGCGCCGGCGATGAGGTAACGCTCTCCGCTTTGCGATTTCTGGACGACACTCATACGCGCTTCGCCGTAACCGCGGAGCGGGCTGCACTGGGAGCTCTGGGCGGTGGGTGCCAAGTACCGATCGGTATCTTTTGCGAGCGGCATGCGCAGCACTGGGTCATCATCGGCTCGGTGTCGCTGCCGGAGGGTGGCGCAGCGGTTCGCGTGGGCCTGGAACACCGGACGGACGACGATCCCGGCGAGCTGGGGCTGCGCCTTGCCGAGGAGCTGCTGCGCCAGGGCGCGGGCGCGCTCCTGGCCGAGTGATTCGCGTGGCGACTCTGCCACTTGCCGGCCGGCGCATCCTGGTGACCCGGACGCGGGAGCAAAGCAGCAGGCTTGCTGCAGCGTTGCAGCAGCTTGGAGCCGAAGTTCTCGAAGTGCCGACGATTCGGATCGCTCCGCCCTCGTCGTATGAGCCGCTTGATCGCGCACTCACGCAGCTGGCTGGGTATCACATGCTCTTGGTTACGAGCTCGAACACAGCGCGCGTTCTCGCTGCGCGCAGGCTACCGCCTTGGCCGGACCAGCCCTTCACCGTCGCGATTGGCTCGGCAACCGCCGACTCACTGCGCGAAGCCGGCCTGCAGGTGGACCACGTGCCGGAGGAGGCGGTTGCGGAGTCGCTGCTCGCCGCGATTGTCGATCGGGTTGAGGGGCGGCGCATTTTGCTGGCGCGCGCCGAGACTGCCCGCGAAGTGCTGCCAAATGCCCTGCGTAGCACCGGTGCCGTGGTTGACGTCGTTCATGCCTATCGAACGATTGTGCCGGAGGAATCTCGGGAGTGGCTCCAGGCGATCTTCGCCGAGTCTGCGCCTGACGCCGTTACTTTCACAAGCTCCTCGACGGTCAGGAACTTTCTAGCACTACTCGGGAATGAAGCCGGGCTGCGGGCACTCGCCCAGAGCCCGGCCTGTTCCATCGGCCCGGTCACGTCGCGTACGCTGCGGGAGTATGGCATCGAGCCCGCATCCGAGGCCAGCCCGCATGACGTTGACGGGATGGTCGCCTCAGTCCACGCTTTGCTCGCGCGCTGACTACCGCAGCCCGGCTACGCAATCGTCAGGATGACCTTGCCGCCCGCGCCGCCCTTTTCGGCCAGGGTGGTCGCCTCCTGTATCTCGCTGAGCGGGAAGCTCTTTGCCACAGGGATGTGGAGTGCGCCTGTCGCCACGTCAAAGGCCAGCTCAGCAAGCCGAGATGCATCGGGCACGCATGAAATAGCCTGGACGCGGATGCCGCGCTCGGGAGGGTGAGCCGGCGGCCCGATGACGCTCGCGTAAATGCCGTTGTCGGCAAGCATCTTGAGGCTGCGCTGTTGTACCAGGCCTCCGACGGTGTCGGCGACCACATCCAGTTCGTGCAGGTGCACTGTCTCGCTCGGGTCATCCAGTGCGACGACCTCCGCTGCGCCCAGCCTGGCTGCTTCCTCTTTCTGCGAGCCTCGTACGCCGGCGATCACATGTGCTCCGTGAGCCTTGGCGACATGCACAGCGGTGCGTCCCACGCTGCCGAGCGCACCTGTGATGAGGATTCTTTGCCCAGCCTGCACCTTTGCGCCGCGCTCAATCAGCTGCGCACCGGTAAGTAGTACGAGAGGCAAGGCTGCAGCCTGCTCATAGTTGAGGGCATCAGGAATCGGACAGAGTACGTCCGCTTTCGCCGTCGTGTACTCAGCATAGGTACCGGTCGCCAGGCCCATCACGCGCTCGCCTTTCGTCCAGCCAGTCACGCCCTCGCCGAGCTCGTCGATCTCGCCGCAAAGATCCCTGCCGAGGATTTCTGGCAGGTCGAGCGGAAAGCGATCCTTGTAGCTGCCCGAGCGGATCTTCCAGTCGATCGGGTTAATGCTGGTGGCGCGCAGACGCACCCGTACCTCACTCGTGCCAACCGGCGGCAGGTCCTCGTCTGTTTCGTAGCTCAGCTGACTTACATCACCGTATGCGTGCAGGATGACAACATTCATCTTCAGTCTTGCTCCTTGCATGGTGGGATGCGGTGCCGAAAGCGCTGCGATAGCCGCTTTACCTGCTACCATCTATGAAATCCACGTGTTGGAGCTGCGATGCAGGCAATACTTGCGCTCGAAGATGGGCGCATCTTCCGCGGAGAAGGCTACGGAGCCCGGTGCGAGCGCTCAGGCGAGGTTGTTTTCAACACCTCCCTCACCGGCTACCAGGAAATTTTCACCGATCCGTCATACGCCGGCCAGATCGTCGTTCTCACCAACCCGCAGATAGGCAATTACGGCACCAACCAGGCAGACGCGGAAGCGCCTCGGCCATACATCGAGGGGCTGGTTGTGCGGGAGTTTTCGACCGTAAGCTCCAACTGGCGCTCCGAGCAGGTGGCCGACGAGTACCTGGAGCGGTACGGCGTCCCTGTCATCTCTGAGATGGACACCCGCGCGCTGGTGCGTCACCTGCGCGCGAACGGTGTAATGCGTGGGGTGCTGGCTGTTTTCGCTGATGGCGACACACCGGACGCCGACGCTCTTGTAGAAAAAGCGCGAGCGCTCCAGAAGATGGACGGTACGGACCTTGCGAGTGTTGTTAGCACAAAAGAGCCATACGAGTGGAAGCATCGCGTTGAGAATCCGCTCAACCCCGGCGCCGCGGAAGTTCAACAGAATTGCGATCTACACGTAATCGCCTACGACTACGGGATCAAGCAGAACATCTTGCAGATGCTGGGCGAACAGGGGTGTCGCGTTACGGTTGTGCCGGCCCGCACCACGGCCGAGGATGTGCTCGCGCTGGCACCCGATGGCGTCTTTCTCTCAAACGGTCCAGGTGATCCTGAGCCTCTGACGTACGCGAACGAAGCCATCCGCGGTCTTGCTGGCAGGACGCCGATCTTCGGTATCTGCCTCGGTCACCAGCTTATCGGGCAAGCGCTCGGCGGCCGCACCTTCAAGCTTAAGTTCGGGCACCATGGCGGCAATCACCCTGTTAAGCAGCTGGCAACGGGCCGCGTAGAAATCACAAGCCAAAACCATAATTATGCAGTGGATCCTGATTCACTAAACGCGAACGAGGTAGAGCTGACACACATCAACCTGAACGATCAAACGTTGGAGGGGCTGCGCCATCGCACCATGCCGCTGCTGAGTGTGCAGTATCACCCGGAAGCAAGCCCCGGCCCGCATGATTCGCATTACCTGTTTGGAGATTTCCGGAAGATGATGGATGAGTGGAAGCTCCGGTAGTTTGCACGGGTCTTGAGATCGGAACGAGTTTAAAGATTAGGAAGACATGCCACGCAGGAACGATATCGCGAAGATACTGGTGATCGGCTCAGGCCCGATTGTCATCGGTCAATCGGCTGAGTTCGACTACTCCGGCACCCAGGCCTGCAAGGCGCTCCGTGCCGAGGGCTACGAGGTCGTCCTGGTGAACTCAAATCCGGCGACGATCATGACGGACCCGGAGCTTGCGGACCGGACGTACATTGAGCCACTGACATCCGGTTATGTCGAAGAAATTCTCAGGATCGAGAGCGAGATGCTTGTCCGGGAAGGTAAGCCGGGTAATTTCGCCGTTCTACCTACGGTTGGTGGCCAGACCGCGCTCAACTTAGCCGTCGACCTAGCCGATGCCGGCATCCTGGATAGGTACGGCATTGAGCTGATCGGTGCAAAGCTCGAAGCGATCAAGAAGGCAGAAGATCGGCTTCTGTTTAAGGACGCGATGGCCCGCATCGGGCTCGATGTTCCCAGGTCGGCGCTGGTCGATAACCTTCGCGATGGACTGGAGTTTGCGGTCAAGCTCGGCTTTCCCGTGATCATCCGTCCCTCGTTCACTCTCGGCGGCTCGGGCGGTGGTATCGCTTACAACCGCGAAGAACTCATGGAGATCCTCGCGCGTGGACTCGACCTGTCGCCTGTCCACGAGTGCCTGCTCGAGGAGTCGGTGCTCGGCTGGAAAGAGTACGAGCTTGAGGTCGTGCGCGATCTCGCCGACAACGTGATCATCATCTGCTCAATCGAGAACATGGATCCCATGGGTGTACATACTGGGGACTCAATCACGGTAGCGCCGGCGCAGACCCTGACCGACCGCGAGTACCAGGCGATGCGTTCCGCCGCAATCGCGGTCATTCGCGAGATCGGCGTCGAGACGGGCGGATCGAACGTGCAGTTTGCGGTGAATCCGGCAAACGGTCGCATGACGGTCATCGAGATGAATCCGCGTGTCTCGCGCTCTTCAGCGCTCGCGTCCAAGGCGACTGGCTTTCCCATTGCGAAGATCGCAGCCAAGCTGGCCGTCGGCTATACGCTCGACGAGATCCCGAACGATATCACGCGCATGACCCCCGCGTGCTTCGAGCCGTCGATCGACTACGTCGTCGTCAAGATTCCCAAGTGGCAGTTCGAGAAGTTCCCTGAGGCCGACCAGACGCTGAGCCCGCAGATGAAGTCGGTCGGCGAGGTGATGGCGATGGGGCGTACCTTCAAGGAAGCATTGATGAAGGCCGTCCGGGCGCTCGAAACCGGCCGACGCGTCGGCGCGGAGACACTTGATCCAAAGCAACTGACCTACCGCCTGGTGACGCCCCAGCCCGAGCGGCTCAGTTACATCCGCTTTGCGTTCTCACGCGGCATGAGCGTGCGCGAAGTCGCCAGGCTTACCTCGATGGACCCTTGGTTCCTGCAGCAGATCAAGGAGATTACGGGCGCGCTCAGCGCGTTCAGCGGTGTCGCCCCTGCGCAAGTGCAACCGCAACAGTTGCGAAAAGCCAAGCGCGTGGGCATCTCCGACGAGCGGCTTGCCGAGGCGTGGGGGCTTGCGGGGGCAGGCGGTGTGGAGCAGGTGCGCAAGCAGCGCCACGCGTCCGGCATAAGGCCGGTCTTCAAGCTGGTCGATACCTGCGCGGCCGAGTTCGAATCGAGCACGCCCTACCTCTACTCGAGCTATGACGAGGAGGACGAAGCGCCTCCGACAAGCAAGCGCAAGGTCATCATTCTCGGTTCCGGGCCAAACCGCATCGGGCAGGGAATCGAGTTCGATTACTGCTGCTGTCATGCGGCGTTTGCGCTGCGGGACGACGGCTACGAAACTGTCATGGTCAATTGCAATCCGGAAACCGTTTCAACGGACTACGACACCAGCGACCGGCTCTACTTCGAGCCGTTGACGCTTGAAGATGTGCTCGCAGTCTACGAGCATGAAGCCTCGGCCGGCGCTGAGATCGGCATGATCGTCCAGTTTGGTGGGCAGACGCCACTCAATCTCTCGCTGCGCCTTAAGGCTGCCGGCGTTCCTATCCTAGGTACCTCGCCTGAGTCAATCGACCTTGCCGAAGATCGCAAGCGCTTCGGAAAGCTGCTCGGCGAGCTAGGCATCCCGCAGCCCGATGCCACCACTGCGACCAGCGTGGAAGAAGCACTCGCCGGCGCCGACCGCATTGGCTACCCCGTTCTGGTGCGGCCTTCGTACGTGCTTGGCGGTCGCGCTATGGTGATTGCGTACGACCGCGATGCGATCACCCGTTACATGGCCGAAGCCGTCGAATACTCGCAGGAGCGACCGATCCTGATCGATCGCTTTCTCGAAGATGCGGTCGAGGTGGATGTCGACGCGTTGAGCGATGGCAAGGATGTCGTGATCGCCGGCATTATGCAGCATATTGAAGAGGCCGGCATCCACTCGGGCGACTCCTCCTGCGTGCTGCCCGCGGTCGATCTCAGCCGCGTCGCACTTGCTACCATCCGCGAGTACACACGCAAGCTGGCTCTCGCGCTCAACGTCGTCGGCCTGGTCAATCTCCAGTTCGCAATTCAGCGCGAGAAGGTATTTGTGATCGAAGTCAATCCTCGAGCCTCGCGCACCGTTCCCTACGTCTCAAAAGCGACCGGCGTGCCACTCGCGAAGCTGGCCTCCCGCCTGATGACCGGCCGCTCGCTTGCCGAACTGCTGCCGGCTGCGGTTGCCAGCGGCGAGGACCTCGGAACCGGCCGCTACTACTTCGTGAAATCTCCGGTCTTTCCCTGGAACAAGTTCCCGGGCGTGGACGCGGTGCTGGGCCCGGAGATGCGCTCAACAGGCGAGGTGATGGGCGTTGCCGACAATTTCGGTGAGGCGTTTGCCAAAGCGCAGCTTGCGGCTGGCTTAAAGCTGCCGCTCCGCGGGACGGTCTTCTTCAGCGTGAACGATCGCGACAAGCCGCACCTGCTCATGCTTGCCCGGCAGTACGTCAACCTGGGTTTCGCCCTGGTCGCAACCGAGGGCACGGCAACCGTCCTGCAAGAGGCGGGTTTGAGCGTCGAGAGGGTCTTCAAGGTGAAGGAAGGCCGGCCCAATGTCGTCGATCTTATCAAGGGGGACCGCATCCAGCTCATCGTGAACACTCCCCACGGCGCGGAGACCTTCTTTGACGAGAAGGCAATCCGTCGCTCCGCCGTGCAGCAGCGCATTCCCATGATCACGACGCTGGCGGCCGCGCGCGCAGCTGCTGAAGGTATCGCCGCTATGCAGGAGCAGACGGCCCGCGTGCACAACATGCAGGCGCTCCATCGCGAACTGGTCGAAGCCACCGAGACGCCCGCGCGTGCCTAGCCGTGCATGGGCCACGCAGCTGGCCCCTGGCCTACTGGTGGTGGCAAGTGCCGTCTGCGCCCAGTCGACTTTACAGGTTGCGCCGCTGCTGGCCCAGCAGGCTGCTGCATCAAGCTCCTCAACGCAGGGCCAGCAGGCGCCCCAGGTGCAGCAGGCAGCATCGCTGCTGCGCGCGGGCCAGCCAAAGCAGGCTCTTGTGCTCCTTCAGCAGGTGATAGCTCAGGACCCCGCAAACGCGCCCGCAAACCTGCTCGCCGCTTCCGCTGAGATCGCGCTTTACCAGCCCGCAGAAGCGGTTCGCTATGCGGAGCGCGCACAGGCGCTCGAGCCCGAAAACTGGAAGGTCCATACGACCCTTGTGACCGCCTACGCAATGGCTGGCGACACAGCGCGCCGTGATCAGGAGCGAGCTCTGCTGCGCAAGGCGCATGAGAATCCGGCTCTGCCCGATGCGCGCGAAACCAGCGGCTTTCTGCTGGACCTGTTCCGAGCGGGAAGATACCGCGTGGAAGCGGTCGAGTACTTCAAGCCGCTTGGCCGCTACAACACCTACTATCGCTTCATCGTTCGCAACGATGCCGGTGCGAGAGTCTGGACCATCGAGGTAAACAGCGATTCGCTCAACCAGACTTCTTGGGCGCAGGCTTACCCGAAGCAGGCGGCAGAAGGGCAGCGTCAGTTCCAGATCGAGAGCGCACAGGGCGAGGCGCATGTCGAATACCGGACATTCTCGGGCGCGCCGAGCTACGACTACGCGCGGGCACAAACTGTGAAGATTCTCGATGCACAGAGCTCGCCATTCCCAGGCGAGCAATCGGCGGCCAAGTAGTTCGTTCAGGAAGTCCTCGACCGGCGGCTGAAGCGCGACAAGCGGCAGCTTACAATGGCGTCATGCTGCTCGAAGGCATCTTTCCCGCTGCGACCACCCCGTTTTACCCGGACGGCAGGCTGTACCTGCGCAAGCTGGAACATAACGTCGAGCGCTATTCCCGGGCCCCTGCTTCGGGAATCGTCGTGCTTGGTTCTACGGGCGAAGCAGTGCTGCTGGATGATGCTGAAGCCCGCGAAGCATTGCAAACCGCGGCACTCACAGCGGCGCCGGAGAAGGTCCTGCTGGCCGGCATCGGGCAGCAAAGCGTGATTGCGACCATCCGAATGGCTGAGTTCGCAGCCACCGTAGGCTACGATGCCGTGCTGGTGCGCACGCCTAACTACTACGCCCCGCAGATGTCTCCGCTCGCTATGCTGACGTTCTTCCGCACGGTTGCCGACCACTCGCCCCTCCCGGTGGTGCTCTACAGCATTCCGAAGTTCACCCACTACGAGCTCGCGGTCGAGCTGATTGTCGAACTCGCGTGTCACCCTAACATCATCGGGCTCAAGGACTCGAGTGGCAGCGTGGAGCGTATCGCGGAGGTCGCCGCCGCAACGCAAGCTGCGCCGCGGCGGAGCGTCACGGTCACACCGGTCTTCGCGGCGGTCACGGGTCGCATGCAGGCAGCTGCTGCGAGGCCCGAGCCGGCCGGCGGACTGGTAAGTGGCGGACTGATTAGCATAGGTGGGCAATCAAGCGCCGCTACAGTTGTGGCCCAGCCGGTCACAAGCACGCTGCGTACCCGTACTCGCGAGGTAGGCTTCCAGATACTTGCCGGCGCGGCTGAAAGGCTCCATGCCTCGCTCCAGGCCGGCGCGACGGGTGGCGTGCTCGCAATGGCGGCATGCGCCCCGCAGGCCTGCCATGAGGTGTACATCGCCTGGAAAGAGGGCGATGAACCGCTCGCGCGCGAGAAACAGGCCCGCATCGTTGAGGCGTCGGGCGTGGTCGCAGGCCAGCTTGGTGTCTCCGGCGTGAAGTACGCGTGTGACCTGAACGGCTACTTCGGCGGACGTGCGCGGTTGCCGTTGCTGCCCCTAACCGGCGGTGAGCAGCAGCAAGTTGCGCAGACGATGCGGGACATTCGTAACTAATGCAGGCACACTCGCTCCAAAGTCGCTCGAGCTCAACTGATCTCAGCTGAGACGCGCGCGACTTTTCAGCCGCAGAACCGTCTTTACCCTGCAATGAACTCTCACCGGTTACAGCGTATCGTCCTCCTTCTGTGTCTCGGGTTTCTGGCCGGCTTCGCAGCTCCAGCGCACGCGCAAATCGGCCTCTATGGAGAGTTCTCCGCCGCCAACTTCAACGTGCCGAACACCGGCTGGCAGTATGGCACCACCTTCGGTATCTACGATAATCACTGGCAGGTGCCGTTCTTTGCACTCGGTGTGGATGGACGAGGCTCGGTTGTTGACTCGGGTTCGACCAGCTTCGTCAGCGGCCTGGTTGGTCCACGCCTCGTGTTCAAGCCGCACGTCCTGCCGATCATGCCCTATGTCGAAGGGCTGGTAGGCGCCGGCAATGCCAGTGTGGGCCAGGGCTCGGCGCAAACGTCGGAAACCAAGTTCGAGTACAACTTCGTCGGCGGCCTGGACTATACTTTTTTCCCTCGGCTCGACTGGCGGGTTGTGGAGTTCTCCTACGGAGGTCTAGCCGGATTCTCCGGCAGCTTCAACCCGCGCACGCTATCGACCGGCATCGTTTTCCGTCTGCCTTGAAGTGCCACTTTATACTGGCGCATGACCCTGACGAGGCTGATTCCTCTCCTGCTGCTTGCTACCCCGGTGCTTGCCCAGCAATCCCCGCAGCCATCGCAAGCCTCCCTTGCTATGCAGGCCCGTGTGGACCGCTTCACCGATAGTGGAACCGGCGCCTGGACCCCAGCACAGGTTGAGACGATGAACAAGCTGCGCGACGCGGCTCTTGCTGATCCATACGCCTATGACGAACTTCAGCACCTGACAGCGAACATCGGTCCCAGAATCAGCGGAAGCCCTCAAGCGCAGGCAGCCGTGCAGTATGTTGCTGCGGAGATGCGCGTTCTGGGCGCGGATGTGCAGCTCGAAAAAACCCTGGTGCCGCACTGGGTTCGCGGCGAAGAAACAGCCGCCCTGACGACCTGGCCGGGCGGCACGCCGGGAACAACGCAAAAGATCGTAGTTACGGCGCTGGGCGGAAGCTCTGCAACGCCCAGGGAAGGGTTGACAGCACAGGTCGTGGTGGTCAGCAGCTTCGCAGAGCTGAAAGCCCTGCCGGCGGGGAGCGTTCAGGGCAAGATTTTGCTGCTCAATCACGCCTTCGATAAGGAGCTCGCGGCAATGGGCGCGGGCGGCGACGCTTACGGGCAGGCCGTCATCTACCGCGCTCTAGGTCCTGCCGCTGCGGCTGCGGACGGCGCACTGGCCGTGCTGGTCCGGTCCGTGGGCGGGGCCGATTACCGTCTGCCGCACACCGGCACGACGATCGAGCCGGCAGGTAAGGCGTTACCGGCCGGCGCGATCACGGCCGAGGACGCTGACCTGATTTCAGTTCTTGCGAAACAGGGCCCGGTAACGATGCGGCTGACACTAACGCCGCAGACCTTGCCCAAGGTGGAGAGCTACAACGTTATCGCAGACTGGAAAGGCTCCGAGCATCCGGAGCAGATCGTGATTGTCTCCGGGCACCTAGACTCCTGGGATCTCGGGACTGGCGCCATCGATGATGGTGCCGGCGTTGCCGTGTCCATGCAGGTGATCCATCTGCTGCGGAAGCTTGGGCTGCACCCGAAGCGGACGATCCGCTTTGTCGCGTGGATGGATGAGGAGCAGGGTTCGGAAGGTGGCGCCACGTATGCCGAAGAGCATGCCGGGCAGCTGAACAACCACGTTGCGGCCATGGAGAGTGATCTGGGATGCGACCACCCGTTCGGCCTGATCTATGCCGGCTCACCGGCCATGGTCGAGTATCTGCGACCGGTAACACAAGCGCTGGTACCAATCGGGGCTTCGCTTGTCACGACAGGCGATGAGACCGGCAGCGACACGGAGCCTATTGTGATGAAGGGCGTGCCTGGTCTCGCGCCGAATCAGGATTCGCGGACCTACTTTAATTATCATCACACTCCAGCTGACACTCTCGATAAAGTCGATCCACATCATCTGGCAGAAAATGCAGCCGTGATGGCCGTGACTGCCTATGCTTTGGCCGACGCCGACCAGCCTGCACCAAGGAAGGCTCCCGAGCGTTAGTGAGCTTCGGAGTACGAGGCATTTTGGGCTGGTATACATTCAGGTATGCGCGCTTTATTGCTCCTGTTCGCGGCCGCTTGTATCGTCTCCCTGCCTTACTCCTCAAAGGCTCAGCAGGTACTGGACGCGACTCCGTCGACCGTGGCGTGGGGTTACTACTCCGCGCATGCGAAGCCAGTGCTGACCGTTAAGGACGGCGACACGGTCACTATGCACACGCTTTCCACCTGCGGCGACCCGGACCGGCTCAAGGGCATGGGCATCCCGGCAGATCAAATCCCGGCTTCGGTCACAGCTCTTTACGACGCGAAGGGCATCGACAAGGGTCCGGGTGGTCATATCCTGACTGGCCCTGTCGCGATCGATGGCGCAGAGCCGGGCGATGTACTCGAGGTCGATATCGAAAAGATCGATATCGACGTGTCATGGGCCTGCAACGGCTTTGGCGCAGGCCGTGGCTACCTGCCGGATGACTACCCGTATGGGCTGATGAAGCGCATACCCCTTGATCGCGCCCGTATGGTAGCTGAGTTTGCGCCGGGTATTGAGATTCCTCTGCACCCTTTCTTCGGCTCCATGGGCGATGCACCGCCTGAATCAGCTGGCCGCTATAACAGTGCGCCTCCATGGATGCACGGCGGCAACATGGACAATAAGGAATTGGTCGCCGGGACCAAGCTCTTCCTACCGGTGCATGCCAAGGGCGCGCTTTTTGAAGCGGGTGATGGTCACGCCGGGCAGGGCAATGGCGAGGTCGACATCACCGCCATGGAAACGATGCTTACCGGAACTTTCCGCTTTGTCGTGCACAAGCAGCAGGGTGACGAGCGCCTGCTATGGCCGATGGCCGAGACACCGACTGCCTATATAACTATGGGCTTCAACCAGGACCTGAACAAAGCGACGGAGATGGCACTGCACAACATGCTGCACTTCCTCGAAACAGAAAAGCATCTCAGCCGCGACCAGGCCTACCAGCTTTCCAGCGTTGCGGTAGATCTCGACATCACGCAGCTGGTAGATACTAACGTCGGCGTACACGCGATCCTTCCGAAGGCGGTCTTTACCGGTGCCTCGAAGCCAAAGGTCGGGGGCGCCCAGTGATTAGAAAGACGCGAAAGCTGCTGATCCTTGTAGCTATCAGCATTGGTCCATCGCTCGTGCACGCGCAGCAGTCGTCGGACCCGACAGTGCAGCTGTTACAAAAGCTGTCTGACGCGCCGGGACCGCCCGGCGCGGAGGAGGGCGTGCGCGCTGTGATGGTACCAATCATGAAGCCGCTCGCTGGGAGGCTCTTCTACGACGGTATGGGTTCGGTCATCGCGCAGGTCGGCGACTCAGGGCCGCGGATCATGGTCGACGCGCACATGGACGAGCTGGGCGGCATGGTTCGGCGGGTCACGCCGAATGGCTTTCTGACTATGCAGATGCTTGGCGGCTGGCTCGACCAGGCGCTGGTCGATCAGCGCTGGGTTATCCTCGGCTCCAAGGGACCGGTGTATGCTGTCACTGGCATCCGCGACATCCATGTCCTGCCTGCGGAAGACCGGACCAAGGTTTTTCCGCGCGACAGCCTCTTTCTCGACATCGGCGCGAAGGATGCTGCGCAGGCAGCAGCGATGGGCATCGAGCCGGGAGACCCGGTCGTGCCGGATTCGCCATTCCGCGTGCTGAACGGGACTGACAACTACCTTGGGAAGGCCTGGGACGATCGCATCGGTTGTGCAGTTCTGCTCGAAGCAATGCAGCGGCTCGCAAAGCTGCCGCACGCGAACCAGATCTTTTTCGTTGCCACAACCCAGGAAGAGATCGGGCTGCGCGGCGCGAAAACCGCAGCTGACCTCGTTCACCCGGATATCGGTCTAGCCATCGAGGGCGGTATCGCGGGCGACACCTACCTTGGGCACCCTGAGGAGACACAGGCCAAGCTCGGCGCGGGCCCGGGTATCTTCCTTTACGACACCAGTGCACTGCCAAACCGCAAACTCGTCACGCTAGTGGAAAAAACGGCAGCCGAGAAAGGCATTCCGCTGCAGCTTGACCTGGTGCAGGGCTATGGTGATGATTCATCAGCAATCCAGGAGAGCCCGGGCGGCGTTCCCACGCTTAACTTCGTGGTGCCGGTGCGCTACACGCACGCACACAACGGCATCGTGAACCGCGGGGATTTCGACAGAATGGTGGAGCTGATGGTTGCAGTGCTCCAGCGGCTGGATGCTTCGACCGCGCAGCAAGTGAAGGATTTCACGCCCTGATTCCGTTGTGCTGCAGGGCTCAATCCAACTCGGCCACAATCTCTGAGAACGAGATCGTAAGGTCCCGCACCAGTATGGTCTCGACGATCTCCAGCCGTCCGGCCTTGAAACGTAAGAGGCTACTGTCGGCAGGATCAATGATGTAGATCGCAGGCACGCCCATAGATTCAAAGTCGCCGAGCCGCACCACAAGCCGTGCAAGCCGGTCCTCGGGGCTTAGGATCTCGACCGCAACCAATGGCGGGACGGTCGCGATCGGCTCGCGCGGCAGTTCGGCATCGAGTATGGCAACGTCGGGGATCCGGTACCGGCGCTCGCTGGTTCTGGTCCGCAGCTCTGGGCGAATGCGGATCTTCCACTCCCGCCTGTGAATGCCAAAGAAAGTCACCAGCGCTGCTTGCCAAGCGGAGTGCTCGTCCTCACCCATCGGGCGCTCCTCGATCACGCCATCAACATACTCAGCATCCGGCTCGTACGTGGATCGCAGGTACTCTTCGACTGACACCAGCGTCGTTGTCGCCATGGCGGCCTCATTTCTCACTGGTTTCGAGCTTACTCCGCGCGGCCCGGGCTGGGTTTGGCAGCGGTAAGCCGCACGCCCATGCCATTGAGCAGGCTGCGGGCCTGCGCGCCTTCCGGTGAGGTCGGATAGCGCTGTACCAGTGCGCGTAGGTCGCGTACGCCTGCGTCCCGCTGCGAGCTTGCCAGCTCGGCTTCGCCTTTACGCAGCTGCGCCGCAGGCGCCCTGGTGCTGCCGGGGAACTGCTCCAGCACGATGTCGTAGTTCCGGATTGCCGCCGGGTAAAGTCCCTGCCGGTACGCCACCTCGCCGAGGTAGAACGAAGCATTGCCGGCCTGGTCGCTGGTCGGGTAGTACTTCACCACATCGGCAAACTCGCTGGTAGCCAGGTCGTATTTGGCTCCGTTGTAGTCGCGTACCGCGCTTTGGTAGAGCTCATCGACCGGCGGCGCTTGTGGAGCGGCCGCAGCAGACGGGCCGAGCTGGGGTGCGCCGCCGCCGGCCGTTCCGGAGTTCGCGGGGGCGGACAAACCGGCGCCTGGTGCCACCTGTGACCCGCCGGCCGGCGGCGCTGTCACGTTCTGCATCTGGCTCTGGATGCCGGAAAGGGCGGTATCGATCTTCGCCAGCCGCGTCTTCAACTCGTCGACGGAGTCATTCAGGCTCTGGATCTGGCCCGAAAGCGGGTTGTTCTGGCTTTCCGCATCCACCCTTGCCTGCAGGGCGGTCATTTGCTGTGTCATGTGGTTGATGTTGTCATTCGACTGCTCGATCAGGTGCTGCAGTACGCCAAGCTGCTCCGAGTTTGAGCGCTGGAGCGCCTGCAGCGTGTCCTGAAGCGTCTGGATCTGCGTTTGCAGCTGCACGATCTCCTTGGACACCGCGTGGGCCGGCTGTGCCGGCGCAAACAACGCGAGTGCCACCAGGGCAGAGGCCGGGATCAGTGTCTTCCGCATCGGGCAATCTCCTTGAATCTCTCGACAGAAAGCCCGGCCCACTGTGCGGGCCGGGCCTCTGCCGCGGCTAATCAATCGTTTCCTACCCGCGCCCTTGCAGTGCTCTAGCGGTCGACCGTGAACTGCGCGCGGCGGTTCTGCTGGTAGCAGCTTTCATCGTGTTCGGTGCAGAACTGCTTTTCCTTTCCGTAGCTTACGGTACGGATGCGATCCGGCGTGACGCCGGCTGCCACCAGCGCCTGCTTGGTAGCGTTTGCGCGGTTCTCGCCGAGCGCTAGGTTGTACTCGGTCGAGCCGCGCTCATCGCAGTACCCGCCAAGCACAATCTTCAGGTTCGGGTGCTGGTTCAGGTAGACAGCATCGTTGGTGATGATGGGTTGCGCTGTCTGGCTTACGTCGTAGCTGTCGTAGTCGAAGAAGACATCGCGCACATTCTGGTGGAAGGTCGCGTCGTCAATGTCGCCTTCGTTCATGTTGCCGGTGTTTGCCGGAGCAGGAGCGCTGCCAATGGTCACCCGCGCGGTAGCGTCGGCTGTGCCGCCGTCGCCGCGGGCGATCAGGTGGTAGTTGGTCGACTCAGTCGGCTTGACGGTCTGCGTGCCACTGGTTGCAACCGCGCCCATGCCCTCGATCGATACATCCGTCGCACCGGTGGTATGCCAGGTCAGCACTGCACTGTCACCGGCATTGATCTGAGACGGCGTCGCGGTGATGTCCGCAGTGGGTGTGGCAGCGCTCATCGCCGGAGGCGGAGGAGGCGGGGGCGACGCTTTCTTGTGGCAGCCTGCAACCGTGAGGAGCGCGGCGAGTGAAACAAGAGAAACGGAAAGGCGGGTAGCACGGCGTACATGTGTCAGCACAAAGCGTCTCCTAGGTAGCAGTTCCATCACAAACGGACTATTCATCAAGGCTCGGGTACAAACGGGAGCATACCTGCACCCCTACTTCAAACTCCAGTTCGGCTGCGAAAAACTGCCTCCATGGGTGAGCGGTTGTTGCTCCGTTCCATCAGCGAGCATGGTCCACACCTGTGTTCCTCCCGCGCCTTCGCGCTGGAAGGCAATATGCCGGCCATCCGGCGACCAGGTGGGGAAATCATTGCGCCCGGCGTCATGAGTCAGCTGGATCCAGCGGCGGCTCGCCACGTCCATGATGTAGATGTCCTGACCACCCGGCGCCCCCGGTCCATATTTACGATCCCAGGCAAAAGCGAGAAACTGCCCGTTCGGCGACCAGGAGGGAGAGGTCGCATAACCGCCGTCGGTCATGCGCTGTACGTTCGCGCCGTCTGAATCCATGATGTAGATCTGCGGCAGCCCGCTGCGGCCGCTTACCCAGGCGATCTGCGTGTTCGTCTTTGGGTTCCAGCAGGGCGAAACGTCGGGTCCATGAAAATTGGTAAGCCGGCGCGCACCATTTCCGGTCGCGTCCGAGACGTAGATTTCAGAGTCACCGCCGGCGCGGTCTGATGAGAAGGCTAACTGGCTGCCATTGCTCGACCAAGCCGGCGACAGGGTCGTACCACTGGGCGAGTTAAAGGCGACGGGCCGGTTCAGCTCGAGCGAGTAGAGCTTGATCGACCAACCCTGCTTGCCAAGCGAGGAAAAGGCGACACGCGCATTGTCAGGCGAGACATGGGGCGAGAGCGAGATCGTGCCCAGGTGGGTAAGCCCCCTTGGGTTTTCGCCGTCGTAGTCCATCGCCATGATCTCTTTGCTCGTGGACTGACCCGAGCCGCGAGCGGCAACGTAATAGATCGTCGTCTCGGCGATACCCGGGATGCCGCCCAGCCGCTCGATGATCTCGTCCGCGAAGCGGTGTGCTACGTGCCGCGCAGCTTCGGCCGAAGCTGAATCCGAGTATTGCTTGCCCAACACCTGCGGGCTTTGCGCGTTCTTCGTGTCGTCCAGAAATCCGGTAACAGCGAGCTGGCCGGCGTTGATTGAAAAGGTCCCGAACGCAAGCATCTCGGCACTAGAGGGCGCTGCCGACCAGGCAACAAGCTGCACATCAGACTGCGAGCCGGGCATCAGCGGGGGCGCCATGCTCTTCGAAACCATGTCAAAGATGCCGGCGTTCTGCAGGTCGTTGAACAGGGTCCTGTCGAACTCCTGCTTCAGCACGCTTGTCTGCGGATCGACCGAGCCGAGCTTGAAGTTGGCTGCGGCGATGCGGATCCGTTGTGCACCGAGGTTGGTTCCGGTACGTACCCAGTCCTGCGCGTGGGCCGGCAGGGAAGGTGAAACAAGGAGTAGAGCGGCACAACCCGCGCTTAGCAGAAGTCGTTGCATCATGGTCATTCTTATAGCCTGCAAGGGGCTCCCGTCCTGGTCTTTAGCGCCCGGACTGCTCACAATAGTACTGCACCAGCAAGGTCGATCCCGAGTAGCCGCTGGGCAGCGGACCGTAGGTGTCCGTGCGCTGCACAGCGCGCACACAGGAGCTGTCGAGCGTCGGCGAGCCGCTTGACTGCTGCACGCTCACATTGCTCGGCGAGCCGTCCCGGCGCACGGTGAAGGTGAGATAGACACGGGCGCCTTCGCGCGTGCTCGGATCTACCTCCTGCTTGTACCAGTTCTGCGCGGTGCGGCGCTTGATCAGGTCGACGTACCAGGGAAAGAGAGCGCCGAAGTTCCCGCCCTGCACGTTCACCTGCGCAGAGGGCATCGCCTGAGCCATCGATCGCGGTACTGCGGCCGGCGCAGCCTCGCCATAGTTGGCGCGATTGGTCGGCCGCAACTGATCCGGATGCAAGGGCGCTGGTACTAGGGGCACGTGCTGCACCGGAGCCTTGAGTGGCTTTTCCTGCTCTACCTGCTTCTTAGGCTGCACCTTCTCAGGCTGCTTGGCCGCAATCGGAATGGAGTCCTCAGGCGCTGCCGCCTGAGCTTTAGGCGCCGGAGGCGCCGGCGCAGGGCTCGGGGTCTCGGTCGCCAGCACCTGATCGCTCGGCTTCACGTCCTGCGGCAGCGGGATCGCCGGGGCTGAGCTGACCATCGTCGCCTGGATTGCACCCTGCGTGTCGCTGCGGTTACCCCAGGCGTTGCCATGAATGTGCGCGATGACGAGGGCGTACAGCAGCAGCGAGCCGAAGATCGCCGCATGCAGCATCAGAGAGCCGAGCGCGGGCTTGCCGAACTGATCGTTCTGCAAGCGTCGGTGATCGAAGTTGAGCTCGGACGAATGCATGGATCGCCTTACTTCTGTTCAATCGGCTGGGTCACAATGCTGATGTTTGTGACGCCTGCCTGTTTGACCGCATCCATGACCGAAGCGAAAGCCCCGAAGGGCACTTTCTCGTCAGCGCGCAGGTAAATAACCTGGCTTGCCGGGTCGGCACCAGGCTTACGGAGTTTGCCGGGCAGCTCAGACAGGTTGACCGGTACGTCGCCCAGGAAGACACGCTGTTGCCGATCAATCGTGACCACCGCACGCTGCTCGGTCACCTCTTTGACGGTGTGGGTCTTGGGAACGGCCACCTCAATACCCGACTGCAGCACTGGCGCGGTCAACATGAAGATCACGAGCAGCACCAATACCACATCGACCAGCGGGACGATGTTGATCTCGCCCAGCGCCGTCTGGGTGTGACCCTCCCTACTGGTGAATGCCACGGGCGGGCTCCCGTTCTGCTACTTCCTGCTGGCGCGGGTCGATCGCACCCTGACGAGGGTCCTGACCAGGCCGAAGTTGGAACTCTTCGAGTGAGTTGAGCAGCTCACGGGCGAAATCGTCGTTCCGCGCCCCAAACTCGCGGCAGCGTGCCGTGAACTGGTTATAAGCAACCACCGCCGGCACTGCGACAAGCAGACCCGCAGCAGTTGTAATCAGTGCTTCCGAAACGCCGGGAGCGACGGCGCGCAAGGTCGCAGCGCCTGCTGTGCCCAGGCCGTGGAAGGCATCGACGATGCCCATGATCGTTCCGAACAGACCGATGTATGTCGAGATCGAACCGATGGTCGCAAGCCAGGTAAGCCGGTGCTCCAGTACCGTCAGCGACTCGCTGGAGGCGGTTTGCGCCGAACGCTCGAGCGCATTGATGTTGCGCGGCGGACCGGAGCCGCCGGTTTGCCGGCGGTAGGTTTCGTATACCTCGTCGAAAACAGAGACCAGCGGGCTCGGCTTGAACTGTTCGCTGACGGTGGCGATCTCCTGCAGGCGCTGAGCTTTGCGAAAGGCCCGCAGAAAACGCGAGCTCTGGCTGCGTGCCCGGCGAAAGCTGCCCAGCTTGCCCAGAATAATAGCCCAGGAATACAGGCTGGCCAGCAGCAGTATGCCTAGGACAGCGAGCGCGACCGGCCCCGAGTTGGTCAGCATCTCGGCGATCGCCGAGCCATGCTCGACGGGCGGAGGCGGCGCCGCTGAAGGGTCGGTATCAGCCTGGAGGAAAGCTGCAGCGAGGACTAGGAGAGAGGTCATGGGGTAAGTTGAGCCAGCGTTCACGTTAGCAGACGCCTCGCCACCGGTCCAAGTTGCTCGCGAACAGCTATAACGGCAGCCCTCGGTCATTACGGAAGTGAAGCAGGTCGAGCCCGCGGCAGACTGCTATGCTGCCTCGTAGGAACCTCCATGCTGCTCGAGCTGCGCGCCGAAAATTATGCGGTGATCGACCACGCGATCGCGACCTTTGGGCCCGGGCTCAACCTGCTTACCGGGGAAACGGGCGCCGGCAAGTCCATCCTCGTTGACGCGCTTGCGCTGTTGATGGGCGAGAAGGCTTCAAGCGATATCGTCCGACACGGCTCGGAGCGGGCTGTCGTGGCCTGCGTCTTCGAGGCGACCGCCGGCGCAGAATCGATCCTGGAAGAGAACGGGCTTGATCCGCAGGGAAGTGAGATCATCCTGCGCCGCGAGGTGCTGGCGACCGGCAAGGGCCGGGTTTTCGTCAACAACCAGCCGGCTACGGTCGGCGTGCTGCGGCAGCTTGCGCCGGAGCTCGCGCTTGTCCACGCGCAGAGCGAAACGGGTGGCGACTTCGACGAAGCACAGCAGCGCGGTTTGGTCGACCGCTATGCAGGTCTCTCGACAGAAGCAACAAGCGCGGCCTATCGCCAGTGGCGAGCGATCCAGGCGCGGCTGCGCGCACTCGAGCAGGAAGAGCAGGACCGCCTGCGAGCGCTTGATCTTTGGAGCTTCCAGCACAAGGAGATCGCCTCAGCCGCGCCACAGGAAGACGAGGACGCAAAGCTGGAGGCCGAGCGCCGCGTGCTCGCCAACTCCGAAAAGCTGATGGCTGCCGCGATGAGCACGCACGAGCTGCTCTATGAGGGCTCCGCTTCCGCTGAGGCAGCGCTGGGAGCGGCACTCAAGCAGCTGGAGGAGCTGGCCCGCTACGACGAGCGTTTCCGCGAGCAGGTTTCACAGATCGTCGAGGCTCGCGCCGCGGTTGGGGACGTTTCGGCTACGGTTCGCGACTATGCCGAGGGCATCCAGAGCTCGCCCGACCGTCTGGAGGAGATCGAAGACCGGCTCGCCGTGCTGGACAGGCTCAAGCGCAAGTACGGCGCTACGCTCGCGGAGGTCATCGCCTATGGAGCAGACGTGGCCGGCAAGATCGCCGAGATCGAGAACCGCGATGAGATCGTGAAGGGGTTGCGCCGGGAGCTTGGCGAGGCGGAGAAGCAGTATGCGGCCGCGGCAGAAGCGCTCTCGGCCCAGCGCCAGGCAGCGGCGCTCAAGCTGGGGAAGCTTGCCGAGGCGCAGATCAACGATCTGGCCATGCGGGTGCGCTTCCAGGTCGAGGTCGCACCGCAGGCAGAGCCGGCCGGCTGGCAGGGGCACGGCTGGGACACGGTCGTCTGCCGCATTGCCACCAACGCTGGCGAGCCACTCAAGCCACTCGATGAGGTCGCTTCCGGCGGCGAGATGTCTCGTGTGCTCCTCGCTTTGAAGGTTTCCGTGGAAGAAGGCGCGAACGCCCGAGGCAAACGCAGGACGCCGGTGCCGCGCACGCTTGTCTTCGACGAGATCGACATTGGCATCGGCGGCCGTGCGGCTGAGGCGGTTGGGCAGAAGCTAAAGGCGCTGTCGCGCTCGCAGCAGGTGCTCTGCGTCACGCACCTGCCGCAGATTGCAGCTTTCGCGGACCAGCACTTCCTGATTGAGAAGCGCGAAAAGCAGGCTCGCATCGCTACCAGCGTGCGCCTGCTCGCCGAGGTGGACCGCACCGAGGAGCTGGCACGCATGATCTCAGGCGCGACCGTGACGGAGACCAGCCGGAAACATGCGGAGCAGATGCTCCAGTCGAGCCGGTGAAGCCGTATGACGGACGACACAAGAAAGGTCATTACTTGTCCAGGCGAGCGAAAAGAGCAGAGATATCCAAGTAGATCGCGCTACCTTCAACTTCAAACCGCGTCGTCTCCGTCCAGCTTTCCTTCGCACACACCTGTGCCGTCCGTGTCTCAGGGTCAATCAGCCATATATTTTCAACGCCCATCTGCCGATAGTCGCGTGCACGCCGCCGCGTCTCGGCATACGTGTCCCGTGGGGAAAGAACCTCGACGACGATCAAGGGAGCTTCCGTGATCGTGCCGTTTTCCGGTGCAGACCGCACGACGACAACATCCGGGAGTCGGTAAATCGATGACGAGATACGGGTGCGGACCTCGACAGCTACCAGTACGCCCCACTCCTCCTCGTGCTCGCCAAACCAGAGGCTGATCAGTGCTTGTATCCGGCCGTGCACCCACGCCACCACGGGATCTTCCTCCAGAGTGCTGCTCTTTGGCCGCAATTTGCCGTCAACGTACTCGACATCCGGCTGGTAGTGGCTGTTCAGGTACTCCTCTACCGAGACTTGCGTTGGCGTAGCCATGGCAGCTCTCCAGGTGATTTCCCTCTGAGTATAGCTGCGTGATGGCGCGCAATTGCACTAGCTGTAGT
Organism: uncultured Acidobacteriaceae bacterium; assembly: GCA_964245435.1. Taxonomy (GTDB): domain Bacteria; phylum Acidobacteriota; class Terriglobia; order Terriglobales; family Acidobacteriaceae; genus EB88. The sequence goes on from CAXTMF010000001.1 coordinate 273,710, forward strand.
GCAACTTCTTCACTGTATTGCCAGTCCCGCACGGTATACTCCAGGAGTGACACAGACCGTCCAGATCAGCTCTAAGCCCGCGTCAAATCCGGCTGCCACACTCGGCGCCAAGCGTATCCTCCTGCTCAAGCCGCGCGGCTTCTGCGCGGGTGTTGTGCGTGCGATCGACATCGTCAACATAGCCATCGAGACCTTCGGCGCGCCAATCTATGTTCGCAAGGAGATCGTGCATAACAGCTTCGTGGTGAACGAACTTGCGGCCAAGGGCGCCATATTTGTCGATGAAATCGCCGAGGTGCCGGAGGGCGCGCGTGTGATCTACTCGGCCCACGGCGTTTCCCCGGCAGTGCGCGAGGATTCGAAGCAGCGCAGGCTGCGCGTGATCGATGCGACCTGCCCGCTGGTCACCAAGGTGCACGTGGAAGCGATTAAGTTCGCGAAGCAGGGCTACTCGCTCGTGCTCATCGGGCACCGCGACCACGACGAGATTGAAGGCACGCTCGGCGAGGCGCCGGATGTGACCCAGGTGGTTTCGACTGTTGAGGAGGTGCAGGCGCTGGAAATACCGGACCCGACCCGCGTCGCATACCTGACCCAGACGACCCTTTCTCTCGACGAGGCTCGCGACATCATCCAGGCCCTGAAAGAGAAGTTCCCGCAGATTGCCGGACCGCACTCGCAAGACATTTGCTACGCGACGGAAAACCGTCAGGTCGCTGTAAAGAACGTCGCGCACCAGGCTGACCTGGTACTAGTTGTCGGCTCGACAAACTCGTCCAATTCAAATCGCCTTGTCGAGGTTTCTCAGAACCTAAGCACGAATAGCTACCTGATTGACAAGGCAGAGGATATTCGGCCGGAGTGGCTGGCCGGGATCGGTACGGTGGCGGTGACAGCCGGCGCTTCCGCGCCTGAGGTGCTGGTGCAGGGCGTTGTTGAGTTTCTCAGCAGCCGGGGTTACGGCAATGCCGAAGAAGTTGAGGTGATGCCTGAGAATGTCCGGTTCGGTCTGCCACCGGAGATTGCGCAGGCAGCCATGCAGGCACCCGGCGCCGTCACTGCTTTGTGATGCACCGCAACTAAGCGTGGCCGCCGGAATCTAAAGAAGAGCATGAGCACAACCGCACAGCAGGAACAATTCGAGGACAGGGGCGCGAAGCTCAAGTTCGGGCGGCTGGATGTCGCTCTGGACCGTGTCCGTGCGGCCATCGGTCGTGCGCAGGAACACGTTTTCGGCAAGCAGCACCCGGAGGGCTTCTGGTGCGGCGAGCTGGAAGCCGACCCGATGCTGGAGGCCGACTACATCTTCGGCCACATGCTGCTCGGTACCGGTGACCCGGACCGCCTCCGCCGTGCACTGACCGAGATGCTGCGATATCAGAACGAGGACGGCGGCTGGTCGATCTACCCGGGTGGGCCTTCCAACATATCGCTCTCGGTCAAGTGCTATTTCGCCTGTAAGCTGCTGGGCTGGTCCCGTGACGAGCCGCTCCTGGTCCGTGCACGCGAGTGGATTCTGGCCAACGGCGGCGTTGTCGAGTGCAATACCTTCACCAAGATCTATCTCTGCTTCATGGGGCAGTACGACTATGATGCGGTGCCTGCGGTACCGCCCGAGATTGTACTGTTCCCGAAGTGGTTCTACTTCAACATCTACGAGATTAGCTCCTGGTCCCGCGCCATTCTTGTGCCGCTCTCGATTGCTTATGTGAAGAAGCCGTTCAAGAAGATTGCGCCCGAACAGGGTATCGACGAGCTTTTTGTCGGTGGCCGCGAAAATGCAAAGCTGCATCTGCGCTGGGACCGTGATCACATTGTTTCCTGGCGCAATGTCTTCCTGCTCTGGGATCGCATGTTTCACTGGGCGGAACGGGTGCACATTCGGCCGCTGCGCCGGGTCGCGATCAAGAAAGCCGAGAAGTGGATGCTGGCCCGCCTGGAGATGTCGGATGGCCTCGGCGCAATCTACCCGGCGATGCTCAACGCTATCATCGCGCTGCGCTGGTTGGGCTACTCCTTTGACGACCCGCAGATGATTCGCGCGCTCGACGAGTTTGAGAAGTTAGGGATTGACGAGCCGCACGGAACCGCCGAGTACCCGGAGCCAACCTTTCGTATGCAGCCTTGCATGTCGCCCGTTTGGGACACAGCGCAGGCGGTTTTCGCGCTGGGTGAAGCCGGGGTGGACCGCAACGATCCGCGCATGCTTAGGGCAGTCGACTGGATGCTTTCGAAAGAAGTTCGGCACAAGGGCGACTGGGCCGAGAAGGTGCGGCATGCTGAGCCGGGCGGCTGGTACTTCGAGTTCAATAACGAGTGGTACCCGGATGTCGACGACACTGCGCAGGTGCTTTTGGCACTCAATAAGGTCGACAATCCGCGGGAGCGCTATCAGTACGACGTAAGCCGGCGCGCGCTGGACTGGATCTTCGCCATGCAGTGCCGAAACGGCGGTTGGGCCTCATTCGACAAAGACAATACCAAGATGATCTTCCAGTACATTCCTTTCGCGGACCACAATGCGATGCTCGATCCGCCGACGGTCGATATTACAGGGCGCGTACTGGAAACTCTTTCAACCTATGGCTACACCCGCGCTGATAAGCGGGTCGAGCGGGCGATCCGCTTTATCTTCTCCGAGCAGGAGCCGGATGGTTCCTGGTTTGGCCGCTGGGGTGTGAACTATCTGTATGGGACATTCCTCGTTCTACGCGGGCTCGAGGCGATGGGCGTATGGAACCATGAGCCGCAGATCCAGCAGGCGGCCGAGTGGGTCCGTATGGTACAGAATGCAGACGGCGGCTGGGGTGAGAGCTGCTTGAGCTATGACGAGCCGGACACGCGCGGCGTTGGGCCGAGTACTCCCTCGCAGACCTCCTGGGCGGTTCTTGGACTGCTCGCCGCTGGCGATAGGCGATCCGATTCTGTCGCCAAGGGCGTACGCTGGCTGCTTGAGCATCAAATGGCAGACGGCAGCTGGGACGAGTCGACCGGCGAAGGCGCGCAGAAGCAGGCCATCTACACGGGAACCGGCTTCCCGCGGGTGTTCTATCTGGCGTACCACCAGTACCGCGATTACTTCCCACTGCTCGCGCTCACAACGTACAAGCGCGCAGTGGAGCGTGAGGACGAATAACTTCTTCGGCGGGAGGGTGGATGGCGATTGTTGCCGATCTGAGAGAAGAGCTCCAGGATGTCGTCGCGCCCGATCAGCAGGCCGTCGTGCGCGGTCTTACGGATTTGAAAGGCAGCACTGCACAGCTTCGGAACAGGATGAAGCAGCCAACGTGCTGCCACGGGAAGAGATGAAGGTAGGCAACTCACAGCTACTGGAAGAGATGGCGATAGAAGGAGTGCGAACTTTCGAGCGGATCGACAGCTCAGGGAACGAGCCGCTGAGCGTCTCGGGCGACTTATGTTCCTGAGAAAGTAGCAGGTTCGACCCGCCACAATGAGCAGCTGCTACGCGAACTCGAGCAGGCACGCAGCGGCCAGAATCCCAACAGCATCAAGCGAGGGAACACCTGATGGCAGTACCGATCTCCCAGGCCTGGACCGTGGCCACCTATATCCTGAAGCAGCGCTGGTCCGGGCGGAAGCGTTTTCCGCTCGTCACCATGCTCGAGCCGCTTTTCCGTTGCAATCTGGCCTGCGCCGGCTGCGGCAAGATTCAGTATCCAGCGCACATTCTCAAGCAGGAGCTCACGCCCGAGGAGTGCTTCCGCGCGGTCGAGGAAGCCGGCACGCCGATGGTTTCGATCCCCGGCGGTGAACCGCTGCTGCATCCGCAGATCGCCGAGATTGTGGCCGGCCTGGTCGAGCGCAAGAAGTATGTCTACATGTGCACCAACGCACTATTGCTGAAGGAAAAGCTGCATCTCTTCAAACCGAGCAAGTATCTTTCCTTCTCCGTGCACCTCGACGGTCAACGCGAGCACCACGACTTTTCAGTATGCCGCGAGGGGGGCTACGACATAGCGGTAGAGGGCATCAAGGCTGCGGTGGCGGCTGGTTTCCGCGTGACCACCAACACGACGCTGTTTGACGGCGCTGACCCGAACTCAGTGCGTGCATTCTTCGATGAACTGATGCAGTTGGGCGTTGAAGGCATGATGGTCGCGCCGGGGTACACCTATGAGAAAGCGCCTGACCAAAAGCATTTTCTCGGGCGCGCTCGCTCGCGGCGTCTGTTCCGCGCCATCCTGTCTAACCGAAAGAAGAGCTGGAAGTTCAACGCCTCGCCCATGTACATGGAGTTTCTGATGGGCAAGCGCGAGTTTACCTGTACGCCCTGGGGCATGCCGGCCTACTCAGTGTTTGGCTGGCAAAAGCCCTGCTACCTGCTGCAGGACGGCTACGCCGATACTTTTAGCGAGCTCATTGAGACGACCGACTGGGCCAGCTACGGTACCGAGAGTGGTAATCCAAAGTGCGCCAACTGCATGGTGCACTCCGGCTACGAAGCATCAGGCGCTTACTACACCTTTGCTTCCTGGAAGGGCTTTGCCGCAACCGCAATGGCGACCTTGTTCAGCAAGTACGAGGACCGCGGCGCAATCGACCTACTCAACCAGTCGAAGTACCCGAAGCAGCCCGCGCACGTGCCGCTGGTGCAGATTGCCGGAGGCAAGAAGCACGTCGAGATCGAGCAGGGGACAACGGTTTGAGCGAGACCTCGGCGCATCGAACCGATGCTCAGCAGATTCCGCAGGACCTGAGCGAAGTCGCTGCGGGCCGTGACCGCGAGGACTTGCAGGGCTGGGTCCCACCACTCGCATCCGCGGAGGAGAAGCGCCTGGCTTTTGAAAAGGCTTTCGACTATCGCGGCGATGTGACGCTGACCCACGTCGACGGCCGGATCATCAATGGTTACATCTTTGATCGCCGGACGGCCTCGACTCTGGAAAATTCCAATGTCCGCATCATCCCTGCCGGCGAGCGCACCAAGCTCACCATTGCCTATAGCGAGATTGCCGCGCTGCAGTTCAGCGGACGCGACACCGCAGCCGGGAAGAGCTTCGAGGCATGGGTGAAGAAATACCACGAAAAGAAAGCGGCCGGCGAGCAGAACATTGCAATCGAGCCTGAAGCTCTTGAGTAGTGTGCAACTTGCACTGACGATCGAAAGAGAAGTGCCCGCGAGACAATCGCGGGCACTCTTTCTTTATGCTCCTGGAGCCTTCACCGCGAGGATCGTCGGTTGGTCGATCTTGGGCGGACTGGCAAGCAGCTCGTCTGCCTTCGCAAACAAAGCTTTCGCGATCTCCCCGTTCAGGTGGGCAGTGCGTGCTCCATCGTCCGCAAACGTGTCGAAGATGCCGAACGACGAAGGCCCGATCTTAAGCGCGTACCAGGTAGTTGTACCTGCTTCTGCCTGCGCGAGCGGCAGCGCCGACTTTAGAAACTCCTCGAGCTCTTCTTCCTTGCCGGGCTTTGCTTCCATTTGGGCCCAGATGGCCAGCTTATCCATATTGCCCTCCGCACACCTCAGATGCCGGCCATGCGCGCTGGGAACTTCGTACAATGAGCAAGGCAGATGAAAGTTTTCCTCACAGGAGCAACCGGCTTTCTTGGAGCACACGTCGCCCGGGTGCTACTGCAGCAGGGCGCCACCCTGCAACTGCTCGTGCGCCCTACAAGCGACCTGCGTAACATCCAGCAGCTCAGCGATGAGGGTCTGCGCGCAATCGAGCAGGTCGTGGGTGACCTGCAGCAGCCGGAGTCGCTGCGCAGTGCCATCCGCGGTGCTGACGCGTTGGTACACGTTGCCGCTGACTACCGCCTGTGGGTTCGCGACCCGGCGGGCATGTACCGGGCCAATGTCGAAGGAACGCGTGAACTGCTTCGGCTTGCGCGCGAAGAGGGCGTGGCGCGCGTTGTTTACACCTCAAGCGTCGCTACGATGGGCTTCCAGAGCGATGGGGCGATCGTCGATGAGACTACGCCGGTGGCCCTCGCCAACATGGTCGGGCACTATAAGCGGTCCAAGTTCCTTGCTGAGCAGGTGGCGCTCGAGGCCGGCCGCGCGGGGCAGCATGTCATCACCCTCAATCCAACGACGCCGATCGGAGCCGGCGATCTGAAGCCGACACCGACTGGTCGCATCGTGGTGGATTTTCTGAACGGCAACTTCCCGGCTTATATGGACACCGGTTTGAATCTGGTCGACGTCGTTGAGGTGGCTCGCACCCATGCGTCGGCGCTTGAACAGGGCAGTCCGGGTGAACGGTACATCTTAGGCGGCGAGAATCTTACCCTCAAGCAGATCCTTGACAAGATGTCGACGATTACGGGCCTGCCTTCGCCGAAGCACAAGGTGCCTATTCCGGTAGCTATGGCCTTCGCGTTCTACGACGAGTGGTTCACAGGCCGCTTGCGGGGCAGGGAACCGCGCGCGACAGTCGAGGCTGTTCGTATGGGTCAGAAGAAGATGTTCGCCTCGTCGGCGAAAGCTGAGCGGGAGCTCGGATTTCGCGTGCTGCCGGTCTACTCCGCGCTGCGCGCCGCGATTATGTGGTTTCGCGCCAACGGCTACGCACCAGCTGCAACGGAAGAGGTGATCGCATGACGCAGATCGGCATCGTCGCCGCGCTCCTGCCCGAGCTTGCACCGCTTATCAAGCGTTACGGTTTAAAGAAGCAGAGTGAGGGGGCTGTGTACAGCGGAGAGGTGCTGCTTCCTGCCCAGGAGGCCGCCGCAAGCCGAAGCGTGCGTTTGTACGTGGCGGCCTGCGGCATGGGCTCTGCTGCGGCAACAACCGCGTTCTCGCAGGTGCTCGAGGCTGCCCGGGTCAATGGCATGCCGCTCGATGCCATCCTGTCGTTTGGCTGGGCCGGCGCGATCTCATGCGGGGTCAAGCCGCCCGAGGCCTTCGCGGTTGCCGAGGTGATCGAGGCGCGCACAGGTGAAGGCTTCCTGACCAACGACACCGACCCGGAGACCGGCACTGCACTGCGTTTAGTCACGCTTGACCATGTGGCGCGGATAGACGAAAAGCGGCCGCTTGCCGAACGCTACAAAGCAGTTTTGGTCGATATGGAAGCCGCCACCATCGCGCGGCTCGCGCGGGCGCACAACCTTCGCTTTGGCTGTATGAAAGGTATCTCGGACGGCTACACCGACGTTCTGCCTGACTTTAATCGGTTCCTCGACCGCCGCGGACAGCTAAGAATGGCCGCCTTCGTGGCCCACGCACTCGTGCGTCCGCGCTACTGGCCGGGGTTGAGCCGCATGGGGCGCCACAGCAAGGCCGCTGCGGCGGCACTCGCGGGGCTGGTACCGCGCTGGCTGACCCATGCGGGATTGGTATCCTAGAGACCATGACTTCAAGTGTCTTATCTTCCACGCAAACATTCGCGATTCCGGCAATGATGCGGGCTGCGGTCTATCGCGGCGTGGAGGATGTGCGTGTGGAAGAGGTGTCGGTGCCCGCGATTGGCGTGGGTGAGGTGCTGCTGCGCGTGGAGGCCTGCGGCATCTGCGGAACCGATCTTAAGAAGATCCACACCGGCTCGCACTCCGCGCCCCGCGTATTCGGCCACGAAACAGCAGGAACAATCGTCGCAGTAGGTGAGGGTGTCACAAGGTTTGTGCCGGGGGATCGTGCGATGGTTTTCCATCACATCCCTTGCGGCGAATGCTACTACTGTCGCAAGAAGACCTTTGCGCAGTGCCCGGTCTACAAGAAGGTCGGGGTAACAGCCGCTTTTGAGCCTTCGGGCGGCGGCTTTGCTGAGTATGTCCGCGTCATGGACTGGGTCGTTGAGCGCGGCCTCGTGAAGATCCCGGACGGCATACCATTCGAGCAGGCCGCGTTCACTGAACCGGTCAACACCTGCCTCAAAGCAATCCGCAATCTCGCGCTCGCGCCCGATGAGACCGTGCTGGTCATCGGCCAGGGGCCCATAGGCATTATTCTGGCTGCTCTGGCAACGCGCTCCGGTGCCAAGGTGCTTACCTCTGACCTTTACCCGGAGCGGCATGCCATTGCGGCCGCATATGGTCTACATCACCCGATCGACGCTGCCCGCGAGGATGTCGTTGCGCGCACCCGCGCCGAAAGCGACAGCAGGGGCGCCGACGCGGTAATTCTTGCGGTCGCCGGCGACCCTCTGATCCGCGTCGCAATGGACGCCACTCGTTGCGGTGGGCGCATACTGCTCTTCGCGCAGACCCAGCACGGCGAAGCAGCGATTGATCCTGCTGCTGTCTGCATGGACGAGAAATCGCTGCTCGGCTCCTATAGTGCGTCCGTCGAGATCCAGGACGAAGGCGCCGCGCTCGTCTTTGAGGGCTACCGGGACGGTTTCGATCTGACGAGACTCATCTCACACCGCTTTTCGCTGGAGGATGCGGTTGAGGCGATCGAAACCGCATCGCATCCCAAAGCCGACTCTATGAAGATTTTCTTTAACCCTCGCGTAAATGATAGTGCGGCTGTTGTGGGGCGTTCCTGATGAGCTCCTCGACCATGCAGGCAGCAGTGCTCTATGGTCGCGAGGACCTGCGCCTGGAAACGCTGCCTCGCCCACGCGCAGGCGCGGGCGAACTGGTGCTGCGTGTGAGTGCGGCGCTAACCTGCGGTACTGATCTGAAGGTGTTTCGCCGTGGTTACCACGCCCGCATGCTGCGGCCACCCATCCCGTTCGGCCACGAGATCGCAGGCATCGTTGAAGAAGCCGGTACGGGCTCCGGTTTTCGGCCCGGTGACCGCGTGGTTGCGTTGAACTCGGCTCCCTGCGGAAGCTGTTTCTTCTGCCGCGTTGGCCAGCCGAATCTGTGTGACGACCTGCTCTTTAACAATGGCGCCTACGCCGAATATTTACGGGTACCCGCCCGCATCGCTGCTAAGAACACGCTTTACGTGCCGGCGCATGTGTCGCTGGAGCATGCGGCGCTCACTGAGCCGCTGGCCTGCGTAATGCTCGGCCTCGAAGAATGCAACGCACGTGCCGGCGATACGCTCGCCGTTATCGGCGCCGGTCCCATCGGCCTCCTGTTTGTGCATGCCGCGGCACTTGCCGGCCTCCATGTCATTAGCGTGGCGAAGCATCGCGAGCAGGCCGCCGCTGCAGCAGCGCTTGGGGCGGCGGAGACTGTTCTCCTGCCAGAGGATGGATCAAGCCCCGTCGAAGCAGTCCGGGCTCTCACCGAGCAGCAGCGCGGCGTTGACATCGCGGTAGAAGCGGTTGCTACCCCAACTACCTGGGGATGGGCGGTCGACATGGCGCGCAAGGGCGGCTCCGTCAACTTCTTTGGCGGGCCGCCGGCTGGCACGCAGGTTGCGCTTGATACCAACCAGCTCCACTACAGTGGGCTGCTGTTGCGTGCGAGCTTCCATCACACACCGCACACGGTTCGCCGGGCGTTTGCCCTGCTTGCGAGTGGTCGCTTCCAGGCAGAGCGTTTTCTCACCGGGCGGGTCGCGCTAGCCGATGTCGTTGAACTTTACCGGTCGATGAGCCAGGGCGTGACGCCAGGGAGTCTTCAAGCGAAGATTGTAGCCGGGCCAGCCGCTGCGCGGGCCATTGGCAAACAGCGTCATGGCAGGGCGAACACGATCCAGCAGGTCAACGTTCCCCACGGCATCAAGACGGTTATTCTTCCCTAAGCCATGACCACCGCACCCGCCTCTACTCTTCCCAATCTGGAGCAGGATCAGGACCGCGATCTCCTGCTGGCGCGGGGTTGGGCGAGCCTTCCGGCTGCATACCGACCGCCGCAGAACGCGCCCACACTCGAGGAAGCGCAGCAGTGGTGCCAGCACCTGACAGAAACACACTATGAGAACTTTCACGTCGCCAGCTGGTTTCTACCCAGGCGTCTTCGCGCGCACTTTCATGCTGTTTATGCCTACTGTCGCGTTTCGGATGATCTCGGGGATGAAGCGGGGAGCACAGCGCAGTCTCGCGCGCTGCTCGACTGGTGGCAGGAACAGCTCATGGCCTGCTACCGCGGTGAAGCGACGCATCCAGTTTTCGTCGCGCTCGCGCCCACGATTCGCGCGTGCGACATTCCGATGGACCCTTTCGCCGATCTGCTGACGGCGTTCCGCCAGGATCAGTCCATCACCCGCTTCGGCTCGATCGAGGATCTTTTAGCCTACTGCCGCTACTCGGCCAACCCGGTCGGGCGCTTGGTGCTCTACATCGCGGGCTACTCGGATGCGGAGCGCTTCCGGCTGTCGGATCAGACTTGCACCGCGCTGCAGTTGGCCAACTTCTGGCAGGACATCCGGGTCGATTATGCAAAGGGACGCATCTACCTGCCGCAGGCCGATATGGCGCGCTTCAAGGTCACCGAGGCGATGCTTGCGGAGTGTATTACCGCGCGCCATGCCAGCGATGCTATACGTGAGCTTCTGCGTTATGAGGTTGGTTATGCGCGCGTGCTCTTCCGCAGCGGCCTGCCACTGATCCGCATGGTCGATCGCGAGCTCGCGGTCGATGTGGACCTGTTTTCGCGTGGCGGCCTCGAGATCCTCCGCGCCATCGAAGCGCAAGGATACGACGTGCTTCGCGCTCGGCCCTCCATTTCAAAGAGCCGCAAGTCCGCCCTGCTGTTTCGGGCGCTCGCCGGCAAGTATCTCCGTCCGCTCTTCAGCGGCAGGCGAGCGTGACCGTTCAGCGGGCTTACGCGGTGTGCCGGCGCATTGCTCGCCGCGAGGCCAAGAACTTCTACTTCGCTTTTCTCGTGCTCCCCCGGCATAAGCGCAATGCGATCTGCGCTGTGTACGCGTTTATGCGGGAGGCCGACGACATCTCCGATGATGAGTCCGTCTCAAAGGCCGTGCGCCGCGCCCGCATGGCTGCCTGGAGCGATGAGTGGCACACGGCCGCACGCGAAGGTGGCTCCGATGATCCGGTATTTCTGGCGCTCAACGATGCTCGCATGCGCTTTCGCATCCCGCTCAGCCTGCTGGACCAGCTCGTGGAAGGCACGGCCATGGATCTGGACGAGAGCAACGATGGAGAGCAGACATTTGCCAGCTTCGACAAGCTGCGCCGCTACTGCTATCTCGTCGCTTCCGTAGTCGGACTGGTTTGCATTCACATTTTCGAGTACAGCTCGCCGGTAGCGGAGACGCTGGCTGAAGAGCTGGGTATTGCCTTTCAGTTGACGAACATCCTCCGTGATGTTCGCGAGGATGCTTCGCGCGGACGGGTTTATCTGCCGGTTGATGAACTAGCCGCACATGGGCTCACCCCGGAGTCGCTCGCCTTTGCCGCTGGCACCGGTCGAGCGCCGGCGCCACAGATTCGGAGGATGATTGCGGAGCAGGCAGCGCGCGCCGAGCAGCTCTACGGCTCCGGCGTTCGGCTGCTCCCGCTTGTCGCAGCGGATAGCAGGCCGGCGCTGTGGGTCTTGATGACGATCTATCACCGGCTGCTTGGCTGCATCCGCCGCGCGAACTACGACGTGTTCTCGCAGCGGGTGAGCGTGCCTACAGCCGAGAAGCTTGGCCTGCTCGCGCGCGGCATCGCTCGCACAGGTTGGGCGCGTTTGCGCGCCGAGTCACGCGTCCGCCCGCATAGCGGACGCGTGCCGGCCTCCGAGCGCCGCCACGTCGCCATTGTCGGCGCGGGTGTCTCTGGCCTGGCGGCAGGCTGTGCGCTGGCCGAGGCCGGCTACCGGGTCACGCTCTTTGAGCGGCGTCCCTACGTCGGCGGGCGAGCATCATCGTACCTGCACCCGGGCTCAGGCGAGGTCATCGATAACTGCCAACACATCCTGCTGGGCTGCTGTACCAACCTGCGCAGTCTGCTCAACCGGGTCGGACGCGGAGGCGCGATCGCCTGGACTCGCGACATCACCTACATCGAGCCCGGGGGCAGGCGCAGTGTGGTGCGACCCACAGGCCTGCCGGCGCCGCTTCAGTCGATGCCGTCCTTCCTGCGCGCCCACTGCTTCTCTCTGGCCGACAAGCGTGCCATTGCCCGCGGGTTGCGGCAGTTCTTTGCCGGCTACCCGGCGGATGTTCCGGGAGGCGAAAACTTTCTGAGCTGGGCACGCCGATATCGGCAAACGCCCGGAGCGCTCAAGCGCTTTTGGGAGCCGATTCTGCAGTCTGCTCTCAACGACGACCTCCACCGCATCTCTGTGCACTATGCGGGCAAGGTGCTGCGCGACTCGTTTCTCGGCTCCAGTGAGGCCGGGCAGATCGGCGTGCCGCTGCTGCCGCTCTCGGAGATGTATTCGGGTGCTGCGGTTTATCTCACGTCTCATGGCGGCTCCGTTCACCTGCGCACCACCGTCGAGTCAATTAAACCTATAGGTTCGCGCTGGCAGCTGCGGACCCGCGGCGAAGACGGTGAGCAGGCCCCAACCTTTGACGATGTGATCCTGGCACTGCCGTTTGAAGCGACGAAGCGTCTCCTGCCGGTGCTGCCCGGCTCAGAAACACTGACTGGCGCTCTGGAGCACTTCGAGCACTCACCGCTTACCGGGGTACACCTGTGGTTTGATCGCGAGATCACCGAGCTGCCCCATGCCGTGCTCCTCGACACGACCATCCAGTGGATGTACCAGCGCGAGAAGCTGGGCGGAAAATCTACATCGGCAAGCAGTGCCGACACCGGCAGTCATATCGAACTGGTGATCAGCGTTGCGCGCAAGCTTGTGCACATGTCTCAAGGGGAGATTATCGATCTCGCACTGCGCGAGCTCGCGCTCTTCTTTCCAGCCGTTGCCCGGGCGAAGCTGATCAAGGCTGTGGTCACGAAGGAGGTGCGCGCGACCTTCTCCGTCCCACCGGGACTCGATGCGCATCGGCCTGCCGCGCGCACCAGCTGGCCCGGCCTGTATCTGGCCGGTGACTGGACAGATACAGGTTGGCCTGCCACGATGGAGGGCGCAGCACGGTCCGGCTTTCTGGCCGCGGAAGCGCTCACCGGAGGCGGCCGCAGCTTCCTCGTCAAGGACCTGCCGCCACGAGGTTTCATGAGGCTTTTCTCCTGAGCCGACCGTTCCTCCCTGGTACCCAGCGGCGAGCAATCCTCTGCAAGAGCTCGCCATCCTGGGTGCCATTCAACAGCCCGCGCGAGGAGAACTCTATGTCGAGTAAACCTACCTTCAGTCAGCTCATCGAGAATCACGGCATCATCGGCAATATGCGTTCCGCTGCGATCATTTCCATCGATGGCACGATCGACTTCTTCTGCTTTCCTTCCTTCGACTCGCCGACCATCTTTGCCGCCCTGCTTGATGCTGAAAAAGGAGGGTCATTCAGTCTCCAGCCAGTGATGGAGGAGATGCGCTGCAAGCAGATGTACCTGCCCGACACGAATATTCTGCTCACACGCTACCTTTCGAATGACGGCGTCGCTGAGCTGACCGACTTTATGCCTATTTCTGATGGGGATGCGCCAAGCGCCTACGCGCATCAGATCATCCGCACGGTGAAGGTGGTCAAAGGTTCCGTTCGGTTCAGGCTGCGCTGCGCTCCGCGCTTCGATTACGCTCGAGGCTCACATCGCGCCTGCGCCCAGGAGGATGCGATCTGCTTCCATCCGGATGGATGCGAAGGTAACGTCATGGCACTGCACGGCACGGTGCCACTCGCGATCGATGAGCAGGATGGCGTTGCTGACTTTACGCTTGCTCAGGGTGAGAGTGCTTCGTTCGCCTTCGGTTCCGTTAAGGCCGAGGAGAAGACTCGTAAGGAGCTGCTCAATCCCGAGAGCATTCAGCAATGCTTCCAGGAGACATCAGACTACTGGCGCAAGTGGGTCAGCATTTCCGTCTACAAGGGTCGCTGGCGGGAAACGGTGCATCGCTCCGCGCTTGTGCTGAAGTTGCTTTCTTCAGATAAGGATGGCGTGGCGATCGCTGCCGTCACCTTCGGTATCCCCGAGAAGCTTGGCGGTAGTCGCAACTGGGATTACCGCTACGTCTGGCTCCGTGACTCCTCCTTCACGCTGTACGCGCTGGTGCGTCTCGGCTTCGCGAATGAGGTGAGGGCGTATAGCCGATGGATGCGCGAGCGTGTCATGGACGGCTTGAACAATGATTCTGCCGACGGGCCGCTCCGCATCATGTATCGCACTAATGGATCGATCGAACTGGAGGAGACCGAGCTCGATCACCTGGCCGGGTACAAGGAATCGAAGCCCGTGCGTATAGGAAACGGGGCTAACGAGCAGCTACAACTCGACGTTTACGGCGAAATCATGGATGCTTTCTACCTCTCGAATAAATACTCGGATGGAGTCTCCAAGGATGGCTGGCGTCGGGTTTGCCGGGTAATGGATTGGCTGCGCCACAACTGGCAACGCCCGGACGAGGGCATCTGGGAAATGCGTGGCGGGCGCAAGCATCTGCTGCACTCGCGCCTGCTCTGCTGGGTAGCCTTTGACCGCGTAATCCGCCTGGCCGGCAAGCGATCGCTCGAGGCACCGCTTCGCGAGTGGTACGAAGCCCGTAGAGAGATCAACGACGATATACTGAATAACTTCTGGGATGAGGAGCTGCAATCCTTTGTGCAGGTACAGGGCGAGAAGTACGTCGACGGTTCCATGCTGCTGATGCCCATGTTGCGTTACATCAGCCCGACCGATCCGCGCTGGCTCTCAACGCTCGATCGCATTGAAAAGACCCTGACCGAAGACAACCTGGTTTTTCGTTACCCGGCCGGGATCGACGGCATGGAAGGCGAAGAAGGCAGCTTCACCGCTTGCTCCTTCTGGCTAATCGAGTGCCTGGCGCGTGCGGGCCAGGTCGACAAGGCACGTCTGCTGTTCGATAAAATGCTCGGTTATGCGAACCACCTTGGTCTGTACTCCGAACAGCTTGGTCGCAGTGGTGAGCACTTGGGCAATTTTCCCCAGGCGCTTACCCATCTTGCGCTTATCAGCGCAGCCACGTATCTCGATCGCAGCATCGACGGCATCAAGGAGACCTGGGCCTAACAGATTGCCTGTCTCAAGCCCTGGAGTCCGGTTGTGAATGAAAACACTCGTTGGATAGCCAACGAGAGTGGGGCGATTACAAGCGCTGCGACGACGCTGCGCGGCATGGAGATTCTCAACATGCCGCTGCTCAATCGCGGCACTGCGTTTTCGCAGGAGCTTCGCGATCGCTTTTCTCTGAATGGGCTTCTCCCTCCGCACGTAGTGACACGCGAGCAGCAGATCGCGCGATTGTATCGCGCGTACTGCGACCAGCCGGACGACCTGCGTCGACATAACTTCCTGCGACAGCTGCAGGACCGCAACGAGGTTCTTTTCTACTCGCTCGTAGAAGCGCATACGGCCGAGATGATGCCGATCCTCTACACACCGACAGTCGCGCTTGGCTGCGCCCAGTTTTCGCGGCTGTATACCAAGCCGCGTGGGCTGTTTCTTTCCTGGCCGCAGCGCCACCGCATGCGCCAGATGCTGGAAAGCCGACCCTTTCACGATGTAGACGTCATCGTGGTGACCGATGGCGAGCGCGTGCTGGGTATTGGCGACCAGGGTGTAGGCGGCATGGGCATTCCTATCGGCAAGCTCGCTATCTATTCACTGCTTGGTGGCATCCATCCTTCGCGCACTCTGCCGATTGTGCTCGACGTGGGCACAAATAATCCCGAGCTCCACTCGGATCCTTTCTACCTTGGTTGGCGCCACGAGCGCATCGGCGAGGATGATTATTTCCAGTTCGTCGATGAATTCGTGCAGGCGGTCCGGCAGACGATGCCAAATGTTCTGCTGCAGTGGGAGGACTTTGCCCGGCGTCACGCGCGGCCGATCCTCGAGCGCTACCGTGACCAGCTCTGCACCTTCAACGATGATATCCAGGGCACGGCGGCTGTTGTATTGGGTGCGGTATATGCAGCGCTTCGTTCGAGTGGGCAGCGCATGCGCGATCAGCGCGTTGTGATCGTCGGTGCGGGCGGTGCGGGCACCGGCATCGCTGCCTACATGCTGCAGGCCATGAGCGAGGAGGGGCTGGATGAGGAAGAAGGCAAACGCCGCTTCTTTCTTCAAGACCTGGACGGCCTGGTGCGAGCCGAGGACGAAGCACTCTCGCCCGCGCAGCAGCGCTTCGCGCAACCCGCTGGAGCGCTGACCGGCTGGCCCGTGCCGCACACTCCAGGCCGCAGCTGGAGCTTGCTCGAAGTTGTCTCCCATGCGCAGCCGACCATCCTGATTGGCGTCTCCACGCAGCCCGGTCTGTTCTCGCGCGAGATCGTCGAAGAGATGTCGCGGCACAACGCGCGACCGATCCTATTTCCACTTTCAAACCCAACCAGCTGCGCCGAGGGTGTGCCTGCCGAGATACTGGAGTGGAGCGGAGGACGCGCGCTGGTTGCGACCGGTGCGCCGTTCGCACCAGTCGAGCTTGGTGGCAAATCGATTCCGATCGCGCAGGTCAACAACTTTTACATTTTTCCCGGTGTAGGCCAGGGTGTGGCGGCGACGCAGGCACGGCGGGTGACGGACTCCATGCTGCTGGCAGCTGCCCGGGCGCTGGGCAGCTGGTCCCCCACACTCAATACAAATTTGTCGAGTCCGGCTCCCCTTTTGCCCGATATCAGCGACATGCAGGAAGCAGCAGTAGCCATCGCGGTTGCAGTTGGTCAGGAGGCCATCGAGGATGGGCTGGCACCCGAGCAGGACCAGGCCACACTGGAGTCTCGCATCCGGAACCGCCTATGGAGACCTGAATACCCGGAGCTGATTGCTGAGGAGCTTGGCTGCCCATAGGCTGCATCGTCCAGCCCGGCAGGAAAGCTCAACGCGAGAGCAGTGCAACGCCAAGACAGACAAAAACAGCTGCTGTCCAGCGGCGGCGGTCTACATCTTCCTTAAGGAAGAATTTAGCTGCTGTCGCATTGGTTACGAATGTGAGTGATGCGGACGCCGGGGCAATCAGGCTCACCTCTGCGTATGAAAGCGCATACAGCAGTGAAAAGAATGCGCATGCCATACCGAGAATGCCGCCCAGAAAGTGCAAGTTCGTCACCACGGCCCAGCTTGCCCCCGGCAGACCCTTTTCCGCGCGTATGACATCGAGGTCAATGCGCCGCATGGCTGAGGCGATTAGAAGATCGCCGACCGTTGCGAAGAGGACGATGGCGGCAATCATCACAGCAGTCTGCAAGGCACCTGCCTGCTCGACGTGCGGCATTACAGGTGTCTCGCTCGTGCACCGAAGGGCGCAGCTCGTTCTTCTTTCGAAATAGAAACCTGCTCCGTATAGCACTTGCCGTTCGCGACAAAGCCTACGCCAAGCGTGATGAGCGCGATGCCTAGCCAGCGGGAAGGCGTAATCTGCTCATGCAGCCAGAAGCGCGATAGCAGGGCAATAATGATGTTGCCGAACGAGGTAGTAGGCAGCACGAAGGTGAGATCTGCCCACGATAAAGCCGCCGTGTAGGACGCGAAAAAACCAATCAGCAGCAGGATTCCCAATGCGACATACGGTGTGGCAATCGCGTGCAGCAGAAGCCCAGGATGTGCCAGCGATACGGGTCCAAGCTGCTTCATTCCGATCGCGAGCAGCGTGTCCCCTAGTGGCGCGGTGACCGCTACCGTGAGCAGAACGAGGTACCTGCGGAGCGTCATGGAAGAGTCGGCCATCATTCCTTCATGATTCGATCCCAAAGCTGCTGATGCAAAAAACACAGGCGCGGCCAGCTATAAGGGCTGACCGCGCCTGGTGTTCCCGTTCTTACGCTCCCGCACCGACAGCGGCGCGGCTGTCTTGTGCCTTGCTGCTCTTTGTCTGCTTCACTAGACGGTTCCGCTCGCCGCGCAGCTTCAAAAATGCCCTTGCTTCCACATAGAGACGGGGTAGATCGCGATTGATGACAGCTTTCCAGACCACACGAAATGCTGCTTTCGGGCGGAAGTAGTACTCGTCGTAAAAACGGTGCACCATCTCCAGCACGTACTCGGTCGGCAGACCCGGATATTCGATATGCGCCAGCTGGTGCCCGCCCTCATCGACCATTTTGGCTTCATTCGTGATGAAGCCATGCTGCTTGGCGTAGTCGTAGAACTCGGTGCCTGGAAAAGCATGCGCGATCGAGACCTGGATCGTTTCAACATCGAGCTGCTTGGCAAAGTTGATTGTGTTGCGAATCGACTGCTCGGTCTCGCCCGGCAAACCGAGGATGAAGTCGCCATGAATGATCAGTCCAAGATCATGGCAGTCCTTCACGAAGTCGCGCGCACGCTGAACGGTGGCACCCTTCTTAATGTTCTTGAGGATCTGCGGATCGCCAGACTCGAAGCCGACAATCAGCAGCCGGCAGCCGGCTTCCTTCATGGCCTTCAGCGTGTCCCGGTCGGTCGTTACGCGCGATGTGCAGCTCCAGGTCAGTCCCAGCGGCTTCAGCTTCTGGCACAGCTCAATCGTGCGTGCCTTCTGGATGTTGAAGGTGTCGTCGTCAAAGAAAAACTCCTTCACATCCGGAAACAGCTCCTTCGCGTGAGCCATCTCCGCTGCGACATCGTCAGTCGAGCGCTTGCGCCACGCATGCCCTGAGAGCGTCTGCGGCCACAGGCAGAAGGTACACTGCGCCGGGCAGCCCCGCGTCGAGTAGAGCGCGACATAAGGGTGCAGCAGGAACGGAACGTTATACTTCGTGACATCCAGGTCGCGCTTGTAGATGTCCGAAACCCACGGCATATCCGGCCTGTCGAGCTTCTCTACCTGCGGTCGATCCGGGTTGTGCACGATCCGGCCGGTTTCATCACGATAGGAGATGCCCAGAATCTCGTTCAAAGGCTTGCCTTGCGCAAACTCCACCACCGAATGGTCAAATTCGCGGCGACAGATGAAATCGATCGCCGAGCACTCGTCGAGTGCCTTGTTGGTGTCAGTCGTCACCGGCGGCCCAACAAAGGCGATCTTTAGGTTCGGATACGTCGCCTTGACTTTTTCGGCGGCTCGCTGGTCACCGCTCCAGCCGATGGTGCTGGTAAACAGCACCAGGAACTCGTAGTCCTTCAAAATCTCGATCACGCCGTCCCAGGAAACATGATGAGGATTGGCGTCGAGCAGTCGCGAACCCTCGAGCATACCTGCCGGGTAGGCCAGCCACACTGGATACCAGTAACTCTCGATCTCGCGGGTTGCGGGCCAGCGGGAGCTGGCGCCGCCGTCGAAGTTCTCAAAGGAGGGCGGGTTCAGAAGCAGCGTCTTGAGCGGCATATCCACCCAAAAAGTCTAACATTGCGTGTCCTCGCAGCCGTGTTCTCAACAGAGCACTCGCTCAATGCGAGCCGGCATCGGCTGCAGTATTGATCCAGCTCTCGAGGCTGCCGGTCGCGCGCAGCAGCGAAAGCTGTGCCTTCAACAGCGTGAAGCGCGCTTCGATCGCGTCTGAGAAACGAGCCCGCTCCTCGATGCGTGCCTGCATCTCGTTAACAGGCGTAAGTGGGGCGCTATTTGAGTTCGCGGGAGGGTGCAGCAGCTGCAGCAGCACCGCCTGCAGCTGCTGCCCTGCCAACTGCGCCTGCAGGTCTGCGATGCGCGACAGCGCACGCAGCTCAGGGAAGCTCTGCTGCAGCTGCACAGCCTGCTCCTCGGCCTGCTCGCGTCCCTGTTCGGCCTGCTCGTCGGCGTGGACCGCGTCGGCTGCGCTGCCGCGTGCGTGCGCCGCGGTGACCGCGTTGAAGAGAGGGAAGTTAATTTGCGCGGCGACTCCGAAGTTATTCGGCCTAAGCGTTCCCCTTGTGTAGTACTGATTGTAGTTATTCAGCCCGACATCGAGATAGTCATATGTGAAGCCGAAGCCGATCTGAGGCCGGTAGTTCTGTCGGCTGTCGCCGTGCGCTGTATAGTGCCGACTGACCGCGTTGCTGAAGCCTGCCTGGACACCGGCGATGAAACCGTTCGCCGTTCTCAGATCTCCAACCGGCGGTCCCGGGATACTCTCCGGCTCCGGCTTCATCTGGTCTTCCGACAGGCCAGTAAGGTCACTCAAGCGCTTGCGCAGAAGCGCGGTTTGTGCAACCAGATCCAACCGTTTCACGTCAACTTGTGCGGCGACGAGCTCCGCGCGGGTCGCAGCGATCTGGCTTTCTACACCGGCCGAAAGCCGGTCTTGCTCGATAACCTCCAGCTTTTCTGCGTAGCTCCTTTGCTCCTCGAGCGCCTGCAGCTCCTGCGTCTCTTCATTCAGCTGCAGGTAGTCGAGCGTGGCATCCAGTTCAACCTGATCGAGGGCATCGTGAAGGTTCAGCGTTGCCGTATGCAGGCCGGCTCTGGCTGCGCGAACGTAGTCGGGCTGCGAGAAGGAAAAGACGAGAGATTGGAGCTGCGCGTTGAAGACGCTGGGCACTCCTCCGAGAAAGCCATATGCATAGCCCGCCGAGGATCCTGTCGTGAGAGATGGCACATATGCATCCTGTGCTTCCGCTACCGCCGCAGTTGCCTTCGCGACATCTGCTTGCGCAATGCGAATGGCCGGGCTGTTTCTACGAGCCAGGTCGACTGCTGAGTACAGGGAGAGCTGCGCATGCGCGAAACTGGCTGCGCCAAATAGAGTCAGGAGAACGACCGCGACTCCGGCAATCAGGCTTCGCTTCAGACTCCGTTCGGCCAAACGCTTCTTCCTCTTCGCAACCTGCTTGATGACAGAACCGACAAACACGAACCACCTTGCAGGGTGACGCTTGCCACCAGCAACTGCCCGTTTCACGCGATTCTACTCTTGCCGGCTTCCGCTCAGCGAAGGCGATCCGAGACGAAAGCTGGTCGATCCGGAGCGTTCGTGCTACGGAAGGACGTCGACCGCTGTGCCATTGGTGAGCGGCTGGCCGCCGAGTGCGCCCAGGGCCACAACGTCGCCGGGCTTCAGTCCTGTCAGGATCTGTTCCTGGGTCAGGTTGAAGTCGCCGACGGTCACCGCAGTCCGCTTGAGCGACCCATGCAGCACCCGGTAGACAAACGTGAGCCCCTGTTCGGTATGCAGCGCCTCGCGCGGCACCAGCAGTACGTCCGGTAGATCGCGGGTCGTCACCGTCAGATTCACGTTTGTGTCCGGCAGGAGCCCGTCATGGTTGCCGTCAATGGAGCAGATCAGCTCACCCACGTTGCGCGTCGTGTAGCCCACAATGGTGGAGGGCAGGCGAGTGATGTGACCGTGCCAGGTCTCATTCGGTTTGGCGACCCAGGTGATGGTGACCGGCTGCCCGACCTGGAGCTTGCCAATATCCGGCTCGTCGAAGTAGGCCAGCACCTGCAGGTGGTTCAGATCCGCCAGCTGGAGCATGCGGTCGCCCTGTTGCATGTACTCAGTCTGCGCGGCGGCTACTGAGTACACCGTTCCCGCGAACGGCGCGCGCACCTGGCTTTTCGCAATGGCATCCTCAGCTGCGGCGAGTGCGGCCTGCGCTTCAACGACTTCAGCATGGGCCTGCGCCAGATTTGGCGAGTTGCTGCGAGCGCTCTGCCGCTGCTGCAGCACTCGCAGATTTTCCTGGTCGCTGCTGAGCCGGCTCTGCGCCTGCTGTACCTCGCTCGCGCTTGCTGCGCCCTTTTGCGCAAGCTGCTGGAGCGTGCTCAGCGCCTGCATCGCAGCTTGCTGCTCCGACCGCGCCTGCGCCAGCTGTCCATTGAAGCTATAGCGGTCTTCCGGGACGCCTCCAGCGAGCAGTGCCTTCTCGTTCGCCTGCGCACTGGCAAGGCTGGCCCGGGCCTGCGCCTCACGACTGATGGCATCGGCGTCGTCCATGGCCAGCAGCAGCTTGCCCGCCGGTACCTGGTCGCCCTCATGCACGTACAGCTCGCGCACCAGCCCAGGGAACGGCGCGTGCGCCTCATAGTTCGCGATCGGTTCTATCTTGCCGTTGGTAGAGATCGAACTGCGGATGGAGCCGCGCGAAACGGTGTAAGCCCGCACATGCAGGACCGTGCGTGTCGCGATATGTGCCAGGTAGAAGACAAGAACGACGATCAGTACAGCGACTGTCCAGACCGCGATGCGCGCGCCATTTCCTGATCGCTGGTTACTCGGTCGTTCATTCGCCATGCAGGTGTTTGCTGAATCCGAGCCTGAGTATACCGGAGCCGTCACCTAGAGCCTGAAGAGCCGCTCGGATAAACTGGTGCTATGGCAACCGTTTCCGCGCGCTACACGGATGAACACGCAAGAGCCGGGCTCGACACGCGCTTCCCCGCGATCGAGACCTGGGAGAACCAGTTCGCCGGCTACGAAATCCTTATCGATGATCCCGAGTTCACCTCCGTCTGTCCCAAGACCCGGTTGCCTGACTTCGGTGTCATCCAGCTGCGCTACATGCCGCGGCACCGCTGCCTAGAGCTTAAAAGCTACAAGGAGTACCTCTTCTGCTATCGCAATCTCGGAATCTTTCAGGAAAACATCGTCAACCAGGTACTGGAGGACGTCGTAAAGGCCTGTGACCCGGTTTGGGCGCATGTCCATGGAAACTTCCGTCCGCGCGGCGGCATTGCTACCCTAGTCGACGCGCGCTGGCCGCGGCCTGACGTCAAATAACTTCGAGCTTTACCCTTCTAAGCCCAGAGACGAGGTTCCGCTTTGCATTTGCATTCGCTGGTCGTCTTGGGCGCTACCCTGCTTAGCTGGCTGATCGCTTTCGCTTGGGTTGCTCGCACCTGGGACTTGTACCGGAACATTGGCCGGGTGCCTAACCTGCTCGCGCCCGGCTTTGAGCCATCGCCACTTGGCGGCTCAGGCGAGAAGCTGGCCGTCATCGTGCCGGCCTGCAACGAGCAAGCGGCAATCAGCAGCACGCTGCATTCGCTGCTGCTACAAGAGGGCTTGGAGCTTGAGATCGTAGCTGTCGACGATCGCTCACAAGACCGAACCGGCGCGATCATGGACCAGATTGCGGAAGAGCTGGCTGTCGAACACGCCATCGCTCCCGCGGGGACCGTCTCACTGCGCGTCCTCCACATCCGCGACCTGCCGGAGGGCTGGATGGGCAAGCAGCACGCGCTTGCTGCCGGAGTCGCCGCCACCGACGCGCCGTACCTGCTGTTCACCGACGGCGACATTTACTTTCGCCCGGATGCTCTGTGCCGGGCTCTGGGATATGTCATCGCTGAACGCGCTGATCACTTTGTCGTGCTGCCGACGCCGGTCATTCAAAGCTCAGGCGAGCACATGATGATCTCCGCCCTCCAGGTGTACTCGGCCTGGGCGGTGCGCCTTTGGAACATCGCTGATCCGCACCGGAAGGATTGTTTGGGCGTCGGCGCCTTCAATCTCGTGCGCCGCGAGGCTTACGAGTCCATCGGCGGTTTTGCAGCGCTCCGCATGGAGGTGCTAGAAGATGTCAGGCTCGGTGTAGAGATGAAGCGGCGCGGCTTTCGGCAGCGTGTCGCCTTCGGTGCGGGTCTGGTCACACTGCACTGGGCAACAGGCGTTTCGGGAGTCGTCCGGAACGTTACGAAGAACTTTTTTGCCGCGGTTCGCTTTGATGTTCCGACGATGCTCGCAGCCGCCGTGACCCTAAGCGTGCTCGGGATTTACCCATTGCTTGGCTTTTTCGGCCCGCTGGCGACGCAGCTCGCCAGTGTCGTGACGCTGCTGGCTCTACTTGCTTTCTACAAGCTTGTGCGTGGTCCGGCAGGCTCGTCGCCGCTCTATGCTTTCCTGTTCCCGGTAGCTACAGTATGCGTGGTCTATGCCATGCTTCGGTCCATGGTACTTACGCTGGCGCGCGGGGCCGTTCGCTGGCGAGGCACCTCGTACCCGCTTGCCGAGCTGCGCCGGCAGGCTGGGCCGTTGCGCTAGAGCAGTCGCCCTTCACAAGGAACAGAGACGAAAGCTGGGCGCAGCGTAGTTTCTCAAGTTTCTAATGTGCCGAGGTCGTGTCAGTAGCCGCAGTTGTTGATCCCGCCGTCGCCGAACCCCGAAACAGGCTCGCAGGCCGCTGCTTGTGCGCCGTCATCGCCGGATCCTTGAATGCCATTGCGTTGCTGCCAGCCGAGAAGCCGTTGAGTAGCTGCGGGTTGGGTCGAAACTTCTCCGGACCGTCCCGAAGCTGGCGCGCGTTGCTCAGCAGCATGATGGACTCGCCATGCAAGGCACGCACGACCCCGCGAAGGTGAACATCCTGCTCCCGCAGAGTGTCGAGCGTGCCAACCTCCTTGCGGTCTTCCGGCATGCTGACGATCGCGAAGCGGCAGCCTCCTTCCGGCGTCTCAGGCGGGCAAACATCCAGGTACCGTGCCCCGTCAGGACTTTCCACGACGTCATAAACGTGAGCCGTAAGGCAAATCTCCTTGCCCGCGTGATCGAGCGCTTCGTCTGGCGTGAAGCAGGGCCGCGGCGATGCCAGGCAGGCCGTGACCACCAGCAAGGGGCCAAAGAAAAAGACAAGCATGAGCGGGCGAGACATGGGAGGCACCCTGGGCAGAAAGTGAACCCAGCTTAGCTTTCCCGTCCGGGATGCAACAGAGTACGTACGTCACCAGCGGTATGCAAACGCGGATGCGTCGCCCGAAATGGACGGGCGCGTTGCTCGCTCTGCGAGTGACAGCGCTAGTAGCGCCTCAGTGCACTTCCACCAACTGCTCGCGTTCCACGCCCTCAACACCGTAGTGGCTGCGGACGTATTCATCCAGGATGCGTTGAAAGTCCGTCACGATCGTGTCGCCGCGCAGGGTGGTGACGAGCTTCCCATCCACGTAAACCGGCGCTTTTGGTTCCTCGAAGGTACCGGGTAACGAGATGCCGATATTTGCGTGCTTCGACTCGCCCGGTCCGTTGACGATGCAGCCCATGACGGCCAGCTTCATTTCTTCCACGCCCGGATACTGCTCGCGCCAGACGGGCATGGAGGTGCGCAGGTAGTCCTGGATCTGCTCGGCGAGGGACTGGAAAAAGGTGCTGGTGGTACGTCCGCAGCCAGGGCAGGCTGTCACCTGCGGCGTAAAAGAGCGAATCGAAAGAGATTGGAGGATCTGTTGTGCGCAGAGCACCTCTTCAGTGCGGTCGCCGCCCGGCTTGGGGGTCAGTGACACCCGGATTGTGTCGCCGATGCCGGCAAGCAGGAGCGGAGCCAGGCCGGCGGTCGAGGCAACGACACCCTTTACCCCCATGCCGGCTTCGGTCAGGCCCAGGTGCAGCGGGTAGTCACAGCGCGCGGAAAGCATCTGATACACGTCGATGAGATCGCGCACGCCAGAGACCTTCGCGCTCAGGATGATCTGATCGTGGCGGAGGCCATAGCGCTCGGCGGCTTCCGCTGAGGAAAGCGCCGACACGAGCATCGCCTCCATCATCACGTCGCGCGCCTCGAGCGGCTCCGTCCGCCGGGAGTTCTCGTCCATCATCGCGGTCAGCAGCGCCTGATCGAGCGAGCCCCAGTTCACGCCGATGCGCACCGGCTTGCCGTTCTCGACAGCGCACTCGATCATGGTGCGAAAGTTGTCGTCGTTCTTGCGTCCAATCGAGACATTTCCTGGGTTGATCCGGTACTTGGCGAGCGCCCTCGCGCAGGCCGGGAACTTCCGCAGCAGCAGATGACCGTTGTAGTGAAAGTCACCGACGATGGGCGTCTCCAGGCCGAGCTTGGCCAGCCCTTCCACGATGTAAGGCACTGCTTGCGCCGCTTCTTCGTTATTCACGGTGACGCGAACCAGTTCTGAGCCCGCACGCGCCAGCGCCGCGACCTGCTCGATCGTCCCGGTCACGTCGGCTGTGTCGGTATTCGTCATCGATTGCACGACAACCGGCGCGTCCGAGCCGATACGGACGTTGCCGACCTGCGCCGTTACTGTTCTTCTGCGATGGATCTCGGGCATGCTGACCTCACCGACAGTTTACAAGAGTCACCTGCTGCGACGGTGCGCAGACCAGCCTTGCCCACTCGCGTCAGCGCCGAACCATCACTGTTCCGGTGTAGGTGCTTTGCCATTCTTACCGGCTTCGTCCTTATGCGCGGCGAAGTAGGCTTCTTCGGAGGAGAGCATCTTCTGCGCCTGCTCACCGTTGGAGGCAGCGGCATCGAGCGCCGTCGTCCGGGAGAAATCGTAGGTGCGGTCCGGCGCGGGGCCTTTCAGGACCGGCGCCCACTTGCCGCTGCTCTCGACAATGAGCCTGAGGGCCTTCCGGATATCGGCATGGTCCTTGTCGTAGGTGTCCATGTTGTCCGCAAGCTCGTCGACCAGGCGGGTGAACTCTTCGTAGCGCGCCCGTAGCTCAGCCGGCCTGCTGTTCTCTATGCTGTCAGGCGTCATCTCCTTGATGGCTGCGACGCGCTCATTCACGAACTTTAGATACAGCTTCAGGCGCTCGACCGGCCGGTCGCCAAGCTCACGAACCTGGTCCACCTGGGAACTGGAGAGAGGATCCCGCTCCTTCTGCGCCATCAAGGAGGCCGTTATAACGCCGAGGATCGACATTGCGACGAAAGCCCGCACTCCGAATCCGAACATCAGCAGCTCCCTTCGATGTACGACAGCTACAAAGCCTCGGCCTCCCGCAGGTCTACCGGTACCCGGCAGCCGGTTCGGCTGCTTTCCCGTGCCAGCTCCATCAAGCGTGCAACCTGCCAGGCCGCCTCCACCGTCACCGTAAGCGGTGCCACCCCGCGGATGGCATCGCGCACGTTCGCATAATAGTTGCGGTAGTCGCCCGGGCGAGTAGGTATTTGTTCGGGAGGCGCATCCGGCGCAGTAAAGATGCCCCAGCTCTTGGCCGACTCCGTGCCAAAGCCCTCATCGGCGAAGCGTGCGCCTTCCTTCAAGGCAGCTTCTTGCGGGTCGAGCCCCCACTTCTCATAGCTGCCCCGGGTGCCATGCAGGACGAAGCGTGCGCCAGGGCTGGCAGCGATCACCGATGAGCGTAGCCAGGACCGAAGGGGGTGCAGTTCCTGCCTCGGCGAGTTCTCGTACGTCAACTGGATGTCAAAGGTGTCGTCCACAATCGCCTTCTTCCGTGTCGAACGGACGTCCGCCCAAAGGCTGGTCGGCGCACCGAACAAGGCAACTACCTGGTCGATCAGGTGCGGGCCCAGATCAAAAAGGATGCCGCCACCTTTTTCGACGGTCTCCCGCCAGGCTCCAGGCTTTGGCTCCAGGCGGAACCGGTCGAAATGCGACTCAAAACTGACCGGGTTGCCGAGCCGTCCGCTCCTGAATAGGTTTTCAACTGTTTGATAGTCGCCGTCCCAGCGCCGGTTATGAAAGGCAGAAAGCTTGACACCTTTTTCTCGCGCCAGCTTAGCAAGAGCTGCGGCATCATCGCTCGTCAGCGCAAGTGGCTTGTCGACTACCACATGTCGTCCGGCGTGGATGCAGGCCTCGGCAAGCTGCCGATGTACATCGTTCGGCGTGGCGACAACACAAAGCTCGATGCTGTCGTCCGCCAACATCTCCTCTACCGATCTGTACACACGCGCCTGCGGGTACTTTGCTGCGGCGGATTTGCCGGAACGCTCGACAATTGCCGCAACTTCCAGACCAGGCGTCTCGTGGATGACTGCTGCATGGAAAATCTGTCCGGCCAATCCGAAGCCGACAACACCCGCCCGAATGGAATCGCTCATAGACGTATTCTCGCATCGCCGGTCGCTTTTGCACCGAGCGGTCCGCCAGTGCGCCGCTAGTAGATCTCTGTGAGCACAACGAAAAAGCGCGAACCTCTCGAAAGTTCAGGGAGGCCCGCCCTTTCTTGCCCTTCTGGAAGGCTTAACTCTACTGCACGCTGCCAGCCTCAAGGTGCGACTCGAGGAAGTACAGCTGTTCCTCAGCCTCAACGTCGAGCTGCTTGAAGAAGTCCGAAGTCGGCTCGTCACCTATCTCGTCGATCTTGTCCGAGGCTTCGCGCAACGCCTGGGCGTACAGACCGAGTGCGTCCGCCAAGGCTTTCACGTAGTCCATACCGGCAGTCAGGTTTACGTTGAATTCAGGGATTTGTGAGCCGGTAGCCGACTGCCGCACCGTACCATTCGCTACGCCGCCCAACTGCGTCATCCGCTCCGCAATCTGGTCGATCTGCGGAAAAATAGCTTCAGCAACACTGTCGAATAGCAGATGCAACTGGTAGAAGTTGATACCCTTCACGTTCCAGTGGGCAAACTTAGCCTGCGAGTACATGTCGAGGGCTTCGGCGAGCCGCTCCTGCATCACCTCGACGACCTTTTCCTTCTGCTCATCGCTTAGTGCGACGCGATTCTGGTACATCTTTGTGTTAAGTTCGGTTGCCGGTCCCGGCGCACCCTTGTTCTCCCGAGGCTTCCTGGAAGGCATTTCCTTTACACTGTTGGCCATCTTTATCACTCCTGCTTCCTGCAGCTTTTCGGCTGCTGATATGGAACTCTATTCCCCTGGAGCCACAAACGGAGGTGTTTCACCCGTCTGCTATCTTCCACAGCCATTTGGATGCGAGCTTCGCTCCCACGGCAACCGCTTCGTTCGAGTTCCGCTGAATAGCCTGCCGTGTCACTGCGGCGCTACAATCGCCACATGAAATTGCACCTACAATGGCTGTCTCCGACGCCGCCGCACGAGCCTAGCTCCGGCCGGCCGGCGGCTCGGTTTAGGCAGGTCTTTCTCGTTGCGATGATCCTTGTCGGCGTTCGCTTTGCCGCGGCCCACGCGCAAGATGACACGCGAGGCCGCAAGTACAAGGATCCGCCGCCGGTCTCCCACATCGCCGTTTCAGTCCGACGCGCTTCCAATGGCAAGCCGGTCGAGAATGCCGCCGTTATCTTCCACACCCTCCATGACGGCAAAGATCAGGGCAACATGGAGATCAAGACGGACGAAGAAGGGAAAGCCGTCCTCGACGTGATTCCAATCGGGGATCAGGTGCAAGTTCAGGTCTTCAAGAGCGGCTTCCAGACCTACGGCGATACCTTTACCAATGACCTTGCCTCGCGCGACCTGAATATTAAGATCAAGCCGCCGACCGGCCAGTACTCGGCTTACCAGAGTCGCCCGTTGGACAGTGACAGTGGGCAGTCTGTAACCCCGCAGCCAACAGAGGGGACGGCGAAGGCGCCTCGGCCTCAGTAGCTGACGCGTTACTTGCAGCTTTTTCTAGCGAAGATCAGCCGGCGCTACGGCGGTGATCAGGATCTGATCCTCGCAGAGCGAGATCGGTCGCGAAATCTGCATTGACTGCGTCGCACCCGGAGCTGCAATGGCGATGCGGCTCACCTGCTCGCAATGCATCCCGCTGGTCCAGCCTATCTGAAAGGCAGCTTCACCTTTGCTGGGTACAAGCACCATGGGAGATGGTGCAGTTGCCGCCGTCTCGCCGGGAAGAGTATCTGCCGTCTGTTCAATAGGAGACCCAAGCGATGCACTCATGCTGTCGGACGATACCTTGCGAATCCGCAGGCCTCCGATAACACTCCCATCGGCCCGCAGCAGTGTCACAGACGGGAAACCGCCAAGCCGACAAGCGTAGCCGCTATTCGCAATGCTGAACCGGACAGTATGGTGCATGCCGTTTACCTGCGCACGTGACTCAAAGAGGGAGAGCTGCGCGGGGGCACATGGGTCGACTCCGTTCACATCCAGCAAGGGCTCGCGTATTGCGAACTTGGGTGAGGGTACGGAAAAGGGTGCGTTCGGGTCCGCCACGTTGCGCGCCAAGTGGGTGCTGGCGTCATCCCCATCCATCCTGGGCGCGATAGCAGAGCCCGCAGGCCGAGTCCGTACGTCATTGCACCCGGCTGCGAGCGAGCACGACAAGGTCAGTAGCCCTATGGAGGCGAACAATGACGGAGTCAGACTCGAACCTAGCATAGAGATGCACTTGTACGAGGTAGTGGATGCTGCATTCCCGCTAGCTGTTGTTTCTTTCGCCTGCCTCCCGGTACTTTTAGCGCCTGCCGCTCGCACCGCCCTGTACCATGCGGCCATGTCCCGTTCTCAGTTCGGAGCAACGCTGGAGGCTCGACCGCTGGCCGGCCGCTGCGCCCTCGTTACCGGTGCGGCGAGGCGCATCGGGCGAAGCATCGCGCTCGCACTGGCTAAGGCTGGCGCGGACGTGATCATCACTTACCACCGCTCTTCGGCGGAGGCTGCAGCTACCGTTCGCGACCTGGAGCATACCGGCGCCCGCGCGTGTGCGGTCGCCTGCGATCTGGACCGTCCTGAGGCCATCTCGACCGCAGTGACACAGGCGGCTGCCTGGGCCGGCGGCGAAGGCCCGTCGGTGCTCGATATTCTGGTCAACAATGCTGGCGCATTTGAAACAACCCATTTGGAGGCGATCTCCCCGGACCAGTGGGATCGTATGTTTACGACCAACACGCGGGCACCGTTCCTAGCCGCGCAGGCGGCGCTGCCTTTTCTACGCGCGTCAGGAACATCTCTGCGAGCAGCAGCCGGTACTCTCGTTCCCGCCGGCCGCGTCATCAATATCGGCTCGCTCGGCGGCCTGCATCCCTGGGCGACCCACGCGCACTACTGTGCCTCAAAAGCTGCGCTGCACATGCTTACCCAGACGATGGCCAAGGCTTGGGCACCGGAGGTCGCCGTGAACTGTGTCGCTCCCGGCATGATCGTGACGGGAGCAGAGGCTGGGGAGGCGTACCGGCATTTTGTCGAGAAAACCCCCATGCAGCGCAACGGCACTGTGCAGGATATCGCGGAGGTCGTCCTGTTTCTGGCTCGGGCCACGCCGTTCCTGACCGGCCAGGTGATCGCCGTGGATGGAGGTCTCGGGCTCTAGCCCGTCAACCCTGCCCGAACATTCGCCGAAAGAAGCCGACCTTGCGGCGCCCGTAGGGAACCTGCTGCTCTTCCTGGAGGTGCGTGTAGAGGTCTGCTGCCTCGGGCTGCTCAGGCAGTTCCTTCCCGTCAAATACCGCCTGCGGATTCGTGATGCAAAGCCTTTCCGCTGTTCTTTGCCCGTAGTTCTTGCGCAGGAACTCAAACGCCTGGCTCATCACCGGAGCGCGGGATTCGAGATTATGCGCATCGGTCGCGACGAAGTGAACCCAGTTCTTTTTCATGTACTTTTCGGCTGTCGCCTGCGCAGTGCGGCCGAACCGGCCAGTGAAGCTCGCCGCAGTTACCTGCACCAGTGCTCCGTCACGGATCCATTGCGCCAGCCGCTCCGGATGCCGCTGAAGAACCACATTGCGCTCCGGATGCGTGATGATCGGGCGCTGCTTTGAAACCGTCAACTCGTACAGGCTGTCGTTGGTGCTCTCGGCTATGGCGGTCTCAGGGAACTCGATCAGCAAATATGCGCGTCCGTTTACCGAGTAGCGGCCCGGGTGGTCGAGCGCATCCTGGATGTTGTCGTAGGACATGTGAAAGTCGCAACCTAGACCGAGCGTGACCTTGCCGTCGATCCGGCTGCGCAGCTCTGCAAGAAGCGCTTCGTTCTTTTCTCGGTTGTAAGAGTAGCGATCGTTCGCATGCGGGGTACACACGATGTGCGTGATCCCTTCCCGTACCGCCGCGTCGACCATTTTCATCGAGATGTCGAAGTTGGGCGGACCATCGTCGAGCCCTGGAAGCAGGTGGTGGTGAATGTCAATCATCGGTTCCCCCTACAAACGCGCAGTTGCCTCTCTTCCAGAGCCCTGAGCCAAAGCTGCGACCAGCGACTGAAAGATCCCGAAACCATCCGCGGAGCCGAGCAGCATCTCGCTGGAGCGATCCGGATGAGGCATCATTCCGAGTACGTTCCGGCCCTCATTTAGGATTCCAGCAATGTTCGCAAGCGAGCCGTTCGGATTGCTTTCCCGCGTAGGCTCCCCCGCAGTGTCACAGTAACGAAACGCAACCCGTTTATCCCGCTCCAGCATTGTAAGTGTCTCAGCGTCACAGAAGTAATTACCCTCCATATGACCAACCGGAATCCGGAGAACCTGCCCCTTGTGCAGCTGACCGGTAAAGATCGTGTCATCTGCTTCAACGCGCAGGTGCACCTGCCGGCAGACATACTTAAGCCCGGCATTGCGCAGCAGCGCGCCCGGTAGTAGCCCGCTTTCGCACAAAATCTGAAAGCCGTTGCAGATGCCCAGTACCGGTCCGCCCTTCGCGGCAAACTGCCGAACCGACTGCATCACCGGGGAGAAACTTGCGATGGCGCCGGTACGCAGGTAATCGCCATATGCAAAACCGCCGGGAACCAGCACGGCGTCTACGCCTCCAAGCGACTCGGAGTCATGCCAGAGCATAGACACCGGCTGCCCGGCGATCGCCGAAAGGACGTGTGCCGTGTCCTGGTCGCAGTTTGACCCGGGAAAGACAAGTACCCCGAACTTCATGGCCATAGCCTAGCAGCTTGGCAGCGGTCTCAGGCTCGCCACCTCCGAGTCTTAGCTCGAGACGTAATCCGGTTCGCTCCCGAGCATCGGCCACCGTCCGGGAGGCACGTCGTCCACGCCAGATCGAGAGCAGACTTCCCGCTGGCCACGCTTTCGACCATCCTTCCGGGACAGGGAGGATTCCAAGTCAGCACCTCATCTGCCATAGGCCTGCTGCAGGGGTGCAGTCAGGAGGCTGCTTCTATGTCGCTCCGCTCGCTGCCAGAGGATTCAAAGCCGCCCGAGGAAGAAACTCCGGGGCGGCCCGGCGCCATTCGCACAGCGGGCACCGCGCTCGTCAACTGGTGGCGGGCGGCGACACTTGAGGGTCTTGTGGTCGGCGTTCTCTGGTGGATCGGGCTCGCTCTGGCGCACGTCCCACTCGCTCCCCTGTGGGCGCTGCTTGCCGCCCTTGCCGCTTTTATCCCGCACTTCGGTGGCGTGCTTAGCATCATTGGCCCGGTGCTCGCCGTCGCCTTCTCCGGCCACGACTTCTACCGCCTTGTGCTGGTGCTCGGCCTGTACGCCATCATTGTCATTCTCGACCAGCTGGTTATTCAGCCGTTGCTGCTCAAGCAGACCACCCGGGTTCCCGTTTGGGCCGCTATTCTCGCGCCGATCGCTCTCGGGATCGTCATTCCATTCTGGGGCGTGCTGCTGGCACCGCCACTGCTCGCCGTCTTTTACGCATTCCGGCGTCCGCGCCAGCTCCTGAAGAGTTCTTTCGTAGAGGGAGCTGCGGGCGAGCTCGTCCGTACGTGCATCTCTCCAACCATGGAATACAGACAACTCGGCTATTCAGGGCTGCAGGTGCCGCTGCTCTCGCTCGGCGTGGCTACCTTTGGCGGCGGCAATGAGTTTTTTAGAACCTGGGGTGAAACCCAGGTCGACGAGGCCAGGAAGCTGGTTGAGGTCTGCATTGAGCACGGCGCCAATCTCATCGACACAGCCAACGTCTACTCGCAGGGGCTTGCGGAGGACATTCTCGGGCAGGCCATGGAAGGCCAGCGTCACGAGCTGCTCATCTCCACCAAAGCCACCTTCCCAATGGGTCCGGGGCCGAACAGCGGCGGCTCGTCGCGTCACCACCTGCTCGAGCAGTGCCATGCCAGTCTCAAACGACTCCGGACCGATTACATCGACATTTACCACATGCATGGCTTCGACGCGCTTACTCCGATCGAAGAAACCCTGGAAACGCTGGACACGCTGGTCCAGCAGGGCAAGATCCGCTACATCGCTGCGTCCAACTTTTCCGGCTGGCACCTGATGAAGTCGCTTGCGCTGAGCGAGAAGCACAGCTGGCAGCGCTATGTCGCTCACCAGGTTTACTACTCGCTCGTTGGGCGCGACTATGAGTGGGAGCTGATGCCGCTCGGGCTTGACCAGAACGTTGGCGCGCTGGTGTGGAGCCCGCTCGGCTGGGGTCGGCTGACCGGCAAGATACGTCGCGGCCATCCAGTACCGAAGGACACGCGCATCGGCCAGGGCGGCGACAAAGCTGGACCTATCGTCAATGAGGAGTACCTCTACCGGGTTGTCGACGTGCTCGACGAGCTTGCGAAAGAGACGGGCAAGACTGTGCCGCAAATCGCCATCAACTGGCTCACGACCCGGCCGACAGTGTCGAGCATCGTACTCGGCGCACGCAATGAGGAGCAGCTGCGGGCCAATCTGGCCTCGGTCGGCTGGTCGCTCACCCCCGATCAGCTCGAGCGCCTGGACCGGGTAAGCGAGCAGCCAAAGGCCTATCCCTACTGGCACCAGGATGGTTTCCGCAGCCGCAATCCCTCGCCGGTACCGGTGAACGGACAGCCTTGAGCCACGAAGGCTTCCTGCATCCGCAGCGCTGGCTCTAGGATCTCGAGCCGCGCGCTGCGGCAGGCCGTTCCCGAGCCATTTGCGAGAGGGCTGCATGTTCGTCGGAGGGCAGCTCCATCTCCGGAGAGCGAAAGTCCGAGCGAATGTGCAGATCGCGTTGTGGAAAGGGCAGTTCGATCTGGTGCTCCTTGAAGACGCGGAAGATCTCGAAATAGAGCTCCGACCGCAGCACCAGCGGGGCGTGGGTATGGGCCTCGGTCCAGACCCACAGGCTAAAGTCGAGGCTGCTGTCGCCGAAATCCATAAAGATGACCGACGGTGCCGGCTCATGCAGCACGCCGTTGGTGCCGAATGCCACATCGAGCAGCAGGCTGCGCACCTGATCGGGGTCGGACCCGTAACCGACGCCGACAGGAAGCTTCACGCGGACGCGCTGATCGTTGGCGGTCCAGTTGATCGTTGCATTGTTGATGAACTCGGAGTTCGGCACCACAATGACGACGTTGTCGTTGGTGCGTACCCAGGTCGAGCGGGCGGCAATGCGTATTACGTCCCCGAGCGTGTCCTTGACCTCGATGCGGTCACCGATGCGGATCGGTTGTTCGATCAGCAGGATAAGGCCCGCGACGAAGTTCGAGACCACGTTCTGGAGACCCAGGCCGACGCCGACGCCGATTGCGCCGCCGAAGACCACAAAGGAGTTGAGATTGAGGCCCATCGATTGCAGTCCGACGAACAGGCCGCCGAGAAAAAACAGGTAGGTGACAAAGCGGCCAAGGGCGAACTTCTGCGCCTCCGGAATGTGAATGCGACGCAGCACGCGGGCCAGCACGACTGACTGCAGCAAGCGCGAGAACAGCACCAGCAGCGCCAGAAAGACGGCTGTCTTGATGAGAAATGACAGCGTAACCTCGACGGAGCCGACCCGCAGAAACGAATACGCAAGTAGCCGGCGCGTTCCTGTATCGAAAACGTTCATTGCGCCAGGAAGCAGGCTCATGGAAGCCGGGAGGGTCGGCGCGTTCATCGGAAGCGGCAGCGAGGCCATACCTTCCGTGTACACCGTCAGCCGCGCGGGCGTCCACAGCGCTCTGCTTCGCGGTCGCAAAACGGGCAGCGCAGAACCAGCGGCAGCTGCTTCCGTAGTCGTGTCTACGGGACGCCGAAGGATACCGCGCCGCTGCTATACTGGCTAGTCCCAGCGAGTCACTGGCCGTTGTTGGAGCGGCTGCCGCTCCTACACTCCTGGTTGTGGGGCTAAGTCGCAGAAGTACGAACCGAAGCTGCAAGTGAGCAGGGAAGACGAGGATTGTTATGTCCGGCCATTCGAAATGGGCGACGATCAAACACAAGAAGGGTGCGCTCGATGCCAAGCGCGGAAAGGCGTTCACGCGCCTGATTAAGGAAGTCACGATGGCTGCCCGGCAGGGCGGCGGCGATCCGGACGGCAACCCGCGTCTGCGCTCCGCGATCCTGGCAGCCAAGGCTGAGAACATGCCGGCCGACAACATCAAGCGGGCGATTCAGCGAGGCACCGGCGAGATCCCCGGTCTTACCTACGAGGAAATCTCCTTTGAGGGCTACGGACCCGGCGGCGTTGCGCTGATCGTTGACTGCACGACCGACAACCGCAACCGCGCCGTCTCCGAGATTCGGCACACGTTCTCGAAGAACGGCGGCAACCTGGGCGAGCCAAACTCCGTCCGCTTCATGTTTACAAAGAAGGGTCTCATCGTCGTCGACAAGGCTGTGGCAGACGAGGAAAGACTGATGGCGCTCGCGCTCGATGCCGGTGCGGACGATATGGCGGACGAAGGCGACAGCTGGGAGATCACCACGGACCCGGCCGTCTATGAGGCGGTCGCCCAGGCAGTCCGGGACGCCGGTATCGAGACTCTTGCCTCAGAGATCACGATGGTCGCCAGTACCTACACAAAGCTCGAGGGGGCACCAGCCGCACAGATGGTACGTCTGCTCGATGCGCTCGAAGACCACGATGACGTGCAGAACGTCTACTCGAACTTCGACATGGACGAGGAACTGGAAGAAGCGACCCGCTAACCCAAGGGGCTGCGGACGATTCCGAAACCACGACCGGAGGCGCCGCATCCACTCCACCATGAAAGCTTGCGCATGATGGAGAGCGGCGCGTCGGCGCTCTCATGCCCGTCCAAGTCCACGCGCACTCTTCGTACCCTGAAATCCCCGGAGATCATGAAGATTCCATCTATCGCTCTCTCGCTGCTGCTCTCGGCAGCGCTCGCGCCCGCCCTTGGGCAGGACACTGCCGCAAGCGGCAACCGCGCTCCGGCCAGCGCGGCGCTCGCCACGGATCCCTGGGAATATGGTGTTTTCTTCGGCGGCGGCTTTGGCGTTGGTAACAACTCCAGCTACTCCTTTACCAACGCGGGCTTTCACCTCGGCAAGGTGCTGACAGACCCCCACCTGCCGGGCTTATTGCGGGGACAGTTCGAGTACTCCGGCGACATCATGCCGTACTGGCAGTCCTTTACGCCGGCTCCGCATATCCAGGCTGAGACTTTCAGCATCGGCAACGGGCAAATGGAAACCTTTTACGAGCCGTTTGGCGGGGGCACATTTACGGGGCTGAGCCTCACGCCAATTCAGCTGCGCTGGGACCTGACGCCGACCCGGCGCATTGCGCCCTACCTGCAAGGTGCCGGTGGCCTGCTGTGGACCAACCACAAGTATCCGCCCGACATCCTGGTGCCTCACGGCACGCCGGGCGGCACCAGCGTGTGGAACTTCACCCCGCAGTTCGGTGTGGGACTTCACTACTTCCTTAGAAATCGCCAGGCGATCGACCTGCAGGCAAGCGCGGTGCACATTTCCAGCGCCAGCCTGGGCGACCATAATCCCGGTGTGAACGCGAGTGTTCAGTTTCAGATCGGCTACTCCTGGTGGAAGTAGCGCCGGGTCCACGTCACCAAGTGGACGGAACTGTCTGAGGGCACTTCGGTCGTGTCTACAGCAAGATCTCCCTGCTAAGCTTTGCCATCGAAGTTGCGCAAGCTTTGGCGGGTGAGGGTGGAATGGACCCGGACAGCAACGCTCTGGCTTATCCGCTGGTTGCATGCGTACCCAACTTCTCCGAGGGGCGCGATCTTCGCACCGTGCTCGCCATTCTTGAGGCGATGCGTCTGCCCGGTGTGCTTCTTCTGGACTATGCCGTGGATCCTGTTGCCAACCGGTCTGTTATTACCATCGCTGGCTCGCCGCCGGCAGTGTGCGAGGCCGCGGTGCGCTCCACCGGTGTTGCGGCCGAGAGGATCGACCTTACGAGGCAGACCGGCTCGCATCGACGCATTGGCGCTGCGGATGTAATTCCTTTCGTACCGATCGAGAGTGCCGGAGGTGCCGGAGGTTCGTCGCTGCTCGCCTGCGCGGTACTCGCGCGCGAAGCTGCCGGGTCGCTCTGGGAGAGGTACAGCATCCCCTCCTATCTATACGAGGCAGCCGCAGCCCGCCCGGACCGGGTGCAGCTCGATGAGGTGCGCCGCGGCCAGTTTGAAGGCTTGCGGGAGGCTGGACGGCGCGACACCGGCCGTAGATCGGACCGCAAGCCTGACGTCGGCGGCCCCGGTCTGCACCCAACCGCAGGCGCTGCCGCCGTCGGCGCGCGCCTTGCGCTGGTGGAATATACGGCTATTTTGGACACGGCCGAGCTCGGCAGCGCACGCTCGATTGCTCGCGAGATGCGGAACGATGCCGGCGGAACAGACGGCGTAAGAGCTTCCGGGCTACTTGCCGGCGGCCGGGTGTCCGTTGCGATTCAGGTGAAGGTCACACGCCCTGAGGCTCTGGCTCTGGCGCACTCGGCGCTCAACGGCGCTGCTCGCAAGTACAAGACATATGTCACCGGCATCGAGTTGACTGGGCTGGTGCCCCGGGCGGCTTACAACGCAGCCAGTCAGTGGGCCGAGATCCTCGACAGCTCCTTGGAAAGCTCTGGAGAAAATGGCCGGAGAGGAACTCTGTCGGATGGTCGGAGTAAGAGCCGCATTCTCGAGCAGCGTCTAACCGAGCCTTTGCCCTGGCCTGCCCGGCTTTAAGCATTCCTTCGCGACACAGCCGGCATTACCCCGGTGCACGAAAGACGGCCTCCAGCCTTGCTGTGCGTCTAAGATAGGCAGAGTAGGAAGCGACGGGTGGCAAGGCTGTCGATACAGCTCTTCCTAAGGCGCTTCGCCTGCAAGTGAGGTTTTACGTGATGATGTTTTCTTCTATTTCCGCATGCGGCAGAGTACTCCGGCAGCCCTGGCGCTGCCTGTTCGCGTTCGGCTGTCTCGCTGTATCGCTTGCCGGGCCGGCTCACGCGGCGCAGCTCACCGCTGACGCCCGCGGTACGATTCCCCGGGACATCCAGCAGCTGATTGTGGTGGACTACCGCGCCATGCAGAACTCGCAGGCCGCTATGGATCTGAAGGCGCGGGTGTTGCCGCCGGAGCTGAAGCAGCTTGAGAAAGCGCTGGTCGACTCCGGGATCGACGACAACCACGACATCGAGGAACTTGCATTCGCCAGCTTCCGCCCAGACCCGAACAGCGATAGCGAGAAGATAGTGGGCGTCGCGCAGGGGCAGTTCTCCGTGCCTGACATCCTGGCTGACTTCCGCAAGCGCAAAGTGAAGGCAACGCTGCTACGCACGAACAAAATGTACCCGATGGCCGGCAGCGGCATGATGGTCAGCTTTGTTAACCCGACAACGATGGTTTTCGGCTCCTCCGACGCGATCAAGTATGCGCTCAATACCCGCGACGGCTTTGCGCCGAGCATGCTTGCTAACCAGCCTTTGATGCAGCAGATGGGGCTTGTCGACACCGAAGCGATCTGGAGTCTGCTCGACGGCAAAGGCACGCAGATGATGATGCGCAACGTCCTGGGTCAGGCGGCGCAGCTGGCGGACTTCGAAGAGGTGCGCAAGCGGCTGGTCAGCTCGCGCTACAGCATGAGCTTCGACAACGGAGTCAAGTTCAACCTGGCTGTTGTGACGCCGGATACCTTCACGGCCGCCACCATGTCGAGCATGATGAACGCCGCGGCGCTCTATGAGAAGACAAGCGGCTCCACAGTCGAGAAGCAGGCGATCGACAACACGGACATCAGTTCCAACTCCGGCACGCTCAACGTCAATTTCACCTCCTCCGACAGTCAGTTCGCGACGCTCCTGAAGTCGTCATTGTTCCAGAATGTGGTGCACTAGGGAGCTGCAAACGCGAGGCCGGTTCATCGACACGTTTTCATCCCAAGCCTTGCCTTGGAGCTGTCGGATGTTTTCAGCAGTACCGGCGGCTTTCTGTCAGGCGTTTCTAAACGCCTGACTTGCGCTCCAGCGTCCGCGCCGTCAATACCACGCCGCTCTCGTTGTTATGCAGGGTCATAGGGAACGCGAGCACGTTCCACACCCACTCTTCACCCTTGCGGGGCAGGTTGAGCAATCCACGGTAGGTGCGGTCGATGTAGGTTTCACGGGTTGTGGCTACCGTCGCGATGATCTCGCGCCAGTCCGGCGCCAGTTCCGGCATCTCGTAGAACATGTTCTTGCCGCGGAACCAGTCGCGTGGCCGCTCCAGGAGCCGCGCACACGTTTCATTTACGTACTGCCAGTTGCCGCGACCGTCCAGGATTTCAAGCACCACGTCATCGCCCATCGCCATGTTGATCCGCGAGTAAAAGAAGTCACGCGCATCTACCATCACGGGCGCGCCCTGGCGCTTGGCCCGGAAGGCGCGCAGGGCGGCGACCAGATCCTCGACCGAGCTGTAGCCTTTCAGCAAGTGCATGTCCTCGGGGCCGCCGAAGCGCCGCTCCAGCGTCGCCGAAAGGATGATGATCGGCACCTCCGGCCGCTGCTCTCGCAGCTTTGCCGCTACTTCTGTTCCGAACTGCCCGACACCGAGGTGGTAATCCAGCACGGCCACGTCAATGGAGTGCAGCAGCGCAAGTGCTTCTACTACCGTTGATGCGGTCTCCGTCTGATAGCCGTGTTTATGCAGGATAGTGGCGCGCAGCAGGAGGTTCTCGACCTGGTCATCGAGCAGAAGCACACGGACTGGCTCTTCCGTGTGGGGAGTAAGCAGATCGAGCAGGTCCTCATCGGTCGGATCAGCCATGAGCAGGGTAGATGCCGTCCCATGCCGCTCCCGATGCCGCTCCCCATGGAAAGGGTGTGGCTTGTCGAGGTAGTTGCCGTATCAGCAAAGCGCCAGGCCGCCTCAGGCGCGCTCCAGCCTGGCCAGGCGCTTTAGTATCTCCGGCAGGCGAAGAAACGCCGCCGAGGCCCGCAGCCACTGCCGGTTTGGAATCGCCGGGTAGCCGCTGACGACCTCTCCGGCTGGGACATCGTGTGGAACACCGGTCTGCGCGGTCGCGACCGCGCCGTCCCCTACGGTCAGGTGGCCGGCTACCCCGACCTGACCGGCGAGGATCACGCCCTGACCGATGTGGCTTGAGCCAGCCAGGCCGACCTGCGCGCACAGCAATGTGCGTTCGCCGACCGTAGAGCCATGTCCGACCTGCACCAGGTTGTCGAGCTTCGCTCCGTCAGCGATCGTTGTTTCGCCGATACTGGCGCGGTCGACACAGCTGTTTGCCTGGATTTCGACGCCGTCGCCGATGACTGCCCGCCCACTCTGCGGAATCTTGTACCAGCTGCCGGACGCATCTTTGGCGAAGCCGAAGCCGTCGGAGCCCACCACAACGCCGTTGCCAAGCGTGACATCGTTGCCCACCAGGCAGTCCTCGCGAACTACAGCATGGGCATGCGCGAAAAAGCGCGCGCCGATCCGTGCGCCCGGGTACAGGACCGTGTGCGCCAGCAGCACGCTTCCTGCGCCTACGCAGGTTCCGGCACCTACAACGACATAGGGCCCGAC
The DNA here is from genome assembly GCA_964245435.1 of uncultured Acidobacteriaceae bacterium. Taxonomy (GTDB): domain Bacteria; phylum Acidobacteriota; class Terriglobia; order Terriglobales; family Acidobacteriaceae; genus EB88. The sequence goes on from CAXTMF010000001.1 coordinate 314,631, forward strand.
ATGAACATCGGAGGCGATCTCAGCCGTAGGATCGATGACCGCCGTTGGATGAACACCCGGTTCGTAATGCCGCGCCTTGTGGAAGAGTTCCACGGCTTTGGCGAAGGCCAGGTAGGGATTTTCGATCCGCAGGGTCGTAGCGGCAAGGGCAGGGAAGCCGGGTTCGACCAGCACTGCGGCGGCCCGGGTCGTCTGGGCTGCGGCGTAGTACCGCGGGTTGGCGACGAAGCTGATCTCCTGCGCGGTTGCTGCCTCGAGCGCCGCGACACCCGTGATCTCAACTCTTGTCACGGCTGCTGCTGTGTCTGCTGTTCCGAGGCGCAGCTCAGCTCCCAGCGTCCGCGCAAGTTGCTCCAGATTCATATAGCAGGATTTTAGCCCTCGATCCTGGCCCGGACGGCTACTCAAACCGTCTGCCGGGGAACGGGGAGAAGCAGATCCCGTGGCGCAGAGCGCTACGGACTCCGCTCCGCTCCGCTCAGGAGGCGCTTTCGCGGTCCAGCGTCATTCTTTGTTTTTTGATGGTTGCAAGGGCTGGAAACAGCGGCTTCGAAATGTAAAGAAATAGGCGATGGTGCATACATATGCAGGCGCAAGAGTACTTCGGTACCTATATCTTCGGGTTTTGCCGGGTTTTGGAGGAGTCTGGATCTTGCACACAGTTGCCTTGCGGGCCAGTAGCATGGTCCCAGAGAAACGTCTGCTCTGCCAACCCAACGCGATCGAAAGGGCCCTTGCTCCGGGAGAGCTGTCCGGTGACGAGGGTGTCCATCCCCTAAAACTTTTGCACGGTCCCGGTTATTTGTCCACGTCAGAAACACGTAGCCTAAAGGGTAATGTTTGTCAGCCGATCTCAACTTAGCGTGGCTGGCCGATTGGCGGAACCGGAGGCCAGCCGGATCGTAGGGCAGGGCGCCATGGCGCAACTGATTCGCGCTACAGAGTGGAGCCGAACGCCGCTTGGCGAGATACGAAACTGGCCTCCGCCTCTGCTGACGACCGTCAACCTGATGCTAAGCTCGCCGTTTCCCTCGGCGCTGTTCTGGGGCACAGAGCTTACGCTGCTCTACAACGATGCGTACATGCCGTTTACCAGCACCAAGCATCCCGGCTCGCTCGGTAGACCCGGCAGCGAGGTATGGCGTGAGGCGTGGCACATTCTTGGGCCGCAGTATGACCGGGCCCTGCACTACGGCGAAAGCAGCCTGCAGCAGAATGTACTCATTCCGATCGAGGTGGAAGGTCGAGTTCGCGACTTCTACTGGAACAACAGCATCAGCCCGGTTTACGACGAAGGCAGAGTGGTTGGGGTGTTCAATGTCTGCCAGGACCGGACCGACGCAATTCTTGCGGCCGAACGGCTGCGGGAGAGCGAGGCGCGCGCTTCGCGCATCCTGCAGAGCATCGGCGATGCCGTGATCGTAACGGACGCCGAGACACGCGTCGTACGCATGAACCCAGTTGCTGAAGCCCTGACGGGCTGGAGCCATAGCGCAGCCCAGGGGCGCCCGCTCGCTGAGGTCTTTCGCATCCTCCGCGAAGAGACACGCGAAGTTGTAGAAAGCCCGGCTGACAAGGTGCGCCGGCTCGGCCGGGTAGTCGGGCTAGCGAACCATACGATCCTGGTGCAGCACAATGGCGGGGAGGTTCACATCGATGATAGCGGCGCACCTATCCGGAACGACAAAGGGGAGCTGACCGGGATCGTTCTAGTCTTCCGCGACATCGGGGAGCGGCGGGCAACGGAAAAAGCGTTACAGCAGACCGCGGTGGCTCTGAAAGCGAGCGAGGAGGAGCTACGCTGGACCGTCAAGCTGAATGCGCAGATTCCCTGGACCGCGGACACCGAGGGTCACATTCTTGACTTCAGCCCGCGCTGGCTGGAGCTGACAGGTCTGAGCCGGGAGCAGGCGCTCGGAGATGGGTGGGCCGACGTCCCGCACCCTCATGATCTGCCCCGCATGGGAAAGGCCTGGCGGCATGCCCTGGAGACTGGCGTTCCATACGATGTCGAACACCGCATCCGCACAGCAAACGGCGACTATCGCTGGATGCGATCCCGCGCGTATGCCCGGCGCAGCGAAAACGGCGTCATCGTCAAGTGGTACGGCACCACCGAAGACATTCATGACCGCAAGCAGGCGGAAAACGCCCTGATCCAGACCGAGAAGCTGGCCGCAGTGGGGCGGCTCGCCAGCTCGATCGCACACGAGATCAACAATCCCCTCGAGTCGGTCACAAACCTGCTCTATCTGGCGCGGATTACCGACCGACTCAGTGATGTGCACAGCTACCTGGACACGGCCGAGCGCGAACTGCGGCGCGTTTCCGTCATCAGCAGTCAGACGCTGCGCTTTCACCGCCAGTCTACAGGCCCCACTCTGGTGACGGCGGCGAGCCTGACGGACACCATCCTGACCATTTACCAGGGCCGGCTTGTAAACTCCCATGTTCACCTGGAACACAGACAGCGCTCCAAGGCGACCGTCCTGTGCCTGGAAGGGGAGATCCGGCAGGTTCTCAACAATCTGGTCGGCAATGCGATAGACGCTATGCACTCCGGCGGACGCCTGTTGCTGCGCAGCCGCGATGCGACACACTGGCCCTCAAGCCGCCGTGGCATCATCATCACTGTGGCTGACACCGGCTCCGGGATCAGCGAACCAGTGGCACGGCATATCTTTGAGCCGTTCTTTACGACCAAGGGCATCAGCGGGACAGGTCTCGGGCTCTGGATCGCGCAGGAGATTGTGGCCCGGCACCATGGATCAATCCGCGTACGCAGCAGCCAGAGACCGGGGCGTAGCGGCACTGTCTTCACCCTCTTTCTGCCCTTCGAGGCAGTCGTTCAGTAACCGTCGCCGGAGGGTGCCAGCGTGCTGGCCCCGGTGACGGCCTTCTGTTAGGATCGCATTTTGCCTCTTTTCGTGTCCGGCCGTAAGTAGCTCAGGGCAGGCGGTTTCCTGAGGCGCGGTGGATGTACGGGAGGAATCCCTGTTCGTCTGTCTGGAAGAATGCCTGAATACACCTACCTGCTTGACCACCGCCTGAGCGCCGCCCAGCAGAATGCGCTGACGCAAGTACGGGACGCGGCGCGCGAAAACGGAATGACCGTTTTCCTTGCCGGCGGGGCCGTCCGCGATCTGACTACTGGCTCCTCCGTCCGCGATCTTGATTTCTCTGTACAAGGCAATGCGCTGGATCTCGAGCAGGCGCTGACTGCCCGTGGCGGTACCCTGTGGGGCAAGCATGAGCCCTCGCGCACCATGTTCTTCTGGTTCCCAGGCTCGGTGCGGGTCGAGGTCGCGAGTACCCGTTCGGAAACTTTCCCCAAGCCGGGGCAGCCCGAGTACTCCTGGAACAGCATTGTTGACGACCTGTATCGGCGCGACTTCACCGTCAACGCCATGGCACTTTCGCTCAACGAGGGCTCGTATGGGCTGCTGCTTGATCCCCTGAACGGCGTCGCCGACATCGAGGCGCGGCAGATCCGCCTTGTCAGCAATTATGGTTTTATTGAGGATCCCTCGCGCCTGGTGCGCGCGATCCGGCTGAGCCATCGCCTGGGCTGGTCGCTTGAGGAGCGCACCGCTACCCGGTACGAGAACGCGAAGGAGTCGGACAACTTCAGTGTCGTTTCGCCATTCCTGCGCGGGTACGAACTGGAGGAGATCGCAGCCGAAGAGGATGCGCTGGATGTGCTGCGAAAGCTGGAAGCCGAGGGCTGGATGGCCCAGCTCATGCCGGCCTGGACCGCAGCTGCTGCCGACACGACGGCTCTCGAGAACCTGCACCGGAACCGTATTCAGCTGTTAATGCAGGGCGTCGCTGCGGATCTGACCGCGGCACACCTGGAGGTACTGACGGCCGGTATGGCTCCTCAGGATCGCGATGCATTGAAGGCCGCGATGGTCCGGCCTGGCCTGCTCGCCCAGTGGGAGGGCCTTGATACCGCCGCCAAGGAGTTCGCACGGGTGCTGGCGAGCAAGGAAGCAGCGGCTCCCTCGGCTACCTGGAAGCTCTTTCACGCCCACGCCGGCGAGCCGGTTCTTTGGCTTGCATATAGCCGGAAAACGCCAGCCGCCGAGACGAAGTACAAGAACTTCTTCACTGTCTGGCCGGAGGCTGCAAAGAAGGTTCCGGTGGCAATGATGCTCGAAATGCGCATCACTCCCGAGCTGCCCGTTTACCCTGAGCTGTTGCACGAGCTGTTCCTGCAGGAGATCGACGGCAAACTGGAGACTGACGAGCAGATGCGGGCGTTTCTTGAAACCTACTCGCCTCCTGCTCCGCCGCCGCCGGTCACGGTCCGCCGTTCGCGTGGCAAGAAGTCCTCAGATGGCAAGAGCAAGCGGAAGGGTGCTGCTCCAGACGTGGATGATGAGGATGAGGACGAGGACGATCGTCCGGCGTCCCGCGGAGACGAGGATGAGGATGAGGACAAGGAAGACAACGAGGATGAGGACGACGACGATCTCGAAAGTGTAGCCGCGCTTGGTGCCAAGCGAGACGCCGAGGCGGACCTCGACAGTGAGGCCGATGCGGAGGAAACCGACGAGGATGAGGAAGAAGAGGTCAAGCCGGTCGGACCTCCCGCCGGTACGGCTCCTTCAAAACGGATCAATCCGAAGCTGAATCTGGATAAGGTCGACCTGACGACTGTTCTAAACCGTATCGCCGGAGATGACGATCTCGACGTAGACGCAGAGCCTGGTGAGGCAAACGCCGAAGATAGCAGTGGGGATGAGATCGCGAAAGCGCCTACGGAAGCTATGGAGGTCAGGCGTGGCGGAGCTCTGCCGGAATCGACATCGAAGATCTCCACAGCCGTAGAGACGGCTCCTTCGCTGGAAGAACCCTCACGGGTGCCTGGTAAATCAACTGCTCCGAAGGCAGCGCCGGAAGCCGCCGCAAAGACTCCGAAAAACGAGGAAGGCACGCCCGTGAAGCGCGGAGGCTTCGTTGCGGAACCGCCTCCAGCTACACCGCCGGCCAAAGCAGCGAAACCAGCCCCGGAGAAGCGAGCACCTAAGAAGAAGGTGCCGCTAAAACCGGTTTCCCCGCCTGCGCCAGCCAAGGCGTTAAAGCCTGCAGCAGCTCAGAAGCCGGCGGCCGGCAAGGCCACTCAGGCGACGAAGAAAGCCAATGCTCCTGCGGCGAAAAGCACGCCTGCGCCGGCCAAGAGCCCGGCGAAAAAGGCGGCCCCGCTTAAATTGCAAGAGAAGCAGGTCCCCCAGACTGCCCGTAAGCAAGCCACGCGGGCTGCCGCCAAAGCCGCGCCGGTGAAGAAAAAGGTCGCCAAGCAGACCAAGAGCCGCTGACGGTAGGCATCCGAGCAGCCTTACCCGGGAAAACTTATAGAGCGCCGCCATTGCTGATGAACGGCAGCGCTCTGTGTTCTACCGACTTTCCCGGCGGTGTGTCGGACTCCCTGCTAGCCGGCGAGCAGGATGCGCAGGTCGCGTAGATTATTGCCGGTCGGCCCTGTCACGATCGCATCCCCCAGCGCGGTAAAGAGCGGGCAGCTGTTGAACCGTGCGAGCGACTCTTCCGGGTTGAAGTGAAAGCGTCGGGCGCGCGTCGCCGTAGTCGGGTCCGCGACGGCGCCGGCTGCGGGGCTGTTGCCGTCAGTGCCGTCGGAGCCGGCGCTGAGCAGCACCATCGTCGGCGGCGCACCTTCCATGCGTAGAGCTGCCTCGAGGGCGAAATGCTGGTTCCGGCCACCGCAGCCACGGTTGCTGCTTTCGATCGAAATCGTCACCTCACCGCTGGAGAGCAGGCAGACCTGGCCCCACTCCGCGCGGAGCGCCTGGAAGCGATCCAGCAGATACGTCGAAGCCTTGTCGTAGGGCCAGTTATCCGGAGTATTGTCGATGACGACCTTGAAGCCCATCTGTCGAGCCTGGTCGCGGGCTGCGCTTACCAGATCATGGTTCGAGAGCAGCACATCGACCTGGGTGTGTTCAAGTCCGTTTGCGGAGCTTGATAGCTTGGGCGGCTCCTTGGCGAGCGCCTGGAAGTAGCTGCGCACGGTTGCTGGAAAGCGTGGCAGCAGGTCCCAGCGGTCCAGAACAGCAGCACAGTCGGCCCAGGTCGACCGGTCGGGCAGCGTCGGCGAGGAGGCGACCACGCCAATGTCTTTCAGCGGAACGTCGGCCAGCAGCAGCGTCAGCTTCTCAGCTCGCGGCGCGGCCTCAGCCAGGCGACCACCTTTGACAGCGGAGAAGTACTTGCGAACGGTATTCACTTGCGCGATGTCAGCGCCGCAGAGTACCAGTGTCTCGTAGAACGCGCGGACGTCCTCGATCGGGATCGAGCGGTCCCGTGGCAGCTCGAGCGCTGCCGAGCCGCCGCCGGAGACGAGAAAAAAGACGAAGGTGTCAGGCCCGGCGCGATGCAGCAGGTCGAGTGCCGCCTCCGCAGCCGCGATGGAGTCTTCGTTTGGCAACGGGTGAGTGCCGTTGAAATAGCGGATACGGCGATGCCGCTTCTGCGGCAGTTCGGGCGAGGAGCAGATGCCATCTACCCGCAGTTTCGAGGGCAGCCTGGCCAGCAGGGCGTCGAGCATCGGCAGGGCAGCCTTACCAAACGCGATAACTTGTACCTTCTTCACGCCCGCGAGGGACTGCTCGATCGGGGGAAGGAGTGGAGACTGCTGTCGCTGCATCACCATGCCACGGAAGCCGAGGTGGCGTGCAAAGGCCTGGTCGATGTTGCAGGCAGCGAGGGCGTTGGTGAAGATGCAGAGCGCGTCGGCGCGCAGCTTCGCCAGCTGTGGCTCAGCTTCCTCCATCATGGCTGGGCTTCCTCAAGCAGGGCGGTCTGCGGGGCAAAGTTCGCCTGCACCCAGCCGTATAGAACCCTTTGCATCTGGTCCAGTTTGCCGACAAAAAAGTGGTCGGCTTGCGGGATCCAGGCCAGCTGTTTCGGCTGCGGTATCTGTCTAAGTGCTTCTTCGACCTGCTCTACTGGCCCAAAGGGGTCCTCAGCGCCGCCGAGGAAGAGCTTAGGCTTCGTGCAGGCAGCCAGAAACTCGTAGGTATATCTCCGTTCCGCAGCCTGGATCGGTGTTCCCAGTGATACCAGTCCCGCGACTCGCTCGTCAGCAGCGCCTGCTCGCAATGCCATGTGGGCGCCAAAGGAAAAGCCAGCGGCAAGTACCGGAAGCTTGTACTCGCGGGCGAGCCAGTCTACTCCGGCGCGGACGTCTTCCTGCTCGCCGAGGCCGAAGTCATGCTCACCTTCGCTGCGGCCCGTTCCGCGAAAGTTGAAGCGCAGTACGGGCAGGCCAAGTTCGGTAAAGGTCTTCATGGCGTGATACAGGACCTTGTTATGGAGCGTGCCCCCGAACAGCGGATGCGGGTGGCAAAGCAGCACGGTAGCCGATGTCAACGCGGGGAGCCGGCTCGGATTCAGCAGAGCCTCCAGACGTCCGGCCGGACCGCGCAGGTCCTCAACGGTGCGTACGCCGGCCTCACGCTGAGAGCCCGCGCTGGAAAGATGCTGTATGGTCACATCCATATTGTAGGGCTTGGCTGTCGCGCAGAAGCGGCGAACCGCTGGGGTATGCTGAGGGCGTGAATCAGAGTGAGAAGGACGAGGCGATCCTGCTGCTCAGGCGCCTGATGGATATCGACTCCACCACCTTTTCTGAAGGTGAAGCGGGCATTTTTCTCGCGGAACATCTGAAGAGCCGGGGATTTTTCGTCGAGACCACGGAGGTCCCGCAGCCGGAGCGAGCGCCCGGCAAGGGTGTGCGTTTCAATGTTTACGCCTCTGCCCAGGAGGGGGCGCCGTTCGTTGTTTTTTCCACGCACATCGACACCGTGCCGCCATGGATCCCGAGCAGTGAGGATGAAGAAAAGGTCTACGGACGTGGAGCCTGCGACGCCAAAGGGATTATCGTCGCCATGATCCTGGCCGCAGAGCAACTGCGGGTGAAAGGGCTGCCAGTTGGCCTCCTGTTTGTTGTCGGCGAAGAGCGCGATTCCTCGGGCGCCAAGATTGCGAACCTGCACCCGAAAGGCAGCCGCTACCTCATCAATGGCGAGCCGACAGACAACCGCCTCGCGCTGGCTTCGAAGGGTGCGCTTCGGGCGTCCGTGACTGCTACCGGCACCATGGGGCATTCGGCTTACCCAGAGCTCGCCGAAAGCGCTATCCACAAACTGGTGCACGCCCTCAATGCGGTTCTGGCTGTCGAGCTGCCAGTGACCAACGATGTCGGGCCGAGTACGCTCAATATTGGACTGCTTGAGGGCGGGCACGCGCCAAACGTCATTGCCGACAAAGCTTCGGCTCAGCTGCTCGTGCGGCTTGTTGGGCCATCTGAGCAGACGCGCTCAGCGCTTGCCGCGGCTGCCGCACCGTACGCAGAGATCGAGTACACGCTGGAGATCCCCTTTGTGCGCCTGCGCGCGGTGGAAGGTATGAAGGATGACCTGCCGACGATGATCGCGGCCTTCACGACCGACATCCCCGCGCTGACCGCCTGGGGCGAGCCGTTGCTGCTGGGACCAGGCTCGATCCATGTTGCGCATACCCCTCGGGAGTATCTTCGCAAACAGGAGCTTTGGGACGCTGTGGCGCTGTATGTGCAAACAGCCGAGCGCCTAGCTGAACGAGAGCGGATCAGAAGCTAGAACAGGCAATCGTACGACTCCGCTCGGACCGCCTCCAGGAAAAGCCGGAGTATCTCGATCTTGGGTCGAGCAAGCTCGCGGGTAACCGGCAGAAGAATGGCAGCCGGCAGCTCACGCAGCGACTTCTCCAGAAAGGCAATCACTGGGGTGAAGGTGGCGTAGCGGGTATCGCGTCCGGTTTTCGCAACCGCCCGCAAGACGGCGATCGAACCTAATTGCTCAAGAATGTCTGCATCCCGAAGAACCATCGCTTCGTTACTCTCCGGGGTGTCCTTTGGCTGATGGGTTTCGATCGCGCGCAAAACGGCCGGGATTTTCTCCTCAGGAAAGTTTGCTCCCCTCAGTAAGTCCGGCGCGACCTCTACCGCGTACTTCACATGATCCCAGCCTTGCAGAAGCTCGGGGTTCTCAGGGCGATTGCCAATAAAAACGCCTAGATCATGCAGGTAAGCGGCAGCAAAAACGACATCATCGTCGTAGCTCGTGTCGCGCCCGGCAAGCCGGGCAAGGGCATACAGGCGCGGCTGGTGCCCGAACTTATCGATCGGGCGCGCCTGCTGGCGCAAAAGCTCATCCAGCGCCTGGCGAAAGGAAACCTGCGAGGTACTCGGCATAGGGAAGGCTGCTCCGGGATTCTGCGGGTAGGAAGGCAACAGCAAACCAGTTTTCATGGTCTCACTCGTGGCGCTGAGGAGTTCCCCGATTGTTACCAATATGCGAACGGGCAAACGGCGAGCAAGCACGTGCGAGTGACAGAATAAGGGCAGGACACAGCATTAAAGATGGAGGAGCCGCGGGCGAGGTAGAAGACATAGAAGAAGTGAGGATTGCTGGAACCACGGTACCTAGAGTTTGCCGCGTTTTCAGAGATTTTCAATTGGAAACTGGGTCAGTTCAGATACAGTCGGGGAAGAAAAAGAGCGGTCTCATCCGCCCGCATCCAACCATGTTTTCGGCGAAAACTCTTGAGCTTCCCCTTCCTTCATGCTTTGTTGCCCGCGAGAAGACGACAACAATAGCTTCACCACGACATAGGAAAGTACGTCAAGGGTCTCAGACGCAATGGGCAGCTCAGAATCTGTTAGAAGGAGCGGGATCAGGGATACGCGACCACCAGCGAACGCGGTGCGCCCCTTGAACCAGTTGCGGAGACATACCAGTCCTGCGTTTGCAGCGGCAGCCCTGATGATGTTCAACGACCTCCTGGTCACGCTGGGCGCCTTTGCTTTTGCCGTCTTTGTGCATTACATCGTTTTGTCGCGCATGCCGCACTACCACGGCTTTTCGGTACGCGTTACGATCTCTACCTCCGACCTCTGGTACCTGCTTGGTTTTCTGATCGTGCTGCTGGCTGTTCTTCGTCGCTATGGGCTTTACAACGGAGTTCCCGACCGCAGCGGCGCACACGAGCAGCGTTTGATCCTGCAGGCCTGCCTTACTGCGGGAGTGCTGCTCTGTGGCTGGCTGTACCTGGTGCGCAACCTGGAGATTTCGCGGGTCCTGGTCGTCGTTCTAGTCGGCACGACCGCAGTGGCACTGGGTATCCGGCGCGCTGTCTGGCGAACGGTCCGTTTCGCGCGCTACGCCAAGGGCGTTGAGACCCGTAATGTGGTCATCCTGGGCACGAACCAGCTCAGCCTTGCGATCGGGCAGCAGATTGAAGATGACTACCACCTGGGCTACCGGCTTTGCGGCTTCCTGCACGCCCCGGGCACAACGGACACCTCCGAGGTATCGGCCGAGCGAATCCTGGGCAACATGGATCGGCTTCGCGAGTTGACCCGTCTGCACTTTATCGATGAGCTGGTCATCGCCCAGCCATGCCCGCTTGAGACCATCATCCACCTCCTTGAAGAGGCACATGACGTCGAAATTGATATTCGAGCCATGTCGGGCTTCTACGGAGAACTCGGTCAGAACGCACCAGTCGAGTACCTGGGTGCGTATCCGATGGTTGCACTGCACCGCCGCGACCCACGCTTCATCGCGTTCTTGATGAAGCGCGTCGTTGATATCCTGCTTTCGCTTCTGGCGCTGATCACGGTCTTCCCGATCATGCTGGTGATTGCAATTGCTGTTCTCATTGACTCGCGTGGGCCAGTCTTCTATGTGTCCGAACGCATCGGTAAGCGCGGCCGGGTGTTTCCATGCTTTAAGTTCCGGACCATGGTGCGCGACGCTGAGGAGAAGAAGCGCGAACTGGCGAAGCACAACGAGCGCGACGGCATTCTCTTCAAGATGACCAAGGATCCGCGCGTAACGCGTGTCGGCCGTATTTTGCGCAAGTATTCACTCGACGAGCTGCCCCAGTTCTTCAACGTCCTGCGCGGCGAGATGAGCATAGTCGGCCCGCGGCCGCCCATCGCCAGCGAGGTCGCCAAGTATGCTTTGGAGCACTTCCGACGGCTGGAGGTGCTGCCCGGTCTCACGGGCTTGTGGCAGGTGCAGGCGCGGCATGATTCATCCTTCGCCCGCTATATCGCCCTTGATACGGCATACGTCGAGAACTGGAGCTTCTGGCTGGACCTGAAAATCCTGCTCCGTACCGCACATGTGGTCATCAAAGGAACCGGCACCTAGCTCGCGCCTCCTGCGTCATGGGTGCGTATCGCGAAGCCAGCGCACCTACCCGCTCTCGTCCTTCCGCCTCTGAGCGTCTTGTATGCAATCATCGGTACAGCCGACCGGTGCAGCAACGCCGACCACTGTTCCGACCCTTTGTGATCTGCTTGAGCAGGGCTGCCCGGATCTCAACGAGGAGCCCCCGCTTGCCTGATCCCCGCCGTTTGCTGGCCGCAGCCCTGCTCGCCGGCAGCCTTGCTCTCTCAGCCTCCGCTTCAGCCCAGCAACAGCCACCCGCCGAGCCGGCCACCCAGCCTACTGATGCAGCGCACCCCGCACCGGCGAAGCCTGAGGAAGCACCAGCGGTAGAGCGTACCTCGGTGACGACGCATCAGCTGATGCTCGACGGTAAGACGCTGCACTACACGGCGACAGCCGGAACCCTCGTGATCCGCAACGAGGAGGACAAGCCTTACGGCTCGATCTTCTACGTTGCGTACACGCTGAACCCGGAGGGTCGTGCCGACGAGAAAGAGGCGGCGGCCAGGCCCGTAACCTTCCTCTACAACGGCGGTCCCGGCTCCGCGTCTCTTTGGCTGCACATGGGCTCAGTCGGGCCGGTACGCGTTATCACTCGGTCTCCGCAGGCGACCGGCTCAGGCCCGTACCAGCTGGTTCCCAACCAGTACACGCTGCTGGACCAGTCGGACCTGGTCTTCATCGACGCGCCCGGAACCGGGTACTCGCGGCCAGTCGGCAAAGCGACCCCCAAAGACTTCAACGGAGTCGACCAGGACCTGCGCGCGTTTGCCAGGGCGGTTGAGCGTTACCTGACTGTGAACGGGCGCTGGAACTCGCCCAAGTTCCTCTTCGGTGAGTCGTACGGCACGACCCGATCGGCCGGCCTGTCGGCGGTTCTGCAGGATGACGGCGTAGCCCTGAATGGGATCACGCTGCTCTCGTCTGTGCTCAACTACAACGCGTCCATCGGGGCCGGGCTTGAGGTTTCCTACGTCAACTATCTGCCGTCGTACGCGGCCATCGCTTTCTACCACAAGAAACTCAACCCGATGCCGAGCGATATGCGCGCGTTTGTCGAGGAGGCCCGGGTGTTCGCCCGCGGGGAGTATGCCGAAGCACTGGCGGAGGGTGACCGGCTCCCATCGGCTCGTGCCGATGAGATAGCGGCGAAGCTGAACCACTTTACCGGACTGCCGATCGCCTACATCAGGCAGACGAAGCTGCGTATCAACCCGAGTCGTTTCCGCCGCGAGCTGCTTCGGGACGAGGGCGATGTGATGGGCCGCTATGACGCGCGCTTTGAAGGGACCGAGCTGGATAACGCCGGTGAGACGCCGGACTATGACCCGTCAGACACCGGCATCGTGGGGGCGTATGTGGCTGCCATACACAGCTACCTGACCGGCGAGCTCAAGTACGAGGCAACAGACGAGTACAGGTTGAGCGCCAATAGTATCGGTGAATGGGACTGGCATCACCGGCCGGCCGGAGCGGGCGGGAGTGCCCGGCCGCAGCAGTTGCCCTACGTGGCGGGTGATCTGGGCGACACGATTCGCAAGAACCCGAAGCTGCAGGTGCTTTCCGCGAATGGCTGGTTCGACCTGGCGACGCCGTTTTTCGAAACCGAGTACGAGCTAAACCACATGATGCTCACTCCAGAGCTCGCGAAGAACGTCCACTTCACCTACTATCCTGCCGGTCACATGGTGTACCTCAATGTAGACGCCCTGCATCAGCTTCGAGACGACCTGCGCGGCTTTTACACGGAGGCGAGCCGGTAGCCCGCCGCAGCTATTGAAATTGGAAGAAAGCTTACGTAGAATCTATGTAATTCGTGCTAGACTTGGCGTTTGCAATTTAGAGCGCAGGTAAGGCGCGGCAAGGGGCGTAGACACTACATGGCGAAACGTCGCGGCAATCCAAACTGGGGCAAGCCGGAGCCGATCGGGCCGGTTGTTCCCACGGTTACCTCGTTCGAGCAGGTTGTCAAAGAGTTCAAGCTCACGCCGGATCAGTATGAGCGTTCCACACGCCTTCGCGAGTGGGCGCGCCGGAATCGTAATTCGAAGTACATCCCAGAAGCGCTGCTCGAAGCATGGGGCTTCGAGATCGAGTCCACCCTGTAAGCACCTGAGGTCGAAAGAGGAACCGCCCTACGGGGCGGTTTTCTTCTGCCCGCGAGAGCACCTCGCGCGGGCTGCTTTCGTTACGGGGCGAAGTAGCTGACAATGAGGACATATGGCAGCCCCGTTCGAGACGCCGTTCACTACCGTTGAGGGTGCACTGGATGAGTTCCGCGCTGGCCGCGTGGTGGTCGTTGTGGATGACGAAGATCGCGAGAACGAAGGCGATCTTACGCTCGCCGCGGAGTTCGTGACGCCGGAGGCGATCAACTTCATGGCCCGGTTTGGGCGTGGTCTCATCTGCCTGACCCTGACCGAAGAGCGTGCCGACTACCTGCGGCTGAGTCCCTACGCCGAGAACACGTCGCGCTTCGGCACCGCGTTTACGACCGAAAGCATCGAGGCCCGCGAGGGCGTTACCACCGGCATCTCAGCCGCCGACCGGGCGCACACCATCCGGGTCGCGATCGATCCGAACTCGACGGCTGCCGATCTGGCGCGGCCGGGCCACATCTTTCCGCTGCGCGCGCGCAAGGGCGGCGTACTGGTGCGTGCCGGCCAGACAGAAGCCTCAGTGGACCTGGCGCGCATGGCTGGCCTGCAGGCAGCCGGGGTCATCTGCGAGATCATGAACGATGACGGGACCATGGCGCGGGTGCCTGACCTGATCGGCTTCTGCCGCACCCACGGGCTCAAGATGCTTACCGTCGCTGAGCTCATCCGCTACCGTTTGCAGAACGAGCGAACCATCTTCCGGGTCGCCGAGTCGATGCTGCCCACAGCCTTCGGCGAGTTCCGGATGATCGCCTATGAAAGTCAGGTGAGCCATGGAGAAAGCCACCTGGCGCTGGTCTGCGGAGAAGTGGCTCAGGCTGAGGCCGCCGGCAGCCGCGGAGCGCAGGCGGTCGGCGAGACGCCGATGCTGGTTCGGGTGCACTCGCACTGTCTTGCCGGCGAGGTTTTTGGCTCCAAACTTTGCGAGTGTGGGCGGACGGTGGAGCGCTCGCTGCAGGCGATCGCCGAAGCGGGCCGCGGCGCACTGATCTACCTCCACAATGGCGGGCGGGGCTTTGAGATCGATCGAACCCCAGTGCTCACGCCCGGCGTTCCGGCGTCGATCGTGCTGCACCGGGATTCACGAGGCGACGCGCGGGCTGCGGACGCACACGAAGATCGCCACGGACGCATCCTGCGGCAGGTCGGGCTGGGCGGTCAGATCCTGTCGGATCTGGGTATCCGTCGCATTCGGCTGCTCTCGAACACGCGCACGCACGTGCCGGCGCTTCAGGGCTTCGGTGTCGAGATCGTCGAGCAGGTACCGATCCCGGAGTTTATGCCGGCCACGAGCTAGTGTTAGCTAGACCATCACGAGACTTTAGCTGAGCGATAGGGCGGCAGATTTGCGACCGGTGTAAGTTGCGCAGGGCAGATTGTGTGAGGAGTTGTTGGTCTGAGCTGCTACCAAGAGGTACTGTGCACCTGCTGAATTTATCTCTGTTACAAGGCCCGGAGTTTACTCCAAGTTGCTGCTGAGTGAACTCGTAAGCTGGCTGGAGACTTGTACCGCCTGTGCTCTCTTGCAGGAAAGTGAGTGACTGGGATCATTCGACGCAAAGGCGGACAGAAGGTTGTTATTCAATGTGCCCAAGGCGGTTGCGGAACTTGCGGTCTCATAGGGGCTAACGCCAGGATGGTTGGAAAGAGAATCTACGCCCACTTGAACTTGAGCTGCAGGACAGCAAATTGTTGTTCCAGTTGCCGATATACAACCGATCGTTGAATATCGTTAGCGACGGAGACTGCTGACTTCCAAATGGAAGTTGGTTGCAGCTAAAGTTCTGGATGTCGCTGGTGTTACGTTACTATGGGAGCAGTCCGAACTTCTCTTCTATCAAGCACCAGATTAGTCGAGCGAAGAGTCTTGAAGCTCCTAGCAACATAGATTCGATAGCCATAAGGAAGTGCAGGCTGTCCGCCCCAGCGCTCCACTTCTTGCGGCTTCTCTTCTCTCACCAGGTCGTAGTTGTTGTGCAGGTATTCATTAAGCCACGGCCAACGCTCGAGCTTGTGATACGCGAAGTCCGGAGGGCCACATTCATCGCTGCTGACGACGACCACGCGTGGGGGGCGGCTCAGGAAGGCTAGCTTAAATCCCCTGCGGTAACGTTCCAATTCTGTTTTGTGGCTGCCCGCTTGGGCGTCGACGGGATACATATAGCAATCGTAGAGAAAGCCGCTGCTCTCTTGAAGATTCAGGCCGTAAAGGGTAGTAATACACCCACCCGCCATCTCAAGACATTGCACCTGTCCGCTGAGCGCAGGGCCTCCGAGCTTGATCAAATCGGCACGAAGTGGCTGCTCAAAACCATCGTGTTTTCCGTCGAAGTGCAGGATTTCTTGAAGCGATCGCGGTACAACCACTAACCCCCCAAAAGCCAGCCCGGCAAAAGCCAGAGTCTTTACCAGCGAATGGACCACCGGTAGACGCGCGGGCTTGTCTGCCTGTGATATGAGCACATCAGAAAACGCTCTGGCTGCAAGAGCCAACAGGAACACCTCGGCAGGGTACCTGTGATAAGGGTAGCCACGACCCTGCAGACAAAAGGAGAACACCCCGAAAAGGAATCCGAGGAGCAGTACTCTGTCCTCCCAGATCTCCCAGCGATGCTGAAGGGAGAAAATGGGCAGCCAGAGACAGAAGAGAGGCAGTAGCACCGACGAAACAGAGCGGAGAAAGAGCACGCCAAGCGGCTGGCGCCATAAGGAAGCATGGTAGGGTGCGAGGTGAATCATTGTGACTACATAGGCTCCGAACGCTTGCTCGCGAACGAGAAACAGCAGCGCAGCGAGCACCGGGAGCACAGCGCCTGCGGAAGCCAGGCTGACATGCCATGCCCAGGGACGGCGTCTTCGGGTTAGTTCCCATGCAACGAGCGCAAGCAGCAGCGGCGGTAGCACAAGCGCATCCGGCTTGACCGTGCATGCCGCGCCAAGGCAAAGACCTGCCAGGAGACTCAGCCGCCGGTGGTCCTTTCGTTCAGAGCGTACAACCTGGAGCAACAGTGCGAAGGCAACGGCAAGCAGAGCCGCCATGAGCAGGTCCTGCTGGCCCAGCTGGATCAAGCCATCCCGACCATGGATCAGCGCGAAAACGCCTGTAGCGAATAATGCAGGGAAGCGGCTGCGAGGGCTGTGTACGGATCTGCACAGCACCAGCATCGCCGCACCAACAACACACAGCAGGAGCAGGTCGAAGATACGCCAGGCGAGCGCACCCTTGCCGAACCACATTACAGCGGCTTCTACGGCGTAGGTGCCAGGTTGATTCAGATCAACGATGTCTCTGTAGGGCACCATGCCCTGACGCATGAGGAAAACCACATAGTGCATCAGCGGCGCGTCGCCGACCAGCGGCCAGCCCCAGGAGCTGACAAGGAAAGCGCCACAAGAAAGAACGAGCACTGCGGAAAGTACAGAGCAGAACAGTGTTGTGAACGGAGAGGAGTTCTTCGATGAGAAACCGGGCATCAGCGGGGGAATCCTCCATAGCTACTCATCGCTAGTTGGTTCGGATGCCCGCTCCCGGCGCGGGCAGCGTGCCAAGCAGGTCGCGTCGCTCCAGCTCGGACTGCAGCGCTGCGACGGTCGTGAACTGGATCGCCTGCAGACCGACGGACTCAGCGGCGGCGATGTTTTCCGGCTTGTCGTCGAGGAAGAGCGCGTTTGTGGGCTGAACCCGCAGTTTCTCGCAGGTGTAGCGGTAAATCTCCGGATCAGGCTTGGCGATGCGCAGCTCGCACGACCACGTGTGGTGGTCAAAGCGGCCCAGCCAGCCGAACTCCTGCCGCATGTAGCTCAGCAGCTCTTCGCCCATATTCGAGAGGATCGCCGTCTTGAAACCGGCATCCTGCACGGCGTGGACCCACTGGATCATGCCCTCGTTGAGAGTGCTCCACATCAGCACGTCGTGCTCGATCAGCCGCTCGATCTCAGCCGGTCCGAGGCTCAGGTTGGCGTCGTCCGAGATCTGCTGCCAGAACGCGGCGCCGTTCATGTGGCCCAGGTCGTAGGTGGGGCGGTGCCGCCAGTAGTGCTCATCGAAGGCCGCATCGTTGAGGCGCGTGATGAGCTTAAGCTGCGCGAGCGCCTCCGGCTCCTGCGCCGTGCTGAGAACCATACCGTAGTCAAAGATCACTGCTTGAAGCGCCATGCTGCCCCCACCCCGCCAAAACTCTCCCCTATTATGCGCGACGGATTGCGGTGGCAGAATGGGGCAGGACTGCTCGCAAGGGAGAACGACGCTGTTTTCACAACGGACCGGCTGGGACAGGGAAGAGTCGTTGCTTGCGGAGGCAGTAGCAGTGCGGCGGGCTCGCGGTCTGCCTCTGCTCGACCTTTCTGCATCGAACCCCACGCGCTGCGGCTTCGCGCTCGACGCGGGAGCCACGTTGCAACCGCTTGCTGCGCCGGGCGCACTCGACTACGAGCCTGTCCCGTTTGGTCGCCATGCTGCGCGCAAGGTTGTATGTGCTTACTACCGCGAGCGCGGCGCGGCGGTCGACGCAGCGCACGTCTGTTTGACGAGCAGCACCAGCGAGGCATACAGCTTTCTTTTTCGCCTGCTCTGCGATCCCGGTGACGAAGTGCTGATCGCGACGCCGAGCTATCCACTATTTGACTACCTGGCCGCGCTCCACGACGTGAAGCTCGTGCCTTTCCCGCTGCTGTACGACCATGGCTGGCAGATTGAGCCGGGTGCAGTCTCGATGAGGATTACAGAACGCACCCGCGCCATTGCGGTCGTGCACCCGAACAACCCGACCGGCCACTACACAGCAGCCGAAGAGCGCGCCGGCCTCCAGGCTCTGTGCGCTCAGCACGGTCTCGCGCTCATCGTCGACGAGGTTTTCCTGGATTACGCCTGGGATGCGCTGTCGCAGAACGAAGCCAGCTTTACCCAGGGGCCACACCGCGCGCTCACCTTTGTGTTGAGCGGCATGAGCAAGATTGCGGCTCTGCCGCAGATGAAAGTTTCCTGGCTGGCCATCTTCGGTACGGAGCCTTTGCGTGACGAGGCGCGGGCGCGGCTCGAGATCATCGCGGACACCTTTCTCTCGGTCAGTGCGCCGGTGCAGCAGGCGCTGCCCATGTGGTTTCGCGCAGCCCCGAAGATACAGCAGCAGATTCGCGCGCGGGTCGCTGCCAATCTCGCCGTGCTGGATCTGCTATGCACTGGAACGGCCGTTTCCCGGCTTGCGGGCGAGGGCGGATGGTATGCCGTGCTGCGCATTCCGGCGCTCCGCAGTGATGAAGAGGTCGCTCTGTCTCTGCTTGCCGAGGCCGGCGTGCTCGTACACCCCGGCTCGGCGTTCGGCTTCGCTCCGCAGGGTTGGCTTGTTGTCAGCCTCCTGCCGGAAATGCCTGATTTCCGCCTGGGGATGGAAGCGCTCCTGGCGCAAGTGAGCTTTGTCGAAGGCTCCATGCGCTGACCTTTGCAGCACAAACTCTCGCGATGAACCATCTGGTAGTTTCCCGGGCAGCACGGGGAAGGGCTATGGTCGAGTACCTAATCCGGGAGAAATGATGCGCGTAGAGGACGCTTCTTCCTCGGATTGCGACTTCCCCTACCAACACGTCCTTAATAGGTGGTTTGGTGATCATGCGTTCATTGAAATCCAGCTGCGGTATCTCACATGGTCGGTGCTACAGCTCTGATTGACGGGTATTAGATATGGAGAGCACCTCACGTAGTCCAAGGATTGAGGCAACCATGAAGCTCTTCCTGATCTGCCTTTTCGCTGCCCTTGCTTGCGGGCCGATGCTGGCTCAGAGCCCGCCGGAGTTCGCCGTTGCCGATGCCAAGCTCAAGGCCTGTGTGGCTAGAGACAGCAGCAACATGCACATCATGGCTTGCAACTCGGTCGCCCAGGCCTTCGCAGACGCTCGGCTCAACAGCGTCTACCAGGCCTGGAGCGAAGCGCTGAAGCATCCCAAGCCGGACGAGGCCAAGGACGACGCCGAGATCCTGACACGGCTTGTCGCCGCCGAGCGCGCCTGGATTGACTTCCGAGACAAGGACTGCAATCTGCAGAGCACATCCATGCTCGGCGGTACCGGCGAGTCAAACGTGTACGGCGATTGCCTGTACGCCATGACAAAGGCGCGTGTGCAGGCCCTTGAAGCGGCCCGCAGTGCCCGCTGAGGGGTGCGAAGCGGAAGGTCGTCTGCTAAGAAACGGCCTTACGCGCCTCAGAATTTTGAGGCTGAGGTCGGCGAAGCCGTGGCGAATTTCGTTCGTTCGCTACGGAACAAGTTGTGATGCGCACGTCAGAGCCTGTGATTCGCCGTAAACGAGTGCCCCACGAGTTCGTCCTGGAGGCAATGGCAGAGGTGCGTCCGACGACACGCGCCATGTTCGGCGCGCTTGCAGTGTACGTGGGGGAAAAGATCGTCTTCTTGCTGCGGAATCGGCCCATCGACGTGCAGGCGAATGGTGTGTGGCTTGCGATCCCGGCCGAGTTTCAGGGAGAGCCTCCATGCGGATCCCGAACGCCGGGACGGTCAGAATTATGGGCAAGGACATCAGCGGTTGGCTGCTGCTTGCAATCAACGCCGATGATTTCGAGGCAAGTGCTCTCCACGCCTGTGAACTGGTGGTAAAAAGATCCCCGAATCGGCAAAGTCCCGAAGAAGAAGTGAACTGCAATCTGAGTGCATGCGCTGATCAGTCCCTATAAACGCCGCTGTGCTCAGTTGCGGCCTGCGAGGCAGCCCGAGATGTCTGTCCGGGTCAGATGACTGACGACTACTCGACTTCCGAGGACGAATCCTGAACGACGATACAACCCAACTAGTGTTCCCTAAGGCGCGGGTCGCGATAGCCGCTATCGTAAATGCAGTCATCGAGCGGCCGACGGTATGCAGGAACGGCGATACTGAAAGATCCTGGAGTCCAGCACACGTTCTTAACGGGAGATTGGTATGCCTGCAAACAACGGTAAACGATTGACAATCGAGGACATCAAGAAGCAAAAGGGAAGCAGAAAGATCGTCTGTTTAACGGCGTATACAGCGCCGATAGCTGCTCTACTTGATTCTCACGTTGACATGCTCCTTGTAGGAGACACGGTTGGGATGGTTCTCCATGGGCTGCCTACTACAGTAGGTGTCACGTTAGAAATGATGATCCTCCATGGGCAGGCGGTCATGCGCGGGACTTCTCTAGCTCTCGTAGTCGTGGACTTGCCTTTCGGGAGCTACGAGGCGAGTCCTCAGATTGCGCATGCGTCTGCTGTGCGTCTCATGCAGGAAACGGGCTGTCAGGCCGTTAAGCTTGAATCTGGCCGGGGAATTGCCGACACAATCTCGTTTCTGAGCGATCGCGGCATTCCCGTCGTTGGCCACGTGGGCTTACGTCCGCAGGCGGTTCATGTCGATGGCGGATTTAAAGCCAAAGGGCGCTCCGAAGCTGAGAGGGAGAAAGTCATGGAAGAGGCGCGGCTAGCGGCTCAAGCCGGAGCTTTTGCCCTCGTCATTGAAGGTGTGGCGTCTGAGCTAGCCGATGAGATAAGCCAGGAGGTCAGCGTGCCGACCATTGGGATTGGGGCTTCCGCCAACTGCGACGGCCAGATCCTCGTCACTGACGACATGCTTGGACTGATAGAACGAACGCCAAAATTCGTACGTCGCTATGCCAACCTGCGTGAAACAATTTCTACTGCTGTCGCAGCCTACGCAGCTGATGTACGTGCAGGCCGGTTTCCGGATAAAGCCGAAACGTACACTCTAGCTCCACGGGCGTAGTTCGTTCACGATGTCGATGATGAGATGGCATCCGAACAGAGCGGCCTTTTGCGTGGCTAGGGCTGTTTCTCAAGGAGCGGTACGCATCCACAATGCTTAGAGTTCCTGAAGCTTCATTAAAGAAGCTAGCGACCTCATTGCGTGGGGTAGATCCGCAGCTCTTCTGGCACTTTACTAAATCTGAGTGGGCGTCACTTTCAATAAAACAGCATCCTGTCCCGAGTGAGGAAGTCCTTAAGCTATTCAGTCCGCATCACCCAACGATCTTAGAGGAGATTGCAATCGCATATGTGCCTCTTTCTTCATTTCTTACTGACCTTCGAGTTGCTACGCAGGAGTTGCGCAGAACACGCGCAAACCTTTTGGGAAGATCGAGCGTTGAAGGGCCTTTTGTCATAGGCATTGCTGGTAGCATCGCTGTGGGCAAAAGCACGTTTGCTCGGATCCTGAAGTCACTCTTTGAGAAAAGCAGCCCGACGTTGCGGGTAGAGATTGTGACCACTGACGGCTTCCTTCTTCCTAACCGGGTTCTCACAGAACGAGACCTCATGAAACGGAAGGGATTTCCGGAAAGTTACGATCTCAAGCAAATGGTACGGCTTTTGGTGGCACTGACTGCAGGTCGCGAGAACATAACGACTCCGGTTTACTCACATTTCGCCTACGACATCATTATCAGCATCTTGGTTGGGCCGAAGTGATTGAGATTGCTTCAGGTATCTGGGAAGAGATCAACGCTGTGAATCTGCGAGAAAACATTCGTCCAACTCGCAGTCGCGCTGGCCTGATCTTCCGTAAGAGCAAGGACCATACTTTGGAACAAATCTCCGCCAGACGCTAACAATAGGCCATCTTGGATCATTTTCGATGCTGCTCCGCACAACTCACGACAAAGCCTTATCGTGACCTTCTCTGCTAGTTCTCATAAACGCCGCCGTGCTCAGTTGCGGCCTGCGAGGCAGCCCGAGATGTCTGTCCGGGTCAGATGACGGACGACTATGCGACTTGGCGGCACCGATGCGCACCAGGTCCGCTCAGGACAGCGCGCGCCGAGATCTAAGACAATGGGGATATGATTCGGCTTTGCAACGAGGAAGACTTCGAAGAGATCTGGACCATCATCAATGATGGGGCGTCCGCCTACCGAGGCATCATCCCAGCTGATCGCTGGAGCGAGCCGTACATGACCCACGAAAAGCTCCGTCATGAGATACAGGATGGCGTTGTCTTCTGGGGCTCGGATGAGGACGATTCGCTACAGGCTGTTATGGGAGTACAGGACGTGCTTGACGTCACTCTCATAAGGCATGCCTATGTGCGCACAAGCAAACGTCGTTCCGGCCTGGGCGGTCAACTGCTTCGACGCCTTCAATCCCTCTCCGAGCGACGAATCCTCATAGGCACCTGGGCTGATGCGAGTTGGGCGATTCACTTCTACGAGAAAAACGGATTTCGACTCGTTCCAGCGGGGGAGAAGGATCAGCTTCTCCAGAGATACTGGAAGATACCGACACGTCAGGTAGAAACGTCCGTCGTGCTTTCCTCGGTCGCGCCTCCACCTAACCAAACAGCGGGGTAGATAACGGTAACGCGGTTTCCGTCACTTTAACTCTTCGTCGTTGCTCGTCCAAAAGCTACTCTTCACGGCTAAGTGACTCTGAAGGTCGGGCGTTCAAGCCTGCTTGTAGCTCATACCGACATTCCAGGATTCTTTGCCTTGCTTCCGCGTGACCAAACATAGTTTCAGCGCAGGAATGGGTTACTCTGCCGCTCTTCGCCGATTGTTGTTTCGTCTCCGTGCCCGGGGACGACGAGTGTGCGCTCTGGGAGTGTCAGCAGGCGGTCCCGGATGGACCGGAGTATCTTGCGTCCATCGCCGCCGGGCAGGTCGGTTCTGCCGATCGAGCCGGCAAAGAGCGTATCGCCCGCGATAAGAAGATCGGCTTCGGGAAAGAGCACGCAGATGCTGCCCTCCGTATGACCGGGCGTATGCAGGATCTCGCCAGGCAGCGCGGGGAGCCCGACGCGCATGCCGTCCTCGGCGCTCGCATCTGGGGCAGCGACGGCCGGCGTGGCAATGCCAAGCCAGCCGGCCTGCGCCTCCATCATGGCGAGGAGTGGGAGGTCAGCCTGGTGCAGCAGGATGGGCGCTCCTGTGGCGTGCTTGAGTGCGAGCGCTCCGCCGACATGGTCGATGTGCGCG
This sequence comes from uncultured Acidobacteriaceae bacterium, assembly GCA_964245435.1. Taxonomy (GTDB): domain Bacteria; phylum Acidobacteriota; class Terriglobia; order Terriglobales; family Acidobacteriaceae; genus EB88. The sequence goes on from CAXTMF010000001.1 coordinate 337,985, forward strand.
TGCGTGATCACAATCTGCTTGAGCTTGAGGTGCAGGGCACTGAGCCGCGCCAGCAGGTGCGCCGGCCCTCCCTCAAGGCTCAGGCCGGGATCGATAATGATCGCCTCACCGGTTGCCGGGTCGGCCAGCAGCGTGCAGTTGCAGGCAAGGAGGCCGACCGGGAAGGTTTCACGCAGGTAAGGGGTGGAGTTTTGCGACATGCGACCATTGTCAACTGTCAACGATCGTGCCGACAATCCGGCGTCGGCGCTGGGCAGGTTTCCCGGGGTCTCGCAATTGCATAATGGAGTCATGGCAATTCGACAGGAATGGACCGAGTGGCACCTGACACCGGAGGGCTGGAAACGAGGCTCCACCCGGGTGCAGGGCAAGGGAAACACATGGGCCGATGAGCCCGAGGATCGCGTGCTCTCCTATGTGTACAAAGAGGTGGAGACGAACGGCTCCGGGCAGGCGCAGGTCAGCGCGGAGGAAAGCTGGCGCTCCAAGACGGCGACAGACATCGATGCGCTGCTGCGACAGCACGGCCCCAGTCCGCGGCAGCTTTAGCGCGTGCGCACAACCAGAAGACGTGAAAGGGGAGGCCACTCGGCCTCCCCTTTGTCTGCATTGGTACCCGGGCTACTTCTTGTGCGGTGTGCTCTGCGTGGTCCTGGTTCCCTCAAGCACTGAGTGTCCAGCTCCGGCGCTGCGCTCCATCAGGGCTGTGAGGCCGATGCTCGTAAGCATGAACGCGACGGCGCACCAGGTGGTGGTCTTGGATAGCAGGTTTGAGGCACCACGCGGGCCGAAAGCAGTCTGCGAACCCTGACCGCCGAACGCGCTGGCCAGATCCGCACTTTTGCCCTGCTGCAGCAGGATGACGCCGATGAGGAAGATGCAGAGCAGCACGTGGATGATGGTGATGAAGATGGTCATGGGAGCGGAGAGTTTCCTTTGCAGGGGCTGCTATCTGGTGAGTAAAGCATTGGTGCGGAAGGGGGGACTTGAACCCCCATGCCTCTCGGCGCCACCCCCTCAAGATGGTGTGTCTGCCATTTCACCACTTCCGCAAATGCGCCAGAGCGCGAGCGCTCCGAGGCTGAGTATAGCAAAGTGAACCCGACCGGCAAACGCTGCCGGGAGCGTACCTGCCGCCGCTCCGGCGAGCTTTGCGGTCACGCTCAGCGAGAAGTAGCGGGAGCCGGCGCAGCCAGGGCGCGATTGATCGAAGCCTGAGCGAGTGGCGCCATCACGGCATAGCCGGCAGCGTTGGGGTGCAGTCCGTCGCCCGAGAGCTCCCGGCGCAGCACCCCGTCCGAACCGGCCATGGCTGTGTAGTAGTCCAGGTACACAAGGCCGTTTGCGGCACAGTACTGCCGCATCCACATGTTCAGCGCGAGGATGTCGGCAGGCCTCCGATGCACGCTCATGTCTGGGTGCACAAAGTCGTTGACCGGCATGACCGAGGAGAATACCAGCTGGATCCCGTGAACGCGGCACAGCTCGGCCAGTGTCGCGTAATCTTCCTCGATCTGCGTCAGGGTTTCCGGGCCAGTATTCCCGGCCAGGTCGTTGGTTCCGGCAAGCAGCACCACTACGGCTGGGTGCAGGTCGAGGACGTCCTGGCGAAAGCGCACCAGCATCTGCGGCGTGGTCTGCCCGCTGATGCCGCGATTGACGTAGTTATGGCCTGGAAAAGACTGGTCCAGGTGCCAGCCGTCGGTGATGGAGTCGCCGTAGAAGAGCACGCGTCGTTCGCCCGGAGCCGGTGCGGGCAGGGCAGCGTCAGCCGCCGCGTAGCGGCTCAGCTGGCCGTAGTCGTTGGCGAGCCGGCGATAGCGGTCGAGCTCCTGCTGCTGCGCCTGGGCTGCGTTGGTTGAGAGGTGCGCCGGGTCGACCGGCTGGGCGGGCGCGGGCTGCTGGGCGGTAGCGGGCAACGTGGCAGCGAGACAAAACAGCAGGGAGGCACAGGGAGCGCGCATGCGCGTACCCTAACACGGGGAACGGGGGATTGCGGAGTGCCGCACCCGGTGAGGGTCAGGTGATGGTGTCGCGAGAGAAGCGCGGAAGAGCCGCCGCGAGAGCAGGCTGCCGGTGAGCGGGGCCGGCAGCGACACGATCTCGGAAGCGGTCTCATCGCTCGGTCCGGGGCCGCTGACTGAAGAAGGCGTGGCGCGGGCAATCCGGCCGCTGTTCTCGCAAACGCTTGCAGGTGGAACCACCTACCTCACCACACATGCACTCGGACGCCCCCTGGACCAGATGCAGGCCGATCTGCGTGAAGGAGCTGAGCTGTGGGCGCGATCGCTGCACGCGGCCTGGGTACCCTGGATGGCTGAGGAGGTTTGCTACCGCAAGGCGATCGCCGCCCTGCTTCGGCTGAAGCGCGCCGACTGTGTGATCCCAAAGGTCTCGGCCGGGCACGGGTTGCGCGCGGTTCTCAACACCCTGCCGCCGGGCGCGACGGTAGTGACGACCGAAGGCGAGTTCAGCGCGGTCGCGGTCGTGCTGGCCCAGTATGCAGCCCTCGGACGGCTGCGTGTTACTCGGGCTCTGCCGAACGCCGACGGGCGCTGGACGGCGGCCTGCGTGATAGAAGCACTCCAGAGAGAGCCGAACGCGCAGCTTGTGGTTGTGTCGCACGTGTTCTACCAAGATGGCCAGGTCTTCGACGGGCTGCCGGAGCTTGCTGCTGCCTGTCATACGCGTGGATCGGCGCTGCTGGTCGATGCCTATCACTCGCTTGGAGCCCTGCCCTTCACCATGGAAGAGCTGGGCTGCGACTACCTGATCGGCGGCTGCTACAAATATCTTCGCGGCGGACCGGGCATCGCCTTTCTGGCGATGGCGCCGGACGCTGCCGACCGGGTTCGGCCGCTGGATGTGGGCTGGTTCGGGATGGAGCCGGGTGGTGATGCCTGGGCCGCCGGTGGGCCGCCACTGCGGGTGGGTGGAGACGCCTGGCTGGAGGGTTCGCCCGCTGTGCTGACCTACTACCAGGCGCGCAGCGGGCTCGCGTTTACGCTGGCAATTGGGGTGGACCGGCTGCGGGCGTACTCGCTCGAGCAACTGCGATACATGCGGGAACTGCTGCTCTCGCAGGGGATTGAGAGCAAGGGCGGTGACGAAGCGCATGGGGCGTTCCTGACAATCGAGCTACCGCGTGTAGCCGAGCTGGTGCGGGAGTTATCGGAGCAAGGGATTGTGATCGATGAGCGCCAAGGCCGCGTCCGCATTTGCCCCGATTGTTTGACCACACGAAGCGAGCTGGAACAAGTCTCGAATGCTCTCAAGCAGAGCAGGCGCTAGAGGGCGTCCCCCGAATCGAGCGCTGCGAACAATGCAGCTATATCCAGGTAAATCTCCGTGCCCGCAACCTCCAGGCGCTCCCGCTCCACCCAGAAAGCCGCTTCGCAGGACTCAGCAGTGCGTGTTTCCGGATCGATGAGCCAGATGTTCGGGATGCCCATACGTTGGTAGTCTTTCGCGCGCTTTTTCAGCGAAGAGTAACTGTCGTCCGGCGAAAGCACCTCGATGGCAAGCAGCGGCGCTTGCACCAAAACCGGTGGATGTGGCCCGGCCCAGTCGACAACGAGATCGGGCAGGCGTACCCGCGTTTCCATCACTCGCGTACGAACCTCGACGACGACTTGGACTTTCCACTCCCGCTCGTGGCGGAGAAACCAGCCTCCGATCAGCATCTGCAGCCTGCTGTGGTCCCACGTTCCCAGGGGCTTCTCCTGGAGATGGCCGTCCAGGAACTCGACATCGGGACGGTAGCTGGTCCGCAGGTACTCCTCGATCGTCACCGGTGGTGTAGGTGTGGGCGCGGCCATGCGCTCAGCGTATAGCAGCCGGCGCTGTTCCGTCCCGGCTTTTCCGCAGCGTGCACACTCCTATGGGTTGTGAGTCGCTGCACACGCGGGAACTAAACTGGAAGCAGTCCCATGGCCGAGTTTACCCACCTTCACCTCCACACTGATTTTTCCCTCCTCGATGGCGCTTGCGACGTCGACAAGCTCGTCAAGCGCGTGCAGGACATCGGGCAGACCTCGGTCGCAATTACCGATCACGGCAATATCTATGGCGCTGTGCACTTTTTCGAGGCGGCCAAGAAGCAGGGCATCAAGCCAATTCTGGGCTGCGAGTTGTACGTCTGCCAGAAAGAAGATCACCGGGCCGATCCGCAGGGCGACGACTACAACCACCTGCTCGTGCTGGCGGAGAACGAGGAAGGCTATCGCAATCTGGTGCGCATCACGAGCGAAGCCTCGCTGCATGGCTTCTATCGAAAGCCGCGTATCAGCAAGAAGTATCTTGCCGAGCATGCGTCGGGCCTGGTCGGCTTTTCCGGCTGCCTAGCGGGCGAACTCTCGCAACACCTGATGAAGGACAACTACGAAGGGGCGCGGCGTACCGCGAGCCAGTACCAGGACATTTTTGGCCGCGGTAACTTCTTCCTCGAGATCCAGGACCAGGGTCTCGAGCTCGAGAAGAAGATCCACGCCGACCTGTTCCGGCTGGAGAAAGAGCTCGACATCCCGCTCGTCGCGACCAACGATTCGCACTACCTGTGCGAGGACGACCACCACGCGCACGAGGTCCTGCTCTGCGTGCAGACCGCCGGCTCGATCCACGATCCGAAGCGGTTCAAGTTCGACTCCGACCAGTTCTACGTGAAGACGGCGGCCGAGATGGAGCAGGTCTTCTCGCATGCCCCGCAGGTCGTGAGCCGCACCATGCAGTTTGCCGAGCGCTGCCAGCTCAAGCTCAACAAGGTTGAGAACCCCTTTCCGGAGTTCGCTGTGCCGGCCGGCCACACCGTCGATTCGTACTTCGAGCAGGTCTGCCGTGAGGGCTTTCGCAAGCGACTCGACACCAGCATCAAGCATCTCGCGGACAAGGGTCTTCTGCGCTCGCCGCTTTCGGACTACCATGCGCGGCTGGAGCGCGAGCTCGACTGTATCAAGGCGATGAAGTTCCCGGGCTACTTCCTCATTGTCTGGGACTTTATCCGTTACGCGCGGGAGCAGGGCATCCCGGTCGGCCCGGGTCGTGGCTCGGCCGCTGGCTCGCTCGTCGCGTACGTCATGGAGATCACCAACATCGACCCGCTCCAGAATGCGTTGCTCTTCGAGCGTTTTCTCAATCCGGAGCGCGTGTCGATGCCCGATATCGACATCGACTTCGACATGAACCGGCGCGGCGAGGTCATCGACTATGTCACGCGCAAGTACGGCCGCGAACAGGTTGCGCAGATCATTACCTTCAACACCATGGCTGCGAAGGCCGCGATCAAGGATGTCGGCCGCGCGCTCGATCTGCCGTATGGCGACGTTGATCGTATCGCGAAGATGGTGCCCGGCACGATCGGGATCACGCTCGAACAGGCGCTGAAAGATTCACCGCCGCTGCAGGACGCCTACGACAAAGACCCGCAGATGCGCGAGGTCATCGATACCGCGCTCAAGCTGGAAGGCCTGGTACGCGGCGCGGGCGTCCATGCTGCCGGCGTCGTGATCGCGCCGCGGCCACTCACCGATCTTGTCCCGTTATCGCGCGCGAAGAACGATGAAATTGTCACCGCCTACGACATGAAGGCAGTCGAGAAGCTGGGCCTGCTCAAGATGGATTTTCTTGGGCTTACCACGCTTACCGTCATCGCCGATTGCCTCAAGCTCATCAAGAAGAACTCAGGCGAGGAGGTCGATCTTGAAACCATCCCGCTCGATGACCAGGAGACCTATGAGAAGGTTTTCCATCGCGCGCTTACCTCGGGGGTGTTTCAGTTCGAGTCCGGCGGCATGCGCGACGTGCTGCGCCGCTACAAGCCCACCTCCGTAGAAGACCTGACCGCGCTGAACGCGCTCTACCGCCCGGGACCGATCCAGGGCGGCATGATTGATGACTTCATCGAGCGTAAGTGGGGCCGTCGCAAGGTCGAGTACGACCTGCCCCCGATGGAATCAATCCTGACCGAGACGCTCGGCGTCATCGTTTACCAAGAACAGGTGATGCAGATCGCGAACGCGGTGGCCGGCTACTCGCTCGGCGAGGCCGATCTGCTGCGCCGCGCGATGGGCAAGAAGAACCTGGAGGAGATGACCAAGCAGCGCGAGCGATTTGTTACCGGCGCTGCGGCAAAAGCCTTTCCCAGAGACACTGTCACCCGCGTCTTCGACCTGATGGAGCAGTTCGCGGGCTATGGCTTCAACAAGTCGCACTCCGCCGCGTACGCGCTGCTCGCCTACCACACGGCGTATCTCAAGACGCACCACCCGGTCGAGTTCATGGCGGCGCTTCTGACCTCCGAGATCTCGAAGCCCGAGAATGTGGTCAAGTACATCAAGGAGTGCCGCGAGCTCGGCATTGGGGTTGAGCCGCCTGACGTGCGCCTCTCCGACGCTGATTTCACGCCGAATGGCAACGCCATCCGCTTCGGGCTGACCGCGATCAAGAACGTCGGCCGCAATGCCATTGATTCGATTCTCGAGGCCCGGAGCGCGCTGGAAGAGAAAGGCAAGAGCTTCGGGAGCTACTGGGAGTTCTGCGAGCAGGTCGATCTACGGCTGATGAACAAGCGTGTGCTCGAATCGCTTATCAAGGCTGGCGCGCTCGACTGCTTCGGCCGTCGCTCGCAGCTGATCGCCTCAGCCGACAAGGCGATCGAGCGGGCGCAAAAGGCGCAACGGGACCTCGCCAGCGGTCAACACGGGCTGTTCGGCATCTTTGACGACCATCCTGCCACGACGACGGCTATAGACGCGCTGCCCAACATACCGGACTGGGATGAGAACGAGCGCCTGCAGGCCGAAAAGGAAGTGCTTGGCTTCTTTGTTTCCGGCCATCCGCTGGACAAGTACGCCGACAAGCTTCGCAACATCCCGGGTGTGCTTGACACGGCAACCGCGCTGGAGATGAAGCCCTCGCCCGCGCCGACCCGCCGCGGTGAACGCGGCGATGAGGTGCAGATCGCCGGAGTGATCGTCGGCCTCAAGGTGGCAAAGTCAAAGCGCTCCGGCGAGCTGTACGCACAGGCTTCGCTTGAAGACACAGTCGGCAAGATCGACCTCATCTGTTTTCCGAAGGATTACGCGACGCTCGCTGAAAGCCTCAAGATTGAGGTCCCGGTGGTCGCCCGCGGTGCGCTGCGCGCCGAGGAAGACGCCGCCAACAAGCTCTGCCTATCCTCGATCCAGCCGATTGAGGATTTGAAAGTGAAGCTGCCGAAGAACCTGCGTATCAAGGTGCAGTTGGAAGTGGCGAGCGATGCGCTGCTGCGTGAACTGCACGGCATTCTCGGCGCCGCACCCGGGCCGGGCCGCGTCATGCTCTCGCTCGAGCAACGGAATGACTACTGCGTGGTGCTCGAGCCCTCAGGGATCCAGGTCGCAGCCGACCGCGCCTTTATCGACCGCGCGGAAACGCTGCTGGGTCGCGGCGCCGTCCAGGTGATGGATTAAGGCGGACGAAGCGATCTCGCCCCGTCCGCCTCCCGGGACTACAATGACCAGCAGCGGTACCGCTCAGGAGAACACCACCTTAACGATGGCCGACGTACACACGAGTCAAGCCGTGCCCGAGCGCTGGGCCAAGACGGAGCTGGCGCGGCATCCGCAGCGACCCGACCCGGTTTTCTTTCTCGAGCACATCTTTACCGACTTCGCCGAGATGCATGGTGACCGCGCCTTTTCGGATGATCCAGCAATCCGCTGCGGCTTCGCTCGCTTCCATGGCGACGAGGTCATGGTGATCGTCAACGTAAAGGGCCGCACCACCAAGGAGAAGGTTGCGCACCGGTTCGGTATGCCCGACCCGGAAGGCTATCGCAAGTCGCTGCGCGCCATGAAGCTTGCACAGAAGTTCCGCCGGCCGGTCATCTCAATGCTCGACCTCATGGGTGCAAATCCCGGCCTTGGCGCTGAAGAACGCGGACAGGCCGAAGCCATTGCACGCAACCTGATAGAGATGGCGCGCCTGCGCGTGCCCACTCTGTCCGTCATCACAGGCGAGGGCGGCTCAGGCGGCGCGCTCGCGCTCGCTGTTGCTGACCGCGTCCTCATGCTGGAGAAGGCTGTTTACTCGGTGATCTCGCCGGAAGCCTGTGCTTCCATCATGTGGCGCGATGCCGGCAAGCGCGCCCAGGCAGCAGAGGCCCTGCGCACGACCGCCGATGACGTGAAGGCGCTCGGCTGCGTCGACGACATCGTGCCGGAGCCGCCAGGTGGCGCGCACCTTGACCCCGAGCAAGCTGCCGCGATGCTCGACTCCAGCTTTGCCCGGCACCTCCAGGCGCTCGCGAAGCTTTCGACCGAGCAGCTGCTTGCCGAGCGTTATACCAAGTTCCGCAACATCGCCCAGTTCTATGCCGGATAGTCTGCCCAACGAGGCCGGTACGCGCGCCAGCCCGCGCGAGCTGCGGGCGCGGGCATCCGGGCAACGCTCCCAAGCCTTCGGCTGGTTTCTGCTGGCCTCCATTTACGCCGTCTTCTGCCAGCAGCTTGCGACGCGAACGGCGCTTGCACTGGCCGCCGGTCCGTACATCTGGCTTGTGAATCGCGGTTTCTACGTCCTGCTGTTGATGGCCGGCTTCGCGGCGCTGGCTGCTGTCGCGCAGGGACATCGCGCGCCGTTGACGCAGATGGGCCTCCCCCGGCGGCCTGGCTTCGGCCGCGAGTGGGCGCTGGGCGCCGCTCTGGGCTGGGCAGGCGTCGTCGCCTGTGTTCTGCCGGTCGCTCTTACCGGCGGCCTGATCATCTCGGCCGGAGCGCACAATCCTGCCGCCTTCGGGATGCTGCTGGTCGATCTGCTCACCCTCCTGCTGGCCACACTGGCGGACGAGATCCTCTTCCACGGCTACCCTTTTCAGCGCCTGATTGAGGCGACCGGGCCGACGCTCGCCACTATCCTGGTCACGCTCCTGTTCACCCTGGGGCGTGGGGCGGATGTGCCGTCGACACCAGGCAGCATCCTGTCGACGCTGGTGCTCGGCTTTGTGCTGGCAACGGCCTATTTGCGTACGCGCGCTCTTTGGGTGGGCTGGGGACTGCACTTTGCCTGGAGCGCGACCACGGCCGTCCTGTTTGGACTGCCGGTCGGCGGGCTTACCCAGTTTTCGCCCGTGATCTCAACCTACAGCGTAGGCCCGGCCTGGCTCACCGGGGGCGGTTACGGCCCGGAAGGCTCGGCAGTGGCTGTTCTGGTGTTGCTGGGCCTGTTCGTCGTCACCGCGCGCGCCACCCGCGACCTCCGTCATCGCTGGGCAATGCCTGAGATCGTCGGAGCCGGCATGCCGGTCGACATCGATGCGATCTCCAAGCGGCAGCACGAGCAAGGGATGGGGCCTGGCGCAGCTCTGCAGCCAACCGCCCCATCCTCGCTGGTACAGATTGCACCCGCCGCTGTTACAGGCGCCCGCGAAACGCCGGAAAAGCCCGCGGACCAGCCGTAGCCCTTCTCTCGCGGGCAGGCTCATTCCGTTGCACTTACTTTGGCGTCAATCCCGTGGCTTGCAACCTGTCCAGAACGGGTGCATGCTGTAGGCGAACAAAGGAGAGCGCAGCATGCCTCCCGCATCCCGCACCCGCAGCTTCGTCGTCGCCCTTGCTGGCCTGCTTCTGGCCGCTTCAGCAAGCGCGCAGGTTTTTACAGTCAGCACCGAACACATCGAAGGACGCTTCCTCCAGTTCGAGCCTACCCACGTTGAGCTCCCGAAGATGCATGCCGGCCCGTTTACCGAGCAGGCGCTTGAACGTACGCTTGCCTCGGAGCAGGGCTTTGCCATGCGTCCGCTTCCGCTCGCCAGCAAGGGTTTGACGTTGGTCGCGAATGGTCCGTTAACACCTAGCGGCTCGGATTACGTAGACGAGCTACGGAGCAAGGGAATCTCTTCCCGCCCGGGCGACCGCGTCACTGTCACCAAGATCACGTTCAAGAAGGACCGCCTCGTCCTGGATCTCAATGGAGGTCCGGATCTGCCGCATAAGTTCCTGCGCCACGTGCAAGTCGGCGGCGGTGGAGCTACCATGCCGCTGGCCCGCGACAACGGCGAACAGCCTACCGGCTCGCGGCTCACCCTTGTCTTTGAAGGAACAGTGCCGAATGTGACCGGCGACGAGGTCAAGGCACTGATCGCTCCGATTGTGGGCTTCAGCGAGAAGTCGCCGACCGAGGCGTACGTCGAAACACTGCCACCGCTGCTCAAGAAAGCCATCCTCGATCATCACGTGCTGGTCGGCATGGATAGCGACATGGTGCTGCACGCAGTCGGCGCGCCGGCGCAGAAGGTGCGGGAGACCGACCAGGGCAGGCCGTTTGAGGAGTGGATCTACGGCGTACCGCCGGAGAAGACCGAGTTTGTTCGTCTGCAGCATGGCCGTGTCACCAAGGTGGAGGAAGCCGCGGTCGGCACCAGCCCGGTGATCCGCACCGCGAACGAGGTAGGCGACTACTGGGAGACTGAGCAGGGGCAGCAGACGAACGAACGGGTTGTCAAGCTCGGCGATCAGACCGAAGCGGACCGGGTCGCGCAGAATGCGTCTCCCACAACGCCGCCGACACTTCGCAAGCCCGGCGAGACCCTTCCGGCTGACAAGGATACAAATCAGCAGCAGAATGGACCGGTTCAGTTTCCGACCAGCACCGGTCACGCTCCGAGCAATTAGGAGAGCCTTTCGGGCGAGTCGCATCGTGTAAACTCATGGGACGCGTTCGTATTTACCGGCAGGGCTCCCATTAGCATTTGATTGGTTGAGCGCTTGACGACAGCGGCGCACACGACCCTGAGGAGCAATACCAGTATGGCAAAGATCGCAAAGACAGCTGACCGCAAGAAGGTAATGGATACGACCAAGAGCACCGACTGCCCGAAGTGCAGCAAGCCGACGCGTATTGTGAAGCGAGTAAAGGACCGCGAACGGGGAACACCCGGCGGTGTTTATATCTCTTGCTCCGCGTGCGAGTTCCACGAGAAGCTGTAGGTAGCGCTTCAAGAAAGTAGAAGGAGGCCCGGCTCGGGATGAGCCGGGCCTCCTCTTCGTTAGTGGGAAATTTCTGCGGCCATCTCCTCGAGGACGGAGTGGTATGTCGCGCGAGGGTCGGCAGCCTCGGTGATTGGGCGGCCGATTACCAGCTGGTCTGCACCGTCTCGCAAGGCCTGTGCGGGCGTGCTGACCCGGTGTTGGTCATGAGCCGTGGTGTTCAGGGGCCGAATCCCAGGAGTTACAAGGTGAGCTTCGGGGTGGAGCTGCCGGAGCCGGGCGACCTCGTGCGCCGAGGAGACTAGGCCCGGTATCCCACTTGCCTGCGCCAAGCCCGCGAGCCGCTCCACCTGGAGCGCTGTTGGAATGTCCACGCCCGTCGCCGCCAGCTGCTCTCCGTCCATGCTGGTCAGCACTGTCACCGCCAGCAGGCGCGTCGGCGCGCCTGTCACGGCGTGCTGCGCGGTGCGCAGCATCGCCGGGCCGCCACTGGCGTGCACTGTGAGCATCCCCGGCTGCAAAGGCAGCACTGCCTGAATCGCGCGCGCGACTGTGTTAGGGATATCGTGAAGCTTCAGATCCAGGAAGATGTCGAGGTTCTCTTCACGTAACCGACGTACCAGTGGGGGACCTTCCGATAGAAAGAGCTCCAGACCGACTTTCACCCAGCGGACTGGAACAGGTGCCTGCTCCTGAACAGACCGGAGAAGGTCGAAGCAGGCTGCTGCGGAAGGCAGGTCCAGAGCGAGGATCAGACGCTCGCTTGCCTCCCTGAGTGCGCGATTACCGTGGACCAGCGTTAGCGGCCCATGGTGGGCAGCGGCAGCTGGACGGCGGCAAGCTCTGTTTCATGATTCAGAACATCGAGCCGCACCTTGGCCAGGCCATCGAAACCTAGAAAGTGAGCGGCCGCGTAGGAGAGATCGATCACGCGACTGGCCAGATAGGGCCCGCGATCGGTGACACGGACGACAACCGATTTGTGATTGTCCAGGTTGGTCACGCGGACGAGCGTACCAAGCGGCAGGCTCCGGTGGGCGCAGGTCAGATCAGTCATGTTGTAGTTTTCACCACTGGCCGTCTCGTGACCCTGGAAGCCGCCGCCGTACCAGGAAGCGCGCCCGATCTGATACCAGTGCTTCTTTAACTCCGGCTGCTGAGCAGGTGCACTGGCGGCCGGCGCCTTTGCGGACTTGGCTGCGCTCGCGCCGGACAGCGCGAGGATCCCTGCGAGGCTCAGCCCTGCATACGTCGAGACCCGGCGGCTGCGGAACTTCAGTTTAGGTAGGTGTCCAGTCATATGTCTCCAACGAGATTGAACCAGATGAAATAGCGTAAGTCAAAGTATTTAAGCTACTTAGAACCCCAACTTATGCGCAATCTACCTGCCCTAATTGTGCGATCTCCGTCAAGGGTGTAACTCCTTCCTAAGTAGCGCATGCTGCTTCTATCGGCGGTATTCCTCCTGCCTTCAGCGGCTTGTAGGCTGTTGCCATGGAAAGTTTGCCAGGCCTAAGCGATTTTTTTACAACTGATACCCGCCAAAGCGCGCCGCAGCTCGCTGTGCTGACCATTGCCGGTTTTGATCCCTCCTCCGGCGCCGGCTTCACTGCCGACCTGAAGGTCTTCGCCGCATTGGGGCTCTTCGGACTCGCCTGCCCGACGGCATGGACGGTCCAGTCGACCCAGGGAGTACGCCGGAGCGAAAGCTGCTCGCCGAGCCTGGTGACGGACATCCTCGCGTGCCTTGCGGACGATTTCGAGATCAGCGGGATCAAGATCGGCATGCTGGCGACAGAACCGAGCGTCGAGTCCGTAACACGCTGGCTCAGCGACCATCTCAGGCTGCACCCAGGCACCCCTGTCGTGCTCGACCCGGTGCTTCGCTCAAGCTCGGGTGCAGTGCTGCTGGATACTCCGGGTGTTGCTGCGCTGCGTCGTGGGCTCCTGCCGCTTGTCTCCATCATCACACCCAACCTTGACGAAGCTGCCATCCTGGCGGAAACAGCACTCAAGGCGCCAGAAACTAGTCGCGAACAGGTGGAAACCATGGCACGTGGAATCTGGGAGGGAATGAACAGCCAGCGCTCTGTAGCGGCGCCTGCGGCCGGCCCAGCGGTCGTTATCACGGGCGGCCACGCCGGCGCTGACGAGACGCCCGACGACTACCTGCTCGCCCCATCAGTCACGGGCGTAGCGCCCCGGGGAACCTGGTTCCCAGGGGAGTGGGTGCGCACCAGCTCAACCCACGGCACCGGCTGCGCTTTCTCCTCTGCGCTGCTGTGCGGGCTGGTGCATGGTCTTGCTCTTGATGAGGCTGTCGCGGGCGCAAAGGCGTATGTGCATGCGGCGCTCCGTGCAGCCTACCCGATCGGCAAAGGCCGGGGCCCGTTGCACCACCTTTTCCGGCTCGACGAGCCTGCGGAAAAGCCCTGAGCCGTTTCCCAACGGAGCGGGTGCAGCTATGGGGCGCTCCGAACCGTCACACTATCGAGAGCGGAACCCCGCCCGGGAGCGTTGTGTGAGTTTCGGAAAGAAGCTGCAGCTTGCCGGTACGGCCTGCGCTGCAGCACTTGCAGTCTGCGCCGTGTCGCAGGCGCAAAATCAGCAATCGATGGTTGACACAGCGGCCTTGAACAGGACCGCGGAGGTCCGTGCAGCTTTTCAGGACTTCTACATCATGGATTACGACGCTGCCCTGCAAGCCTTTCAGCAGATTGCTGCCGAGCACCCGGACGACCCGCTGGCAACGGATTTCCTCCTGAATGTAACGATCTTCAAGGAGCTGAACCGGCTGGACCTGCTCGACACTACCTTCTACGCCAACGACGGCTTCCTGACTGGCAAGCACAACGTTGTCGAAGATACGGCTGCGCGCGACCGGATCTATGCGCTGGCCGAAAAGGCGATCTCACAGGCCGGGGCGCAGCTCGCCCGCAACAGCAAGAACAATGACGCACTCTTTGCCAGGGGCTGGGCTCGGTCACTTGAGGCGACCTACATCGCACTCGTCCAGCGCAGCTTCACCACGGCGCTCAAGCTGGCCATCGGCGCAAGGAATGACGACGAGGCGGTGCTCAGGAATGATCCGAACTATGTGGATGCAAACTTAGTCGTCGGTACCTACCAGTACGTCGTGGGTGCTTTGCCGCTCTCGTTCCGCATCCTGATCGGGATTGCGGGTATTTCCGGCAACAAGGACAAGGGCATGGCCATGTTGCGTACCTCAGCCTCGGAGGGCGTGCGTACCTCGATCGAGGCACGCACCTGCATGATGCTGTTTCTACGCCGAGAGGCGAAGTACGACGAAGCCGAAAAGATCGCCGAAGGTCTCGCGAAGGAGTACCCGCACGACTACCTCTTCCAGCTGGAGGTCGCGAACCTCCTGAAGGATGCAGGGCAAGGGCAAGCGGCAGTCGCCAAGTACGAGCGGGTGCTCGACCAGGCGCATCAGCCCGGCTACTTCCACAACGCGCACCTGGAGCTCGGCTACTTCGGGCTGGGCGACACGTTGCGCGGACAGAAGATGTACGAACAGGCGGCTGCGGCCTACCGCAACGCCGCAACCATCCCCAGCACCAGCCCGGAGCTGAAGCAGCGCTGCTTCGTTGCTGCCGGCAAAAGCTTTGACCTCATGCACGATCACACCCGCGCGAGCCAAAGCTATCAGGATGCCGTGAATCTGGGCGGCGATACCGTGCAAGGTCAGGAAGCGCGCAAGCTGATCCACAAGCCGTATGAGGCAGCCTGAGCGACCGGCAGGGAACTGTACCCGGCTCGTTCGCGTATCCAATGATGCGTGAGGGAGATCGATCTATGTTCTGTGGACGATGCGGCAGTGAGTTAGCGGCTGGGGCGCGGTTCTGCTCAGCTTGTGGTGCGGCGGTACTGGCCGGGCAACAGGTAGTGCAGCAAGGTGCGCCGCTGCAGGGGTCATGGGGCGCGGAGGTGACCCGTCTCGTGAGGCCGCGTACAAACCGAGCCATCGCCGGCGTCTGCGCGGGTCTTGCGCAGCACTACCACTGGGATCTGGTCTGGGTGCGCGTGCTTACGGTGCTGATCACCATTTTCTCGAGCGGCGCGGGCATAATCGCCTATATCGTCTTCTGGATTGTTATGCCGGAAGAGAACTGGATGCTACCCGCAACCGCCTCCGGCTCGAACACCACACCACCCCCGACCACCAGCTACTCGGGCTAGCTTCAGGCGAAGGCATCCTGATGCGGCGTACCGAGGCGCCTTCGACCGGGCTTGGCAATGCCCGGCGAGGCGGCTACGCTCGAAGAGTGACCCCGCCGCTTGTTTCTAAACCACTTTCCAGCCGACCATTTCATCGTCCACGCCCGAAGGCAGAACTGCATTGCGGGCCGCTTTCTCTAGGAAAGCTGGTAGAGCGCTTCCAGAGCCCACTTTACATCTATTCTGCTGAAGCGATACTTGAGCGCATCGCCATGTTTGCCGAGGCCTTTGCCGGGCAGCCACACCTTGTTTGCTACTCCGTAAAAGCAAATCCCGCGATCGCTATCCTGAAGCTGCTTGCCCGGCGCGGCACTGGCTTCGATATCGTTTCGGGCGGCGAGCTGGAGCGGGTTCTTATCGCAGACCGCCGCGCCGCTGGGCGGGTTGTCTTCTCGGGCGTGGGGAAAACAGCGGACGAGCTGGATCTGGCGCTTCGCGCGGGCATCCGGATTTTCAACGTTGAGAGCGAGCAGGAGCTGGAGCTGCTGGCCGAACGAGCCTCGCGTCGCGGAATCAAAGCGCCGTTCGCGCTGCGCGTCAACCCGGATGTCTTCGCCGAGACACACCCCTACATCTCGACCGGGCTGAGCGAGCACAAGTTCGGCGTGCAGATCGGGGAGGCCCGCGCTCTGTATTGGAAGGCTCGCACCGGTAGCCGCAAGCGCTGTCTGCGTGCTGCAGGCGTGAGCGTACACATCGGCTCGCAAATTCGCGATCCGGCACCTTTCGCTGCTGCGGCCGAACGCGTCGCAGCGCTGGTGCAGGAGCTGTGGGCCGACGGGGAACGAGAACTGCGCTCCATCGACCTGGGCGGCGGCCTTGGGATCGAGTATGAAGCGCAGAACGCCTCCGATCCCGGGGCGAGCGTTCATGCGTATGCAGGTCTGGTTCGGGGTGCTCTGGCCAGTCTTCAAGGAGCTTTGCAGCCTGAGCTGCTTCTCGAGCCCGGACGCTTTCTGGTCGCTCAGGCCGGCGCGCTGCTCACTCGGGTGGTCTACACCAAGCAGAACGGGAGCAAGCGTTTCGTCATTACCGATGCCGGCATGAACGATCTGATCCGGCCGTCGCTGTACGGCGCGTACCACGCGATTGAACCCGTGGCAGCGCCGAAAGGGGATGTAGCGCCTGAGCCCGTGGACGTGGTCGGCCCGGTCTGCGAGAGCGGCGACTTCTTCGCACGAGATCGAGCACTACCGCCGATAAGACAGGGTGACCTGCTGGCGGTCCTCGACGCCGGCGCCTACGGCATGTCCCTTGCTTCGAACTACAATACTCGTTCCCGTGCGGCCGAGGTGCTGGTCGAGGGTAAGCGCGCTCGCCTGATCCGGCGCCGGGAGACGATCAAGGACCAGCTGGCACCGGAGTGTAGGTAGCCGGGCCTCGCTATGCCGTCGGCTTGGACGCGCTAACCATCCACTCGATGTCGAACCGATCGGAGAGCATGCCAAAGCGATCGGCCCAGAAAGTCTCTTGGAGTGGCATGTGGATGGTGCCGCCCTCGCCGAGCGCCGTAAAGATTCTCTCTGCTTCAGTGACGGAGTCGGCAAGGATCGCGAGGGAGCTGCCCTGAGGCTTGCGATAGCGATCCGGAGGCGCGTCCGAGACCATGATGCGGCCGCCGGCAAATTCGAAGCTGGCGTGCATGATCTTGTCCCGCATTGCCGGGTCTCCTTGCTGCCCGTCCGGTGCGTCGCCGTAGTGCATCCGGAACACGGTTGTGCCGCTCAGACACTGTTCATAGAAGGCCAGTGCTTCTTCGCAGCGACCGTTGAAAAACAGATACGGGTCCATCTTCATCGTCTGTCTCCTCGCGTATCGACTGTTGCTTACAGCCAGCAGAACTATATAGCCGTTTTCGTACCGGTGTAGAGGGAGAGTTTCGGGAAGTGAGGCTTCTCTCGACGGAGAAGCTACGTCGGCTTCGCTGGCGACTTCATGGGATGCCAAAAGGCTATGGCGGGGACGGACACGTCGCACATGCAAGGGCAGCGAAGGAGGGGAACATGCGAAAGGCCGCCCGGAGGCGGCCTTCTTGGTACTTTTCCCGCAAAAGTTAGTTCAGGATTGAGTGCACGGCAGCCAGTGTGTCTGAGCCGGTTGATTGCGAGAGCGCGCCGTTGTTGCCTGCGGCGACTGCCGCGCCGTCGGTGCCATTCGGACCAAGGCCCAGCTTGATCAGAGCGCGCGAGTCAGGCATCAGCTTGGTCTGCCAGCCATTGTCGCCCTGGAACTTCTGCATCGCGGCTTCCGTCTCCGCGTCCCACTCGCCCGAAGCTGTGCCGGTCAGGTAGTTCTTTCCAATCAGCGCAGTCTGGATAGCGCGGGTACGGTCTGGGTCGATCTCGCGCTGGCCAGGCGTCCAGTGAGCGACCGCCGGGGCAGCGTGATGACGACCGCGACTGCTCTTGTGATGGCTTGCCGTTGTGACGATATGGTGCGCGGCGGAGGCGATGGCCGGCGTCACAGCGAGCAGGAGAGCCAGTCCCAGACATTTTGTCGAACGAACAACCATGCACAAACCTCAGAAAGGGGAGTTCTGCTATGCCGTGAGGGTATCTGGTGATCCACCCATTTGCAAACAGATAAGGCAAATGGTTTTCTACTATCGGTAATTGCGTATCAAGTTGGTCTACAGCGAAAGATGCAGGAAGGGGGATGTGCAACCGGCCACATCCCCCCTCCTGTTGTCGTTACGGCAGCGTTCCACCGGTCAGCGTCGTCTGACGGCCGCTCCGCGGGAAGGCGACCTCGAAAACCACGTCATCGCCCGACTTCAAGGTGGAAACGATAGCGTCGTATTCCGCCTTGTTGCGGACCGGCTTGCGGTTGACCGATTCGATGATGAGTCCTGGCCCGATTGGCGGCGAGAGCTCATCGGCGAACGAACCCGGCTTGACCTCCTGCACAATCACGCCATGGAAGCCGGCGGGTGCGTTTGAAGGCAGGTCCGCAACGGTCAGACCCAGCTTGCTCTGCGAGGCACTGGGAGTCGGGGCTTCCGGCCCGCTGCCTGGGCCTCCATTGTCAGCACTCAAAGCGCTTACGGTCTTGGTCCGGTCCGCGATGCCGACCGTAACGGTACTCTTCTGACCATTCCTTAGATACCCGATGGTGACCGACGAACCCGGATGGCGTGGTGAGATGTTGTCGACCAGCTCATTGCCGCTCTTAATAGGCGTGCCGTCGACCGAGACGATCACATCATTTGTCTTCAGGCCTGCCTTGTCGGCCGGGCCGCCCGGCGTCACAGCGCCGATCAGTACACCGCTGCTCGCGCCGTACATTTTGGCCACTGCAGCCGGCAGAAGCGGCTGGAATGAGATCCCGATGGAACCGCGAACAACTTTGTGGTCCGGCCCGATGAGCTGGTTGTAGACGTTGATGACGGTATTGGACGGAATAGCGAAGCCGATACCCTGGTAGCCGTTGGTCTGCGTGATGATAGCCGCGTTGACGCCGACAACCTCACCGGCCATATCGAGCAGTGGCCCACCGGAGTTGCCGGGATTGATCGCGGCATCAGTCTGAATGAAGTGCTGGAACTGGCCGGTCTGGCCCTGGTCGATGGTGCGGTTCTTCGCCGAGATGATGCCTGCCGTGACTGTCTGCGATAGATCAAATGGCGAGCCGATCGCCTCGACCCAGTCGCCGACCTGCGCGCCGTCGGAGTTGCCGAGCTTGACGGTGGGCAGGGCCTTGCCCGGAACATCGATTTTGATGACGGCGAGATCGGTATCTTTATCGACGCCGATGACGGTGGCGCGATGGCCCTGGTCATTTTCCGGATCGGTTGTCAGCTTTACGTAGATGCGGTCAGCCTTGTCGACCACGTGATTGTTGGTCAGGATGTAGCCGCGCGGGTCCACGATGAAGCCGGAACCGAGCGCGCGCCGCTCCTGGTCCTGCCCCTCGCCAGGTCCGCCCGGAACACCGCCAAAGAAGCGGTTGAAGAAGTCCTGCAGACCTCCGTTGTCGCCCTGGTCACCGCCGCCGTTGTCGTCGTCATCGCCGCCCTGGCCGTCCTGTCCGTTCTCAGGTGCTTGCGGCTGCTGGCGCAGCCTGTGGCCGTTCCGCGACTGCCGGTCTTCCTTGGGCAGCGTTTCCGTGTTGATGTTGACCACCGCTGGGCCAACCTCTTTTGCAATCTGCGTAAACTGGGTCGAAAGGCTCTTCGGATCGGGAATGTGCAGCGGCGTTGCATCTCGAGTATCGACAGCTCTGTCCTGCCCATGGACGCCATGCGCCACAACCGAGCCGATCAAAATGCCGGCGGACAACGTGGCTAGAATTGTGAATACGGATGCCAGTCGGCGGATCCGGAACCGTTCGAGCGGAGCGTTCATCTCGGGTGTACCCTCGTAACTTTCATGAATGGGGGAAAACGGCGGGCACAAGCGCCGTACTGACGGGCGAATCGCCCCAGGCGCGGCCACTTGGCTTGTCTTGTCTGCTCCTACATTGTACTGATGCGCGCCGAAAGGAGCAGCGACCGGAGCCTGCGTGGACAGGGGCAAACACTGGTCTCCTCGGGTTAGACGCCTGTGCCGGGCAACAGTCTCAGCAAAGCTTAATTTATTAGTTGAGTGGTGCTGCTTCGTGCGCTGAGGGCTGTACGCCACCGGAAGGGAAGAGCTCCGCGGCCACGATCGCCACTAGCACAAGCGCCGCGCCGGCCAGCGCCCGGCCGTGCAGCCGCTCTCCGAGCACAAGGAATGAAGTCGCAGCGGCAAAGACCGGCTCGAGCGAGAAGATGAGCGCGGTATGGCTGGCCGGCAGCAGACTTTGCGCCCAGCTCTGGATCGAAAAGGCTGCCGCCGTCGCCAGCAAGGCCGAGACCAGCCAGGCCAGCAGAAAGCGCGGGCTCGCGTGGAATGTCGCATGAGGCTCGAAAAGCGGCAGTGTGACTGCCATGACCACCGCCGCCATGCTGATCTGCACGGTGGCCAGCGCTTGAAAGGGAACATGGAGCGAGCCGTGAGCCAGTGTGAGCAGGTGCAGTGCAAACGCAAAGGCGCAGGCGACGGTCAGCAGGTCGCCCCGGCTGATCGATGCGAAAGCGGCGAGCGACCATGGCTCGCCGGCAGGGATGGCCAGCAAGGCGAGGCCGACGAAGCCGAGCGCCGCGCCTAGAAAGGCGCCTGCGCCGGGGCGTCCCGAGCCGGGTGTGCGCAGCCGCGGCGTAAGCGACAGGAACGGCACAAACAGGACCACCAGACCGGTTAGAAATGCCGACTTGGATGGCGTCGTGAGGCGCAGGCCCGCGGTTTGCAGCTGATAGCCCGAAGCAAGCAGAACGCCCGCGACCAGGCTGACCCGCCACGCCCTGCGAGGCAGCCCCAGCAGGGAGCGCCAGTAGACGGCGAGCAGGACCGCAGCGGCAAGCGTCATACGCAGCAGATTGAAGAGTAGCGGCGAGACATCCTGGAGAGCCGCCTTGACCAGCACAAACGTCGTGCCCCAGACGAACACCACTGCCAGCAGGAGCAGGCGCGCGAGCGTTGCGGGTCGCATCGAGAATTAGCTCGCTGCGGACGCGGCCGGGAGATAAACCGTCCGTCCGTCGACGACGGTCCGCAGCACCTTGGTCCTGAGCAGTGCTTCCGCATCATGCGTGAGCGCGAGCAGGTCTCGGTCGAGCACGACAAAGTCGGCCACGTAGCCGGGCGCGAGTATGCCCTTCCAGGTTTCTGCGCCTTCGGCATAGGCTGCGCCCTGCGTGTAGGCGTGCAACGCCCGCGGGAGCGAGATACGCTCCTCCGGAAAAAAGGCGGAGCCTGCCGCGCGATCGGCTCCAAGTTGCGCCGCCTCTCGACCAGAAAGAGATTTCGGCTCGGACGGCTCAGCATCACCGGGCAGGGGCTGTCGGGTCACGGCGGCATAAAGGCCGCGAAAGGGTGAGAGCGGTTCCACCGGAAAATCCGTGCCGAAGGCGAGCGGCACACCGGCGGCTGCGAAGCTCCGCCAGGCATGCGCCCGGCTTGCGCGCTCTTCACCGAGCCGCGCACGGGTCCAGCGCACGTCGCTGAGCAGGTGGCAGGGCTGCATGGAGGCGATAGCTCCGGCAGCGTGCGCGCGGCCAAACGCGTCCTTGCCCGCCGTTTGCGCATGTTCGATGCGGAAGCGCCCGGCTTGCGGAAGTACCCTTCGGACGGCCTCAAAGGTCGACAGTGCCATCCCGAGTGCGTGGTCACCGATCGCATGGAAGCCGAGCTGGTAGCCGGCACGGGCGCGCTCGATCGCCATCGCCTCGAGCTGTTCCTGCACATAGAGCGGAATGCCCCGGGTCCCGGGCGCGTCGGTGTACGGCGCGAGCAGGGAAGCCGTGCGGGAACCGAGCGAGCCGTCCAGAAAAGCCTTGAGCATCCCGGTGCGCAACATGTGGTCCTGCGGCGCTCGCGTGCGGCGCTCATGGAGTTCCTCGACTGGGGCGGGGAAGGGAAGCCACTCGCTGACGCGCAAAGGCAACTCGCCGGCCGCGTGGAGCGCGCACAACGCGGTAAAGTCCTCATCGATAGAATTGTCCTGGACCGAGGTAATGCCGAGCGCAAGCGCGTCCCTGAGAACCTGCCGCAACGCTTCGATGCGTGTTCCGAGCGACGCCAGCGGGATATGGCGCTCCACCAGCTCACGCGCGGCGCGTTCCCGAAGAATCCCGGTCGGCTCCCCACGCTCGTCGCGATCGATTGCTGAGCCTGGTGGGGCCACGCTCGCGCGCGTGATCCCTCCGACTGCGAGCGCGGCTGAGCTCGCCACTGAGAGATGCACATCGATACGCGCGAAGACGGCAGGGCGTCCGCCTGCGGCCTGGTCGAGATCGTAGCGGCTGGGCAGCGCTGCAGGGGATGTCCTGGAGCCGGCCCAAAATGTTTCATCCCAGCCACCGCCGGTCAGCCACGCACCGGACGGCGCGTGCGCGGCTGCTTCCGCGATGCGGGCCAGTGCTTCGGCGAGCGTGCGTGTGCCGGCGAGGTTAACCTCGCGCGCCAGCCGGGCGCCCTCACCCAGATGCAGGTGGGCGTCGTTGAAGCCCGGCATCGCAAATGCGCCGCGGAGATCAATCTGCTCGACCGGCTCGGCGTCCTTCGCAGCGGCCTGCTGCACTTCGGCCTCGCTGCCGGACGCAACGATCACACCATCCCGCACCAGCAGTGCAGAAACGATGCGCGGCTCGGGCGAAAGCAGCGCTTCGCCGGTGAGGATGCGGCCATTCGCGAAGAGCGTGCTTGTGCGCCGGGACGTTCGCGCGTCTTGACTCATGCTTTTCAAGGTACAGCGGTACGGAGGCCTGGTTTGGATTGCCCGTTCCAGATGAAAGTTTCTCTTAGGCGCCCGCGGTGTGGCAGTCGGCAAGTGAGAGCAGCAACAGCAGGATGCGGCGCAGCCCGAGATCCCGTCCGCGCGCATCGAACCACTCCGCCGTCG
Organism: uncultured Acidobacteriaceae bacterium; assembly: GCA_964245435.1. Taxonomy (GTDB): domain Bacteria; phylum Acidobacteriota; class Terriglobia; order Terriglobales; family Acidobacteriaceae; genus EB88. Next base: position 360,607 of record CAXTMF010000001.1, read on the forward strand.
TGTGGATCCCGCCACCTTCCCCACCTGCGCCCATGCTGATTGCCTCAACGCCCAGCGAGAGCGGGATGTTCGCGTCGGTCGAGGCGGTGCGCAGTTCGGTTCGCAGGCCCAGATGCCGATCAACGGCGCGCAGCAGCGCGAGCATGCGGGCGTCTTCCGGCAGCGCTCCGGCGGGGCGGTCGCCGATGCTGCGGATCGAGGCATGCAGCGCATACTCCTGCGGGACACCGGCATTGGCGGCCAGCGCCGCGTCCTCCACGGCACGGTGAAGCGCGACCTCCAGCCGCAGCAGCTCGTCAGCGTCGGTTGATCGAAGGTCGAAGCGGCCGGTTGCTGAAGCCGGTATGCTGTTTACCGCGGAACCGCCCTCGATCGTGCCCACGCTCCAGGTACTACGTGTCGCGCCGCGCGACGCATAGCGCACGCCATTGCCATCCTGAACGGAGACCGGAGCGCGGCCGTTCGTCGCCATGCCTTCGTGCAGCGACGTCAGGGCGGACTGGCGAGCACTGAGCCTTGTGATCGCATCGCTCAGAGCGACGATGGGGTTGGGCCTCCCCGCATCGGTCCAGGAGTGGCCACCGGCGCCGGTGAGCGACACTTCGAAGCGCCGGCTGCCGAGCGCGGCGGTCACAGCTACTGTTTGCCCTGCGCCGTCCAGCACCAGGTGAGCCACAATACCCGCCCGCCATGGCGCGTGCTGGTACAGGTGGCGCATCCCGCGCAGGTCGCCTTCACCTTCCTCACCCACATTGCCAAGGAAGACGATGCGGCACGGCGGCTGGATCGCGGCGTGCCGCAGACTTGCGGCGATTGCCAGCAGCGCGGCAAGGCCCGCGCCGTTGTCGCAGGCTCCAGGCGCTTGAAGCCGTGTGCCGGTCAGCATGGGTGCGAGCGGCGTCTCCCCGGGAAAGACAGTGTCCAGATGCGCCGAAAGGACAATCACAGCCCCAGGCGGATGGCCCGGGGCTGCAGCGGTCTCGAGATCGGGCGCAAAACCATCCTGCGGCTGACACTCCGACCCGGTTTTGGCGCCATGACCCGCGCCCAATTGCGCGTCTTCCGAGGCGAGCGTGCCATGCACATTGCCGGCCGCATCGATATGGACCTCCGCGAGGCCCAACTCTAGGAACCGCGCCTGGAGCCACTCAGCCCGTGGTGCCTCGGCAAACGGGGGCGCCGGTATCGCCACTGACTCGCTCTGCCAGCGCATGATTTGCTGCTCGTGCAGGTGCAGCCATCCGAGCGCTGTGTGCACGGCGCGCTGCGAAGCAATCTGCCCGATCTGTGCGAAAGCTGAGCTGGGGGCGCGCATGGCGAGTAGCCACCAGGGACGCAAATACCGGACCTGGGATGAGCTGCTTCAGCGTAGCATCGGCGAGTGGACGGTCTCCCCTCTGGCTGCAGCGTTGCTCTCCGGCTGGTCATACTCGACCGAGTGCAGCCAAAGTCCGCTGGCTGGGGCGGTTGGACCGGCAGCCGACCGATCACGCGCAGCCAGGATCGCCTCCACGGCCTCGGGTGCGATCTGCCCGCGGCCTATCGCGAGAAAAGTTCCCACGAGGTTGCGCACCATATGGTGGAGGAAGCCTGAGCCGCGCACTGTGTAGACCAGCTGCTGTTCGGTTGTCTGCGTCCATGCGGAGGTCATAACGGTGCGTACCGTCGATGTGGCTGCGTCGCCGGCTGCCCGGGCCGAAGCGTCCGGCTCGTGCGCCTGGAACGAGCGGAAGTCGTGCGTGCCCAGAACGAGCCGGGCTCCTTGTTGCATCGCCTCGAAGTCGAGTGGAAAGGTGTAGCGGCAGACATACGGCGCGTGCCAAGGCAGACAGAGCGGCTCCTGCGAGATGCGGTACTCGTAGGTCTTTGCGCGAGCGCTGTGTCGGGCATGGAAGCCGGCCGGGGCGTACTCGGCTGCGAGAATGCGGATGGCCGCGGGCAGCGTGTAGTTGAGTGCGCGGACAAGATTGGCCGGTGGGATCGGCGCGCGCAGTGACACGGACGCCACCTGGCCGAGCGCATGCACGCCGGCATCGGTGCGTCCGGAGCCCTGCGGCAGCGTCTGTTCCCCGGTTACGCGATAGATGGCCGCCTGCAGCTCTCCCTGCACAGTCGGCCGGCCCGGCTGCACCTGCCAGCCGGCAAATGGGGAGCCGTCGTAACAGAGTGTAAGCTTCCAGACCATATTTTAGGCCCCCGGCGAACTGTCCTCAGGCATGCGTCGAGCCTACCCGAGCCGCTCCCGGAAGAGCGATCTCTCGACCGGGATTCAGGCCGGTTTGTGAGCCTTTGTCGGGTGCGGCCGCATCTGTTGGCTGGGTTATACTCGCGGGAACTCGGGCAGCAAGAGCATTTTGGCAGCTATGCAAGAGCGGTCGTGCATGGCATGCGCGCGAGCCGGGCGCCACCAGTCAACCCAATTTCTCAGCTCGCAGCAAAGGAACCGGATGCACCAGGGCAGGACAGGCGTGGCACAGCAAAGCACAGAAGCGGACCAGATGACTCGGCAGCACGAGGCAGACCAGACAGACCAGCCGGGTCGGTGGAATGGGCTGAGCCGAATGGATGGCCTGGACGACGCGAATCGATCCAATCAGGAGAGCGGGAGCCGGTCGTTCCGACAGCTACGTGCCGCCGCTCTTGCCACCATGCTGTTGGCGCAGGCGATGCCGCAGGTGCTTACGGCGCAGAACACGGCGGGAACCGGCCAGAAGGGAACTACGCCGCCTCCAAGCCCCAGCATCGACAAAACGACCTCCGCGACCACCCAGGGTCTGCCTGGTGAGCCGCAGCCGAATTTTACGCAGCCGCTCTTTATGCGGCCGACCAACCGGGACTTCACGAGGCCTCGCGGGTACTTTCCAAACCCGATCGCCCCCTACACCGCGACCAGCGCCGACCCGGCCCGCTTCACCAACACGCCACGGTTGAATGACCTGTTTCGCGGTGGCAAGCTGTACCTGGGTCTGAGCGACGCGATCGTACTGGCGCTCGAGAACAACTTTGATATCGCGATCCAACGCTACAACCTTGATATCGCCGATACCGACCTGTTGCGCTCCCGCGCCGGCTACACGTTGCTCGGCGTAAATGCCGGCCTGGTTACCGGCACCATCGGCGGCGCCACCAGCTCGCTCTCCTCGGGCGGTGGCCCGGGCGGTACCAGTGTCAGCTCCGGGGGCGCCGCGACCGGTGCGTCCGGCCTCGCGCTGACTACCAACCAGGGTGGCACTGCGCCCGAGCTACTCGACCCTGTCGTGACCGGCACCGTCGAACTCCAGCGGCAGGCAGTTCCACAGGCGACTCCGCTCTTTGCCGGCGGCGAGCCGGTGCTCAACGAGAACCTGAATCAATACAACTTCACCTACTCGCAGGGCTTTGAGACAGGTACTTTGGCACAGTTCACCTGGGACAACACATACCTGTCGGAAAACAATCCGTTCCAGGCCTACAGTCCGCAAACACAGGGAACCTTCAACCTGACATTGACCCAGCACCTGCTGCGGGGCTTCGGCACCGGCGTCAATGGGCGCTTCATCGTGCAGGCGAAGAACAACCGTCGCGTCACCGACTCAGCCTTCCGCCAGCAGGTTCTCTACACGGTCAACCAGATCGAGAACATCTACTGGGGGCTGGTCAGCGCGTACGAGGATGTGCAGGCCAAGCAGCGCTCGCTCGATCAGTCAACGCAGCTGCAGGCCGACGATCAGCGGCAGCTCGAGATCGGTACGCTGGCTCCGCTCGACGTCGTTAATGCGCAGAGTGCGGTCGCCAGCGACCAGCAGGCGCTGGTCTCGGCAAGGAGCACGCTCGAGTACCAGCAGCTGGTGATGAAGCAGGCGATCTCGCGCAACCTCGAAGACCCGGTTCTCACGGGTGCGCCGGTGATCCCGACAGACCGTGTCAACCTGGCTGAAACGCCCGAAGAAAAGACACCCACGGATGATCTGGTCCGACAGGCCGAGGCGAACCGGCCGGAGATTGAACAGGCCGTGCTTGCGCTCAAAAACGATGAGATCACACTGCGCGGAGAGAAAAACGGTCTGCTGCCCACGGTCGACGCCTTCGCCTTCTACGGCGGCTCGGCGATTGGCGGCGCGCCCAACCCGATCTATAACGAGGGCGGCATCTTCGGCGTGACCACACCGGCGGCGCCGGCGATCGGCTACGGCAGTGTCTTCCAGAACACCTTCAACAACTCCGCCCCGAACAAGGGTGCGGGAGTCAACATCTCGATTCCCATCCGGAACCGTCAGGCGCAGTCGGAGCAGGCGCGCTCGGTGCTGGAGTACCGGCAGGAGCAGATGCGCCTGCAGCAGCTATACGTGCAGGTGCGTATGCAGGTCATCAACTCGCAGTACGCGCTCACTAACGACCGTGCCCAGGTTGCGGCGGCAGAGGCAGCGCGCGAGTTTGCCTTCCAGAGCCAGGATGCAGAACAGCGCAAGCTCAAGCTCGGCGCTTCCACGACCGCAAATGTGCTGCAGCAGGAGCGAAATCTCGCGATTGCCGAAGACAACCTCATCAATGCAAGGGCCACGTACGCGAAGGACCGCGCCCAGCTCGACAACATCCTGGCCAGCACGCTGGACAAGTACGGCATCAGCCTCGCCGATGCCGTGACCGGCGTTGTCACCCAGACGCCAACCATCCCGGGGCTTGAACCTGCCTCGCAGCAGGACAAACCGACGCCCGAGCTGCCGACACCGGGTCAGCCCGGCGGCAGCCCCGTTGAAGGTCTCGGACCGGACGGAAGGCCGCTTCCGGTGCCTGTGCCACAATCGGCGCCGAATCCACAGAAGTGACCGATTGTGAGCCCATTTCAACTTTGATCAGCAACTTAGCCTGGAACGGAGCTACCGGAAGGCAGCTTAATCCGTTTTGACCAGTTTTCGGCCCACTACGTGTGCGGTAGCTTCCCACTGTAGCGCCCTCCGCGGCAATGACGTTTGCAACGATGCCATTTCCGCGCCACTGCTCCTCGACCTGTTGCCAAGCTCACAGCAGAGTAGGCAGCAGTGGAGGAACGAGGAAGTGCGGCGAGGCTGCATGCACAAAGATCGAAGGGAGCCCCGATGCCCACGACTCCGACCGTAACGGGCATGAGCAAAATCTCGGCGCCTGCTGCTGGAAAACACACCCATCCGAACGTGATCCTCGCGATCTGCTGCATGAGCCTGCTCGTGGTCGGCATGGACATCACGATCGTCAATGTCGCTCTGCCGGCGATCCAGCGCGACCTCCGTGCGTCGCTTTCCGGACTGCAATGGATCCTCGACGCGTACACGCTCGTAGTCGCAAGCCTGCTGATGTTTGCAGGCTCCATGTCAGACCGGTTCGGACGCCGGCGCTTCTTTCAGATCGGCCTGACCGTATTTACGGTCAGCTCGCTGCTGTGCAGCGTCGCGCCGACACTGGGCGCGCTGGTAGGTTTTCGCGCCTTGCAGGGTTTAGGCGCTTCCATGCTCAACCCTGTGGCCCTGTCCATTATTGCGAATGCCTTCCGGGAACCGAAAGCTCGTGCGCGCGCGACCGGCGTGTGGGGTGCGGTCGCGGGTCTCTCGCTGGCGATCGGTCCGGTTCTTGGCGGCATTCTTACGCAGACGATCGGCTGGCGCTCAATCTTCTGGATCAATCTACCCATCGGGGTGCTCGCAATCACGCTGGCAGGCTTGTTTGTCCCTGAGTCAAAAGCAGCGCGCGCTCGCACTTTCGACCCTGTCGGGCAGACGCTTGTTTTTATTACCCTCGCATCGCTTACGTACGGGGTAATCGAGGGGCCGCATGCCGGCTGGGCGTCCGTCCGGATCCTCGGTTTGTTCGCTGTGGCCGCGGCAGCCCTGGTGAGCTTTCTGCTGTACGAGCCTCGCCACAAGGAGCCGCTTCTGGACCTGCGTTTCTTCCGGAGCGTGCCTTTCTCAAGCGCGACGATCATGGCCGTATGCGCGTTCGCCTCGTTCGCGTCCTTTCTCTTCGTAAACGCACTCTACCTTGAGCAGGTGCGCGGCCTGTCAGCCTTCCACACCGGCTTGTGTACGCTGCCGCTGGCGCTTATGTTGACTCTTTGCGCGCCACTGTCCGGCCGCCTGGTGGCAAGGTACGGTGCAAGGCCGTCGCTGCTACTTTCGGGTACCGGCTTTCTGCTCAGTACGCTGCTTCTTACCCGACTCTCTGCCGGTACGCCACTTGGGGTGCTCATGATCTCCTACGTTCTTTTCGGGCTGGGCCTCGGCATGATCAACCCTGCCATCACGAATACCGCTGTTTCCGGTATGCCGCTGGCGCAGGCCGGGGTAGCAGCTGCGATTGCGTCTACCAGCCGCCAGGTGGGCGCGGCGCTCGGCGTGGCTGTGGCGGGTACCGTCATCAGTGCGAGCCGCGCCATGGGAATCTCCTTCACGGCGGCAACGCACCCGATCTGGTGGCTGATGGCCGCTATCAGTAGCGGCACGTTGGTACTTTCCTGGCTGGCCGGCAGCGCCTGGGCGCTCGGGACTGCCCGCAACGTCGCCTATCTACTCGACAGCAGTTCGTGATCCTGCCCGGCAAAGAGGTCTACCGCTGTGCCACGCCATCCAGCAGGGTGAAGAACTCCGGAAACGAGATTGCTGCCGACTCTGCGCCTACGATCAGTGTGTCGCCGGACGCGCGCAGGCCCGCCACAGAAAACGCCATGGCTATCCGGTGGTCGCCGCCTGAGTCGATCTCGGCGCCGTGCAGCTGCTGCCCGCCGGGAACGTCCAGCCCATCCTCAAACTCCTCCACCTCGGCGCCCATGGCGCGCAGGTTTCTGGCGACCAGCGCGATGCGATCCGACTCTTTCACGCGCAGCTCCTTTGCGTCGCGGATGCGGATGCCACTCTCTGTGTAAGGGGCGATCGCAGCCAGCACCGGCAGCTCGTCGATGATCTGCGCTGAAAGCGCGCCCGAGATTACCGTGCCGCGCATCGGTCCATCGGGGGCGTGCATCTGCACTGTCCCGACGAGTTCGCCGTGCTGCTCCTCGAGGTTAAGCACGCTGAACCGTCCGCCCAACGCGGTACACACGTCCAGCAGGGTGGCGCGTGTCGGATTCATGCTGAGCTGATCGAAGACCAGCGAGGAGCCGGGAAAGAGCAGCGTCGCGCATAGAAAGAATGCAGCAGAGGAGAGATCGCCGGGCACAGTCGCGTTGATGGCCGATAGCCGCTGGCCGCCGCGGATGGACACGCTCGTGAGCGTCCGATCGATCTCAGCACCGAACGCGGTCAGTGCGAGCTCGCTGTGGTCGCGGGTCCGCACGGCCTCGTTCACGGTTGTGAGCCCTTCCGCCTGTAACCCCGCAAAGAGGACGGCTGTTTTTACTTGAGCGCTCGGCGTCGGGGTGGTGTAGTCGGTCGCACGCAGGGGCCGGCCTCCAATCACCATCGGTGCGTGGCCGTCTTCGAGCGTGATGGAAGCACCCATCGCACTGAGCGGCCTGCGTACTCTTTCCATCGGCCTCCGCGTCAGCGATGCGTCGCCGATCAATGTGAACCGGCCCTGCTGCGGCGCCAGAAGCCCGGCCAGCATGCGCATCGTTGAGCCTGAGTTGCCGCAGTCAAGCGCCGCCGATGGCTCGCGAAAGCTGCCGCCAGTGCCTGTCACCTCGACCACGCCATCTTCGCGCTTCACCACCGCCGCGCCCAGCGCCTCACCGCAGCCGAGCGAGCTCCAGGGATCCGCGCCGGTCGAGAAGTTCGACAGCTGGCTCGTTCCCTCGGCAAGCGCCGAGAGCAGGGCGTAGCGGTGAGAAATGCTCTTATCGCCGGGCAGCTGCACACTGCCGCCGATCCCGTGTGCGGGTGTGATGAGCCGGGTCTGCGAGGTGGAAGAGGACTCGCCTGAAAGGGAGGAAAGGTCGTGTGCCATCCCTGCCATGGTAACGAACAGTGACCTGGCATGGCCTCTTGGTGTAGCGCGCGTCTTTACCGCACCCGCAGCACCACCACTGTCTCATCATCGAACCGCTCGGCCTCGCCCTGGAACGCGCTCACCGCGGAAAGGATTGTCGCGGCCAGCTCCGTTGCCGGCGCTTTGCAGTGCCGGCGCACCAGCTCGATTACGCGCTCCAGCCCAAACATCTCGCCCTCCGCGTTCTGTGCGTCGGTGATGCCGTCACTGAGAAAAACCAGCGCATCGCCGGGCCGGGTCGCCAGCGAAATCTCCTCGTAACGCACGTTCGGAAAAAGGCCTAACGGAAAGCCCTCCGCCTGTACCACGTCGATGGTGCCGCCATCGGGCCGGGCACGGTAGAAGAGCGGCTGGGTCGCCCCGGCGTTCGCGATCTGCAGGGTCATGTTCTCGTCGTTCCACACCGCATACACCATGGCCACGTACTGCGCGGAGACATGCCGCTCCTGGAGCGAGTCGTTCAGCAGGGCGAGCATCTCCGCGGGCGCCAGGTGCGCGCTGCCGGCTGAGCGCATGATGCCGCTCACCAGCGCGGCGTAGAGTGCGGCCGGCGCAGCCTTGCCGCTCACATCGCCCAGCGCCAGCGCCGAGCTGCTCTGGCCGTAGCGTAGAAAGTCGTAGAGGTCGCCGCCGATGGCGCGCGCTGGTGAGAAGCGCGCCGCGAACTCTGCGTGTTCATGCTCGGGCGAGCGGTGCGGCAACAAACGCAGCTGCACCTCGCGCGCCATTTCCAGGTCGTGCTCCAGCCGCTGCTCCTGTTGCGCCACACGCTGGTACAGGCGCGCGTTTTCAATGGAGATCGCGATCTGTGAGGCGAGCGTGCTCAGCGTTCGCTCGTGGTCTTCGTTGAAGTAGTTGGAGCGCGTGTGTTCCAGGTCGAGTACGCCGATGACCGTGTTCTTGTAGATCAGCGGAACGATCAGCTCAGAGCGCGTCTCCTTGTTCTGCATGTAGTAGCGCGGATCTTTGCGCACATCGGGAGCGTGCACCAGCCGGCCATGCTCGATCGCCTCGCCGACCAGGCCGCGGTTGACCGGCAGCCGCTCGTGCACCTCGACCGGCTCGCTGAATCGCGTCGAGAACCGGCTTTCGAGCACGCCGTCGTTCTCGTTGATGATCCAGATGGTGAAGAACTGAAAATCCAGCAGGCGCCGCAGCAGCTCGCCGATGCGCGCAAACAGCGTGTTTACATCGAGGATCGAGGTGAACTCGCGCGCTATGTCATTCAGCACCCGAAGCGTCTGCGCCTGGCGCGCCACGCGGGAGTAAAGCCGCGCGTTCTCGATCGCCTGCGAGATGCGCGAGGCAGTCAGCGTCAACAGGTGCAGGTGCTCCGGCCGAAAGTAATTGAGCTGCTCGCTCTCAATATCGATCACGCCGATTAGCCGGTCCTTCACGATTAATGGCACGGCGAGCTCGGAGCAGACGTGTGGATTGACCTCGATGTAGTCCGCCGAGCGGCTGACATCGTTCACCAGCATCGCCTGGCGTGCCTCTGCCACCTTGCCGACAATACCCTGACCGACTCGCAGCCGCACCCGCTCGGCCTCAGGGAAATGGCCAAGCTGGAAGCGCATCCGCAGGTCGCCGGTGCGGTCGTTGATCAGGAAGATAGCGAAGATGCGAAAGTCAAGCACCGCTCGCACCAGCTCGGCGGTCTGTTTGAGCAGGGTTCGCAGGTCGAGCGTTGTGGTGAGCGTTTCGGCGAGCCGTATAAGGAACTCGGTGGTTGCGGGAGGCCTCGCCGAGAGCGGCGCGGCCTCAGGTATCCCCGCAGTACTCGCAGCAGTATTCCCGGGAGCGCTTCCGGTTGCGTTCTCAGGCGCGCTTCCGGCCTGCTCGGACGCGTCGCAACTGGGCGGCTGGCCGGTCGGGTTGTGTTCGGCTGCGCTCACTCCTCTCCTCGCCTGTCCGGTTTACCGCCTGTCAGGCGGCATCCGTACGAACCTAGCATGATAGCCCGATGAGCGCAGGCATGCATTTCAGTCCACTCAGGCCCTCCATGCTCTCCTGCGCGAGAAAGTATGTCGGTCCCTGCAAAACAGTTGCTGCTGCTGTCACACCCGGCTCTAGGCCCCTGGCAGTGCCCGGTAGGCAGTGACGATCGCCACCGAGGCGCTTGCGCCGACGCGGTTCGCTCCTGCTTCAACCATCCGTACCGCGTCGGCCAGGGTGCGGATGCCACCCGACGCTTTCACGCCACAGCGTTCGCCGACCACCCCGCGCAGGAGGCGGATGTCCGCCGCAGTCGCCCCGCCTGTCGAGAAGCCGGTGCTGGTTTTGACGAAATCTGCCCCTGCTTGGAGCGAAAGCTCCGCGGCAGTACGCTTTTCCTCATCCTGCAGCAGGGCTGTCTCTAGGATCACCTTTAGGATCGCGCCCTCGCCGTGCGCCACCTCGGCAACACCCCGGATATCTGCCTCAACCGCGGCCAGCAGCCCGGAGCGCAGCGCGCCGATCTGCAGAACCATGTCCAGGTCGAGCGCGCCGGCCTCTGCGGCAGCTCGCGCCTCGGCGCGTTTGGTCACCGACAGCGAGGCACCCAGCGGGAAACCGATTACGGTGCCGACACGCACGCCTGTACCGGCCAACTCCCGGGCTGCCGTAGGCACCCAGGCCGGGTTGACCATGGCGCAGGCAAAGTGGTGCTCGGCGGCTTCCTCGGCAAGCCTTTGTACCTGCGCCTCCGTCGCCTCCGGCTTCAAAAGGGTGTGATCGAGCAGCCGCGCAAGCACCTCGACGGTAGGAAACAGTGTTCGCACCCGCGCTGGCAGGTCGGAGGGCTCGGGAGCAGACGCTTCGCCTGGACTCGAGGCGGTTGCTGCGTCGTAGTACATCATCGCTTCCTTTCGGGACGGTCTGGATAGGCTGTCCTGGTATAGCCAGGGTGACGTTCTATGCGCATACTTTGCCAGAGCCTCATCAGCGGAGCGGCCGAAAGCGGTGCAGCGGCATTAACTTGCATGCGTTGGCGTCTGTGTCGTCTCCGGCAGCAGGCAAACGTCAGGCAGGTTGCGGTAGCGCTCGTTAAAGTCCATGCCGTAGCCGACCACGAAGTGGTCGGGGATCCGAAAGCCGACATAATCGGCCTCGATCGGCTGCTTGCGGCGGCTCGGCTTGTCGAGCAAAGCGGCCAGGCGCAGCGAGCGCGGGTGGTGCTGCAGCAGGATTTTGCGCAGGAAGGACAGCGTAAGCCCGGTATCCAGGATATCTTCGACCAGAATGACGTTCCTGGCCTCTATCGCCTCGTCCAGGTCCTTGATGAGCTTGACCTGTCCGCTTGACGTGGTGCCCTTGCCGTAGCTTGAAACGGAAACGAAGTCGAAGGTGCAGTCTGCCTCGATGTGGCGGGCGAGGTCTGCGAGGAAGATCGCCGCGCCCTTGAGCACGCCGATGAGCACCAGCCGTTCGCCCAGGAAATCGCGCGAGATGGCCGCGCCCAACTCAGCGACGCGCGCCTGGATCTCTGTCCGCGTGTACAAAACTGTAAGTTGTTCAGTCGATGTCATGCGCGCTTTGCTGTCCAGCGTGGAACTCGCCCGGTCAGGCCGTTCTCAGCATAATGACACGCCTGCAGATCTTGATCGGCCTGGCTGCTGACTGTGCTTGAGGGGAGTGGCACGGGAGCATGCGCCGAAGCCCCGAAGGTGACGGCTATACTTCGAGAGAACCTTATGCTGCCATTCCTTCACATCTGGCGATTCGAGCTGCCGACCTTTGGCCTCATGCTCGCCACCGCAGCGCTTTGTGCCGGACTGATTCTCCAGCTCAACCTGCGCCGCTACCGGCTTGACGCCGATGCAGTCGGAATCATCTCCATCGCAACCATTGCCGGCGTCCTCGGAGCCAAGCTCTGGCATGTACTGCAGGATCCCGCTGCTCTGATTGCTGACCCTGCGCTCCTGATCGATCGCGCCGGCCTCGCCTGGTTTGGCGGCCTCGTGGGCGGCATCGGAGCGTTGCTACTGCAAGCGCGCGGTGCGCGGCTACGCTCGCTGACCATGCTTGACCTGTGTGCTCCGTCGGCAGCGCTTGGCTACGGCATCGGGCGCATTGGCTGCTTCCTCTCGGGCGACGGCGATTACGGCAAGGCCAGCAGCCTGCCCTGGGCCATGAGCTTTCCGCACGGCACCGTTCCGGTCGACTACCCCGTGCACCCCACGCCGCTTTACGAGTTCCTCGTGGCCGTAGCAATTACGGTCTTTCTCTGGCGCCGCAGCGTACCTGCGCGCGGCATCCTGCTTCACGCCGGCCAGCTCACGGGCGAGTACCTCATGCTGACCGGCATCGCGCGCTTTCTGGTCGAGTTCATCCGCATCAATCCGCCCGTTTACTGGGGCATGACGAACGCGCAGGTAGCCAGCCTGGGCAGCGTCGCCGCCGGGGCCGCACTTGCCATGTACGCACGCCGCCATAGCATCTCCGCACTGATGATCTCGGCTCCACCGCAGCCGGCTGGAGAAGCTGTTCGCTGATCGCCGGCATTTCGGCATGCTCACAACCCGCAGGTAGCAAATCACCGTTCATGCACCGGCCAAGCCGCCAGCCATAGCGGCATACTCCTGAGCGCAGCAAGAATCCGCTTTTCGCTTCTACCCTTCGGTCCATCCCAAAATGGGAAAAGTTTTCCGACGCTCTGAAGCGAATCCTCGCGACGCCGATAGGTGGGCAAACACCCGAGGAAACCATCCCATGAACGACTACACCCTGCGCTATCTGCAAGAGGTCTGTACCATCGCTGCGAGCATCCAGCCGGCTCAGCTCGAGAGCATGCTCCGGATACTGACCGAGGTCCGCGCCTGCGGCGGCCGACTCTTTTTCCTCGGCGTCGGCGGCGGCGCAGGTCATGCAGGCCACGCCGTAAACGACTTCCGCAAGATCGCCGGCTTCGAGTGTTATGCTCCCTCCGACAATGTCTCCGAGCTGACCGCCCGCATCAACGACGATGGCTGGGACAGCTGCTACGCGAACTGGCTCCGGGGTAGCCGGTTTTCCCCTGCGGACGCGCTTTTCGTGTTTTCGGTTGGCGGCGGATCTATCGAGCGCAACATCAGCATGAACCTGGTCAACAGTCTTCGCCTCGCCCGTGAGGTCGGCGCGCGCATTCTCGGCGTGGTCGGTCGTGATGGCGGTTTTACCGCGGAGGTTGGTGACGAGGTGGTTGTCATCCCTACGCTCTCGGCCGACACGGTCACCGCGCATGCTGAGTCGTTTCAGGCTGTCGTCTGGCACCTGCTTGTTTCGCATCCCGCGCTGCGTGCCCGAGAGATGAAGTGGGAGAGTGCTGCTCTGGCCCCTGTTGCATGGCAGCCAGCGCTCTAGACTGCATGCGTGCGGTCTTTCTCGATCGTGATGGTGTGTTGAACCGGAACGTCTTCTATCCGGACACAGGAGCGTGGGAGTCGCCGCGATGGCCGCACGAGTTCATGCCCGTGCCCGGAGTACTCCCTGCTCTTCGCGAGCTCTGCGCGGCAGGCTTTCGCCTCTTCCTGGTCTCCAACCAGCCAAACATTGTGAATGGCAAGTCCAACCGGCAGGCGCTCGATGCCATCCACGGGATGCTTGTGGCGCACCTGCGATCCGGCGGCGTGACGCTGGACGACGCTTTCTACTGCACGCACCATCCTCGCTTTTCCGGCCCGTGCGCCTGCCGCAAACCCAGTCCTTACTTTCTGAAGCAGGCTGCCCTCCTGCGTGGTTTGGAGCTGACCGCCTGCTGGATGGTAGGTGATCGGGCGACAGACATGGAGTGCGGCCGGGCTGCAGGCTGCCGCACCGCCTGGATCCGCACCGGGCAGGAGCGTGACGAGCCCCTGCTAGGGACGGTCGACGTCTACGCCGCCTCACTGACGGAGGCGGCGAGAGCGATCCTTTGTGCCCCGCTCTCCCAGAGCTGACAAGCCGTTCAGGACGCGGCGATCACGCGCTGCACCCGCGAAAGGTCCGGAAGCGGCAGCGGGAGCCGCGGGGTCCTGGGCGCCAGCGAGAAGCCGGCCTGCACGGCATCGCCGTACAACATGCGAACTGTCTCGAGCGAAAACTGCGTGAGGTCCTTGCCGAGCAGCGCCAGCTTGCCCAGGATCTCCGGGGTAGCCGTGATGATGTGCGTCCCGGACTCCTCGGCATGGAAGATGTTGAGCAGCTCCCGGGAACTGGCCCAGAGCAGCTCGGCTAACGGCCGCTCGGCAAGCAGCTCGATGGCACGGCGCATGACCGGTACCGGATCCACTCCTGTGTCCGCAATCCGCCCCGCAAAAACTGAGACGATCGCCGGGGTCCTCGGGTCCAGTGCCGCCGCAACCCGGCCGACCTGCTCCAGGGTCATCAGCGCGGTCACGTTCACCGCGATACCATCCCGCGAGAGCCGCCGGACCAGCGGCATGGTCGAGAAACCCTGGGTATTGGTTATGGGAATTTTTACATACACATTGCTGCCCCATGATGCAATTTGTCGCGCTTGCATCTCCATGGAAACTTCATCATCCGCAAACACCTCGAAGGAAACCGGAAGGTCGGGAATGGCAGCAAGGACTGCATGGGCGAACGCTTCGAAATCCTTAACACCGGCTTTTCGCATCAGCGTCGGGTTGGTCGTAAAGCCTTTGATATAAGGCTTGCTGTACATGGTAAGCAGACTCTCGATGTCTGCCGCATCGCAAAACAGTTTCACTTGCAGGTCACTGCACAGATTCATCTCTGCCTCAAGAAGGAGAAAAGTATGTTTGCTGGAAGCTGAGAGGACTTTATGAGCCCACCGCAGAATGGAGAAGCAGGAAGCTGCCGCAAACATTACCTAAGTCAAAGGATGGGAAAATAATTCATACCTGATCTTTCTGCGGGCGCGTTATGCTCCTTTCACAATCACATTCAAGATGTGCAGGAGCCAGCGCAAGGAGGGGATTACCTTGCGCCATTTGAGCCCTTTGGCCGTGAGCTGAGGGTTTGCCAGGGGAGGGTCCGCCATGAACTTGGTTTCATTTCCAAATGAGGCGAGGCCGGTGCTGCAAAGCCGGAACTTCCTTATCGTGGGCGGTGCAGGCTTCATCGGCAGTCACTTCGCTGACAAGCTCTTAGAACGGCGTGGGCTGGCCGACCGGGTGACCATTTACGACAACTTCTCCTCCGGGCGGTCCTGGCACTACGAGCAGCACCTGGCTGACACTCGCTTCTCGGTCGTGCGCGCCGATGTCGCCGATCTGCCACGTCTCACTGCGGCCATGGAGGGCCAGGATGTTGTTATTCACCTGGCGTCGAACCCTGACATCGCCCGGGCCGCTAACGAGCCGGAGATCGACTTCTACCAAGGCACGCTGCTGACCAACAATGTCGTCGAAGCGATGCGCCGCGCCGGGGTCAGGCAGCTGCTCTACGCCTCTGGCAGCGGTGTCTACGGCGAGCTGAGCCCGGAGCCGGTCGGCGAGGATGACGGCCCGTTCCGGCCCGTTTCAACCTATGGCGCAAGCAAGCTCGCCGGCGAAGCGCTGATTGCCGGCTACTGCGCCATGTTCGGGCTGCGAGCCCGCGCCTTCCGTTTCGCGAATGTCGTCGGTCCACGCCAGACCCATGGCGTGGGTTTCGACTTCCTTCGCCGGCTAACGGCCGACTCGCGCACTCTTCGCATACTGGGCGATGGCCAGCAGAGTAAATCCTACATCCACGTGCTGGATGTTATCGCGGCGGTCCTGCTCACGCTCGATGCCTGTCCGGACGATTACCAGGTCTTCAACGTTTCGACGCAGGACGCCATCACCGTCGCCGAGATCGCCGATGAAGCGGTGCACTGCCTCGGCCTCGGGCACACGCCGGTCTATGAGTTCACTGGTGGCTCGCGTGGATGGAAGGGCGATGTTCCAGTTGTTCGATTGAAGAGTGAGCGGATGCGAGCGCTCGGATGGGCTTCGCGCTGGACCAGCCGTGAAGCGATCCGGGCAGCTCTCGACTCGATGCGTCAGGAAGAGCGGGTACTGTATGCCTGAGCCGAAGCTGATCCAGAATCTCATCGTGGAGGTCCCGAAAGTCGCACTGCTGGCCGGCGGTCTGGCCACCCGGATGCGGCCGCTCACCCTCTCGACAGCGAAATCCATGCTGGCCGTAGCAGACCGGCCTTTTCTCGACCACCAACTGCGTCTTCTTGCCGAACAGGGCTTTCGCCGGATCGTGATCTGCTGCGGGCACTTCAGCGATCAGCTGCGCGAGTATGCCGGTGATGGTTCCGCATGGGGCTGCGAGATCGAGTACTCGCCCGACGGCGAAGCTGCACTGGGCACCGGCGGTGCTCTGCGCAATGCGCTTCCGCTGCTTGGAGCGCGGTTCCTGGTGATGTATGGCGATAGCTACCTCCCAGCCCCGTTTGCGCCCGTCTGGGAAGCCTTTCTACGCTCAGGCCGGGATGCGCTGATGACGGTGTACCGCAACGAGAACTGTTGGGACCAGAGCAACGTGCACTTCGACGGCGCGCGACTCCTGAGCTACAGCAAACAGTCTCAAAAGCCCCAGATGCGCCACATCGACTATGGCCTGAGCTGCTTCCGCAGCCGCGTCTTCGAGCAATGGCCCGAGAACGTGCGCTTCGACCTGGCCGATGTGTTCCCGGCGCTGCTGCAAGAGGATCGTGTTGCCGGTTTTGAGGTGAAAGAACGCTTCTACGAGATCGGCTCGCCGGCCGGTCTGGCCGAAACGGATGCGCTGCTGCGGGCGGCTGCCGGCGCACAGGCGGCACAGCCATGATCATCGTGAAAACGCCGTTGCGGATCTCGCTGGGTGGCGGCGGCACCGACCTTCCGTCCTACTATCGCGAGTTCGGCGGCTTCGTCATTTCGGCTGCCATCAACAAGTACGTCTACATCTCAGCCAGCCGGTCGTTCTTCCCCGGCTACTTCCTCAAGTACTCCGAGATGGAGCATGCCTCCTCAGTCGATGCGATCCGGCACCCGATCTTTCGTGAAGCCCTTAGAATGCACGGCATCGAGGATCGTATCGAGTTGACCAGCGTCGCGGATGTTCCGGCAGGCACAGGGCTTGGCTCCTCGGGCGCTTTCACGGTCAGCCTCCTGCATGCGCTCTATGCCTACCGGCAGAAGCACGTTGCCAGCGAGGTCCTCGCGCAGGAGGCGGTCGAGATCGAGATGAACCGGCTCGCGCAGCCGGTCGGCAAGCAGGACCAGTACATCGCGGCCTACGGAGGTCTGCTCTGCCAGGAGTACCGACGCGACGGCTCGGTCGGTGTCTCGCCATTAGCCATCTCGGAGGAGCGCACGCGCGAGCTTCGAGAAAGCCTGATGCTCTTCTTCGTCGGCTCAACGCGCTCCGCTTCAACGCTGCTGCAGGAACAGAAAACGCAGTCCGAGTGCCGTAATCAGAAGATGCTCGATGATCTCCACTATGCGAAACGGCTCGGTCATGAGGTGGAGCAGGTACTGACCACGGGCGATGCACTCGACTATGGGGCGGTGATGCACGACCATTGGCAGCGCAAACGAGGCCGCAGCCAGGGCATGAGCAGCAGCCGGATCGACGAGCTTTACGATCTGGCGCGGGGTCAGGGTGGCGCGACCGGGGGCAAGTTGGTAGGCGCCGGCGGGTGCGGGTTTCTGCTGCTTCAGACCCCGGATCGCAAACGTCTGCGTACGACCATGGAGCAGTCCGGGGTGTCGGAGATGGACTTCAGCTTTGACTTCGACGGCTCGGTGGTGATGCTGCGGAACTGATCAAGTCGGGAGCGTTCTCTCAGGAGCTGAGTCGTAGAGGAGCGATTCTCCACCACGCGTTAGAAGTCATATCCGCGTTCCAGGTCTTTGAAGCGCGCTGCCCCGAGCGGCGCCCAAGCCCGGGCAGATCACGAGGAGCACCTTAACGAACAACTATCGATTTTGCACTAACTGCTGGAGCGTTTGCGTGATTGGGTTTGCCCAGGCGTGCTCTTCCGCGAGTCGGCTGAACAGGCCAAGGTCCTTCGCCGGGATCTGGGATGCGGTAAGGGGATTCTTCTTCTCTGCGAAGGCTTTGCCGTAGCTGCGGCAGACCGGTGCTGGAACAAGGTCGCGGTGAGCATGTTCACCGCAGCCATGCCGCTCCCAATGAGCTTGCTTGGACGGTGGCAAGACAGGGGTTGAAGCTCAGCGGTCCGAATGACCAACCGCCTTGCACGGTGTTCGCGTCGTGCTTGCCGCCATGAAGACATGTCGGTTTTGCTAGGCTGGGTCCATGCAGCTCACCATCAACGGACAGCTCCGCGAGCTGGAAGTACTACAGCAGGGAAGCACGGTCGCCGATCTGGTGACGGCACTTGCCATGCAGGCCGAACGGGTCGCACTCGAGCAGAACGGTGCGATCGTTTCGCGCGCTGACTGGGCGAGCACACCGGTCAAGACGGGAGATCGGCTCGAGATTGTGCATTTCGTCGGCGGCGGATCAGGCGGGCGGGAGCAAGTACTTGGATTGCGCGCGAAACTCTAGCGCGAGTAGGCGAGCATCCCGAACAGGAGCAGCCAGAAGAAGCCCATGGCATGCCAGAACCAGGCGATGCAGTCGACCAACACCTGGCGCTGCTCGACCCGGCGCAGCCGATATAGGCCAAATGTGCCGCCGGCAAGCAGCAGCAGCCCGGCCAGGATATGCAGGGAATGGCTGCCGGTCAGCACGAAGAAGAATGCGCTGTCTGGGCTGGTAGTGAAGCGCACTCCTTCGCTGGCCAGCTCCCTCCAGGTCAGCCATACGCAGGTCAGATAGCCAGCGCCCAGCCCCGCAGTGGCTGCGAGCCAGGGCCAGGTGCGCCGCGCCATCGGCCGACCCATGCCCAGCCACTCCTCGATGACGTCCATCTCACGAAACAGCTGCCGCCGCCCGTACTCGATCGTGGCTGAGGAGAGAATCAGGAAGCCAGTCGCGAACCAGAGCGCGGCGGGTAGCGGAAACGGACGCCAGTCGGCGATGTAATTGTCTGCCGCGTCGAAGTGGCCGGTACTCTGCCTGACGAAGAAGGCGCTGACGAGCGAGAGGAAGAAGATGAGATCGCCGGCGAGAAGGAACGAAAGACCCATTCGGTATCGCTGGAGCAGTTCGCGTGGGCCGCGTCCCCGCAGGCCGTCATCGCCGTTATCGCCGTCACCGCCACCACCGGTAGGCCGGTTCCGCAGTGGCGGACGACCGCCAAAGCCCGGGTCACGGCGTTGCTCATCCCGCTGATTGCGGCGATCCTGCTCTGTTTGCGTCGTCCGTGGGATGTAAGTGGCGGGCATGTCCGGCTCCCTGAAACACCAGCTTACTCGCGAAGAGCACGGCTGCCACCCCCGTTGTCTGAGGAAAGCTTTTGTGTGCTGACTGCACCCGCCTCCCGGTGGGTGCAGTCACGTTTTACTGGCGACGCGGTAGCTAATCAGATGCAACACGGGCACGTACTTTGTCAAGGAAGTAACGATGGATCCGTGTGTCTTCCGAAAGCTCGGGGTGGAACGTCGCGGCCAGCAGGTGCGCCTGCTCGACCAGGGCAGGGAAGCCGTCGCGCTCGGCCAGCACGCGAACTCCTTCACCGACACGGGTGAAGCGCGGGGCCCGGATGAAGACCATCTCGATCGGAGGGCCGCCGAGTGCCGTGCCGGTGTGCAGGATGGCGCTGTCGTTCTGGCGGCCATAGGCATTGCGCTCTATTGTCGCGTCCAGGACTTCCAGGCTGGGCTGGGCCGGATGGAGCACCTCGGTTGCCAGCAAGATGGAGCCGGCGCAGGTGCCGAAGGTAGGCCGGCTAGCCGCGAAGCTCTTCAGCGCGCCCAAGAAGCCGTCGCGTTCGAGGAACTTGAGGAAGGTGGTCGACTCGCCGCCTGGAATAATCAGGCCATCAATCCCGTCTAGCTCGGCCGGCGTGCGAATCAGCAGAAGCGTGAGCGGCTCGCCTGTGGCTGCCGCCGCCCGACGCAGCGCTGCGGCGTGAGCGGCATAGTCGCCCTGCACGGCAAGCACGCCGATGCGAAGCGCCCGTGTCGTCTCTGCGGGAGTTGCGGACGAAATGGGTATCTGATCTGCCAAAGCGAAGAGGCCTCCCGGATGGCAGCTTGGGCAAGGAAGGCAAGCGGCTCTCTGAAAGAAACCGCCTGCTTAGGACCTGCATGGTGCGGAGTCAATGCGAAGTCTAGACGCCCCGCGTCTGCATCAGCGCGGCCGTTTCCAGGTGTGCAATCGCGAGTCCCTTCATTGCGCCCGAGCACTCGGCGCTGCACTCGGCAAGCACGGCTGCGTCCTCGAAGTGCGTGGTCGCGCGTACGATTGCGCGGGCTCGTGTCTCGGCCTCGGCTGCCGGTGCGAAATTGTAGGAATCGCTCATGAAGATGCCTGAGCCGACAAAGACAGCCTCGGCCCCGAGCTGGCGCACCAGCGCAGCGTCGGCCGGGGTGGCGATGCCGCCGGCCGAGAAGTTCGGCACCGGCAGCTTGCCCAGCTGGGCGACGATGCGCACCAGCTCCAAGGGCGCGCGATGATCGCGTGCAGCCACATACAGCTCGTCCTCACCAAGCACAGTGAGTGCCTTGATGTCCTTGACGATCTGACGCATGTGCTTGACCGCGTGCACCACGTCCCCGGTTCCGGCCTCGCCCTTGGTGCGAATCATCGCGGCACCCTCAGCAATGCGCCGTAGTGCCTCGCCGAGGTCCCGCGCGCCACAGACAAACGGCGTCGTAAAAGCATGCTTGTCGACGTGGTGGACCTCGTCTGCGGGCGTCAGTACCTCAGATTCGTCAATGAAGTCGACGCCAAGCTCCTGCAGCACCTGTGCTTCGGCAAAATGGCCGATCCGGCACTTCGCCATGACGGGGATGGAAGAAGCGGACATGATCTCGCGGATGACCTTGATCGATGCCATGCGGGCCACGCCACCCTCGGCGCGGATCTGTGCAGGCACGCGCTCCAGCGCCATCACGGCAACAGCACCGGCGCGCTCAGCGATCTCGGCCTGTGCCGCGTCAGTCACGTCCATAATGACGCCGCCCTTCAGCATCTCGGCCAGACCCACTTTCAGGCGCAATCCCGTTCCCGTGTTCCCCTTGTAGCCGTTTGTGCCGTTGTGCTCGCTCATCCCAACCTCTTCTTTCATCATTTAGTTTAAGCTACCGGGCCAGGACGCCGCGAGGTCTGCTTTCGCGCGCGCTAAGGCTGTTACAACGATGCGGGGGCGTCCGTTCCACGTCAGGCCTTTCGGAGGACCGGTCAAATTCAGGTGCCAACAAGCAGATCTGGGTAGCCGAGTTTGCGAGATGGCACAGCCAGAACGATGGGGCTCGGATCGATACGCTGGCTGGGCAGGAAGCGCGGATGGCCGATATGGTCAACACCTGCGAGACCCGCTCAAACGTTTTCCGCTACGCATGGTTCACGGGCCGCATCAGCCCGGACCCACTATGACTCGCTGCTGGCCGGCACCGGACAACTGACTGCGCTTTGGCCAGGAATACCTGACGCTGCCGACCGGGACTGCGACGAGCGCCGCTCAGATCCATTCCGGACCACAGCTGGCGCGGCCAATCAGGCGTCATCGAAAGGTTCGGCACAGCAACGAACGCGTCCGGCTAGACCGTGGCCAGTTCGCGACCGCGAAAGACACGCTCAGACGAACAGGATCGAGATCCACGAAAATGTGACCACAGAGGGCTCTGTTCCGGGAGAGCTCTCCGGCAGCACTCCAACCGGGGCGATGTCAGTGCTTGTGTTCCGGCCGCCGCTCCACCGCGATGAACAGTGCTTTGCCCTGGGCCAGGACGCGACCATCCGCATCAGCCACTGTGGCGGAGCAGAAATGCTTGCGCCCTTCCACGCGATCCTGCCTGCCACGCAGTGATAGCATCGTGCCGAGCGGGGTCGGGCGCAGATACTCGGTTTCCATCTGCCGGGTCAACGCCATGATGCTTGCACCATGTGCGCTCGCATGGATCGCTTTGCTCATTGCTTCATCCAGAATGGCTGCGATCACGCCTCCGTGGACAAAGCCGTGCGGACCCTGAAAACGCCGGGCAAGCCGTAGCGACGCAATCGCGTTTCCTTGGTCGTCGACAAAGAATCGCAGCCGCATGCCGATCCGGTTCTGGGCGCCGCAGCCGAAGCAGTTATGTTGATCGTCGAAGGCAAGCGGGGTGAGCGTGGAAGTGTCGGGAGTGGTCATCTGGAATGCACAGCATAGCGGAGAGCCGGCCAGCCGCGCGCGCCGGCTTGCGTCTGGCGAAGCAGAAAGGCCGTGAGAGGCGCCACCGAACGTCACCTGCGCGAGGTCTCGCCGCAACGTAAACGCTCTTCCTAGTTGGTATAGTAGGTCTCATGGCAGCCGGACCTCCCAAAACCTTTTACCTGGAAACGTTCGGCTGTCAGATGAACGTGCACGACTCGGAAAAGGTCATTGGTACGCTCCAGCAACAGGGCTACGCGCAGGTTGAGACCGAGGAAGCCGCTGATCTGATCCTTTACAACACCTGTTCCATTCGCGACAAAGCTGAACAAAAAGTATTTAACCGGTTGAACGATTACAAAAAGCTGCACAAGCAGGGCAAGCGTTTCGGCGTGCTCGGCTGCGTGGCCCAGCAGGAAGGCGAGCGCATCTTCGAGCGCGCTCCGTACGTCTCGCTCGTCTCCGGCTCAGCCAGCTATCGCAAGCTGCCGGAAATGCTCGTCCAGCTTGAAGCAGGCGCGACGCGCGTTACCGGCCTGGACGATCGCAAGACCGACGAAACCTTTGTGACCGAGTTCACCGCGCGGTCCAACCGGCACCGCGGCTACATCACGATTGTTGAAGGGTGTGACAAGTTCTGCGCCTACTGCGTCGTGCCATATACCCGCGGCAAGGAACGTTCGCGTACCTCCACCAGCGTGCTTGCGGAAGCCCGGCAGATGGCGGACATGGGCTACACCGAAATCCAGCTGCTTGGGCAGAACGTCAACTCCTACCGTGACCCCGAAGGCCGGCTGTCCTTTGCGGAGCTGCTTGCGGCTGTTGGTGAGGTCGGCGGCATCCGGCGTGTGCGCTTTACGACCTCGCACCCGCGCGACTTTACCCGCGAGATCGTCGACGCGATCGATGCCGTACCCGCGCTTTGCGATCACGTACACCTGCCGGTGCAGAGCGGGTCGAGCCACGTTCTGAAGATGATGGCCCGTGAGTACACTCGCGAGTGGTATCTCGAGCGTATCGCGTGGATCAAGGCTGCCAGGCGCGAGATCAGCATGACGACGGACATCATCGTGGGCTTTCCGGGAGAGACGCCGGCCGACTTCGAAGACACCATCACCATGCTGGCAGAGGTTGGCTATGATGCGGTTTTCGCCTTCAAGTACTCGCAGCGGCCCAACACGCCGGCCATTCACATGGCAGATTCCATCCCCGAAGAAGAGAAGTCGACCCGCCTGCAGGTATTGCTCGATCGTCAGCGCGAGCTGCAGCGGGCGAATTATACAAAGCATATCGGGCAGGTACTCGAGGTAATGGTTGAGGGTCACCGGAACGCGCGCGGTCAGATCCTTGGACGCACGACACAAAACAAGACCCTCAATTTCACCAACGAGGCCACCATGGGTCTGCTGATCGATCCTGCGCCAGGATCGTACCTGCCGGTCCGTGTCACCGGAAGCTTTCCAAACAGCCTGGTCGGCGAAGCAGTTACAGCGCAATAAGGTAGGAAAGGAGCAACGATGGAAGTCGAGATGAAAATCCGCGGTTTGATGGTCGATCCATCGACCCAGCAGCCCATCGTCATCCTCAAGGATCTGACCGGAAACACAGTGCTGCCGATCTGGGTTGGCCTTTTTGAGGCCAGCGCGATCGCGCTCGAAGTCGAGAAGGCCGCAACACCGCGTCCTATGACGCATGACTTGTTGCGCAACCTGATCCACGGGCTGAATGCGACAGTCGATCGCGTCGTCGTTTCAGAGCTGCGCGAAGACACCTTTTTCGCGGTCATCTGGTTGCGGCAGGAGGGCGAGTTCGTTACGATCGATGCCCGGCCATCCGACGCACTCGCGCTCGCTCTGCGCTCGGACTGTCCGATCTTTGTCAGCGAGGATGTACTTCGCACCGCCAAGGTCATCCCCAGCCCCGCTGATCAGGCGAGCGCGGAGGATCTGAAGAACTGGCTTGAGAATCTGAACGATGAGGACCTGGGCCGCTATAAGATGTAGCTGTCCAGCCGGCGCCCTCGTGAAGATGCGGGCTGCCGCTCTGTTTCTGCTCCGGACGTTGGTCATGGGTGCAGCTTGCCGCCTGACAGGATCGAATGAGTCTTCGCCGTATCGCCAAGCTGTTTGCCGCGCAGAACGCCAACCAGCTGGTGGTCATCCTGCAACAACTGCTGCTGCCGCCGGCGTTTCTCCATGTGCTCGGCACCAGCCTCTATGGCCAGTGGCTCGCGCTTAGTGCCTCCATCTCCTATCTCAGTACATTCAATTACGGTCTGCAGACCTATACCAATATGCAGACTACGATTCACTACAACCGTAGTGAGCTGCAGGAAGCACGCGAGGTGCAGTCCGCTGGCCTGCGCATCCTGATTGGGGCTTTTTTTGGCCTGGCCGTGCTGCTGCTAGTCGTTTTTGCCATCCCGCTCACCCACCTGCTCAAGCTGTCCATATCGCCTTTTGGCGCGCAGCTTACCCTGTACCTGCTCGGCATGCAGATCATGGCGAACATGCTCTTCGGCTTCTTCTCGGGCTCGTATATGGTCTTTGGCGAGGCGCATCGCGGCGCTCACTGGAGCAACTTCAACCAGCTCCTGGGCATGAGCGCCATCGTCACCATGGTGCTTCTCCGGATGCCCTTCGCTGCCATTGCTGCGGCGCAGCTCACCGTCACGCTGACGATGGCCGGGTTCCTCTTCTTCGATGTGGGACGCCGCTGCCCGCAGATGAAGCCGAGCATCCGTTACTGGAAGCAGGGCGCGCTCTCATCCACGCTGAAACCCAGCGCCCAGTACATGCTGCTGGCCAGCTCGCAACTGCTTTCCTACCAGGTGCCGGTTATCCTCATGCAGCTCTATCTCGGGCCCGAGATCGTGGTCGTCTACACGGTCACCCGCACCGTTTACTCCATGAGCCGACGGCTGCTCTACCTTGTCACCAACTCGCTCCAGGCCGAGATCACGCTTATCTACGGCCAGCAGGACTGGAAACGGCTGCATCAGCTCTATGCGCTCTCTGAGCGCGTGGTGCTGCTGATGACACCGCCGATCACCTTCGGCTCCATGCTGGCGACTCCTCTGCTGCTCCAGCTCTGGTTACACAAGGGGCATATCTTCCGTCCCGGCGTATGCATCGTGCTCGGGCTCACCATCTCGATTCTCTCCATCAAGGAGCACAAGTACCAGTTCCAGTTCTCCTCGAACAAGGTCGAGTCAATCGCCTGGCAGACACTTCTCGCCTACGGACTTACCAGCGTTCTCTCAATTCCGCTCATGCACCAGTTCGGGATCCAGGGCTATTTGGGGCTTGCGCTGATCTCGGAAACCGCACAGCTGTTTTACCTGCTTCACCTCAATGATCGCCTGTTCGCCGGCGAGGCCGAACTCGATCACCGGCCCGTCTACCAGATGCTCGGCATCATGGCCGTCTGCACAGCGATCTTCTTCTGGCCGATCCTCCACATTCGCTCTGTGCCGTACCTGATCCAAGGGATTGTCGCGACCGTGACCACGCTGCTGCTGACTGGCTTCTGCTACTGGATCTTCCAGGTCGATGAGCTGCGAACCATGCTCTGGAGCAAGCTCGCCACGCGCATCCCTGCACTTGCCGGGCGCGGAAATACCGTTTAGCCAAGGTGAGCGTGACCAGCTGCGGCTTGCTGCCGGGGGAAGCGTCCTCGTTTCCTGGGCGCTGACCATGGCACCAAAGTAGCTTCTCGGCAGGAGCAGGAGGGTGCCGTAGCCTTGACGCAGATGAGCAGGAGAAAGCGTCACAGCAGTGAAGCTCCGGCCTCGTTCAGCTCCCGCGCAACAAAGGGCGCCAGCGCTTCCGGCCGCAGCCGGTCATGCCACCAGGCCAGGCTCTTTGCGCGCCAAGCCTCTAGAGCGTCCACATCGCGCGCGTATTTTTCGAGGATCCCGCCGATCTCCCGCCAGTGATCGACGATGAGCAGTGGAGCATTCGGGTACATGAAGTCGTCCTTGGGCAGGGGATTGGCGACAACGAGGCAGCCTGCGCGCAGCCCTTCAAAGGAACGGAAACTGTCTGCCACGGAGCCGCGCGGCGCGACACAGATGCGGGAATGCATCATCTTCGCTGAGTAGCTCCCGTAGCTCGCTGCCGCCTCGCCCTCATGCTGGTTGGCGCGGATATCGCCAAGATCCATCACCCACTTGTTTTCCTTGTCCAGCCGCTGCAGCTCTGCCCACAGCTGCATACGAGCTTCACGCTTGGAGCTGGAGGTGTAGTACTGGTAGCTGCCGCGTGGGATATCGTAGCGAACCTGGCCGGCGAAGAAAAGGTCGAGCGTACGCTCCGCCATGGGGACCTGCGGCAACTCCTCCTGGCTGTGATAGCCAAGGGGCAGCCGGATCGTCTTGCCTCGCCGACGCACCGGCGGCGGCAGGTGGCCGGGTGGGTGGGTGACTGCCCAGCGCGAACGCAGGCTGGTGTAGCAGTCGCGCACGAACTCAAAGGTCAGCACGGCCTCAAGCCTGGTGGGGCTGAGATGCGGCCGGTAGCCGAGGAAGGGCCGGCTCAACAGGTTGCGCAGCACTGCCCGCACATGGCGCCCGTACACCGGCACCTTGCAGCGCTCCTCCTGCAGCAGGACCGCAACGACATTACGGCCGTAGGCGGGCAGGAAGTAGGCTTCCTTAGTGAAGTAGAAGTGCAGCCCTTCGGCCGCGACCATGGGCAGTGCTTGTTCCAGCACATCGTACGTGAAGCGGAACTCAGCGGGCAGCGCAGGCGTCCAGGGCGGCGGTGGGATCTCCTGCAGACCCAGGCCGCCATTGTTGCTGCTGTCCGAGAAAAAGCGGTGCGTCAAAGCGCGGGTCTCCGTCCGGCAGCTACTTCAAGCGACTGCTGCGGCTGACCGCGACCGGATCAGCTGACGCAGTGCATCTTCATACAAGCTGGTCGCTGAGATTCGCTCAACGGTCGCCTGACCTGCGACAGCGATCGCCCGCCGCTGCTCCTCATCCTCGTATAACGAGAGGATGGCGGCTGCCAGCTGGTCCACGCTGCCCGCATCGATAACCAAGCCATCGACTCCGTTGGACAAAAGCTCAGACGCACCACAGTTCCGGGTCGCAACGCTCGGCACCCCATTTGCCATGGCCTCAAACAGCGCCATGCCGAAGCCATCATCCATGCTGGGCAGCACAAACAGGTCACACCGTTGATAGAACTCTGCAATATCAGGGACGTACTCGACGATCTCCACATTCGGGGTCGCCCGGAGCAGCTCCTGCAGTTTTGGATACTGGGAAAAGTCGCTCGAAGAGCGGATCAACAGCCGGGCGTCCGGCAGATGAAGTCGCCTCCAGGCCTCCAGCAGGTATAGGTAGCCTTTACGCAGCGGGTGGCCGCCCAGCACGCCTACTGTAAAAGGCGTGTTGCGCTCCAGCTGAATCGCACCCTTGGCTTCCGCGCGACCCAGCAGGGGGGCGAGCAGCAGCTTCGACTGGAGATGTGCAGGGAAGGTGTCGGCGGTATAGCGGGATGGCACCAGGATCGTCTCTGCGATCTCATACTCGGCCAGCTGCCGCTCGCGGAACCAGGCTGGCTCTGGAGTGAACACAGCACCAGTCTTTTCGGACTCAGCGGCTACCAGCTGCTGCTGGAAATCCACGTGCGGGCAGGCCCGGTCGAGCACGAACCGTGCTCCGCGCCTCTTTGCCGCCTGACCGGTATGCAGTCCCTGTGTAGCGAAGCCGATGACGAGCTCTGCTCGCCCCATCACTGTTGCAACCATGCGGTCCCACCAGACAATCCCGTGCTGGGATGCCGAAGGCCCGAGCCGGATAAACTTTGCGGCGACCTCTACCGGGGCCAGCACCAGGTGAGTCCGAACCGCTGCGTCCAGATGACGGAAGTATCGCCGCGGCGCGGCTGTCCAGATGTCCACGCCGGCGACGTGCCTGCGCAGCAGATTCGCCATTTTTGTTGCGTGAAATGGACGTGCAACAGAGATTGCGACGTTCATAGGAGTGATCCTAGCATGCAGGCTTCACGCCCGAGCCGGCGCAGAGAAGCGCCGGCATCACTCCAGTGCCGAAATGGGCAACCGGGGAGCAAAGCGCGCGGAGCATGGCTCCCCGGAGCGCCGCCGCCGGCTTACCAGCGCTGGCTATCGTCAGCCGGCACATTGCCGACGAGCTTGCTCGGTACCCCATTCACGGTGGCGCCCGCATGCGAGAAACTGGGCGAGCGATCCCGGTTAAAGTCGGCAGGGAAGTTGAGTACCGGCCTGGAAGCGGCATCGAGCTCGGCCATCTGCTCTGGACTCAGCTTCAGATCAAGCGCCTTCAGGTTGGCCTGGAGGTGCTCCATGGTTCGCGCGCCGATGATGGTCGAAGCCACGCCTGGCCGGTTCTGCACCCAGGCAAGCGCTACGCTGGGCACGTCGGAGTTGACCTCAGCCGCGACCTTCTCTGCCGCATCGATGATCGTGAACTGCTTTTCACCCAGCTCACCCACAAATGCGCCGCGGTGGCCCTGCATCTTCTGCCCATTGGCGCGGGTGTACTTGCCTGAGAGTGCGCCCATCTTCAACGGGCTCCACGGCAGCACTCCCATGCCCAGCTCTTCGGCCATCGGCAGCAGCTCGCCTTCGACCGTACGCTCCATCAGCGAGTATTCGATCTGCAGCGCGATTACCGGCGCCCAGCCACGGAACCCGGCAATCAGCTGCGCCTGCGCGACCTTCCACGCCGGCGCGTCCGAGAAGCCGATGTAGCGCACTTTGCCGGCGCCTACCAGGTCCTCCAGCGCGCTCATTGTTTCTTCAACCGGGGTGAACCGGTCCCAGTTGTGCAGGTAGTAGAGGTCGATGTAGTCGGTCTGCAGGCGCCGCAGTGACTCCTCGCACTGCGCGATAATCGCCTTTCGGCTGCCGCCGCCACCGTTCGGGTCCCCGGCATACAGGTTGACGAAGAATTTCGTCGCGATCACCGCCCGGTCGCGCCTGCCCTTTCGTTGCGCGAAATAGTCGCCGATGATCTTCTCCGAGTGGCCCCGGGTGTAGCCGTTAGCCGTGTCGATAAAGTTGCCGCCGTCTTCAAAGTACCTTGTGAGGATCGCCTCCGACTCCGCGACGCTGGACCCCCATCCAAGATCTTCGCCAAAGGTCATGGCGCCCAGGCAGAACGGGCTTACCCGCAGACCGGACCTGCCCAGTGTGACGTATTCATGTAGTGGCATGTACTTCCTCCTTCATTCAGCTTCTTCGTATTGGATGAGGGCAGGCTTTGCACCTGGGCAGGATCTGTGCGCGTTCGACACTTGCCAGCCTTGTGCGAGCGATTTGCCTGAAGTAGAAACTCAAGCCCGTCGTCCCATCGTTCTGCTTTCCACACCGCTCTCCGGTCGTTAACGACTAAACCCAGCGTACCCAGCAAGGGTCGCCGTGCGTGAGCTTGATCCTTCCTGTTTTCTGCCTGATTCTGTCGTAGTAAAGAGGCTCGTTCATCCCGCGGCCTGGAGATCGCGTCTATCGAGATGTGTGCGGACAGGGGCAGGCGTGAGAGCAACGGGAGAAGACAGCTACAGCTCGCGGGAACAGGCGGAAGAGACGGCCAGGATGCGCCGGGAGCTGGCCCGTGCAGTCGACCGTCTGACCGCCGTCGAGCTGGACGTGTCTACCGCTGTGCCGGGCCTGCTCCTGTACAGGCGCACCGAGCCCACATTTGGGAGCTGCTCGTTCCAGCAGGCCGCGATCGCTCTGATCGCGCAGGGGAGCAAGCAGGTCTCCGTCGGCAAGGATGTGTACGTCTACGACGAATCGCATTTTCTGCTTACTTCCGTGGATCTTCCGACCGTTAGCCGGGTCCTGGAGGCCAGCCCGGAACGACCATACCTGGCACTGCTCCTGCGGCTCGATCTGCAGCTTACCCGACAGCTCATTGCGGACTTCGACCTGGAGACATCTGTACAGTCACCTGTTTGCCGTGGGATCGGCACGAGTCCGGCCACCCGGGAGATCCTCAGCGCCTTTGCACGCCTTGTTGAGTTGCTTGACCGGCCTCGCGACATCCCATTTCTCGCTGGGCTGATCCAGCGAGAGCTGCTCTACCGCCTGCTGACCACCGAACATGGCGTGCGCCTGCGCCAAATCGCCTCCTCCGGCAGTCAGGGCAACCGGGTTGCGAAAGCGATCACGTGGCTCAAGCAGAACTATCGCAGGCCGCTGCGGCTCGAAGAGCTCGCCGGCAACGTGCAGATGGGCGTTTCAACCCTGCATCACCACTTCCGGGCAGTGACTGCCATGAGCCCGTTGCAGTACCAGAAGCAGCTGCGCCTGCATGAAGCGCGCCGCCTGATGTTGATCGAATCTCTCGACGTCGGCAGCGCGGCTTTTTCCGTCGGGTATGAAAGCGCAACCCAGTTCAGCCGCGAGTACAGCCGGTTGTTCGGGCAGCCGCCTATGCGGGACGTCCGCTCGCTCCGGGCCTTAAGTGAAGTTCGAAGAGAAGTTTAGCGTTGGAAGATCATAACGGCCGGAGTACCCGCATCAGTTGGGCTCCATGCGATGTTAGGAGGTCCAGCGACATGACACAGTTTGCGAACAGAATATGCATTATCAGACATGATATGCGGCATAGTTAACTAGGCGCAAATAGGAGGACCTGAGGACCCCTGTCCGCCACCTGCCTCGCACCGATACTCGAACCGCTGCTTCATTCGCAGCGCGCCCCTAGGGCGCTGAACACCTCCCTCTAAGGTAACCGGCCTTTTCCTCCCCGCGCTCATGCCGACGGCTTTGCCTGCCGATATGCAATCTAACAACACAGACCCTGCGACATATTGTTAGCTGTGCCGGTTGCGGATCGCAGCCGTGGCATACCCAAGAGAGTTCCAGGAACGACTAATACGGGAGATTACCCATGAACTGCATGCTGGCTTTGCGGCGTTTTCGCCTTACCCTGATGAGACGTTTGAAGAGCAACAACACCTGTTCCATCTGCGGCGACGAGACTGCTCAGTTCGAGTACGTCTGCGGTGAGGAAGCCTGTCAGATGGAGGCTTTGAGCGGCCAGGCAATGCTGGCTAACTCGCTCGCCGAGCCACCTGCTTCGCTATACAGGGTTTCCTATACGAAGGTTCAACCTGCGGCCGATCTGGCTGGTACAAGCTCCTGCGTTTAATCGAGGCCACGGCGCGAAATCTCGCGCGAACAGCTCTCATGATAGACACGACATTCCCGGTCAGTCACACACGACTGTATGTGATGAGTAACGATTCTTAGTGTTACCGAAAACTGTACCGCAGCCTGCACGAAGTATTTAGTAACTAGAGATGGCGGCCCCGAGCTAGGCTGCGAGGCGCCCTATCGGAGTTGAGGATTAGCGCGGTATGGTGTACCGCTCCGTGCAGTGACTCAGCTCGCCGACTCGCCTGGATGAAGCTTCAAGACTTGAACGCCTGTGTTGCCGACGTGACGATCCAGCTCCTCGGGCGTGCCGGTAAGCTGCGGCATTGTCCCCCAGTGCAGCGGTAGGACCACATCCAGCTCCAGAAGTTTGATTGCCAGTGCTGCGCCGCGCGGGTCCATGGTGAAGTTGCCGCCGATCGGGAGCATGCCGAACTCCGGCGCATACAGATCGCGAATAAGCTGCATATCGGAAAACACGTTCGTGTCGCCCGCGTGATAGAGCACAGAGCCTCCTTCTACCGTCAGCACAAAGCCAGCCGCTTCGCCGCCATAGAGAAAGGTATTGCCGTCCTGGATGCCGGAAGAGTGACGGGCCTCAGTCATCGTCACCGTCACGTCCTTGTGGGTGTAGCTGCCGCCATAGCCCAGGCCGATCGTCTGCTCAACGCCCTTTGAGCCGAACCAGCCAGCCAGCTCGTACATCGCGATAACAGACGCTCCGGTCTTCTTCGCGACTGGGATAACGTCGGCAATGTGATCGAAGTGGCCGTGCGTAGCCAGAATCAGATCCAGCTTCTCCGGCAACCGGAAGCTTTTTGGGAACTTGGGATTCTGCTCGATAAATGGATCAATCAGGATGCTGGTACCGGCGGCGGTTGTTACCAGCACCGTGGCGTGACCGAGCCAGGTCACGGTAGTGCCTTTCAGGTCTGACATGAGCAACGTCTCCTTTGTGGCGGCTGTCTGCTGCGGCAGGACTTCCACCCGGTTAGATGCGGTAGCTGCAGAGAGCCCGGACCCCTGCAGTGAACAACCGATTCGCCGCGTTCCAGGTCAAGGCACGCGACCTTGAAGAAAGCGTCGGCTCCCATCAACAACGATCGGGCGCTGGCTCATTGAGCGCCCGTGGCAGCATGTACACTCACGAGGCATGAGCATAGCCACCACCCTCCCGGCAGCAGCTCCTGTAATTCAGAGCGGGCCGGGCCGGCTTTTCCCCAGAGGGCCTACATTGCTGTCCCGAGCGCTCGCCGGGGAGCTATTTCAGCTCAATCCCCTTCCTTTTATCACTGCGAGTGCCCGGCGTTTCGGCGACCTGGTGCACCTGCGCGCCGCTGGCCGGCATGTTTTCCAGGCTAACCATCCGGAGCTCGTGCACGAGATGCTGATCCTTGATGCGCGCCACCATCATCGGGGTCTCGTGATGCAAAAGGCGCAGCTGGTACTGGGTCAGGGACTGCTTTCGAGCGAGGACCCGCACCACATGCGCCAGCGGCGGCTGGCCCAGCCGGCGTTTCACCGCGACCGTATCGCGGCCTATGGCCAGGTGATCGGCGAGTACGCCGAGCAGACGACCAACGCCTGGCGAGACGGCGAGACTCGCGATCTGCACGAGGACATGCAGCTGCTGAGCCTCCGCATCGTCGGTAAAACCATGTTCAACTCCGACATGGAAGCCGACAACCGCCGGATCGGCCACGCGATCGAGGCGTTCATGGCCTTTCTGCCGCTGGCGTTTCTGCCGGCTTCTGAGCTGCTGTATGGACTGCCGCTGCCAATGATGAAGCGTATCCGCCAGTCGCGGAAGGACCTGGATGCACTGATCTATGGCCTGATTGCCGAGCGACGGGTCGACGGCGAGGATCGTGGCGACCTGCTCTCTATGCTGATGGCCAGCCAGGATACCGAAGGCGGCACGGGCAGCATGAGTGATGAGCAGGTGCGTGATGAGTGTGTGACGGCGCTGCTGGCCGGCAACGAGACGACTGCGAACGGGCTCTCCTTCACACTGTTGCTGCTGGCGCAGCACCCGGAGGCGCAGGAGAAGCTGCAGGCCGAGGCTCGCGCCGTGCTTGGCACCCGGCAAGCGGCAGCCGAGGACTACCGGGCACTTCCCTTCGCGCATGCCTGCTTTGCAGAAGCGATGCGGCTCTTTCCGCCGGTATGGACGATCGCCCGGACAGCAGCCGAGGAGTATGAGTGGCGAGGCTTTCGGGTACCCCGAGGTTCGATCCTGCTGGCGCCGCAGTGGGTCCTTCATCGCGACCCGCGCTTCTGGCCCGAGCCGGAGCGATTTCACCCGGATCGGTTCCTCCAAGATCCCGGGGAAACCCGGCCTCGGTTCGCGTACTTTCCTTTCGCGGCCGGCAGCCGCCAGTGTATCGGCGAAGGCCTTGCATGGATGGAGGGTGTTCTGGTCCTGGCGACGATCGCTCGTGACTGGACGATGCAGCCGGCGTCCGGTGCTGCGCGCGAGGTGCGTCTCGATCCGAAGGTGACGCTACGGCCCCGCGACGGGGTCCGCGTGACGCTGTCTCGGCGTGCTCTTTCAAACCGCCACAACTAGCAACGTCGTGCCATACCGGCTATTTCGCTTGATCTTCGCCTACCGCCGGAGTACCGTTGCTCTATGGGCGAACAAAAGACGAATACGCTCTTCCCGATCCTTCCGCCAAACGGCCTTGCCGAACCTCGATCTTTGACCGGTATCGCCAGACTGGCAGCCACGTCGGAGGACGCCGGAAATGGACACCTCGTGCAGTTCCATGCACTGCCTGTGCGTTCGGCGCTTAACCGCTCTGTGTCGAAGCGCAAGCTCTGGTTCGCGCGGACGATCAATCCCTATCGCGGCTGCGAGTTCGCCTGCCGCTACTGCTATGCCCGCTATACGCACGAGTTCCTTAATTTCAGCGATCCGGCTGCGTTCGAACACGAGATTTACATCAAGCAGAACCTTGCCTGGCTTCTCGAACAGGAGCTGCGCGGCTTCGACCCGGAGGAGGAGATCGCGATCGGTACAGCAACGGATCCCTACCAGCCGATCGAGCGTTCGGCCCGGGTCACGCGGTCGGTGCTCGATGTGCTTTCGCGACAGAGCGGGCTGCGTATAGGCCTCGTGACGAAGTCAACGCTGATCGAGCGCGACATTGACCTGCTGACTGCAATTGCTGCCCGCAACACGATTACGCTGCACGTCACCATCACGACGACCGACGCCGAACTGGCGCGCAAACTCGAGCCTCGGGCGCCTCGGCCGGACCTGCGCTTCCGTACCGTCGAGCGACTGCGTGAGGCGGGGCTGACAACGGGAGTGCTCTGCTCACCGCTGCTGCCGGGCATTACGGACAACGGCCCAGCGCTGAACCTCGTTGCCAAGCGTGCCTCGGAAGTCGGGGCAAGTTTTTTCTCGGCCGAGCCGCTCTTCCTCAAGCCCTGCTCGCGCGAAACGTTCTTCCGCTTTGTGGCTGAGGAGTTCCCGCGGCTGGCGTCCAGCTATGCCGAACGCTACCGCGGCGACGCGTTTGTCGGTCCCGTGTATGCCGGCCGTATCCGCGCCCTGGTCGCCGCTACCTGCCAGCGCCATGGGCTGCAACACCGTTCGCTCGATGCGATTCTTACCCGTGAGCCGAGCGCCCCTTCCGCTGTGCCGAAGAGGGAGCCGGCACAAGCCTCGCTCTGGCCGGTGCAATCTACAGCCTAGGACGACTTGGACCCATACCAATGGAGAGATGCAGCGCCTGATCGTTACTGACCGCTCGAGGTACATGAGCGTGCTAAATCCGAAGCAATACGAAGACGCTCGATGTCCTGCATGGGAGGAACGCCGAAGAACCGGCGATACTCCCGGCTGAACTGGGAAGCGCTCTGATAGCCGACACGCCGGCTTACGGTAGCCGCATCCAGTGCTTCTGCAAGCAGCATACGACGAGCCTCCTGAAGGCGCAGCTGCTTCTGATATTGCAAGGGGCTCATGGACGTTACAGCACGAAACCAGCTGTGCATGCCGGAAGGGCTCATGCGCATCTCGCGAGCAAGTTCTTCCACCTTGATAGGCCGCACAGCATTGCGTCTTAACCATGCTAGACCGGCAGCGACGCGCTGAACCTTGCCGTTGTCCCTGACTATGCGGCGTAGCAGGCTACCCTGATCACTGAGCAGAAGCTTGTAGAAGATCTCCCGCCTGACGAGCGGCGAGAGAACGGCGATGTGATCAGGCTTGTTGAGCAGCGACGTGAATCGTGTGACTGCATCCAGCAGGTCGTCAGCCATAGAGCCGATCATCAAGCCGGACCGTAGAGGCGGAGCGGTCTCGTGAGGCAGGTCTGCATCGCGCATCAGCGAGGCAATCTCACCGAGGTTGAGGACGAGGCTCAATCCCAGAAACGGCTTGGAGCGGCTTGCTTCCTCGATCTGTCCTACAAGCGGCAGGTCAAGAGAGACAAGCAGGTACTTGCTAGGGTCATAGATGAGTCTTTGCTTGTTTAGCAGAACAGACTTTGCTCCTTGCGCGACAACGCAGAAGACGGCCTCGTTCAATGAGGTTCGTGGCACCTCGGTCGTGGAATGTCGGGTAAGAAAGAAGCCCTCGATCTTGGTCGCATGAGAACCCTCCCGTGGACACAGGCTTTCAATCACCTTTGTCAACTCGGTTATCGTGCGCATCGGCATAGTTCTTCATTGAACATCATGGGACGCTTGCCAGCGACAGTTTAGCGAAACAGGCAATCATCTCGTCGGATCGTTCAATCCGGCCTCGATAGCCTGTTTGTCTAACACCGAGTTTCAAGGGAGAGTGTCCTGATGGGAAAGCTGGATGGGAAGATCACACTGATCACGGGCGGAAGCGAAGGCATGGGCTTCGATACGGCAAAGGAGTTCCTGCGCGAGGGAGCTTTCGTATTTATCACAGGCCGTAGGAAGCCTGAGCTTGAGAAGGCGATTAAGGGACTTGGGGAAGGTGCCGCCGCAATCCAGGCGGACGCCGGAAAGCTGGAAGATCTGGACCGGATGTATGCCGAGATTAAGGAGAGAAAAGGCAAGCTCGATGTTGTGTTTGCAAATGCCGGCATTTATGAACAAATGCCCTACGACCAGGTAAGCGAGGACTTTTATGATAGGTGCGTCGACGTGAACGCGAAGGGAGTCATTTTCACGATTCAGAAAGCAGTTCCACTTATGGACAAGAATGGCTCCATCATTCTGAACGGCTCATTCATCGGCAGCTCGGGCCTTCCTGGCATGGCGGTCTACGGAGGTACGAAGGCGGCCGTTCGCAGCTTCGCACGAACCTTTACAGCGGAACTGAAGGGTGTGGGTCCGCGTGTCAACATCATTAGCCCTGGGCCGATCGACACAGCAGGCAATGCGTCAACGCTGGGCAGCATAAAGGAGGTCCGCGAATATATGACCAACATGGTGCCGCGAAATCGTATTGGCGAGGGCAATGATGTCGGCAAAGCAGCTGTTTTTCTCGCCTCTGACGATTCCAGCTTCGTGGCCGGAGTGGAGTTGTTCGTCGATGGTGGCGTCAACGCTGTCTAGCGCTGGGGAGCGTGGCTTGTGCATCCCTTGCTCTTTGGCGCGAAGCGATAGCTAAGGCAGTCAGGCTGCGCGTGCCTCAATGACTCGTTTGTGACCGTCGGGGGCAGTTGGCCGTGCGGAACAAACAATCCGGCCAATCGCGCTTCTTCATGATCGCTCTCGGCTCACCGCAACGGGCGGAGCCGGCGATGCAGACGCAGTAAACGTAGAGGGGCCTCTAACGGGTGATGATCACTTCGTACAGATTGTCCTTGGCGAGGAAGAAGCGGGTGTTGCTGAAAGAGGAGAACAGCTTTTCGATGTTGCGGTTGGTATACACGCGCCGCACCGGGAACTTCTCAGTCTCCTGCATCTCAACCGAGTCAGAATCAGTGAGATGGTAGCGGTAGTACTCGGTGTTGGGACCGGTCAGCTTGGTGTGGAAGATGGCGAGCAGCCGGCCACCGGGGCGCATATTGCGGTGCAGCTCCTGAATGAGCGGCTGCACGAGCTCCTCCGGGATGTAGTCAATGGCGGTCCAAAGCAGAACAACGTCAAACTCGCGTCCGCCGAAATCCATATTTTGCGAAAAGAAGGCGGCGGTGTCGAAGCCGGGCTTCTCGCCGGGTTCCACCGGCGGCAGCTCCCAGTTGCCCTTTAGAGCCTCGGTAGCCAGGTCCGCCATCCATACGCCGTGGCCTGCCTGCGTTAGGTAAGTGACGTTAGCCGGCGAGGTTGGGCCAACGTCGAGCACACGCAGACTCGACTCCGCAGCCAGGTGTTTGCGCAACGCCGCCCAGGCGCTTGAGTGACGCGGCACGCGAGGACCCGAGAGCAGTGTTGGGCTTTTGCCCTTGGAATCGTCACCTCTGGAGAACAAGCTACGGAGCACGGCTTAGCCTCAAGTGTGGCTGGATCAGTAGTAAGACCTGTGTGAGCCGCTCCGGTGCGCTTACTCCCGGCAGCGTGACGATTGCGCCGACTGGTCGCGATTCTTCGTCACCTGGCGTGAACCGGGGTCGCCAGAGCGGACGGAGCTCCAGCCTGCGTCGCCTGGCCGGTGGTGCCGGAGGCTGCTGCAGCATTGCTCTGCACCAGGTCGACCTTGCCGGAGAAGCCGGCATTCTCTTCAATCGAGAGCCGCGAAGCCTGGATATCGCCGATCAATGTTGCGCCGGAGCGAAGCTCAACCCTTCCTGAGGCAGTGATGTTGCCGTTCAGCTGACCGATCACGATGACATCGCGGGCAGCGACGTCGGCCTGCACCTTTGCATGTGCGCCAATGGTCAGTCGGCTGTCAGAGAGCGTGATGGTTCCCTCAACGAAGCCTTCGACGATCAGATCCTCACTGCCACGCACTTCACCGCGCACCTGGACGCTCTTGCCGATGCTTGCGCTCACACTCTCAACCACTGCCATCGTGCTTCTCTCCTCAAGGCCCGCTTGTCCGGCCGGCTCACGTTCACTGTATATGTTGGGCCGGGAGGCAGCAACAGCGGGTGCGTTAGCGGCTTTACCGTAGGGCGCGCGCCAACAAGTAGCCCGCGCTTGCGTCCAAACCGACAGCTGTGTTCAAGTTTGGCCAGCCCGCGGAGGGCCGAAGCGATGCTTCGAGACGATGAAAAGCAAGGCGCCACCCCTGTTGCCTCGGTCAGCGATGGAATGCGGCTCGTGCTCGCCTTCCTGGGTGCGGCCGTCCTTTTGACGGCAGCCTGCCTGGCACAGGCGCCGACACCGAGTGCTGTGCCGCCGGACGTGCAGAAGCTGGTCCGGGATGCCTCCTTTAATGAACTGCACTCTTCCGACGGCCACATGTTTCGCTACCGCGTGCACACGGTCGATGATGGCAAGTCGAGAACCAAGGAAGTGATTGAGACGCGCGACGGCGGCATGATGCGGCTGCTCGAGGTCGACGGCAGGCCGCTCGACGCGGATGCGAACGCAAAGGAGCTGGCTCGCCTCCAGAAGATCAGCGAAAACCCTGACGAGCAGATCCGCAAGCACAAGCGTGAGCAGGCCGATAATGAACGCTCTGACGAGATGGTGAGGCTGCTGCCGGATGCGTTCCTCTACACCTACCTGGGCATGGTGGCCGGCCCAGGCGGACCGTGTTACCGGCTCCGCTTTGAGCCGAACCCGAACTTTACTCCGCCGGATCGCGAGGGAGCGGTTTACCACGGCATGGCCGGGGAGCTTTGGATCGATCAGGCGCAACTGCGGATGGCACGCTTTCAGGCGCATCTGACGTCCGACGTTGATTTCGGGTGGGGCGTGGTGGGCCGGCTCTTCCAGGGCGGTACGATCCTGGTCGAAAATCGCGATGTGGGCGAGCATCACTGGGAGACCACGCGCGAACAGCTGCACATTACCGGCAAGATCCTGATGGTGAAGGCGCTGAAGATCGACACCGACGAAACCTCGACCGACTTCCAACCAGTGGCGAATGAGGGTTTTCAGGCGGCGATCGCTCTGCTCACCAAGATGCCGCTCGGTTAGGTGCGAGCGTAGTTCCAAAAAGCAGTCCCACCGCGAGCAAAGGGCAGGAGGCGCGCTGGCAGTAGCCAGGAGCCCGGGCGCCCCGCCTGAGGGTCTGCCCGCCCAACAGCTAAGCTACAAGCGGGTGATCGTCGTCCACTTCAGCTTCAAGGCTTAACAGGGGATGCTCTAAGGTATGCAGGTCTTCTGGTTCATTCCAACGACCGGTGACGGCCGGTACCTGGGCGATAGCAGACATGCTCGCGAGACAAACCTCTCCTACCTTCGGCAGATCGCGACGGCGCTCGATGAGCTGGGATTTGAAGCCGCGTTGCTGCCTACGGGTAATCTTTGTGAAGACGCGTGGGTGGTCGCTTCGAGCCTCATGCCGGCGACCCGAAGACTCAAGTTCCTCGTAGCTGTTCGCCCAACCATTACCTCGGCAACCCTTGCGGCTCGCATGACCGCTACCTTCGACCGATTTTCCGAAGGCCGCTTGCTGATCAATGTGGTGGCGGGCGGCGATCCTGCGGAAGCAGCCGCCGACGGCGTATTGATCAGCCACGACGAGCGTTACGAGATGACAGACGAGTTCCTCACGGTCTGGAAGCAGGTTTTGTCCGGAGACAAAACGACCTACTCCGGGAAGTATCTGCGCGTGCAGGAAGCGCAGGTGTACTTCCCTGCTGTTCAGAAGCCGCATCCTCCGCTCTACCTCGGCGGTTCCTCGGATGCCGCGATCGACGTCGCCGGGAAACATGTCAACTTCTACTTGACCTGGGGCGAGCCGCCGGCGCAGGTTGCCGAGAAGATTGCCCGGGTGCGTGCTGCTGCTGCGCTCCAGGGTCGCACAGTACGTTTTGGGATCCGGTTGCACGTGATTGTGCGTGAGACGAGCGCTGAGGCATGGGCAGCAGCCAGCGCCCTCATTCGCCACGTCGACCGCGACGCGGTGTCGAGGGCGCGGGAGCGCTTCCACCGCATGGACTCGGAAGGACAACGAAGACAAGACGCGCTACTGGAGCAGCCCGACCTGGAGGTCAGCCCCAACCTTTGGACGGGCATTGGACTCCTGCGCCGTGGCGCTGCCACTGCTCTTGTCGGTGATGCAGCTACAGTCGCGCAACGGATGCATGAGTACGCAGAGCTCGGGATAGAGACGTTTATTCTTTCCGGCTACCCACATTTGGAGGAAGCCTATCGCGTCGCTGAACTGCTCTTCCCTTTGCTGCCGCTGACGCACACGAACTCACCGCAACGCTACCGTCTTCCGCAGCCGGAGGATCAGGCTGGGAATGAGTTCCGACCGGCTCCGGGAGACGACCGCGGTGCCTGATCCAGCGAGGTTCCCGGGCGAACTTCCGCGGGTGTTGAGCGCCTCGCATGCAACCTCAATCGTGGTGGGCACCATTATCGGCAGCGGCATATTTCTTGTTCCGCAGGAGATGATGACTGCCGTTGGCAGTTCGAGCACGGTGTACCTGGTCTGGATCGTAGGCGGCCTGATCTCGTTGTTCGGCGCGATGACTTACGCAGAGATCGCTGCGAACCGTCCGCGATACGGCGGCGAGTATGCATTTTTGAAGGACGCTTACGGGGACACGCCAGCGTTCCTTTTCATGTGGACCTTGACGTTGATCGGCAAGCCGGCCTCACTAGCGACGATCGTCGCCGGACTGATTCGCGTCCTCGGTACCTTTTCCTGCTTTGACTTCTTCTCACATACTGCGTTCGCCTCTCTGGTGTGGGGACAGCTGGCGTCGATCGCGGTGGTGTGGCTGATCACCACACTCAACGTGCGAGGCACACGTGCATCTGCGAATGTGCAGCTCTCTCTCACGTGGCTGAAAGGTCTGCTGATCATGGGCATCAGCATGGTTTGTTTCGCGAGTGGGTTCGGTCACGGCAGCCATGGCGCTTGGCACAACTACCAGACAAGCTTTCCTGAAGCGAAGGCTGGTTGGTCCGGCTTCATGGTGGCACTGGTAGCGGCCCTATGGGCCTATAACGGCTGGAATGATGTAAGCCAGATGGCCGGCGAGATCCAACAGCCACAGCGGAGTCTTCCCATCGCGCTGATTGGCGGGGTGGCAATCGTTGGGGGGCTCTACATCCTTACCAACGCCGCCATCCAGTTCGTCTTGCCCGCCGCTGCTGTCGCCGCCAGCCCGAGACCCACCGCGGATGCTGTGCGACTGGTGGCGGGCCATTTTGGCAGTACTCTTGTCTCGATTGGCATGGCCGTAAGTATCGTCGCCGCGTTCGTAGGTTCCTCACTATCGGGCGCCCGCATCCCGTTCGCCGCGGCGCATGACGGGATGTTCTTCCGGAGCTTGGCACAGGTGCACCCCCGCTATGGGACGCCTGCCAACGCGCTCATCTTTCAATCGGCGATTACGTCGGCGCTGCTGGTGTTCGTTGGCAGGTTTCAGGCGCTGTTCTCAATCGCCATCGTCTCTGAGTGGCTCGCCTATGGATTGGCGGCCAGCACCATCTTTGTCTTTCGTAAACGCGAGAGAGTAGAGCCCCGATCCTTTCGCGTCCCTGGGTACCCCGTTGTCCCTCTCATATTTATTGCTTCTGCTGCTGTACTCGTCATCTTCTCGGTGAAGGATCGCCCAGCCGATACGCTCGCGGGTGCCGCCGTTATTCTTTGTGGTATTCCAGCTCGCTTGTTGTACCGGAGGTACAGCGTTGGAAGGTAGAGCCCGGTGGTTTGCCTGGGTGAGCGGCCTATTGCAGCGACTGATCTGCTCGCGGAATCATTTAGGACGCTCACGATCGCGAGCAACCAGGTATCTCCTCCCGACATGGCTCGCGTCGCGCCCGGTGCCAACCAGAGGAAGGATGCTGAAGGACGCAGTGAGAATCAAGTCCGACAGAGATCCAGGCGATGGCGCGCCGGGTACGTTCTATCTCAGTTCCGCAGAACGGAAAAGCGGCGCCGAGGCACCGCTTTCCTGCCTGGCTTACAAGTTTTCACATCCAGGCCGCGCCTGGTCGCGGGGCTCAGCTCCAGTTCGTGTCGTCGCCGCCGAAGTCTCCGCCGCCATCGGTGAAGTCGTCGCCGTAGTTGCCCGCGTCCCCCTGGTCGCCGGATGAGTCGAAAGGACCCTGCGGCTGCTCGTTTGGACCGGAGCCTTGAGCACCGCCACTGTTCGGGTCGTCATAGTAGTTGTTGATGATCTCCTCGCGCGGGGCGCCACCTCCGAAACCTCCACCGCCGAAGTCACCCCCGCCAAAGCCGCCTCCGCCAAAACCACCACCGC
Source organism: uncultured Acidobacteriaceae bacterium (assembly GCA_964245435.1). Lineage (GTDB taxonomy): Bacteria > Acidobacteriota > Terriglobia > Terriglobales > Acidobacteriaceae > EB88. Next base: position 403,105 of record CAXTMF010000001.1, read on the forward strand.
CGCCGCCGTGCAGCAGCGACTCGACACCCTGGAAGGCGAGCGCACCGGCTGCGACGCCGGCAGCCGTAGTTGCGGCCGAGCGCAGGAAGCTAGGTTGGCCGGCCGGCGGAGCCTGGTAGGCAGGCTGCCCATACTGCACTGGCTGGCCCTGCTGACCGTACGACACAGGCTGGTAGCCCTGTGAAGGCTGCTGGGGAGCGGGATCGTGGTGGCCGAGCAGGCTGCCGAGAAAGCTGGTCGCCTTTGCCGGAGCAGGCGGCGCCTGCTGCATCTGCGTCAGCTGCTGCTTCGCTTGTTCCAGCGCAATGTTCTGCACCAGCACCGTCTGGGCAAGCATGTAGAGCGCGTCGGGATTGCGGCTCAGGCCATCGCGCAGCAGGCGCTCGGCCTGGTCATCCTTCTCTGCAAGGCTGGTGCCGTTGATCTTGCGCACCAGGTCGTTCAGCATACCTTCTTCTTGCGGGGTCACGTGTTCTCCTTTGCTGCCCAGTCCGGCTTCACACGAAGCTCCCAGGCAAGGCTTCCTGCTGTTAGACGCAAACGCGGACCAAGCAGCGTCGCCTCCGTCTGCTTAGGCGATCGCGTAAGCGCGGACCTCATCGCGGCGCACGGTCAGGCGATCGATCAGGTCCGTGCGTATGGCGAAGCCGCGGCCAGGCTCGGTTGGAACGGCGATCTCGCCGAGCGCGGAGACGTGGACCTCAGGCTCGATCAGGTCATCCCTCCAGTAACGGCTGGATGCGGAGATATCGCCGGGCAATGTGAAGTTCGGCAGCGAGGACAGCGCGATGTTGTGCGAGCGGCCGATACCCGACTCCAGCATGCCACCACACCAGACCGGAACTCCGCGTTCCATAGCGGCGTTGTGGATGCCAATCGCCTCGGAAAACCCGCCAACGCGGCCGACCTTGATGTTGATGATCCGGCAGGAGCCCATTTCCGTAGCGGCCAGCGCGTCGCGGCGGTTGCGGATCGATTCATCAAGGCAGATTGGCGTCTCAATCTGGCTTTGCAGCATGGAGTGGAAGTAGAAGTCATCCTGCCAGAGCGGCTGCTCGAGCATCATCAGGTCGAAGTGATCAAAGGCGGCAAGATGAGCCGTGTCCTTGAGCCGGTACGCGGCATTCGCATCGGCCGAGAGCCGGATAGATGGCCAGCGGTGCCGGACGGCCTCGAAGATGTCGAGGTCCCAGCCGGGTTTGCACTTGAGCTTGATGCGCTGATACCCGGCTGCGAGCGAAGCTTCGATGCGGTCGAGCAGCACAGCGGGCTCACGCTGGATGCCCAGGGACACGCCGCAGGCGATCACCGACCGGTTGCCGCCGAGCAGCGACGCGAGGCTGACGCCCTCGGCCTGAGCTTGCAGGTCCCACAATGCGTTCTCAAAGGCTGCCTTTGCCATGCGGTTGCCCCGAACCGGACGAAACAGGTCGTGGCACTGGCCACCGTGTTCCGGCTCCGCCTCCAGAAGAAGGTGCGCAAGCTCGTGGCGGCCCATGTGCCAGGCGGAATCAATCGTCTCTTCGGAGTACCAAGGGTGCTCGCCGGCAACACATTCACCCCAGCCATGCAACCCTTCGGCCAGTATCTCGACCAGCAGCATGCGCCGGCCGGTGGTAAGGCCGAAGCTTGTTTCAAACGGCGTTACAAGCTGCATCTGCACTTCGCGAAGTACGATGGCGTCGATCTTCATGCCTTGTCTCCAGGTGGTCTTGATTTCTGGTGGGTTTCGACAGCCGGTTTCAATGCGTTGAGGCTACTTGCAAAGCTGTTCGTTTTACCGCACTCAGGATGCGCCTCGCAGGCGGTAGAGACCACCGCCCTCGACATCCCGTGCGAAATCATGCAGGATGAGACCCCGTCGGAATGCGCCTTGCAACCGGCCACGTAGGTCTTGCTGCGCTGCTGCGAGCTCGGCGGTAGCCCCCGTAGTGCGCCAGCGGGTGATTTCGCTCCTGAGCAGAAATTCCTCGCGGAGCGTAGCCTCAGCTGCATTGCTGCTGGGCTGGGCAGCTTCCGGCTCCTGCCGGTCTCGTGCCTGTATGGTGTCCATCGGCTGTTTCCGGGTAAGGTCCCACTCGGCCAGGAGCCGGTCGCTCGGTAGGCCGCCCTGCAGCGCCGAATCGAGCTGGCCGTAGAAGTCGGGAAGGTAGCGCGAAGCGGTGGCGCCAAGCCGGTGAAGGTTGAAGTAAGCGTTCTTTGCCACGAGAGGATCGAAGGTCCAGCGCATCCGGTCGATACCGCGCGCGCGAGCGTCGTCACGCTGGGCCAGCTTCAGCGCCAGACCGAGACCCTGGTTCTGGTAGCGCGGGCTCACGGCCAGCATATGTGAGTGGAGGTAGGGCTTTGGCGGCAGCTGGGGTGCCGTGAGCGCTGTCGCCCCTGTGACACCTTGCGCAGACATCGAAGGAGAGATCATCCAGTGGTCGCTTACCGCTCTGTGGTCGTTCATCGAAGCTGGCTCATGGGCCGCCATGGCCATCGCGAAGCCGGCCAGCTCACCCTGGCGATCCCAGGCGGCCAGCACGTGGCCGCCAAGAGCCTGGGCCAAAACGTAGATGTTGCGGGGTACCACTTCACGATCCGGATAGCCCCAGGCCTGCTGTTGCAGGGCTATGCACTGATCCAATTCCTTGGTGTTCTGACAGGGACGAATCGTGAACTGCCCGTTGACCGGAGCGGCACGGTCAGAACCAGCCCTCTCATTGGATCTCAGCTCCGGGTACATGCTGCAGTGCGTGCGCTCGAGCAGTTGAGAGTTCATAGAGCCGACTCCGCAGGGCGGGCTTCCCGTTCCGCGTCTTTGGCCCTCTGCCAGAGCTCTTCCAGCGCATCCAGGGAGCGCTCCTCGAGTGGCGGCCCGCCATCATGCTGCTCGGCTGTTTCCATGGTCGAGAAGCGGCTGCGGAACTTACGATTGCTGTCCCGCAGGGCAGTTTCGGCGTCGACGTGTAGGTGGCGCGCGAGGTTCGCCGTAACGAAGAGCAGATCACCCACTTCGAGCCGCAGCTCCGGAGTCGGACCCGCGCCCTCGCGCAGCTCGGCTTCGACTTCATCAGCTTCCTCACGGATCTTCGCCAGCAGGCCGGTGGCATCCGGCCAGTCAAAGCCGCAACGCGCGGCGACTGAGCCGAGTTTGTGGGCTTCCAGCAGAGCTGGCTGGGAACGCAGCACCCCGTCCAGGCGGCTGGCCGGTTCAGGTGTTGCTTTTGCTTTTTGTTCTATTTGCTTGATGCTGTGCCAATTAGCGAGCACTTGAGACGAAGCGATGCTCGCTTCTGTCGCAGCAAGCTGGGCAGTATTTCCAGCTGCGATGGAAGCCGCCTCGCCAAAGACGTGCGGGTGCCGGCGTACCAGTTTGCGGTTGAGCCCCGCGAGCACATCGGCGATTGAGAAGGCTCCCTCCTCCGACGCCATCTGCGCATAGAACAGGACCTGCAGCAGGAGATCGCCCAGCTCCTCACAAAGATCGGCCTGGTCGCGGCGCTCGATCGCATCCAGTACCTCGTAAGCCTCTTCGATGGTGAAGCGGCGGATCGTCTCCGCAGTCTGCTCGCGATCCCATGGGCAGCCCTCTGGGCCACGCAGGCGGGCCATGATGGCGATGGACTCCGAAAAGAGGCTCCCTGCCTGTGAAATCGTTTCTGTAGCCGAAGCAGTGACCGGTTCCTCAGCCTGAGGGCGAGCGGAATCCATGGCTCCACTGTAACTGATGGCCTAAACTCGACGGAGTGTTTTCGGTTTCTGCACAGATGGCGGTGCTGGCGGTAACGGCCGGGTTGTTGCTGGGCAGCTTCTTGAATGTTTGCATCGGGCGTCTGCCCGTCCATCAGTCAATTGCATGGCCAGGTTCGCGCTGCCCCTACTGCCTCCGGCCGATACGGCCCTGGGACAACATTCCGCTGTTGAGCTTTGTGCTGCTCCGGGGCAGGTGTCGCGACTGCCGGGAGCCGATCTCACCTCGCTATCCGCTGATCGAAGCCGCCCTTGCCGGGCTGTTCCTTGCTTCGGCTGTTCGCTTCCCAACCCTCATCGGCTCCCTGGAAGCCTCCGTGTTCTGCTTTCTGCTGCTGGGCTTGTTCTCGATGGATGCTGAGACGCTGCGGTTGCCGGACAGCTTCACCCTGCCCGGACTCGCTCTGGGACTACTGCAGGCAGCTCTACCCACCCAATCGCTCTCTACCCGGCTGGACCTGGCACGAAACGCTCCGTTTCCAGTCACAAGGCTGGCGCCATTTGTCTCGTCGCTCGTTGCAGCGGCCGGGGCTGCTGGCCTGCTCCTGCTCATTGGCATGCTCTACCGCTTGATACGCAAACGGGAGGGCCTGGGGCTGGGCGACGTAAAGCTGGCAGCAATGCTGGGTGCCTGGCTCGGAGGGTTCGGAGCCGGACTGACGCTGGTTCTCGGTATCCTGCTCGCTGCGTTCGGGGGAGTGCTGCTGCTGGCGAAAGATCCAAAGGCGGGGCAGCTGCGCATACCATTCGGGAGTTTCCTGTGCGCGGGCGCCTTGCTCGTCTTATTCGCAGGAAGCAAATTGCTCATGTGGTACTTTCAGTTCTGGCCCTAGAAGCAAGAGACAGGCTAGTTACCGGCGAGTTCAGCCAGTGCCTTCTTCGCGTCTTTTGCGCGCTTGCCCTTCGGTTCCGCATCCAGGTACAGCTTGTAATTGGTAGCTGCCTCATCCAGATGAGCAGTCTTGCGTGCGGCCTCAGCGAGGAAGAAGACTGCGTCGGCATTGCCGGGTCCAACGACCGTTGCCTCTTTGAAGCGCTGGTAAGCGCCTACATAGTTGCCGTCGCCCATATAAAGCTGGCCGATACGCACATCGTCCGCGGACAGCTTGGGGTCGTTGACCACGTGGCCTGCGCCATCACTGGTGCGGGAGTCGTTGTCGCCAAGCAGGTCGATGCCCTTCATGCGGGTGCGGCTTGAGCTCTCTGGAACATTGCCTGACGCCGCATCCGAGCTGCCGGAAGCACTATCGGTGGGGGCATCAGCAGGACCATCCGAGGCAGCCTTCTCGGCTGCGTTCGCTGCTTTTTCCGCGGCTTTCGATTCACTCTCCGGAAAGGGATTGTCGTCAGCGGTTGACTTTGGAGCTTGCGTACTGGCGGGCGGCGGCTGCTGAGGTGTTGGAGGTGTGGAGTCCTGCGCCCAAGCAGCCGTCTGCGCGACCAGTGCCAGCCCGACGACGAGATACAGAACCAGATTGGACCGACGGGCGCTCACAGGTCTATTTTATCGCTCAAGGATTGGACGCAGGAAGAGTGTTTTGCGCTTCTCCTCGCCGTGCTTCGGGCGATCTATACTCGGCACTCATGGCGCTCGTCATCCGCTCCTCTGCTATCCACGCCGCCGGCTGCTACACAACTACACCTATCCCGAACGGGGCGTATGTGGTTGAGTACACAGGACCTCGTTTGTCCAAGGACCTGGCCGATGTCCGCTACGAGAACCTGCCGATGACCTACCTGTTCGGCGTGGGCGATGGATCGCTGGTTATCGATGGGCATGGGACAGCGATGTTCCTCAATCACTCCTGCGCGCCGAACTGCGAGACCGAGGAAGAGGACGGCCGGGTCTGGATCAAGGCGATCCGGAGGATCGGTGCCGGCGAGGAGCTGACGTACGACTACCACCTGTACGACGGCGATCCAGCAGAGGCGCCCTGTCACTGTGGGGCGCCAGACTGCCGGGGATCGATGTTCTCGCAGCAGGAAGAATAAGACTGCCTCGCGGCTGGCCGCCACTTCGTGGCGCGTGATCTCCAGCGATCGACAACGGCGCCCGGTCCGGACCGACGGGAGGGTCCACGCAAAACCTGGTACCAGCCCCGAAGTGGCCGCTCCCGCGCAGAAAGGCCTGGGCCACTAAAATAGAACCAGATGGCATATCAGGTTTTAGCTCGCAAGTACCGCCCGCAGCGCTTCTCTGACGTGGTGGGTCAGGATCACGTAACGCGCACGCTCGGGCACGCGCTGGAACAGGGCCGGATCGCGCACGGCTACATCTTTTCGGGCCATCGCGGGATCGGTAAGACGACCATTGCACGCATTTTGGCCATGGCGCTGAACTGCCGCCGTGTAGTCGGCACCGTGGAACATCCAAATCCGGAGCGGCCGAGTTACGAACCCTGCGGCACCTGTGAGAGCTGCGAGGAAGTGCGGGCAGGCAACTCGGTCGATGTAATCGAGATTGATGCGGCGACCAACCGCGGTATTGACGAGATCCGTGAGCTACGCGATGCCGCCCGGTACCGACCGGCACGCGACCGGTACAAGATCTACATCCTGGACGAGGCGCACCAGATTACCGATGCCGCCTTCAATGCGCTGCTGAAGACGCTCGAGGAGCCACCCGATCATGTCGTCTTCATGATGGCGACCACGCAACCCGAGGACATCCTGCAGACGATCCGCTCACGCTGCCAGCACTTTTCATTCCACGCAGTCAGCTTCGACGCGATCCTCGAGCAGTTGCGTGCGATTGCAGCCGAGGAGAACGTGGTTGCCGAGGATGAGGCGCTCGGGCTGCTGGCGGAGGCGGGCGACGGCTCGATGCGTGATGCGCTCTCAATTATGGATCAGGCGATTGCGTCGGCTCCGGTCGAGAACAACGTTGCGACGCTCGGGGCTGCGCAGATCCGGGAGCTGATGGGCTCGATGCCAAATGCCGTGTTTGCGCGCCTGCTCGAGCAGGTGAGCGAAAACAATGCTGCCGCGGTGCTGGGCGAGCTGGACCGGCTGCTCGCGAACGGAAACAGCCCGTCCCAGATCGCGCGGCAGCTGGTGCGCTATCTACGGAATGTGCTGATGGCCCGGATCGGTGGCGAAGGCACTGCGTTGCTGCAGCTTTCTCCGGATGAGCGAGCGCGCGCGGCCGGCTCAGCGCTGCTGTTCGGCGAGGAAGAGCTGACACGCTTCCTGCAGGTGATGCTGCGCACCTTCGATGAGCTGAACTATCGGCAGGAGCAGCGCTTCCACCTGGAGCTCGGCGTGTTGAAGCTGGTGCATCTGCAGCGTTTGCTGCCGGTCGAGGAGCTGTTGACGCAGCTTGCTGGACCGACTGGAGCTTCGCGAACAACGCCGAACGTGCCGCGATCTCGCGCGGACCAGACAGGAGCCTCTGCTCAACCTCTTCCTCCTGCGGCGCCCAAGGCGCCAGGGACGGCGCCCAGCGCCTCAGCAGCCCCGGCAGCAAGTCTGAAGGCTACGGAAGCTCCGGCCTTCTCGCCCTTTGAGCGCGATGCCCAGCGTAAGACAGCGATGCCGGGAACACCGCGGACGCAGGTGCCTGCCGAGCGCGTACCCTCCATCGATGTACCAGCAGCGAGAGTGACGCCGTCGCCATCGGGCGATCAGCCGCCGACAGCCGCGAGATCACAGCAGTCGCCGGGACCTGGCCCGGAAACAGAGCCGGATTTCGTGAACTCCTCCGCAAACCGAGCTGGCGCCCTCAAGGTTCCGCCTGTCGCGGTGAAGCCAGAGACGGCCCCGGACCCGCAGCCGGCAGCTATCGCGGAAAGTTCGACAGGAGCAGATACGAACGAGGCGCAGTCCCCCGCAAGAGCGAACTCCCAGCCGCCCAGACTGGATCTGAACGGCATGCGCGATGCCGCTTGCCGGGCACTCGAGGAGGGCGGGCACTCGACAGCGGCGACCCTATTGGGTGCAGGTGTGTGGACTGAGACGCCGGAAGCAGTGCGGGTCGAGGTGGCAGCAAGAAAAACGATGCTGGGGCTCACGATGAGCGCGGAGGCAGAAAAGCTAGTGAGGGCAGCAGTGCGGCCCTACGCCGGCCAGCCTCCGAAACCACTCGAGTGGATCCCGGGCGGCACAACGAATTCCTCGGAGGGGGTGTCAAGGTCTTCCACGGACGGCTCGGCGGCTCCACCCAAGCCAGCCGGCGGCGTGCAGGCCCGCGCACTCGAGAATCCGCTCGTACAGCAGGCCCGGGAGCTGTTCCAGGCTGAGGTACGGAGCGTTGTGGATCTGCGCGGAAAACGCTAGCCGGCGAGAACGGATCGGAGAAGAACGATGGATATGTCAAAGATGGAAGCGATGCTGGCACAGGCTCGCGAGATGAGCACGGCAGCAGGCGAGCAGCTGAGCAAGGTGACGGTCGAGGGCTCGGCTGGCGGTGGCGCGGTGCGGGTGCGAATGAGCGGAAAGAAAGAGGTGCTTGGTGTGACGCTGGACCCGGCGGTTCTGGGCGCGTTTGGCAGCTCGGCTACGGACCAAAAGGCAGACCTGGAGATGCTCGAGGACCTGCTGAGGGCGGCGTTCAACGATGCCGGACGGCGCGCCGATGAGGCAGCTAACGGCAGCATGGCCGGGATGCTCGGCGGTCTAGGGCTGCCGGAAGGCCTGCTGTAACAGTCACGGTCGCCGCCGGTTAAGCCAGCGCCCACGGCGAACATCGAAAAAAGGCGTCATCCTGAGCGCCACGGCAAGAAGCGGGTCGTGGCGGTCTATGGAAAGGCGAGCTCGGCGTTACTATCATTCGCTCATGGGGCGAAGTTCTCGAGGGATGCTCGAGACCGCTTTTCCGATACCACGCAAGGAGCCGCATGCCGCCCCGCTTTGCCGAACCGATGTCTCGCCTGATTGACGAACTGCGCAAGCTGCCCGGGGTGGGGGCCAAGAGTGCGCAGCGATACGCGTTCCACATCCTGCGCTCGAGCGCGGAGGATGCGGGTGCGCTGGCCGACGCGGTGCGCGCGCTCAAGCGCGAGTTGCGGCTTTGCTCGATCTGCAACAACGTGACGGACAAAGATCCGTGCGTCTACTGCGACAGTCCCGCGCGCAACGGCCGGCTGGTATGCGTGGTGGAAGAGCCGACCAGCATTGACTCGATCGAGCGCACGCGTGGCTACAACGGCGTGTACCACGTGCTGCACGGAACGCTCTCGCCGCTGCACGGGGTTGGGCCGGAACACCTGCGTACTGCGAACCTGGTCGCCCGGGTGGCGCGCGGCGATGTGGATGAGGTGATTGTGGCGACCTCGCCGACGATTGAGGGCGAAGCGACCGCCGGCTACCTGGCCGATCTTCTGCGAGAGGCTCTGCATACCGCGCTGCCGGGCGGCTCTATGCTGCGGATCACGCGCATAGCCACCGGTATTCCGGCGGGCAGCGATATTGAGTACGCCGATGAGGTGTCGATGGCGCGCTCGCTCGAAGGACGGCGCGAGCTTTAAGGGACTACTCAGGCGAGATCAGCCGAAGAAGCTTCTGTGGCCTGAGCAGCGGGGGAAGCGGGAGTGAACGGCTGAGCGGCTTCTGCGGCGTATGCAGTCCGACGCCGCCCGCTCCGCCCCATCACTTACGAGCGCAGACGGGCGAGCAGGTCCTGGGGGTGGACGGGCTTGGCAAGGATTTCAAACTCATGACCTTGCACGCGAGCACGGTCGAGCAGGTCAGCGGTTGCAGCCTGGCCCGAGAAGAGAAGAATCTTGCAGCTTGGCAGCATGCCGCGGATGCGGATGGCGGCGTCGATTCCGTTCAGGTCGGTCATGATGACGTCAGAGATGACCATATCAGGCTGAAGTGTCTTCGCGGTCTCAACTGCCTTTTCGCCGCTGTATACGGCTGTGGCCTGGAATCCGCTTTGATTCAGGATGATTGCCAGTGTGTCAGCGATGACCCTTTCATCGTCGGCCACCAGAACTTTGGGCTTTACCGAAGTTTCTTGCATGCGCTCCTTCTTTTGAACGTCCTACAGAGTAGCCGGCGCGTTCGCGTTCACTACCTCCCTGTTCGACTTCGCTTGCAACAGGGAGGGGACGCTTTCCTTCGCAATGATACGCTTGCTTGGGTGTGTACGCTCTCGTCCCGCGTACCGCCTGCCCCGAACCCAAACTGTGACCCTGGCTGCGTCGTCTGACCTGCAGCTCACCACGCGAAAACTGCCGCAAACCAAGGCCGAATGGAGCGACAAGAGCCATGCCAGACGAGGCGATCATCCGCGCCGCGCAGATCGAGAAGTACTACGCCCAGCCGAGTGAGAATCGCATTCAGGTCATCGCGCCGACCGACCTGTCGATCGTAGCGGGGGAGATTGTTGCGCTGCTCGGACCTTCCGGATCGGGCAAGTCCACACTGTTGCGCATGCTGGCCGGGCTCTCGCAGCCCTCCGGCGGCGAGGTCTTCTGGCACAGCAAGCCGATCCGATCGCAGAGCATCAATGTCTCCATCGTCTTCCAGAGCTTCGCGCTTTTCCCGTGGCTCACCGTGTTTGAGAACGTGGAGGCGCCGTTGAAAGCCCGCGGCATGGCGCCAGCGGAGCGCCGTGAGCGCACCTCGGCGATCCTCGACACGGTCGGGCTCGACGGCTTCCAGAGCGCCTACCCGAAGGAGCTCTCCGGCGGCATGCGGCAGCGCGTCGGTTTTGCCCGGGCGCTGGTGGTGGAGCCGGAAGTTCTCTTTATGGACGAGCCGTTCTCGGCTCTTGACGTACTCACGGCCGAAAATCTTCGCTCGGAACTGCTGGAGCTGTGGGCCAAGAAGACCATTCCGACGCAAGCTGTTTTCATCGTGACACACAACATCGAGGAAGCCGTGTTGCTGGCGGACCGCATCATTGTGCTGGGCCGCAACCCCGGCCATGTGCGCACGGACTTCAAGGTCACGCTCACACACCCACGTGATCGCAAGAGCGGGCCGTTCACGCAGCTGGTGGACTACATCTACAAGGTGCTGACCCGGCCCGATGTGACGCCGGAGGTTCCGCGGCTTGAGGCGGGCAAGCGGGTGCGCGACCAGCGCCAGATGCACTACGAGATGCTGCCGCACGCGCGGCCGGGTGGCATCGCCGGCCTGCTCGAGATCCTGCTTGACGTAAGCGACAGCGCCGGCCGGGCCGATATCTACCGCCTGGCTGACGAGCTTGCCTTCGAGATCGACGACCTGCTGCCGATCGTGGATGCGGCGCAGCTGCTCTGCTTCCTGAAAGTCGAAGAGGGCGATGTGGTGATCACGCCTGAGGGGCGGGACTTTGCCGAGTCCGAAATCCTGGTGCAGAAGGACCTGTTTCGCAAGGCTGCGGTCGAGCACGTTCTGCTGCTGCGCCAGATCACCCGCGCACTCGACAACAAGACCGATCACACGGTGGCGGAAGAATTCTTCCTGGACATGCTCGACGAGCAGTTCTCTGACGATGAAACACGCAAACAGTTGGAAACAGCCGTGAACTGGGGCCGGTATGCCGGGTTGTTCGACTTTGATGGCGGACGCCGCCGGTTCACCCTGCCGGAGGACGAAGAGGAAGAAGAGGAAGTGGCAGGAGACAAGAGCGAGTGAGCGAGCCGAACGAGCCGCGGCTGGTATTCTCGCGCGCGCTGCTGGTAGAGCGCTCGTGGCCGGTCGTGCTCGACCTGGGTGTCGGCGCTGCGCTGCTCGCCGGCTTCTACGGCGTTCTTCTGGTCGGGCGCTACTGGGCCGGTGGCGCCGTGCCGGAAGTGCCGATCTCGCTCTCGCCCACAAAGCTACCTGCCTACGCTTTCTACTCCTGCGTCCGCATTTTCCTGGCCTACCTCCTTTCGCTCGCTTTTGCCATCGGCTATGGCTACCTGGCTGCCTATAACAAGCGGGTCGAGGCGCTGCTCATTGCCACGCTCGATATCCTGCAGTCGATCCCGGTGCTCTCGCTGCTGCCCGGCATCATGCTTGCGCTGATCTCGCTGTTCCCTACCCGGCAGCTCGGCATCGAGCTGGGCGCGATCGTGGTCATCTTTACAAGCGAAGTGTGGAACATGGCGTTCTCCTTTTACGCCTCGCTCAGATCCATCCCGCGCGAGCTGCGCGAGGCCTGCAAGATCAACCGTTTCTCGCCGCTGCAGCGTGCCTTTCAGCTGGAACTGCCCTTCGCGGCGATCGGGCTCGTGTGGAACTCGATGGTCTCGGTGGCGAACGGCTGGTTCGTGCTGATGATCTGCGAGATGTTCCCGCTCGGGTCGCGGCACTTCCGCCTGCCCGGGCTTGGTTCCTACCTGCAAACAGCGGCAAACGACGGCAACACGCGGGCTACCATCTATGGCCTGGTCACCGTAGTCGCGATCATCGTAGCGACGGACCAGCTGCTCTGGAGGCCGTTAATCGCCTGGTCTGACAAGTTCAAGTTTGAGGATGTGGAGAGCGCAGATCGCTCGCGCTCGCCGGTGCTTGATCTCCTGCGCCGCTCCAATATCCTGGCCTGGGTCGGCGAGCGCACTATCGAGCCGATCTCCGAGCGCGTCTATGCCGCGCTAGCGCTTGGGGAACAGAAGCGTGTCGGCGCGCTGCCTGACCCGGACAGCGGCCGGCGCTCCTCGCTCGCGACCGCGGTGCTCGGCCTGTTTCTGCTGCTACTAGCCGGTGTTGCGATCTGGAAGGCTTCCCTGCTGCTGCGCGGCATGCCCGCCTCCGAGTACCGGCACCTGGGTTTTGGCGCTGCGGCGACCTTCGCCCGAGTGGTCATCGCGCTAGCCCTGGCCGCAGCGTGGACGATTCCCGCCGGTGTCGCGATCGGTTTCAACCCTCGCCTGGCACGCATTGCGCAGCCGTTCGCGCAGATTGCCGCGAGCTTCCCTTCCACTGCACTCTTTCCATTCATCCTGATCGCGCTGATCCACGCCGGCTCCGGGCTTGGCGTGGATGCTGTGCTGCTCATGATGCTCACGACACAGTGGTACATCTTCTTTAACGTCATTGCAGGCGCAATGGCTATTCCTACCGACCTGAAGGAGGTTTCGACGCTGTTTGGTTTTACGCGCCTGCAGCGCTGGCGGACGCTGATCCTGCCCGGCATCTTTCCCTACCTCATCACCGGGCTCATTACCGCTTCAGGCGGCGCATGGAACGCCTCCATCGTGACAGAGATCTTCAGCCTCCACGGCAGGACGCTCGCCACTGTGGGCCTTGGCGCTGATATCAGCCAGGCCAGTGACAGCGGTTCCTACCAGATCCTGCTCATGGCAACGATTATCATGGCGCTCATCGTGGTCACGGTGAATCGCCTGCTGTGGCGTCCACTGAACCGCCTCGCCGAAACGAAATACCGGCTCGACTAGCGCGGGCTCCTCCTGGAACAAGAACGGACTCGGGGTTACGTGGGGCATCGCCGCTGCGCGCCGGGGACAGCAGGTCTGGCTGAGGGTGCGCTAGGATAGCGGCGACGATGCGGATCACACGATTTCAGCAGCTGCTCTTTGCCTTGTTTCTCGTCGCCGCCCTACTGATCGGCAGGATTACCTGGCTCGCCTTCCGCGCTGAGGCAGTGCTTGCCTCGTCTGAGCGCTGGGTTACGCACACGCTCGAGGTGCAACTCGATCTGGAGCATGTCTTGAGCGTGAGCGCAGCCGGTGAGTCGTCTGTGCGCGGCTACGTCCTTACAGGCGACGAGCGCTACCTAAGGGGCTACCAGAGTGCAATCAGCTCGCTTCCGGGGCAGTTTGCCACGCTGGTACAGCTGACTAGCGACAACCCCACCCAGAGTCAGCGGATCCACAATGCGGGCGATCTGGCGGGCGCGAAGTTCGCCCGGCTGAGCCGTGTTGTCGTGCTGGTCAAGGCAGGCCAACGCGAGCAGCAGGCCGAGATGCTGCGCGAGGGTACCGGCCGGGAGCTGATGATACAGCTGACGGACACAATCCAGCAGGTGCAGGGTGAGGAGCGACGACTACTGGCCGTCCGGCTGCGCGATTCGGCCCGGGCGCGCGCCGAAGGTCGGCTGACAGTAGGACTGGCGAGCGGGCTTGACCTGCTCTTTGTGATCCTCTCGCTGTGGTCGCTCGCGTACGAGCGGCGGCTGCGGCAGCAGGCAGCCGAGGCCGTAGCTCGACGGGAGAAGCTGCAGGCCGTAACAGAAGTGGCCTTTACGCAGTTGACCGCCGGCGAGCTGACAACGGAGCTGCTGGCCCGGTTACGCGTTGCAGCAAGAGCGGACGCTCTGGTGCTGTGCCGCTGGTTTGACACCGAGATCGAGCTCATTGCTGCGGAGGGGATCACCGTCGCTCCAGGCGAGCGCCGGCAGGTCCGTACGGACGGTGCCATGGCCGCAGCGGCCTCAAGTCGCCGGCCCGTGCGGCTGAACGCGGAGCAGCTGGAGCGGATGCCGATTGAAGCCCTGCGGAGCGGGCTCGGTTCGGCGTTGGTGATTCCTATGACGATCGCTTCGCAGGTGATCGCGGTAATGGTTGCCGGACGCGACCGAACCAGCGGCTTCAATCACGAGGATGAGGAGCTGCTGATGATTGCAGCCGACCGGATTGCGGTGGCGCTGGATCGGGCGGCTGCATACGAGGCCGAGCGCGCTGCGCGGCGCGTCGCCGAGGCAAGTGCGGCCGAGATCCAGGCGCTGAACGCGGTGCTTGAGGAGCGAGTGCAGCAGCGAACAGCCGAGCTCGAAGCGACAAATCGCGAGCTGGAAGCCTTTTCCTACTCGGTTTCGCACGACCTGCGCGCTCCGCTGCGTTCAGTCGACGGCTTTTCGGTCGCGCTTGCGGAGGATTACGGCGCCGTACTTGGAGGTGAGGGAAAGCACTATCTGACGCGCATCCGGGCCGGGGTGCAGCGGATGGGCCAGCTAATCGACGCGCTGCTGCAGCTTTCACGCATTACCCGTGCCGAGTTTTCGGCGGAACACGTCGATCTGTCGATGCTGGCCGCCGAGGTAGCCGGCCAGATCGCGGATGACCTGCCGGAGCGCAAGCTCCATTTCACCATCGAGCCCGGGCTGGAGGCAGACGGCGATCCGCGTCTGCTGCGGGTCATCTTCGAAAACATGTTCGGCAATTCGGCTAAGTTCACGGGCAAGCTCGATGACCCCAGAATCGCCTTTGGCTGGTCGCCGGAACAGCGGGCCTACTACATCCGAGACAATGGCGCGGGCTTCGACCAGCAGTACGCGGGGAAACTGTTTGTCGCCTTCCAGCGTCTGCATGGCGACAAAGATTTTCAGGGCTCCGGCATCGGTCTCGCCACGGTAGCGCGAGTCATCGGACGTCACCATGGGTATATCCGCGCGGAAAGTGCGGTGGGCCAGGGCGCTACCTTCTGGTTTACGCTAGGTTGAACGACAATTTATGACGAGTCCACGCTTGATCATGCTGGTAGAAGACGATCCTGACCACGAGCTGCTGACGATCCGGGCTCTGCGCAAGTCGCACATCGCGAACGAGGTGCGCGTCGCGCGCGACGGCGAAGAAGCCATCTTGATGCTCTTCGACGAAGCCGGCAATACGCGGCCCTCCCTGCCGCAGGTGATCCTGCTCGATCTGAAGCTCCCGAAGGTGGATGGTCTCGAGGTGCTCCGGCGTATCCGCGAGAATGATCGCACCCGCATGCTGCCCGTCGTCGTACTGACCTCGTCCGATGAGGAGAGCGATATTGTCCGTTCGTACAAGCTGGGGGTGAACAGCTATATTCGCAAGCCGGTCAATTTCTCCGACTTCGCCGAGGCAACGCAGCAGCTCGGCATGTACTGGCTGGTGCTGAACGAATGTCCTCCTTCCCTCCAGTAGGCCAGCTGGACAACGCGGCCGCGATCCCTCCAGTGCGGCGGCTGCGGGTGCTGCTTGTGGAGGACAACGCGGACGATGCGGCGCTCCTGCGACGATACCTGAGCAGAGCCGGCTTTTCGGTCGAACTGCTGCGGGTGGAAACGGCGGAGAAGATGCTGGATGCGCTCAGCGCGCCCGACGCGCTGTGGGACTGTATTCTGGCCGACTACAACCTACCTCAGTTCTCAGCACCCGAGGCGCTCCGCCTGCTGCAGGAAACAGGCCGCGATATCCCCTTCATCATGATGTCAGGCGCGGTCAACGAGGCGACCGCGGTTGCGGCGATGCGGGCCGGCGCGCACGATTACGTCTCCAAGGAAAACCTGACCCGGCTGGTGCCGGCGATCGAGCGGGAGCTGGCCGAGGCGGCTAGCCGGCGGGTCAAACGGGCGACCGAGCGAGCCCTCCGATCGAGCGAGGAACGTTTTCACCGGCTGGTGGAAGCCACGCCGCTGGCCTTGCTCATCAGCGATATGCAGGGGCGTGTCACCTACGCCAACCGTGGCGCGGAGCGACTGCTGGGCGTCTGCCAGGCCGACGTGGAAAAGCGTCTGCTCAAGCTGGACACGTTCTTCCCGCCTGCGGAATTTGGCCCTGTGTCGGATGACATACATGCTGGGGAACATATCTCGCGTGGACTGCACCGCAAGCTGGCCAGCCATGGCGGGGAAACGTGGGAATCGAGCTGCTGCCACGCCGACAGAACACGGATTCCCGTGTTGTTGGGCGCGGCAGTACTGAACCCGGAAGCCACGCAGGATCTCCTGCAGCTCGCTGTGTTTTTCGTCGATCTCCGGGCGCAAAAGCGCGGCGAAGAGGTGCTGCGTCGCACGGAAAAGCTGGCCGCCGCGGGCCGGCTTGCCGCGTCCATAGCGCACGAGATTAACAACCCGCTAGAAGCGATTGTGAACTGCCTCTACCTGGTCGAACAGGGCGCTCTGGAGGAGAGCTCGCGGGAGTACCTGAGGATGGCGCAGGCCGAACTAGACCGGGTGACGCAGATTACCACCCAGACGCTGCGCTTCTACCGGCAAAGCACCCGTCCACAGCCTACGGCCATACCAGACCTGCTCGATTCCGTACTGACCCTCTACGAGGCCCGGTTGCGGGATTATGGCATCGACGTTGTCCGGGACTACGACAATGCGCCGCCGATTGTGGCGCTGGACGGTGAGATCCGGCAGGTGCTCGCCAACATCATCGGCAACGCGGTAGATGCGATGATGAGCAGCAACGGCACACGCATGCTCACGATCCGCGCAAGTTCTCGGCGGTCATGGCGGACCGGCGAGCCGGGAATGGCCTTGCTGATCGCCGACACTGGCGGCGGCATCCCAAAAGAGACACTGGCCCGGATCTACGAGCCATTCTTCTCCACGAAGGGCATCACCGGCACTGGTCTCGGCTTATGGGTCTCTTCTGAAATCATTGACAAGCATAATGGGCGCATCCTGGTGCGCAGCCGAGAAGCGACTCCGTCGGGAACCATCTTCCGAATCTATCTGCCACTGAGTTCACCCCTCTCTGACCGACCTTACGAGGCTGGACTCCCTACACTTGCCTGATTGCCTTCTCCGGGACTCTTCTAATCTGCGCGAGACAGACTCACATTCTTCCACAACCCTTGACATCACTGGCTGCATCTCTTACGTTAGCAGTCGAGGGTCCGGTTTGCTAGCAGCGGCTACAACACACTGCCAGCAAGGCAGGCCTTCGTGGGATTTGTGCTCATACGGAGCAAAGTTTCTGGGGACTTAAGTCCACAAGCATTTTCAAGGAGAAAAGACACTATGGCTTCAAGCACCGTGACGTCAACGTTTACGCCGCTTCACGATCGCATCCTGCTTCGCCGCGTTGAAGAGGGTGAGTCCATCCGCGGCGGCATCATCATTCCAGATACCGCGAAGGAAAAGCCACAGGAAGGCGAGGTCATCGCCGTTGGCAAGGGCAAGTCGAACGACGAGGGCAAAACCTTTCCACTCGATGTGAAGGCGGGTGACCGTGTTCTGTTCGGCAAGTACTCGGGTACCGAGATCAAGATTGACGGCGAGGAGTTCCTCATTATGCGTGAGGAAGAGGTCCTCGGCATCCTGAAGCAGTAACCCAGGAGCGCTCTCCAGCGACTTTCATGCTCGCCAGCGGCAGGCATGTGTACGACAAGATTGCATTTCCGATTTGATGTTCAGAGACAGTTCTGAGGAGAAAACGATTTATGGCAAAGCAGATTCTGCACGGAGAAGATTCCCGTCAAGCAATCCTACGCGGCGTGAACACGCTCGCGGACGCGGTCAAGGTAACGCTCGGCCCTAAGGGCCGCAACGTAGTCATCGAGAAGAAGTTCGGTTCGCCGACAATCACCAAGGACGGCGTGACGGTAGCCAAGGAGATTGAACTCAAGGATTCTCTCGAGAACATGGGCGCGCAGATGGTGCGCGAAGTAGCCTCGAAGACCTCGGACGTAGCCGGTGACGGCACGACGACCGCAACGGTTCTGGCGCAGGCGATCTACCGCGAAGGCGTCAAGACTGTCGCAGCCGGTGCCAACCCGATGGCGCTGAAGCGCGGCATCGACAAGGCCGTAGAAGCGATCGTCGGCAAGCGTGACGAGAACGGTATCGTCACGGGCGGCGCGCTGAGCAAGTTTTCGAAGCCAGTAACGGGCGAGATGATCGCGCAGGTCGGCACCATTTCGGCCAACTCGGATTCGACGATCGGTACCATCATTGCGGAAGCGATGAAGAAGGTGGGCAAGGACGGCGTCATTACGGTCGAGGAGTCGAAGACTCTTGAGACGCAGCTGGAAGTGGTCGAGGGCATGCAGTTCGACCGCGGCTATCTCAGCCCCTACTTTGTAACCGATCCGGATCGCATGGAAGCTGTCGTTGAGGATCCCTACATCCTGATCCACGAGAAGAAGATCTCGTCGATGAAGGACCTGCTGCCACTGCTCGAACAGGTAGCCCGGAACTCGAAGCCGTTGTTGATCATCGCCGAGGACGTGGATGGTGAGGCATTGGCGACCCTGGTTGTCAACAAGCTGCGCGGCACGCTGAATGTTGCTGCCGTCAAAGCGCCTGGCTTCGGTGATCGCCGCAAAGCGATGCTTGAGGATATCGCGAAGCTGACCGGTGGCCGTGCCATCACGGAAGATCTGGGCATCAAGCTCGAGAACGTCAAGCTTGAGGATCTGGGCCGCGCGAAGCGCGTGACGATCGACAAGGACAACACGACCATCGTGGAGGGTCGTGGTGAGTCCTCCGCGATCGAGGGCCGTGTCAAGGAGATCCGCAACCAAATCGAGAAGACCACCTCGGACTACGACCGCGAGAAGCTCCAGGAGCGCCTGGCGAAGCTGGTCGGCGGCGTTGCGGTCATCAAGGTTGGTGCAGCTACCGAAACCGAAATGAAGGAGAAGAAGGCCCGCGTGGAAGACGCGATGCATGCAACACGCGCGGCTGTCGAGGAAGGCATTGTCCCGGGCGGTGGTGTGGCCCTGGTACGCTGCACGCCTGAGGTAGAGGATCTGATCAAGACCCTTGAAGGCGACGAGAAGATCGGTGCGCAGATCATTCGCCGCTCCATCGAGGAGCCGCTGCGTCAGATTGTTGGTAATGCTGGTGAAGAGGGTGCTGTGGTTGTTGGTCGCATCCATGAATCGAAGGATCACCATTTCGGCTATAACGCCGGATCCAACCAGTTTGAAGATCTGGTTGCGGCCGGGGTCATCGATCCGACCAAGGTGACGCGGACTGCCCTGCAGAACGCGGCTTCCATTGCGGGGCTGATGCTGACGACCGAAGCAATGGTCGCCGATATCCCCGAGCCGAAGGCTGCGCCGGCTGGTGGCGGTCACTCGCATGGCGGCGGCATGGACGGCATGTACTAGAGCCGTTCCCCGCGGCAAGTGGCACACCACAGTTGCAGTAGAAAGCCCCGCGCAAGCGGGGCTTTTTGCAGGTCTGCAAAAATTCTTTCAAACTTCTTTTTGCGATTTTTCTCGTACTTTCCTTCACCTTTTCTTGACACTTTCCGGGGAGGTTTATCACCTAAGTACCTTGAGCCACGTAAATTTTCCCAGCTCAACAATTAAGAGCGGCGAGTCGCGAACGCAAGCTGGGGTTGTTGGTAGCAGCACCTGCGGTACTCTCCTAGGTATTCCCCTTCTAAGGAAACGCCTTGGGCAGACTCGCTATGCGCTCTGTGCGGAAGCTCCATCTCTCATTGCTTGTCGGTCTGGCTCCAATCACCCTGCATGGTCAAGCGCAGCTCCCTGTCGACTCATCGTTTGTGAGTAAACCAGCCCCGGCCCCAGCTGCACCCTCCGGCAATTTGCCAGATGCCCCGTCGGCAAGCCCGGCTATGGTACATGGCGCCGTGGCAGCGGACGAGCAGCCCCTCGTGCTCCCAAAAAACTTCCGCATGACGCCGGCCTCCTCCAGGACAAATCTGCCCGGCAAGGTTTCCTACTACTTCAGCAGCACCTGGTCGATCCGCAATCTGCTGGAAGCTTTAGCGATTGCCGGTGTGCCGCAGATTACAACTGCGCCGATGCGGCCCATGAGCGGCGATGCCAATTACCAGCAGGAACTCGACAATTATGGAGACCAGCTCGACGACTGGTTCCATGTCAATGAGAAGACCCTGCGCTACCATGCGGACCGGCTTGGGGTAGGTCTGGCGACCGCCGAAACACGCCAGCTTTTCAGCAACCTCGTGCTGCCGGTCGGCCTGCACCAGGAAGCGCGTTACATACCGGCTCCAGTCAACTCCGATCTCAGTGACCGTATGGAGAACGCCGTGGCATCCATCGCTGTGACGCGCAACGATGCCGGAGCACTGGTGCCGAACTACTCAAAGCTGGGCGGTACGGTCGCGGCAGCATTTCTCGGCAAGGCGCTGTACGCGAATGCCTTCAATGCACCGGAGCTGGATTCAAACCACTTTGTCGTACGCTACATCGGCTATAGTCTGCTGGGCGACATGACGACCAATGTCGCGCATGAGTTGGTGCGAGCCGCGCGTGAGCCGGACATGACCTTCTATAACCTGCATGGCCGCGCGACGGACGACTCGTACTACCCGCTCTCAATCGGCGGCAAGGTTGTGTACTGGGCGCGCAGCACCTATGCTCCGCGTGTCTTCGTCACGGGAGCGTTGATTGGCGGGCTGCCAAACATCAACCTGATCGAGAACCGTCCGCAGGATCCTGTGACTTACAACCCAAGCACCTGGAATGGCGACCCGACTTACAATCAGGCATATAACGACTACGGCCAGGATCTGCTGACCTGGAAAGACCAAGTGGAGAACGATCTGCGCGAGCACGGCCGGCGGTTGGCAGGCGGCCTAAGTGAAGCCGAAACGCAGACTCTGCTGGGGAACCTGGCGATTCCGGTGCTCTTCGACATGGACCCTCGGTACGTGCCTCTGGGTACCGGTTATGGCACGGGAGAACGCTTCGGCCATGCGCTGGAAGGCCTTGTGGTCAGCCACACCGACTCTGGCGCGAAGACAGTGAACCTGCCAGTGCTGGGCGGAACGTTCGGTGCGGCGTTCCTGGCGAAGGAGGTCTATTACCCGCAGCTAGGTACGCCGGCGCTGGAGACCAATGCGGTGCTCACAAAGACACTCTGCCTGAACTTCGCGGCGGATGCGATCTATAACGTGATCGGGGAGTTCCTGCGACACCGCGGGTACTGAACCTCGGGGCTGTTCCCCCGACTGAGATTGCCGAGCACTACTTTCCCATGCGCCCAAGCGTGATCCGCACGCCCCCGCGCACCGTCATTGGCGTGGACAGGTAACCGACGGGGCTGATGTGCTGCTGGCTCAACAGATTATCCAGCTGCGTGTAAATGCCGATGCGGCTGCCTGCCTGATAAGTCCCGCCGGCGTTGAAGCTGGCATATCCATAATCAAGATCGCGGTTGGGCAGCAGTAGCGAGTTGGCGAAATTTGCATCCGAGCCGCCAAGCTCCGTCGAGTCATCGGCCCGGCTCGCGAAAGAGCTGCTGGCAACGCCGCTCCACTTCTTCCCTGTGTAGGTGACGGAAGCAAAGCCAGTGTGCGGAGGCCGGCGGAATGGTCGCGCACCGATCAGTGGCGAAAAGTTACCAATTAGAATATTGGGGAAGGCGGGATTTGTGTTCTGTTGCGGATTGAGTGCGTCGGAGCTGAATGAGTGCTGAACCACCGCATCGAGGTAGGTGTAGCCGCCGCGGAGAAAGATGTTCTTTCTCGGGCTGTACTCGATCTCCGACTCGGCGCCCTGCGCACGGAAGCTCAGCGAGTTCAGGTCGATGCCGAATGCGCTACTGGCCATGAGAAAGGCTTCCAGCGAGCTCTGCTGCGCCGCGGTGAGCTGAGGCAGCAGCTGCGGCACCGTGCCCGGGCTTACGCTCTCAATCTGGTTGCCGAATTCATTGTGAAAGTAGGTGACCTTTAGCAATACACGTTCGCTGGCGATCGACTGCTCGAAGCCGCCGTCATAGGAGCGCGTGAGCGCGGCGCCGATCGGGCGCACCTGGTACTGATTGACGACCGTGCTGCCGCCGTTGTCTTGGAGAAACGCGTAGAGCGAGCCGATCTGCTGCGGGAGCGTCGGCTCCTTGTAACCTTTACTGAAGTTGAAGTTGAGCCGCGTACCTTGCAGCAGGCCGCGGCCGGGGCGCACGAGGTAGTACGAGGCGCCCAGGTGTGGAGCGCCGACGGTCCCGAAAAGACCATTCTTTTCCACGCCGCCGCCGAGCGTGTAGAAAAAGCGATCGACGAAGTCGCCCTGCAGGGCGAGCGTGTAGTCGTAGTTCTGGCGCTCGAGCGACTGCCCTATGTAGAGGCCGCGTTCATCCTCAAAATGAAAGCCGGCGACCCCAAGCAGGTGCGGAGTGAATGCATAGCTGGTCTGTGCATGCAGTGAGTCGCGGTTCGAGGCCTCGTCGTCCCGGTAGCTTTCGGAGCCGACGTAACTGGTAACTGTTTGGCCTGTCACGGAGTAGCCGTTCGCTCCGGTCACCGTGACGTTTTGGCCCAGGTAAACGCCGTTTGCGGCATCGAGCGTGCCAGTCGCGGAGAACTGCTGAAAGCGCTCGCGCTTGCGGGCCAGCCCGTAGGTCGCCTGCCCTTGCCACCGGTCCGAAAAGGTGTGGTCAAGTGTACCGCTCAGGTAAAGGTCCTGGTCGGACTGCTTCTCATCGGTCGGCGTGCGGGTAAACGCGTACTGCCCCGGCGCACCCTCGGCCGAATCGCTGTTCCGCGCGCTCACGCGCAGGTGTGTGCTGGTCGAGAGCGCGTAGCCGAGGTTTGCGGCTGAGGTGACATCGTGATACTTGTCCTGGCTCACCGAATTTGAGGTTGCATAATCCCCGAAAGCACCATAGTAGTCGAGCGCGTTGCGCGTACCGCCGGCCTGCACCTCGTTGCGGTAGGTACCGAAGTTGCCGCCATCGCCCTCGTAGAACAGGGATGGAAAAGGCGTTGAGCCGCGCGATGTTGAGAAGGCAACCACGCCTGCGCCGGCGTCCGTGCCGTACACGACGCTATCTGGGCCGCGGTAGGCTTCAGCGCTGGCGATCCCGGTAGTCGCGACGTTGGCGAAATCAAAGGTGCCACCGATGTCCTCGAGCGGCACGCCGTCCAGCAGGATCTTATTGTCGTCAGAGTTGCCGCCGCGGATGAACAGCGAGGTTTCGCCGCCGCGCTCGCCCGTAGTCGCGAGCGAGAAGCCGGGGACGGTGCGGAGCGCCTCAGTGACGTTCTGCAGATTCTCGAAGTCGGTCCGGCTGAGCTCGGTGATGGACGCGCTGACCTGCGTCTGCGGGACGGGTGTGCCGGTGGCGCTGACAACGACCGATTCGCGTTGCACATCGGGCTCGAGACTGATGTTGCGCTCGATACTACCCAGGGCATCGCCGTAGAAGCTCTCGGTCGAGAGCTGTCGGAAGTTGATACCGGTGGCCAGCACGTAAAAGCGGCCGGCGGTAGCTGTAGAAAGCCGGTAGCTGCCGTCGGAGCTCGATTCAACGGCGACGATCACGTGGCCGTTATCAATCAGCGCGACAACCGCGCCCTGGATGGGCTGGTTGAGCGGATCGGTCACAATGCCATGCACTGCGACGGCATGGAGCGGCATTGCTTTGACGAGTACAGCGCCGGCAGCGGCAAGCAGGCAGGCGAGACGACGGGCGCGGCTGGCGGGAGACGCCCATGCCTCTGCGCATGGGCGCTTGGTGTTCATGGTCACTCGGTGGGCCTTCCCTGTTCCCCTCGGAACAGCAGCTGGTTGAGTCGAGCGCGTGCGAACCGGTCTCCTGACTTGGCGCTTCGCTTGGCGGCAGCTTTCCCGGATGGTGCGCCGGTGGCTTCCATGCCGTGATCGTGTTACAGCGCCTTACAGTTGCGGGGCAGTGGCGGTCTCTCACCGCTTTCCCAGGTGCTTTCACACACGCATTGCTTTCTTTGACTTACTGATGGCCTCTTCGCCTTAAAGGATCGTACCGATTCCATGTGGGCCTCTTGCCCGACGCTGGACTCCGCTTACGGTAACAGGCTTGAAGGGGGTACCGGCACGGAAAGAGAGCGGGGTCGTGGCCACGGGACGACACGGATCAGGCCCTTGGGTTCAAGTGCTGCGATCAGGCAGTCAGCACAGCAGTTCCAACAAGGCGTGAGCTGCTGCCGCACGCCGCATCAGTGCGACCCGGAATTACCGCTTCTTAAAAAGCTGCCCCAGCGCTTCGAGATCTCTTTCCCCATGCGATTGCCGCAGGAACAGATCCAGCTCCTGGTAACGCCGGGCTGTCTCCTCGTCCATCGAGAGTGGATAAGGTCCGTAGGCCCGAGCGAAACGGCGCAGCGTATCGGTCGCGAGAGCCTCCACCAGGTGGCGGAAGCTCAGCGCCCGCTTATGTGCCTCATAGGCACCTTGCGGGTCACGGTCGATCTCTTCTCCTGCGGTCCGCAGCAGGGAGCGCAACGCCCATACGTTAGCGTGCATAGCGGCAAAGTGAGCGAGGGTATGCGCATCGTCTCGCCGGTTCTGAGCCGCGTACGCAAGCAGACCTCCTGCTCCGCCGCCCCAGCACGATGCGGGTCCACACGCGCCGTGCCAGAAACCCGGCCGTGAAAGGTAAAAGCCCGGCTCTCCGACGACCGCGTCATCCTGCACCCGCAAACCCGTAAACCGGATCGCCTGGGTATGCGTCGCTTCAAAGGCTCTCGTATGCCAGGCACCGGGCTCGTCTTCTACTCCCCCGGAACGGAGGTCCACGTCGAGCAGCCGGTCATCGCCGGCGCCCACGGTCACGAGTGCCCGATCCACCAGGCCTGCGCCAGTGCAGAAGGGCTTTCGACCTGAAAGACGGTTGTCGGTCAGAGTCAGCGCCGCTCCCGGGATCTCTGACGCCCAGACGGCATAGAGGGCGCCCGGCTCCGGTCTCCGGCCTGCTTCGGCAAGGATGGCGTGCGCATCCCAGTGGGCTTCCGCAATCTTCGCAAGACTTAGATCCTCGAGGCCGATGTCGAACAGCCGCATGTGGCGGGCCGCCGTGTTTCCCCTACCCGGCAATGGCAGCTCTTCCGAGCAGATGACACGAGCGCGCTGACCGACTTGCTCGCTCGTCACAGTTTCTGCTCGTTGTGCGCTGCCAGGGCCTGAGCGAAGCCGTTTGGCGCCCGGCCGACGCGCCTCCCACTGGTAAGTACCCGCAACTCCGCATCAGAAAGCCGCGGCTCGTTGCCCAAGCGTTTCCACAGGGCGTGGTCCTCCGCGGAAGGAAGCTGCGGCCACCCACCGGCGCGCAGGTAAGCGTCCGCGCGAACACCCAGGTTTGCGCCATGGACATGTGGGTGCGTGCTGTCGGCGTGGATCAGGTACGACAACCGGAAGCGCTGGAAGACCGCCTCTTCGTGCTCCTCGAAAGAGTCCACGTCGATAATGCCGGCAGCTGCCTGGAAGCCCCGGGTAGCGATCTCCAGGTGGCGCACAAGCCAGCTTTCCGGAACGATGCAGTCTGCGTCTGTGTTAGCGAGCCAACAGTGATCGAGCGGGCCCTGGAATCGCGACAGCGCTGCTTGCGCAGCATAGGCGCGAACGCGTCCGACCACACCCTCCTGCATGCAGAGCACCTCACCCGTCGAACCAAGGATTTTTCGAGCAAGTGCGGCGGTCCCATCGTTTGACGAATCGACCGCGACGATAACGTCGCTCGTTACTGAGTTGGGCAACGCGCACCTGGCCTGCGCCACAGAGTGCAGGCAGCGTGGTAGCAAAGCTTCTTCATTTCGGGCGGGAATCAGCACAGCGATGTGCCATCGTTTCGAAATCATCGGTACATCCAGCGGTCCAGGCGAAACGATTCGTGACGTTCAGCATGCTCCAGGTATAGGCGACCGTTGGCAGCTACAACTTGATGTACCTCGTCGCCATCGATGTAGTGATCTTCCGAGTAACCGAGCCAGTGCGATGTCAGCACCACGCAGCCAGGTTCGACGCGGTCAAGCAGCGAGCGGAGAACGTTGCTCCAGGCTTCACGGTCGAAGTAGTAGCCGATTTCACTCAGTACAAGCAGGTCGAAATGGACGCGCGAAAGGAGAACGTTTGCGGCTTCCGTGATCGACATGCAGTGGATCTCCACGTTTGACAAGGACGCACACCGCTCCCGGGCGAGCTCCACCGCCGTTGGAGAGATGTCGATCGAAACGACCTGATCCGCCAGCGCTGCAAGCTGCGCTGTGAGCACGCCGATGGAGCACGCCGGCTCAAACGCCGCGGAGTACCTCCTGCCGGCAAGCGCCTGCAGGATGGCGCGATAACGCTCCAGCTCGCTTTCACTCCTCGCAAACTGCCACGGGTCGTGATTCTGCCGGTACATCGCTTCGAAGAAGGACGGAGAGGTCTGTGGAGTTCTCATGAGGGAAGAAAGACTTCAAAGTCACGCCAGGCTGGTTTGAGGAGGTGCTCCGGAAGGATCGGACCAATACCGGCATGCTCCAGTTGTGATCGATGACAAGACAGAGCCTCACGCTTCGCTTGTCCAAGCGTGCTATCGAAGACGAAACGCCGGGCGCCGGTGCCGTCGAGGAGTGCAGGCGTGCCACGATGCCAGGTCCAAAAGAAATAGGAGCTGAGCTTTACCCCGAGATCTGCCGCGACCTGCTGAGCTGCACGGCCACAAGCCTCATGATCCGGGTGGAAGTCTTGTCGCCACGGTGCAACCATGTGTGATCCCTCAGGAACAAGCGTCTGGAGCGCATGAACAAGTTCCGGCTCATAGTTACTCACGTCGCTGTCCGGCAGGTGTAAACGGTGAATGTTTTCCGATGCGACGCCAAGACACGCCAGTGCCCGCTCCTGTTCCTGCTCGCGGACCATCCCCAGATGTTCCCCTGCATAACAATTCTCACCGTCTGTGACCGCCACCACTGCAACTTCTATGCCCCGGCGGCGCAGCCAGGCTATCAGGCCACCCGCACCGAGTGTCTCGTCATCCGGATGCGGAGCTACCACGACCGTAGCCACCAATGGCGGCTGCCACGGAGGTAAGCCCGCGAGGGTCGGCAGCCAGGCGCTTTCGTCGGTCAGAGGGATCAAGGTTTGCTCACCTGTAGAGTGCCGCTAGACTTTGGCGTTCAGCCATTTACCCCGCAGGAAGAGGGCCCCGCTCAGTAAGAAAACGATGATCTGCGCGGCCAACACCGCACCAAATACGCCCTCCACCTTGAGATGCGTGTGGGTAGCGAGCAGCCAGGCAAGCGGCAGCTCGACCAGCCAAAAGCCAATGAGATTGATATAGGTGGGCGTGAACGTGTCACCGGCTCCGTTAAAAGCCTGCATGAAGACAGCAGTGAAGGCAAAGAGCAGGTTGCCGAGGCTGAAGAAACGCAGACATAGAACACTGACGGAGGCGACCTGCGGGTCCTTTGCAAAGAGGGCGACCAACGGATGTGCGAAAAGAATGATGAGCAGGCTTAGGGAGCCGAGAAACGCCACATTCCAAAAGCTCGTTCTCCAAACAGAGGAGCGGGCGCGATCTGGATGGCCCGCTCCGATATTCTGCCCGGCCAGGGTAGCTGCCGCGTTGCTGAGACCAATGGAAGGAAGCAGAACAAAGCTGATGATGCGGTAACCGATCGTGTAGCCTGCGATCGCAGTGGGGCCGAAAACGCTTGCTATGCGAACGAGCCCGAGCCAGCTTCCCTGCTCCAAAAGAAACTGCAGCATGCCTGCGCTGGAGACGCGAATGAAGCTCCACATTTCTGCGCCGTGCAGGCGGATGTTGTGGCCCGCGATGCGGAACTGGTTGGTTCCCTTGCCCAGCAGGAAGAACTGGTACAGCACTGCGCCGCCGCGACCGATCAGGGTCGCAACAGCAGGGCCGGTGACGCCGAGTTTCGGAAAAGGTCCAAATCCGAAGACCAGCAGCGGGTCGAGAGCAAGATTGACGAGGTTGGCTGACCAGAGCAGACGCATAGCAATGGCCGCGTTCCCCGCTCCGCGAAAAATTGCATTGTTGAGCGAGAGCAGGATGACGATGCCGGAGGTGCCGAGTGCGACCCGTGCATAGTTTGTTCCGATATGAACGACCTCAGGTTTGCCGCCCACCAGCGCGAGCAACTTTGGCGCGAAGATCAGCGCGGGCACTCCGATGAGGCAGGAAACAGCGATCCCAACACCGATGGCCTGCACGGCATCCAGCGCCGCCCGGTCCTTGTCTCCCTCACCGATATGGCGCGCGACCAGTGCAGTTGCAGCGGTTCCAAGTCCCGAACTGATCGCGAACACAAGGGTTAACAGCGACTCTGTGAGCCCAACGGCCGCAAGCGCATCTGCGCCAAGCCTGCTGACCCAGAAGATATCCACAACGGAGAAAACGGACTCGAGCGCAAGCTCGAGCATCATGGGAATCGCAAGAAGAAGAACGACGCGGTTTAAGTTGCCCTGAGTATGATCGACTTTCGATCCGGAAAGGGATTCTCGTAGAAGGCCAAGAAAACCCGATTTTTTGTTCTCCGTCCGCTCTGCGACACGTGTCATCCGACCCTTGAGATGCTTCCCCCTCATACAAGCGGATGGGCAAGCCGTCGCGTTCTGCTGGCGTTTGTTCATGGGCTGCAACACAAAAGCTGGCCAGCGGCGGTAAACTGCCGGGCATCTTCCATCTCTAACGGTTTGTGAGCAGACTCACCTGGAGATCGCTATGCCGACCATTTCCGCTCCAGAAGAGACAGAAACGTTTGAGATCGAGACCGATATTCCTCCCCGTCTGGACCGCCTTCCCTGGAGCAGGTGGCACCTGCAGGTGGCATTCGCCCTCGGGGTAACCTTTCTGCTCGACGGCCTTGAAGGCGGCGTCGGTGGATCGCTTTCCGGCGCGCTGAAGTCGTCGCAGACACTCCACTTCTCAGACGCGCAGCTGGGGTTTACATCGACCGGCTACCTCGCCGGGACTGTTCTTGGCGCGCTCTTTTTCGGCTACCTTGCCGACGTCTACGGGCGAAAGAAACTCTTCTTCCTGACACTCTCGCTTTACGTCTGCTCTACGGCGGCGACCGCTGTGTCCTGGAATCTCTTTACCTTCACACTGTGCCGTGTTCTTACGGGCGCCGGCATCGGTGGCGAGTACACCGCGATCACGTCCGCGATCGATGAACTAATTCCGGCCAGAGTGCGTGGTACGGCCAATCTCATCATCGGGTCTACGTTCTGGATTGGCGTAATTCTCGGCTCACTTGTGGCTGTCGGCTTCCTTTCGAGCAGCGCGTTTGGTCTGCGGCTCGGCTGGCGCCTTGCCTTTCTTTCGGGCCTGCCGATCGCTGTAGCCGTGCTTTTGCTGCGTCGCTACATCCCTGAGAGCCCGCGCTGGCTGCTCCTGCACGGCCGGGAGTCGGAAGCCACCCGGGCCATCGAAGAGATTGAGGCGACAGTGCGCACCCAACACGGAGCGCTGCCGGACAGCGGCGGTTCTATACGCCTGGAGCGCAGCACACAAAGTGTCGTCCGCAAGACGGGCATACTGCTCAGCCGGAAGTATCGCAAGCGGGTGCTTCTCTGCCTTGGCCTTGTGATGGCGCAGTCCTTCTTCTACAACTCCGTCTTCTTTTCGAGTACGCTCATTCTCCTGCGCTTTTACGGCGTTTCCGCCGCGCATGCCGGCGTCTTATTTCTTCCGATCGCTTTCACAAATTTCGTTGGACCCGTACTCCTGAGCAAACTATTTGATTCAATCGGGCGGCGCACCATGATCGCCTTCAACTTTTGTACGACCGGCCTTGTCTTTGCCACCTCAAGCTTGCTCTTCGTGAGCGATCGGCTCAGCACTGTCGCACAGGTTTCCTGGTGGGCTGCATCCTTTTTCTTCGCGGCGTCGGCCGGCGGCTCCGCATACCTGACCACCAGCGAACTCTTTCCACAAAAGATCAGGGCTTCTGCCATCGCGGTTTTTTATGCCGTCGGGACGGCCCTGGGTGGTGTTCTCGGGCCTACTGTCTTCGGCTTTCTGCTCAACCGCGGCGCGCGCGCTCCCATTTTTTACGGCTTCCTCGCGAGCGCCTCCGTGATGGTTCTGGCCGGTGTTGCGCAGGCAATCTGGGGCGTTGCGGCGGAAAGGAAGCCGCTCGAAGAGATCAGCTAAAGCACATCCGGTCGCATGATTTCTGACCCTTGATGGAAGAAAGGTGCGCCGTTCTGCCGTCGGATACCACCCCACAGCGCGCTGCCCTCTTTGCTCGTGCCTGCCGGTTATTGCCCAGCCAGTGTGCGCAAGGCTACACTCTCCACCGCCTGCCTTTGCAGCTCACGACCGATGCTGAAAAGAGCGTTCCTCGCCGCGACTCTTGCCACACTTTTCTCGCTCGCCGGCTGTCGCCGGGGCAGTAACCCGCCTGTTGTCGCGGTAATTGCGCCGGTCGGCCCCGAGCAGATCTGGCTCGACGAGCATGCCGGCGTATTGCACGCTGCAGCTTCAGAAGGCCTACGTGTTTACTGGAACGCTCCTGACCGCCAAGACGACGTACAGCGCCAGATTGCCCTGGTCGACCAGGTCACGCCGGATCGCTACGCCGGTCTCGTGCTTGCTCCCGCGCAGCAACTGGCGCTGATGCTCCCGGTAGAACGAGCGCTCGCGCGAAAGCTGCCTGTCGTGGTGGTCAGCTCACCGCTCACACTGCAGCCCGGCTCGCAGCTTGTTTACGTGCTTAACAACG
Organism: uncultured Acidobacteriaceae bacterium; assembly: GCA_964245435.1. Classification (GTDB taxonomy): domain Bacteria; phylum Acidobacteriota; class Terriglobia; order Terriglobales; family Acidobacteriaceae; genus EB88. Next base: position 433,842 of record CAXTMF010000001.1, read on the forward strand.
AGGAGCAGACCGGCGCGATGGCTGCCGCAAGCCTCCTCAGCGCGCTCGGAAACCACGGCCGTATTGCCGTGCTTGGGCTGGACCCTCTCCAGGCCGGACTTATTGAGCGTATGCGCTCCTTTGAACAGCACCTTCACCGGCAGTCTCCTGGCCTCAGCATCGTCGAGCGGCGACTTGGCAACGCCGATCCACTCTCATCCGAGCAGGTCGCCTCGGAGGTTCTTTCCGCGATGCCGCGCGTTGACGCTGTCCTGGCCCTGACGCTTGACGCCGGTATTGGCGTTTACCAGGCGCAACAACAGTTACCCGGCCGCAAAGCCATCCTTGTCATCTGCGGGCAAGATCCCAGACTGCTGCCCCTGCTCCGCTCCGGCGATCTTCAAGCCCTTATCGCCCAGGACGCCTACAGCATGGGTGCTGTAGCTATCGATGAGCTTGTGCGTATGCGGCGCGGGCTTCCTGTGCCTGCTCGCGTGGAGCTCAATCCCATCCTCATCACTGCAGCTAACGTAAGCGACCCTGCTGTTCTGTCGCACGTATCGAACATGCCGGACGAACCACTATGAAGCGTTGGGGCAGCACCGGCGCGGCGCTGGCTTTTGCACTGACCCTCGCCCTTCTGCTCGCTGCCGGATGGGGCCCGGCACGGGCCCGGCGCGAGGCTGCGGCACTTCCCTTCCGTGACCGCTTCGCCGCCAGCGGACTTGCGGGCTGGCAGCCGTTGGGGGGGTGAGTGGTCCTCGCTCGGAGCGATTGCCATGAATGACTCCGACGAACGCGGAGCCAAACTACTTGCCGGCTCCGACAGCTGGCGCGACTACAGTTTCTCTGCCGATGTATCGCTGCTCCGTGCCGATGGCGACGCCGGACTGATCATCCGCTCCAGTGACGAGCAGCTTGGCTCCAACAGCTACAGCGGCTACTACGCGGGCCTGCGCAGCTACGATGGCCGCCTGGTGCTGGGCAGTGCGAACTATGGCTGGCTCGAATCGCAGACCACCCCGTTTCCCGGCGGCATCAAGAGCCGGCGCTGGTATCACCTGGAAGTCGCTGCGGTCGGCTGCAGCGTTGCCGCGGTCGCCGTCGACCTCCAAACAGGCGCTCGTAGCAGTGTCTCGACCGACGGCCAGCCTTGCCTGCTGCACGGCAGGGTCGGTCTTCGCTCCTACTCGACCGGGGGAGAGTGGCGCAATCTCCTGGTTCATCGCATTGACTCAGCGGGACTCGCCGCATTGCACGCTACCCGCCAGCCACAGCAGCCGCTTACTCTGCCCAGCCTTGCCCAGGTTGGGCCGATGCCCGCGCTTGCCGGAAGCCAGGTTGCTCCCCAGGCTGTCGCCTCGATCAGTACGCTCCGCTACACGGGCTCGGTCGATCCGCAGCCGGTCACGATTCGTGGAACCGTGATCCTTCGTCGGCCCACGCTGGTGGTCCAGGATGTCACCGGCGGTGTAGCCATTCCCGCGCAGGATCCGCTTCGTTTTGCCATCGGCGACGAGGTCCAGGCGACCGGTACGCCGCAGCTTCACGGTTTCAGCCTGCAACTGGATGGAGCTTCCGTTCAGGTGCTCGGTGCAGGCAGTCCGCCGCCGCCGCGCTCCGTTACCGCCGCTGATGCAGCGACCGGCGTGTATGACGGCCAGTTCATCGAGCTGACCGGGCTTGTAGCGCAGGGCAGCAGCGAGGACGATGACCAGGGAAGCCTGCTTGTTGAGTCCGGCTCACAGATCTTTCGCGCCATCCTGCCGAAGCCGCCCTACGGCGTACGCGCTCTGCACCTTTCTCGTCACGCGCTTGTCCGGCTACGTGGCGTAGAGGCTGTCGACCCGCGGCTTACCGGCAACCAGGTACCCTTTGTCCTTTTCTTGCCCTCTCCTACCTCGCTGGAGCTGCTCGCCGAGCCGCCATGGTGGAGCCTGCAGAATATGGTCTGGATCGTGCCTCTTTTCGTCATCGGGCTGCTGCTCCTGCAGCTGTTTCGCGTCCACGAACGCCACATGCGTCTTCGCGCTGCGCTCGACGAGCGCCAAAGGCTTGGTTATGAGATCCACGACACGCTCGCGCAGAGTTTCGCAGGCATCGGCTACCAGCTACGCGCGGTGCGCTCCCGGCTTGCTGCCGGGGGCGCCGGCGCAGGCCAGCAGCTTGAGCTGGCGATTGACATGGTCCGGCACAGCCAGGAGGAAGCCCGTCGCAGCATTGCTGCTATGCAGCTCAAAGCTGTTGAAGGCGCCAGGCTTGCGGCTGCGCTCGAGGCCCGTGCCCGGCGCATGGTCAACGGCACGCCTTTGCACATCACCGCCCATACGATCGGCGAGCTGCAGCAGCCCTCTCCGCGGCTGACTGACACACTCTTCCGGGTTGGCCAGGAGGCGATCGCGAACAGCATTCGACATGCCTCTCCGTCGAAGCTGTCGATCCTGATCGCCTTTGAAAGCAGCTCAGTGCGCCTGGTCGTTGAAGATGACGGCTGCGGCTTCGACTCCAGCAAGGAACAGGCCGGCTTCGGGCTGCGCAGCATGCGCCGCCGTGCTGCCGCCGTCGGTGCGGAGCTTCTCGTCACCAGCCGGCCCGGTTCGGGCGCCCGCGTTGAGCTGCGCGCATCACTTCGGCGCGAACTCTCCTTTCCACGGCGCATCCTGCGTCGGCAGCTCGAGGAGACTGTATGAAGCCAAGCTTCCCAGCTACCCCCGCGTCGCCCACGGAAACAGCCACAGCCTGTTCCGTCCCGGGTCAGCCTGTCCGGCTCCTCATCGTTGACGACCATCCTGTAGTACGTGCAGGCCTCTCGAGCATGCTTGCCATGCACCCGGAAATCCACGTTACCGGCGCCGTGGCCTCCTGCGCCGAAGCCCTGGAGCGCATTGCTGCCGACCTGCCTCACGTTATCCTTCTCGACCTGCGAATGCCGCAGATGAATGGGCTGGCTTTCCTTGAACTACCCACGCAGTTGCGTGGGGACGCGCGCGTGATCATCCTGACCAGTTACGAGCGCGATGAAGACATCTATCGCGCTGTACAGGCTGGGGCACAGGGCTACCTGACCAAGGACGCCTCAGAGCAGGAGATGGTCAGCGCCGTACTCCGCGTGCACTCCGGCCGTCGTGTTTTGCCTCCGCACATCGCCTCTCGCCTGGCGGACCGGCTGCTGCGCTCTACGCTCACCACTCGCGAAAGTGAGATCCTCCGCGAGCTGGCCCGGGGCCTTACCAACCGCGAAATAGGCGGCCGGCTCCGCATTAGCGAAAACACGGTAAGGAATCACGTCCAAAGCCTCCTCAGCAAGCTTGGGGTCTCCGACCGCACCGAGGCTGCCACACTTGCTCTTCGCCGCGGGATCCTCAGCCTCGAGGACTGACCCGGTCGCCTGGCAAGGAACGAGAAGCCACAGCAGCGCGGTGAGCCTGGCTCAGCGCGAAAGTAGTCCGATCGGACTACCCAGAACCGGCTCACAAGCACCACGCGCGTTCTTTCCTGAAGCTGCTACGCTGTTCGCGCTTTGAACGCAGGCCATTTGGCCGCTGTCACTATTGGGGGTACCTGGTGATCCGCTTTGTTTCCTGCTGGTTTGACGCGCAGTGCGGCCGGTGGATGCGCGCCCTGGCTTTCTGCTTTCTGCTTTTCCCGTGTGCCGCACTCGCGCAGTTCAACAGCAGCGTGCAGGGCAACGTACAGGACCCATCCGGCGCGGCGGTTGCCGGCGCTAACGTGACCCTCACCAACACTGACACAAATGTCAAGCAGACGAACAAGGCGGACGACTCAGGGGTTTACCGCTTCGCGAGTCTCGCGCCCGGTAACTACCAGATCACCGCCGAGGCCCCAGGCTTTGCGGCAAAGGCGATTGCAGTAGTTCTTACGACAGGCGAGACGGGCAACGTACCCGTTACCCTGGGAGTCGGCGGCAACTCCACGCAAGTTGAGGTGAGCGCGCAAGCGCCGCTGCTCGACACATCCGACAGCCGCAACCAGCTCACCATCGACCGGGAAGCACTGAACTCGCTGCCACTGCCCTCGCGAAACCCGCTCGCACTGGTAACGCTTACTCCCGGAGTCACCGGGATCGGATCAGGAAGCGCTACCAACTTCAACCCGGAGAACGCGGTTGACGCCAGCGCAAATGGCCGCGGCTCAAACGGCAATCTTTACGTCGTTGACGGGCTTGATGTCACGAGCAGTATCCGTCCAGGGGTAGTGAACCTTACTCCGAATGCGGATTCGGTCCAGGAAGCCAGCGTCCAGACCAACGTCTACAGTGTCGACTATGGCCGCGCCAGCTCCATCGAAACGTTGATTACCACTCGCTCCGGCACGGATCAGTTCCATGGCTTCGCCAGCGACTTTTATACTTACCAGGACTTTTTCGCCCGCGGCGAGTTTGGCCTGCCGTCCCAGGATAAGGTTTCGCCTTACCACACGAACAACTTCTCGCTCGGCGTCGGCGGGCCTGTCATTCCCAACCACCGCTTCTTTTTCTTCGCGGGTTTTGAGCCGTATCGCGCCATTCTGTCGACCGGCAATGCCGTGCAGGTTTTTGAGGACCCGGCATTTCTCGCGTTCGCTAATTCCGTCCAGCCCAACAGCCCAGGCACGGGCCTGCTGAACACCTACAAGCCCACCAACGCCACCTTTACCAACGTGCAGCAGACTGCAGCTCAGGCGTTTGGCGCCTCGAACCCGGCAGGCAACACCGGCTGCGGAACCCCTAGCACCGACAACATACCCTGCACCTTGCCGGTCTTTGATCAGGGCAACTTCAACAGCAGCTCTTACAACAACGCAAATCAGTACAACGTCCGCGTCGATAAGACGTTTAACAAGGACCGCGTGTACGGACTCTTCTACCGGGACACCATCAACACAGGCGCTCCCGCTGTACGCCCGGCCTTCAACACAAAAGATAACTACTACACCTTCTCGCTGCAGGGCAATGAGACGCACACTTTCACGCCTGACACACTGAACGAAGGCTTTGCCGGTTACAACCGAATCGAAGGTTTCGCTCCTTCAAGCGGACTCTTCACCGTGCCCGTCGTCAACGTCACCGGTCTTGGAGTAGGCTTCGGCACCGGCTTCGCTCTCGGAGATTATGTCCAGCACAGTTATCACTGGCGCGACGTACTCACGCACATTCAGGGTTCACATGATATTCGGGTCGGCTATGAGGGTTTCCACGGGGATGACATTGCTAACTTCGCCGCCGCCTATGGGCAGCCCACGCTCCAGTTCAACAGCCTCATCGACCTGATCAATAACGACCCGTATACGGAAACAGGCCTCTCTTACAATCCGCTCACCGGTCAGCCACAGGCCCACAACTATGCTTTCGAGCAGACCACCGGAGGCGCTTTCGCCGAAGACACCTGGAAGGCCAGCAAGCAGCTTACGGTCAACTACGGCATACGCTACGACAATTACGGCAACGCCTATCCCAAGTCGGGAACAATCCTGGCGAACTTTCACCTCGCGCAAAGCTCTAACTTCCAGCAGCAGGTTGCCAATGGCGTTCTGACGCCACAAAGCCACGTCTTTAACCATGACCTCAATTATGTGTTTAGCCCTCGTGCCGGCTTTGCTTACGCGCCCGGTGAGAGTGAAAAGTGGCTTGTTCACGGCGGTGTCGGTCTTTACCACGATTACTTCACGCTTGGAAACTCTGAGAATGCCCTCAGCGGGAACCCGCCAAGTTACATCACGCCGACCTTCTACAACAACGGGTCGACTGCAGCACCCATCTTCAGCTTCGGCACACAGAACACGTACCCCTTTGGCTTCCAGTACCCGCAGTTCGGCGGCAATCCGCTCAACAGCAAAGGAGGATTTGTCGGCTCTCAGGCTACAATCGGCGGCACTGCGGAAAACCTTGCCAGCCCGTTCACAATCAATTTCTCTCTCGCAGTTGACCGCCAGATCACGCCGGACTTTGTTGTCAGCGTTGGCTACGTAGGCTCTCACTCCGGCAATCTCGTCGTAGGCGGCGGCAACGTCGCGAACACGGCATACGGTGTCGATGTCAACTCTTTCCAAGGCGATCTGATCCAGCACCTTAGCTGCACGGAAAACGCGACGACAAACTCCTGTAGCGGCGTGCAAACCAGACTCAATACCAGCTTCGGCGCGATCAACTACGCCTTCAACGGCGCAATTTCCAATTACAGCGGCCTTGTTGTCTCCACCCGCGGCCGGTTCGCCCGCTCTGCTTTCCTGACCGCGTCCTACACACACTCCCGCTCTGAGGATGACTGGCAGAACTATCCGACTGCGGTTCCCTTTTTCCAGTACTACGCCATTTCTCCCTATGATGTGCCAAATCGCTTCACTCTCGGCGTCTCCTACGATCTGCCCTCGCCGGTCCACAGCAACGGCTTCGCCAAGCGCACTCTCGGCGGCTGGTCGCTTGCCGGCATAACAGTTCTGCAGTCCGGCCAACCTTTCACCGTTTACAACGGCGCGGCGTTCGCAGCCCAGCTCATCAATCCAGCCTTAGGCATGGTCCCTGGCAACATCCAGTACGCTCCGGGCTCTGGCGACTATAACGCCGACGGTAACAATACCGACTACCCCGGCATCGCCTCCTACCACCAGAAGCACAGTCGCAGCGCTTACCTGCCTAAGAATGGTGGCGTTTTTGGCGGCTGCCCGGGCGGTGTGCTGCCATGCGGCAACGGCGACTTTGTTCTGCCTGCTTTCGGAACGGAGGGTGATGAAACTCCCGACCAGTTCCGCAATGCCGGCTATGCCGACACAGACGTGACGGTAAAGAAGAACATCGCGCTCGCCGAGCGGTTTGCGCTTGAGCTTCGGCTCGATGCGTTCAACGTCTTCAATCGGGTGAACCTGGTCAACTCCGGCTCCAGCGTTACCAGCGGCGCCGGGTTAACGACGCAACCCGGACTTGACACCAATCTGCAGGATGGCGCTTTCGGACAAGCTCAGTCCACTTACTCGCCCCGCAATCTGCTCATCAGTGCGCGGCTGAACTTCTAGCACGCACGACGGAAGAAACCGCCCGAGTTCGACATGGAACGCCGCTTTCTCAGCGGAGTCCTCCTTACGACCCGCCGGAGCTCTACGCAGTTCCGGGATGACCTGGAGAACGCCTGATCTTGAACGATCTGCCAAACAACTCGCGGAACGACCGGCCCAGGCCTTGGGCAAACAGCGCATCAAGCGCGTCGCTCAATCGGCGACAATTCATGCAGCTGCTCGCTGCTGCCGGTGCGGCCGCGCAGCTAAACCCAGCTGCGCAGGCCCAGTCGAGCTTTGCGGATCAACTGCCCGCCCGGCCTTACCATCCCAATCGCATTCCGAACGAGTATGCCCTCTTCTTGCCGGGCGAGCACGATGCTCTGGCCCGCCCACCACAGGTCCGCAACCTCCGCGACCACTCGCTGGAAGCTGCGCCCGGCGTGGGTGGCAGCGCAACAGGATCAAACGCTGATGCCGCTTTCCAGGCGATCTCCGTCGATGGGGAGCTCGATGGCTGGCGCTTGGTCCACGTCGGCGACATCAACGGGGTGCTTACATCGGTATGGGAGAAGCGCGTCACGCATCAGGGTGCTTTCGCTTACGTCACCGAGCTTGGCGGCGCATTCGCCGTGATCCCCAAACAAGTTGGGCAGCTTTCCAGCATTCGTCCCCGGCCGATCGCGGAGCCGCAGCGCTTCCACCGTGATCAGGTTCCAGGTCCGGATATCCCAGGTACATACATCCTCCAGTCGGAAGAGGACCCCTGCTATGAGAATGTGGCCGCACTCGGGCCGGAGTACATCGGCTGGTCGCTGATAGCGAACGAGGAAGCTGGGCCACTCGCCTGCCTTTACCTTGATGAGGCCGGGCGTAGCCGCGAACCCACGCCCAACCCGCAGGCGCAGTGGGCGCCCGACCTGGAAGGTTATCTTTTTGACCCTACCGACTGGTTTCCTTTCGCCGACCCGGCCCGGTTCGCTTACGAGCATGGCTGGAGCAAGCGCACTCTGCTCGGCGGCTATCTGCCGGCCGCCTGTACGGGGGTGTGGAACCAGGCGCACCGTTCGGGTTATGAAGCTATAGTGCTTCTGCCCCCCGGCGTTGATGCGAAGCCGATCGCTCGCATGCGCCTGGAATCCGCAAATGCTTCGCCACAGGCTGCTCCGCAGGAGGGTACGGACGCGCAGGCCGAAGAACGCTTCTGGCACTGCACCCGGGGTGAGTTCTACCGGGAGATGCTCGGCCTCTGGGATCGCTGGAGTAACTTCTACCAGGACACGATGCCCGTCGAAATCCCCGATCCATGGCTACTCGATGCGGCTCGTGCGGGAATTACGCTCTGCCGCTGCTCTTACCGCGGCCTCGACCCCACCTACCAGCTCGGCGAGGGCGGCTACACCAAGATCCCTGAGCGCAGCCACGCACTATTTCCCGTTGCTCATTACGAGTTCATCTGGGCGCACCAGATCTGGGGGCTGACTGCTTCCTCGGACCGGTATTTCCAGCATTATCTCGACCTGTATATCCTGCCTGACGGCAACTTCCTCTACAACACGCAGGATCAGGTGGAGGGACCGCTCAACGTCGGCCTGTTTTTGTGGAACTCCGCGCGCAGCTTCGCGTACACCGGCGACGTGATTGCTTTCCGCCGCCGACTGCCTGCGCTTGACCGCATGCTGGCTTACGTCCTCGCCCGCTACGAGTACGGCAAGCAGGCCTACCCGCGGCCGGATCGCCGTTACGGCCTCATCTGGGGCTCGCCGGAAGCCGATCTCGGCGACACCGACAATGACACCCCGAACTCGCACCCGTTCTACTACCAGAATGCCGCTTGCGTCTGGCGCGGTCTTCACGAGCACGCTCATGCCTTGACAGTGCTCGGCGCCCGGATTTCCGACCCGAACACTACCGCGCTCGGCGACAAGTACACGCGCCTGGCTGAGGAGATGCGCGGCAACATCGAGGCCTCGCTCCGAGCCACGATTGCGGCAGAAAATCCTGCCATGCGCGCCTCCGGCATCACTCCATTTGAGCCCAATGACACGCGGCGCAAGCCCACAGAGCTTTCCAGCTACGAGAATCACCGTTTCATGCAGGACTGGTTCCTCGCCGACTGGGGTGACCCGGCGCTTGATCTTGGCCACCTGCACCACCGCGAACTCGCCGGTGAGCAGATCTGCGGCCTCCACACCGACGGGCCTGTCGCACGCACCTCGAACTTCATGGAGCATGGCACACTGGCCGTCCGCATACGCCAGGATGACTACCGGCCCTTTCTGCTGACTCTTTACGGTCTCCTCTGCTATGCGGCCGACTCAGGGAACCGTTACTCGCCGGAAGACGCATACCTGCCCGGCTCCTACCCGGGCGAGGGCAATCGATATGGTTGGTCCTCGGTGGTCAACAGCGCGCTCCAGCCGACCCTTGGCCTGCGTTGGCTGCTCTGCTACGAGGAGTCCGACCATCCCCTGTGCCATCTGCAGAAGGCTGCACCTCGACACTGGTTTGCAGCCGGCGAGCGTATCCGCGTTGAGCGCTGCCCTACCCGGTGGGGCGCCGTTAGCTGGACGACCGAAGCTACAGCCGATCACAGCTGGCAGGTGACCGTAGAGGTCGAAACAGGCTTCGCGGCGACGATCGCTGTGCACATCCATCCTGCTGACGGCTCGCCCCTGCGCTCCTCCACGGCCGGCCGCATCGAGCGGGACCGCATACTTCTCGACCCGGCGTTGTTCGCGCGCAAGGCGCGCGTTCACTTCACCGTCGGTTAGATCAGGGCCAGGAGACGACCGCTTGCGGATTGCCCGGCCATTGCGGCAGCATCAGGAGATCCGTCAGCGAAGAGGAGCAGCCGTGCCCAGCCGATCGAGTCCGCTGAAGACATTGTCGAAATCATCACCCATCACCTGCACGAACCCCTGGGCCGACGCGTTCGTGGACCCGCAGATGGGCAAGCTGGGACGCCGGATTCTGCGCGATAGCGCCCGTCCGGAGGCGCTGCGCGACGAGGCGTTTCGCCGGGTGATCCTTGCCATCCCGGCGGGTCGCGTCAGCACGTATGGCAAGGTGGCCGCAGCCGCGGGCTACCCGCTTTACCACCGTGCTGTTGCCCGTCTGCTCCGGACGGAAACACCGGACCGGCTTCCCTGGCATCGAGTGGTGGGCGCCGGCGGCCAGCTGAAACTGCGTCAGGACGCCCAAGAGGAACAGCGGCAGCGGCTCATCATGGAAGGCGTCGTCTTTTGTGGCCTGCATGTCGATATGGCGCACTATGAGCACCACTTCCGCCCATGGGAGCACTGACTCCGATCCCGGCAGCTGCTTCCGCCGCCTTCGTGCGCGGTCGATGGCCCGCGTGGCCGGTGGCGCTGGTTCTCCTGCTAAGTCTCTTGGCTGGAACCCGTCTTGCATACGCGCAAACCAGCTCGCAGGCCGGGCCGGACCTCGGTCCGATCGTCGCAGAGCTCCGCGCACAGGATCCCTCCGGAGCTCTCGCGAAGGTACAGATGGAGCTCCAGCGCTTTCCGCAGGACTGTCGACTATTTTCCATCCAAGGCGTAGCGCTTTCCGCGCTCCACCGTTCGCAGGATGCGCTGTACTCGTTTGACCAGGCGCTCACGCTTTGCCCGGACTCGCTGCCCGCGCTCGAAGGCGCTGCGCAGCTACGTTTCGCCGCTTCTGACCCTGCCGCCAAGCCCCTCTTGAAGCACATTCTTAAGCTTCAGCCGGAAAACCCCACCTCGCACGCCATGCTGGCAACGCTGCTCAGCCGCGAGGGCGCCTGCTCCGCAGCGGACCCGCACTTCGAATCCAGCCGGGCGCTGTTCCCTGCTCAACCCGCACTGCTGCTCGATTACGGCATCTGCCAGGCCCAGCTTGAGCACTGGCCGGCAGCCATCTCGGTCTTTCAGCAGCTCGCTACCGAGCATCCGGGCGCCGCTGTTACCCGCGATCTTGCAATCGCTCAATGGAAGTCCGGCGATCCGCATGCCGCGCTTGTCACCTTCGAGCCTCTACTTACCGATGCGCCGAACTCTTCGACGCTTGCTCTCGGCAGCACCTTCGCCGAAGCCGCTGGAGATACGCCTCGTGCTGTTACCCTGCTCCGCAGCGCCATCCTCGCCGCGCCTGACGAAACTGAAAACTATCTCGCCTTCGCCCGCCTAGCCGACGCCCACCAATCTTTCCAAGTCGGTATCGACATGATCGATGCCGGGCTTACCCGCCTTCCCAACTCCGCCCCGCTCTACCTGGCTCGCGGCGTACTCCACATCCGCATGTCGCAGGTTCCGGACGGCGAGGCCGATCTTGAGCGCGCGCATACGCTTGATCCCCAGCTCTCTTCCGCGGTAGACGCCCTCGGCATCCTTGAGACCCAGCAACACCATAACACTGCCTCGCTCGAGCTTTTTCGCGAGCAGAGCCGCCACCATCCGGCTGATCCTCTGCTGCAGTACCTGCTCGCCGAAGCTCTAAGCGAAGCCTCTGATCCCGCCATCCTGCCCGAAGCTATCGACCATGCGAAGGAGGCAGCTGCGCTCGAGCCAGGATTCCGCCCTGCACTCGACCTGCTGGCCACGCTCTACCTGCGCACAAACCAGCCCGCCCAGGTTGTGAAAGTGGCTGAGCAGGCTCTTACTCACGATCCGAATGACAGTCAGGCGCTGTTTGCCGAACTTCGGGCACAGCACAAGCTTGGGAACGTCGCAGCGGAACACGACTTGTTGCCTCGTCTGGAGGCTGCCCGCAACGCCGAAAATCAGCAAAGTGACCGGCTCAGCCGCTTCCGCTTCACCGACCATTGAGGTGCACCTGCACCGCCAACCCGCCTGGGGGTGGTACGAGGAGCTATCCGGGGTAAGATAGCGCGGAGGTCGCGCCTTAGACGACTCCCAGGCCGCTGACATGCTACGACTCTGCCCTTCCCCCAGTTACGTCGCGCTGCTCGCCCTCGTGCCCGTAAGCGTGAGCGCCCAGTCCGCGACATGCAGCGGCACGGCGCTGACCGGAACAGTGCATGACGCAACGGGTGCGCTGATCCCAGGCGCACAGATCACGATCGATGGCGGCGCTTCGGTCAACTCGGACGGCGCGGGCCAGTTCCACCTTCCCTGCATCGCTTCGGGCACGCACCAACTGCACGTCGCTGCCGATGGCTTTGCCGAAAAGACGATCCAGACAAGTGTGCCTTTTGCAGGCTTGCTCGACGTCATGCTGCAGGTGCAAGCCGCCCAGACCTCCATCACGGTCAACGACGGCGCGAAGGATCTGCCCTCCGATGCTGCCGCAAGCAGCCCCGCTGCGCATACGCTGGCCGGCAGCGACCTGCAAACGCTTGCTGACGACCCGGACGACCTGACACGTGAGCTGCAGCAGCTGGCTGCTACTGCCGGCGCAAGCCCCGCGAACACACTCATCACGGTGGATGGCTTTCAGAACGAAGCGACGCTGCCGCCGAAGAGCTCCATTGCCTACATCAAGGTAAATCCCGACCTCTACTCAGCCGAGTACCGCGAGCCTCCCTTTGAGGGCGGCCGCGTGGAGGTCTACACCAAAGCAGGCCAGCCCACGTTTCACGGCGCGCTGTTTACAACGAACGGCAGCTCCTGGATGAATGCGCGCAACCCTTTCTCGGTCGAGGAGGGCACGCTTGGGAAGCAGCGCTACGGCGCGGAGCTGAGCGGCCCGGTTCGCCGCCAGGGCAGCGACTTTGCCTTGTCGCTGGAACACCGCCAGATCAACGACACCGCGGTCGTGAACGCCATCACGCTCGATGCAAGTGGAAATCAGCAGAGTGTGGTTGACTCAGTCCCGATTCCGCAGACTCTATGGCTGGCTACCGCCCGCAATGGCTGGCAACTTGGCGCCAAGAACACCTTCACTGCCGAGTACAGCGCGAACGTCAATCACCTGCTGAATCAGGGAGTCGGCGGAACGGCCCTTGCCGAGACCGGCTACACAAACGACACCTACGAGCACAACGTCCGGCTCAGCAACATCACGCTTGCCTCAGCCAGGCTGATGCATGAAGCCCGGGTCTCACTGCAGTGGACCGGCAACATCGACGCGCCTAACTCTTCGGCGCCGCAGGTGCAGGTAGCCGGCGCTTTCACTACGGGCGGCTCCACGACCAGCAATACGAGCGAGCGCGAGTTCATCCTGGAGGCCGACGATGACGCTGTTCTTGATCTGGGCAATCACCTGATCAAGCTAGGTATCCAGTTCCGCAACATCGCGGACAGTGATCTGCTGACCACCAACTTCAATGGGACCTACACCTTCGGTGGCGGCACGGCGCCGGCACTCACGGCCTCCGGCGTCGCGATCCCCGGAGACACGATCACGATCACCGGGGAAGAACAGTACCGCCGTTCCCTGCTGGGTTTGCCGGGCGGCACGCCCACCGCGTTCAGTAATGTTGCCGGCCTGCCAGGGGTGAGCTTCGATCAGACACGTGCTGCTTTCTATGTCCAGGATGGCTGGAAGCTGCGGCCGAATCTACAGCTTGCTCTGGGCCTGCGCTACTTTCTTCAGGACAAGCCAACGACTTTCTCCAGTGCGACGCCGCGGTTCGGTGTGGTCTGGTCGCCGGGGAAAGGCGGCAGGTGGAAGCTGGACGCCCACGCCGGGCTCTTTGCAGGTCAGTACTACTCCGAAGTGTGGGGCGAGCTGCAGCGTGAGGATGGTGTTCACCGCGTTACGAGCACGGTTTACAACCCGGTCTTTGGCGACCCGCTTGGCCCCGGTGCTCCGGTCGTGCACGCGATGCGCAGCGTCGATCCTCACCTGACGCAGACCTCGATCAGCATCGAGAGTCTGGGCGCGTCGCGCGACCTGCCGCACGGCTTAACGGTGAGCCTGCAGCAGAACTGGGCGCGCCTTTGGAACTACACTCGCACACAGGACATCAATCAGCCCCTGACCGACGACCCCTACGGTCCTCGGCCCGGGCCGGCAAACCTGGACATCCTCCAACTTAACAACAGTGGCCAGGGCGGCGGCACCGTGACGTTTGCGCAGGTGAATGAGCACGGGATCAAGAACCTCAACTTCTTTGCCGGAGCGGTGCGTGTGAATATCCGCGACGATACCGATGATGGTGACTTCTTTCAGCCCCAAAGTGCTCGCACGGACGCTGGAGAGTTCGCTTTGCGGACCGGCAACAGTCTTTGGCAGATCTTCGGCAACGGCAGCTGGACGACGCCGGGCAAGCTCACGCTGAGCACCGACCTCCATGCAGGTGGCGCGACGCCGTACAACATCCTTACCGGCTTTGACAACAATGGGGACGGCAACTTCAACGATCGGCCGCAGTATGCACTTGCCGGACAGCCGGGAGCTATCCAGACGCAGTTCGGGGTGCTCGTTCCTTCAGGCGGCCAGGGTGTCTTCCCGCGCAATGCCGGCCGTCTTCCCTGGACGGTTTACATGGATGTCAATGCACAGCGGGCCTGGACTCTGCCGCACCCCAGCAAAGCCGAGCATCCACAGACGCTCACGTTCAACATCCGATCCTCCAACCTGCTCAATCACACCAATGTAACCGCCGTAGGAAACGTACTGGGATCGCCGCTGTTCAACCAGGCTTACGCCGCCGATAACAGCCGGCGCGTCGAGGCCGGTGCCCGCTACAGCTTTTAAGCTCTTCCACGCAGCGGGATCACGGTGCTGCGATCCCGCTCCGTAAGGTGTGCGTCGTCCCGTCAGATTTTGCCAGCACAATGTCCTGCAGAGCTCTGCTGAGCGGTGGCATGGTGAGAGTAAGCGTGCTGTTGTCCGTCACGCTGACGGCAACAGGCTGGTTCCCCACGGTCGCCGCTGTGCCGGCGACGAAGCCACTGCCGCGCACGAGCACCTTGGGCTCCTGCAGCCGCAGTGCTCTGGCCCAGGTGGCCGATCGAAGAAGGTCGGATCACGGAACGCCGGACGGCACCCAACTGATTAAGGAAGCTGAAATGCGCCGCCAGCCGCAAGCCGGATGACCAGGAGCTTCCAGTCCGTAACGCGACCGGAAGCTCCTGGTCATTCTGGTGATCGACAGAGATTCCCTTACTGATCTCCGTTCGCATCAAAGATCGGGCAAAGGACAGGCTCGAGTTCGACCACCGAGAGTGGGGCAAGCGTCATCGAGAGGAAAATCACATTTCTGTTGTTCGGCAGTGTGATACCTGTCACGGTTTTAAGCGGGTTGAATTTGAGTGTGTAGAGATACACATTGAAAGCTTCCACATCCTGCGTGCCATCGTTGTTATCTCGATATGCAGTGGTAATGGCGAGCGACTCGTTCTGGTACCCGGTGAGTGAAGACCAGTCGCTGAAACCCTGACTCACGGTATCGACCGAGCCGTCCGCGTAGTGCACGGTGAGTGGCTGATTCACCTGGTCGCCCTGGACTGCACTCCCGAGAAGCTTGAGACTGGCATAGTTTCCAGGTGGGAGAGGAACTGTTTGCCCGGCGCCATATACAACATCCGGCGTAGCGCCTGCGGCGACGTGGAAGTGCGAAGAACCCACTGCGATCTCTTCGCCAGAAGGCAGTAGATCCTGAAGCAGGTTGGCCGAGTAAGCCGTGCCGCCTCCGTCGTAACCGCCATCGATCGAGAACGTGGAGCTGTCTGGATAAATACCGGTGGCGTTGTACTGACTGGCGAGGTTTACCTCGTCTCCCAGCGGCAGGTTTGACTCGGTCGCGGCGAGGACAATGACATCCCGGTTGTTCGGCAGTGTCAGGCTCTTTACCGTCTTTGTATTGTCGACAAGCAGCGTATGTTCATACAGGTTGAACTGTCGGGGGTCCGTCACCCCTGTAGACGTATTACGGTATGCCATGGCGACGGCCTCGCCCTCGTCCACGTTGACTGACGGGGTATACCAATCGCTGAAGCTGGGAGTTACCTGCGCCTTCAAGCCATCTGTATAGGTCACCGTGAAAGGCTGGTTTGCCTGATTTCCTTCGATCCCGGTGCCGAGTATCTGCAGCGCATTGAATTGACCCTGACCTAGAGCGATCGTCTGCCCCGTACCGAAGACTGCATCGGACATATCCGGAGCGCCAAGACGGAAAAGTATCCCGTTTAAAACACGGGTCCGCGTCAGCAATGTCGCCGAGTACGCAGAGCCTCCACCATCCAAGCCGCCATCGGTAAAGGTCGTGCCATCGGTACGGATGGCCGCCACGTTATAGTTCGTTGAGAGATCGACCGTGTCGCCAAGCCCGCAGCTGCCAAGCCCCGCGCTCACAGCAAGAGAAAATGACGGTACGACGCGGGTCGTGGCTCCGGCTGTTCCTGAGATTGAGATGTTGGAGCCGCTGGTCGTGGGAGCTGTGACACCTGCCTTCAGTGTCAGTGTGCTGCTGCTCGCAGTTGTGGCGGGTGAAAAGCCGCCAGTGATGAAGGGAGGCAGGTTGGTGAGCGAAAGAGCGACCGCGCTGTTGAAGCCGTTGACAGCATCGACGGAGACAGTGCCCGAAGTACTTCTACTCTGGTTGACGTAGAGCGTGGAAGGTGTTGCCGCAAGCGTGAAATCAGGCAGGGCGAGCTGAACATACGCCGTGCTCGTGAGGCCGTTGCTCGTGCCCGTAACCGCGACGACAAAGCTGCCGCCGGGCGTTGCGGATGTTGTGGTGACAGTAAGCGTGGTCTGCCCAGCGCCATCGAGAGTTCCATTTGCGAGCGAGGCCGTGACGCCCGCAGGGGCGCCGATCACCTGCGCGCTGAGGCTGACGGAACCAGCGAATCCGTTGGCTGGCGCCAGAGTAACTGTCGTGGTGGCAGAAGCGCCGGGCACAAGCTGCAGCGTCGCAGGGCCCGCGGACAGCGAGAAGCTGGGTGCGCTTGCCAGCGCCGGCGGTGCGAGCGTGTTCAGCATCGATTGCCCGTCGGGTGTGCCCCATCCTGTCGTCAGATCATACCCGGCAACCGCCTGGAACATATTGGGACTCGATGCGTTGAAGTCGTCGCCCGTCGTGATGTCGTGGAAGATGCTGGTGTAAGACGACGTTTGCCCCAGCTGATAGAAGGTCTGGTTGACAAAGCCGATTGGGTTTCCGGCTGCCTGCTCATTTGCCAGTGCGAGAAAGCCTGCCCAGCGAGGCGCTGCAAGGCTGGTTCCGCCGACGCCGCCCTGGCAGCTCCCGTTCGCGCAGTAGTAGTTGTCTGTGTTCGCTTCCATCGCGATATCCGGGATGTTGCGGTAGCTGGTCGAGCCCTGATTGGCGCTGTTGATGACCGGAACCTGATAGGCCGGGATAGGTGATTGCGTACTCCAGCCGCCGCCGCTACCCACCCATGCACTCTCTGACTGCCACGAACCGCCAGGGCCCGCAGTGACGAGATCCGTTCCGCCGACGTCGGTAACGTTCGGGCTGTTGCCGGGATAGCCGACGCCGCCTACATTTGCGCCACTGTCACCGGAAGCAATGAACAGGTTCTGCCCCTGAGCCGCAAGCTGCATGAAAACTTGTTCGTAGCCAGGCTGCGTCGAGGGTGTGCCGCCAAAGCCGAACGATAGGCTCAGCTGCTTGGCAACGTCATCACTCGCAGCCTGCGCAAATGCCGTCAGCGCATCGCTGCCGGATCCGTAAGCCTCGTAGATCAGAAGCCCCGACAAGCCCGGTGCCATTGAAATTGCCTGCTCCATGTCGATGACTTCTTCCCCGTCATCGCAGCCGCCTGTCGAGGGAGAGCCTGAGCAGACACCGTCTACATCGAGCAGCACATTGTAGATGGGCACATTCAGGGGCTGGTTCACAGCCTTGAAGTAAGCCTGGACATCGCTGACGTTGTAGGGCCCGAGTTCGATGAGACCGACGGTCTGACCGGCGCCGTCTACCGACACGCCTGGGGCATAGGCAGCGCGCATGTCACTGCCGAGAAACTGGCCTTGCTGCCCTGAGCCGGTCGTGTTGCCCTGGATTTTATTCGCGTGCACCAGCATAGGCTGGGGAATCTCGCGAGTGCTGAGACCCACCACGTTGAGAATCGGAATGGAACTCTCGACACTTGGCTCGACATCGGGCGCGTAGTACTTCCTGGTCTCTGTCGCGCGCTGGTGAAACTGCATGGTGACGGCGAAGGTCTTATTGATCTGCGAAGGCGTTGCGCGAAGATTGACGAGCAAACGATCCGGAAAGGTCCTCGCAACCGTGAAGCCCGAAGCTTTGGCAAAACTGACCACCCGGTCATAGTCAGCCTGCGTCGGCGCAAAGCGGTCAGCAAACTCCTCCTTGGAGAGGTACCGGTGATATTGCGGGCTCTTGGGATCTTGCTGCTCGCGCAGAAGGACCTGCAGTTCGGCGCTGTTCCGTAGGGGCAGGGTCAACCCAAAGGCCAGAGGCTGCGAGTCAGGCACATTTGCCAAGGCGGCCTCACTGGCAGGTGCCGCGAGCTTGCTGGGCAGTGAGCGTCGTTGCTGCGCAAAGCTGGCGGCTGGCAAAAGCATCGGCGTCGCCACCAACAGGCTGGTGACAAGTCGCTTGTGACGGTACTGGCTCATGTGCGATGGTGCTCCTCTGCCGGATCTGGATCCGGATCTTAAAACCGCTTAAGCGGATGCGGAACACCATACCGCAAAGTGCTTTCTACGTCACGCAGCAGGATGCGTGTACCGGCCGTGAGTTCTTCCGTGCTGTTCGGAGTGGCGATCGGTTCGTCTATGCGCTTGGTCGCCACAATCCCGGATCCCGTGGTATCTCCGTCCTACAGAGTCCATTTGCATGCATCTGTTCCAGGCGCCTGTCTCGCGAGTATCTGCTGACGGGCAACATCCGACGCACCTAGATTGATTGCTTTACTCTAGGGTTCGATCCAAGGTCGGACTAATGGGGAGAAGTCTCCGCATGCCTGGAATTGCCTGGAAGCGGAGTACTGGATGAGAGCGAATCCAGGGCGGAAACCCTTGGGGGATCACGCCTACGGTGTGCTACCTGCTGACGAGAAAACGACGCACCGCTAAGCGCTTATCTGAGATGAATGGATAGAAGAAAGCCCGCGTCGACGCGGGCTTCTTTGCAACACCTCTCCGGCCTTACCGGCCGATGACGAGGACCGTGAACGTGTCTGGTACGACGGAAGGGCGTGGCCGCGGCGTCTGCGGCGTAGCATCTGGCTGCGGGCCGAACTCTGCAGTCACCACGAAGGCGCGATCCGCTTTAGGATCGTAGGCCATGGTGCGCGCACCCTTTTGCGTGGGCAGCGACTCCAGAGTCTTATAGCCATGTGCCGCATCCACCACGGTAAAGGTGCCATCTCCACCATTGGAGCTGAAAGCAAGCTGGTGTTTCTCACTGAATCCCGCTGCATCGGGGCCGTCCCCGATCGAAGCGGACCCGATCTGCTTCATGTCTGCTGTATCCACGACTGCCATCTTGTTGCCGTCGCACACTGAGAAGAGCCGGTGGTGCGCAGGATCGATCGACATGCCGGAAGGAGAGTTGCAATCCTGCAGTGGCAGCGTACCGATCAGCGTCTTCGCCTTCGCGTCAAACGCAACGATCGTGTTCTTGTCTTCGATGTTGTCGAATACATGACCCTTGCCGTCGGCCTGCGGGAACTCAGGCTTGCCGGGCAGATTGATGGTAGCTAGAACGGTGCGTGAGGCCGTGTCAATGACCGTAACGTTCTTGCTGCGCCCGTTGAAAGCCCAAACAGTCTTTGTTACTGGTTCATAGGCGATGCCGTCTGGGTTGAAACCGGCGGGGATAGTTGCCAGCTTTGCCAGGCTTTGGCGATCGAAGACGACAACCGCATTCGCCCCACCATCGGAGATGTAGCCACAGCTGCCCTCCGGGTCGAGCACGACTCCATGCGTGCCCGTGAGACCAGTGATTGCGCCAATCACCTGCCCACTCCGGTCGTCCACCACCTCCACGCGCGAGCCATGGGTGAGGTACAGTCGATGCGAAGAAGGATCTGCGGTCATGTAGTCCCATCCGCCTGTTCCGCCGATCTTCCAGCGATCGAGCACGCGATAGGGTTGCTGCGCCGTTGCATTCTGTGCAAGCGACACTGCCAGCAAGGCGCCGCAGAAAAAGATTGTTGTTGAAGCACGAAACATGCGATCTCCAGGGCAGGCCAGCAAAGGGTGGCACAGCTTCTACTCTCGCCAACGCAGCGCAATCCAAGCTGAGGTGGCCGGACTCCTCGGACGACGGTACTGCGCCCAGTTCACTCAGCATCTCAACCGAGCCGTCCGCAGCCTCGACAATACTATTGAAGATCGCCAGTTTACCGTTCGCTCCGCGCATGCGCTTTCACAGTAGACAGACACGTCCCAGATTTGCATTAGTATAGGGCTCGGCCGAATCGGGCTGCCGATGAGAGTGACAGCCAGGCCGCCCGCGAGAGTAAGCGTTCTGGGAAAGAGACATTGCAATGCGGGTATCTGCTTCCGGTACTGTGCTGCTCCTAGTTCCTTTGGCGGTGTTGGTCGCTGCGCCGGGCGGTACAGCTCAGCCTTCGATCAGGGTTTCAAGCACGTTGGAAACGATCACCGTTGCGGCCACCGAGCAGGCCCCCACAGGGATCTATTCGACAAACAGTTACTTAGAAGCCCCCAACTGGACGCGAGATGGGGCTGAGCTTATCTTCGACGAGAACGGCGCGATCCTCCGCGTGCCGGCGGCAGGAGGCACTCCCCAGCCTGTACCGATGGGCGAGGGCCTGCACTGTAACGGCAGCCATGGTCTGTCACCGGACGGCACACTGCTCGCAGTAAGTTGCAGCACCCCCGCTCTACCCGGGTCGCATGTATACGTCTTGCCGGCGACCGGTGGCGCACCTCGGCTCGTGACAGAGCACACAGACTCGTACTTTCACACGTGGTCACCCGATGGCAAGACTATTGTCTTTACAAGACCCGATCAAGGGTCAGGAAACATCTTCGCCATTGGCGTCCAGGGCGGCCAGGAAAAACCGCTGACAATGGGCAAAGGGATCAGTGATGATCCAGACTTCTCACCGGACGGCAGGTATATCTACTTTTGTTCCGACCGCAGTGGCGGTATGCAGATTTGGCGTATGCATCCGGACGGGACGATGCCTGAACAGATAACCTATGACGACCAGGTGAACTGGACGCCGCATCCGTCGCCCGATGGCCGCTGGATTGTTTTTCTCAGCTATGCGCCCGGAACCAAGGGGCATCCGGCCAACCAGCCCATCACCTTGCGCTTGATGTCCGTTAAAGATCGCAAGATAACTACGCTGGTACATCTCACTGGTGGGTCGGGCACGATGAACGTCGCGTCGTGGGCACCGGACAGCCGTCACCTGGCCTACGTCAGCTATGAGGTAGAACCCAAGTAAGCTTCTCTTCGCTGTCGCAATAGTTGTAAGCCGGTGCAATCAAGTACATAGCAGCGAAGCGTATTCTCGTCGTGCACTTCTTGGTGGCCGCCGGACATGCAAGCGGGCAACACAAGGTCGCCTTTTGCAACCAAGTAGTCTCAGGTCTGGGTCCCGCCGGCCACGATTCCAAATGGCCTAACGGTCATATGGCGCCTGGTGACTCGCGGTAGACCCGGGAGGCAACTCGACCTTTCGACGATGATGGTGTCACGTCTGGTAGGGCGATCGGCGTCATTCTCAGTGCTCGCTTTACATTCCAATGCCGCCTCGCTTCGAGCTTTCACCTGGTGGCCCCGGCAAGATTCGAACTTGCGACCTGCGGTTTAGGAAACCGTCGCTCTATCCACCTGAGCTACGGGGCCCGACGGTTATTGTCTCATCGTACCCAGTCTCGCGCAGAATCGAAAAACACGCATCCTACCGGCACAGCCGCTCCGTAAGAGATGGGGGCTGGCTGATGGATTTCATTTTGAATGAGGCAGGGTACGGTTTCGATGGCGAATGCTAGACAGTATGAGGTTCAGGAGGGGTCACCCTTCCCACGCGGCGCACACTGGAACGGAGACGGAGTAAACTTCGCGCTTTTCTCGGCGAACGCGACCAAGGTAGAACTTTGCCTCTTCTCCGAGGACGGCAAAGAAGAGCAGCAAAGGATCGCCCTTCCCGAGCACACCAATCAGATCTGGCACGGCTTTATTCCGGAACTGGAACCCGGCCAGCGCTATGGCTACCGCGTACATGGGCCTTATGAGCCCGAGAAAGGCCACAGGTTCAACGCCAACAAGCTACTGCTGGACCCGTATGCCTATGCACACATCGGCGAGGTCGAATGGAATCCGGCGATCTTCGGCTACAACATGGAGTCGATGGATGATTTGACTTTCGATGAGAGGGATTCAGCGCCCTTCGTCCCTAAGTGCATTGTGATTAACCCGAACTTCGACTTTACAGGCGAGCGCGGCCGCAAGCATGTGGCGTGGGAAGAAACCATCCTGTACGAAACGCACGTAAAGGGGTTTACGAAGCTGCGGACGGACGTGCCAGAGCACCTGCGCGGAACCTATGCCGGCCTTGCTCAGAGTTCAGTGGTCGATTACATTCGCTCCCTCGGCGTGACTTCGGTCGAGCTACTGCCAGTCTTCAAATTCGTAGACGCGAGCAATCTGCTCGAGAAAGGCTTAAAGAACTATTGGGGGTACGACACGATCGGCTTCTTTGCTCCCGCGACGCGGTATGCCTCGAACCGCCCCGACACCCTCAAAGAGTTCAAGGAGATGGTCGCCTGCTTCCACGAGGCTGGCCTCGAGGTCATCCTGGACGTGGTGTACAACCACACAGCCGAAGGCAATGAGAAGGGGCCAACGCTGTCGTTTAAAGGTATCGACAACACGAGCTACTACCGTCTGCTGCCGGATCAACCGCGCTACTACATCAATGAGACTGGGACAGGCAACACGGTGAACGTGAGCCACCCGCGGGTACTGCAGATGGTTATGGACTCGCTGCGCTACTGGGCCCAGGAAACGAGCGTTGACGGTTTCCGCTTCGATCTGGGGACGATTCTGGCACGTGAGCCGAACGGATTCGACAACAGGAGCGGCTTCCTGAAGGCATGCTCGCAGGATCCGCTGCTGGCGGGTGTGAAATTGATCGCGGAACCGTGGGATACGGGCCCAGGGGGCTACCAGGTGGGTGGCTTCCCACCGGGCTGGGCGGAGTGGAACGACAAGTTTCGTGATACGGTTCGCGATTTCTGGCGCGATAAGGCACCTACGTCTGCCCTCACCGAACGGCTCTGCGCCTCGGCCGCGACCTTCAACTGCCAAGGCCGGAAGCCGTGGGCTTCCGTGAACTTTGTGACTGCGCACGACGGCTTCACATTAAACGACATTGTGACTTACAACGAGAAGCACAATGATGCCAATGGCGAGGAAAACAAGGACGGCAGCGACGATAACCGCAGCTGGAACTGCGGTGTGGAGGGGCCGACAGACGACCCGGAGATCAATGCGCTGCGCTCCCGGCAGATCCGCAACATGCTGGCCACCCTGCTGCTTTCGCAGGGCACGCCGATGCTGCTAGCCGGCGATGAGTTTGGGCGCACCCAGGACGGCAACAACAATGCCTACTGCCAGGATTCGGAGATCGGCTGGCTCAACTGGGACCTTCACGAGAAAGGCAAGCACCTGGTTGAGTTCGTCCAGCAGCTTACCAGGTTGCGCCACAAGTTTCCTATCCTGCGCCGGAATCGTTTTTACACCGGTGGCTATAACGAAGAGCTGAGCGTGAAGGATCTGATGTGGATCAACGCGAACGGCCGGGAAATGGAGGATGAGCACTGGGGCGATTCGAACATGCGTTGCTTCGGCATGCTCATGGATGGGCGAGCACAGCCGACCGGCATCATGAAACGGGGCGGTGACGCCACATTGCTGATGGTCATCAATGGTTTCAGTGACGTGGTGGACTTCACGCTGCCTGAGTCGTACGGCGGCGACGATTGGGCGCTGCTGCTTGATACCAACATCGAGGAGAATGATCCCGCAGGCAACTTCAAAACGGGTGAATGCTACAAGGTGACAGGGCGGTCTGTTCTGCTCTTCGCACTCAAGTCAGAGAATGCGCAGAGCGGTCAGTACTAAGCATGAGGCGGAAGCTCGGGAAGAATGTGGCAGGCCCTTCGATACGCAGCTGGGGCCTGCTACTCCGGTAGATCTCGCTCATGCCTGCGAAACTCAGCGGCGCTCTGCGTCTGTGCTACGCTCACGCTGGTGGAGCCGCCGCTGGACCAGCTTTTCGCCGAGGAATACCGAGTATTACGACCGCGCGCACCCTTGCCTTCCATCCGCGCGCGCTTTTATAAATTCACCAGTCTGAACACCACGATCCGGCTTCGCGAGGGCGAACTCCGGGTGCACCTTTCCGATCTGCTGGAAGGCGCGCCGGAGCCGGTCCTACGGGCTATCGCGCATATCCTCTTGGCTAAGCTCTATCGCAAACCGATCGAGCCTCAGCTGGCCTTTCGCTACAAGCGCTACACGCTGTCAGAGGCAATGGTGCGACAGACCGAACGCGTCAGGCAAATGCGCGGCCGCAAACGCATCCTCTCGGCGCGGGGCGAGCGCTGGGACCTCGATGAGGTCTTCGAATCGCTCAACCTACGCTTCTTTCACGGTTTGCTGGGCCGGCCGGTGCTGACCTGGAGCGAGCATTCGGCACGCCGTCTGCTGGGCCACTACGACGCAGCACACAACACCATCATGGTCAGCCGCATCTTCGACCAGCCCGGCACGCCCCGGTATGCCATCGAGTACCTGATGTATCACGAGATGCTCCACTTGAAGCATCCGGTTACAGTCCGGCGGGGCCGGCGCTGCGTGCATGGTAGGAAGTTCCAGGAAGACGAAGAGCGTTTTCCGGCACTCGCAGAAGCACGTGCTTTTCTCAAAAGCTTGCAATAAAGGAGCGCTGGCACCGTTTGAAGCCCGGAGACGACTTTCCAGACGAAAAGACCGCTGCTGTCGCCTGACAAAGCAACGGTTTGCCTATCGGCAGCGAACAGCCAAACCACGGTGGCTAGGCTGTTTTCAACGGCATCGGCTCCGAACTTTCGGGCGCGAACCGGGCCAGAAAGCGCAGCACACGCTCAGCAAAGAGCTCGGGTGCTTCCTCGAACGGCAGATGCCCCACATCGGGCAGCACCTCGAGCGGAGCCCGGAGAATGCTCTTCAGCCGGAGAGCGGAAGCAAGCGAAACAGCTCGATCATGGGCGCCCCAGAGCATCAGCGTGGGCAGTTTGCGCAGCCGCGGCAGCAGGGGTGTAAGCGCGGCCATGTCCGGTACCCAGTTGCGTAGTACCGAGAGGATATACTCCACGGTGCCGGGGACGCGAAGAGACTCCACATACTCCTCCAGCGAACCCGTGCGGAGCCGTTCAGGATCACCGTACATGCGGGTGAGCGCGACTGAGTGGACCCAGGCCGGAGCCGCCGGAAGCCAGTGCGCCAGCCGCCTGCCGAGCAAAGTGCTAGCGAACTGGATTTGCGGCCGCGACTGAATGCAAAAAGGATTCGCCGGCGCATGGAGCACGAGGGAGCGAACCCGCTCCGGAAAAAGCGCGGCAAAGCACATGGCCACTGCGCCACCATGGGAGGTGGCAACCAAGTCAACCTCGGTCAGCTGCTCCATATCCATCCAAAGGCACAGTCGCCTGGCGGATGCCTGCAGGCTTGCGTCCAGCCCGGTAACCCGATCCGACCGTCCGATGCCAAGGGCATCTACGGCATACACGCGGGCGGAAGATGCCAGCAGGCGCATCGCGGGGCGCCAGCAGGCGGCCGCACCCAGCAGACCATGCATGAGCACTAAGGGCGCTCCCGATCCAGTCACGAGAGTATGCATGCGGTGCCCATCGATCAAAGTGTCATACTGCTCGATCTCTTCTCCAATCTGCATGGTGTCCTGCAGATTTGCTTC
The DNA here is from genome assembly GCA_964245435.1 of uncultured Acidobacteriaceae bacterium. GTDB lineage: Bacteria > Acidobacteriota > Terriglobia > Terriglobales > Acidobacteriaceae > EB88. Next base: position 459,635 of record CAXTMF010000001.1, read on the forward strand.
CATCCTGCCTTGCGGAGCCTTGGTCAGTCTGACGCGGCTCTCTCGAACTCGCTTGATCACAGTGCTGTTCTCCTACGGGATTGGGCTGCAAAGCCCGAATTCCAATTGTTACAGCTATGTGAACGCTCGCAAAGCAAAAACTCGCACGGCCATTTATCTCCTAGAAACAAAAGGACGAGTCTCTCGCGTGGTTGTATAGTTTCCCGTAGGCTCCTTCCATATTTTGAGAGTTCGTTCTCACCGTCGCCATGCTGACTTCCCGCAGCGGCCAGCTTTATACCGAAAGCGAACGTTTCAGTGACATTCGGAGTGGCCATGTAGTTGCAAGGTAATGCTCGACAGGTCACCGCTGTGTGACCCAGCTCGCATGGAACGGCCTCTTCAAACCCGGGTGATCGCCGTCGCGCTGGCCCTGCTTACCGCAGCCGCTGTCCTCTTCGCCTTCTTCAACTTTGAGCAGGAACAGCATTTCCAGCCGCCTACAGACGGCATCTGGTGGGTTGAGGCGCATGGGGTGCTTGAGGCACAACGGGTTCCGGCAGATTCAGCCGGAGAGCGAGCCGGCATCAAGGCTGGCGACCTGCTGTTCTCTGTCAACCAGCAGCCTACCCCGCGCATCGCCGCGCTGGTCCGTGAGCAGTTCCGCACCAAGATTTACGGCTCTGCCAGCTATGTCCTATCCCGGATGGGCATTCGATTCAGCGTGCCGGTGATCCTGGACGCCACTGACACGAGCTTCCATCTCGGTATGCGGCTGATTGCGCTCGTGTACCTGTCGATCGGCCTGTACGTGCTGTTCCGCCGCTGGACAGCTCCGCACGCGACGCACTTCTACATCTTCTGTCTGCTCTCGTTCGTCATGTACGCCTTCTGGTACACGGGCAAGCTGAACGCTTTCGACCAGACGGTGTACTGGTGCTGGATCCTGGCCGGAGCGGTGCAGCCAGCGCTTTTTCTCCACTTTGCGCTTTCCTTCAACGGTCGTTCGCAGAGGCGCCGAACGCTCCTGCTCGCAGCCACCTACACGCCAGCCGTGCTGATCGTCTCGCTGCAGATCTACGCGCAGCTGCGCTGGCAGGCAACCGAGTTGCTGGCGCACCGTCTGGACCAGACGGCAATGGCCTACCTGGATGCCTACTACATCCTGGCCACGATCCTCTTTTCCATCCAGTACCGGCGCGCCGGCGTCGCGGCAGGCCAGGATGCTATGAATGTCCTGCGCCGGCAGCAGCTCAAATGGCTCACCCGCGGCTCGGTACTCAGCGTCGTTCCGTTTTCATTGTTCTACGTGCTGCCCTACCTGCTCGATCGTGGAACGCCGGACCTTGTCCGTAACCTGGCGATCGTCTCGCTTGTCATCCTGCCACTTACCTTTGCCTGGGCCATTGTGCGCTACCGGCTTATGGATGTGGACCTGATCTTTAAGCGTGGTGTGACCTACACGCTCGCCACCGCAGCACTGGTCGGCGTTTACTTTGTGATCGTGGCGGTGGCAGCCGAGTCCGTGCACACCCGGCTCCCGAGTGCAGGCATCTACGGCCTGCTTGCCGCAATTATCGTGACCTCGGCGCTCTTCGATCCAGTCAAGCGCGCCATCCAGGATCGAGTCGATCGACTCTTCGACAGAAAACGGTACGATTATCGTCAGACACTGATCGAGTTTGGACGGGGCCTAGGTACGCAGACCGATCTCGAGCACCTCCTTGCTTCCATTACCAGTCGGTTATCGCAAACACTGCTCGCATCTCGGGTGGCTGTCTTTCTGGCCCTCGAGCCCGGCTCACCACGCGGCTCGACCGGCGGTTTTCGTCTCGCTGCCTCGCATGGTCTGCCAACGGCGGCTGCCGAGGCGGAGCCGGTGCTCGCACTTGGCTTTCTTGACTTCGACCAGCCTGGCGCAGGGACCCATATCTTTCTCGAGAGCCCACAGCAGGCGCTTCATCTGCCAGAAGCCGAGCGCCGCACCGCGGCCTCACTTGAGCTGCACTACTACCTGCCCTGCCAGGTGCAGGACCGCACCATCGCTGTTCTCGGACTGGGCCGCACCGTCGACGGTGACTTCCTCTCCAGTGAGGATGTAGAACTGCTCGAGTCTCTGGCCGGCTACGTCGGCATCGCCATCCAGAATGCGACGCTGTATGCCAGCCTGCAGCGCAAGATCGAGGAGTTCGAGCGGCTTAAGGAGTTCAACGAGAATATCGTCGAGTCCACCAATGTTGGCATCGTTGCCGTGGATCTCGAAGAGCGCATCGAGAGCTGGAATGCGCAGATGGAAGTGCTGTTCGCGATGCCGCGGGGGCTGGTACTCGGCCAGCGGCTTCACGACGTTTTTGATGAGAGCTTTGTGCACGAGTTTGAACGGGTAAAGCACGACGCCGGGGTGCACCACCTCTATAAGTTCCCGCTTGGAACACGCGGCGATGCGGCGCCAAAAGAAGAAAGCCGCGTGGCAAATATCTCGATCGCTCCGCTGGTCTCGCGTGAGTTCCAGACGCTCGGCCGCATCGTGCTGGTTGATGACATCACCGCCCGGGTTGGCCTGGAGTCACAGCTGGCGCAGGCAGAGAAGCTTTCCTCGATCGGCCTGCTTGCAGCCGGTGTGGCGCACGAGGTTAATACGCCGCTTGCCGTCATCTCCTCTTACACGCAGATGCTTACCAAGCAGCTACGCGGGCGCGGCGAGGACGCCGAACGGCTGACGCCGCTGCTCGACAAGATCACCAAGCAGACCTTTCGCGCCTCAGAGATTGTCAATGGCCTGCTGAACTTCTCCCGTACCGGCGGCTCCGAGTTCCGCGCGACAGACATCAACGCCGTTGTTCGCGAAACGCTTGCCTTGCTGGAGCATCAGCTCAAGACTGCGCGGATCGAGCTCGTGACTGAACTCGATCCTGACCTTCCGGCGATTCAGGGCAATAGTGGCAAGCTGCAGCAGGTCTTCCTTAACCTCATCCTGAATGCGAAGGATGCGATGAGTGGGGGCGGCCGCCTGACGGTAACCACGACCCTAAACGGGTGTGTCACTGTTTTGGTTGCAGATTCGGGTGCCGGCATCGCACCCGAGCACGTGCAGCGTATCTATGACCCGTTTTTCACCACGAAGACGGCCGTTAAGGATGGTGAGCGACGGGGCACAGGTCTTGGGCTTGCCGTGACTTACGGCATCATGCAGGAACATGCAGGCAAGATCCACGTCGAGAGCCAGCCTGGCGCCGGGACAACCTTTGCGCTCGAATTCCCTTTGAAAGAGAACCCTGCGCATGTCTGAGATTGCCTTTCCACCTACGCCAGTCGCCCACGCCTCGCCCACGCGCGGCACTGAACACAATATCCTCATCATCGACGACGAAGCCGGCATCCGCGAGACGCTCGAAGCGCTGCTTGAGCTCGAAGGTTATCGCGTCGACATGGCAATCGACGGGGAAGCCGGACTTGGCCGGATCGAGCAGCGCTCCTATGACCTCGTACTGCTCGATCTCGCACTCCCGGGCAAGAACGGCATCGAGATTCTTGCTCTGATCCGCGAACGCGCGCCGGAGCTCCCGGTCATCATGCTGACTGCCTATGGCACGGTCGATAACGTCGTGGATGCGATTCGCGGCGGTGCGCAGAACTTCGTGCAGAAGCCGTGGGATAACGAGAAGCTGCTGGCTGATATACGCTCCGCGATCGCGCGTTACCGAGCCGAGGAGGAAAACGTACAGCTGAAGCGGGCGCTGAAGCAGCGCTATAGCTTCCCAAACATTATCGGGAAGAGCGAGATCATGTTGCGCATCTTCGATACGGTCGCGCAGGTGGCTCCGTCGCGCTCAACCGTGCTGATCCAGGGCGAGAGCGGCACCGGCAAGGAACTGATCGCGAAGGCAGTACACGCCCATTCGCCGCGGAAGGACAAGCCGTTTGTCCCGGTGAACACGGGCGCGGTCCCGAATGATCTCCTCGAGTCCACCCTGTTCGGCCACGTCAAGGGCGCATTCACCTCGGCTATCTCCGCGAAGAAGGGCCTCTTCGAGGTCGCGAGTGGCGGCACGCTCTTTCTCGACGAGATCGGCACCATGCCGCTCGACACACAGGCAAAAATCCTTCGCGTGCTGCAGGATCGCCGCTTCATGCAGGTAGGCGGAATCCACGAGCTCCAGGTGGATGTCCGCATCATCGCCGCGACCAACGCGGACCTGCGCCAGGCTGTACGGGAAGGCAGGTTTCGCGAGGATCTCTTCTACCGGTTGGATGTGATTCGTTTCGAACTGCCCCCACTGCGCACCCGACGCGAAGACATTCCGGCACTGGCGACTTTCTTCCTGCGCCGTTACTCAGACGAGAACGAGCTTCCCATGCGGACGCTCTCGCCCGAAGCGCTGCGCGCGATCGTCGACTATGACTGGCCGGGCAACGTGCGCGAGCTGGAAAATGTAATGGAGCGCGGGGTGGTTCTAAGCTCCGAACCCGTAGTCGGGCTCGAACTGCTGCCCTCTCACATTACCGGCAAAAGCTACTCCTCAAGCCTGCTCGAGCATTCGAACCACGCCTCGCTGTTCGACATCATGGAGGATATTGAGCGCCGCATCATCATGGACAAGCTTGAGCGCGCCAACTGGAACCAGACCGAGGCCGCCGAGCAGTTCCGTATCCCGCTCTCGACTCTGAATCAGAAAATCAAGCGGCTCAACATCGAAATCAAGAAGCGTGTACGCGAGGCCTGAGCGGCTCAGGCCTCGCGACAGCTGCGCGGCTTGCATCCAAGCACCGGGAAACGCATCCAAAGGAGTCCGAAATGCCGCATCCATAGGCGGCTAGAATCGCTCATGGCCGAAAACGCACTGGATCGCACGGCGAAGAATCTGATTCTCTCCCTTCAGGATTACGCGCTTCTTTGTGGACGCGCGCTTTCCAATCTGATTCGTCGCCCCTTGTACTTTTCCGACATATTTACGCAGGCTGACTCGATCGGTGTCGGCTCAATCCCGATTGTGCTGCTGACCGGCTTCTTTACCGGCGGCGTGCTGGCGCTGCAGACCTCGACCTCGCTGGCCCAGTTCGGTGCAGGCGCCATCACGGGCCAGCTCGTTTCTTTCTCCATGATCAAGGAGCTCGGCCCAGTGCTCACCGGGCTTATGGTTTCCGGTCGCAATGCTTCCGGCATGGCTTCTGAGCTTGGCTCCATGGTCGTGACCGAGCAGATTGACGCGATGCGCGCACTCGGCAGTGATCCACTCAAGAAGCTAGTCATGCCTCGCATTGTCGCCACGGTTGTTATGCTCTTCTTCCTTGCCGTGCTCTCGGACACGGTCGGCATCATGGGCGGTGGCGCCATTTCGGTCTTTATGCTCGGCCAGGATGGCTCGCAGTACTTCCATTCGGCCTACCAGTCGCTCGTTTTTGGCGATATCTTCCAGGGCCTCATCAAGCCTGTGTTCTTCGGCTTTATCATCGCGACGATCGGCTGCTATTACGGCATGTCGACCAAGGGCGGCACGCAGGGTGTCGGCCGTGCGACCACCCAGGCCGTTGTCGTTTCCTCGGTGCTCATTATCGCGAGCGATTTCGTTATCAGCCGGCTCATGATCGGCATCTTCGGGCGCTGACGAAAACTCATGGCAAAGACGTCAGAGAGCACAGACCGGAACCAGGATCAGGACCAAGCACAGCCGAAACATAAGAGTTGGAGCGAGCAGCACCCTGGAGAGCCGGTCGTCGTCTTTGAAGACGTTACGCTGACCTCTGCCGGCCACACTGTGCTCGATAAGATTTCGCTACAGGTACGAGGCGGCGAAACACGCATCCTGCTGGGTCCCGCAGGCGTCGGCAAAAGCGTGCTGCTCAAGCTTGCGAATGGTCTTATCCGTCCGGACTCGGGCCGCATTACGATCTTCGGTGAGGACCTGGGAAAGCTTAAAGAGGATGACCTGTTCGCGCTCCGGGCGCATATCGGCATGGTTTTCCAGGAAGGCGCGCTGTTTGACTCGCTTACCGTTCGCGACAACGTCGCCTATCGGCTGAACGAGGCGCGCATCCCGGAACAGAAGATCGACAAGCGCGTGCGCGAGGCACTGCGATTCGTTGAGCTTGAAGACACTATCGACAAGTCTCCCTCGCAGCTTTCCGGTGGCATGCGACGCCGCGTCTCTATCGCGCGTGCCATCATCACCGATCCGGAGCTGATCCTCTATGATTCGCCTACCGGCGGGCTGGACCCGATCACCTCAACGACGATCATCGAGCTTGTCATCAAACAGCGAGATGTTTATGGGTCGAGTTCCCTGCTGGTCTCGCACAGGCTGCAGGATGCTTTCACGCTGGCCACCCACTGCTTTAACCAGGAAACAAACAAGATGGAAAAGCTGCCAGACGGGAAGACAGATCAGAACACAACCTTCCTGATGCTGCACGACGGCAAGCTCGTTTTCGACGGATCAACGCTCGACCTGGTGCATTCCGAGGATCCATTCATCCGGGAGTATCTGGGCTGAGCTAACCTCTACCAAGAGCCCGTGATGCCAGCACTTCGCCCTGCTCTGCGACTCTCGATGGACAGCGCCAAGCTGCTTGTCAGAAGTCCCTGCCATGTGACGCGTGCCAGGAGCGATAATGACCCAGAGACAGACCACCTTCCGGTTGATGACCTGCTCTCGTGCAGGGCCGTTCGCTCATTGGACATCTTTTTGCGCTGTGCCTTAGAGTTCGGTGATAGCGCGTGGACAAGAGACCCGCACGTAAGGAAAAGGCCATTCCAGGATTAACCCGCAGATCCTTCCTACACTCTGCTATTAGGACCGCTGCCACTCTTGCTGCCGTATCCCGGCTGACTCCGCTCTTTGCTCAGGCCGCGGGACCTTCACGGCGGTCACCGAATGACACAATCCAGCTTGCCCTGGTCGGCGCCGGAATCCAGGGGCAGCACGATGCCTCGATCGCTGTCCAGGTGCCGGGCGTCAAGCTGGTCGCCGCTGCGGACTGCTATGACGGCCGTCTGACCCACATGAAAGAGGTCTACGGCGGGGATGTCTTCACCACGCGCGACTACCGGGAGATTCTTGCGCGCCAGGACATAGACGCTGTGCTGATCGCGACGCCCGATCACTGGCACCAGCAGGCCGCCATCGACGCCATGCGAGCGGGCAAGGATGTGTATCTCGAGAAGCCGATGATTCACATCTACCCGGATGGCCCTGAGATCATCAGTACTGCCCGCTCCACCAACCGCATTTTGCAAGTAGGCAGCCAGCGAGTCAGCTCGATCGTGTACGCCAAAGCGAAAGAGCTGCTGGCCTCAGGCGCGATCGGCAAACTGAATATGGTTAGTGCCCGCTGGGACCGTAACTCATCGACGGGTGCCTGGAACTACACCATTCCACCTGACGCCTCACCGCAAACCTGTGACTGGCCGCGCTTCGAGGGCACGGCACCGAAGATGGCTTTCTCCGCGGAGCGCTTCTTCCAGTGGCGCAAGTGGAAGGACTACGGCTCAGGCGTTGCCGGAGACCTGTTTGTGCACCTGTTCAGCGGAACGCACTTTATCACCGGCGCACACGGTCCCACGCGAGCCATGGCCACCGGCGGTCTTCGCTACTGGAAGGATGGCCGTGACGCTGACGATGTCCTGCTGGCTCTGTTTGATTATCCGCAGGGCTTCAATCTGAGTCTCCGGGTGAACTTCGTCGATGGCGGAGAGGAGAGCGAAGGTTTCCTCTTTACCGGCTCTGAAGGGCAGATGGAGATCATCGGCGGTCGCACAAACTCAGTCGTGGTAACGCGCGCAGAGCCGGAGAAAGAGCCGGGCTACACCGTCTCCACCTTCGCCGATGCCATGCAGAAGCAAGCCGTGTCGGATTACCGTAAGAAGTACCCGGCCGAGCATCCAAGCGGGCCGCCGATCGGTGCCGTGCAAAGTTTTGCGGCTCCCGACGGGTACTCGGACAGCTACGACCACTTTAAGAACTTTTTCCAGGCTGTGCGCAGCAGGCAGCCGGTTGTCGAGGACGCCACCTTTGGCTTTCGCGCAGCCGGCGCCGCGCTCCTTAGCAATCTCAGCGTCGAGCGCGACAGCATCGTGCACTGGGATCCTGAAGCAATGAAGCTCGTTTCCTAGCGAGCCCAATCGTCGGTGCCGTCGGGAGCAGTCCACCATGCCTTTGAAGTACCTCGCGTCTCTGCTTCTGTTTACTTCGCTCGCCGGCATCGCTGCGCGTGCGCAGTCTGCCGCACATACGCCGGAAGTTCGTATGAAGCAGCCCGGCGATGGACCCGGCCGCCAGCCGCGTATCGCTTTCCTTGCGCACCGGCTTGGGACGGATCATGCCGAAGGCATATCGCTGCTGGACATGAACGGGGACGGCTTTGAAGATCTGCTGAGCGGCGCCTACTGGTATGAGAATCCAGGCCCAAACGGAGGCGCGTGGAAGCAGCATCAGTTCCGCACCGTAGGCATTCACGATGAGTTCGTCAGTGACTGCGGCGAGTGGATTGTTGATGTCGACCATGATGGCCTGCCGGATCTGATCACCGCAGGATGGATCACGAACGGGCTATGGTGGTACCGCAATCCCGGGCCCAAAGCTGTCGCTGCGGGCGCGATGTGGACCGGCGAGAAGATCACCGACAGCTTCGACACTGAGGGGGGCGCCTTTGCCGACATAAACGGGGACGGCAAGCCTGATGTCGTGCTCGCACACTACAACCACTCCGGTGTGATCTGGGTGGACTTCAGCAAAGGCAAGCCGGTCGTACACCATCTCGGCGGCCGCGCGGAGGATGGACATGGCACCGGCATTGCCGACATCGATGGCGACGGCAAAGCTGATGTTCTGACGCCTTTCGGCTGGTTTCGGCAGATAAACGCTGACCACGACCAGTGGGAGTGGCATCGAGATTGGGATCTCGGCGACGCCGGCTTTCCCATCCTCGGCTACGACGTAAATGGCGATGGCAAGCTCGACCTGATCTACGGCCAGGGCCACGGATACGGGCTCTACTGGCTCGAACAGGCAGGTACACCAGCTCATCGCACCTGGATTCGGCACACGATTGATGAGTCGTTCTCTCAGTCCCACGCACTCGCCCTTGCCGACATCGACGGTGACGGCAAACCGGAGCTGCTTACAGGAAAGCGCTATCGCGGCCACTCCGGCAATGACCCGGGCTCCTACGATCCGGTCGTTATGTACGCGTACAAGCTTCCGACAAAAGCCCAACTCGCCTCGTTGGAGAGGGGTGGCCAGCCTTCCCCGGGTGCTGTCGACACGATGGTGATCTCACCGCCTTCTGCCGACCCTCCGTTCACCCGCTTCGCGCTATCCGAGAATGGCACAGCAAGTGTCGGAACTCAGTTCGTCGTCGCCGATCTCGATCATGACGGCGACCTGGACATCGCGAGCGCCGGAAAGCTGGGCGTTCATGTACTTGAGAACTTGAAAAACAATAACGTGCCAAAGCCCGTGCGCGAAGAGACCCAGCCCCTGAATCGTGCGTGGCCCTTCCCAGGCGAAGGGAAAGCGGTGGCGCAAGAAGACGGTCCTGCCTCGCAGAACAGGTAGCGACGACAAAGCATGGACACGATCGCAAAGGCGGAAGCCGGTCCGCTACGGACCGCACCTCAGTCGGAATGCGTTGGAGCGTCATGCTCTTGAGCGAAGTTCCCGGCATGAGAGCCAGCACGCGCTCTGCCCCTGAATGGAAGTTGATCGCCGACCTGCCGATGAAAGCGCAACTCGGGGCGCGAAACCTCGTCTAAGCAGATATCCATGCGCTTCCCCAAACTCCAGCGGCGTCCTGAGCTTGACGCGTTGCGCGGCCTTTTCCTTGTCTGGATGACATTGACGCACCTGCCCACCCGAGCAAGCGAATGGGTCAACCAGCCGTTCGGCTTCCTTTCGTCGGCCGAGGGATTCGTGTTCCTTTCGGCGCTGCTGGTAGCACGGATCTACAGCAAGCAGGCCGCCGAGGACAGCGAAGGACTGAAGAGCAAGCTCTGGAAGCGTGCGTTGAAGATCTACGGCATACATCTGCTGATGCTTACGCTGGCATTCACCGTTGTGGCCGCGCTTGCTTCCGCGACCCACCGGGATGCGATCTACAACCTGCTGAACTTTTACATCGCGCATCCCGCAACCGCCATCGCAGGTTCAGTTCTTCTGCTTTATTGCCCTCCCTTGCTCGACATCCTGCCGATGTATGTGCTTTTCCTGGCCGGGACGCCAGTCGTACTGAGTTGGGCGACGAGGCGCGGCTGGCGTGTGCCCTTAGGTGCCAGCTTCCTGTTCTGGCTCGGTGCACAACTCGGCCTGCGGGAGTGGCTGCACGGCGGCATCGTGCACCTGACTCACCTCAACATTCCCGTGCAGGAGGGTGGAGCCTTTAACCTGCTGGCTTGGCAAAGTGTATGGATGGCTGGGCTCTGGCTGGGCTCGCGCTCGGCCGAGGGCACTTCGCCATTGCGGCGCGTCAATGCGCCCATCGCTGCTGTCTCGCTGCTGGTCTGCCTCTTCTTTTTCGGGGTGCGCCACGCCTGGCTTGGTCCGCACCTCACGCAGGAAGCGCTCGCCTTTCAGCTGGACAAGTGGCACATTGGCCCACTGCGCGTGCTCAACCTCCTCGCGTTCACGATGCTCTTCTACTGGCTGCGGCGGTTCGTCTTCCCCATCGTGCAGAATGAGCCGTTTCTGACCCTCGGCAAAGCGTCGCTCGAGGTTTTCTGCGCACACATCGTCTTTGTCTTTCTCGCATTGGCACTGCTCTACAATGACGTTTCGGAGCTGCACGGAACGGTCGCTATTGTCGTGCTGGTCGTGACCTTCTCAGGGCTCTTCCTGCTTGCCTCACAGCTGGTCAAGCGACGCCGGGCTGCGCGGCAGCAACGTGGCGGACCGGCCTCGTCTGACCGGGCCGAAGACAAAGCCGGAGCGCAACCAGCAGGAACGCTCCTGCTGGTGCAGGCGCCGATAGCTGCAACGCCCTGTGCAGAAAAGGAAAGCGCCTGAATGAGTCCAAGACTCAGGCGCTTTCTCCTGGACTTCCGCTTTCAAATTGCTTAGACAGCAACCGTGAACGTATCTTCCGAGCGCGTCACTGCCCGGTACATGGTGTCGCGTTCGAATGGTACCCGCCCTGCTGCTGTGATCAGCCGCATCAATTCTTCCCGTCGCATGCCCTGTGGGGTGGTTGCACCGGCATCGTGGTAGATCTTTTCCTCAATCACCGTACCATCGATATCGTCCGCGCCAAAGCGGAGCGAGATCTGCGCCATCTTCGGCGAGACCATCTGCCAGTAGCTCTTGATGTGAGCGAAGTTGTCCAGCATCAATCGACCAATTGCGATCTGCTTGATGTCAGCGAGGCCGGTAGTACGCGGCAGGTGGTGCAGCGCCGTATGGTCAGGGTGGAAGGCTAGCGGGATAAAGGTTTGAAAGCCGCCCGTGCGGTCCTGAACGGCGCGCAAGCGAAGCATGTGATCCACCCGGTCTTCATCGTTCTCGACGTGCCCGTAGAGCATGGTCGCGTTGGAACGGAGCCCAAGCTGGTGCGCCGTTTCAGCTGTCTCGAGCCACTCATTTCCATCGATCTTGTGATCGCAGATGATTGATCGCACGCGGTCTGAGAAAATCTCTGCGCCACCGCCAGGCAGTGAGTCCACGCCGGCAGCGCGAACCCGCTCCAGCGTTTCGCGAATGCTCAACCTGGCGCGTCTAGCCAGGAATGCAACCTCGACCATCGTGAATGCCTTCACGTGTACCAGGGGGAAGCGCTCCTTCAGGCCGCTGACCAGATCAAGAAAGTACTCGAGCGGCAGGTCCGGATGGAGGCCGCCGACGATATGGAACTCGGTCACCGCCTCCGAGTAGCCTTCGGCCGCCGTTGCCCAGGCTTCCTCCAGCGCCATCGTGTAAGTGCCCTCGGCGCCCTTCTTGCGGCCGAACGCGCAGAGCCGGCAGGAAGCGACGCAAATATTTGTCGGATTGATATGCCGATTCACATTGAAGTAGGCAAGATCGCCGTGCAGGCGCTCGCGGACTGTGTTCGCCAGCCATCCGATCGCGAGAATGTCTCCGGAACGGTAGAGTGTCAGTCCATCCTCAAAGTTGAGCCGCTCGCCGGCCTCCAGCTTCGCCGCAATCGGTTCAAGCCGCGCATCGTCTGTTACAAAGGCGTGCCGTGTATGCTGCATTGTCGATGCCTGTGCCATCCGATTGCCTCAAGCTCCATTTTAACGAAGGGGCAGTCGCGCTACTGAAGGCAGTCGCGCGAGTGGTGACCATTGAACCACCCGCTCAAAATGCAACCATCTCTCGCAGGGGATGCCGCTGTTAGTATGCCGACAGATGCCGAGCCAAACGACCTCCTCGTGCCGTCGTTTCCCCCTCGTGTGGGTTGTTGCCGGGCTTCTCGCTGCCCTCGCGTCGCGCTCCGGCGCTGCTGGAATCGTTCACCCAGCTGCTGCCGCCCCGGTCAGCGCGCAACCTGCGGATTCGAGTGTCTCGGCGGCTGTCTTCCCAACGCTGTCGGCGGAGGCACTGGATCGTACGCAGCTCCTGCTTCCGGCGCAGCTCGAAGGAAAACAGAACCTCCTGTTGCTGTCCTGGGCTCGGGATCAAGCGTCACAGCTCGACACATGGACGGCCGTCGCGCAGGCATTGCAGCACAGCAGCTTTGACTTTCGGGTATATCGCATGCTCGTGAGTGTGCCCGAAAATACACTTTTTCGCTGGTGGGACAGCGCCTCGCTTCGCGCGGCCGAGACCGACCCCGAACTGCTCCACTGGGACGTGCCGATCTACACCGACAAGATCGCGCTGCGCCGTTCGCTCGGACTCTCGTCGGACGACCACCTTGTGGCTGCCGTGTTGGTAGACCGAAGCGGTCACGTTCTCTGGAAAACGCAGGGCCCGTCCACCGAGCAGAGCCGGGCCGCTCTTCTCGCTGCTGCCAAAGCCGACAGATAGCTATTCTTCTGCCCAGCAGCGTCTACAGAGCGAGAGCGATGCGGCCGCCCGGATCGCGAAGCAAAGAACGCGTCACTTGCGCCGGCAGGTGGCATAGATGCTCTCAGGGCGCGAGTGGCTTCGGCTCTGTCGATTCCACGGACCGCTCCATCCGCAAAGCATCGATCTTCCCGTTGTAATAGCCAGGGATGATGCCGGCCCTCGTGAAGCCCGAGCGCTCGTAGAAATGCCGGGCACTCAGGTTGTCAACGGCTACCTCAAGCATGATTACGACTGCGCCCAACTCTGTCGCCTTGCCAAGGATCCAGCGCATCAGCAGGCTGCCAACGCCCTGGCGCCTGGCTTCAGGCGCAACATCGATAGTAAGAAGGTGAAGCGCGCGATCCCTTGCCGGCGCATGCCGAAGAACCGGCCGCACAATGGCAAATCCCAGAATAGCTCGGCCTTCGCAGGCAAGCACAGTGAAAGAGCTCGGGTGCTCCAGGAACGCCCGCAACTCCGCCCGGCTGTACGCGATGCCGGGCGGAAAACACTGCTGATCAAGCACCGAGAGCCGAAAGAGATCAGCCGCGGAGTACTTCCGCAGCTCAATGCTTCCGACTCTCGGGTTTTCCAGCTTAGTGCGCGCCAGGCGCCTGAGCAGAGTCTTCACTGGCTATGGCCTCGGGCTTAGGCTCCAGCACCACACCGTCGAATAAAGACGCTGCTATAAGTCGGCTGCCCTGTTGCAGAACCTGGTGAACTCTCCATCCGGCCTGCCAGTACTTCCAGGGACTCCCTTCGGCATCCACACCAAAGATGGTGGTCGAGGTTCGGGAACTAATCAGAATCCTCTTCAAAGCAGGATCGTAGTCGAGACCGCCGATCTCGCCGAGCGGAAGGTTTTTGATCTGCTGCCAGTTCTCGCCTGAGTCCTTCGTGAAGAAGACGCCCTCGCGACCACCGGCCCAGAGTGCACCGTCGCCCGAGAGTGCGAGTGCATTGATGCCCGACAGCGACGACGGAAGCGGGATCGGCTTCCAGTTAGTGCCATCATCTTCGGAGAGCATCAGACTGTTACGCTGACCGGCGATCACGCGTGTTCCTAGTCCATCGATGTACGTGAAATTCGCCGGAGGCAGCGTTGTCACCTCCCAGCTCTGCCCGTTGTCAGCCGAACGATAGACGCCCTTGGCAGTTGCAGCGTACCGGACCGACTCGCCCAGATCGAGTGCGTTCACTCGTCCTTCGATCACTCCCGTCTTCTTCACCCCATCAATCGTCTTGGTGACCCGCTTGCCGTGTTCGCGCGCAACGACCTTGCTCTTCGTGCGAGTCACCAGGGCACCGTCCGCCTGCCACTTGCCGTCTACAAGTCGAGCCAGCCCGTCATTGGTGCCGGCATAGATTGAGCCATCGCCTGACTGCGCCAGGGCAAAAACATCGCGGCCGGCCAGCCCGTCCGCCTCCTGCTGCCAGCTTGCACCATCGTCTTTGCTTACAAAGACGCCACCGTAGATCTTGTCGTTCAACACTCCCGCGTACAGTGTGCCAGGCTGTTTTGTGTCAATCAGCAGAGTCTGGACGAGGCGTTGCGAGTAGCCACTATTCGCACTCTGGAAAGTTTTCCCGCCATCATCGCTTGCCAGCACACCGCTGCGATCCGTCGCCAGAAGCAAACGCTGATCGTTTGCCGGGTCGACGAAGACATCGTTGATGATGACATCAGGACCAGTTAGACGAGTCCAGTTCACGCCGGCATCGGCAGTTTTGTAAAGCCCCTCTGTAGTTCCGGCGTACACCACTTTCGCGTCGGTAGGATCCTGCATCAAGACGCGGGTGCGGCGTGCGGTGGACGGAATACCCTGTACCTTGTGGAAGAGATCGCCGGCACTGTCGCTCTTGTAAATACCGGAGCAAGCGCTCGCGTAAACCGTCGATGGCTTGTGCGGATCGATGATGATCGAGAAGACATCCGAGTCGTCGATCAGCCCAGCCTTGATATTGGACCAGTTCGCGCCTCCATCTGTGGTCTTCCAGGGCAGGTGCCAGGTCCCGGCGTAAACGATGTTGGTGTCGACCGGGTCGATCGCTACCGATTCCACCTCGTGCAGCTCGTTGGATTGCGGTGGACTGATCTCGCTCCAGTGCTGCCCGCCATCGTTGGACCGGTAAACGCCGGAAACTGTACCTGCGACGTACATCTTCGGGTTTGAAGGAGCCTGAGCAAGCGCGCGGACGCTTTGGCCATTCATCTCCGGAGCCGTTACCCAGCTTCTGCCGCCATCGTGGGAGATGTAGACGCCGCCACCATGCTCATCCACCTGCCAAACGCCGGCGACTACGGTCTTTGGATCACTGGAGTCCACAAAAATGTTATCGACAGCGAGGTCATCACCCTTGCCAAGTCTCGCGAGACGATGCCAGCTATGGCCCCCATCACGCGTCTCGTAGATCCAGGAGCTGAGCGTGCCTAGGTAGAGGTGCTGCGGATCCTTGGGGTCCGGTGCGAAGGAGCGTGCGTCGCCACCATCCGGTCCGACTGAGTTCCATACCTTGCTTGGAAGCTCATTCGTTCGCAGAGGTGCAGTCGAGGCCGCTTGGGCCCACACGGGAGCAGCCCAGACGAGAGTTGAGAGTAGGAGAAAGGCTACTCGGGTTTTGCGCGGAGCTTCCAGGCAGAGAGAAGCGTAGTTCCAGTTGTTTTTCATTTGAGTCTGTGCCGGCGGATGGCCGGTCTCCTTTGCCTCGTAAGTTCTATTGGCGCATCTGCACCAATCCTCAGAACACAAAGAAGGGCCAGCCGCGGAAGCGGCCAGCCCTTCGTGAATCAGGAAGGGAAAGCGAGGACGAACCTCACTTCCCTTCGAGTTTACTGCTGTGTGGCAGCAGCGGTGTGGTGACGGCGGTGACGCTTGCCGGCAGCGTGAGCGGTGCGGGGCTGGGGCTTGAGCGCCGACTCGTCCACGGCCGTGGTGCCCGGGTTGTCGGTGTCGAAGTTCGCGCCAGCCGGTACAAGGTAGTCGTCCACCTCGTTCGTGCCCTTAGTTCCGGTCCGGACCGAGATGCGCGAAGCATCAATGCCCTTCTCCTTCACCAGGTAGTCCTTCGTGTTGACGGCGCGCTGAGCAGCAAGCTGATCTGGCGTCATCGCAGGAGCAGCCTTCCTGCCGTGACGTCCGCGAGTTGCCGGCTGGGCCGTTGCAGCTGCATTGCCCACCAGGGTCAGCGAAGCATCCGCCGAGCGCTGTGCGTTGAGCGCGAGATCGTCAAGGCATGCCTTGGCTTCGTTGTCCACACGTGCCGGACGACGCTTGTCGCGATCAAAGGTGATCGTGCAGAGCTGCTGTGTCTTCGGTGCCGGAGCCGGAGGAGCCGCGACCGTGACAGTGGTTGTCGTGGTTGCAGTCTGGCCCTTATCGTCAGCAACGTTGCAGGTTACAGTAATCGCACCAGCCGGAGCGCCTGCGGTCGCCAGTGTCGCGGTGGCCGAGGTGCCAGAGATCTGGCCAGCGGTCGCCGAGTAGCTGTAGGTCAGAGGACGGTTCTGCGGGCTGACGCCTGTAGAGGTGATCGTCGAGCTGTCACCTGGATTCACGCTGCTTGGATTCGCAGAGCAGGAAATCGTCGGTGGCTCGAACTGCTTGACCGTAAGAGTGCTGCCGGTGCAGTCAGCAGACATGCCGGCCTTTGTACCCTCGGTGACATGACCTGTAATCGGGTAGGTGCCCGGCTGCAGGTTGGTCGTATCGATTGTCGCGGTCGGCCCCTGGTCATCATCCTTGATCGTCAAACCCTGGCCAGTAAAGGTGTAGACAGCCTTCTTCTTCGGCAGGATATTTACAGCCGTTCCGGTAATGGTGACCGGATCGCCGGGATAGACACTCTGCGGGTTGACCGCACAGGTTAGGCTGACCGGCGGGACATTCAGGTTGCCGAACTTGAAGAGAAGACCAGCGCTCAGCTCAGGAGCGTTGATGTTTGCGCGTCCCCCGGTGATTGACTCAGGCCCGAAGTCGGCGTGGGTATAAACGTAATCGGCCTGGAAGAGTCGAATACCGAGGTGGTGGTTGAACAATGGCGTGTCGTAGTCCAGCCCACCCCCTACCTTGAGCATGGGGCCCCAGGTATAGACATGGTAGACGTTCGGCTCGGCATTCGGACCACCTACACGTGCTGCACCTCCCTCGGCATGGACAAAGGGAGTAACGCCCAGAGAGGAAGGATAGCGAGCGATTAGGCCCGCCGATAGATTGTTGAAGCCGTCATTCTTACCGAGCGTGTGGTCCGCATACTCAACGACCCCGCCCACATACTGATTAAAGAAGTAGGCGAACGAGCCGATTGCACCGTAATCGACAGAGCCGTAAGTCACTGGGTAAGGCTGGCCTGTTACCGAACTGTTGGTCGTCACCGTTCCGTGTGGAGCGTAATACGAGTAGCCGGTGAAGATATCAACCCGCGAAATTGGCGGTGCCTTCGGTCCTGTGGGTGCCGGAGCGGGTGGGGCGGCAGTTGCCGCCTGAGCCGTCGGCGTTGTTGAGCTCGAATCCTGCGCAAGGAGGCTCGTGGCGCTGAGGCCCACAGCACATCCAGCTAGCAGAATTCGGCTCAATGAATGCGTTGAACCACGATACATGCGTCTATCCTCCGCAACTTACGTGAAAGTCGTACAGAAATACCTGTAGAGCGATCTCTTATAGAAACGTGCTGTTCTCTGCCGCTCGCAGTGCACAAAAGCCTGCGAACTGAAGTCACCGTACGTTTACTACCTTAGAGCATAAGAACGCTGACAAGTTGCCTAGAGTCAGTCGTTCTTACCCGGTACCCGAATCGTCAACGAGCCAGGTTCGCCGCCGGCCAGCGGTTTCGGTATCGCTTCACAAGAGTCATCGCTCACTCGTGACAAAGCAAGAGAAATCGCACTCGTTGTACCACTTTGGTGCTACAAGTAGCGTCAGGAAGGTAGCGCGACCCAAGGCGACACGTCAGACAGAAGAGGGCCGCCACGCGGCGGCCCCTCTTCGCTTCTCCATTAGTTAATCAAATTGCGCGCCTCGCGCGGCCGGACGCTCTCTTGAAGCTAGGCCAGGTTTAGCGCTCGCCGCAGCGTGCCCTTTTCGCGCTGGATCTTTTCCTGTAGCAACGTCAATGCGTAGATTAGCTGCTCGGGGCGAGGTGGGCAGCCAGGTACATATATGTCCACCGGGATGACCTGGTTGACGCCCTGCACGATGGCGTAATTATTGAAAACGCCGCCAGAGGTTGCGCAGGCGCCCATGGAGATGACCCATTTGGGCTCGGGCATCTGGTCGTAAAGACGGCGGATGACGGGGGCCATTTTGTTGGATACCCGGCCGGCAATGACCATCAGGTCAGCCTGGCGCGGAGACGGACGAAACACCTCCATGCCAAAGCGTGCCACGTCATAGCGTGAGGCACCCATTGACATCATCTCGATCGCGCAGCAGGCGAGGCCAAAGGTCATTGGCCACACAGAACTCTTGCGCACCCAGTTGAGAGCCGCATCCAGCGAGGCAAGCAAGATACCTTCCGGCTGCTGTTCCCCATAGGTAACCTCTCGCAGCTTCTCCCGGTTCTTCCCGGAAGACTCAAGGGCGCCGAAGAAATAACGATCCGGTTGCGGTGTGGATGTGCTCATGGCTCTACTATAGCGTTGTCTCAGGTTCCGGCAGCCCTCCAGGTTGCCTGGCTTCGACAAGGCCGCAACTCAGGCAGACCTGCTGCCCCGAGGCAGCTCTCTTTTGGTTTCACAAAAAGTATGTAAAAGTAGCTGCAATACGGGACACGTCAGGCAGCTCAGGCTCTTGTTCAGCGGCTTTAGGGTCTTTCTTCCTAAGCGAAGCTCGGGATCTTTCGCAGGACCACTCCTGCAGCCGTTCCCGGATACTTCGGTTCACGGAGCATCATGTCAGGAATCTGTAGTCAAGCAAGCCGCCGCGCCGGCGCCGCAGTGTTGTTTCTCGCCATGATGAGTTCTGCTCTTCCGCAGGCACTCGCACAGGGAGGTAGTCCGCCGGCGAACGCCGCTTCACCGACCTCGCCGGGAGCAGATGCCGCACTGGAGGCACGCCTGGTCAAGCTCGAAGCAGCTACGGCCGCTGCGCAAAGCGGAGCAGACAACACCTGGATGCTGGTTTCAGCCGCGCTCGTGCTCTTGATGACCGGGCCGGGGCTCGCACTCTTTTACTCCGGCCTGGTTCGACGCAAGAACGTGCTCGCGACCATGATGCAGAGCTTCAGCATGATGGCAATCATCACGGTGCTCTGGGCAGTGATCTCCTACTCGCTGGCCTTTGACTCCGGTTCAGCTTTCCTCGGCGGCTTGCACCACGTCTTTCTGCGAGGCGTCGGCCTCACGCCGGACGCCGATTACTCGGCCACCATCCCGCTCCAGACCTACATGATCTACCAGCTCATGTTCGCCATCATCACGCCGGCATTGATTACCGGTGCATTTGCGGAGCGAATGAAGTTTTCCGCCATGGCAGTGTTCCTGGTCCTCTGGTCGCTGATTGTTTACTCACCGATGGCGCACATGGTCTGGGGAAAAAACGGCCTGCTGAACGCCTCGCTCGGAGGCCGCTTCCCTACCCTTGATTTTGCTGGCGGCACGGTGGTCCATGTCACCTCAGGAGTTTCTGCGCTGGTTTGCGCGCTGTATCTCGGCAAGCGAGTCGGCTATCCAAAAGAGCCGATGATGCCGCACTCGGTGGTGCTGTCGCTGGTGGGCGCGTGCCTGCTCTGGGTGGGCTGGTTTGGCTTCAACGCAGGCTCGGCGCTGTCTTCCGGCTCGCTGGCCACCAGCGCATTCGTCAACACCCACTTCGGCGCAGCCGCAGCGGCTCTGGCCTGGGCAGCGGCCGAGTGGGTGCGCAACGGCAAACCTTCGGCACTCGGCGCGATCTCGGGAGCTGTAGCAGGGCTGGTCGCCATTACACCTGCCGCCGGCTATGTGCAGCCGATGAGCGCGCTGCTGATTGGGCTGCTGGCCGGCGCTTTCTGCTACGGGATGGTGGTCTGGATCAAACAGGCTTTCGGCTATGACGACTCATTGGACGCTTTTGGCGTGCATGGTGCCGGAGGAACGCTCGGCGCCGTGCTGACCGGCGTTTTTGCTTCCTCAACCATCAACCCCATCTTCAAGGACGCCAAAGGCGGCGTGCTGCCCTCGGGCGCGATCGAAGGCAACTGGCATCAGGTTGCGAACCAGATCGTCGGCATCGCTATCGCTTGGGCTTTGTCCATCGTCGGCACCTTCGTCCTGCTTAAGCTGGTTGACCTGACGATCGGGCTCCGCGTGACCACCGAGGAGGAGCGGGAAGGCCTCGACATCACCCAGCACGGCGAAGAGGGTTACGACTTCGCTTCATGACGCTGACTCAGGCAAAGCAGCCGGAGGGCGCATACTAGGCGAACCACTCTCAGCGGGAGAGGGAGGACTGGCGAGCGATGTTCAAAATTGAAGCAATTCTGCAACCCTCGCGGCTGGATGCTGTGAAAGATGCTCTGGTAGAAGCCGGCATAGAGGGGATGACCATCCTGGAGGCTCGCGGGCATGGCCGGCAGAAGGGCCATACCGAGTTTTACCGCGGTCGTGAGTACACGGTGGATCTGCTGCCCAAAGTGAAACTTGAAACCGTTGTGCCCGATGAGCTGGTAGAGAAAGCAATCAGCGCGATCTCCAACGCCGCGCGCACCGGCAAGATTGGCGACGGCAAGATCTTTCTTACCCGGATCGACGAAGCGATCCGTATCCGAAACGACGAGCGTGGACCTTCGGCGCTGTAGCAGCCGCGCACAAGACAGCAGCGCAGGGAGGCCGGCCGATGTGGAAACCAGCAGTTCTGCCACTTGCCACCCTTCGTGAGCGGGCGGAGGCGTTGGCAACAGCTTCTCGCGCTGCGTTTGCGCGAACGGGCGACGGCACAGCCGCGATCCGGAGCCGCTCCGCCGAGATCGAAGTGCTGTTGAGCGAGATATGGAGAGACCTCCGCGTCCCGCGTGAGCTCCCCGTCGCGATCTTCGCCCTGGGCGGTTTCGGCCGGGCCGAACTCTTCCCCTGTTCTGACGTGGATGTTCTTTTCCTGTGCGGTAGTGAAAGCGTCGAGCGTGACGCGCACGAGCTGATTCGCTCGGCTACTCAGGCGTTGTGGGACGTCGGCTTGCGTGCAAGCCCTGCAACGCGGACGGTGAAGGAGTGCGAGAGGCTTAACGCTGAGGGAAATCTCGAGTTCGGCATCTCCCTGCTCGATCGCCGCTTTCTTGCCGGAGATAGAGCGCTGGGCAGCCGGTTTGAAAACGAGGTGCTGCCGGCCGCGGTCCTTCGTGAAGCGACAAACCTGGAAGCACATCTGGCGGATGCCGCGCGTGCCCGCCATCTCAAGTTCGGCGACACCATTTTCCACCTGGAGCCGAACCTGAAGGAGTGCCCGGGCGGCCTGCGCGACGCACACCTGGTGCACTGGCTCACGCTCTTGCGGCGAATCCAGGTACAGCGCGGTTGGCCGACCGCGGGTACCGAGATACCGCAGGACAACGCACGGGCCGATCTTGATCCGTCGTTCGAGTTTCTAGCCGCGGCGCGCTGTTTCCTCCATTTCCGTAATGGTCGCGATGACAACACTCTGGACTGGGCGGCACAGGACCAGGCTGCGGCCGAGAGCGTGGGACTCGAGACACTCGGCTCCGCAGACCCGGCCTACTGGATGCGTACCTACTACCGTCATGCGCGTTCGGTCTCACGCCGCGCCGGTCTGCTGCTGGATGGGGCTCCTTCCACGACACGCAAGCCGCTGCTTAAGGCGCTGCGCCGCAAGCGGATGCAGGTACCCCGAACCAGCTTTTTCGTCGAGGACAACCGTATCTCGCTCGATGCCGGTTCGCTCGCCGACGCCGATGCGCTGCTGCGGGTCTTTGCACACGTGGCTCAGTATGGCTCGCGCTTTCGCGAAGAGGCTGAGGCGCGCATCACGGAAGATCTGCCGGCGCTCGCCGTACAGCTGCCCGAAGGGCCTTTCCTGTGGAACTGCCTGCGGGACATCCTGCTTGGCCCCTATGCGGCGCACGCGCTGCGCCTGATGCATGCGCTTGGCCTGCTGGAGCTTCTCCTGCCCGAGTTCCACGGCATCGACTCGCTCGTCGTACGCGATGCGTACCACCGTTACACCGTCGACGAGCACACTTTTCTGGTGATTGAGAATCTCCATGCGTTGCGCACCCCGCGTCACGAGTGGGAGCGACGCTTCTCGACGCTGCTGCCGGAGATCGAGCGCCTCGACCTTCTTCTGCTGGCACTGCTGCTGCACGATACAGGCAAGGCGCGCCGCACCGGCGATCACGCGCGGGAGTCTATCGAGCTGGCCGAGCGGGTCTTTACCCGGCTGGAGTTCGATCTGGAAGAGCGAGACGTCGTGCGCCGGCTGATCCGCAATCACCTCGAGATGTCGCACGCGCTGCGCCGGGATATCTTCGATCCGGAGAGTATCCGCGCCTTCAGCGAACACGCGCCCGGATCGCAGCAATTGAAGATGCTGACCCTGCTGACCTTTGCCGATATCAAGGCGGTGCATCCGGACGCCCTTACGCCCTGGAAGGCGGAAAACATCTGGCAGCTTTATATCGCGACGGCTAACTTTCTCGACCGCTCCGTCGATGAGGCGCGCTACCACGTCGATGCGGACCCGGTGGTCCTGGCGCGTGTTCTCTCCCGCGTTGCCGTGCATGGGGGCTTTACCGGGGCTGATACGGCGCCAAGTGAACAGCTGCGGGTCTTTCTGGAAGGCATGCCGCAGCGATACCTGCAGACGCGGCTGCCAGACCAGATCGGGGAACACTTCAAGCTTTCACTCGCGCTTTCAAGCGAGCCGGTGCAGCTGGCATTCCGGCCGCATCGGCAGTTCAATGAGGTAACGCTTGTTACACGCGACCGCCCAATGCTGTTCGCCGACATGGCCGGCGCGCTTTCCGCCTGGGGCATGAACATCGTCAAGGCGGATGCTTTCTCGAACGCAGCCGGAATCATACTTGACTCGTTCCAGTTCACAGATCCTTTTCGCACTCTGGAGCTAAACCCTGGCGAGCACGACCGCTTCCTGGCGAGCCTGCGGGCGGCCCTGCACGGCGAAGCGACTGTGGACAGCATGCTGAGCGCCCGCGAACGTCCGAGCCACAGCCGGGCAGCGATACGTTCCCGCATCGACCCACGATTTCACTTCGACCAGAAGAGCTCCAGCCACAGCACGCTCCTACAGGTCGTTGCGCCGGATTCATCAGGGCTGCTGCGAGCCCTCTCCTCAGCTATTGCAGCTTGTGGCTGCAATATAGAAGTGGCGTTGATCGATACCGAGGGCGAGATCGCGATTGACGTTTTTTATCTGACGGCGGATGGTCGGAAGCTGGCGAAAGCCGAGGAGCTCTGCATTGCGGAGAAAGTTCAGCAGGTATTCGCGACAGCCCGGGCCGCCGCAGCCTCACCGCGCAGTTTTCCGCAGACCAGAACGCGGACGGAATCCACCTATCGGGCGTAGTGTCAAACTCTTTGTGACCGGCTAATGTGCAAAGGAAAACGCGCCTGTAAGAGGCGCGTTCCCACCCTTGCAACTCCGCTGCTACCAGCCTCCCGTTGAAGGCTGGGGCCATCAGGGTCTTCAGCTAAATGGAACAGCTGTCGAGGGTTGAAGCATTTCCGAAGTTACCGTGAGACACCGGTGGGCGCTCAACAGCCGCTGCAATTCGCGGGCTTCACGGGCCGCGCCAACCATCATCAGGCAGCGCGGGCAAACAACGGGCTTACCGGAACCCATACCGCGCAGAGCGGCATGCAGGTGCGGGCGTGCATGGATCGTTGTAATCATGACATTCTCCTCTTCGCATCTGGCCCGCCTGCGCCGAAGCTGAAGCAGAAAACTAACAGGCCAACCGGATGAAAGCGCCGTATTAATAAGTAGATGCAGGTTACTCTTCCAAGTTGTCAGCCGTGCGCAACTTTCCCGGACGTTTGTGCATCATGCACTCGAAGCTCACGTCGATGCGAGGCAGTATCTCGGTTTATAGCCATTACAGAACTCTTACACCGCACTCTCCAGGTCACTGCTAGGCTCGAAATCGAGCTATTTATACACGCTCTGGGAGTGGCATGTCCGCTGAACTGGAAGAAGCACCGGTAATTACTGTTAGTACGCCTCAAATCAGCACGAAGGCTCGTAGAGGCCGTGCTCCGGAATTGCCGGTCCTCGGCAAAGCTACGCAGGGTGGCAGGGTGTCGTGGCTTACCGCCAGCTTTATGGTCCTTTTTCACATCCTGGCTTTGGCCGCGCTCTTTTTCTTTACCTGGAAAGGACTCTTCGCAGCTGTGGTCCTGTATGTCGTATCCATCAATATCGGCATCGGTATGTGCTATCACCGGTTGCTGACCCACCGCGGCTACAAGGTACCTCTCTGGCTTGAGCATGTGCTCGCCGTTTGCGGCACGCTTTCGCTGGAAGGCGGACCAATCTTCTGGGTAGCAACTCATCGGGTGCATCATCAGCTTTCGGACCATGAAGGCGACCCACACTCCCCCACCGATGGTACTTTCTGGGCCCACATGGGTTGGATCATGAGCGGTGAGAGTCTGCATGCAGAGACGGCAATCCTAACCCGCTACGCTCCCGACCTCGGCCGTGATCCGTTCTACGTCTGGCTCTCAAAGTATCACTGGATCCCGCTCACCACGGTCGGCCTGGTACTACTAGCATGGGGCGGCTGGCCAGCTGTGCTTTGGGGTATCTTTCTGCGCGTTACCCTGGGCCTGCACGCGACCTGGCTGGTCAACTCGGCAACGCATCTTTGGGGCTCGCGCCGTTTTGAAACACGCGACGAGTCACGCAACAACTGGTGGGTAGCACTCCTGACTGGGGGCGAAGGCTGGCACAATAACCACCATGCGCATCCGGTTTCAGCCCGGCATGGGCTGCGCTGGTACGAGTTTGATCCGAACTATTACGGCATCTGGCTGCTGAAGAAGCTCGGTCTTGCGCGGGACATCAAGATCGCAACGTGGGATCCGGCAGACCCTCGGCCGGCCGGCGTAGCCTAGAAACGCTTGTTTCGCTTATTTCCACGTATAAGCGCGATGACAAGGCCCGAAGGCAGGTAGACCGGCTCCGCCGACCTATACTGGTCCGGGCGCGTCTTTTTGCGTCATGAGCATTGAGCCCAGGCCATATGCGAATCACCCGCCGCCGTCCCGCAATCCTGCTCGCCATTCTGCTCGGCGTATGCCTGGTCGGTCTTGCAATCACATTGAATGTCGGTTGGATTGTGCTGAACTGGCGGGAGCTCTTACCCCTGGTGCTCGGCATTCCCATTACCTTGCTGCTGATTGCCGGCGTTGCGCTCAACACCGTCTTCCTGGTGCGCGAGGTCCGGCGCAATGAACGGCAGGATTCGTTTCTGAATGCGGTCACGCATGAGCTGAAGACCCCCATCGCATCCATCCGGCTCTACCTTGAGACGCTGCAGCGGCGCACGGTATCTGAGGAGAAGCGCCAGGAGTTCTACCGCATCATGCTGGCCGACAGCGACCGGCTGCTCGCAACTGTCGAGCAGGTGCTGAAGGCCGGCGAGGTGACACAGCATGGCCGCCGCAATGCTTTCGAATCACTAGACCTGCGGGATATTTCGCGACAGGCAGTTGCGCGCGCTCTCGACCAACATCACCCTCTGCTAAGCCCTGTCTCAAGCCAAGGAAACGCCCCGGAGCAGGAGAACCGTGAAGCAATATCACTGCGGCTGCCCGATCGGCCGCTGCTTGTGAGCGGCAATCTCGACCAGCTGCACACCGCCCTCGGCAACCTGCTCAGCAACGCTATCAAGTACTCGCCCCAGGACGTTTCCGTTGCGGTCAGTGTCTACGCCGACGAGCAGGGGTTGGCCTGCTTCCAGGTTTCCGACCGTGGTATCGGTATCGAGCCCATCCATCTGAAGCGCATCTTCAAGCGCTTTTACCGGGTACCGATCCGGACCGTACTACGCAAGCAGGGTACGGGTCTGGGTTTGTTTCTGGTCCGCGTCATCGCCAAACAACATGGGGGCAGCGTGACCGCGGCCAGCGCCGGCGAAGGCACCGGCGCGACCTTTACGTTGCGATTGCCACAACTACCGGAGAGTCTGCCGCTTGCCGCGCCGGCAGCCACACAGGATGCTCACTCGTGAGCACCTCGGCGCGGATCCTGGTGGTAGAGGATGAGGCACATCTTGCTGAAGGCTTGCTCTTCAACCTCCAAGCCGAGGGTTACGAGGTGCAGCTTGCCTACGATGGTGAGACTGCGCTGGCCATGCTGGGTGAAGGAGCTGCATTTGAAGCCGTACTGCTGGATGTGATGCTGCCCGGCAAGGACGGCTTCCAGGTGGCAGCGGAGCTACGTGGCGCAGGAAACTACGTGCCCGTGCTGATGATGACCGCACGCGGCCGGCCAGAAGACGTGCTCGGGGGACTGGAAGCAGGTGCGGACGACTACCTGCCGAAGCCGTTCGATCTGAGTATCCTCCTGGCGCGCCTGCACGTACTGCTACGACGCATGCGCTGGCAAAATCGCGCAAGCGCGGCAGGCGCAACGGGGTCGACAGATGGCGAGCCGCTGGCCAGGTACCACTTCGCCGGGCGTACCATCGACTTCTCCCAGCTGGAGCTGGAAGCCAAAGGGCAGCGCACCCGGCTGACGCTTATGGAAGCGGAGTTTCTGCGCTACCTGTCCGAGCACCCGTTCCGCATCATTCCCCGCAAGGAGCTGCTGGAGCAGGTTTGGCGGGTTCACGAGGACACCGATACACGCGCGATCGACAACTTTGTCGTGCGATTGCGCCGGTATATCGAGGATGAACCTGCAACGCCTGTGTATCTCAAGACGGTGCGCGGCGTCGGCTACCGCTTTCTGCCCAACGGCGAATAACCGGAGCGCAGACTCCGCGCAGCCACGAGGGACATGCTGCTGTAGACTGAGGGTGCGGCCACCGCACCCCACATGCGCATCTTGACCCGTTACATTCTCCGCGAGATCCTCTCGCATGCGCTGCTGGGTGGCATCCTCTTTACCTTCGTCATCTTTATCGCGAAGGATCTTGGGCACCTGCTCGAGCTCATCATCCGGAACAGCAGCTCTTTGAGCGCCGTTCTGCGGATCGTTTTATACACCATTCCCAATACCCTGGTGCTGACTGTACCGATGGCGGTGCTGGTCGGCGTGCTGCTCGGCTTCAGTCGCCTTGCTGCCGACAGTGAGATCACGGCGATGCGCGCTTCTGGCATCGGCGTCTGGAGCTTTGTGCGGACCGCAGGCTTGGTCGCCTGCGCAGGTTTGGTGGTCTGCCTTGCGACCTCGCTCTATGTCGCACCCGCTGCCTGGAAGACCTCGCTTGCGCTTGAGCAAGAGCTGCGCAACTCGCAGGCATCGTTTGAAGTCCAGCCGAGGGTCTTCTACGAGGATTTCAAGAACATCGTGCTCTACATCGATGACGTGCGAGCAACGACCGGCGCCTCGGACTGGCGAAAAGTCTTTATCGCGGATCTGTCGAACCCGACAACACCCCGGATCACGACTGCCGCTCAGGCCACCGTCGTCAACAACGCAAACGACTCCGTGCTGATGCGGCTGCGCAATGGAACTCAGCAGCAGATCGACTCCGACAATCCTAACCAGTACAACGTTTCGACCTTTGAGCAGACGGATCTGCCGCTCGTTTCAGAGACGGACGACACGGATCATTCCGTTCGTGCACCCTCGCCGGTGCTGGCCATGTCGAACAGCGAGCTTCGAAAGCTCGCGAAGACGCCCGGCGGGCGCTGGTTCTCGATCGAGCTCGAAAAGCGTTTCGCATACCCGTTTGCCTGCCTGGTGCTGATGCTGGTTGGCGTTCCGCTGGGTATCAGCTCGCGTCGCGGCGGAAAAAGTGCGGGCTTCGTGCTCACCATCGCGCTTGTTTTCGTGTACTACTTCCTGTCTTCGACAGGGATCGCCTTAGCCCGGCAGAATAAAGTTTCCGTCGAAGTTGGCGTGTGGGCAGCCAATGTGCTGTTCGGCGCGGCCGGGCTGCTTCTGCTGCGCCATCTCTCGGTAAGTGGCGCAGGGATTGCTTCCCTGCCCAACATCCTGGCCTGGTTTCAGCGCGGCGGGCGGCAAAGTGCCGCACAAGTCGCGGGTGGCAATGGGGTACGGTCAAGTTCAACTTCAGGACGCATCAGCAGTGCGCGTTCGCATTTTCCTTTGCTGCTCGACAACTACGTCATTCTCGAGTTCCTGAAGACCTTCGCGCTGGTGCTGGCGACCTTTGTCATGCTGATGCTGCTTTTCACCTTCTTTGAGCTGCTTGGGGACATCATCCGCAACCGGACACCATTCATTGTTGTCGGCGAGTATCTGCTCAACCTGACGCCCAGCATGATCTACCTGATTGCCCCACTCAGCGTACTCATCGCCGTGCTGGTGGTTTTCGGCAGCCTCAATCGCTCGAACGAGCTGACGGCGATGAAGGCGACAGGCATCAGCGTGTACCGCATTGTTGTGCCAATCCTCGCCATTGCCTCGGTGCTTGCGGTATCACTTTTTGTCTTCGACGAGACCTACATCCCTGGCGCGAATCGGCGACAAGAAGCGTTGCGCGCCACGATTAAAGGGAGACCAGCGCAAACCTTCCAGCGTCCTGACGAGAAGTGGATGTTCGGCATAGAGCGCCCTGGGCTGCCAAGCCACATCTTCTACTACCAGTTTTTCGATCCGGACCGCGACCGCTTCGCCAACATCAGCGTCTTCACCTTTAAGCCAGGTACCTTCGATCTGGAGAAAAGGCTCTTCGCGAGCAGCGCTGCCTGGGATCCGAAACAGAACGCGTGGGTGTTCCGCAATGGATGGGAACGCGGCTTTGCCGGCGACGAAATCCAGAGCTACTCGACTTTCTCGAGCAGCACGATCCCGGGCCTAGCGGAGCAGCCGCAGTATTTCAAGAAAGACCCCCGGCAGTCTTCGGAGATGAGCTTTGCCGAGCTGGATCGCTATATCCATGATCTGCGCCAAAGCGGTTTTGACACCATGCGGCTGCGTGTGCAACTCAACCACAAGCTGGCCTACCCGGTGATCACGCTGGTCATGGCCGTCCTTGCCGTACCTTTCGCTTTGTCCATGGGGCGCAGCGGCTCGCTCGCGGGCATCGCCATCGCCATCGGCGTCGCGATCGTCTACTGGACCGTTTCTAGTACGCTGGAAGCGATGGGCGATGTCAATATGCTGCCAGCGATCCTGGCGGCTTGGTCGCCGGACCTGCTGTTTGCGCTGGCTGGCAGTTACCTGCTGCTGCGTACGCCTACCTAGAGAGGGGCCGCTGGCTGTGCTTGCTGAACTAAAACCGCTGGTTCCCTACCTCAAGCGATATCGCCGCGAGTACGCCTGGGGCGCGCTCGTGACCGTGCTTTCGAATGCAGTATGGATCTTCTTCCCCCTGCTCATCCGCACGGCGATCGATGACCTTTCGCACGGCATCACGCGTGGTAAGCTGTTCGAGTATGCGGGTGGGTTGGTGGTGCTTGCCCTCGCAAAAGGTTTCTTCCTCTTTTGGACGCGTTGGATCCTGATAGGTATCTCGCGCGATATTGAATTCAACCTGCGCAATGACCTGTTCGCGACATTAGAACAGCAGCCCGCGGCTTACTTCCAGCGCAATCGCACCGGCGACATTATGGCGCGCATGACGAACGACCTGAACGCAGTGCGTATGCTGCTCGGGCCGGCGATCATGTACAGCGCCAACACGATTCTTTTTACCATCGGCGCGCTTTACTTCCTGCTGCGTATCTCGCCGTTCCTCACCCTCGTAGCGCTTGCGCCGCTGCCGCTCGCGAGCGTGCTGGTGCAGGCGCTCGGGCGGAAGATCCACGACCGTTTCGAACGCATCCAGGCCATGTTCTCTGACATTTCCGCGCAGGCACAGGAGAACTTTTCGGGTGCACGCCTGGTCCGCGCTTTCGCGCAGGAAGAAGCGCAGATTGCCTCCTTCGAGGAGTCAAACCGCGAATACATCCGGCGCGGCCTGCGGCTGGTACAGCTGATGGGCATGCTCTGGCCGACGCTTGAGTTTCTGCTTGGGCTCGCGATGGTCATCGTATTGCTGGTCGGCGGCCATGAGGTGCTGAGCCATCGCATCTCAATCGGCGACTTCGTTGCATTCTCGACTTATACAGTCATGCTTACCTGGCCGATCATCGCGCTTGGCTGGGTCGTCAATCTCGTGCAGCGTGGTAAGGCTTCTGTCACCCGCATTCATGAGGTACTGGCTGAGAAGCCGACCATCGATGATCGTGGTGCGGACATGAACGTTACTGGCATAACGGCGGGCACGGTTGAGTTTCGCGACCTGCACTTCCGCTACGACGATGGTACAGAGGTCCTGCGCGGCATCTCGCTGCACGTTCCCGCCGGTTCCAGCCTCGCGCTGGTCGGTCCGACAGGTGCGGGTAAAAGTACGCTCGCCAGCCTCGTGGTGCGCATGTATGACGCGCCTGCGGGCTCTGTTCTGGTTGATGGCAAACCAGTGCGCAGCTATCCGCTCGACGCGCTACGGGCAGATATCGGCTATGTACCGCAGGAGACCTTTCTTTTCTCGACGACGATCCACGACAACATCACGCTCGGCCGCCCGGACGCGAGTGATAGGGAGCTGCTTGCGGCCGCCGAGGCGGCCCATATTCGGCGCGAGTTCGAGGAGTTCCCTGCGGGTTTTGCGACAGTCATTGGCGAACGTGGGCTGACGCTTTCGGGCGGGCAGAAGCAGCGCTCTGCCTTGGCTCGAGCATTGATCCGCGATCCGCGCATCTTGATCCTCGACGACGCGCTCGCTTCCGTGGATACGTACACCGAGGAGCAGATCCTCGCCGGGCTGGGCCGCGTCATGGCTGGCCGGACCACCATCCTGATTGCGCATCGGGTGTCAACGATACGCCACGCTGACCAGATCGCCGTATTGCTGGAAGGCCGCGTGACCGAGCTGGGCACGCATGACGAACTCCTAATGCTTGGCGGATATTACGCAAGCCTATATGAGAAGCAGATGCTCGAAGAAGAGCTCGCAGTGGTGAGCTGAGCCTTCAAACGCCGAGGATCTTGACGATCACCCGCTTGCGCCGGCGCCCATCGAACTCCGCGTAGAAGACGCGCTGCCAGGTACCCAGATCCAGCTTCCCGGCGGTGATCGGCAACGTGGTCTCGTGGTGCAGCAATAGCGCCTTCAGGTGCGCATCGGCATTGTCTTCGCCGGTCTGGTGGTGCCGGTACTCGGGCCGTGCGGGCGCCAGCTTCTCCAGCCACTCGCCTATGTCTTCAATCAGCCCGCTCTCGTGGTCGTTCACGTAAATAGCCGCGGTGATATGCATAGGTGAAACAAAGCACAGTCCGTCCTGCACGCCGCTTGCGCGCACGACTGCTTCAATCTGTGGGGTGATATGCACCATCTCGCGCTCTTTTGCGGTGTTGAACCATAGGTAGTCGGTATGCGTTCTCATCTGCTCGTCTGTCCTGCCCGTTTGGATGCGATCCACTATGATCGGGGTGTGATGACCCTTGCACCCGACGAGGCGCGCAGCAGGGCGGAAGACCACTACTACGCTGGTCTTGACCAGCTTGCCGCAGGCGATGCTCCCGGCGCTGCGGCCAGCTTTCGCGCTTCACTTGCGGCCGATCCCCGATTTCTCGACGCGCAGCATGGACTCATTCGAGCGCTTCAGGATGCGGGCGCCTTTGATGAAGCTATCTCTGTCGCGAATGCGCTGGCTGAGACCTCGCCCGATGATGTGCTGGCCCATACCGCGCTCTCCATTCTTTACCAGCACAAGGGGATGGTGCCTGAAGCAGAGCAGGCAGCTACCCGGGCAAAGCTGCTCGGCTGGAAGCAGCAGCTGCGCGCGGGCGCGCAGGCCGGCGGGTCAGAATGAGCATGTCTCCCAGAGAAAGCCTGAGGAGCTTCTACGATGCGCTTTTCGAAGCTTATGGGCCACAACATTGGTGGCCCTCTGCAACGGCCATTGAAACAGTTGTTGGCGCATACCTCACCCAGAACACATCCTGGCGCAACGTTGAGCGTTCGATAGCCAACTTAGAACTCGCCGGTGTACTGAGTGTGGAAGGGCTGCGTGCGCTTACCGCCGAAGAGCTGCGCGTCCTGATTCGCCCCTCCGGCTACATGGCGCGTAAAGCGGCCTCAGTTCGAGCCTTCATTACGCTGCTCGATCGCGAATACGAGGGCTCACTTGAGGCGATGGCGCACGCCCCTGTCGCAGATACACGCGAAGCCCTCCTTACACTCCCCGGAGTCGGCCCGGAAACAGCTGACGCCATTCTCCTGTACGCGCTTGAACAGCCCGTGATGGTTGTCGATGAGTACCTCCGGCGTGTTGTCACCCGGCATGGCCTAATCGGGGAGCGTGCTCGCTATAGCGACGTGCAGCAGTTGGCGCTTGCTGCCTTTGCCGAGGATGCTCCACACACGCTGCTGGCTCACTTCAATGAATTTCATGCGTTGATCGTCATGGTCGGCAAGACGCACTGCAGTGCCGTGCCGAAGTGCGAGGGCTGCCCCCTGAACCAGCCGCGCTTCGCCCCGCCTACAGAGCCCGCAAGCGCGCAGCGTGTTCCAAAGGCTCTTTCCTGATGCCACAGACGCTCTATGTCGCAACCGGCAGCGCCGGCAAGCTGCGCGACTTTGCTGCCGCTGCAGCAACGGTCGATGCCGACTGGCACATAGAAGCGCTACCCGGCCTCCGAACCATTCCAGCGCCTCCTGAAGATGGCGCGACCTTTCTTGAAAATGCTCGCTTCAAAGCCCTCTACTACGGCCGCTTCTTACCGGAAGCAGTGGTTATCGCCGACGACTCGGGCTTGTCGGTCGACGTGCTCGGCGGCGCGCCCGGCGTTTACTCTGCGCGTTACGCTTCCATACGCGGCTTCGAAGATAGCGAAACCGCGAACAGAGATGATCAAGGAAGAGACGAGCGCAACAACCGCTGCCTACTCGCAGATCTCACTCACAGCGGCGTGCCTGAACCCTGGCCGGCGCATTACCGGTGCGTGCTCGCAGCCGCACACTCGGGCGAGATCATCGCCACTGCCGAGGGCGCAGTGTGCGGGGAGATTGTCACAACCGCGCGGGGCAAAAAGGGCTTCGGCTATGACCCCTATTTCTCCCTGGTCCAGCCCGACCGCAGGATGGCAGAGCTTGATCTGGAAACGCGGCTCAGGCTGAATCATCGCGGCAACGCGCTTCGGACATTGTTGCCGCAGCTCGCTGCGCTCCTCAGCTAGGAGCGACCACTCACTGCTTAGTATTTGCGCCCGGCGCAGTGGAAGCTGTATCTTCCAGCCCGCGGTACTTGAGCATAGGTTTCGCGTTCGGCTCAGCTCCGAGCCATGCCCGGTACAACGCCTGCAGGTCTTCTGTGTTGCCGCGCGAGAGCACCATCTGCCGAAAACGATCACCGTTGGCCCGCGTTAGCCCACCGTGGTCGACAAACCACTGGTACGCGTCATCGTCAAGCATCTCGCTCCACAGGTAAGCGTAGTAGCCGGCCGCATAGCCGTTGCCCCAGATGTGCATGAAGTACGTCGATCGGTAGCGCGGCGGCACCTGCGGCAGCGCGAGCCCAGTGCGTTGGAGTGCCTGCTGCTCAAAGGCGTCCGGCTTCTGCAAGGGCGAGGCGGCCGGGAGAGTGTGCCATTCCATATCCAGCCTGGCCGCCGCAAGCAGCTCTGTGAGCATGTAGCCCTGGTTGAAGGTGCGTGCGCGCAGCAGCTTAACCTTGAGCTCCGCTGGCATCGCCGCACCGGACCGGTAGTCTCGCGCGAAGTGGTCGAAGACCTCCGGGTACGTCGCCCAGTGCTCATTGAACTGCGAGGGAAACTCGACGAAGTCGCGCGGCACCGACGTGCCGCTCAAACTCGGGTACTCCGCATTGGCGAACATACCGTGTAGCGAATGGCCAAACTCGTGAAACATCGTCGTTACATCGTCAAAGGAGATGAGCGCGGGCTGCCCCGGCGCAGGCTTGGTGAAGTTGGCGACGTTGTAGACGACGGGCAGCGTTCCCAGCAGCTTCGACTGGCCGACAAACTCGCTCATCCAGGCGCCGCCATTCTTGTTGTCACGCTTCCAGTAGTCGCAGTAGAAGAGCGCGAGCGGCTTGCCGTCCGCATCACTGACCTCAAACACCCGCACATCGGGCTCATAGACCGGCAGATCATGGCGTTCCTGAAAGCTGAGGCCGTAGAGCAGGTGCGCCGCATAGAAGACGCCGTTTTGCAGCACATTGTTGATCTCGAAGTATGGCTTCAGCTCGGCCTCGTTCAGGTCGTACCTGGCCTTACGCACCTGCTCGGCGTAGAACTCCCAGTCCCAGGGCTGCAGCGCAAGCCCGCCAATCTGCGCGCCCTTGTCGGCATCCATGACCTGCTGGATCGCGGCAGCCTCACCCTTTGCCTTGGCAGTTGAAGCCGGCACGAGCGCATCCATGAAGTGCAGTGCCGCCTCAGGCGTTTTTGCCATCTGGTCCTCCAGCTTCCAGGCCGCGTAGGTCGGGTAGCCGAGCAGCTTGGCCTTTTGTGCGCGCACCTGTGCCAAGCGCGCGATCGTATCGCGCGTGTCGTTGTCCCCGCCGCGCTCGGCCCGTGTCATCGAATCCTCAAACAACTTCGCCCGCGCTGCGCGATCACTCATGGCGGCAAGCGCCGGCTGCTGCGTCGTGTTTTGCAGCGGGATGACGTAGCCTTCCTGCTTGCGCCCCTGCGCCGCGCCGGCGGCAGCCTGCACCTGCGCGTCGCTTAGCCCCGCAAGCGCTGCCTTGTCAGTTGTCGCGAAAGCAGCGGCCTTGGTCGCGGCAAGCAGCTTTGTCTCGAAGGCGTTCGAGAGCGTTGACTCTTCCTCATTCAGCTTACGCAGCTCGGCCTGGTCGGCTGTGGAAAGCTGTGCGCCCGCATGCACAAAGCGCCCGTAGGTGATCTCGACCAGCCGCAGCTGCTCCGGCTGGAGATGCAGCGAGGCACGCTCATCATAGACAGCCTTGACCCGGGCAAACAGCTTCTGATTCAGGTGGATCGCATCCTCGTGCGCGGCGAGCTTAGGTGCTTCCTGGCGCTGCACCTCCTGCAGGGCCGGGTTCGTATTGGCGCCGGTGACGCCGGAGAAGACGCGCTGCACGCGATTGAGCAGTGCACCGCTTCGCTCCATGGCGACAAAGGTGTTCTCAAAGGTCGGCTTCGCCGGGTCGTTGGCGATTGCATCCATCTCCTTGATTTGCGCGGTCATGCCGGCTTCTATCGCCGGCTGGTAATCCCTGTCGTGAATACGATCAAACGGAGGTGCGTGAAATGGCAGTGTGCTTTCCGCGAAAAAGGGGTTAGCCGGTCCAAAGCTGCTGTCACTTGCCGCGGCGCTCGCTGATGCCGCGCCCACTACTCCACTGAGCACGATCGCTCCTGCTGCCACCATCCGTTTCATCCCCTGTATGCGCATGCCGCCGGCATCCTCGTGCCACGATTGTAGAGGTTACAGGCTTGTTACGGGCCGGTCACAAGTGCCCCGTCCGCGAACCTTGACGCTGCAGCCGATGCACACGAATAATTGAGAGTTGGCCGGGTAGGCCAAGGTGTTTCGTGCGCCTCGTGACCGTCTCGACGCCCAAGGAGTTTCATCCGCACCCATGGCGACCACCGTTCAAGCGCCTCCCCAAAAGCCCGCAACGTTTCCGGTTCCGGGTCCCGACTCCGGCGCGCGCAAAGGTACCAGGAACAAAGGCGTGCAACCACTGCGTGCGGGGCAGGGCCATTCCTTCTTGCTGCGCCGGCTCCACTCACTTACCGGTATTGTGCCGATCGGCGCCTTCCTGATCGAGCACCTCGTCTCGAACTTTGAGGCGCTCAAAGGCCCTGCCGCGTATGCGGCGCAGGTCAAGTTTCTCAATGCGCTGCCCTTTGTGCGCGTGCTTGAGTGGGTGTTTATCTTCCTGCCGCTCATCTACCACGCCGGTTATGGCATGTACATCTGGCTGCGCGGCAAGTCGAACGTTGTGTACTATCCATGGGCTGGCAACTGGATGTACACCCTGCAGCGCTGGTCCGGCGGCATCGCGCTCGCCTACATCATCCAGCACGTCTGGCGGCAGCGCTTCTCGGGCGTTAACCTGCCCGACCATCCGGGCGCGGCCTTCCACAAGGTGCAGGTCGAGCTCTCGCACCCCTGGATGCTTGCCGTCTATGCCATTGCGATGATCGCCACCTGTTACCACTTCGCGTATGGCGTTTGGTTGTTCTCGGCCAAGTGGGGCATCACGCCAGGCGACCGTGCGCGGCGCAACTTTGGCTATGTTTGCGGTGTTGCCGGCGTGCTGCTGTGCGCAGTCGGTCTGGCGAGCATGTGGGCGTTTGTCAGCCCCAAGTACCGCAACGCGCCGAGTGATTTAACTCCTGCGCAAATTACCGAAGGCACGCAAGCGCCGGCTCCGATCGGGCAGGCGCACACTAAAGATTGAGGGTTATCCGGCATGGCTGCAGCACCAAAGATCATTGTCGTAGGCGGGGGGCTCGCTGGGCTGTCGTCCGTCATCAAGATCGCTGAGGCTGGCGGCAGCGTGGACCTGTTCTCGATCGTCCCCGTCAAGCGTTCGCATTCGGTGTGTGCCCAGGGCGGCATCAACGCGGCTAAGAACCTGAAAGGCGAAGGCGACACGACCGCCGCCCACTTCGACGACACCGTTTACGGCGGAGACTTCCTCGCGAATCAGACGCCGGTCAAGAACATGTGCGATGCCGCACCCGCGATCATCGACCTGCTCGACCGCATGGGAGTGCCGTTCAATCGCACGCCCGAGGGGCTGCTTGACTTCCGCCGCTTCGGTGGCACGCTCTACCACCGCACCGCCTTTGCTGGCGCGACTACCGGCCAGCAGTTGCTCTACGCGCTCGATGAGCAGGTGCGGCGCTACGAGTCCGAAGGCAAGGTCACCAAGTACGAGGGCTGGGAGTTTCTTTCGGCCGTGCTCGATGGCGCAGGCGTGTGCCGCGGCATTTGTGCGATGAACCTGCGCGACATGTCGGTACGCACCTTCGACGCAGACGCAATCATCCTCGCGACCGGCGGTATCGGCGCGATCTTCGGCAAGAGCACCAACTCGGTAGTATGCACGGGCTCAGCGCAATCGGCCGTGTACCAGCAGGGCGCCTACTACGCCAATGGCGAATTTATCCAGGTGCATCCGACCTCGATCCCCGGCGAGGATAAGCTGCGGCTTATGAGCGAGTCGGCGCGCGGCGAGGGCGGTCGTGTGTGGGTGCCGCGCAAGCTCCATGACCCGCGCGAAGCGACCTCCATCCCTGAGGCTGATCGCTGGTACTTCCTGGAGGAGTGGTACCCGAAGTACGGCAACCTCGTGCCACGGGATGTAGCGACACGCGCGATCCACAAGGTCGTCTACGAGCACGAGCTCGGCATTGACGGGCAGCCGATGGTCTATCTCGACCTGACCCACATTGACGCGGCGACGCTCGACCGGAAGCTCGAGGGCATTCTCGAGATCTACGAGAAGTTTGTCGGCGATGACCCGCGCAAGGTCCCGATGAAGATTTTCCCGGGCATGCACTACACCATGGGCGGGCTCTGGGTCGACTTCAACCAGATGACCAACATCCCCGGCGTGTTTGCTGCGGGCGAGAGCGAGTACAACTACCACGGCGCGAACCGCCTCGGCGCAAACTCGCTGCTCTCCTGCATCTACGGCGGCTTCCAGGCTGGGCCCAACGCCCTCAAATACGCAAAGGGGCTCTCCAGCGCGCCTGCAAATGGCTACGGGGAGGGTGAAAGGAAGCGCCAGGAGGAGATCAACGGACGGCTGCTCTCCTCTTCCGGCAAAGAGAACCCCTTCAAGCTGTGGCGGGAGCTTGGCGAGACCATGACCAAGAACGTCACGGTCATTCGTTACAACAAGGCACTCGGGGAAACCGACGAGAAGATCGTTGAGCTGCTGGAGCGTTTCCGCAACATCAATCTGAGCGACAAGAGCGCCTGGGCAAACACAAGCTTCGCCTTCACGCGTCAGCTCTACAACATGCTACAGCTGGGCCGGGTAGTCACGCAGGGCGCACAGCTACGCGATGAGTCCCGCGGCGCGCATTACAAGCCGGACTTCCCCGAGCGCGACGACGAGAAGTTCCTCAAGACGACCAAGGCCAGTTTCGCTCCCGATGCGGACGAGCCGCAGTTCACATTTGAAGCCGTCGACACACAGTACATACCGCCCCGGCCGCGCCGTTACGACGCGGTCAAGTAAGCTGCCCCAGAGTAAGAGACAGGCGCGTGCAGGCAACGCAGGAGTAGACAAAGTTGGATTTCCATGTGCCGGAGTTCACCAGCCGCACCGCACTTGTTGTCATTGATGTTCAGCAGGGATTCAATGATCCTGCCTGGGGACGGCGCAACAACCCAGACGCCGAAGGTAAGATGGCTGAACTCATCTCCGCATGGCGCCGGAGTGGAAGACAGTCATCCACATCGCGCATGACTCCCGTCTTCCAGCGAGTCCTCTCCATCCAGATGTGCCCGGAAATGACTTCAAAGAAGAAGTGAAGCCGCAGCCCGGTGAACCCGTGTATCGCAAGTCCGTCAACAGCAGCTTTATCGGTACATCGCTGGAAGCGGACCTCAGATCTTCCGGCATCGATACGCTTGTCCTCGTAGGCCTCACGACGAACCACTGTGTTTCCACCACGGCGCGCATGGCGGGGAACCTAGGCTTCAGAACGTATGTGGTTGCCGATGCGACAGCTACATTCGATCGGACCGGGATCGACGGCTCTCATCGACCGGCGAGTGAGGTGCATGCCGCCGCACTCAGTGATCTTCACGGAGAGTTCGCGACCGTCGTCGATAGTGGGGCGGTGCTGGCGGCGGTGGAGCAAAGCATCGACTAGAGATCCGGGAAGCTGTAAGGTGGCAGGGCTAAGATATCAGCACCCACTGAGGCTTGATGCCGACAACTCGCCGCACGTTTCTCGCCCGGAGCGCCCAGGCTGCCGCGCTTGCTTCCGCCAAAGCCAGCGAACTCCACGCCCTCACACCAGCCGCCACCTTCCCCGCCGGTTTCGCCTGGGGTACCTCCACTTCCGCGATGCAGGTTGAAGGCTACCCGTACGCGGATGGCGGTGGCCGGTCTATCTGGTCTGTCCTCGACCACGATCCCGCGAAGATCAAGGACGGCAGCAACAACCTCGTCGCGGACGACACCTACCATCTCTGGGCCGGGGACATTCCGATCATGCAGGGCATGGGGCTGAACAGCTACAGGCTCTCGCTTGCTTGGCCGCGCATCCTCCCCTCGGGCCGCGGTCCTGTAAACATCAAGGCTCTCGACTACTACGACCGGCTTCTTGACGGACTGCTCAAAGCCAGCATCGAGCCTTGGGTGACGATCTACCACTTTGACTACCCCGAAGCCCTCGATGAGCAGGGCGGCTGGCTTCATCCGGACTCGCCTCAGTGGTTTGCCGAGTACGCGCACCTTGTCGCAGCCCGGTACGGCGATCGCGTCCAACATTGGCTGACCATCAACGAGCCCAACATTTATTGGGGCTTCATGGTCGAAGGCGGCATGCCGCCCTCCACGCGCCGCCTCGGGCGAGACGAGCTCGCGCTCGGCGCGCACCATTTGCTCGAGGGCCATGGCCGCGCCGTACAGGCGGTCCGTGCTGCTGGTCGGCGAGCAAAAGTTGGACTGCCCTTCGCTGGAATGTTTAAGCTGCCGGCGAGCGAGAGCACTGCTGATATCGCGGCAGCTCGGGAACAGTCCTTCGCGCTCGTGCCCGCCGAGATAGGGCCGAAGTCCGTGTTCTTTGCGAGTAATGGCTGGTGGCTCGACCCGCTCTACCAGGGCAAGTACAACCCGGCCTGCTTCGAGTACGCACCCTCGCTTGCCAAGCTCGCAACACCGGCGAGCATGGCGCTCATTCATCAGCCGCTCGACTTCTGCGCAGTGAATCTCTACTTCGCCCCGCATGTGCGCGCCGGAGCCGAGGGCAAAGCTGAGGTGGTCGCGAATCCGCCAGACATGCCGCGAAGCCACGCCGGCTGGAGCATCAATCCAGAGCTTCTTTACTGGGCGCCGCGCTTTCTCCACGAGCGCTACGGCAAAGCCATCGTAGTGACGGAGAATGGCATTTCGCTTGCCGACAAGCCGGACGCGGACGGCCGTATACACGACCTGAAGCGAGCAGCATTCCTTCGGGACTACTTGCGCAGCTATTTACGCGCCAGCGAAGAAGGAGTGCCGCTGGGTGGATACTTCCATTGGTCGCTGCTCGACAACTGGGAGTTCACGCAGGGGTACACCGAGCACTTCGGTCTGGTCTATGTCGATCGCGAAACGCAGAAGCGCACTGTCAAAGACTCGGCTCATACCTATGCGGAGATCATTCGGAGTCGAGGCACATCGCTTGCGACGGCCTGAAAGTTCGTCGAGCGGCAAGCCTCGGTACTGGTGAGAAAATTAGAAGGATACGGGACAGCGCACGGCGCTGCCTCTACCCAGAGGAGAAGAAACGATGGCCACCACCACGGCGCCACTCGATACACGCGCTCCCGCAAAGCTGAAGACCGTTCGCATCGAGATCAAGCGTCAGGCGAGCCCCGACGCGGAGTCGCACTGGGATAAGTTCGACCTGCCTATGCGTACCGGCATGAACGCGATCTCAGCGATGATGGAGATCGCGGCGAACCCGGTCACCATCGATGGCCGCGAGACCACTCCGATTGCTTATGACGCGAACTGTCTTGAAGAGGTCTGCGGCTCCTGCGCCATGCGCATCAACGGCAAGGCCCGCATGGCCTGCTCCGCACTGATCGAGAAGGTGCAGGAGAACGGCGTCGTCCGGCTTGAGCCGCTATCGAAGATGCCCGTCGTGCGCGACCTCTCGGTCGATCGCTCGGTGCTCTTTGAAAACTTGAAGCGCGTTAAGGCATGGGTGCCGCTTGATGGCTCCTACGATCTTGGCGCAGGCCCGCGTATCACACCGCAGCAGCAGGAAGAAGCCTATCCGCTCTCGCGCTGCATCTCCTGCACTATCTGCATGGAGGTGTGCCCCCAGTTCAACGAGGAAACCGGCTTTGTCGGCGCTGCGACGATCGCGCAGGCGAAGCTCTTCAATGAGCACCCGACCGGTAAGGTTTTGAAGGAGGACCGCCTGCACGCGTTGATGGGCGACGGCGGCATCCAGGAATGTGGCTTTGCACAGAACTGCGTAAACGCCTGCCCGAAGATGCTGCCGCTGACGAAGGCGATTTCTGACGTGAGCCGGGATGTAATGATCCAGGCCGTGAAGGATGTCTTTACGCGTTAAGACGTTCATTCTTCTGCAGGGGCCATCCCTCACGGGTAGCCCTTCTTGCAATCGTCCAGCAGTCGTGGGCCGTTTTTTCTCTATGCGTCGCCCGCTTCCCTCTTGCATCGATCGTTATTCTTATGAAGTCACCATGTCGATCTCACGCGCCGTTCTTCTTACCTTCTTTCTAGCCGGCTCAGCCACCGCACAACAGAGCCCTGGTTCTGCCGGCTCATCCAGCGCCACTCCGGCGACGCCCCAGACCTCTCAGCCTGCAACATCAGCCCCACTCCCCGACTCGCCCGACTCCGCCGTCAAGCCGGCCCTACAGCCGACTGGCCCCACCGTGGTTTTTGACACCACCATGGGTCGCATGATCTGCCGCCTCTTCTCGAAAGAGGCGCCGGTAACGGTCGCGAACTTCGTCGGACTCGCGACCGGCAGCAAAGACTGGACAAACCCCGAGACACACGCCAGGGAGCACGGCGTGCCGCTATATAACGGCACGACCTTTCATCGTGTGATCCCGGGCTTCATGATCCAGGGCGGCGACCCGTTGGGCACCGGAATGGGCGGACCGGATTTCATGTTCGCAGATGAAATTGTGCCGGACCTGACCTTCAGCGTGGCAGGGCGGCTGGCGATGGCGAACTCTGGCCCGAACACCAACGGCTCCCAGTTCTTTATTACAGAAGCACCGCAGCCTTCGCTCGACGGCAACTACTCCATCTTCGGCCAGTGTGATGACCCGGCCGTCTCGGTGGTGAGAGCGATCGCGCGTGTCGAGCGCGATTCAAACGATAAGCCGCTCACGCCGGTTGTGCTAAGCAAGGTGACGATAGTGCCAGAGGGCCAGCCGCTCCCTGCTGTACCCACGCCGGCACCCGCCGCAGCACCCGCGACACAGCCCGTAACACCGCCCCGGTAAGATAGGTCTCAGGAGAAGAAGACACTATGGCCCGTCAACCAGGCACCTATGCCACGTTCCAGACCACGCAGGGCGAGATCGTTTGCCGACTGTTTGAAGATGTTGCCCCAAAGACCGTAAAGAACTTTGTCGAGCTTGCTGAGGGCACGCGCGAGTGGTCTCACAAAGGCGAGAAGAAAACAGGCAAGAAGCTCTATGACGGCACCATCTTCCATCGCGTGATTCCTGACTTCATGGTGCAGGGCGGCGACCCCGATGGTACCGGTATGGGCGGCCCCGGTTACAAGTTCGAGGATGAAACTAAGGGCTCGCCGCACAAGTTCGACAAGCCGGGCAAGTTAGCCATGGCGAATGCAGGACCAAACACGAATGGCTCGCAGTTCTTCATCACAGTCGCCCCGACACTGTGGCTTACGGGGAATCACACGATCTTTGGCGAGGTTATCGAGGGACAGTCCATCGTGGACGCGATCACAAAGGTACCGCGCGGCGCACAGGACAAGCCGAAGACCCCTGTCGTGCTTGAGTCGGTCACGATCGAGCGGGTGTAGGAGTCCAAGAACGAGACCGCCCGCGTACCTGGCGGTCTCTTCAAGACAGATATTGCGGGAGACGCCGGTGGCACGCCACAAGTGCCCGTAAGCCGCAGGCGGTTCGGTCGCTAAACGCCGATGACTCCGCAAAGCTCCTTCACTGAGGCCGCGCTCTTCTCGAGCGCCGCCTGCTCGTCCGGCGTCAGCTTGATCTCGATAATCTGCTCCAGCCCTCGCTCGCCAAGCTTGCACGGGACGCCCACGAACAGCCCGTCGATCCCGTACTCACCCTGAAGGTAGGCCGCGCAGGGAAGAATCTTC
This sequence comes from uncultured Acidobacteriaceae bacterium, assembly GCA_964245435.1. Classification (GTDB taxonomy): domain Bacteria; phylum Acidobacteriota; class Terriglobia; order Terriglobales; family Acidobacteriaceae; genus EB88. The sequence goes on from CAXTMF010000001.1 coordinate 502,731, forward strand.
TTCTTGTCTTTCAGGATCGCCTCGACCATCTCAATCGCAGCAGCAGCGGGCGCATAGTAAGCGGAGCCGGTCTTCAAGTACTTCACGATCTCCGCGCCCCCCTCCCGCGTGCGCTGCACCAGACGCGCCAGTGTAGCCTCATCCAGCAACTCCGTGATCGGGATACCCGCAACCGTCGAGTAACGCGGCAGCGGCACCATCGTATCGCCGTGGCCACCCAGTACAAACGCGGTTACATTTTCGACGGACACCTTCAACTCTTCCGCGATAAAGGTCCGGAACCGCGCTGAATCAAGGACGCCGGCCATGCCCAGCACACGCTCACGCGGAAATCCCGAATGCTTGAAAGCGGCCTGCGCCATGGCATCCAGCGGGTTCGAGACCACGATCAAAACAGCGTTCGGCGAGGTTGCGACCACACGCGTAATGACTTCCGACATGATCTTCGCGTTGGTGTTCAGCAGGTCGTCGCGACTCATACCAGGCTTGCGCGCGATCCCGGCCGTGATAACAACAACATCCGACGCTACGGAGTCCGTGTAATCATTCGTGCCCAGGATCGCGCAGTCACGCTTCTCAATCGGCATGGCTTCGAGCAGGTCAAGCCCTTTGCCCTGCGGCACACCCTCAACCACATCCAGCAGCACCACGTTCGCCAGCTCTTTCGCAGCCAGCCAGTGCGCGGCAGTGGCTCCCACATTACCCGCACCCACAATCGTTACTTTCTTGCGCATGCTCTCTCCCTACACTCAGACTCGAACGCTACAGCCTAACACCGCGACCGGAAGCAGCCGAAGGAACGGAGCAGAAGAGGACGAATCGCTGCATTGACCAATCTACGCGAGGGCCGTACTATCAGGAGAGTCGCGCGAGGCTGGATCACCGCGACGCCCGCCTTGCCCCCTCGTTCAATGGTAGGACAGCTGACTCTGACTCAGCATATCGGGGTTCGAATCCCTGGGGGGCAACCAACCCTGCACACCCTCACACCTTCCTAATCCTCTCCGCACTCCTCGAAGAGTTAATCCGCAGCGCGGGAGAACTTGCTTGTTTCTCCTTACTCTTCATATCGCTCATGCGACACGCTTCAGCGGTAGCGCGTGCGGGACCGTTCCCTCCTCGACACCTCCCTAAAGAGCTGCCCGATTGATCACTTAGGCAGCTTGCCCAGCCACTACATCGGCCGGATCGGTGTTATCTGGGCCTCTAGACACTCGCTGGATGAAAGCGTCGCTACGTCCATGGCAATTCATCAACCTGCGCCCCGACGCTACTCTTCGCGCAGCACTTCGAGCGGCTTCTGTCCAAGGATGCGGAAGCTGGCGGCCCACCCGGTGATGACGGCGAGCACCGCAGTCAGTAAGACGCCAGAGCTGTCCGCAACTGGATCAGAGACAAAGGGAACGTCGGCGATGTGTAGCAGGAGGCGCGACAGCCCATTTGCAAACAGCGCGCCCACCAGCCCGGCCAGCAAGCCCAGCACCAGGAACTCGACCGAGAACACTCCCGCGATCCGCGACCGCGTTGCACCCAGCGTCTTCAACACCACCACCTCGCGCACCCGCCGAAAGCGCGTGCTGGCGATGCTCGACGCCAGGATGACCATACCCGAAAGAATGGAGAAGCCTGCGAGAAACCGAATCACGATCGTGATCTGGCCGACTACCTGCTGGATCGTTTCGAGGATGTCGGCGATGTTGATCGCTGTCACAGTCGGGTACTGCGCGAAGAGCGCACGTTGCAGCTCAGCGATGCGTCCGGGCGCCATGTGCATCGCCGCGTACCAAATGACCGGCATGCCGCTCAGCTGCGCCGGCGCGAAGATAAACTCGCTGCGGCTGGAGATATGCTGGCCATCCACCTTGTAAATCGCTGCGACAGTAGAGGTATATCGCTGCCCATCAGACGAGAAGCCGATTTGCGAGCCGATATGCAGGTGCAGCCGCGTCGCGATGCGATCGATAACTGCAACAGAGTGTGTATCGCCCTTGCCCCACCAGGCGCCCTGCTCGACCCTGATGCCGACCGGCACCTGTTCACTCCATGTAAATGAGAGTGTGCGCCGCAAGCGCATCGGGTACTTCTTGCGATCGAGTCTCCTCACCGGCGTGCCTTCGAGCGTGTCGAGCGAACCGGTCAGAATGGGCAGCGCCTCGAAGTTTTTCTCGGCGCCGGGCTGCGCGAGCACCAGTTTCCTAACCCCATCCAACTCGTTGGACGCTATATCGATGAGAAAGACATTTGGCGTACTCGGCGCCATAGCCTCGTGCATTCGCGCGACGATAGAGCGCTGCATGAGAAACACGCACAGGATGAGCATGACTCCGACACCGAGCGCCGCCAGCACCGCCGCCGACTGATTGCCAGGCCGGTACAGGTTCGCGAGGCCATGCCGTAGTGTCGAAGGTAGCTGGAGCCGCGTGCGATCGAGCGCAGCCCGCAGCAAGCGGAGTAACCCCGATGCCAGAAGCAGGAGTACCAGAAGCGAGATCGCCAGCGAGCCTGCGAACCAGCTGCCGCCCTTCCATGAGTCGGAAAGCAGCGCTGCCACTGCCGCAAGCGCGACGACGATTACTGCCACGGCGATCACCTGTACCCAGCTGTCGCGAAGGCGACGCAGAAAGGTGCGCACGCGCTGCCCATCCTCTGGCGTCTCCACCAGCCGCCGCAGTACCACGCTGGGACGTATGTTGCGTACTTCAAGCAGAGGCGGCAGCGAAAAAAGCATCGTCGTCAGGATGCCGGTCGAGAATGCGCCAAGTACCGGGAGCCACGGGAGTCGGAGCGGGGGGCGTATCGGCAACAGCGAACCCAGCACGCTCGGCAGCATCCACTCCACAGCAACGCCCAAAACCACGCCTAGCAGCGCGCCAGCGCAGCCCAGTAGCAGCGTTTGCAGCACGTAGATGCGCAAGACATCGGCCGAGCGCGCACCCATTGACTTCATGATTGCGATGCCGTCGATTCGCTGTTGGAGGTGTGCGCGCATCGCCATTGCGACGCCGATCGCCCCCAACACCATGGCGACCAGGCAGATAAGGCTCAGCAGGCCACGCGCCTCATCCAATCCTTCGGTCAGCTCGGGCGAGCCCTCGCGGAAATCCGCAACCTGTGCCTCAGGCAGCGCATGCTCGAGTGCGGCGCGAGCACCGGAAATTGAAGCGTCGAGCGGCAGCTTGAAGAGGAAGCGCTCGGTCGACCGGCTCCCCGGCTGCAGCAGCCCGATCGCCTCCACTGCATGCCGCGTCATCATCACACGCGGACCGATGCCCACCCCGGCGGTGAGCCGATCCGGCTCCTTCGCGATCAGCGCCGCAATCTGGAATGGCTGGCCGCCGATACGCAGCATGGCGCCCACCTGTGTGTGCAGGCGTACCAGCAGGCTCTCGTCAACAACCACTGACTTGTCAGTGAGCGCTGTGGCAAGTGGCACAGCCGGCTGCAGCTTCAGCGTGCCGTAAAATGGGTACCGGGTCGGATCAACGACCTTGAGCGACACAAGCAGCGGTACCGGATCGCCAACAGCACCGGCCATCGAAGCCATCTCAGTCACCTGCGTCATCTCCGCGCCAGTTGCCGCGCTGAACTGCTGCAGCCGCCCGAGCTCCTCGGGCCGCAGCGCCCGGCTCATGCGAGCCGATAGGTCAGCCGCCAGAATCGACCGCGCCTGCCCCAGCAGCGTCGTCGAAAACGAGTCGGCAAAGCCGCGTACCCCTGTCAGCGCGCCTACCCCGATCGCGACCGAAAGCACGACGAACACAAACTTGACACGCGCAAACATGAGCTCGCCCCAGGCGATGCGCAGCGCTGTGCGCCAGGGTAGCGCCGGTTTGGTCGCTTCCCGCGTATAAGAGCCGCCGCTGTGGCTGTCTTTGCCAGTCTGCTCGGGGGTCGCGGTTGCGGTTGCCATTACAGCCGCCCCGCGTCGGCGAAGCCGATCGGCAACATCGCCAGGCCTTCGCTGTCACTGGCCTCGGCAGCGGTTCCGTGCACCAGCACATCCTTCACGACTTGCCCGTCACGCAGGATCACCTGACGGTCGGCTCGCGAAGCTATCTGCGGGTCGTGGGTCACCATCACCAGCGTGGTGCCGGCTTCACGCTGGCGCGTCGTCAGCAGTTCCAGCACGTGCTGCCCGTTGGCAGTATCCAGATTGCCGGTCGGCTCATCGGCCAGCACAATCGGCGGCTCCAGCACAAACGCCCGCGCGAGCGCAACACGCTGCTGCTCGCCGCCCGAGAGCTGCACCGGGTAGTGGTGCAGTCGGCTGCCCAGCCCCACACTCTCCAGCAGCTTACGCGCACGCGGCTTGCCATCGCCGCGCGCGTTCAGCTCAAACGGCAGCAGCACATTCTCGAGGGCGGTCAACGTGGGAATGAGCTGGTAGCTCTGGAAGACGAAGCCGATCTTGCCGCCGCGTACCTGCGCGAGACGGTCCTCGGCCATGCGGCTGATATCAACACCATCGATCAGGATCTGCCCGTCGCTCGGCGCATCGAGCCCGGCCAGGAGGCCAAGCAGCGTGCTCTTGCCTGAGCCGGAGGAGCCCATGATGGCCACGAACTGACCACGCGGCACCAGCAGGTCGATACCTTTCAGGATCTCTACTGTCGTGCTGCCGTTGCGCATCCGCTTCCAGATCCCGCGCGCTTCCACCATGCGTTCCTGCTCCCTATGTGTCGCTTTGTTCGACGTCCCGGAGGTGCACCGGGTCGCTTTGCCTGGCGAATTGACTTCCAGCACGGGTACCTGTGGTACCGCAGCCTCGGGGGTGCCCACCCAAGCCGCTACACTGAATGTGCATGCTTCGGATCCTCGCCGCTCTTCTCATCCTATGCACGACGCCCCTGTTGCGGGGGCAAAGCACACAGACTGTGGTCTGTTTCGGCGACAGCCTCACCTTTGGTACCGGCGCTCCGGCCGGCACCTCGTACCCTGACGATCTCCGCAAGGCGCTGGCGCAAGCCGGCTACCACGTCGATCTCATCAACCAGGGCGTTGCCGGTGACACCACCAAGGATGGTCTGGCGCGCATGGCCGATGTATTGCGGATACGTCCCGCAATCGTGATCCTCGAGCTCGGCGCCAACGACGGACTGCGCGGCCAGCCTGTACCGGGCATCGTCCATAACCTGACCACCATGATCGATACCTTTCAGCGTGCACACATTCGCGTGTTGCTTGCCGGCATTGACCTGCCTCCAAACTTGGGCCCGGAGTACGTGAAGCAGTTTGACGCCATGTACCCCAGCCTGGCTCAGAAATACAAGCTGCCGTTGATCCCCTTCCTTCTTCAGGATGTTTACGGAGTCGAAGGCATGATGAGCTCCGACTACCTTCACCCGAATGCAGCCGGCTACCTGGTGGTCACGCGCAATGTGCTCTCCTACCTTGAGCCGATGCTGGGTAAGTAGCGACTCGACGCGGACAGCTAGAACAGCACGATCTTCGGCTGGAATAGCACGCCGGCAACCCTTTCCGCGACCGCCACCAGCTCTCTCTGCCCAGCAAACACCTTTACCACTGGCGAGCGAGAGAACTCCGGCAGCGCGACGGTCATGCCGTGACGCAGCCGCTCCAGCGTCACCGCATCGGCGGTAACGCTCGGGATTTCCGGCAGCAGCGTTCGCGCATGCGGCAGCCCCTCTTCAAGCGCCCCAGCCCGCGCGCGGTCGTCCAGCTCTCCCAAGCTCAAAGCATCCGCCAGCAGCAATGGGCCGGCAGCTACGCGCCGCAGGACGGAAAGGTGCGCCCCGCATCCTGCCTGCTGCCCCATGGCGTGCGCGACCGCGCGCACGTACCCGCCCGCCGAAATGCGCAGCCGGAAGTAAGCATCTCGCAGCTCGCCCTCTACGGGCACCAGCTCCACAACCGTGAACTCCTCAACAGTGATCCTCACCGGCCGTAGCTCCGGCGCATACCCCGCGCGCGCCATCGAGTATGCCGGCCGGCCGGCAATCTTCTTCGCCGAGTATGCCGGCGGCATTTGCTCGCTCTCGCCCAGAAAGCCCCGGCTCAGCGCCCGCACCTGCTCCAGCGTCACGTTTGTAGGCAACATGTCACCCACACGCTCGCCCTCGGCGTCGAAGGTGTCCGTGCTGTGGCCGAACCGGATCACGCCGGTATAGGTCTTCGCGAGCGCGCCGTAAAACTTCGCGAGGCGTGTCCACTTGCCCAGCAGCAGCGGCAGCAGCCCGGTCGCCATCGGGTCCAGCGTACCCAGGTGCCCGACCGATTTCTCTCCCGTAGCCCGGCGTACCCGCGCCACTACATCGTGCGAGGTCATGCCGCCCGGCTTGTCGATCAGCAGCAGCGCGTTCACGCGCCGCGCCGCACGCCCACCAGCGAGAGAAACTCCGCCCGGGTACGCTGCTTCTGAAACACACCGAGCATCGCGGAGGTCACGGTGTGCGAAGCCTGCTTCTGCACCCCGCGCATCATCATGCACAGGTGCTGCGCTTCGATCACCACGCCTACACCCATCGGCTTCACCGTTTCCTGGATCGCCTCTGCGATCTGCCGCGTCATCCGTTCTTGTATCTGTAACCGTCTTGAGTACATGTCCACGAGCCGTGGCAGCTTACTTAGCCCCACTACCCGGCCCTGAGGAATGTAGGCGATATGCACCCGCCCGAAAAACGGAAGCATGTGGTGCTCGCACAACGAATACATCTCGATGTCCTTGACGATCACCATCTCGTCGTAATCGACCTCGAACAGCGCACTCTCAAGGATTGCCGCCGGCTCCTGCTCGAGCCCGCTCGTCAAGAATTCCATCGCGCGCGCCGCACGCTCAGGTGTCCGCAGCAGCCCATCGCGCGTGGGGTCGCGATCGAAGCGGTAGATCAGCTCCCGGTACAAATCCTCGGTACTCACGCCGTCCAGGCCCGTCTTCTGCGGTCGTTCCTTCAATGCTTCCTCTTTCTTTTAGCCCTTGTAGTCGTCGGCTGCGCTCTTCCGGCCTCTGCTGACGAACTCTCCCTACTGGAACTGCACTCGCGCGCCGTGTCCAACGGGTCCTGCTCCGCTTGCCAAATCACCCCCGCCTGCCGACCGGGTATTCGCGCCCCTTCCACGCCACGCGACGCAGCACGCGAATGCGGTACCAGCTTGCATACAGGAGCCCGGCAAACAAGGGCAGGCCCAGCACGATGCTCAGGAGGACGTCGCCGACATCGGCGCCGGACCGCGCCGCCCTGCGATAGATTCGCCATACCGTCCTGATCCACAGTAGCCCCAGCAGCACCCGTTCCCACGCGAATGGCACCGGGTACAGCAGCGCCAGCAGCAGCAGTCCCCACAGCAGCACAACGTCCAGCAGCCGCCATGCGGCCAGCGCCAGCGCGTTGTTGATCAGCAGTGCCAGCCGGCGCTCCCAACTCTGCCACGCAGCCCCGAAACTCGGCTCCATGCGCGTCTCCACCATCTCGGGTGCGCTACGGAAGCGCAGTGGGGTCTTGTTCCGCTTCGCCAGGAAGGCTAGATCGACGTCCTCAATCAGCGACCCGGACACCGCAGCATGTCCGCCGACCGTGCGGTACTGACCTGCTTCCACCAGCAGGAAGCTGCCGCTGGCAAATGCGATCCGCCGCGCAGGATCGTTCACCTGCACCGGCGGGTACGCACTCACGATCTCCGACATTGCAAGTGGCACCAACGCTTGCTGCAGTAGTCCGGCGCACAATCGCCGCGGCTCGTACGAGAGCATGCAGACCTTGTAGCGCTCTGCTTCGACGACGCTGCGGCTCAGCGCGCCCGCATGGAAATCTGTCCCGGCCGCAGTAAACAGCAGCCAGCGACCGCGCGCGGCTTCGGCGCCGGTCCAGCACGCGTTCGCCTTTCCGGTCCAACCCCTCGTGAGCGGGCTACGCGCCGCCAGTAGCTTGAGCCCCACCGTCTCGCGAGCCAGGCCAGCAACCAGCGCCGCCGTGCTGTCGCCCGATGCGTCGTCGACAACCACGATCTCCCAGTGCTCGCCCAGCACCCAGCCCGGCTCGTTCTGCGCAACCAGCGAGTGCAGACACCGGCCGATCGCGGCTTCCTCGTCGCGTACCGGCACAACTACGGTCATCACCAGGCCCGGTACCGAAGCTTTCGCTGTCTCCGCCAGTTCCGTAAACTCCATCTGCTCCCTTGTCTCCTGGGCTCGATCCGGAATGGCCTGTCCGGAGCAGGCGCTGGTCGCCCCTCAGCGCCTGACGCAAACCTTCCGCCGCAAACCTCCTATGATAGAGCCGTGCCCCGCCCTCTGCTCGCCATAGCTCTCGCTGCCGGACTGCTCCCTCTTGCTGGCTGCAACACTGGCAATGCACACCTCGGACTCATCGGCAAGCCTGCGCCTGCGCTTTCTATCCCCGGCCAGCCGGCTCTTTCGCTCCAGGCGCTACGTGGCCGCGTTGTTGTACTGAACTTCTGGGCATCCTGGTGTGCTCCTTGCCTGGAAGAGTTCCCCTCGCTTGCCGCCCTGCAGCAACAGATGCCCGGAATCATCGTTCTCGCGATTTCCTTTGACCGTGACCCTGCCGCTTACCAGAGCTTCCTGAGACGGCATCCTTTCGCCCTGCACATGGCGCTTGACGCAAGCGGGCGCTCGAACCAGGCTTTTGGAACCACGATGCCGCCCGAGACCTTCATCCTCGACAAGAATGGCGTTGTCCGCCGCAAGTTCATTGGCGCCCAGGACTGGACGAGCCCCGAGATCTTGAACTATCTCCAAGCCTTTGACTAGGTTGCTCGGCTCGGTCCACGCACGCGCTTGGCGAACCTGTACTGAAGCTTTTGCTCTACCTAAAGTAGCTGCCGGAGGCCTAAAAGGCCGCTACCGGGCTGCTATTATCAAAAAACAATGATGCCCACGGACGTCCTGTTCCGCTACGACGAACATCCCACGGAACGCACCATGTTTGCCATGAACAAGCTCTCGACCGTTTACGGCATCCGCGCCGTGCGCGTCGATGAAGCCGCACGGCAGGTCCGCGTCGAGTACGACGGCACCCACCTGAGCAAAGTCGTCGTGCAACAGTTACTTCGCCGCACCGGTCTGGATATAGTTGGGGAGGTTCCACTCATCGCCTCGCCGCCCCCAGCCGCGCCGACTCCAGTGCAGTGAACGGCTCCTGCTGTTGATGGTGGACACCTCCCCGCCCTCTTGTTATCGTAAGAAAGTCGATGCGGGGCCTCTCGCAGCCGCCACGTGCGCCCGTAGCTCAGCTGGATAGAGCAATTGGCTACGAACCAATAGGTCGGAGGTTCGAATCCTTCCGGGCGCACCACCTAAGCAAAAGACAGAGCATCATTGTCTCGCCCGGAAAGCGGTGACTCTTGAGCACGGCTCCATCGTACCTATCGACGACTTTTAGCCGTTGATCTCGCTATTGAACGCAAAAGAGTCTTGTTCATACGCCGGCCCAGTCGGGCGCACCCTCGCAGGCTAGCAGCCGAGCAAGAAAAACAAAGCGAAGCTTAGCGAATGGCGACAGCACCATTCAGAGGACCACCATCAATTAAAAAACGGCAGTCCTCCGTGCGTCGCATACGTTCGTCATCCACAATTGCAAACTGGCGGGGATATCCGGCTCTATTGCCGCGCCATAAGGAGACGCTTCCATAGGCGCCATCCTTACGCAGGATGTAATAGACCATCTCCACGAAACGGAGGGCCGTCATATCGTTGTTGTACCAACGGACAATTCGTCGCAGGGCATCGATGCCGGCGTCCTCTGGCGACATACCCATACGCATATTCTCAACAATCGTATGTGCTCCTGCGATCTTTATGTTAGCCTCGGCGTTGCCACTGGCGCCAGCGGAGCCGACCTCTGGGTCGATAAAAGAGCCGGCACCAATCATGGCAATGTCGCTTGCGGTGCCAGCCATCCTCCAGGGACGGCCGCTTGAACTACAGGCGGAAGAGATCTGGCCTTTGGCATCAATTGCGGAAACATAGAGCGGTTCAGCGGTGGGTGAGACGGCATCGAAAACCGCACGCCAGGTCATAGCTGGCTCTATACCGGCCTGGGCAGCAACCGGCTCGAGCCTATGAACCAGCAAGTCGAGTTCCCGCTGAGAGTTGGGCAAAAAATCTATTTTCCGCGCCGGTTCAGGCCAGGTAGGATTATAGGTGCCGTCTCCAAGCGTGCCGGGCGTAGCCTGTATCTTCTTCCATAGTGCGTAGTTCTTACGGCTACGATCCGTTAAGAGGTCCTGCGTCGAAAGTCCTTGAGCTTGTGCGAAAGCACTCGCATTAGAGCCAACGAGCAGGGAGTTGCCGGTTTGATCCATCAGAGCCTTAGCTAGAAGCGAAGGATTTCGGATGCCACTGATGCACGCTACAGCTGCAGCGCGACGTGTCGGTCCGTGTATACAGCATGCATCTAGCTGAACCTCGCCCTGCATGTTCGGGAGCCCACCCAGACCAGTAGAATGATCTTTCGGATCATCCTCCTGGGTCGTGCAGATATGCAGGGCAGCATCGAGCGTATCCCTACCATTCAGGAGCATCTTGAAAGCAGCATCGATCCCTACGGTACCGGTCTCCTTGCAAAGAATGGCAGGCAGTCTTGGTATTGCTGGCCTTTTTGACTCCTCGTGATCATGCGGCATGTGGCTCATGTCTTGCATCTGTGCATTACTGCTGAGCCCAAGAGCAGCCAGCGCCGATGAAGAGCCTGCATTTGCAAGAAAGTGCCTGCGGGTGATACCCAAACAACCTCCCTTGACTCATCCAAGTTCAGATATAGACATGGCTGAGCCTGCGAGCTCCGCCACTCACTTGAGATTTACATGTTAGTTAGGCTGGAAGCTCCACTGCTGCCAAGGATTGCCTTGATACATGTACTGATCTACCTGCGTTTGATTTGTCTTTTTTGCTCCATCAATATCAAGCGCAAGACCGCTTCCTACATTCGTTAGTTCGTAGTTCGCGCCGCCCACGGAGGTTACACGCCACTGCTGGTTGGTCTGGCCGTTTGCCGGATATTGATCAACGAGGGCGCTATTTGAGGTCGATGCTCCAGTAACCTCAAGCAACTGACCACTCGCTCCATTCGTCAGAGTAATGATGTTGTTACCCAGGTTCGTCACCTTCCACTGCTGGTTTGTACCGTTGTTCAGTGTATAGATTTCCATGACGGTACTATTCTGAGTCGAATATGCGGGATCATCCAGAGCAGTGCCGCTGTACGGGCTGACAACCGCATAAGTTCCATTCGGTATCAGGTCAGTTGTGGGAAGCTCGCCATACACACACAGTTGCCCACTTGCTGTCTGGGCTGTTCCGAAGCTGGCGAGGTACACCTTACCGTTCGCAATGGTCGGGGCAGTAAACTTAGCGTAGTAGTTGCAGTCATCACGCGGAGCATTTTGCTCGTTTGTCCAAAGCAGATTCAGGTTACCCGCATCGTACGCGTAGAGGATCCCCGGTACTGTTGTATGCCATGCTCCAGTTCCATCTGTGCCTAGCGTTGTGTTAGTGGCGGCCCAGAGAATCCCATTGGTATTGCCATTCGAAGACAGAGACAGACTTCCACCAGGATGGTAGTCGGCCTGAATAGACAGCTTATACGTAGGATTCGTATTAAAGGTGGTGCCATTAAAGGAGTACACCCTCAGGTAGTCGGACTGGCCCCATAGGTAGAGATTGCCATTCCAGTAGTTCATGGAATGGATATGGGAGGAAGTAGCACTCCACCGCACGACTGCGCTCGCATCGCCAAGATGGCCCATGTCGCTTGTCTTGATAAGGTTTAGATAGCCATCCTTGCCGCCACCAACGACGAGACCGGTACCCGGAATCAACAAAGGGCCTGAAGCCGTCAGATCGGAATCCAACGAGTTTAAGTTCGAGTAATCGGAAGGAGTATGCCAGTCCTGGATGCCGAGAGTGCTGCTTAACTTCAGAAAGCTCTCACCGAAATTTGTCTCGCCGTCCCACGCGCCATTTCCGGTAATCGCATATACACTACCCGAACTATCTGCCGCAAGACCATTTCCTGATTGCCATATGGCCCCTTCTTTGCTGGGCGACGGGTTGAGCACCGAAACCTGAGCAAGGCTGGACTCTTTATAAGCAAAGATGTAGCCACCGTAGGTAAATTGGTCGCAGTGACTTGCGAATGCGATGTAAATGTTACCGCCAGAGAGCAACAGCCCGGCGCGCTGAAGCTGATACGCCGACGTAAAACCGGGGGTTGCCAACGTTACCGGACTGCCTGATTCATCAGCACCCGTGGTGAGGCTCAACGCGTGTAGTTGGTGCGCCGCGGCACTGCCGTTCCACGTCTCGGCGACAACGTAAAGCGTTCCAGTGCTCGGGTCGATCACAGGTGTGCTCATGATTCCGGAGCTCCCTAGGACGTCCGAGCAGTTGAAGCCGATATCCTGTACCTTGAAGGCGGTTCCAAGCTGAACGTGCCAGTACTGCGTACCGGAATCAGCGTCAAACGCATACACACTATTGTTGGCAGTGGCGATAAAGACCACGTTGTGCGTTCCGCCGGCAATGCTCATGTTGGACACGTACAGTGGTTGAGCGAAGATTTGATCGTCCACTGCAACCTTGAAGAGCATGCCGAACTGAGACGTACTTACGTTGGAAGGATGTAGAACCGTTTCAGTCGAGTTCAGACCGTCACGATTGTTGTCGTTGTGCTGCGTTAACACACTGGTCTGCGCGCCGGCGGTTCCCGCGAGCACAATTAACAAGGCGAAGATGGAACCGAAGATCTCGGCTATCTGGCGAGATAAGGCTTTCTTCCTGGTCATGGAGTCCTCATAACATGCTCGGCCCGTCAGCTCTGGCGTTCCGGTTTAGGTTGGCGACACTATCCACAAAGCAGGGAAGCTACCCTGAATGTTGGACCGGCTTCTGTTGCGAATACTACAGCCTTATTCTCCTCCTTGCCGGCTTAATTGGCAGGACGACGATAACGGGTCTAGCTACACCGCTCTTCGCATGAACGAATAGGCAGCAGAATCGCGCTCCTTACCTGCGTAAAGCCACACTGAAGCCGTTGCTCCAGAGGGCGGCCGCTTTCCGGCCTCCGATGGTCAGGTCCGGCTATTTTCGGGATGTAGTATCTAGCTTTCATACATGTCTCCCGTTCCCTCCGATACCGATTGCCGTAACGATGCGGATCAAGCCTCGGTCGTCATGAACGCATGGTAAGGTGCGACGTCAGGGCAAATGGAGAGGCAGTGGTCGAGATCTCGCATCGTGTAAGCAAAACCTCCGCAGCTTGTCACTGAAGGATCTCAATCCCGTTCACCTCCGGGTTGTCGGCAGAGCCGGCGGAAAAGGCAACGACGATTTGTCCAGCGCTGTTCGCCACCGCATTGAATTGCTCCGTCATCGCCTGGTTCGTAGCCCCAGTTGTGGCATAGATGTCAAAGTTGGTAAGGACTGCGGTTCCGTTGATGGCTACATCGAAAGCACGCTCCCCGGCGCCGCTGAAAGTCAGCTCAGCGAAGTGGAGACGTACCGCATAGGTTTTTCCGGCAGTGAGTCCCGGGATTGTATAGGTGAAGGACGAGGCAAAGCGGCACGTCTGATACACAGCCGCAGGAGCAGGCTTGGAGGTGTGCGTAGTACTTACCGCAGTGCTGCTGCTGAACTCACTGCCAGTGTTGAAGTCTTCATCCGCAGCAAAGGGCGAGACTGCGGTGCCGCTCCCGGCGTTGATCTCCAAGACGTCAGACAGCGCGGGCCCAAGCGTACCGCTACCGAGGACCTCTATACCCGCGATCTCAGGGTTGTCTGCCGTGCCTCTGGTGAAGCTGATGGTGATCTGTCCCAAAGCGTCGGCCTTCGCGGTGAACTGCTCCACGACAGCTTTGTCCTGGCCGCCAGCAGTGGCGTACACGTCAAAGTTGCTCAAAACACTGGCGCCGTTGATCGAAACATTGAAGACGCGCTCTCCGGAGCCGGTGAACGTCAGCTCTGCAAAGTGCAAACGGACCGTGTAGCTGGATCCAGCGGTAAGTCCGGGCACGATGTATGTGAATGCTGGTGCCCACCGTACAGATTGGTACACAGCCTCCGGCGCCGCATTCGTCACGCCCGCAACACTGACGGACGCGGTGGTGGTGGTTTCATTCCCATTGTTGAAGTCCGTATCGGTGATGAAAGGGGACGCCCCTGAGCCGCCAGAGTCGATCTGGACCGAGGTGGTGCTGGAGGCTTGCGGCTCGGTTGAAACCTCTGCTGACTTCGCGCTCGTTCCCGCAGAATTACTGGCGGACACGGTATAGTAGTACCGCGTCCCATTTGTCAGCCCCGTGTCGGTGTAGCTCGTAGAGGTAACATTCGAGGCAACCGGGGTCGCAGCTTCGCCGCCCGACGATGTGCCTCGGTAGATGTTATAGGTCACCGGTGCGGTTCCAGTGCTCGCAGCCCAGGCCACCGTCACAGAAGCGCTTCCAGCAGTAGCTGTCACGCTTGTCGGCACACTGGGAACGGTAGAGCTGCCGCCACCGCTACCGCCACCCACAGTGTTTCCACCCGTGCTCCCCACCAGCATGACGGTTGTAGAGCCTCCGGGCGCGCTACTTGGGATGGTCAGCGTTCCTGTTGTGATACCAGATGCTGCTCCGTTAAAAGCGACATCAACGATGCAGTAGCCCGGCTCGCTTGAGCCCCCGTTTTCGGCCGCTTGCAACGAGCTGCCGCATGGATGACTCGCATCGGCAGAAACCGTAAAGCCGGTCGTCGCTGTGATTGCGCCAAGTGTTGTCGTCTCGTAGGAAGCGTTATAGACGGCGATGGTCTGCGTTACGGGAGTCCCCATCGTGGTTTGAAACGTAGCGACGTCTGGGTAAACCCACAGCGGGTTTGCGACGGGAACATTGCAGCTTTCCGGTGTTTGCGACCACCCGGTATCACCCTCTGTGGTCAGCCCGAAATTCGACGAGCAGCCTACATTAACGTAGCCGCCTGCGGTCACCCCGGTCGCCGCGACGTCGGAGATTGTCGCCGAACCCCCTCCCTGGGTATGCACAACATAGGTTCCAACATTGGTAAGCGTGTCCCCAGTGATACTGACCCCGGTGGTAGAACTTGGCCCCAAGAACATGTACGCCGAATACGGACTGTTCAGGATGGTGTTGCCGCTGATGTTCTCTGTCGCGGCAATATTGCCGTCAGCTGGGTAGAACCAGATTGCCCCGAAGCCAAAGAAGAAGCTTGGGTCAAACATGCCGCAGCGCTCAAGCGTGTTCCCCTTGATGGTGAGGGTCCCATCGCTGGCCACGGAGTTGAACCGTAAACCATCCTGAATACAGCTGCCTGCCTGCACCGGGTCCATCAGCAGATTGTTGCTGATGACGTCGCCACTGCCGGAACCATACACCGCAACGTCATTTGCCAAACCCGGAGAGATCACCGTGTTCTGATTGACGGTGATGTTGGAATCATCGTAGCTTTGCGCGAACAGGGCGATGCTGTCGTCCTGCGTATTGCGAAAGTAGCTGTTCTCCACCGTTGAGCTTGTGATCGCACCATCCACAGCGTCAAAGTTGAGCCCATCCGCTTTTAGATCCATGATCCGGAGCCCGTTCATCGTGAGGTCGGTAGTCGGACCGATGACAAAGATCCCGGCCTTCTCGTTCTGGATCCAGACGTTGGTCAGCGTTGAATTGCTGAACCCTCCATTGAAGCCGGTATCCGCGCTCGTGTTGTCGTTGCGTATCGTCGCATTGTCAAATAACGCGAGATTAGATACGTTGACATTGGTGCTGGCCGGGGCCTGGTTGCCCGTGAAGCCGACGTTGGAACCCGTGAGCTCGGTGTACCAGATTCCAGCGCCCTCTACCGTTACGTTGTTGAGTGCTAGCGGAGCGGAGATCTTGTAGGAGCCGGATGGCAGATAGACGGCTTTTCCTGCGGAGGATCCGGCATTGATCGCGTTCTGCAGAGCCGTGGTGACGTCACTAGCGCCAGTATTGTCGGCGCTGTAGGGTGCTTGCGTAACATTGATCGAGTTCGCGGGCTGGGCGATCGCGGCCGGTACTGCCTCGAAGTCTGCGGTGTTGATGATGTACCACGGGGCGTTGTCCCCGGAATCTACCTGGAGCTTCACGACCGTGCCAGCCGGGAGGGTAGATGGGAACATGTAACGCACATCGTTGTAGAAGTCATGCGGGGCCTCCGTACGGTCAGCCCCAAGTGTCGGCGTCTTGTCGTAAGGGTAAGCCCCATACAGCCAGCTATACGCGGAGGTTAGCGATAGTGACGTGGTCAGCTGCCCATTCACGTACAAGCTGAGTGGCTCGGTAAGACCGTTGCCTGCCGGTGCATCGGGAATCGCGTAGTGGATAGTGACGGCGTTTGCCGGAGCGGTCAGGGTAAAAGAAACGTACTGGCCCTGCCCCACGAGGATGACCGCCTGGCGACCCTCGGCTTCCATGGCGAGTTGACCGAAGTAGCGGCCCGGCCCTAGGACTTTTCCGTTCGTTTGGACGCCTGAGCTGGTTGCGGCGTTGAAGTCAACAAACGGCGTAGGAGCGCCGGCACTCTGCGCTGCTAGGGGCCATGGAAGGGCCGAAAGTACACCTGACAGCAAAGCTATCGCTGCCGATGAGTGCGTACGTCGGATCCCCTGGAATCCCCTGACCAGTCTCCTTAGCTTGCCCACTACAACTAAAGCAGTACTTTCGACCGGCTCTGACACACTCATCTCGGCTCCTTTGGAGTTCACCTGACCAACGATCAGAACTGCTGCCAGCAGGCCGATCGTGGCGCGAGAACCTTCGCCTCGGCGTGATGGGTCCGGCAATTAATTTCGTCTTCTTTTTTGATTTCTTCTCTCTTACTTCTTAAGTGCTTGAGAATGTACATAGTAGGAATCTTTACCTCTACGGTGGTGAGGCCGAAGGTAGCTAAAAAGCATATTAGCTCCGGTGCACGGAAAGACGACCCAAATAGATGGATCGTGGAGATGATACAGGAGTGGGAAGTGACCGGGTCCCGTTCCACGGTGATACCCTGGCTGCACGCACCAAGGCTTGGTCTCTTCCTTTCCAGGAGCCCTTTCCTATGCAAGACTTCTCAAACTTTAATGCGGGCGGCTGCTGAGATTGCAGTCAGCAAACTTTTTGCGTTGGAGTGCGTTACCTGATCGTGCTTACGGACCTAGATACCTTGCTGCTCCTAACCAGCCTGACCTAAAACTACCGATCGGCAGGCCTTCGTCTTAATTTTCGAAACGACCTCACACTTACTTCTTTGGGGTTAGATCGTTGTAGCCCGATAATTCGGTCGCCATCGAAGAGTGATCTCCACTCATCGGTGGCAGTAGATGCGCAACATCCGGCGCGCATAAGCTCAATGAAGCTTCCACTGCGATTTGCGTGTTTGCTCGGCGGAGCAAACCATGCGAGAGCAGGAAGAGGCGAGCACCAGGAGAGTTCGTCCACTACGCCGGGCCGTCTATCTACAAAGCCGGTCAGGCTAAGGTGACCAGAAAATAGGAAGACAGAAGGTGAGAGTGCCAGTTATTTACGGGCAGCGCGCCGAATCTGTACCTGGGCGTTTGCACAATAGCGCAATGGGCTTCCTTCAAGAAAAAGACGGAGCTCCTCCGCTGCAATCGATGCTGCTTTCTCCGCAGCTTGGCGTGTGCCGCCGGCGATGTGCGGCGTCATGATGAAATTTGGCAGCTTCCGCAACGGAGAGTCGGCCGGGATAGGCTCGATAGGGAAAACATCCGCTGCGGCGGCAAACAGCTGGCCTGATCGTAGCGCGTCTGCCACGGCGTTATAGTCCAGCAGCGACCCACGTGCGCAATTGACAAGGACCGCTCCTCGACGCAGCTTCGCGATCTCCGCCCGCCCTATCATGCCACGTGTCGCATCTGTCTCACGCGCATGGAGGGAAAGTGCATCCGCGTGTTTGAGCAGGTACTCGAGCGAGACCTGCTCGACGCCGGGCTCTTCATCGGCTTGGATGAATGGGTCGTAGACAAGCACGCGGGAGCCGAAGCTATGCAGAATGCGTGCGACGATGTGCCCGATCGCGCCATAGCCGATCAGCCCGACCGTTGCCGTTTCAAGCTCGAAGCCCGCGCTCTCCCACGTGTAGTCGCCTTTCCATTCACCTTCGCGTATACCCGCGTCTGCTTGTGGGACGCTGCGTAGCGCGGCAAGCAGCAGCGCGACAGTATGCTCGGCTGTTGCGGCTGCATTGCGAGCCGGCGTGTACGCTACAACAACGCCGTGTGCCGTGGCCGCAGGCACGTTGACGTTGACCGGGCCGCCTCGGCATACGATGAAAAGCTTCAGATCGTGGGCTTGCTCGAGGATGCGCTGCGTCAGCGGCGCGTGATGCACAATGCAGATCGAAACGCCCTGGAGCTGATCAATCATCTGCTCCTCAGACCCGGAAGCTTCGCGCACTTCCGCGATGTCATGGAAAGGTTCAAGCGGAAAGGGCGTCGCCGCTTGAAGAATTTCGAAATGCGCCGCTAAGTCACCAAGACTGCTGCGCATGAGCGCGGGAGAGATAAAGTGGTCGCCAACGACAAGGAGCTTTTCTTTCGGCACGTGTCTTAGTCCTCTTCGGGAGAGTTAAGTGTTGGCAGCGGTACATTGAGAGCAAGCAGGCTGACGTGAGTGGAGTGAAACTCAAGCTTCGTGAGACTACCGTTCTGAAAGAGCGGAAAGACGTTTCGATAGTGAGCGAGGGGGAGGCCCAAAAGCCGGCAGAGTACCAGGCGAAAAAGTGTGCTGTGGCCGACGACGAGGCTCTGTGCCTGCGTCGGTTGCGCGCTGGCGATGGCGCGCAGCGCGTCACAGCCACGGTCGGCGGCAGTGGCTGGTTCCTCGCCGCCCGGGAGAAAGTGTTGGATCGGATCCCGCTCAAAGGCTGCGCGCTCTGCGGGAAAACGCGCGTGCATCTCGGCTGCGGTGAGACCCTCACCCTCCCCAAAACTGAGCTCCTGCAAACGAGGGTCTATCTGTAAGGGAAGCTGCGCCGCCTGCGCTGACGGAGCTGCCGTATTGCGAGCACGCGAGAGCGGTGAGCTCCACACTGCGCTCAGCTGCGCGCGAGCAGCCCAGTAAGCCAGCTGCTCTGCCTGCGCGAAACCTTTCGCGGTAAGGCCGATGTCACTCCTGCCGGCGTAGCGGCTGTCAGCATGCCACATCGTTTGCCCATGGCGCACAAGAACGAGGCGGCTCACGCGTGAGCCTCGTCAAGCGCAAATGCGGCGAGCGATCTTGGGAGCCAGCCGCGAGCAGCAAGCTCGCGGACAAGCATGGTGTAACACTCCGCATACGGTGCGAAACCGCGCCCTGGAGCAATTGTTCGCTCGATGCGAACCATCCGTTCGGTCACCTCAGCGAGGGACGAGTTTGCAGAGGCAGCGAGCATCGCCATGCCGAAAGCGCCTTCTGTCACCTTCGGAATCATCAGCTCGCGGTCCAGGATGTCAGCGCGCATCCGGTTCAGGGCCTCACTCTTTGTAGCGCCGCCAGAGATGGTGAGCAAACCATTTGTTTCGGCGCCAATCTGTCGCAGGGCAGCAAAGGAGAGACGCTCGATGAAGGCGATGCCTTGCAGCGTTGCGCAGAAATGGTCTGCGATGGAGGCGGGCTCACCGAGAAGAAAGCCCTGCGCGGCGGGTGCGGCAAAAGGGTAGCGCTCGCCGCAGCCAATAAGCGGATACACCACGAGCGGGGTCGCGCCGAGCTCTAGGGCCGCCTGGTTCAGAGCGGGAAGCTCCTCCGCAGCGAAGTCACGCGCGATCGCTGCAGCGCCGGTGCTGGACGCGCCGCCCGGCAGCCAGAAGCCGTCTGCGGAGCGATGCGAATAAACCACTCCCAACGGATCCTGCAACAGCTCAGCTGTTACGCCTTTCATAACGAGTGTCGTGCCGATCACCGAGTTCCAGCTGCCCGGCTTTGTTGCTCCGGAGGCGATCTGCGCGGCGCAGCCATCTGTCATGCCGGAGAAGATTGGCGTGCCCGCAGGCAGCCCTGTTTCGCTCGCAGCAACTTCGCCAACCACACCGATCTTCACGCCTGGAGCGACGACTGCCGGAAAGAGATCGGCACGCAGCCCAAGCTCGCCGAAAACAGCGTGCGGCCATTCCTGCCGGACCAGATCGTAGCCTGTCTTGAGGCTGTTACTCGAGTCTGCCGCCAGCCGATGACCTGCGAGCCGCGCGTTGATGAAGTCGTTCTGATGAGCGAGCGAAGCGCCTGCGGCTATGCCTCCGTGGCGCTCAAGCCATAGCAGTTTAGGAAGCGCCCAGGAGTTCTGCATGCGATAGCTGAACTCCCGCCAGAGACTGCCACCGGTTTGGTTACAGATCTCCGCTTCAGCCCCCGCGCGTCCGTCGTCATACATCAGGCCTTGGGTTAGCGAGCGTAGCTGCTCGTCCATGAGCAAAATCGTGCCGGATGTGGCGTCGACTGCAAGACCGCTGATGTGTGTAGAACTGCCAAGCGCCGCCATCACTACGCGGCAGGCCAGGGTTACAGCACGCCACCATAACTCGGGCTGCTGCTCGTGGCGCACGTCTTCGCGGGTGCCCTCAAGCGGCTGTGCGGACGAAGCCGCGACCACGCCCTCCTCTGTAACAGCCATGACGCGAACGCTCTGCGTGCCGATATCAATGCCAAGTGAAACGGAAGTGCTCATCGAGAACCTGCAAGCTGCTGCCACTCTGCACGTACTGTGTCACGAAGTTGCTGAAAGAGAACAAATCGCCTTCGGTAGCCTTCGCAGGCCTCTGAATCGGGTACGAAGATTTGCGGCGACTGGGTGTACTTCGCGAGACCCTCGCCGACGCTGCGAGTCTCTCCGGTAGCAGCGAGCGCGAACAGGTGGGCGCCGCGGGCACCGTTCTCCATCTCGCGGGAGCGCAGGACCCGCATCCCAAGAACGTCTGCAATCGTCTGGCACCAGTAGTCGCTCGCGGCGCCGCCGCCGCATACGCGTACCTCATGGAGCGTGTCGCCTGCGGCAGCTTGGAGGCACTCTCGAATGACAAAGCATAGCCCCTCGTAGACAGCGCGGGCTAGATCGCCGCGCGTAGTGGCCAGCGTGAGCCCGTGGAAGCTGCCGCGCGCTTCCGGCGCAAGAAATGGAGATCGCTCCCCGGCCGGCGACAGGTAAGGGAGAAAGAAAACCCCGGACGCCGTCTGGATTTCGCCCGCTAGGTCCCCTGCAGAGTTGTTCTTCGCGGCAAGCTCATCAAGCGCCGGGATGCCGCTCAGGCCGAGCATGTGCGCCGCCCACTCCAAAGCTTCGCAGCCCGTAAGCGTCGGCATGGCGCGAAGAAAGCACCCGCGTCCGAGAGCAACCGTCGTCCCGACCGGCGGCCCAGACAGGTCGAGGGACGTGCTGATGACTTCGGCGCAAATCGTGGTGCCGAGAATGACGCAGGCTTCACCTTGGCCCGCTGCGCCTGCCCCGTACGCAGTACACACGATGTCGTATGGAGCCATGATTACGGGCAGGCTCGCCCGGAGACCCAGCTCAACAGCTGCCTGCTCCCGGAGCCGGCCCGTCACACCCGCGTCACTAGCGGCAGGCGGCAGAAATGCGGCGTGACGCTGCGCATTAAAGAGCGTAATCACTTCCTGCGAATAAACTCCTGCCACGACGTCGCTGAATGGGTTTGAAGCGTCGGAAAGCTCTGCCGCGAGCAGGCCGGTAAATCGCGAGAAAAGCCAGCCATTGCAGCTGAGCGCCCACCTTGATCGCTCCAGTCGCTCCGGCGCATGCCTCTCGAGCCACTTAAGTATTGCGTTCAAGAGCCCCGCGTAGGCGACTGAGCCCGAAAGACGGAAGGCTGCGTTCACGGCTCCAGCATCGCGCCACGCCTCTACAAGCGAGGCGGCCCGGGCATCGTTCCATAGGATGGCAGGGCCGGTAGGCTGGCCGTGCTCGTCGACCAGCCAGCAGCCGTCACCCTGGGCCGTAATGGCGATCCCGCGAATGTCGGAGGGGGCAAGGGCGACAGCCTCCCGTGCGGCTGCTACCGTGGCAGACCACACCTCCTCCATCCCCTGCTCCGCCCAGCCTGCCTGCGGCCGCAAGGTCGTGGTCCGCCTTCGCGCAACAGCGAGTTCCCTTCCATCCTCGCCAAACACGACGGCCTTGATGACGGATGTGCCGGCATCTACGGCAAGCCATGCCATGCGCTAGACCGCCTCTGCGGTGCGGCCAGGAAGCGCAAGCGTGAGCAGCGCGGACACGAGGTAAAAGGGAGAGATCAGCAGATCGACGAAGCCCAAGAATAACGAGGATGTCATCCCGATCCGGCTGAGAAGCCGGGCCGAAACATGCTTCCCGCCTTGTTGTGTCGGATCTGCCTGCACGGTAGAGATCATACATTCGAGTCAGAAGGTCAGCTTGAGCGCCGCCTGCTGGAGCCTCTGAACAATGCCCTGATACTGATAATCTGTCCAACGTTTCCGCCTGGGTATCTGAGTTCGGGTTGGCGTGTTGAAATCACTGATTGTATTTACAATCTGTCAGCGAAAGTGAAGGTTGCCGTCGCGTAGAAGAGGCGCTGGGCTGCACAGAAGCGAGCCAGAGCCCGACTAGCCTCGGCACGGACGCTTTGCCAAACTGCCATTCCGCCTTGTTCTTCGCTCTTGTTTCTCTTCTGTCATGCACTCCTGAACCCCGAGCGCGACTCTAGCTGTTTGCAGAAGCTAAGAGAAATACCAGGGGCGCGTTCCAGTTGATCGCGATCTCGTTCATCGAATAGGCCTGATCGTTATCAATCCACATACGCATGGGCGGCATCGGGTGCAGGGTACTGGCTACTGCGTCGGCTGGTCGGCTGTTTGGGCCGCCAGAGAGGAGGCCCGGCCATGGTGCAGCTATTCCATCGGCAACACTCGGCCGATGATGCGGGTGCATAAACGGCCGTGTGCCCAGCTGTGTCACCCACGAGACACCGAAGCAGTTACGACCAAGCAGGTAGTGCAGGTTGTTCAGCGCTGCAGCTGCCAGGGCTGGATCGGGGTGGAACCGATGCGCTACCAACAACAGCAACGATTGATTGCCCGCCTCACCGTTTGATCCCCATCGATAGTCGGCGGCCGTCATTGTGTTTCCGAACCCGTTTGCGCCGCTGTTCGAGACCAGGGTTTCTGCGGCCGCCTGGGTTGCCCCACAAACGGCAGCTCTCACACCAGCATTACCCTCCCGAACTGCCATCGTGTAAGTCCAAAGAGCCAGGGAGCCGACGTTCGACCAGGAAGGGACGCTGATCCTGAGATCTTCTCGGGTCGCGGGCAGCGAGGCCAGGAATGCTTTCTCGTACTGCGCCTCACCTGTTGTGCGCCAGAGTTCCGCGGAGGCCCAGGCGATCTCGTCAGTACAGTGGGGGTCAGCGTACGAGCCCGTCGTGATTCCGGACGGATTGTCGAATGGTACGGCCGGATGTGCTATGGCCCATGTCCAGGCTTTTTCTGCCGCGATGCGGAAACGAGATGCGATCGCCGAGTCGAACTCCCCGTAACAGCGTGCGGCGATAGCCATTACTGCCGCAAAGTCTCCTGTGGCACAAGTGCTCTTGTAAGGGCTGGACCCCGTGCCGACCACCTCACTCACAAGGCGGTCATCCTGCGGCAAAATAAACGCACAAAAGTGCTGACTGGTTTGCTTATGAAAGACCCCGCCATCGGCATCCTGCAGCTGAAGCATCCAGTTCAGGTTCCACAGAACCTCCTCGAGAAAGTCAGGAAGTCCCGGATGCGTTTTAGGAAAGCCGAGGTTTAATCGACGAAGCGCTGTCGGATACATCTCCCAGGCCCACAGCAGTGTTCCGCACGTGATCCCCGAATTCACGATGTAACGGCCGTAATCGCCGGCATCATGCCAGCCACCAGCGTTTGGCAGGGATCCGGACCTGCCGGATGTCGGATCGTATGCGCCGGCCGAATGGCAGAGCGCATGTTGATATCCGTTGCCGAGGTCGACCACACATCCGCATCGTTGTCCGGTATAGCCTCGCACCGTTGTACGCAGTGCGTCAGCGTAGATATCTTTGCGTATGGAGAAGCGATCGCTGTGCAGCGTACCGGCTTCGATATGGTAATCGCCTGGCGTCTTCAGGGTTGAAAACACTGCCTGCCGTACCGTATCGCCTGACAGCCCATCCAGCTTTGGCGGAGTAAGCACGCCCTCAAAGACGACACGACCTTTCTGTGCGGAACGCACGCGGAAGCTGGTCTCCGTGGTAGCCACAGCTCGGATGGTGGCTACCTTTGCAGCGTCCGGCAGATAGCCAAGCTGGTTCATTAAGATACCCGGCCCCGATGAGGAGACGGACTGCTGGCCATCTGTCGTGAGGCCCCGCAACAACCCGCTCTGAAGCTGTGCACCTGCCGCAAGCCCCAGGACCTTCAGTATCGCTCTTCGTTCCATAGCGCATTCTAGACTCCGGTGCAGTCAGAACGGAGCGGAAGAAGCCGCCGGCCGGGGGACCGGAGCAGAGGTGGGCACAGCTTGACTTACGCAGGCTGAAGCGGCTTGTGCGCGCACAGCTATTTATCGAGCCACCTTACCGGGCGGAGACCGCTGCTGGATCTAACGTCGAGCACAGCGCGAGCCTGAATACAGTTTCAGCCCGCCGGTTCACACGCGAAATCACCTTGACCATTCACGTAGTCATCCTTCCGGCGCGGCCCAGCTCACTTTCAGGCGTCTACTCTCGATCTTTGCTGGGACTCGAGGAGGCGATAGTACGATCGGTCAGGGAGTTGTCCCTCGAGGCTGAATCATGGCTGGACACAATCTAGGAGCAGACGCCGAGTTCGCTCGAGCCCATCCCGGCCAGCTTGCCGGGGATAGGCCCAATGCAGATGCCGGTGGGCCGGAAGTTGCATCCATAGCCGGGGCACGAAGCCGGACGTGGCTCGTCGCTCTCACCAGTTTGACGTTTATCCTGCTTCAAAGCGCATGCACGGCTGTCATGGCCATCAGCGGTGTACGTGTTGTCATCGGCCTCGGCGCACTCGCCGCAGCCGGCCTCCATCGCGCGGCGACTGGCTTCCACCAGGACGCGATCCGCATACCGATGATGCTCGTCGCAGTGATCGGGTCCCTAGTCAACCTGTACGTGCTGTGGCGAATCCGTTCCTTGCGAGCGAAACCTGCCGCCCGGTGGAGAACGAAACCGGTAACCCCGAAGCAGAGGCGATCCGAAAACATTCAAATCGCACTCGCTGTGTTCACCCTGCTCCTCGTCGCCGCCGAGTGGTCCACGCACCGGATCGTGCACGGTGTGCCATAGTGCCTTCACAGCGTCAGACCTCTGTGGACAGACTGAGCTCCCGGTCCAGCCTCGTATGCAGCCTATCGCTGAAGCCGACCGGCAGCTCGAAGACGCGTTCATCCGCGGTCAGGATCAGGATGTTGCGTGTTGAATCCAGAATCGCCGAGCAGATCTCGCAATGCTCCAGGTGCTTCTCGACCAACGTCCTCGTCTCCTCCGACAGTGTGTCGTCCAGATACTCCGAGATGTAGTTCCAGACATGCTTGCACTCTATAACCATGGGAGCCACCTCTTCTTTGGGGTTATAGCCTTCAACTGCGGTGCCAGCTGTCTCTGTAACATCATCCGTGCCCGATGCAGCCGGATCTTCACGGCCGCTGTACTGATCGAGAGCACAGCTGCCGCTTCCGCCACATTCAATCCTTCTATATCCCGCAGCATCACGATATTGCGATAGATATCTGGAAGCGTGGCAATTGCTGCCTGCACAATCTCCCGAACCTCCTTGCGCTCCAGAGCCTCCGACGGTATCTCGCGCCAGTCCCGCAGGAGTGTTGGCGTTGCCGGCTCAGCATCCTCGGTCATTTCCTCAAGTGACTCGAGCGGCATCGTAGACCGTCGCCGCAGCCGGTTTCGTGCCTCGTTCAACGCAATAGTCACCAGCCAGGTACTGAACTTCGCCTCTGCCCGAAAGCTCGCGAGGTTGCGAAACGCACTCAGGAAAGCTTCCTGCGCCGCATCCTCGGCATCGGCCTCGTTCTTCAGAAACGACAAAGCCATCATGTATACGCGGCGTTCGTAGGGACGAATGAGCTCATGGTAAAGCTGCGTATCCCCCGCCACAATGGACGCAATCATCTCTGCTTCATCTCTCATCTTCAGATCGACCGCCATTGCTTTCGCCTGCATTGCCGGCCACCCAGGAGCACTACCGGTCGCCGGCAACTCCCACAAGATACATTCGCCACGGCACGCCTCGTCACTTGCTCTTACCTGCTTGTCAAATGGGAGCGCGCGCTTCGTCTTTGGTTACAGGTAGCGTGGAACGCGATCAAAGATAATCACCTTCCGCGACCGCGTAACCTTTCCCTTACCTGCCTGTCAGACAGGTGCCTGTATATATTCGTCCGACCCTGCTCGACGACCGGGCCCGGGGTAGTCCATCGAGCTTATGTCAGGGGATCCAGGAGGACTTCATGCTGCGCCATCATTTATCAAGGCCTTCCACCCTGCTTCGCACCATCGCCATGGCGACGCTCCTGCTGCCGTTCTCCACTGCACTTCCGGCTCCGCCTCAAGCCGGCGCTGCAGGCAGGTCCGCCGACTCTCCCGCCGTCCTCGTGGAACTGTTCACCTCCGAGGGGTGCTCAGGCTGTCCGCCCGCCGATGACCTTCTCCGCCAGATCAACGGCCACACCACTGCTTCCGGTCAACTCATCGTCGGTATCAGCGAACACGTCAGCTACTGGAACGGGCTCGGCTGGCGGGACCCCTTCTCCTCTGAGTCCTATACCGACCGTCAGAACGATTACGGCGCCCACTTTCGCCTCGACAGCGTTTACACGCCGCAGATGGTCGTTAACGGCCGCGAGGAGTTCGTCGGCAGCGACCGCTCTGCTCTGCAGGCCGCGCTCAACCAAGAGGCCAGGCGCCCGCACATCGAGCTGCATATCGCCTCAGCCCACGTTGTCGACCAGACCCTGCACTTCAGCTACTCCGCGGGCTCGATACCTGTCGGCAGCTCTCTTCGGCTCGTCGCTGTCATAGTCGATGACTCGGACCGTTCCAGCGTGCTGCGCGGCGAGAACTCCGGACGCCAGCTCGTACATGCCGCAGTAGCACGGGCCATGGTACCGCTAGGCACACTCCAGGAAACCTCAGAGCGCTCTATCAGCCTGCCGCTGCCGCCGTCCTTTTTGGAGAACCCCGGTGTCGGCCACCACCTGCTACTCTTCGCACAGCAAGCCGGCAACCTCGCCGTACTCGGCACCGATGTGAAACCTATTTAGTTCGCCAATTCACGGCGACGCTTCGAGTCGATGGGGCACCCGAAACGAAAGCGGAGCCCGCATCCCTTTGCTTCCAGCTCTTGCGCATCATCGGCCGCTGGCACGCCCTGAGCGCAGTTGCTTAGCCTACCCCGGCTTCTTCCTCCACCGTCGCCGGAACCGCACTCTCCCGCGGTCTCAGAACGCCCAGCCGCTCATACACCGGCCGCATCTCCTCGCGGACGGCCGGCATCTCCCGCAGAAACCACAAGCCGCCCAGCGCGCACACCGCACCCGTCATCTCCACCGTATGCGGCGCGCCGAACCGGTGGGCCAGGCCGCCGGCAAGGAGGCTCCCGAACGGAGCCATGCCTACAAAGGCCATCGTGTAATAGCTCATCACGCGCCCGCGTTTGTCCTCCGGCACCAGCGTCTGGATGATTGTGTTGCTCGCTGTGAGCCCCTGCATCATGCCCCAGCCCACGGAAACCATCAACAGCATCGAGAGCCATAGCACATGCGAGAGACCAAACAGCACCAGGCTTGTTCCAAACGCCAGCGCCGCGATCGGGATCATCTTCAGCAAACCCTTCACCGAGCGCCGCAGCACCAGCGATAGCGCTGAGATCAGCGATCCGATCCCGGCCGCACCCAGCAGAAACCCCAGCGTGTGCGCCCCACCATGCAGTACCCGGCCCGCGAAGACCGGCATCAGCACCGTGTACGGCCAGCCCATCAGGCTCACGACCGCAAACATAAGCAGAATCGTCCGGATCGGCCGGTAGCCCGACACGTACTCCCAGCCTTCGCGTAACTGCCCCACCATGCCGGTCGCCCCGCGCACCGCCTTTGGCGCCGCAATCCGCATCATCAGCAGCGAAGCAACCACGGCCACGTAACTCAGGCCATCGATCAGGAAGCACCAGCCCTCGCTGGACACGCTGATGATGATTCCGGCAATCGACGGTCCAACCAGCCGCGCTGCATTCACCATCGACGAATTGATCGCGATCGCGTTGCTCAGGTCGGCGCGATCATCCACCATCTGCACCAGGAACGACTGCCGCACTGGCATGTCGAATGCGTTCACAACGCCTTGCAGGACGCTTAGCCATACCAGATCGCGGATGGTGATACGGTGCGCAAGCGTCAGCCCGGCCAGTGCAAACGACTGCACCATCGATGCGACTTGCGTGGCTACCAGCACCTTGTGCTTGTCGACCCGGTCCACCAATACTCCGGCGAACGGCGCAAGCAGAAAGGTCGGTATCTGCCCCGCAAAGCTCACCATGCCGAGCAGCAGCGACGAGCCGGTCAGCCGGTACACCAGCCACGCGGTCGCGACCCGGGTCATCCACGTGCCAACCAGCGAAACACTTTGCCCGGAGAAGAACAGCCGAAAGTTGCGGCCGCGCAGAGCACGCCAGGCATGCGCGTAGCCACGCATCCCGGCGACGTCGCTTCGGGTCGATGCTGCTATCACGTCCTCCTCTGCGCGATCTCGCAATCCAACCGGGTACAGCTCGAGCCGCCGTTGCCGTGCGCTGATCTGAGCGTCCGGCGTCTGCCGCTCTCGACGGTCAAACTGCTCTAGTGCGCCGGCGCCTGCTGCCCACCACCGGTCCGCGGATCGTTCTTCCGCAACAGGAAAGAAAGAGGAATCATAATCAGCGAGGCAGCGAATAGAAGCCAGAACACATCGATGTAGGCCAGTGTGACCGACTGAGACTGAAGACTGTTGAGGATACGCCCGTCGGCAAGATGCTGCGCATTGGCCGCACCGGCACTGCCAGTGAACGTCCCCTGGTACAGGCCTTGCATCTGCTGGTAGTTCATGCTGGACGGAGTGGAGTACTTCAGCAACTGATCCTGGTGAAACTGCCCACGCTCCGTCACCTCAGCGTTGGTCAATGCAATCAGGATGGAGCCGCCGATGTTTCGAACAAAATTGATCAATCCGGAGACCTGGTTCGACTTTTCGCGCGGGATGCCGAAGTACACCGCCGTTGTAATCGCAATAAAGACAAATGGAATCGAAACAATCTGCCATACACGCAGCCAAGATGCGGTAGAGAACGAGATACCCAGGCCAAAGCGCCGCGCGGTGAGCCAGTAAGCCACGGCGAAACAGCAGAAGCCAGCAGCAATCACATTTCGTGCCGGAAACCGTGTGACCGCCTGACCGGCCAGTGGCATGACAAACAGAAGAGCGACGCCACCGGCTGTGAGCGAGAGGCCGGCGTTCAGGGCGGTATAGCCTACCTCCGTCTGAAGATACTGGGGCTGCAGCACGGTGGTTGCATTCAGCAGGCCACCGGTCAGCAGCATCAGAAAGCAACACACCGCGAAGTTTCTGCTCTTAAAGAGACGCAGCTCCATAAGGGGCGTCTTGGCGCCCCACCACTGCCAGGCAATCAATCCGAAGAAGGAGGTGATAAAGATGATCGTGAGAGTCACGATGGCGTGAGAGCCGAACCAGTCCCACTCCTCGCCCTTATCGAGCCCAATCTGGAGCGAACCCATCGCGAGCACCAGCAGCGCAATGCCGATATAGTCGACGCGAAAGAAGTTCTTCAGACTCGAGCTGGCCCAGGGTGGCTCCTCGACCAGGCTGTTCGTTAGAAAAAATGCCAGAATGCCGACTGGGAGATTGATGTAGAAGATCCATCGCCAGCTATAGCTGTCGGTGAGCCAGCCGCCGATGGTCGGCCCGATCGATGGGGCGAGAACGGCAACCAGCCCATATAGTGCGAATGCCAGGCCGCGCTTCGAGGGCTCAAAGGAATCCGCCATGATGGCCTGCGCCATGGGCTGCAAACCGCCGCCGCCTGCTCCCTGCGCCACTCGGCAAACCAGCAGCACCCCCAGCGAAGGTGCGATACCGCATAGAAAGGACGAGGCCGTGAAGAGCACGATACAGCTCATGAAGAAGCGCTTCCGGCCCAGTACGCTGGACGCCCAGCCGCCCATCGGCAGCACGATCGCGTTCGCTACGAGATACGAGGTCAGAACGTAGGTGCTCTGATCCTCGCTCGCACCTAGACCGCCCGCGATGTATGGGAGCGCCACATTCGCGATGGAGGTGTCCAGCACCTCCATAAATGCCGCAAGCGCGACAGTCGCAGCGATCAGCCAGGGATTGACCCTTGGCCGCCAGTTCGCGTCATACTCCCCTGCCATGCACTCTCCGCGATGCCGCCGCAGCGGCGGCCTGATTCTAGAAAACTATGAAGCGTAGATGCGCCAGCGTGGACGAGGACGCAGCAAAATCCCCGCAAGCTGCGCGTTCAGGACTGCCCCGCCCTTGTGTTCTCGCGCCGCTCGCCAAGCTGCTCGCCAAGGAACGACAGCGTCCGGCTCCAGGCCTCCTCGGCCGCCGGCTTGCTGTAACTCTCCCTCTCATCGTTGCTGAAACCGTGTCCCGCGTTGTCGTACACATGCACGGGCACCTCGGGATGGGCCGCCTTGATCTGCTCGACGTCGCTTAACGGAATGTGATTGTCCTGCGCGCCGAAATGCAGCAACACCGGCGCATGCAGTGGTATGTCCTTGAACTTGACGATGTAGCCGCCGTAGTAACCCACCGCCGCGCTTACCGGCATGTGCGCTGCAGCCGCCCAGGCGATGCTGCCGCCCATGCAGAAGCCCAGGACGCCCACCCTCGTCTTGTACTCATCCCGCCCATACTCGACCGCGGCTAGCGTGTCCGCAGCGCTCCACTCCATTTTCAGCCTCGGGAGCAGGCTCATCGCGCGCCCTACGCCAGCCTCGTCATAATCTACCTCAAAGCGGCGCTCGTACCGGTCGAACAGCGCCGGGGCGATTGCCAGGTAGCCTTCGCCGGCCAGCCGGTCAGCGACTGAACGGATATGGTGATTCACCCCGAAGATCTCTTGGATTACCACAATGGCAGCTCTCGGCGTTCCTTCCGGACTGGCGACATACGCATCCAGGGTGTGCCCATCGGCCGCATGCAGCTTCACTGTTTCGCCCATTCTTTTCACTCCCTGTGTTTTCAGTTTCTGGCGCACTTACCTCTGCCCGGCCGCCTTGTCAGCCGCAGCGTCGTTGATCGCCCAATAATCCGTACGGGCCACGACCCTTGCCGGCAGGTCGCCCTTCAAGCCCACCTGCAGCCTGTGAAGGCCCGGCGTCAGCTCGGTCGGATGAAAAGTGAGCATATAGCGGTTACGCGCATGGCTGGCCATCTCTGCCACCCGGTCCTCAAAAGCGTGTTCGCTTGTGAAGCTCATCGCTTCGCCCCCGCTCATTACGGCAAGCGAGCGAGCCGCATTCGCCTTCATCGCGTTCGCTGCGAGCGCGACGAGCGAAAGCAGCGATCCCGAGCCTGGGTTAACGAGCTGATCCAGAAACTCAGCCTTGGCCGGCGACCAGGTCAGGCTCAGCACCAGCGTATTGCTCGTGCCGATCCGCTCCACCAGCTCCGGCGCGGTTACACGCTTGCTCCCGTGGTCACGCGACTCGCTCAACAGCAGCAGGATGCGCCGACGCTCCGGCGGGCGCTGCTCCAGCAGGTCGATCGCATCGCCGGCCGCGTCCAGCACTGCCGCCCCGCCGTCGCCCGGCTCCAGCCGCTCCAGATCGCTTTGCAGCAGATCCGTGTCCTTTGTCCAATTCTCGCGAAACTCCAGCTGCGAGTCGAACTCGAGCAGCGTCACCTCGCCATTGCCGTCGCCGAGAAACAGGTTCAGCAGCGGTGCCAATCGCGCGAACTTCTCAAACTGGAGCTCGCTCGTGCGGCCCTTTTGCAGGCACACCACCAGCGAAACCGGCGTCGTGTCCAGGTCATCATCGACATGCAACCGCTGCGGCACACCATTGTCGGTCAGCGAGAACGCATCGGCACCGAGCCCGTACACTACCTTGCCATCTTTCTGCTCCACCAGTGTCGGGACCAGCACCAAATTTGTGTTCACCCGCAGGGTCGGCTCCTGCGGCGCAGTCGCGGTATCTGCTCCCGCTGGCGAAATAGCGGTCGGTGGCACTGGCGGCGAGCTCTGCGGAGCCTGCCCATACACCGCGCATCCGGCCCAGAGCAGCCACGCCAGCAGCGCGCGAACGCGTGTTGTCGGGCTGTACCGCCGAAGCACCCGGAAGATCCCGAGCTCCTCACGCATCCCGCAACCCTTTCGACTTCCCTTTCTGCATCTCCCCGGTCCAGCGCAGAAAGCGCAGCAGCTGCCGGCGCTCCCGCCAGGTAAAGCGCACTACATCAAGCGCGGTCATCGCATCCGCATGCATCCCCGAGTAAGTCTCGATCCGCCACCGGACGTACGCGCTCCGCCACGGCCGCAGTCGCGAGCCGCGAGTCGCATTCCAAAGGAAACGCAGGGACGCAAACATGGCTTGAGTATAGGTGAGCGCATCCCTGCCGAGCTTGCTTCCGGGACGGCCAGGCAGCCGCACCGGGTAAACTGGGGACTCATGATACCTACTCTCGAATGGACTACCGGGGGCGTCCGCTTCCTCGACCAGACCAGGCTTCCTCTGGAAGAGACCTACGTCCTCGCGACCAGCTACCAGCAGGTAGCTGAGGTCATCACCACCATGGTCGTACGTGGCGCCCCGGCCATCGGCGTCTCGGCAGCCATGGGAGTGGCGCTGGGCGTTCTCGGGAGCCGCGCGCAGGACCTCGACGCGCTCCGCCCCGAGTTCGAGCAGATCTGCGCGACGCTCGCCGCGACCCGGCCAACTGCCGTAAATCTTTTCTGGGCCATTGCCCGCATGCGCAGCCGCTTTGCAGCGTTCGCTGCCGCACCCGGCGCAACCGTCGCCTCCATCCAGCAGGACCTCGTCCACGAGGCGCAACGCATGTACCGCGAGGACATCGACGCCTGCGAAACCATGGGCGTCCACGGCGCCCCGCTGTTGCCCTCGCAGGGCGGCGTGCTCACGCACTGCAATGCAGGCGCGCTCGCGACCTGCGGCTACGGCACCGCTCTCGGCGTCATCCGCTCGGCTGTCGCTGCGGGCAGCACTCTGCGCGTCTATGCCGATGAAACCCGGCCCTTTCTGCAGGGTGCGCGGCTCACCGCCTGGGAGATGATGCACGACGGCATTCCCACGACGGTGCTTTGCGACAACATGGCTGCCACGCTGATGCGGCAGGGCAAGATCCACGCCGTCATCGTCGGCGCGGATCGCATCGCCGCGAACGGCGACGTCGCCAACAAGATCGGCACCTACGCGGTGGCGATCCTCGCGCGGGAGCACGGCATCCCCTTCTACGTCGCTGCCCCGTGGTCCACCGTTGACACGGAAACGCCGGACGGCGACCACATCGAGATCGAGCAGCGCGCCGCCAGCGAGGTCACTCACCATGGCGGACGCCAGCAGACTCCCCACAACGTGGAAATAGAAAATCCCGCCTTCGACGTGACTCCCGCAAAGTATGTAACCGCCATCATTACCGAACGGGGCGTCATCCATTCGCCCTCTGTCGCCTCCGTTGCGGCAATGGAAGCCGGTGCTACCCCAGCCGCCGCGGCCGGCACGCCGCTTTCTGCCTGAACTCCCACATGGCCGGGGCATGAAGATTCAAATTCATCCAGTTCGTACTCCTCAGGAGCTCACCGCAATCCGGGAGCTCTTCGAGGAGTACGTCGCCTCGCTCCATCTGGACCTAAGCTTCCAGAACTTCGACGATGAGCTCACTGGCCTGCCCGGCAAATACGCGCCGCCAGCCGGCGAGCTGCTGCTCGCCCGAACCAGCGACGGCCTTCCCATTGGCTGCGTCGGACTTCGACCCTTCCATGAGCAAGGTGCCTGCGAAATGAAGCGCCTCTACGTGCGGCCATCCGCAAGGGGCGCTGGCGTCGGGCGCGCCCTCATCACCGCCGTCCTCCATGCGGGCCGAGCCGCCGGTTATCGCGAGATCCTGCTCGATACATTGGCATCCATGAGGGAGGCGGTTGCGATGTACAGCTCCTTCGGCTTTCAGGAAATTGCATCCTACAACGACAGCCCTCTCGTTGACATTCTTTTCTTCGGCAAGCGGCTTGCACCCCCCGACGCAGGGCCGGTTGCAGCCGCTCGGGGCGCACTTGGGTAGGCGATGCGGCTGACCCGCGCGCGCCGGCGAAATATCGGCGGGAAGCGTCTTCCTCATGCAGCCCTGCTGCTGCTCGCTGCCCTGCTGGCTGCGGCCGTAGTCTATCTGACCTGGCCGCAGCGCTCCTCGGTCTTCTGCGAACAGCTCCCGGAGCTCGCCGCGCTCGCCGTGTGTGCCGCCACCCTGCTCGTCTTCAGCTTTCGCGCGCTCTCCACTGCCCGCACGCTTGGCGAAGACCTCCGCATCGCCGGCTCCTCCGCCATCCTGGCCGCACTTGCCTTTTTCCTGAGCGCCCGGTTCATCGCGGAGTACCGGAAGCCCTGCGTGGACGTGCAGCAGCAGCTTCATCCAGGCCAGCTCGTACCCAGCTCAAAAGGCCGGTAAGGGTTACCAGCATTCGCTTGCCGTTGTGCCGGGCGGCATGTAGTTTGCTTGCGAGCGCCGCCGTGCAGCTCAATGCACTACATCGCTAAAAGACACTGTTAGGGAGTGCCCCATGCTCAAAGGTTTTCGCGACTTCATCCTGCGCGGCAATGTTCTCGATCTTGCCGTGGCCGTCGTCATCGGTGCCGCGTTCACCAAGATTGTGACCGCCCTGGTCGACGACTTCATCAACCCAGTCATCGCTGCCAGCGTCGGTAAGCCGGACTTCACAAAGTTCAGCTTTGTTCTGCATGGCGGCGTGTTTAAGTACGGCGATTTCCTCACCCAGACCATTAACTTCCTGCTCGTAGCTGCCGCCGTGTACTTCTTCGTCATCCTGCCGGTCAACACTGTCATGAAGCGCCTGCACCTGAACACGCCGGCCGCTCCAACCACCCGGCCCTGCCCACAGTGCCTCAGCGACATCCCGCTTGCTGCTGTCCGCTGCGCGCACTGTGCCCAGCCGGTCGCCACCATCTAGCTCGCCTATGGTTGACTGCGCCCGGGGAGTCACACGAGCTCAGCTAGGCAGCCATCCCTTGCAGCCGGCCAGACAGCCGCTCTTCTATCAGCCGCGCTGTCTCGCGATATGAGCCTGCCCGGCACAGTACACTCAGTTGCATCCCTCTCCAGGAGCGCCGCCGCTTGCCCCTCCGCATCGCCGTTGTTCTTCTCCCCCTTGCAGCCGTCGGGATCTCGCTCGCCGCCATCCCTAGCCCGCAGGCCGGCACCACGTCCTCTATGCCCGCGCTCCCGCAGCAGGTTTTCGGCTTCCACGACTTCACCGCAGAGCAGGCCAAGTGGGATCGCGACTTCCTCGCCGTGCCCGATGCGAAGCTCGCCGGCGAGGAGCTGAAAACTCTCACCGCGGAGCCGCACATCGCCGGCAGCCCTGAGGACTACAAAACCGCCCTCTACGTGGCCGATAAGTTCAGGGCCGCCGGCCTTGACACCAAGATCACGAAATACGTCGCCTGGCTCAACCATCCCGGCGTGCAGCACCTCACCGTGCTCAGCAAGGACGGCAAGGTCCTCCTGCAGGGTCCGACGCCCGAGCACGTTTCCAGCGACCCGTTCCAGAGCGATCCGCGCATCACACCCGGCTTCAACAGCTCCTCAGCCTCCGGCGACGTGACCGCACCCGTCGTCTACGCCAACTACGGCACACCGGCCGACTTCGCCAAGCTCGACGCACTCGGCATCTCGGTCAAAGGCAAGATCGTCCTCGTCCGCTATGGCACCAACTACCGCGGCGTCAAGGCCTACATCGCCCAGGAGCATGGAGCCGCCGGCGTCCTCATCTACTCCGACCCCGCCGACGATGGCTACACCCGTGGCGATATGTATCCCGAGGGCCCTTACCGGCCGGAGACCGGTGTGCAGCGCGGCTCAATCCAGTACATGTTTCAGTACTCGGGCGACGTCACCACGCCCGGTGTAGCGTCCACGCCCGATCTGCCTGAGTCACAGCGCATTTCGCCCGACAAGGCTCCCAGCCAGCCCCATATTATGTCGCTGCCCATCTCCTACCACGATGCAGAGCCCATCCTCGCCAACATGGGCGGCCCCGGCGCGCCTGCGGGCTTTCAGGGCGCGCTGCCCTTCCACTACCACGTCGGCGGCGCGGCTGAGGTTACCGTACACCTCGAGCTCCACGAGGAGTACGCCTACCGCACCATCTGGGATGTCACCGGCTCGGTTGACCCCGGCCCCGGCAGCAAGGAAGACCCGGACAGCTGGGTAATCGCCGGCAACCACCGTGACGCCTGGACCTACGGCGCGGTCGACCCGAACAGCGGTACCGCAGCCATGCTTGAAGCAGTACACGGCGTTGGCGTGTTGCTCAAAGAAGGCTGGAAGCCCAGGCGCCGCATTGTCTTCGCCAGCTGGGACGCGGAAGAAGAAGGCCTGATCGGCTCGACTGAGTGGGCTGAGGACCACGCAAAACAGCTTGCGGGCGCCGCTGCTTACTTCAACGTCGATGTCGGTGTCTCTGGGCCTGACTTCAACGCCTCTGCCGTGCCCTCGCTTAAGGACTTCATCCGCTCCATCACCCGGGAGGTTCCGAGCCCGAAGAGCCCGACCGTTTATGACGCCTGGCTCGACTCGCAGAAGAACCAGCGCGGCCGCCAGACAAACAACGGCTTCAACGAACAGCGTCCCGGCGCCGGCAAAAGCACCGATCCGGTCAGGATCGGCGATCTCGGCTCCGGCTCCGACTACACGCCGTTCCTGCAACACCTCGGCGTTCCTGCTACGGACATTGGCTCCGACGGCCCTTACGGCGTGTACCACTCAGTCTTCGATAACTATGCATGGTTTACCAAGTTTGCTGACCCGACCTTTGTCTACGAGCAGCAGCAGGCCCGTGTCTTCGGCCTCGAAGTGCTCCACATGGCGGATGCCGATGTGCTCCCGTATGACTACGTGACCTACGCGGACGAGATCGCCGAGTATATCGACCAGGCGGGTACCAAGGCTCGCGAAGCCGGGCTCACGCTGGACACAACAGCAGCCAACGCCGCGGCGCAGAAGATGCTTGCTGCCGCCCAGGCTGTACATACCCGGCAGGCCAGTGCCCCCGCTTCAGGAAACGCCGCACTCAACAGCGCTTTGCGCGCCGCCGAGTCCGATTTGCTCGCCGCCAGCGGCCTACCGAACCGCAGCTGGTACAAGCACACCATCTACGCTCCCGGCCAGTACACCGGTTACGCCGCTGTCGTCATCCCCGGTGTCAACGAGGCCCTCGACGCGAAGAACGTTGAGGTCGCTCAGCAGCAGCTAGCCGTCATCACAGATGCCCTCAACCGCTGCGCCGCCACGCTCCAAGCGGCCGCACGATAACCCGGCTTATACCTGAACAAAGCCCGGATCGAAAAAACTCATCTTGGAGTCGCAGCAACAGACATCGACGTCCAGAAGCTTTTTGCAAGGCTTTTTCGCGACAGCGACTAACCAACCGCTCCCTACCCCACAATCACCCGCTCGATTGCTGTCTCCAGGATCTCCGGCGTGATTACCAGCTGCTCTGACATTTTCGTCCTTCGCCGAAACAGCGCAGTCGTCTCGCACAGCACCACAATGTCCTCAATCTCCGCCGGGTTCATCGCGCCCTCCAGAACCCGCGCGCAAAACTCTGAATCACTCATCCCGGCCAGCATAAATCCGCGCCGGCGTGCTTCACTCAGGTAAAAACGCGCCACCGCCGCGAACATTCGCTGCGCATCTTCCGGTATCTCCCGGCGCTCCGTTTCGAGCACCTCCGCGCCGGGCAGCACCAGCTTGATCCCGAAGGTATTGTCCAGGTCTGAATCCGGAACAAACGTGGTAGCCGTTGCGACCACAAGCACGTTCTCCCGCTCGGAGGTGCTCTCGATGAGCGCATCAAGCTCGGCGAGCACTTCCGGATCACTTTCCTTGTAAGCCAGATCGATCCGTGGCAGCAGCAGCATGATCTTCTGCCATTTGTAACCGCGAACGAGACTTTTTGCCTGCGCTAGTGCATCCGAGTCGCGCGGGTTGTACACCGTGACTAGCCGCTCCATGCCCGTCAGCTTCGCGATCTTCTGCGCCAGCGACTTCTTCCCACTCTGGTGCGGCCCGATGATCAATACCTCGTTGCCGATCTTGATGTCTTCGTACACGGCCGGATGCCGCGCACGGTCCACCAGGTCCTCGATCGACCG
This sequence comes from uncultured Acidobacteriaceae bacterium, assembly GCA_964245435.1. Lineage (GTDB taxonomy): Bacteria > Acidobacteriota > Terriglobia > Terriglobales > Acidobacteriaceae > EB88. The sequence goes on from CAXTMF010000001.1 coordinate 541,132, forward strand.
CAGCAGCTCATCCATGCCTGCAAGCCGGGGCCGCAGGGCCTCAACCGGCTCGTCCTCAAGCGAAAGATCGATCCGCTCTTTGCGCTTGCGGCGCTCCGTCATGAACTCGATAAAGGAAGGCAGCGCGCCGACTGACCCAACCACCGTCGCAAACACCAGCAGCTGCTCGGTAATAAGCAGCGCCTGGTCCGAGCCGGCCGCAGGATCAAAGTACATGGCACAGAGCATAGCAGCGCAAAAGTAAGTGCCCAGGACACCAAAGAAGACGCGCCACCAAGCATCCGCAGGCGATCTTGGTCTTATTTAGCGACCGCCTCCGCATCCCCTTCACCTGGCGCAAGAAACAGATTCTCCTCGATCCCATGCTGCCGCGTGTACAGCTCCCAGTAGCGCCCGCCCAGCGCGTACAGCGAGCTGTGCGTGCCGCGCTCGACGATCTCGCCAGCCTCAACCACCAGGATCTGGTCAGCCTTGCGGATCGTCGACAACCGGTGCGCGATCACAAACGTCGTACGCCCCTGCATCAGCGTGTTCAGCCCTTGCTGAATCATCGCCTCGCTCTCCGAATCGAGCGAGGAAGTCGCCTCATCGAGGATCAGCAGTCGCGGGTTCGCCAGCAACGCGCGCGCAATGGAAAGCCGCTGTCGCTGACCGCCCGACAGCTTCACACCACGTTCGCCCACAATCGTGTCGTAGCCCTCGTCAAAACGCTCTGCGAACTCATCCACGCGCGCGACCCGGCACGCGTGCAGAAACTCTTCTTCGCTCGCATCCGGCAGTGAGAAGACGATGTTGTCGCGAATGGACCCGTCGAAAAGAAACGACTCCTGCAGCACTACGCCCAGCTGCGAGCGATAGCTCGCTAGGTCCACCCCTGCCAGATCATAGCCGTCCACCAGGATTTCACCGGAGCTCGGCAGATGAAAGCCGCAGATCAGCGAAATGATCGTGCTCTTGCCGGAGCCTGACGAGCCCACCAGCGCCGTCGCCGTCCCCGGTTTGGCTACAAACGAAATCCCGTGCAGCACCGTCTTGTCCGCCTCATACGCGAAGCGTACATCGCGAAACACCACCTCGCCCCGGATCGGCGGAATCTGCTTCTGCCGCTTCGGGTCGCCGAACTCTTCGCGCTCGCCCAGCACCTCCATCGTGCGGTCCAGCCCGGCCAGCGCCTCCGTCAGCTGCGTCCCGACATTCACTACCTGGAAGATCGGTGCGATCATGAACGCCAGCACTCCGACATACTGGAAATAACTGCCCGGCGAGTTTAAGCCGTGCGCATGGCCGGCAGCGCTGCCGTTGATGTGCGCGGCGAGCACCTCGTGCCCACCGAAAAGCATCACCAGTCCACCGACAATGCCGAGGATTGCGGTCGCCGAGAGCGATAAAAGGCTCGTGGCGGTCAGCGACGAGATCACATTGTCGAGCAGCCGGTGTACGCCGGCCGAGAAGGTCTGCGCCTCGCGCGCCTCCGCATGGTAGCCCTTGATCACTCGCACGCCGCCCAGTGACTCTGTAAGCCGCCCGGTCACCTCGGCGTTGATCTTGCCGCGCTCGCGAAAGATCGGGCGGATTGTCTTAAAACCGCGCTGCAGAATGAAAATGAATGCACCAAGGATCAGAAAGAGTAGGAGCGTCATACGCGGGCTCGCGTGGAGCAGAAAGGCAAAGGCGAACACAGCCGTCGCGATGCCGCCGACAAACTCGATGAGCCCGGTGCCGATCAGGTTCCGCACGCCTTCAACGTCTGTCATGATGCGTGAAACCAGCACGCCCGTCCGGTTTGCGTCGTAGAACCCGACCGGTAGCCGCCCGATGTGCTGCTGCACCTGCTCGCGCAGTTCGGTAATCATGCGCTGCGCTGCCTTCGAGAGCAGCTGTGTCAGCGAGTAAGAAGTGACAGCCTGAACCGCGGTCGCGGCAAAGACAATCAAAACCAGAGGCAGCAGCAGCTGGGGATGCGGATGAAGCGGCGGAAAGACCCGGTCCAGCAGCGTCTTCGTTGTGAGCGGCAGCACCAGGCTGGCGCCACTCCTGATGATCACAAGCAGAAGCCCGAACAGCAGCAGAAAGCGCCTTGGCCGCACCAGCCGCCATACCTCCGGCAGCACTTTCTTCAGGTCCGGCTTGCGTTTCGGCTGCTCGCCCGCCGCCGCGCGCGTCGCGCTGCGCGTGCCGCCGCTGCGCTCCGCGTTGATCGCCATCCCTCCGCCGCGGCTGCTACGCATCGAGCTCAAGCGGACGCCTGTCTGGCCTGCCGCGCCTGGATAAAAGTGCGCACACACAGCAGCACGAACACCAGCAGCAGACAGGCCATCGCCGCCTTTTCTTCTACGGCCACCGGGAACTTCACCTGCATTCCATTCTTCATGCGCACGTAGTCCACGATTGACTTCGCCGTGCTCAGAAAGCCCAGCAGCCCGAGGGTTACCGCGATATGCATGTAGAGCGCCCGGCGCTTCAAATCCGTCGTCCGCGACAGTGCGCCTAGTATCGCCAGCACTACGCCAAGGTAAGCCGGAATCAGCGAGGTCGGAAACTGGCTGCCGGTCTGCATGTACGTCAGCACACCCAGCAGAATAAGGATGATGCCGAAAAAGATAGTAACTCTGGCCATAGTGAACGTCCCGTCTTACGTCAGACTTATCTTACCGGGTCGCCCTCACGGCACTGCTCGCGCGGCGCTTACTTCTTTGCTGCGATACCAAGCTTCTCGACAATCTGCTCAGTCGAATGCTCGGGGGTTCCCACCACCGAAACATCCACCGCGTCCTCCGGGATCTCAAGCGTCGCCAGCTGGCTGTCCAGCAGCACCGGGTTCATGAAGTGCCCCGTTCGATGCTCCAGCCGGTCTACCAGCACCTGTTTCGGCGCCTCCAGCAACACAAAGTGCACTTCTCCCTTAGGCAGACCCTCTGTCAGCGTGTCGCGATAACTCTGCTTCAGCGCCGAGCAGGTCATCACTCCACTCTTTCCCGTCTGCACCCAGCCAGCAAGCACACCGTGCAGTGCTTCGAGCCACGGCTCGCGGTCACCATCTGTCAGCGGCACGCCCGCCTTCATCTTCGCGACATTCGCCTCCGAGTGGTAATCATCCCCCTCCGCGAACTCCCAGCCTGTGCGCTCCACCAGCTCGTGGGCAATCGTCGTCTTGCCCGTACCGGTCACGCCCATCAGGATCGCGATCAAGCGTGGCCTCCCAGCGCGTGCTGCACATCGGCCATCACCTGTGCAGCCGTCCAGCTATTACCCGGCAGCCACTTCATCACCCGTCCATCCGGCCCGATCTCGACCGTCGAAAGCGTATGCGTCAGCGTATTGCCCGGTGCCGGCACCGCGCCCACATCAAAGAAGCGCAACACCGGCTCCAGCTCTGCCTGCCTCGGCACAGCAAACGTCCAGTGCGCGAAGGTCTCGTTCGTGTACTTGCCCGTGTACGCGCCGCCATACGAGCGCAACGCCGCAGGCGTGTCCCGCTGCGGGTCAAACGAGATGCTCAGCAGGTGCGTGCCGTCGTAGAGCGCCGGCGCGCTTGCTAGCGCCTTGTCGATATCGGCAAAGTTGTGGCTCATCCGAGGGCAGTACTCCGAGAGTGGACAGTGCGTATAGATAAATGTCACCAGCAGCAGCTTCCCATGAAAGTCGCTCAGGTGCACCGTCTTGTTGCTCTGGTCCAGCAGTGCAAAGTCCGGAACCGCTTCTCCCGGAACCAGTGGCTTCGCCAGCACCTGCGGGTCCAGCTCGCGAATCTCCTTTGTCGCGTCGGTCACCTTCACGCTCTCGAGCAAGGTCCCGTTCCCATCCACATCGAGCATGCCGCTGATCTGGTCGCCCCGGTGAATACCGCGCAGAACAGCCGGATCCTTCAGCTTGTAAGGCATCGTCATCGCGTCCATAAAGCCCGGCACCGCGGCCGCGTCCAGCTCCACCTCAGCCTGTTCGGCATTGGTACCCACCACCTTGCCGTGGATCGGGTAGTGCCGCACCGGACCGGCACTCGCAACCGGGGCCTGTCGGCAACCGGTCATCAGGAGCGCGGCGCACAGCAGGGCTGCAGAGGCAGATCGAAAAAAGGTAGCCACCCGCCCAGTTTATATGGCGTGTTCGCCAGCCTTGTCGCAACCATTCAGGCTCATCCTGGGCGAAGCGTCCGAAGGTCGGAGATCCAAACGGTTCCACCTACGCCCTCGCGCCTATGCAGGCGCCATTCCAACCCCTGTTTTCAACCGCAAACACCACCACCACGCCCGTTACACTGGTCTCTGTGCCCGCCTCCCCACGGCTACCTGGCGCTGTCGGCTCTGCACTCGCCCGGGGCGCGCTTGTCCTTACCGCTTCCGCCCGCGCCGCCCGCGCCCTGCAGCGCGCCCACGCTGAGGATGCCAGCCTCACCGGCGCCCGTAGCTGGCGCGCCCCAGCCATCCGCGACTGGTCCGGCTGGCTGCTCTCGCTCTACGAGGAAGTCTCGATCCGGCGGCCCATGCCGCTCATGCTCAGCCCGCTCCAGGAGCAGCATCTCTGGTCAGAGATCCAGCACGCCGCCCTCCAGACGCAGGGCGCGCTCGTCGTCTCCCCCGAGCGCCTTGCGAGGCTTGCGCAAAGCGCGTACGCCCTGCTTGACACCTACACTGCCCACAGCAGCCGCCGCGCGTCCTGGGCCGCTGCACACCAGGACGCTGAACACTTCCTCACCTGGGCCGAGCTCTTCGACCGGCGTTGCGCCGCACTCAACGTGCTGCCACGCGGAAGCCTTGAGGCCACTCTCCGTTCCCACGTCGCCGCGCTCTACGCCGCCCGGCAGCTGCCGCCGGAGCTGCTTCTGGTCGGCTTCGATCGCCTTACCCCCGCGCAGCGGCAGCTTCTCCAGTCGCTCGAGCACGCCGGCACCGTTGTCCAGCACGCCCCCACAAGCACACCTGCCACCAGGCAGACCCTGCTGCCGGCAGCTGACGAGCGCGAGGAGATGCAGGCCTGCGCACTTTGGGTCCGTGCCCACTTGGCGCAGGACCCTACCTGCCGTATCGGCATCCTCGTCCCCGAACTTGCCGGGTGCCGCGCCGAACTCGACCGCGTCTTCCGCCGTGTCCTGCTCCCGGAAGCCTCCTGCGGTCTTGGCCAGGCATCTGGCAGCAGCGGTTTGCTCACGCCCTACGAGTTCTCGCTCGGCAGCCCGCTCGCCGGCGTTCCCCTCGTTGCCTCGGCATGCCTGCTGCTGCGCTGGCTCACCGGGCCACTGCCCGCCGCCGAGCTCACCAGCCTGCTCACCGGCGGCTTTCTCGCCGCCACAGAGGCTGAGTCCCGCGAGCTGGCGGAAACCGACCGGCGCCTCCGGGAGGCCGGCCTGCTCTCAACTGAAATCAGCCTCGCCACCCTGCGGCGCGGCGCGGCAAACCACTCCGGCCGGCAGCCGCTGCTCCCACCCGCATTCACCCAGCGACTCCACGCCGCCGATTTATGGATCCAGGCGACCCGCCGGGGAACCCGCGATCGCACCTGGGCCGAGTGGTCCGAGGCTGCCATAGAGCAGCTCACCTTGTTCGGCTGGCCCGGCTACCGCGAGCTCGGCTCCGCCACTTACCAGGCTCAGCAGCGCTGGCTCGCGCTGATCGAGGAGATGGCGCAGCTCGATGTCTCGGCGACGCCCATCCCCTGGAGCGCCTTTGTCCGGCAGTTGCTCAGCCATGCCCAGAACACGCTCTTCACCACCGAGTCGCACAGTGCCCCCGTGCAGATCCTCGGCCTGGCCGAATCCGCTGGCCTGCCTTTTGACGCCATCTGGCTGCTTCAAATGACTGAGGATCGCTGGCCGCCGCGCGGCCGCCTGCATCCCCTGCTCGCTCCCGGCGTGCAGCACGACGCCGGCATGCCCCATGCCCGGCCCGAGCTCGATCTCGAACTCGCGAGCGACCAGCTTCGTCGTGTCGTCGCGTCTGAGGTCGTCTGCAGCTACGCGCAGCAGTCCGCGACTCTCGCGACTCGTCCTTCGCCTCTCCTCGCCGTCATCTTCAGCGCTCTTCCGTACTCTGAGGCCACCGTCCCAGCTGCCCTGCTTGGCTCCGCCTGCGAGCTGGTCTCCGAGGCCGAGCTACCGCTCCCTCCAGCCTGGCCTGCAGGCCGCGTCGCCGGCGGCACCGAAGTGCTCAAGCGACAGGCCGCGTGCGGTTTCCAAAGCTTCGCCGCGAAACGCCTCGGCGCGACGCCGCTTGAGGAGGAGTCCTGGGGCCTCGACGCGCGCGAACGCGCCACTCTCCTGCACCGCACTCTCGAGGAGCTCTGGTCGCCCTCTCCCGACATCTCTGCCACAAACGCACCAGACCTCAACGCACAGCCCGACCGACTGTACTCTCAGGCCGACCTGGTCCAGGCCATCAATGAGAACCGCGTCGAGGTTCTTCTCGACGCTGCCATCGGCCGCAGCTTCGCCCGCGAGCTCTACGCAGCCGCCGGCGACCCCTGGCGCACCACCTATCTCGCGCTTGAGCAGCGCCGCCTCCGCAATCGCCTGCTCTGGTGGCTTGCGGCCGAGCAGGACCGCGCGCCTTTTCAAGTCCTCGCTGTCGAACAGCGGCTGGCTGACATCCGGATACCCACCGCGCCCGAAGCAGGTCTGGGTCCACTGCGCCTGAACCTCCGCGCCGACCGTATCGACCAGGTTGCCGGAGGCAAGCTCATCCTCGACTACAAAACCTCGGCCACGATCCGACCCGGCCTCTGGAGCGGAAACCGCCCTGACGAGCCGCAGCTGCCGATCTACGCCCTCTACGGCGGCATCCCGGACGTAGCCGGCATCGCCTTCGCACAGATCCGCGTCGGCAAAGGCAAGACCCGCCTCTGCGGCCTCGCCGACGACCCGGAAGCCCAGCTCGACAGCCCGTCCACGAAGGCCGGCGGGCAGCTCACCCCTGCCACCCGCGACGAGTGGTCTCACGCCCTCCAGTCACTCGCCACCGACTTCGCCACGGGCTCCGCCCCCGTCAACCCAAAGCGCGGGAATCAAACCTGCAAGCTCTGCGGCCTGCATGGCCTTTGTCGTATCCGCTCTAAACGAGCCGCCGGTAGCGCCGCACCCGAGATCGACTCCGACATCGCCGCTGACATTGACTCCGGCACTGACTCCGGCTCCGGCACTGAGGCTTATGGCTGAACGTCAATCATCACTCTTCCTGGTCGGACCCGAAGCCACCCCCTCACGGACCGGGGGCGACGCCGGGCCCGACCAGGCCTTGCGCGTGCTCGCCATCCCAGCCGAACCTGCCGGCCAGGCTGACTCCAGCAGCGAGCCTGACGAGCGCAAAGACGCACCCGCAGGCGGCGCAGACGACCGGCCCGCGCGCCGCGCTGCGCTCAACCCACGCCAGTCCATTCTCGTCCAGGCCCCGGCCGGCGCGGGCAAAACCAGCCTGCTCACCCAGCGCTTTCTCGCCCTGCTCGCCGAGGTTGACGAACCCGAGCAAATCCTCGCCATCACCTTCACGCGCGCCGCCACCGCCGAGATGCGGGACCGCATTTTCGGCGCCCTCCAGGCCGCCCACCAGCAGCCCGATCCAGTGCCCGGCGAGCGCGAGGAGCTTTCGCTCGCCCGCGCCGCGCTCCAGCACGCCAACTCCCTCCGCTGGCGCCTCCTCGAGCAGCCTCACCGGCTCGACGTGCAAACCATCGATTCGCTGTGCCTGCGTCTGGCTCACGGGCAGCCCCTGTTGGCCCGGCTCGGCGGCGCGCTGGAACCCGCCGAGGACGCGCAGGCCCTCTACTCAATGGCTGCGAGGCGCACCACTGCGCTTCTCGGAGCCACGCACTCCCCCGAGCTCGATCGCTCGCTCCGCCACCTGCTGCTCCGCCGCGACAACGACCTCCCCGAGCTCGAACGGCTCCTCGCCGGCATGCTCGCCCGCCGCGATGCATGGCTCGGCATTCTCCCACTTCCCAGCCCCGACGCATCCAGCGGCGACATTGACTGGCAAGCCGTCCGCCGCCGCCTCGAGCAACCCTTCGCCGATGAGATCGGTCGCGTCCTGGTCGAGCTCCGCGCCGCGTTCACCGCCATGCCCGGGCCTGCGCGCGATCTGCTCACCGCCGCTCGCTACGCCGCCGAAAACCTCGCTGAACGACCCGGCCGCAGCATAGACCTGAGCCTGCTGCGCACCCTGGATCACCTGCCCGGCGACCATCCCGATCAACGACCCGTATGGGAAGCTCTCGCCTCGCTACTGCTCACCGCAGACGAAAAAGGCGCGTGGCGCCGCGGCTTCAACACCACCGTTGGTTTTCCTCCAGCTGATTCGGGTCCCGGAAAAGCCCAGCGCAAACAGTACATCGAGCTCATCAAGACCTGCAGCAGCGACCTCCAGAGGCACGCCAACGGCGGCGAAGCCCTGCTCCGGCTTCTCTGCCGTCTGCGCAGCCTGCCGCCGCTTGGCTACTCCGACGACCAGTGGCAAACGCTGCTCGCTGTCTTCCACGTCCTGCGCCGTGCCGCCGCAGAGCTGCGCCTGGTCTTCGCAGAAACGGATACTGTCGATTTCGTCGAGATCGCCCAGGCCGCCGAGTGGGTCCTCCGCGACCCCTCCAGCATGCGCGGACTCCTCGAGAGCGAGCACAAACAACACCTGCTCGTCGATGAGTTCCAGGACACCTCGCGCGCTCAGTACCGCCTCATCGCTGAGCTGCTCCGCGAGTGGCAGCACGGCGACGGCCGCACCGTCTTCCTTGTCGGCGACCCGCTCCAGTCGATCTACGCTTTCCGTCAGGCCGAGGTCGCGCTTTTTCACGAGACCCGCGCGCACGGCCTGCCCTGCGGCAAAGGCCGCCGCCACCCGTGCGAACCGCTACAGCTCACCCATAACTTCCGCTCCCATCAGGCCCTGGTCGACCAGCTCAATGGGTACTTCGCACGCATCTTTCCCGGCGGCCCGTCCACTCCCGACGGCCACATCCCCGCTCGCGGCCGGGCCGACCAGTTCATCCCGGCGTACAGCACGCCCGCGCCCGGGCTCGACGCTGCACAATCGCTGATCCTCCACACCTTTTTCGCCGAGAAAGCGGCACCCGGTGCCACGGACGAGCCCACGATCTCGGCCGGCGCTGAGTCCACGGCCGCCAGCGACGCCCAGAACGCCACCCTCGATGCCCGACGACGCGAGGCCGCCGAGGTAGTACGCATTCTTCTCGACGAGCTGCCACGCATCGCCGCCGCCGAAGCTGCGGGTGAGCCGGAGTACCGCGTCGCTGTGCTGGTCCGCTCCCGCAGCCACCTCCTCTCGATCCTGCCCGCTTTGCGAGAGGCGCGCATCCCTTTCCGCGCCGTCGACCTCGACCCGCTCGCCGATCAGCCCGAAATCCAGGACCTCACCCTGCTCCTGCGCGCACTGCTCCACCCCGCCCACCGCGTCGCCTGGCTCACGGTTCTGCGCGCACCCTGGTGCGGCCTCTCGCTTGCCGATCTTCATCTGCTCACCGGCGCCGACGATCCCGATCTGCTGCGCCGTTCTATCCCTGAACGCATCGAAGCCATACTTGACGCGCCGCCGAACACTTTCACGCCGGACGGCCTGCTCCGCCTGCACCGCACCTGGCAGATCCTCTCGACCGCACTGCGCACCCGCCACACCGATACCCAGAGCTCGCTCGCTCCCTGGCTCGAGCGCACCTGGATGGCCCTTGGCGGCCCTGCCTGCGTCAACGAAACAGCTCGCGACAACGCCGAGGCGTTCTTCCGCCTGCTCGATACCCTTGCGCCCAGCGGCGTTGAGGTGCTACGCGGCGACTTCGACCGGCGCATCGCCCGGCTCTGTGCAGCGCCTGACAGCCGGGTCAGCGAACGCTTTGGCGTGCAGATCATGACCATCCACAAAGCGAAGGGCCTAGGCTTTCAGGTCGTTCTGCTTCCAGGCCTGGAACGCAAGGAGCCGTCCGACAAGACCGAACTGGTTGCTATGCTCGAGCGCAGCAGCGCCCCACTCGCCCGCGACATTGATCGAACCGGAGACCAGGCGGGCGATTCTGCGTCTTCGGAGCTTCTGCTCGCCCCGCTCAGCCATCGCGACATCGACAAGGGAGATTCGCTCTACGGGTGGGTCATGCAGCAGCGGGAGGCTCGCGAAGCCGCCGAACGCAAGCGGCTCTTCTATGTCGCCTGCACCCGCGCTCGCTTGCGCCTTCATCTGTTTGCCACCGTCACAGTGGCCAACGGCAATCTCGGCTTCCCGGACAAGAGCTCGCTGCTCGGCGCGGCGTGGCCTGCGCTTGCGCCACAGATGGAGGCTCGCTGGGCGCAGCAGCAAGCGCCTGAAGGCGGCCTAACTCTTGTCGCCTCGGTAGAGGCAGACCACGAAGCCGAAGCAGGGAGCACGGTGGGCCAGGCCGCCGAGCGCGCCACTGCGAGCGCGCGGATCCAAACCGGAATCGCTCGAGAAAACGCCGGTTGGAACACCCTGGCGACCACCTCGGAGACGATTGATCGCCTCCCCACCCGCTGGAAGCCGCATCCCTGGGCGCAGGATGTAGCGCTGCCTGGACGTGAGCGCTCAGGAACCGGCGAGCCGCCACAGTTCGAGCGCAGCGAAGGGTCACTCGCCGCCCGCGCTCGCGGCACTGCCATGCACGCGCTGCTCGAACGTTTAGCGCTGCTCTTCGCTGAAGACGCGCAGAACAACGCGAGCCACCATGCGTCGCTCGAGCTTGCGGGGCACGACCACCAACTCTCCCTGCTTCCGCCCGGAGACGCGGGAGGCGCTGCGCAGAGAGATCGGGAAAGCAGCCCGCAAAGGCATCCGGATCACACGGATCGCCGGCGAATGACTACAGGCACGCCCAGCCAGAGTGCTGCCTGGCGCGGCATTCTCGCCCGCGCCGCTGAGCACACACTCCGCGCCGCCGCGTTTCCACCAGACCGCCTCCGCGCAACCGCCACGGAACTCACCCGGATCGCACTGGCCGTCGCCGCCGACCCTGTTGGGCGCTGGCTGCTCGCACCGCATGCCGGCGCGCTTGCTGAGAGCGCCTGGCAGCTCCTTGACGCCGGCCTCACCCTCCGCACCCTGCGCGTCGACCGCAGCTTCTACGCCGGCAATGCCCCGGGCGATGGGGGCAGCACCCACCTGTGGATCATCGATTACAAAACCGGAGTACGCCTGTCAGAATTAACCCACCCAGCACACCGCGACAACTGGCTCGCCGAACAGCGCAGCCGCTACGCACCACAACTGGCCGCCTATGGCGCGGCCCTCGCAGCAGCATCCGGACCTGAAGCCAGGCCCATCCGCTACGGTCTCTACTTCCCTGAGCTGCTTCACCTGCTCAGCTGGCCCGCTGAGCCACCCGAGTGATAACCCTCCGAGCGTCACCTTTGGATACCCGAGAGAGCGTCATCCTGAGCGAAGCGAAGGACCTGCTGTCCGCCGCAGCCCAAGAAGCGCCTTTCTCGTGAAGAGGCCATCCTGAGCGAAGCGCAACGACAGTTGAAGGCCGCTCGTTTTAGTGAACGAACGCGCTCCTTGCTACGCTTCAGGCCCTGCGTCCGAGATCTGCAGCGTGCTATCGACCTTCGCCGGCGGCGTGTAATGCCGCACATCCGCACCGCGCACCCAGAAGATGACATCTTCCGCGATGTTGGTCGCATGATCCGCTACCCGCTCGAGCGAGCGCGCAATCACCAGCGCGTTCAGCGCCTGCCCGGTAAGGTGGGGCTGTTCGCGCATCACGTTCAGCAGCGCGTAGTACGCGCTTCCATTCAACTTGTCGACCGCGTCGTCCAGCGCCAGGATCTTCTCCGCTGCCTCTGCATCGCCCTCGACAAACGCCTGCAGAGCGCGCCGTACCATATCGGTCGCAAGCGCCGCCATCCGCGGTACGTCCACCGGCAGGTCTACGGCGGAAAACGCCTGCAGCTGCCGCACCCGCTCCACGATATTCACGGCCGAGTCGCCCACCCGCTCCACATCGGCGTTGATCTTGATTACCGCCAGGATGAACCGAAGATCAATCGCCATTGGCTGCTCCATCGCCAGCAGGTCCAGCGCCATCTGGTCGATCTCACGCTCATACCGGTTGATCGCGACCTCTGTCTGATCCACCAGCTCGCACAGCCCGAGATCGCGCGTGCGATACGCTTCCACCGCGCGCTCAATCGACTGCTCGGCCATCCCGGCCATCACCAGGATCCTGCTCTTCAAGTCACCCAGACTCTGGTGAAAACGAATGCGCATTTCAGCCAAACCTGCCGGTGATGTAGTCTTCGGTCCGCTTGTCACCAGGGTTGGTAAAGATCTTGTGAGTCGCGTCGAACTCGACCAGCTTACCCGACAGAAAGAACCCTGTGCGCTCCGCAACCCGCGCGGCCTGCTGCATGTTGTGCGTCACAATCACAATCGTGTACTGGCTTTTCAGCTCAAAGATCAAATCCTCGATCTTTGCCGTTGACACCGGGTCAAGTGCCGAGGCCGGTTCATCCATCAGCAGCACCTCCGGATCGACGGCCAGCGCACGCGCAATGCACAACCGCTGCTGTTGTCCGCCCGAAAGGCTCGCGCCCGACTTCTTACGCAGGTCTTCCTTCACTTCCTCCCATAGCGCCGCATGCTTAAGCGAGCGCTCCACGATCTCATCCATGACCTTGCGGTTGCGAAAGCCGTTCAGCTTCAGACCCGAAGCCACATTGTCGTAAATGGACATCGTCGGAAACGGGTTCGGCCGCTGAAACACCATGCCCACCCGGCGCCGCACCTCGACCGGCGCCGAGTCCTTGTAAATGTCACTCGTACCAATGCGCACCGTGCCCTCGACCCTCCCCGCAGCCGCTGTCTCGTGCATCCGGTTCAGGCAGCGCACAAACGTCGATTTGCCGCAACCGGAAGGCCCGATCAGCGCAGTCGCCTGGTTCGCGGGTACGTTGAGGTTGATCTTGAACAGCGTCTGGTGTGTCCCGTACCAGGCATCCAGATTGACGACCTCGATTCCGACGCCCACGTCAGCTTGCCCCTTTCAACATGCCGCGCCCGGCAACAAAACGCACCAGCGCCACCGAGACCACAATCAGCGCGATCAGCACGAGCGAGCCGGCCCAGGCCAGTCGGTGCCAGTCGTCGTAGGGGGAGATTGCATAGATGTAGATCTGAAGCGGCAGCGCCGCGATCGGCTGGTTCAGGTTGCTGCTCCAGAAGTTGTTGCCGAACGCCGTGAACAGGAGCGGTGCGGTCTCACCCGCGACCCGCGCGAAAGCCAGCATGCAGCCCGTGATTACCCCCGGTGAAGCCGTCCTGAGCGTAATGGAAAGAACCGACCGCCAGTTCGGCACGCCTAGCCCAAGCGCCGCCTCGCGCACCGAGTTCGGCACCGTCAGCAACATCTCCTCGGTCGTCCGCGTCACCGTCGGGATCATCATGATGCCGAGCGCCACCCCGCCCGAAAGCGCCGAAAAGTGCTTTTGCGGCAGCACGATCAGCGAGTACACCGCGATTCCCATCACGATAGAGGGTACGCCGTTCAATACGTCGGCCGTGAACCGCACCAGCGTTGCAAACCGGCTGCCCCGCCCGAACTCCGCCAGGTAGATCCCGCTCGCGATGCCCACGGGAATACCGATCAAGCTCGCAATCGCCAGCACCACCCCGGAGCCCACGATTGCATTCGCCATGCCGCCGCCGACTTCACCTACCGGCTTCGGGATCTGCGTAAAGAACGGGACATTCAGCGAGCTCGCGCCCTTGTAGAGCAGGTAAGCGAAGATGGCGACCAGCGGTGCGACCACCAGGACGGTGCTCAGCACAGCCAGACCGGTCGCCAGATGATTCGTCAGCGTGCGCCTCGTGCGCGTTGCGTGGCTCATGGTCAGTCGCTGGTCCATCGTCCCTGTCTCACCTCTTCCGCCGCTCATACCACTTGCGGCGGCGCACCGCGCGTTACTGCCCACACCAGCACACGCGCCAGCGCGTTCACCACGATCGTCACCAGGAACAGCGCCAGGCCAATCTCGATGAGCGCGCTCAGGTACAGGTCGTCCGAGGCCTCGGAAAACTCATTCGCGATCACTGACGCCATCGAGTAGCCAGGGGCAAACAGGCTGCGCGCAATCTCCGGCCGGTTTCCGATCACCATTGTGACCGCCATCGTTTCGCCCAGCGCGCGCCCCAAACCCAGAATCACCGCGCCCACGATGCCGATGCGTGCATTGCGCAGCACGCCCATCCGGATCATCTCCCAGCGCGTCGCACCCAGCGCCAGCACCGCTTCACGCTGCGCCGAGGGCACCGCGCTCATCACCTCGCGCGTCAGCGATGAGATGATCGGCAGAATCATGATGGCGAGAATGACTCCAGCGGCCAGCATGCCGATCCCGTAGTTCGGGCCGGAAAAGAGGCTCGTCCAGCCCAGCCCTTTGCTCAGCAGTGGATCCACCCGCTCCCGCAGCAGCGGCACCAGCACAAACACCGCCCACAGCCCATACACCACGCTTGGAATCGCCGCCAGCAGCTCGGTCAGGAAGGCCAGCGGCGAACGCAGCCAGCGCGGGCTCATCTCCGTCAGGAAAACCGCCAGCCCTACCGCCAGCGGCACCGCGATCAGCAACGCCAGCGCAGAGGAAAGCAGCGTCCCATAGATAAACGGCAGCGCACCGTAGCGACCGCTCACCGGGTCCCAGCCCGAATGGAAGAAAAAGCCTATGCCGAACTTTTTGAGCGAAAGCTCCGAGCGCAGCACCAGTTCGGTCGCAATCAGCGCCACGATCGCAAAGATTGAAAGCGCGCAGGTGATCATCAGCCCGCGAAAGAAGCGGTCGCTGCGGGCTGAACTGCCTCGGCTGCCCAAAAACTCCCGGATCGGAGATGGAATGGGCACCGTGGCTTGGGGCGAAGGGCGTGCTCTTGCGATCTGGGACAAAGAATCAGAAAAGCCCGGACCTGGGACCTGCTGTGTTTTACTGTCCACCGGCTTTCACCCTATCGAGCCTTCTTGAACAACAGGTTAATGACCCCCAACGCTTAGCGGGCGCTCAACCGACGCGGCAGAGCTCTGGATCCGGCGTTTCGACTGTCGCTTCCCCGCTGGCCGAACAAAGCTTCGGAGGCTACGCCACACCACCCGCGAGCGGCAGGAAGGGCGGCCAGGGAGCAAGGAGGGTCCCGTATTCCGCTCCCCGCAATCCACCGTTAGCGCAGCTGCGCGATCGTCGCCCGCACCTTCATCTCCACCGACGCCGGCAGTGGCGCATAGTACAGCGAAGCCGCCTGCGACTCCCCGTGATCAAGCATCCAGCCTAGGAAGTCCTTCAACACCTTTGCTTTCGCCGGGTCCTGCGGCGTAGTCGGGATCAGCAGCCAGGTAAAGCTTGAGATCGGGTACACCTCCCGGCCCATTTCGTTCGTGATCGAGACCCGGTAGTCAGCTGGCATCGTTTTTACCGCTGCCGCCGATGCAGCTACGCCCTCAATGCTCGCCTTGACGAACACTCCCGAAGCATTCCGGACCGAGCCGTAAGCGATCTTGTTTTGCAGGGCGTAAATCAGCTCCACGTAGCCGATTGATCCCGGCAACTGCCGCACCAGCCCGGCGATCGACTCATTACCTTTGCCGCCCAGGCCTTTCGGCCAGGAGACCGCCTGACCCGTGCCTACACTCGACTTCCACTCCGGGCTCACCTTCGAGAGGTAGTCGGTAAAGATGAAGGAGGTGCCGCTGCTGTCGGAGCGGTGCACGACCACGATGTCTGTGCTCGGCAGCTTCACGCCGGGGTTGTCCTTTGCGATGCGTGCGTCGGTCCAGCTCGTGATCTTGCCCATGTAAATGTCGGCCAGCACGTCCGGCGCGAACTTCAGCTCCTGATTCACGCCCGGCAGGTTGTAGATCGGCACCACCGCGCCGATCACCGTCGGGATATGGACGACCTTGATCTTGGCGCTGGCCAGCTGTTCATTGGTCATCGGACCATCCGTCGCGCCGAAATCGACGATCCCGTCCGTCACTTGCCGGATACCGCCGCCCGAACCGATCGGCTGATAATTGATCTCGACACCCGGGTGCTGCTGACTATATTCGGCGAACCACTTCGAGTAGATCGGGTTCGGAAACGTTGCGCCGGCACCATTAAGGTGCTGCGCCAGAGCCGTCGTGGCTGTTGAGAAAACCAGGCTTACTGCCAGAACCGCAGGGATGACGACTTTCTTCACTCGTGCCTCGCTTTCTGCAGGCCCGATTGTGGTGCGTATGTGTTACAGCCGCTTGACACAGCGATGAATAAAGCCTGCCGGCTCTTCGCTTCGCCCCAGGACGGGCTTGGTCCCGCCGGCCTCCGAAGCATCGCCGACTCCCATAGGGGTCGTCCTGAGCCAGGCGCATCGAGGGCGAAGGACTTTTTTCCTCACCGCCCACAACGCATCACGCGCTCCTACAAACGCGCATGCGTCGAGAGCTCCGGCGCTCCCGCATCCTCCTGCACCGGCGTCCCCGCAGCCGCAGCTTTCGGCAGCGTAAAAAGAAAGGTCGATCCCGAACCCAGCTCACTCTCAGCCCAGATCGCGCCGCCATGCGCCAGCACAATATGCTTTACGATCGCGAGCCCAAGCCCTGTGCCGCCCGAATCGCGCGAGCGCGCCTTATCCACGCGATAAAAGCGCTCGAAGATGCGCTGGAGGTGCTCGAACGCGATTCCCTGGCCGAAATCCTGCACCCGGAACTCGACCGCTTCTGCCAGCTCGCGCGCACCTACCCGCACCCGTCCGCCGGCGCGCCCATACTTCATCGCATTCTCGATCAGGTTGCCGAACACCTGGTTGAGCGCGTCCAGGTCCGCCAGCACCGTGACCGCCGGTGCTTCCTCCCGCTCCAGTCGTACGCCTGTCTCCATCGCCAGGCCGGCCAGCGAATCGGTTACGTCGCCCAGCAGCGTATCAGCGCGGATCGCCTGCGGCTTCACCCGGTAATCGCCTGCCTCCACGTTTGCCAGTGCCAGCAGGTCCACCGTCAGCCGGTTCATCCGCGTTGCATTCCGCAGCACGATTCCCAGAAACTCCCGCGCCTGCTCTGACAGCTGCTCCTCGCTGTCGATCACCGTCTCGACATAGCCCGTGATGGAGGTCAGCGGCGTCCGCAGCTCATGCGACACATTCGCGACAAAGTCTCGCCGCATCCGCTCTACCCGCTCCACCTCGGTCACGTCATGGAGCACCACTACTGCGCCACCGCCCGGCATCGGTGCCGCATTCACAGAGAATGCCCGCCCCGGCACAATCGAGGTCGCCCGGCCGCGGCCCAGCGCGTTCTCCCGCATCGCCGTTTCTACCGCAGCCAGTACGCCCGGGTCGCGGATACACTCCACCAGCGAGCGGCCCTCGCGTACCGGGAACGGCAGGATCGCCCGCATCTTCTGGTTCGACCAGGTCACCTGCGACTCGGGCGAGATACCGAGCACCGCTTCCTGCATGCTGTCCAGCAGCACCGCCAGCTCCCGGCGCGATCCGTCCAGCGCGCGAAAGCTCGCCTCCAGCCGCGCCGCCGTCGCGTCCAGCGCGTGCGCGACCTCGGAGATCTCGTCCAGTCGGCCTTCCTCGACCCGCGCCGACAGCTCCCCGGAAGCTATCCGGTTCGCAAACCGCACAATCCGCGAAAGCCTTCTTGCCACCCGCTGTGCCAGAAACGCCGCCATCACGGTCGCCAGGCACAGCGCCAGCAGCGAGGCCAGCAGCAGGTCCCGCCGCAGCAGGTTCAGCGTCGCTCGCAATCCCAGCAGCGAGAAGACATAATGCGCCGAGTACGGCCCAGCCGGAACCCGCACAGCCAGGCTCTCCTCGTGCACGTCTACACTTGTCGGCGTGGGAACCGCTTCGATGGGTGGCGGCAGCAACTTCGGCGTGTTCTCCTCGGCTGGCACCCGCACCGGCGCAGCAGCCGTGGCGTTTGCACCAGCTCCGTTGCCTCCGGTTGCCAAAGCCTGCGCCACCGTCTGACCACGGCTGTCCGTCAGAGTCACATCGGCTCGCGCTGCCAGAGCCTGGGCCGCAACCACCTCCCGCAGCTCGGCTGCAGACGTTTGGCCCAACTGCGCCGCCATACGCGAGGCCTTGCCGCTGTAGTAGGCGCTCGCTTCCCGGTACAAAGAGTGCTGCACGGCGCGCCGCAGCGTGAAGTCAAGAACCGCCGTACCGATGCAGAGCACCAGCATGAACGAGAACAGCAGCTTGGTGAATACGCGGCCTGTCATAGCTCACACCTGTCGCGACAGAACAGCAAAAGAATACTTGGAACCTGGCTCAATCACGATCACATGAACAGAGGAACTCGCGTCATCCTGAGCGAAGCCCGCTTCTATAAGTCGGCCGTTGCGCATCTTCCCAACCACCGGTCAACCTGAACGGAACGTAGCAGAGTCGAAAGATCCGTCTCTACTGGGTTTACCGTGTACACCCGGACCCCAGAAAATTGACGCCTACGAAGCCTTCGGCACCTCAAAGCGGTACCCGGCCCCGCGCACCGTCTTCAGGTACCGCGGGTTCTCCGGATCCACCTCAATCTTCTCCCGGATCCGCCGTACGTACACGTCCACCGACCGCGGCGTCACAAACCGCGCGTCGCCCCACACCGCGTCCAGCAGGTGGTCGCGCGAAAACACCCGTCCCGGATGCCGGGCCAGGTAATCCAGCAGGCGGAACTCGGTGGCCGTCGTCGTCGTCAGCTCCCCGCGCACCTTCAGCTGCATCGCGCCGGCATCGATCACCACCTCTTCGAACTGGATCGTCTGCGGGCCGCTCGGCCGCTCGAACCGCCGCAACACCGCCTTGACCCGCGCCACCAGTTCCCGCGGCGCAAAGGGCTTCGTCACATAGTCGTCCGCGCCCAGCTCCAGGCCCAGCACCCGGTCGTTCTCGCTCGCCTTCGCCGTCATAAAGATGATCGGGGTCGTCGACAGCTGCGCATTCGCCCGCAGCTTCCGGCAAACCTCCAATCCATCCCCGCCCGGCACCATGATGTCCAGCAGAAACAACGCCGGGTTTTGCCGCTCAGCCTCAGCGATCAGGTGCAGCGGCGTCTGGAAAAGCCGCGGGACATACCCGGCAGCCTGTAGATGATGCTCAACCAGTCGCGCGATATCCGTATCGTCTTCCAGAACAAAAACAGACGTGCTCAAGCGTGTGTGCCTCTCCATCCCCGCACGGGCGTGCGAACAACTGAGAGCCCCGCAGGCAGGCAGAAGCATGCTTGCGCCGCGCGCGGCCTGCTCCAGCCTACGCCTGGATCGCTGGCATCGTGCGAACAACCGGTAAATTGTGCCGCACCCTTCCCGGTTCGCGTTCCCGCGCTCATTACCGGCATCGCGCCGGCGTCTTCCGGAGTCCAACAGGCATGGCACAGAAACAGCGCAAACTTGGCTCGCAGGGCCTCACCGTCTCCGAGCAGGGCCTCGGCTGCATGGGTATGTCCGACTTCTATGGCGGTCGCGACGAGGCGGAGTCTATCCGCACCCTCAACCGGTCCATCGAGCTCGGCATCACCTTCTTCGACAGCTCCGACATCTACGGCCCGCACACCAATGAGGAGCTGCTCGGCCGCGTCTTCCGGGGCCGTCGCCACGAGGTCACCATCGCCACCAAGTTCGGCATACTGCGCGACCCGAATGACCCCTCCGTCCGCGGCGTCAACGGCCGCCCCCAGTACGTGCAGCAGGCCTGCGACGCAAGCCTCCGCCGCCTCGGGGTCGAGCAGATCGACCTCTACTACCAGCACCGCGTTGATCCCGATGTCCCCATCGAGGAGACCGTGGGCGCCATGGCGCAGCTCATCTCCGCCGGCAAGGTCCGCTACCTCGGCCTATCCGAAGCCGGCCCGGAGACCATCCGCCGCGCCCACCGCACGCACCCCATCTCCGCGCTCCAGACCGAGTACTCTCTCTGGTCGCGCGAGCCCGAGGACGGCCTGCTCGCTCTCACGCGCGAGCTCGGCATCGGCTTCGTCGCCTACTCCCCGCTCGGCCGCGGCTTCCTCACCGGGCAGATCAAGAGCGAAACGGACCTCGAGCCTGACGACTGGCGCCGCTCCAACCCGCGCTTTCAGGGCGAAAACTTCCGCAAGAACCTCGAACTGGTCGCAAAGGCCGACGAACTCGCAAAGCGCAAGGGCGTCACCACCTCCCAGCTCGCCCTCGCCTGGACCCTCCAGCAGGGCCCCGACATCGTCCCCATTCCGGGCACCAAGCGCGTCCGCTACCTCGAAGAAAACGCCGCCGCCTCCGACGTCACCCTCACGACCGACGAGCTGCGCGAGCTCGACGAGATCGCGCCCCTGCACTCCGCCGCCGGCAGCCGCTACCCCGAAGCTGCCATGGCCGCCATCAATCGCTAGCTAAGGAAAACACTTCGTCAAAGGTCGACGCCGTATGCAAGTATCCAGCGCTTTCAGTCGATCTAGCGTCAAACAGAAGTACAGCCAAGTGACGAGATAGGCGTTTATAGGACTAATCCGCCTTCACGGATAGCAACTCCTGCGCTCAAGCGCAATGTAACCGCTGCCTGCTAGAAGGAGTGGATGCGTCACGTAACAAATGAGGAGCGCCGGACCCGATTAGGGAGGCGTCATGCCCTTATGCCGAGTTCCCGCGTCACCTCCGCCGAAGCTGCGGCTAAATCGGTTGTTGCCCTCCACGCAACCGACCCCGCCACTGTTTACCTGTCTTGTTGGGCACGCTGCGACCAACTGCAAGCAGCCGACCTTGATCGCGCGCTGTATTGGGACAGGAGCCTCGTAAAGCAGCTCGCGATGCGGAGAACCCTGTTCGTTTTTCCTCGTGATCTGTTAGCCGCTACATGGGCGAGCGCATCGGCTCGGGTAGCGCGGGCGGAAGAGGCTCGGATAGCTAAAGACATAGCGGCTGCCGATGCAGCTCGCGACGGGCACAAGTGGCTGAGCGGGGTGCGTTCACAGGTATTGGCGACGTTGGCTGAGCATCCGGAAGGCCTCGTGGCGCAGAGATTGCGCGAGTTGGTTCCCGCTTTGCGTGTCGATGCACGGTCTTCGTCCCGTTCCGGGGTCTCACAGGTTCTAACCTACCTTGGAGCAAGTGCGGACCTCATTCGAGGCGGCAAACCGGGAAACTGGCGTTCGCCGAAAACGCAGTGGACAATCACGGAACGTTGGCTGGGTACCTTGCCCGCTGCGTGGACAGCAGCAGAGGGCTATCGAGAGCTGGTTCGGCGTTGGTTGCAGCGCTTTGGTCCTGGTACTGAAGACGATCTCGTCTGGTGGCTTGGCAGCACCAAGAGCGCTGTTCGTATAGCTCTGCTGGACCTTGCGGCGGTGGAGGTTTCGCTCGACAGCGGCGGCCGGGGCTGGCTGCTGCCGGACGATCTTGACGAACCGCCAGACCCAGACCCATGGGTGGCGCTTCTGCCTCTGCTTGACCCTACCGTGATGGGATGGCGAGATCGTAACTTCTATTTCGAGCGGCATCATGACCGGCTTTTTGACTCCCAGGGCAATGCAGGAACGACGGTCTGGGTGGACGGGCGGGTTGTGGGCCACTGGGTACAGAACGGGCAAGCTGCAGTGGAGCTTCGCTTATTGGAACGTGTTTCCACCAGGGCCGAGCGTTCTCTCCGTTCCGAGGCAAAGCGCCTCACAGAATGGCTTGAGGGAATAAGGCTTGCCGTTGTGCGGTCCCCGGCTTACCTGGCGGAAGCGCTGCAGGCTGCGGAGCGTTCTGCATCGTAGACAGTGTTCGTCGATCAGTGAGGATGATGCAATCAAAGTGCGTTGCCAAAGAACAGGGACCTGCCTGGTTGGATCGGACGCTGTTTCCTTTCACCAGCAGATTCGTCGAGGTCCACGGCAACCAGGTGCACTATGTCGATGAGGGCAGCGGCTCTACCCTGCTGTTGCTTCATGGAAATCCGACATGGTCCTTTTTATACCGGCACATCATCACAGAATTACGTGCTGATTTCAGATGCATTGCCCTCGACTACCCAGGCTTTGGGTTGAGCACTGCAAGGGCGGGATACGAGTTCTTGCCACGTCAGCACTCAGAGATTGTCGAGGCTTTCGTCGATCAGATCGGACTCAAGGACCTTTCGATCATGGTGCAGGACTGGGGCGGTCCTATCGGCCTTGGTTTTGCCGGACGGCGTCCCGAGTTGGTGCAACGGCTGATCCTGGGCAACACCTTTGCATGGCCAGCAGAGAAAGGTATGGCTGCCTTTTCACGAGTCGTCGGCAATCCGCTAGCTCGCTTCCTGATCGAACGCTACAATGCGCTTGCCAAATGGCTGGTTCCTGCTGGAACGAATCGTAAGCTAACTGAGCCCGAACTCGCCGCGTACATGGGACCGTTCGCTACCCCGGCGTCACGCCTTCCAACCTGGATTTTCGCGCACCAGATCCTGGCGAGCCGTGACTATCTCGCTCAGGTAGAGGCAGGACTCGCGAAGCTGCGGGACAAGCCCGCGCTGTTTGTCTGGGGCGAGCAGGACGGCGCATTTCGAGAGCCGGAGCGTCTTCGCCTTCAAGGCTACTTCGCGAACTGCGAGGTGCGGCTGCTGCCAGAGGCGAAGCACTTCATTCAGGAGAATGCCCCAGATGACATCTGCGCGGCCATTCGGAATACCTAGCCAAGCTAGTTCGGCGGTACTGTCACCTGAACTGCCGGAAGGTGTTCGCAACGAAGTAGATCCCTTTAAATCGCATTCTCGTCAGCAATCGGGAGTGCATCGACCTCCCCGAAGTCTCGGCAGACCCAACTGACGCCAATGGCGTTTGCGGTACCTACTGCTGTCTTGCCACGGGGCGAGTCGATGCTTCACCCTGAGCACGAGTCCGGGAGGACCGAGATGGTTGCCAAGGGTCCGCTGCACGCTGTCGAAACCGTGGACGAAGCGTTCACGCGTGGTGATCTCGAAACCGTGCTCCGGTTTTATGAGGATGGAGCAGTTGTGGTCACCGAGCCCGGCAAATGGGCACGAGGGAAAGTCGAGCTTCGAGCTTTTTTCGAGCGAGTAATGAAGGCAGGTAGCGCTGCCAAACAGCGAAAGACCTATGTGATCGAAGCCGAAGATGTAGCCCTTTTCACCTCACGTTGGACACTCGTGAATGCGAGTGACAATTCGGCGGGCGAAACACGCACTTTCGTCGCAACGACTGTGCTTCGCAGGCAGCCAGATGGCGTCTGGAAAGCTGTAATCGACAACGCTTTCGGGCCGCTGGTACTGGGGCCGGAGTAGATCTGCTACGCTTCGCAAACATTACACAGTTCGCTTGATCCTGTGAGGTCCTACAGTGTTGACCAACCGGGGCCAGTCGGACCCGTTCGAGGCCGAACGGGTCAACTTTCATGAAAGCGCGTTCTTGGAACCGGGGATCGCTCCGACGTAGGCTTAGCCGCTTGTTGGGCCAGGTTCCTGACCGCGCGTTGCAAGTGAAACCGAACTCAAAACCGACGACTGGCGCCCGCTCCGGCCCCCTGGTGCGGATCCCAAACGTTGCAGGGCATCTATTTGCTACAAGAGAGGACAAGCCTTTCGGCGCACCCGCATAACAAACCCCGACTTACTCTCCGCGTTCTGCAGAACCTGGCAGCTTCCGGGGCACCATATCTGTCGGGACTTTAGTCGCCGCCTTCATCGTGTCCGAACTGCCGAGCTGCACCTCTACGTACCGGCTATAAGCTTCTCGCGTAACGACCAATCGTAGGTTGGCCCAGTTCTTCGAAGCCATAAGGTACTCGGGACTGTTATGAACCTTCTCGTAAACGGCCCCACTGGGCCAATTGGACACCTGGACGTAGTTGTAACTTCCATGTGCGGCATCCACGACCTTCCATAGATGGTATGCACAGGCAGAACACCCTGCTTTCGTAACTGCTTGGTTCAAGCTGCCGATGGCAGACCGGACAGCCTCCTCCGCATTTGGCTGTTGCACATCGATCCAAAGCAGGTGCACCGCCTGGAACGGCTGGGCCGGCGGAGGGTCCTGCGCCCAAAGGCAGCCGGCGGAAAGCACGATGCACAGCATCACGCGAGCACACAGGCCGAGACACCAATGCAGACCCATATCCCTCCAAAAAACGATCGAAAAGGCGATCCAGGCAGGATCGCTCCGACCAATCTAGCGCAAGCAGTTGGCCCTCGCAGACTGTTCCCTCATCGGGAGCATTGATAAGTGCCGCGAAGCCGCCTCCCCTCTCCCGGTTGATCCTTCGCCGCGAAGACGCGCCGCTCAACTTCTCTTCGGCGCCGTTCACTCCGCTACACCTGTGGTCCTGCTAGAGCTGTCACGTGCGGCGACGCCACCCATCGTCTACTGGCATCCCCCCGCCGGTCTGGCCGTCCGACCCGGGACGCTCCATGCACGATCGCCGGAGCGAACCGAACGGTTTAATCACCAAAGCGGAAGCGCACAAACACCACCCCGCCGACCGGATTCCTGCCGTAGCTGGAGGCCAGGGTATCCGGGGCACGGTACACCGTGAACTGTGCTCCCGGCGCAGCCAGCAGGTAGCGCGCGAACCGGTAATCACGATCGAAGCCGAATGAGTAAGCCTGCACGTGCCCGACCGAGGTCTCAACAGCCGGTGCCGGCAGCAGCAGCTCCGAGGTGCGCCCCGCATCCTCAACGCGTGTATACAGGTAGTCGCGACCGAGCCTGAGCAGTGACTCGACCAGGTAGCTGTTCTCCACCAGCCCCGTCGGTGACGCGCGCGTCTGGCCCCAGAGCAGCGTGGTCGACCAGTTCCCCGTCGGAGCAGTTGCCATGTCCATGCCCGGCATGGTCTGCGTCCCGTGGCTCACGCCGAGTGGTTTGTTGAACATCACGGAGGCCGTCTGGCGCCGCTGGTTCACGCCTGGCGAAAGCGCTTCCGGGCTCGTGATGTGCGCAATCGAGTACTGCGCCGCAAGGTTCTCCGTCGGAACAAAGGTCAGGCGCACCGAGTCGCTGTCGACCGCGTGGCCGTTCGGAGACGGCTCCAGCTGCCAGCGGTTCTCGGTCGGCTCCGCGCCGTGAAACCCCGATCCCTCCAGGCGAAACATCTTGTAGGTCAGCCCCAGCGTCAGCACGTTGAAGGCGATGTGCGTCGAGTCCTCCTGGTGGTGCCCCAGCGCCGCAATCGGATCCTCGGACGCGGAAAGACGGTGCGGGTAGGCGGTCGGCCCGATCGCGGGATCCCCGACCGGCGCGGCATAGAAGCTGAGCAGGGTGTTCTCCGACAGGTGCACGTCGTAGAGCCCGGCAAGCTCCATCACGAAATCATGCGGGTGCTGGCCATTGACAATCGGGCGTCCATACGCCGTTTCCCCCTGCTGAAAGAGCTCCGGGTAAAACCGGCCGGTGATCGTCGCAGGCTCCAGCGAAAGCATGGTTCGCAAGGTCAGCAAACCCCCCGCCGGGCCGATCCGGCGCTGCGCCATCGGCATGATCCAGTTGGTTGAAAACAGCTTGTCGCCGCCGCGCTCATGCTGCGCGTTCTGCTGCGTGTCCGCGAGGAAGTCGTTCGTATGCAGCATAAGCCTCCAGCCACCCGCCTGCCGCATAAGCATCGAGGTTGGGGTTGAGGGCGGCTCGATGGATGTGCCGGAGCTGCTGTGCTGCAGCTGCGTCTCCAGGAGAGTGTGAGGCGCCGGCATCGACATGCCGGCCTCTGACTGCGCACGAAGCACAGACGGCGGAAGCAGAACGAGCGCAAGAAGCGCCCGCCAGGGCAGAACACGAGGGAGCATAGGACCCGATCCGAGAAACGGCTGAATGTGGAGGGAGAACGAGACGGCGAAACCGTCCCGGCCAGTTCACGAGCAGCAGCGATCAGATTCGAAGGATGGGGTGAAGCAGGGGCGGCGCGATTTGCGGAGACACTACATGCCCGGTTCTGTAAACCAGCACCAGGTCAGCAGCGGGTACGTTGCTCCCGTTGACACTCGCCTCCATGCTCTGCGCCGGGACCGGCGCGGCGGTCGGCAACGTCGGCAGTGCGGACTGCGAGCTTACTGTGCAGCAGCTGGCCGGCGCGGCATGCTCGCAGCACTGGCACGCCTGCCCGGAGTGAGCGACCGACACACCCTGCGAACTGCAAAGCCCACCCACGGAGGGGGTCGTCAGGAGCAAGAGCATGGCAATCAACAGCAACCAACCGGTGAAACGGCTTGTACCTGCATACATCGCCACGGTTGTCGCCGCGCTGGATCGCATGGTTCAGAGTATAGCGGGTCGGCGCGCCTGCGCTTCCGGGCGAAGCTGCTGTGACGTATGCTCGGTAGTTGACTGACCAGACGTTCACTTATACGATCATGTTGTGCCCAGGCCGAAGAGCGACGAGAAGCGAACCGCCATCCTCGACGCTGCAACACGCTTCATCGTGACCCACGGCCTCAGCGCTCCAACCGCCGGCATAGCGAAAGAGGCCGGCATCGCCAACGGATCCCTTTTCACCTACTTCGAAACCAAAACGGATCTCTTCAACCAGCTCTATCTCGAACTGAAGCAGGATCTGGCGTCCGCTGCCATGAAGGATGCCCGCCCGGCTGCTGAGCTCCGCGAGCAGTTCTTTCAGCTCTGGCAGAAGTGGGCGGAATGGGCGACAACCTATCCCGAGAAGCGCCGAGCCCTGGCCCAGCTCAGCGTCTCCGATGAAGTCACACCGGAGACCCGGATGGCAGGGCACACAATCATGGCCGCTGTCGCCGACCTGCTCAAACAAGTGCTCAGCAATGGACCGATGGCGAAAGCCCCGATGAGCTTCGTCGTTGCCCTCTTGAACTCGACCGCTGACGCAACCATCGACCTCATGAGCCAGGATCCCTTGAAGGCGAGGAAGCACTGCAGGCTCGGCTTCGAGGCACTGTGGCGCATGCTGAACTGAACCTTTTTCCTTGGTGCGAGATGACTGACTAGACAATCACTTACAAATTCAACAGGAGAATCAAAATGCCAGCAGAAAGCAACAGGACTTCCCAAGCAAAAATCGCGATCGTGACAGGTGGCAGCCGTGGGATCGGGCGCAGCATCGTCCTCAGCCTCGCCAAACACGGCGTCACCTCCATCTTCACCTACAACGCCAACCGAACCGAAGCCGAAAAGGTCGTCGATCTTGCAGAGGAGGCAGGCCAGAAAGCCATCGCTCTCCAGCTCGATACTGGGAACCTGGCCGCCTTTGGCGACTTTACCGAAAGCGCCAGGTCCTCACTTGGGAGCCTTGGCGCCACGCACTTCGACTACCTGGTCAACAATGCCGGCAATAACCACCACAACATGCCCTTCGATCAGGCAACGGAGGAGGAGCTCGACAGCCTCTACAACGTCCATTTCAAAGGTGTCTTCTTCCTCACGCAGAAGCTTCTCCCACTCATCCACGATGGCGGCCGCATCGTCAATGTCTCAACAGCGCGCACACGTCTCATCTCCCCCGGAGGAGCGGCCTACGGCTCGATGAAGGCAGCGGTAGAGGTCCTGACAAAATACATGGCCAAGGAGCTCGGACCGCGCAGGATCGCCGTCAATGTGGTCGCACCCGGTGCGACCGAAACAGATTTCAGCGGCGGCATTGTTCGCGATAACCCTGCCGTAAACAAGCGAGTGGCCGAAGCGACAGCTCTGGGCAGGGCCGGGGTCCCGGACGACGTCGGCCCCATGATCGCCTCGCTGCTCTCGGAGGAGAACCGCTGGGTCAACGCGGAGCGCATCGAGGTCACCGGCGGTTACGTTTAGACCGCCCGCCCTGGACGGGCTCACCGGGCTGAGCCGGCCCACGCGGCTGGTTTGGCCCCGGTTCGGCTTTGAGCGCTCATCCGAGCCTCACCCCCGTAGCAATCTGCGCAAACCGCTCTACCGCCGGCCGCCTATCCTCGGCCACCCGCGCCAGCTCAATCTCGCTCACGATCTTGGCTCCACGCAGCGGTACACACACCACCTCGCCCGACGCAATACGCCCCACGCACGCCGGAGCCACCGAAACACCTAGCCCCGCGCCCACCAGCCGCAGAATCGTCAGCCAGTGCGACGCCTCCTGCACGATCTGCGGCCGGAAACCATGCTCCTCAAACAAGGTCAGCGGCTTCTCGAACGCCCGCGCACCCGCGCTTCGCGGGTAGTACACAAAGGGCTCGCCGCGCAGCGCCGCCGGCGACAAACTCTTCTGCCGTGCGCATGCGTGCGCGACCGGCAGCACTGCGACGTATCGCTCCGAAAGCAGCGTCGTCCTGCTTAGTCCCTCTGCCGCATCGCCATCCCGCAGAATGCCCGCATCCAGCGTCCCGTTCTCCAGGCCCTCCGCTACGCGCGAGGTAAACGACTCGTGGAGGTGCAGCTGGACCCGGGGGTAAGCCAGCCGGTACGCGCGAAAGATCGCTGGCAGCGCGGTAAGCATCGCCGAGCCCACAAAACCAACATGCAGCGAGCCCACCTCGCCTTCCCCGATGCTTCGCGTCTCCTCAATGTCGCGTGCAACCGTGCTTAGCATCCGGCGAGCACGCTCCAGGTACGCGACGCCTGCCTCGGTCAATCGGACGGAGCGCGAGGTCCGCACAAACAGCGCGCATCCGAGCAGTTCCTCCAGCCGCCGGATCTGCTGCGAGAGCGGTGGCTGCGAAAGGTGCAGCCGCTCCGCCGCACGGCCAAAATGCAGCTCTTCCGCCACTGCGACGAAGTAGCGCATATGCCGGAGTTCAATGTCCTGGTCCATACCGCCCTCATCTCAATCCTGTCGAACAGGATATTGGACGTCTCGGACTCCGGCAGGCACACTCAGTCTCAGAGTCGTTCTCAGGAGGCGCTGATGCCGAGCAACGCAGCCACTTCCACCGCAGCGCCCGATCTTGCGACCATGCCAATCGAGATCCGCCCGCTGCTTTCCGGCGAGGATTCGACCGCCTTCCGCACCCTCAATGAAGAATGGATCACGCGCCACTTCACCCTGGAAGCGAAGGACATCGAGACGCTGCATCATCCCGAGACCAACATCCTCGCCAAGGGCGGCCAGATCCTGATGCTCTACGTCGGTGCCGAGCCGGCCGGCTGCGTCGCGCTCATACCCATACAGTCCGGCATCTACGAGCTGTCCAAGATGGCCGTTGCTCCCCACCTGCGCGGCTTTGGCCTGGGCCGCCGCCTGCTCGTGCGCGCCATCACAGAAGCCCGCCGGCTTGGCGCGCGCTCCCTGTTTCTCGGCAGCAGCACGAAGCTCCCAAATGCGGTGCACCTCTACGAGTCTGTCGGCTTCCGCCACGTACCGCCGGAAGCCCTGCCGCCCATGCCCTACACCCGCGCTAGCATCTTCATGGAGCTGCTCCTCGAAAGCGGCCCAGTCCGGGCCTCTGTCTAGCAGGGCCCAAGCTCGCTGCCCTGCAGTGTCAACTCACGCGGCCATGGAGTGAAGCGTCCCTCATCCTCTGGCATGTCCGTTAGATCGACTGCACCGGCAGTTGCAGCAGATCCCCCACCAGCCCCACTTCCTTCTGCACAAACGGCTCGCCGTATCGAACACCGCCCAGCAGCCCGTAGTGCCGCGCCTCTGCAAACGTCCGCTCGCGGATCTCCGCTTCCGGCACAAACAGTCCCGCACCCGTATCCTGCTGCCGGTATTGCGATGCGTACGCCATCAGCGCACGATGCCGCTCCTCGATCTGCGCCGAAATGTCGACCACAAAGGACGGCCGCACGTCGGCGTAGAGGCTCGCGTACACAATCTTGAATGGCCGGTGCGGCCCCTGCGGCGCACCGGCCGCGTCCGCGGTCGCCACCTTGCTCAGCCCGCTCACAAAGCATGCCTCGTACCCCAGCACCGAGCACGTACTGTGATCCGGGTGCCGCGCCGTCCAGTACGGCAGAATCACCACCCGTGGCCGCAACGCACGCACCACCCGGGCGATCTTGAGCCGGTTCGTATAGGTGTTCTCGACAGCGCCGTCCGGCAGATCCAGCGCCTCCCGGTGCACCACGCCCAGGAGCCGCGCCGCCTCCGCTGCTTCCGCCGCACGCTCCTCCGCTGAGCCGCGCGTGCCTGCCTCGCCCGCAGTCAGGTCCAGGATCGCCGTCCGCTGCCCCATCGCCCGCGCCCTCAGCAGCGTCCCGCCGCAGGTCTGCTCCACGTCGTCCCGGTGCGCAGCGATCGCCAGTATATCGACTGCCTGCATCTATTCCTCCGCGCACACGGGAAAGGCGCACACCGCAAACGCACTACAGAATCAAAAGGTTGGTACGGACTGGCAACGCTGTGTCACGTCTCTTAGCGCGTGCCGGTAATCCGTCGGATCGCTGCAAAACAGAAAGAAGCTAGATACCCGGAAAAGAAGCTCCAGAGCACAGTTGAGCGTGCAAAGAAGTGGGTCAGAGCGGTGGACAAGGCCTGTAGCTCTAACCGATTTCCTGGCTGCATCTGGGTTGATGTCCAGCCTGCCGTCGCTGTCGCCAGAACAACCATGAGTACGATCGCAGTTCCAGTGAGCCCCGGCAAAGCACGTCTCCAGGGGAATGGCAGAGCCGGCAAGGCGGTTGCTTCGCCTTGAACCCGCGTCATCACAAGGTTCAGAAACCCTGAAGACGGTAGAAGATCATCGCTTTTCTCGTGGAGAGCTGCGTCTATCTCCTGGTCTGTCCACTTCGAACTCATTTCGCCACCTTTTGCGTGCTCCGGGCTATATCGCCCAAGCCCGATCTTTGAGGCCGTTGCGCAAATTTCTCTCGCAGCATCTCTCGTCCGCGGAACAGACGCACCTTCAAGGTACCCTCAGGAATCCCGAGTGATAAAGCCGCAGTAGGTACATCCTGCTCGTGAAAGTAGTACATCGTGACAGCGTCGCGGTACTTCTCTGGAAGAGCGAGAACGGCGGCACGAACAATCGCGGCTTGTTCTGCTTGATCCGGTTCCTGACCGGATATGCGGCTGTCCAACGGTTCCGCGATTTCGTCGAGCGAGAGCATGGTGGCCGGAATCCGCTTCAGCTCAGACCGGTAAACATTCGCCGCAAGCGCAAAGAGCCAGGTCGAAAAGGCAGCCTCTCGCCGCCATTGACCCAGATGAAGATACGCCCGCAGGAACGCGGCCTGAGCCATATCCTCGGCGCGCCCACGATCCCGGCAGAAACGCCATGCCATATTGATCAAAAGGCCTTGCCACTGGCGTACAAGAGTCGCGAAGGCAGCCGTGTCGCCCGCAAGCACAAGGGTGACACTCTCCTCGTCCTCAAGCGCTCCCTGGGTCTTGCCCACCATCGCCATCCTGCTGGGTACGACATGGCTCCTTCGTGGTCGGTTTCACTTACTCCCGCTGCATCGCAGACAAAGTTTCGAAACCGTTGTGCTGCCGGGATGGTCGCACCGGGTGAGCCAATCGCCGCATGCAGGCAGGGCGCTCGGGGGATACATAACATGGGACTGTTCTCAGGACCGTTTTCCGTTTTCTTGTTTCTCAGCGCAGGCAGTGTCTCTCTCTTCTCTTTTCTCGCGGTCGATTCGTGGTCCAGGGCGCGATTGAAAGAGCGTGAGAGCTTTTATAAGAACGACATGCTAAAGCGTTTAGCTGAAAGCTCAGGCCAGGGCGCCAACTCAGCATTGGAACTACTCCGCGAAGAAAGCCGGCTCGCCGCATCGCGCCGAAAGGCATCCCTTCGTGAGGGAGGGCTTGTAACTGCGTCGGTGGGCGTCGCGATTATCATCTTTCTCAAAGCTTCGACGCACGGCCAGCCCATTTTTCTTTGTGGATTGATCGTACTGCTACCCGGACTCGCCTTGCTGATAAGTTCCTACCTGCTGCCGCACGCCGAGAAAGATATCGAGCCGACCGCTCCAAAATAACGCTCGATAAATGTCCATATGCCGGGACGGACGACTCATCCAGGATCTCTGTCCCCAGTCCCCGCGCCCGCGGCAGGCAATCGCCAGAATATCTACTGCTGGTATCACCTTCCGCATCATCAAACAAGCAAAAGCACGCACCGAACCGAATGCACGCCGCTTTCTCTTCTCTGGCCTTTATAAATTCCACCCCGGCCAACAGGAGGGCCACAACCGTCATGCACCCCGAGCATCACACGGCGCGAAGCGCCGCTTGCCCGTCAGGTCAGGACCTAATACCAGGTGTTATCCGAGTCGTCCGGCGCATCCATGTACGCCACATCCACAACGATCCCTTGCTCGGCGACGTTCGTGTTGTCGAGCGCCGCCCCGGTCGAGGTGTTATAGATGTATACCTGTCCGCCCTCCGCCGTGTACACCTTGTTCAAGCCTGTCAGCGCGGCAATGCCGGTGCCATCGCCCTTGTACGACTCGAGCGTCGTCACCGTGTTGTTGGAGGTGTTGAACATGGTGATGCAACCATACGGCACGGTCGCCCCCGCCTGCGCCTGCTTATAGCGCTCGCCGCCCTGGCAGTTCGACGAACCCAGCCAAAGCGTGTTGTCGTCGGCCAGCACCATCCGCTGGTGCGTTCCGTCTGAGATCGGGATCGGCGCACTCACCGCGCCCGTGCCGGTGTTCACAATTGAGAGCTCGCCCGTAAACAGCTGGTCTGCCGGCACCAGTTGCTGGCCCGCCACGTACAGCGTGCTGCCGTTATAAAGCGCATCCGTCGCGCCGCCTGGCACCGGGATGAACTTCGTCGTTGCAAGCCCCGCACCCGCCGGCCCGCTGACCCCTGTATTTAGACCAGCCAGCGGGATCTGTGTCAGCCCCGCAGTCTGCCCGCCACACTCCGGCCCGCAGTTCACCACGAACGCCGACGAGCCATCCGGCGAAAAGACCGCCTTGATCGGCCGATCCACCGGTGCCGACGCCGGGATGGTCACCGGATACACACAGTATTGCGGCAGGTTCTGCGGCTCGCAGTCCTCGGCGGCTACCCCGGCCAGCGGAAAATGAATGTTCTGCGGGTATGGCAGTGTTGCCGCCTGCTGTTGCTGCTGTGCGCTCAGGTGCACCACGCTGTATACCAGGTCTTCGTTCTGGACAAACGCCAGCGCAACCGTGCCGCCCGGGTTGATCGACACCCGGTACACGCCGGGCAGGTTCAACGCAAACGTCGTCGGGGTCGTTGTTGCGTCAAACACCTCGATCACGTGGCTCAGCTGCTCCGCAGCCACAATGGACCCGCGACTCGTCGAAGCAAAGATCGAAGAGGCCACCTCGTTCGTCCCCGGCGCCGGTAGCAGTGTGCTTGCTGCCTCTGTCTGGTAATTCACCGAGGTAAACGAGCCATCCGAGATAGAAAACACCAGTCCGGCCTGCTCCGCCGGCAGATTCTGGATGGAAATCGGCAGCGCCGTCCCGTTGAAGCCGCTGATCGGAAACGACGCGACCGTGTTCTTGTAGTTGTGGCGGACGTCGTAGAGCCCGTCGACCAGGAACATCTGTCCGCGTCCGGAGTTCTGCACCGCGATCAGTACCCGGTTCAGGATGCCGCTCGGCGGCAACACGCGCCCGGCAAAGTAGTAATTCTTGCCGCAGGCCGAAAGACCAAGCGAGATAAAAAGGAGAGCGACAACGACCGAGCAGAAACGCGTCACACGGAGGGCTTGGCGGCTACGTGCGCCCCCTGACTGGAGCAGGTTCAACAGATGCAAATGGAATCCCCGGTCCCCCGGGGCAGCTGCCTCAATCGCACCCGGAAGAAGCCCAAGTATAACAAAGCACCTTCTCGCGGCGACCCGCGTGGCCGGCATAGGATGGGGCAGGCATCGCAGGCGGGCCGCATGTGACCAGCCTCTCCATACCTGTCTCCGGGCCCTTGCCGGACGTTGCAGCCCCGGGCAGTGCGTCGGGCCGCCCCGGATCTGCATCTCGATCTGGAGCGGCAACCACCTGCTCTGCCATCCTTGACACTGAGCACCGTACCCGGCCAGAAACCATCACCTGCACCAGCGGAGATCATCCAAACCTCGATGCCCAATCGCCTCCAGCAGCTTTTCGGCCAGCGCCCCATCCTCTGCGACGGCGCCATGGGCACCACGCTCTACGACCGCGGCGTCTTCATCAATCGCTGCTACGACGAGCTCAATCTCTCCGAGCCCGACCTTGTCCGCGGCATCCACGAGGAGTACCTGCTCGCCGGCGCCGAGATCATCGAGACCAACACCTTTGGCGCCAACCGCTTCCGTCTGCGCCGCTTCGGTTTTGAAGAGAAAGTTCAGGAGATCAACCGGGCCGGCGTTCGTCTTGCCCGCGAGGCCGCTCGCCAGGTCCACGACAAGCACGCCACCGAAGCCTGGGTCGCCGGCTCCGTCGGCTCCGTCGGCATCCGTTTCGAGCCGCTCGGCAAGATCTCTCGCGAGGAGGTCCGCGAAGCCTTCGCCGAGCAGATCCGCGCTCTTATCGGAGCAGTTGGTCCCGCGAAGGGGGCTCAGAACACTGCCGTAAAAGCGGGCGCGGAGCCCGATTCGGCAAGCCCAGCCACGCCTCCGGTCGAGTCCGGACCCATCTCCGGCGCCGGCTCCTCTGGCATCGACCTGCTCATCCTCGAAACCATGCCGTCGCTCGCCGAAGCCGAGCAGGCCCTGCTTGCCTCCCGGGAGGTCGCCGAAGAGACCGGCATCTTCCTGCCTGTCGTCGTCATGGTCACCGTCGACGAAGAAAGCCTCTGCCTCGACGGCACGGAGCCGGAGCTCGCCGCCGCCCGGCTCGCCAGCTGGGGCGCCGACGGCATCGGCGTCAACTGCTCCACCGGTCCCGCCGCCGTCCTTAGCGCTATTGAGTCGATGGCCGCCGGCGCTCACCTGCCGCTCTTCGCCATGCCCAACGCCGGCGTACCGCGTGCCGTCGATGGCCGCAATCTTTATCTCTGCTCGCCGGAGTACATGGCCAGCTTCGCCCGCAAATACCTCAAGGCCGGTGTCCAGTTCCTCGGCGGCTGCTGTGGTACCACCCCGGCGCACATTCGTGCCATGCGCGCCTCGCTCCGTGCCTCGGCCGCCCAGCTTGCCGCGCAGCCCGGCACCGGTGACGACTCCGGTTCAGCTTCCAGCCATTCCAAATCCGGTCCGCACATCGAGATCTCCACTCCCGACGCCACACCGCCACCACCGATCGAGCATCGCTCGGCCATCGGGCGGCTCCTCCACGAACGCAATTTCATCACTGTCGTTGAAATCGTCCCGCCGCGCGGCATCGATACGACCCGTGAGCTCGCCGGCGCAAAACTCCTCGCCGAGCACGGCGTCGACGCCATCAACGTTCCCGACTCACCCCGCGCTTCCGCCCGCATGAGCGCCCAGTCTCTCTGTATCCAGATCCAGCAGCATGTAGAGATTGAGACAGTGCTGCACTACACCTGCCGGGACCGTAACATCCTGTCGATTCAAAGCGACCTGCTCGGTGCTTCAAGTATCGGTTTAAAGAACATTCTCTGCCTCACCGGCGATCCGCCTAAGCTCGGTAACTACCCTGACGCCACCGCAGTCTTCGATGTCGATGCCATCGGCCTGGTCAACATCGTCCGCAAGCTCAACTACGGCTTCGACATCGGCGGCAATGCGCTCGGCGCCTCCACCGGCTTCACCGTCGCCGTGGCTGCCAACCCCGGCGTTCCTGACATCGAGAACGAGCTCCGCCGCTTCGCCTACAAGGTCGAGGCCGGCGCCGAGTACGCCATCACCCAGCCCGTCTTCGACCTGCGCCTGCTCGAAAGCTTCCTTCGCCGCATCGAGCCGTTCCACATCCCCGTCATCGCCGGTATCTGGCCGCTGACCTCCCTGCGCAACGCCGAGTTCATGCGCAACGACCTCCGCGTCGCCGTCCCCGACGAGATCATGGCCCGCATGGCCGCCGTCGAGGCCTCGAGCGGCAACACTGGCCGCGGCAGCGAAGCAGCAAAGGAAGCTTCACGCGCCGAGGGCATCCGCATCGCGCAGGAAATGCTCGCAACTGCCCGGCCCATGGTCCAGGGTGTCGCCGCCAGCGCCCCCTTCGGCCGCTATCAGACCGCGGTTGAAAGCCTTTCCGCCGTGCTTGAAGAACGTGCCGCCGCTGCAACGCCCTGATCCCGTGTCGGCTTCCTCGTCCTGAACCTGCGCACGCCTCGCACAATCGGCCAGAGATCGGCTGGTCGTGCGACGTAGACCACACAGTCCCACGAAACCTGGAGCATTCCATGACTTCGGCCGTTTCCGGATCACCCTGAGCAAGGCGCGTCCGAAGGATCCGCCTTGCTTCACCTCGGCATCCGCCTTTGCCGGCCTTCTAACCTCGACTTGCATCTGGGTCATCCTGAGCGAAGCACCCCTGCAGCCGAACGATCCGTGTTCTCTCGCGCGATGGCACAGCCTCCGCCGCCTTTACCGAATCCATCTCAGTAGGAGAGAGCCCATGCCCATCGTTCCACCATTCACCCTCGATACAGCCGAAGCGAAAGTCCGCGCCGCCGAGGACATATGGAACACGCGCGACCCGCAACAGGTCTCGCTCTCTTACTCCCCGCAGAGCCAGTGGCGCAACCGCGGTGATTTCTTTACCGGCCGCGAAGCCATCGTTGCCTTTCTCACCCGTAAATGGCAGCGCGAGCACGACTACCGCCTCATCAAGGAGCTGTGGGGCTTCCGCGAGAACCGCATGGCCGTCCGCTTCGTCTACGAATCGCGAGACTTGGAAAGCAACTGGTTCCGCTCCTTCGGCAACGAGCTTTGGGAGTTCGACGAAGATGGCCTCATGCGCCGTCGGCTCGCCTCCATCAACGACCTGCCCATCGAAGAGCGCGATCGCCTCTTCCACTGGCCGCTCGGCCAGCGCCCGCTGGACCACCCCGGCCTGACCGCACTAGGCTTCTAAGCTTTCTGGTCGCGACCAGCCGGGTGCCGCACTCTCGCTCGGGAGATCTGCGTACTGAGGAGATCGCTCATCCACGCCATCTGCAAAAGGGAGAGTCTGCAACCACTTTCCCTAGCCGCGCTAAGCTGATGCCACCATGCCGTGCGCACCTGGAACTAAGCCTCGCGGCGCAATCCTCACTACTCAGGAGAGCAGGGCGGCGTGACCGCCCCCACTCGCCCGCGCTACTCTGGTGACACTCTCATGGCGACCTTCGAAGAGAACGTGAAGCAACTCGAGACCATCGTCGCGCAGCTCGAACGCGGCGACCTGCCCCTCGAAGACTCGATCCGACTTTTCGAGGACGGCATGCGCCTCTCCGCCGCCTGCAAGGAGCAGCTCGAAGCCGCCGAAGGCAAGGTACAGATCCTCATCCGCCAACGCGACGGCTCCCTCGCCCCCGAACCGTTCCCCCCGGCGAAGTGATCCCTTACTCCAGACCGCGAGCGACACCGGGTCCCGGCCCAGAGACACCGCCTAAGTTGACCGATCGCTTTCAGCGAACATGCCGTTGCGGACCGCTTGTCAAGTACCGGAGGACGAGCAGGTAACCACATCGCCGCCCGGTGAAGCATCTTTCCGTCGGTAATCGGCCGAAAGCCGCAGTTTAGAGGCTCGTCCCGTCAAGTCCCTTCCGTACCGGCTCGCATCTCCAAAGTACCGTCGGAACTGCATAGTTATGCACCATCGACCATTTCTATACATTTCATGCAAGCTAAATCGGCGCGAAAACTAGCCGTTCTGACTCTGAACTGCGCAAATCTCAGACTCGCATAGCTGTCTTCCAACTTGGCCCCAAACGCCCCCTCACCCACTCCACCAGGTCCTCCGTCAGGTATCCCGGCGCTCGCACGACGAAGCGTGGTTTCTCCTCCAGCAGCCGCCCCGAGACCCCTCGCCACTGCGGCTGCAGCTCCCGCTCGACCGCAATCAGCGCATCTGCGCGATCCAGAAACAGCCGCGCCGAGTACTTGAAGTCCGCCGTTCCCGCGTCCAGCACGCTCAGGTACAGGTCGGGCTTCAGGAACTGCATCACCGAGTTCGACTCCACGATCGCGTTCGGCGAGGCCGCAAGCTCCTTGCGGACCCGAGGCATCGCCGTCGCCAGCATGCCGACCCGCGTCCGCACCCAGAGCGAGCGCTCGGCGCCAGCTCGCAGGTATCGTCCGCTGTCGGTCGTCGGGTCGCCATCCAGCCGCTCCGCGCTCACCGCAATCGTGTGTTCGTCCGTCTGGCAGTCGCACGGCGCCCCGTCCGCGGTGCAGAAGCCGTGTCCGTACTGCGTGATCTTGAACGCCGTCCAGCGGAGCTCCGGCATCGCCGCGATCAGCCCCGCGACCACTGAAGTCTTGCCGACATTGCGCGAGTGCCCGCCCACTACGACGATCGCCACGTCAGGACTCCTTTCCGGAACGCCTGTCGCCCCTGCCCTTCGCCAGGCGCGCCAGCGTCGCCAGCTCCTTCAGGTACGCGCCGATCGGGCGCGCCGGTGTTCCCCAGAACAGCATGCCCGGCCCCTCAATGCGCTTGTTCGACGGCACTCCGCACTGCGCCCCGAGCACGGCGCCATCGCCGATGGTGACGTGGTCCGCGATCCCCACCTGCCCAGCCACTACCGCGCCCCGACCAATGCTGCTCGACCCTGAAACACCGGTCTGCGCCGCGACCACAACATCCTCGCCGATGGCTACGTTGTGCCCGATATGTACCAGGTTGTCCAGCTTCGTTCCACGTCCGATCCGCGTCTCGGCCAGCGCGCCCCGGTCGATTGTCGCGTTGGCGCCAATCTCGACGTCATCCTCCACGACCAGCCTTCCCTGCTGCGGAAATTGCGTGTACGCGCCCGTTTGGCGATCCCGCACGTAGCCGAAGCCGTCCGAGCCGAGCACCGCGCCCGCGTGCACCACCACCCGCGCGCCCAGCTCAACGCCGGGATACAACACCACGCGCGGATGGAGATGGCAGCCCGGCCCAAGCACGCAGCCGGCCCCGACCACCACGCCAGCGTCGACTCGGACACCGTCAGCTACCTGCACGTCCTCGCCGATCACTGCGAAAGGGCCAGCGGACACACCCGCTCCGAGCCGCGCCGATCCGGCTACACTGGCTTGCGGGTCGATCCCGGTCCCAGGCACTGCCGCCCGTAGCAGCCCGGCTGCCCGGGCAAAAGCCAGCCGCGGCTGCCCGACCACGAGGACCGCTCCGGCGTACACGCCCGTCGCGAGCTCCGCTGCCAGTTCCGGTGTAGTCAGGATCGCGCCTGCACCGCTGGTCCGCGCGGCCCCGAGCGAGCGCGCATCCTCAGCGAACACGAGCATCTCCGGGGTTGCTGTCTGCACGCCGGCCACACCGGCGATCCTGCGCTCAGCCGCTTCCGGCGGACGCAGCTCACCGGCCAGCGCACCCGCCAGCTCGCGGAGCGATCGAGAGTGAGCCGGAGTCCTCATTCTGCCAGCTGCGGGCGCTGCGGGCTGCTCCTCTTCGCGTAGAGAGCCGGGGATCCGGCCGGCCGCGTCTTCCATCGGCGGTGCACCCACAGCCACTGCTCAGGGTACGCTCGCACGACCCGCTCGATCGCCGCCGTGCACCGCGCCGTGTTCTCCACCGCGTCAGCCTCCGCGTCGCCTGTTTGCTGCATGTCGATCTCCGGGTAAAAGTGCAGCACATACTTCCCTTCGTCCCGATGCCACAGCAGGAAGCCCGGCAACACGGAAGCCCCCGTTCTCTGCGCGACCCGGGCCAGTCCGGAAGCTGTGCAGGCCGGCACCCCGAAAAAGGGCACAAAGACTCCCTGCGGCGGCGTCATGTTCGTGTCCATCAGGATGCCTACCGACCGCCCGGAGCGCATCGCCAGCAGCAGACCACGGGCAAAATCGTCCTTGTGCAGCACTTGGTTCCCATGCATGCAACGGATATGGTTGACAAAGGCGTCCACCCGCGGGTTATCGAGTCGGCGGATCACCATGCTCATCGGATGCCCCATAAGTGAGTGGTAAAAGCTCGAAAGCTCCCACGCACCCAGGTGTCCCGTTACAATCAGCACACCGCGCCCTTTGTCTGCGGCGCGCTCCCAGTGTTCCAACCCTTCGTAGCGGATAAAGCTCTGTGTTGTTGCGGGCGTGTAGCGGCTCATCAGGCAGAACTCGGCGAGCTGCCGCCCCAGGTTCCGGTACACCTCTCGCAGAACAGCCGCGCGCCAGGCTTCGCCCTGCTCCGGAAAAGCCAGCAGGAGGTTCTGCTCGCCGGTTTGCCGAAGCCGTGGCAGAGCCGCATAGGCCAGCTCGCCCAGCAGACTGCCTACCCTGCGGGAGAGTCGCCGTGGCATAGCCCCTAGCATGCCGGCCAGCGCACGCACGAACAGGTACTCAATGAGTTGCCGCAGACGCCGCCTTCCTGGCCCAGGGAAATACCCCTTGAGTGTACGAGTTCCTCACTTCCACGAGAAAAGGCCGGCCCTGAAGCAGGACCGGCCTCGCTCTTCGAAGCGACGATTAGCTGTTATGCACGCTGCGGAAATACCTGGCGACTGTCGAGACGAACGGCTTAGCCGCATCCGGCGGCAGCACATTTCCCTTCAGAATGTCCCCAAAGGAGTGTGGCTCGCCGTAGAACTTGGTCGTGTCTTCGGTATTTTCAACCACTGCCACGCCGCTCAGGTCGATGCCTGCGAACAGGCCCTTGGATCTCGACCAGGTCAGCAGCTCCGACTGCAGCTTCCAGTTCGTCGCCGCCTGCGCATCCCGCCCGACCGGACCGGCGGCAGCCGAGGCGTCGGCGCCAATCTTGAACTTGCTTTTCAGCAGATCCTGGAATCCCTTGTCATTTGTTGCCACCAGCACCAAATCCGTTCCTGATCCGCCAATCTGGAACCCGAACGATCCCCCGCTCATGCGGATAAAGGCGGGCGCGCTCCATCCATGGCCGGTACGACAGGTCACAACGCCCTCTCCATACTCGACGCCGACCAGAAAAGCCCCCTTCAGAAGGCCTGGAATGACGCCGACGCAGGTGCCCTCTTCCAGAATGTAGTTGGGGATCGAGTTGTCGGGGGTTTTCATGATCGCGTCGAGGCTCGCGGTCGCGGCCGTCAGGCGCTTGTCGATTGTGTCCATACTGCTGGCGGCCAGCGCCGGTGCGCTGATTCCGGCTATACATAACAGCGCGAGTAACTTCTTCATCTTTGCTCTCCGATTCTCTTGCCTGTTGCCGAATCAAGGGACCTAACTTCAGTCCGGCCCGACATAAGTGCATTCGAGACACTGTGATGCAGCTTCTACCGCATGGGCAGTACGGAGAAGGTCGCAGAGGAAGATAAAAGGCGACCAGATCAGGCCGGCGACGCGAGAGGGGCTGCGGAGCTGGCCGCAACTAAAAAAGAGGGGCTGGTTTCCCAGCCCCGTTCCCCAGATCTGCGTTGTTACTGGTTACTTTATAAACCCAGGAGAACAGGACGGCAAGGGTACTCAAGTAACGTGGGAAAGTGGAAATCAGAGCTTCGGCAGCACTATCCCTTGCTGATTCTGATACTTACCTTGCCTATCCGCGTAACTCACTTCGCAGATCTCATCCGACTGGAAGAAGAGGATCTGGCAAAGCCCCTCATCCGCATACACCCGGGCGGGCAACGGTGTTGTATTTGAGATCTCGAGCGTCACGAAACCCTCCCATTCGGGCTCGAATGGGGTCACATTCACGATGATGCCGCATCGAGCATAGGTGGATTTCCCCACGCAGATCGTCAAAACGTCCCGCGGGATGCGGAAGTATTCGATCGATCGGGCCAAGGCGAAGGAGTTCGGCGGGATCAGGACGGAACTTGCGCGTACGGTCACAAAGGAGCGCTCGTCGAAGTTCTTGGGATCGATCACGGCGCTGTTTACGTTGGTGAAGATTTTGAATTCATCCGCGACCCGCAGATCGTAGCCGTAGGAGGAAAGACCGTAGGAGATGACGCCTTCCTTGACCTGCTTCTCACTGAACGGCGCGATCATGCCATGCGCAAGCGCCTTGTCACGAATCCAGCGATCACTTTTGATGGACATGAAACACCGCAGAGCAAAAGCCCCAAGCCATGGAGACATCCATGCATCCGGGGCAGCGCCTCTGGCCTTCTTTGGGATATATCGGTTCGAACCTGCATCTTACGAGAGGCTTACCCTATCTGCAATGCAGGCATCTCTCGACCAGGACAGGCACGCATGATCAAGCAGGACATCATCCAGCAGGTCGTGGAACGCACCGGACTGTCACGCGCCAAGGCCGAAGCCGCCGTAGATACTATCTTCGATGGCCTGAAGAAAGCGCTGGCAGCCGGCGAACGGATTGAACTACGCGGCTTCGGCGTCTTCAATGTCCGCCCACGTAAAACCGGCATCGGTCGCAATCCGCGGACCGGAACCGAGGTGACCATCACACCCGGCCGCGCCGTCCGCTTCAAGCCGGGCAAAGAGCTTCACCTACTCGACTGACTCACATCAGACTGATCGCATCCACATCCACTACCAGGTTGCGACGGGGTATACCGGCAGCGACCGCAAACGCCAGGGCACCCAGCAGCGCCCGGTGCAGCATTCCCCGACCTTGAGCCTTCACAACCAGGTGAAACCGATAGATCCTCTTGATCCGGGAGAGTGGGGCTGAAGCCGGACCCAGCATACGGATGCCCTCGAGCGGCGTTTCCCGAAACCAGCCGCCCAGCCGGGCTGCCCAGTCAGCCGCTTCCTCAAGCCGCTGGCTCTGCACGATGAGGTTTGCGAGCACAGCAAATGGCGGATAGTGCATCAGCCGCCGCATCTTCATCTCACGATCGACAAACGCCTGGTAATCGTGTCCGGCCGCACAAGCGATGGCGTAATGCTCGGCGTGGTAGGTTTGCACGATCACCTTTCCCGGTAGCGCACCACGGCCGGCCCGGCCTGAAACCTGGGTAAGCAGCTGAAATACCCGCTCGGCAGCCCGGAAGTCCGGCAGCCCCAATGCGTGATCGCAACCGACCACCCCTACCAGCGTCACGCCATGGATGTCGTGGCCTTTGGCGATCATTTGTGTGCCTACAAGCAGGTTGATCTCGCCCGAGTGCAGCCGCTGAAGCATCCGCTCCATGTCAAAGCGTCCCCGTACCGTGTCCCGGTCCATGCGGCCGATGCGTGCTCCGGGAAAGAGCTCTCGCAGCCGCTCCTCGCCCTGCTGAGAACCCGCGCCAAGATAGTACAGGTGCTCGGACTCACAGTGCGGGCAGCGCGACGGCACGCGTGTCCGGTAGCCGCAGTAGTGGCACTCCAGCCGGTCGCCAGCCTCCGCATGTTCATCGCCGCCTTGCATACCTGCCTTGTGTAACGTCAGGGCGATAGCGCAGTTCTCGCACTGCAGCTTTTCGCCACAGGCGCGGCACATGGCGACGTAAGAGTAGCCTCGCCGGTTGAGCAGGATAATCGCCTGTTCGCCGCGATCGAGCGCCGCCCGGGTCTCTTCGAGCAGTTTGCGGGCGAAGATCTGCTCCTGGCCCGTCTCGCGGAACTCGTCCCGCATGTCCAGCAGCTCCACTTCGGGCAACGGCCGATGATTGACCCGGTCCCGCATCGATAGGAGCTGATATCGACCGCGGCTGGCGTTGTGCCAGCTCTCCAGCGAGGGCGTCGCCGAACCCAGCACAACGGTCGCTTCCAGCAGCTTGGCGCGCATCACGGCGACGTCGCGGGCATGGTAGCGCGGCATCTCCTCCTGCTTGTAGCTGCTGTCATGCTCTTCATCGACGATGAGCAAGCCAAGCGCGGCCACCGGGGCGAAAATGGCCGAGCGGGTACCGACGACGATGCGCGCATCGCCGCGCCGGATGCGATGCCACTGCTCGGCGCGCTCCTCGGGCGTGAGCTGCGAGTGCAGTAGCGCCACCTCCGCGCCAAAGGCTGCGTGCATCTGCCCGGCCATCGCCGGCGTCAGCCCAATCTCCGGAACCAGCAGCAGGGCTCCACGGCCCGCGGCAAGCGCCTGCTGCATCGCCCCAAGATACACGGCGGTCTTGCCGGAGCCGGTGACACCGTGCAGCAGCATTGGCGCAAAAGCGCGCTGTTCCATCGCAGCGCAGATCCCGGCGAGCGCGTCGGTCTGCGCCTTGTTCAGACGGTGCTGATGCGCCAGGACCGTCGCGGAGCCTACAGCGGAAACATGGAAGCTGAGCGGCCGCTCCTCCAGCCGAACGAGCCCGCGTCGAACCAGGCTTCCGAGGCTGGAGTAGCTCGAGCGGCCTGCTTTGCCGGACTGATCTGTTAAGTCCTCATCGCTCGGGCTGCCTTCCTGGTCTCGCGCCAGCAACAGGCGCAGTTCGGGCAGGGGCAGCGCACCGCCGGCACCGGCCAGCTCCGCGAGGATGTGCTGCTGGTTACCGTTCAACCTGGGCAGGCGAGCACCAGACTCCGGCCGTGAATGCAAAGCGTCATCGAGAACAGCC
Source organism: uncultured Acidobacteriaceae bacterium (assembly GCA_964245435.1). Lineage (GTDB taxonomy): Bacteria > Acidobacteriota > Terriglobia > Terriglobales > Acidobacteriaceae > EB88. The sequence continues at coordinate 585,329 of CAXTMF010000001.1, forward strand.
CAGCGTACCGTACGGGAGGCATCGCGCGATTCGGCTTCGGTCTCCCGCACAAGCCACTTCTTGCGGATCATGCCTTCCAGCAGCTCGCGGGTTGCACCCGTCGCTGAACGCAGGCTGCTGAGCCGGGCGGTTTCACCGTTCTCGAGATAGTTGAGTACGCTGTACTCGGCATCCTGCTCGGCGGGGGTACGGCGAGAGCGTCGCGAAGATCCCTGCACTGCACCGGCGTGCAGCGCAACTCGTCCAGCTTCGGCGATGCGCAGCAGCACGCGCCGCCGCACTTCCGCCATCAGCGGCAGCATACTTCTCAGTACTTCGCCCAACGGACAGAGATAGTAGCCGGCGATCCACCGACCTAGCTCCATCAGGTCGGGCGCAATGACTGTCTCTGTATCGAGCACCGCAAGCAACGGTTTCGCTTCGACCGGCGGGGCTTCGTCATGGACCCGCGTCACGACCCCAGACATCTTCTCGTTCCGAAATGGGACGAGCACCCGGACGCCGACCTGTGGCGGGTAGTCCGTGCAGATGTAGGTCCACACCCGGTCAAGCGGCACAGGCAGCGCGACATCGCAGAACAGAGCCACGTTCGCGAGGGTAACAGGTCCGTCCGTAAGCAAAATGAGGCCAGGCAAACCCGTATCGGTTTGCCTGGCCTCTGGCGTTGTTTCTACTTCACGTTTGCGGTCGCGGTGAAGATATTGCCCATGTCCAGCGATCCCCAACCGGTCACTGGGTCCCAGCCCGTCGCCAGGATCAGCGACGAGTCAGTCCCGAAGCTGTACAGAGTCACATTGCCCTGCCCATCGGAGTAGTATGCACTGTCAAATGGGATGTGCGGTTGGGACTGAGCGAGCGTCTCGGCCGTGTAGGTGGTCGTTCCGGAGCTGCTGGTGACGCTGCCAGTCACAAGTCCCGCCTCGATCGGGGGCGCTATGTCGTCCAGAGCAGGCGAGCCGGCTGCTTGCGAGAGGTACGGAGAAGCTTGCCCCAGCGCAAAGCCGAAGCGCTGATTCAGCAGAGCCCACTCGCCGGAGAAGACCGGGGTAGCCAGACTGGTGCCGCCGACCAGCTCGAAATACTGAACGCCGCCGATCGTAACCAGGAGCTCCACCGGAGTTTGCGGATCCGCGATCGCCGCGACATCCGGCAGCCCACGACCGCTCAGATTCAGCCCTCCCTGCCAGGAAGGCGCCGCGAAGATCTTGCTGAGGCCGCCGCCGGAGCCACCCTGGAAACCGATCAGCATCGGCGGATCGAGAACCACCTTCGTACCACTCTGGGCCACGCTCAGCATCGCCGCGTTGGTACCCCAGCCGGTCTGGAGCAGTCTCCCGTCAAACGGTGATGTAGCCACGCTGGTGCCGCCAACAGCTGTAGCGTACGGCGAGTCTGCCGGGCTGCTCACATCCGTCTTGCCATTCTCGGTCGTCGCGTAGTCACCCTCATCGCCGGTCGCGAAGTTGGCAGAGATACCCGCGGCCGCCGCCATTTCGCAAAGCTGATCCCAGACCAAAAGCGACTGGGGGTCAGACTCCGATTCCGCGGTACCGTAGCTGTTTGAAATGGTGCTGGCGACACCGCTCTTGATGGCGTAGAGGAGGCCGCTCTGCAGATCGTCATCCGACGCGCTGGGTGTGGTCACGAGGAGAATGTTTGCACCCGGGGCGATCGCGTGCGACCACTCGACATCGAGTGTCGTTTCCTCAGCCCATCCCTGGTTAGTCGCCGTGAAGGGTGAGCTCTGCACGACCTGGAAACTCTGCGAGGTCACAGGCGTCAGTCCGTAAACGGCATCGAAGCTTGCCAGATCGTTGGAGATGGTCGGCGAGCCATACGGGTCGACGATAGCGATGGTCTGACCATGGCCCGTGTAGCCTTGTTGGTAGGCGACATTCAGGCCGTAGAAGCCGTAAATCTGTTGAGGCGAATACCCGCAGGGACTGATGGTTCCGTCCACCGTATTGCTTGCCGGCGTACCGTAGACAAGGCCGTTATAGCTCGCGGAAGGCAGGGCCGAGCCGCCCGGGTTGGTCGTTGTCAGCTGGATTGTCTGAGGCTGGAAAAAGCACTGCCCTGAGAAGATGACCCCCTGCGGGTTTTCTACGCCGGCAGCCCGGACCAAGCCTTTCTGTTTATGGGTCAAAGGATCGATTGGGTGCTGGATGGCACTCTTCAGGCCGCTCGATGCGACGCCTGTGACTGCCCGTACCAGGCTCTGAGCGCCATTGCTGAGCGTGGGCGCGACGGTTAGCGCGCTGACTATGCTTCCATCCTGCTTGCGGTACTGGTTCACCACGGTGTGGAAGGCAGCCTCGAAATCGGAGGTGAGGCCCTGGAATTTGACCGCGTAGTTGTCTGAATCCGCGGCTACAACCGTGAGATGGTGCGCAAGGAGCTCCTGCTTAACTGCTGAGATCTCCGCAGCGGATGGCGCGTACTTCTGCAGATCCTGCGGCTTAAGGAACGAGTGGAAGGTGGGTGACCCAGGCGTGTACATCGCAGCCACTGCTGCGTCCAGAGCCGGCTTGTTGTGCAGCTGCAGCCATACCGTGCCGCTTACCGGCGTAGACGGGCCTTGCTGGCCTAGGCGGGCTGCCGAAGCATCCAGGGCAGGAGCAACCTGCGCTGACGCTGACCCAGCAAAGGGGACGAACAACGCTGCAGCCGCAACAGGGCCAAGCAGCGATCGGAAGAAGATTGGGGTGCATTGCATAGCTGAATCTCCTGAGCGAAACGACCGTTGGTGATGAAAGCGGATGCTGCTCTGGGGGCAGCTAAGGGGAAATGGGACTGAGCAGAGCAATCGTCGAATCAGGACGGCCTTTCGCCGAGCTGCGGCGACTGCCAAAGGGCAAAAAAGCTGTCCCGCAGCCACTTTACAGGAGGCAGACGGCCAAATTTCGTTACTGTTCTCACCGGCTTTCATGGGCATATATGGGTCGGAAGAGGTTCCGGCACCGGCCGGACGCCTAACTTGCTGACCCTGTCGCGAGCTCGCGCATTGCCAGCTGCAGATCGGCCCAGGCTTCTTTCTTTTGCCGGGGGTCACGCAGCAGGTAGGCCGGGTGGTACGTCACGATGAGCTTTGTTCCCAGGGCGGGGTGAAGGCGCCCGCGCAGCGCACTGAGCGGGCTCTTCGCGCCAAGCAGGTACGTGGCCGCTGTGGAGCCTAGCGCGACGATGACGTCAGGCCTCACTACCCCGATCTGCTTCAGCAGAAAGGGTGTGCAGGTGTTCGCCTCAACCGGCTCCGGAACGCGATTACCCGGCGGACGGCACTTTACGATGTTTGCGATATAGACGTCATCGCGCTTGAGCCCCATGGCTGTGATCATGTTGTTCAGGAGCTGACCGGCCTTGCCGACGAATGGCACGCCCTGAGCGTCCTCATCTGCGCCCGGACCTTCGCCCACAAATAAGAGCCTTGCATTCGGGTCACCATCGCCGAAGACGATCGTATGCCGCCCCTCAAAGGCGAGCGGGCATCGCGTACAGTCGCCGATCTCGGCGCGAATGGCTGAGAGCGCCGCCGCGCGTGCAGCCGGCGCGATGGGCGCAGCGGGCGCGATCACGGGAGGGATCAGCGGTTGTGAACGTTTGCGTACGGCGATCTCAGTCTCCTCCGACGGAGCGTGTGGGGCGAATGTCTGGGCAGGCGCGAGGGGGGCGAGCACGGCTGCCGCACCCTGCGGAGGCTGCCGCCGGTACAGGTCGAAGATCCCTAGGTCACGCAGGTAGCCGATCTGCGAACGCAGTGCCGCGGCAGCTTCCGGCGGGAGCAAGGGCGGCATAGGCTACCGGCTCGGCGGACTGCTGAGGCCGGTCTCGGAAAGCATCGTCTGCGGACGGCGCAGCTGCAGTATCTCGCCCAGGATGCGGTCGGCCAGTGCGCGCTTCGGCATCTCGGGGAAGTCGATGGCCGTAGTCGGCGTGAGAAAGGTTGCAGCGTTGTTGTCGGAGTCGAAGCCGAGACCTTCGCGCGAAACGTCGTTGAGCACGATCGCGTCGGCGCCCTTGCGCACGAGCTTGGCGCGCCCGCTCGCCATGGCGTCCTCGGTTTCGGCGGCGAAGCCGATGACCAGCATGCCCGGCGCGCGGTGAAGAACGATCTGCCGCAGAATGTCCTCGGTCGGCTCCAGTTCAAGCGAGAGCGGACCGGAACGGCGCAGTTTCTGCTCGGCAACCGAGCGCGGCCGATAGTCGGCAACCGCAGCCGACATGATGACGATGGAGGCCTCAGCTAGGCGCGCGAAGACAGCGCTGTGCATTTCGGCGGCGGTCATGACCGGGATACACTCGCAGCCTGCGGGCGCGCGTAGCGAAGTCGGCGCGGAAATGAGAATGACCCGCGCACCGCGTTTCCGGGCTGCTTCGGCCAATGCGTACCCCATCTTCCCGCTCGAGCGATTGCCGAGAAAGCGCACCGGGTCTACAGCCTCGCGAGTGCCCCCGGCCGTGATCAGCACCGTTTCTCCGGCCAAGTCCTCACTCTCATGCAGCACGCCAAGAATCGCCTCAACGATCACGGAAGTCGCAGCCAGCCGGCCGCTGCCCTGCATGCCGCAGGCCAGCGCTCCTGTCTCAGGCGGCACAACCGTTGCGCCACGCTCCACAAGCAAAGCCACATTGGCCTGGGTCGCCGGATGCTCCCACATACGCACGTTCATCGCTGGAGCGATTATTACGGGCGCAAGCGTCGCCAGATAAAGGGTCGAGAGGAAATCATCGGCACGGCCCTGGGCGAGGCGCGCAAGCGTATCGGCTGAGGCCGGTGCAATCACGAGCGCATCGGTCGCCTGTGCGAGCTCGATGTGCTCCATAGCCGGGGTCAGCCCGGCAGCTTCGTCTGCGGCCTGCTCGCTCCACATGGAGGTGATCACGCGGTGTCCGGAGAGCGCGGCAAAGGTGAGAGGCTGCACAAAACGCTGCGCCCCCTCGGTCATGACGACCTGCACATCAAGCGCCTTAGCCTGCAATGCGCGAAGCAGTTCAGCCGCCTTGTAAGCAGCAATACCGCCCGTGACTCCCAGAGTGATCTTCATGGCCGCAGAACCTCGTCTGCTGCCCATTGTATCGAGGAGCAGTCAGATCGGCGGCTGCAGTCACGCTCTGGAAAAGCGGGACCGTTTTCTGCATTGCCTGCTAGCCTTTACAGGCCAGTCTGCGCCTAGGCGAAGCGCGGGATCTCGGGGGCTTCAAAGCCCGGCTTGATCACCGGCGTTTCATGCCGTACGTGCTGTACCAGGCCGGCCATGATCTCGTACTGGGCGATTTTGGACGCCTTGGACGACGAAGTAGACACCAGCGGACTGGAACCGTTCTGCAGTTGGCGCGCACGGCGTGCTGCCACGATGACGTACCGGAAATTGCTGTCGAACTCATGCTCAAGCTTCATGAACTGCCTCCCAAAAGGTGCTGCTCCTGCTCCTGCGTGTCTTCGTACTTCTCGTCCAGGCCGAAAGCTGCCAGCACAGGCCGCAGCCGGGAACGTACCCCTGCCTGGCGGCATCCGCTGGCAAGTACCTCCATCCTCGACAGGTCGAGCGGCGCGTTTTCCCGGTCGCTACCCTCGCGATGAAACCTTTCTACCGCCACAATAGCCGAAAGCTCCTCTACAGCGACATTCAAATCATCATTTAACAAAACGTAAAGATAGCGCCCGTAACGACCAATCTCACTGCGAGCCTTGGCAAGCCGGCGCTCGATGACAGCCTCATCCAGGCTGCCTTCCGCGCGACTGCGATTGCGCAGCCGTGCCTGCAGCGTCTCCGGGTTCGGCGGAAGCACAAAGATGCTGACCGCCTCCGGCATGCGCATCCGCACCTGCTCGGCTCCCTGCACGTCGATATCCAGTAGCAGGTCGCGGCCGCGTGCAGTCGCGTCGACCAACGACTGCCGGGATGTGCCGTAGTAGTTGCCGAAGACATCGGCATACTCAAGGAATTCGTCTCGCGCGATCATGCGCTGGAACTCCGCAACGGAGATGAAGTGGTACTCGCGCCCGCTCTCCTCGGAGCCGCGAGGTGGACGCGTTGTATAGGACACGGAAAACTCCAGGTCCGCAACCAGCGAACGAATCTGCGCGACCAGCGTCGACTTGCCCGACCCAGATGGCGCCGAAATAATGAAAAGAATGCCCGTCACTCGCCTCCCTTGTCTATGCATCCTGGTGACTTAGCGTACTGCGAGCGCTGCGGTCCCCTTTAGGGAAGAACTGCTGCTGGCTCAAGAACGCTTACTCGAGATTCTGCACCTGCTCGCGCAGCTTTTCGATCTCGGCCTTCATAGCCAAACCACATTCCGTGATGCGAGCGCTTCCACCGGTCACCCCGGTCGTCTTCGAAAGCAAAGTATTGGCTTCGCGGTTCATCTCCTGCAGGAGAAAGTCAAGCTTCTTGCCTGCTTCCCCGCCTGTGTCGAGCAGCCCATTGAAATGCGCAATATGCGTATGCATGCGCGCGACCTCCTCCTCCACATCGCCGCGCTCGGCTAGAAGTGCCGCTTCGGCGAGCACGCGGTCGCGATCAAAGGTTCCGCCCACCAGCAGGTCGAGCCGCTCGGCAATCCGATTGAAGTGGGCCTGCTGCACAGTGCTCCGCAGGGCGCCCACCTCGTCCACCAGCAAACCCAGCCGATCGAGCCCGAGGCGCAGCGTCGCACCCAGGGACTGGCCTTCGTGTTCGCGCATCGTCCTGAGTGCCGCAAGCGCTTCAGCCAGTAGTGCGGGCACCTCGCGCGCAAGCAGCGTTTCCAGGTCCGCCTGCTCTTCGGCCAGCAGTTCTTCCCGGGTATCCGGACCAGCGACAAGCATTCCGGGCAGCTGCGCGACCAGGTTCAGGTCCAGCTTCGATGGGAGCCCGAGCTCAGCCGCAGCGACGTTGAAGTTCTCCGCATATGTGCGTAGCGCGCCCATATCGAAACGGGTGGCAACGGCGCGGCGTTCACCAGCCTCCCGCCGCGGACGGTCCAGGGTCAGCGTGCACTCCACATGGCCGCGAGCAATCGCATGCTTGATCTCGCTCCGGATCGCAGTCTCGAGCGCTTCGGCGCCGGCCGGCAACCGGAGCTGCAGATCCAGAAAGCGATGATTGATGCTCTTGAGCGTCAGCGTGAGCGCCGGGGCGTCGCCGGCGCGGGCGGACACGCGTGCATACCCGGTCATGGAAGCGATTGGAGCTTTCTCCGTCGTCGACGCTTGCTGCACCTCGGCGGCCGCGCTCTCCGCCCCATGTGTACCGGTCTGCCCTTCCCATCGACTTGCCTTCACGCGGTTGCCTCCTCATGCATGCTCCTTCTGCTTCCTTCGGCAGCCGGAAGGTCGGCAAACTGCAAATCATACAGCCGCCGGTACGTCGGCGAGAGAAGGAGCAGCTCATCATGCGTGCCGATTGCCGTCAGTTCGCCTGCCTCCAGCACACCGATGCGCGTAGCGCGACGAACGGTCGAGAGCCGGTGCGCGATCACGATCACGGTTCGGCCTTCCATCAGGTTGCCAAGCGCGGGCTGCACTAGCGACTCGCTCTCGGCATCAAGCGACGAGGTGGCTTCGTCCAGGATCAGGATCGGCGCGTTCTTCAAGAGGGCGCGTGCAATGGCGATGCGCTGGCGCTCGCCACCTGAGAGGCGAAAGCCTTTCTCGCCGATCGGCGTGTCATAGCCTTCCGGCAGCTGCCGGATAAAGTCGTGCGCCAGCGCTGCTCGTGCTGCTGCCTCTACCTGCGCCAGCGGCACATCGGGCCGGCCATAGGCGATGTTGTTGCGGATCGTATCGTTGAACAGGATCGTCTCCTGCGTGACTTTGCCGATCTGCTCCCGCAGGGAGCGGGTCGAGACATCGCGCAGATCGTGGCCGTCGATCAGGATGCGTCCGGACGACACGTCAAAGAATCGCGGAATCAGGTTGACGAGCGTCGACTTGCCGGCACCACTCGGCCCGACCAGCGCCACAACTTCGCCCTCATGAACCGTAAGATTGATACCGGACAGAACCTGACTGTCGCCATCCTCGCCTGCGTAGCGAAAGCCAACATTTTCCAGCTGGATCGCGTTGCGGAAGCTCTTCAGCTGATAAGCACGCGCCTTTTCGAGCAGCTCGTCCTGATCGTCCATGAAGCGAAAGATCTCACTCGAGGCACCAAGCGCCTGCTGAAAGTTGTTGTAGTACAGGGCGAACTTGCGGACCGGGTCATACAGCTTGAAAAGTGCCACCAGGAAAGTAAAAAACTGCCCTTCAGTCATCGTCCGGCTCTGGATCTGCCCTCGGCCGACGAGCAGGAGCAGTGCGATCGCGATCGCGCCGATCGCGTCCATCAGCGGCGAAGAGACAGCCTGCGCCCGCACCGACCGGAGATTCGCGCGAAACAGCCGCCGCGCCGCCGCGCGGAAGCGGCCCAGCTCCCACCGTTCCATGTTGAAGGCCTTCACGATGCGATTGCCGGTGATGGTCTCGTGCAGGATGTTCTGAATTTCGGCAAGATTATCCTGGCCGCCGCGCGTGGTGGTGCGCACATTGCGACCGATGCGCCGAACAGAGACCGCAACTACCGGCACAAAGATCAGCAGCAGCCATGCGAGTTTGCCGCCCAGCACAATGACCAGCACCAGCGTGAAGATAAGGGTGAAGAACTGCTGGAGGAAATCAGACAGCACCGACGACATCGCGTACTGCACCCGCTCGACATCGTTGATAAGCGTTGAAAGCAAGGTGCCTGTAGCATTGCGCTGGAAGAACGATGCCGAGCGGCGCAGCATCGCCTCGTACAGGTCGTCGCGCAGGTCGGTGATCATGCCGAATCCGGCGTAGTTCACCAGGTACGTGCCCGAGAAATCACACACGCTCTTGAGCAGCGTCGAGACAACGAGGGCAAAGCCGACGATTTTCCACTCGTTATGAAACCAGTGCGGCACAAAGAGGTGCAGGTTGAGCGCGAGATGCGTTCCGAAGCGTGTGTTGAAGCTGCCCAGCAACGGCCCGGAGCTCGCCGTTCCGGAGTGAGTCTGCGTGCCGGGGTGCAGAACGTTGTCGAAGATCGGGCCGATCAGCAGGACGCGGAAGGACTCCAGCAGCCCGACCAGCGCCATGAGCAGCACCGCCGCTGCCGCCTGAAGAGCGTAGCGCCGTAAATAACCGAGCAGCCGCAGTACGCGCCTCATCGCGCGGCCTGGATGTCCATCAATCGAGTTGCCATGGCGCTGCCAACAGTGTAGACCCGAGCTGCCCTTCGGTCCTGAAGCGGCGCTGCAGCTCCACTGTTCTGGGGCGGGTTAGCTGTCATGAGGACGGGCAGGGCGATCAGGATGGAAAGTGCGACCATGCTTGGATTCCCCATCTCTGCCGGAGTCCGTCGTGCGGCTCAAGCGTCGCGCTCGACTCGCATCGCCTGGATCCTTGACACCGCTCGTAGTCAATGCGGCATGTCTCGATGCGAGATCTTGACTCGGTAGCCTTCCCGCTCCAGTTCACAGCCGATCGCTTCGGCGATCATCACCGAGCGATGCTGGCCGCCGGTACAGCCGAACGAAACTGTGAGATAACTTTTGCCCTCGTGGATGTAGTGCGGCAGCAGGAACAGCAGCAGCTCGCGCGTCTTTTTTAGGAACTCGGCTGTCTGCGGAAAGCTTCCGACGTACTCGACCACCTCGCGATCCTGACCGGTTAGCGGCCGAAACTCGGGTACGAAGTGCGGGTTCGGCAGGAAACGAACATCGAGCACGAGATCGGCGCCGAGTGGCACGCCATTCTTGTATCCAAAGCTGTTGACTGAGACGAGCAGGCTCTTGCCCGCTTCGTCCGCGCCAAAGCGCGCCTGGATGTAGGCTCGCAGCTCGTGGACGTTGAAGTTGGTTGTTTCAAGGACGACGTCGGCAACATTGCGCACCGGCTCAAGCAGCATGCGCTCTGACTCAAGCTGCGCCTCCACACTCTCATCTGCTCCTAAGGGATGTGGCCGGCGTGTTTCCGAGTACCGGCGCAGCAGCGCCGGGCGGGCCGCCTCTAGGAAGATCACCGTTACGGGCAGCGTCCGGCGCATGCTCAGTAGAGTCGAGGGCAGCTGCTCCAGCGCATCACCCTCGCGTACATCCACTACGATGGCTGCCTTGCGCGCGGCAGGCCCACCTGCAATCAGTTCAGCAAACTGCGGAAGCAGTTCGATCGGCAGGTTGTCGACAGAGTAGTATCCCAGATCCTCGAAGGCCTTGAGAGCAGAGCCCTTGCCAGAGCCCGAAAGGCCCGTCAGCACCACCAGTTCGCGGTTTGGAGTCGATTCGTTCACTCTGCGGCGATGCGCCGGGCGGCAGCTGCCACCCGGCAACTCCGGCATCCTTTTACGGCAGTTTGCTACGGCAGCTCGATCAGCTCAAGTATGCCATCGCGTTTGCAGTGCAGGATGCGTACCAGCCCGCTTCGGTCGCGGAAGACGAAGATCTCGCGGTTCCGTGTTTCCAGCTCCTTGATCGCTTCCTCCAGGCTCATGGGCCGTAGCGCGACCGAGTCGATCGTACGCGTCACATGCGGTTCCACTGACAACTCGCGTGCCGACAGGGTTCCATCAAGACCATTTCCATCGAGTCCAGCGCCAGGTGCAATATCTGGCTGAATGCCGAGGACCTCATCCAGCGGCGAGTCGGCTGTAGCCAGCAGTGCGGTCCGCTTGCCCTTGCCTGGGCGCTCCAGCGCCGGCTCCACAACCACTTTCTCGTCCTTGGGCAAACGCTTCTGCGTCGCGCGCTTCTCCTTGAACCGGATCGCCTGCGCTTCGGCGCGGTGAAGCGCCTCGTGGAGTGCTGTCTCCATACTCGACGTAGACTCGGAAAGCCCTACCAGATCATGCGCACCGCTCTTAACCTGTACCTCGGCGATCTGCCGGTTCTTCTCCGTCGTCACGATGACGTGCGCGCTGGCTCCGCGGCCCAGCATCTTTTCCACCCGGTCCAGGATCGGCCCAGCCATCTGCCGCATCTCGTCCGTAATGGCGATCTGTCTGCCTGTGTATTCCACTTCCATCATTGCTCCTTCTTGAGCGGGTCGTGCCGCGCTTTCCTTACCCGCGTACACGTCGCTGATGAGTACTTGGGATGCGCATATCCTCGCGGTACTTTGCCACCGTCCGCCGGGTTACGTCGATCCCTTCCCTCTGGAGCACTTGCGTGATGTGATCATCCGTCAGGGGCTTGCGTGGGTCTTCCTCTTCGATCAGCTTTTTCACGCGCCGCTTGAGCAACATCAGCGGGGTTCCCGAGCCTTCAGGCCCGTTTACCCCTTCCGAGAAGAAGAAGCGCAGCTCGAAAACGCCCTGCGGCGTATGCGCGTACTTGTTGGAAACAGCGCGGCTCACGGTTGAAGGATGAACGCCGATTTCCTCCGCAACGTCCTTGATCATCATCGGCTTCAGATACTCGACCCCATGCTCGAGGAACTCTCCCTGCCTTCGCAGAATGGCGTCGCAGGTGCGAAGAATCGTGTTCTTACGCTGCTCGATGTTGCGCATCAACTGCAATGCCGAACGGTAGCGCTCCTTCACATAGTCCTTTACGTCCTTCTCGGCCTCACCCCTTTGCAGCAGCTTGCGGTAGCCGCGATTGAGTCGCAGGGTGGGCAGGTTTTCGTCATCCATCACAGCGATAAACTCGTCATCTCGCTTGATAAAGGAAACATCCGGCTCGATCAGACGTGCTTCGTTCTGCTGAAAGCGCTGCCCAGGCCGCGGATCCAGCGTGCGGATGAACTCAAGCGCCTCGGCGACCTCTTCGGGCGCCGCATGCGCGGCTTTGCTCAGCTCCCGCGGATCGCGCTTGTGGAGCAATGGCAGGCAGGTGTCGACAATACGATAGGCCAGGGCCAGCTTGCGGCAGTGCCGATCCAGCGGCCGGTCCGGAAGCCGGTCTGCGGACTGGGGCAGATGGCCTAAGGACTCGGCGGGTTCACCCGCGCTGTCAACTCCGGCATCCCTGGGCTGCTGCTTCTCGGCAAGGCGCTGGCAAGCTGCGATCTGCAGTAGCAGGCACTCGCGCAGGTCGGTCGCGGCGACGCCTACCGGGTCCAAAGAACGCACGATGGCCATGGCCTGAGCCAACAACTCTTCGGCGTCAGGCAGATTACCTGCTGTTGCGAGCTTTTCGACCGGGACCGCGGTCAGCTCACGCAGCCATCCGGCGTGCAGGTCCTCTGCATTTGCCGTGCAGTAACCGTCCTCATCCAGGTTGCCCAGGATGTAACTGACAGCTCCCCGCAGCAGAGGCGCGAGCGGCAATGAACCGGCCTGCCACTCCAGGTAATCGACCAGCGAACCAGCGTGAGTCAGGAAGTTCTCGATGGAAGGCTTCTCGTTCAGCTCAAAACTTTGCGGCGAGCGGAAACCGGGGTCCAGGTACTCCTGGAAATAGGAGCCGAAATCGATTTCTTCAAACGGATCGGATCGCTCGCTCTCCTTGGCCGGCGCGAGTTCCCGATCCGCTTCGCGGCTTGCCACGTGGTCGAGCATCGGAACGGCATCTTCCAGTTCCTCAAGCACCGGGTTTTCGGCAATCTCGGTCTGGATCATGTCCTTCAGCTCGATCTTGTTCAGCGCCAGGACGCTGACCATCTGCATCAGCCCGGGCGTGAGAATCTGGCGCTGGGCGACCCGCAGGTTCAGTTTTGGCTGAAGTGAAACCATTTCGCGTTGCGCAACCTCGTTGAACTAGGGAGTAGTGCGTGCAGTCTATCGAAAACAGGAGCCGACCGGCCAGCCTCCACAAACCTTCCGTAACAAGCCGCCTCCAGATGGACGGACACCGCCGAACAGGTAGGCTTCAGCCCGCGCATGTTCCAGAAGGCAGTCAGAGCACGCTTGACTCAGAAACAGGTTAGCTGTACCGACAATCCGCCACTCCGACGCCCCTAGTCCAGGAAGAAGTTCTCGCCCAGGTACACGCGACGTACCTCCGGGTCCGAACCGAGCGCCTGCGGCGTTCCATCCCGGAAGATGCGTCCCTCATTAATGATGTAGGCGCGATCCGTCACCGAAAGCGTTTCGCGCACGTTGTGGTCCGTGATGAGGACGCCGATGCCGCTCTGTTTCAGGCCGAAGATGATCTCCTGCAGGTCGTCTACCGCAAGCGGATCGATTCCCGAAAACGGCTCGTCCAGCAGGATGAACGAAGGCCGGATACAAAGGCAGCGTGCGATCTCCACCCTGCGCCGCTCGCCGCCCGACAGTGCATAGCCCTGGGTCTTGCGGATATGACCGAGATTGAGCTGCTCGATCAACTTTTCGGTGCGCGTGCGACGCTCGATCGCGGTAATCGACTGCGCCTCAAGCACGGCCAGGATGTTGTCCTCTACCGAAAGCTTGCGGAAAACTGAAGGCTCCTGGGGCAGATACGAGATGCCATAGTTGCGCGCGCGCAGATACATCGGCACACGGGTGATCTCGACGCCATCCGCGAGGATCTGCCCAGAGTCCGGGACCACCAGCCCAACCATCATGTAGAAGCTCGTTGTCTTGCCGGCGCCGTTCGGACCAAGCAGGCCAACTACTTCGCCCTGGTTTACCGTGATGGAGACGCCGCGAACCACCTGACGGCCTTTGTAACTTTTGCCAATCTGCTCGGTTGACAGCTTCTGCATTATTTCGGTGTCCAGGTGTCTGTCACCGTGCGACGGCTGTTCCCCTCTGCGTCGCTGCTCAGCACCTCCACGCTGTTATCACCGTTGCGGAACAACAGTGCAGCGCCTGTGGTCGAACCTTTCTGCGAGTCTGTGGCGTGCGGAGGGTTTCCACTTGTACCGGTTAGCACGTAGTTGCCATCTGCCGCAGTGTAGATCAGACGATCTCCAGTGCCGCGCCGGCCCGGCTGCGTCAGTGTGACATGGTCCGTCGCAATCATCCGGTCCAGCTGCGAAGGCTGCCCTGGAGGCGCTTCGGTGAGGAAGATCTGCGCGTCTCCGGCGTGCACGACTCCATTCGGCTGTTCCGCGATCACGCCGCCGCGAAAGTCCCCGGTGCGGGTCGTGTCCGAGTAGATGAGCGTGTCAGCGGTGACGCGGGTGACGCCGTTGTCCGGCCCGTCGCCGGCACCCTTACCAGCGAAAGCAGCGTGTACCACCCCATGCGCATCGTGCGCGCCCTCTGCCGCGTGTGCAGCGAGCGAAGACTGCTGCTTGCTGAGCTCAAGCACTGGCGCTGTTACCGCATTCGCACCCTGCCACATGCGCGCCGGCGCCATTGCGTCACCAAAAAATACTGCTGCATTGATGCTCCGGTTCATGCGTGCCGAGGCGCTAACGATGTGTACCGGTCCAGCGCCGCCCAGCCCTGGCGTCTGCGCCACCTTCGCATTTCCGGCCTGGGTGTTCTTCTGCAGGTAGGTCGCGCGTACATCGCCCTCGGCCAATGCATCTCCGCTGCCTCGCACATAGTTCACCAGGGTCGCAGTCATCGCCAGGGTGTCGTTATGCACGTGCGGCGGCGTCACTCCATTGCCGGTCAGGCGCAATGTCTGATCGGCAGAGTGGAAGGTACTCATGGCAGCCTCGGCGTAGAGCGGCTGCTGCGGAGTGCCGTCACTCGCCTTCGCATCGCGTGCGGGCTGAGCCACCATGGTGACGTGCCCCTGCTGCACCGCCGTTTCAACCGCCGCGCTCTCATTCTTGGCAGCAGTGTGCGTCTGCTGTGTGTCAAGGAAGGTGGCATGCAGCGTGTCACCATTGCTTGTATCCGTCGCGCCATCTGGCGCATAGTCAGTCACCGTCGTTCCACCGGTGCCATCCAACTGGCGAATCTGGTGACCGCCGGCGATGTCAGCGATCAGAGCCTGACCATGGATCGAGGTATGTTTCGGCGGCTGGCCGTAGGGCAGGTCGTGGAAGTTCACGGTCGCGCCTCCCTGGGCGATCGCTTTCTGCGCGATACTCTTCCCGTCAGGACCTGGCACAAAATCGACATCCAGCTGACTTGCGGTCATCTCGCGTGTGGAAGTAGAACGCGGGTCGCCGCCAAAGCTCTTGTCGATCAGCACAAAGCTCACCGCATTGCTGAACTGGGCGTGATGGAGAGTCGATTTGCCATCGGCGCCGACCACAAAGGTCATCGTTCCATCCACCGCATTGCCATGCATGTTGGATTGCGGCGAGTCGGACACGAAGTTTACGCCGCCGCCGGCGCGAGCCCCGAGCGGCTGGCTGCGCGCGTCGAAGTCCGCGGCTGCCGTCGAGGCGTACAGCTCTGAGCCATCCGCGGTGAGCATGTGCACATGATCCTGGGCGTCCAGGTGCTGGATGGAGCCGTCCGGCCGGAAGTGGATGATGGCCTGGTCCGCCGAGTCGCGGCCGCCCTGGTACTCGCTCTGTGCATGCAGCAGGTAGGCGACGTGCGAGTCGCGCAGCAGCTGCGCGTGCTCGGCATGAACGGTCGATGGGCTGCCGTTCTGGTCGGCCTGGAGCTCGACCGCACTCTGAAGAATCAGAACACCTGTCTTCGAGTTATAGTCTCCGCCGATTGCTTTACCGCTGGCGCGGGGCAGCGTAAAAGCCAAAGGCTGGTCGGTCTGCGCCTCGCCGCTCTTCTGGTCGAAACGGAGATTGCTGGTCTGTACGTGGATGTTGTCTGGGGGCGACCCCTCGCTCGCCGGCTGACCGGGCGCCGGCACTGCCGGCGATGCCATGTCGATCTCGACCGGTCCTTTCGCGGTTACGACGCCAGTGTCTTTCTCGTACAGGAAATCGCTGCCCGAGATGCGGTCCTGCCGGTGCGAGCCCTCTGGACCATACAGCGTGATCGACACATCGTGCAGTTCCGCCTGGTCGCCCTTATACTGCACGATCCGGGAAGCATGGATGGTGAAGATAGTGTGGCCTGCCTGCGATTTCGAGTAGGTATAGCCGTTCGCGGTCTGCGAGATATTGACGCCAAGCTGACCCGGCAGATCCAGGTGAAAGCCATGACGCTTGAGCTGCTGCAGGCCCACCGCTGATAGCAGAACCACAGCCAGCGCTGCGAACGCGGCAACGAGGACGGTACGGATTGTTTGTGCGCGGGTCCCATCAATCCTGATCGTCGCCATGCGCTCAGTTGACCTGCTGCAGGCGTGCGATGAGTTTCTCGGCGAGGCTCTCCCCGGACTCTGACCAGAGAAGACGGCTGGAGATGCCGCAGTTCTTCTCGATCGCGTGTACGAGCGCAACCAACTGGGAGATATTCTCCTGCACTCTCGCGGCAGCTTCACCGTACAGCTCAAGTTCTTCCTGAAGAAACGGCGTGTCGAGACCGAAGCTGATGCGGATCTGCCCATCCATCTCGTAAGCGCCCTCGTCGAACTCCGGCCCGAACCCGACGACCTGCACGCGCGACGGGCTCCTGCGCCACATCGGCTCGCCATTGCCGTTGCTATCGCGTTCCGGCCCATCGCCGGTCTCTGCCTGCCAGAGATCCCAATCCATCTCAAACTCATAGGCGAAGTCTTCATGAAGCTGTTCCATCGCCTCCGGCACGGCACGCGCTGGATGGGCAAGCGCTGATTCAGCTTCGTCGCTCTTCTGAAGATCGTAAATCCGGGTGTACACGGGACTTTCTGACCAGGAAACGGGGTACACCATTGCAGCCCGGATCAGTGGCGCCTCGCCCGAGACTGCGCCGATCACCACAAACTGGCGCAGGACGCCAAGAACAGCAGGCCCGAGCGCCACCGTTCGGAAATTGGGGTACCAAAGGCTCAAGTAGAGTCGATCAGCCATGCGATGGTAGATGCGGAGACCTCCGGAATGGGCTCTGAGCGAAGCTTCAGGGTGGGCCGAAGATGGCTTAGACGGTCGAGCGTAAGCTTTTGTTAGAAAAGATTCTTGCGCTGCTATCCGTTCTGCGATAGCTTGAATCAAGCTCGTTACTGAGTGGGTTCGTTCTGCACGGTTCTATGAAGTTGCCATGCGTTGCGCCTTGCTCCGATATCAGCGAATTTTGATCTACTAAGGAATACCAGTCCCATGGAACAAGGCACAGTCAAGTGGTTTAACGATGCAAAGGGTTTCGGCTTTATCACCCGCGAGAGCAACAACGAAGACGTCTTCGTTCACTTCACAGCAATCAGTGCGAACGGCTTCCGCTCGCTCCAGGAAGGCCAGCGTGTCCAGTTCAACGTGGTTCGCGGACCCAAGGGCTTTCAGGCCGAGAACGTTCAGGCCGTCTAACCCTCTCTGAACTTTGCAGCTAGACGTATTGCAGAAAGGCAGCCCTGACGGGCTGCCTTTCTGCTTTCAGCGCTTTCATTATTGTTAGTTATGCGAAAGATGAGATACCCCGATGCAGTGGAGGGGGCGCGCGCGAGGTCTGCGGCTACTCCCCGGACGCGGACGTATTTTCTGAGCCACCCTCTTGCCGAGCCTTTGCCAGATCCTCACGCTTCTCGCGAAGCAGCCGTTGTTCTACCTTGTTGAGAGTCGTTTTCGGATTCTGGCCGTTGCCGCCGTTCCCTGCTGTCCGCGGGGGATTGTGTGTCGGTGAACTCCTTGCAGGAACAAACGAAGTTGGCCGCGAAGCGGCTCCGCCGGGTATACCGGGACGGCGCGGCACCTGCGTGCCATTGATCGGCGAAGGCGCAGGTGCTGTTTTTGTTGACGGCGGTGCTAGCACGGGTCCTGGAGCAGCGGTCGGCGCTGGCGACGATGCCACTGTAGCAGGTGCTACCGGCTGGGCAGCCGGCAGCTCGGTACCCGCTGTCTCAAGTGCTTCCATCAGTGTTGCTTGCTGTGCTCCCCTCGGTCTGGTCGGGATCGCAATTGGCTTCCCATCTGGTCCGACAATCTGCATCAGGTAGAGATAGCGGACGGTATCCTCTTGGAACCGCGTCATCATCTGCTCGAACATGTCGAACGACTCGCGCTTGTAGGCCACCAGAGGGTCCTGCTGACCGTAACCGCGCAGCCCGATGCCTTCCTTCAGGTGATCCATGTTGAGCAGGTGGTCTTTCCAGAGACCGTCGAGCACGCTCAGCATGATGACCCGCTCGTGATAGCGCATTCCTTCCGAGCCGATCACCTCTTCCTTCGCTGCATAACGCTGGCCCAGGTTCTCGAAGATGGCCTCGCCAAGCTGGTTGCGGCTCAGCTCCTCCGGTTTGATCTCTTCCGTGTCTACATCGAGCCCGAACTGGTCCTTGAGCTTCTGCCGCATGGTCGCGGTGTCCCACTGGTCCGGGTGCACCTTTTCGGGCGCCGTCTCATCGAGGATTGTGCTGAGCAGGTTTGCGACGTAGTCCTCAGTGACCAGCTCTCGCTGATCGAGGCCCTGCAGCAGAGCGTGGCGGAGACCATAGACGGCTTCGCGCTGCTTATTCATCACGTCGTCGTACTCGAGCAGATGCTTGCGCGATTCGAAGTTCTGTGCCTCGACGGCCTTCTGCGCGGCTTCGATACGGCGCGAAATCATGCCGGACTCGATCGGCACACCTTCTTCCATGCCCATCCGCTGCAGCAGCGTCGAGACCCACTCGCGTGCAAAGATGCGCATCAGGTCATCTTCGAGCGAAAGATAGAAGCGGGACGCGCCGGGGTCGCCCTGGCGGCCGGCCCGGCCGCGTAGCTGGTTGTCAATACGCCGGGACTCATGCCGCTCGGTGCCGAGGATGTGGAGGCCGCCCGCCTCGATGACCGCGGCGTGCTCCTGACGCACCTCTTCGGCGTGGCGCTCGAGCGCTGCCTGCCACTCCTGCTCGGTGCACTCGAACTCCTGACCCTGGTAGTAGAAGCGCTCCATGCCGGGCCCGGCCACAGGCGAGATCGCGCCCTCGGCGGCAGCGACCGGCTTTGCCTTTTTACGCTTGGTCAGCTCCTGCTTGGCGATGAACTCGGAGTTGCCGCCGAGCAGGATGTCCGTGCCGCGGCCGGCCATGTTGGTCGCGATGGTGACCATCCCGAGCCGGCCGGCCTGCGCGACGATCTCCGCCTCGCGCTCGTGATATTTCGCGTTCAACACAACGTGGCGGACACCCTTGTGCTGCAGGATTTGCGAAAGCAGCTCGGATTTCTCGATGGAGGTAGTTCCGACCAGCACCGGCTGCTGCTTCTTATTCAGCTCGGCAATCTCATCGGCGACCGCGTTGTACTTCTCCTTCGCGGTGCGGAAGACCACGTCCGGGTTTTCGATGCGAAGCATCTTGCGGTTGGTCGGCACGACAACGATGTCGAGCTTGTAGATCTTGTCGAACTCGACTGCTTCGGTCTCAGCCGTGCCAGTCATCCCGGAGAGCTTTTTATACAGCCGGAAGTAGTTCTGGAAGGTAATGGTCGCGAGCGTCTGGTCCTCGCGCCGGATGGTCACGCCTTCTTTCGCCTCAACTGCCTGATGCAGCCCGTCAGACCAGCGGCGGCCAGGCATCAGGCGACCCGTGAACTCGTCGACGATGATGACCTCGCCATCCTTGACGACGTACTGCACATCGCGGCGATAAAGCGAGTGCGCCTTGATCGCAACCTCGACGTGATGCTTCAGCTCCCAGTTCTCGACCTCAGCGATGTTGCCGATACCGAGCAGCTGCTCGACCTTCTCCCAGCCTTCGTCGGTAACCGTGATCGCTTTGTGCTTCTCATCAACGACATAGTCGCCGGTAAGGATCTTCTCCTCGTTCTTTTCAACCTCCTCGCCCTGTACCAGCGACGGGATGATTCGGTTTACCCGCACGTACTTGTCCGTGGTCTGGTCGGTCGGCCCCGAGATGATGAGCGGCGTACGCGCTTCATCGATCAGGATCGAGTCCACCTCGTCGACGATAGAGAAGTAGTGGCCGCGCTGCACGCAGTCCGAGAGCTCGAACTTCATGTTGTCGCGCAGGTAGTCAAAGCCGAACTCGTTGTTGGTGCCGTAGGTGATGTCGGAGGCGTAGGCTGCGCGACGCTGCGCGTCATCCAGATCATGGACGATCACACCGACCGTCAGGCCGAGAAACTCGTAGATCTTGCCCATCCACTCCGCATCGCGCTTGGCGAGGTAGTCGTTCACGGTCACCACATGAACCCCGTGCCCGGCAAGCGCGTTCAGGTAGCAGGGTGCGGTCGCAACCAGCGTTTTGCCTTCGCCGGTCCGCATCTCGGCGATCTTGCCCTGGTGCAGCACCATGCCGCCGATCATCTGCACATCGAAATGGCGCATGCCGACGATCCGCTTGCCGGCTTCGCGGACGACCGCGAACGCCTCGGGAAGGATCTCGTCCAGGACCCGCTTCTCCGCCGTTGCGACCGCATCCTCGCCGTCGTTCGCAACGGCAGCGACCGCCTCGGCGATCCGCGCCTTGAAGGCAGCCGTCTTGCCGCGCAGCTCCTCGTCCGAGAGCCCCTGGACGGCCGGCTCGAAGCCGGCAATCTCGTCTACTACGGGCAGCAGACGCTTCACCGCGCGCTCGTTGCTGGTCCCGAAAATCTTTGTTAACGTGCCACCGATCAAAGCGAAATCCTCGTCGCTACGAGTGTAAATGCTTGCAGATGGGAGTGTCCGGCCCTGCTTGCCCTCGCTCCAGCTTAGTCCATACACCTAGTCCACCAGGGAGGGCTTCCTGAAAACCGTAAACATGCATGATGCGAAGACGCACCTGTCGAAACTGGTGGCTGCTGCCGTTGCCGGGAGCCATTTGTGATCGCAAAGTCCGGTAAGCCGCTGGTGAAGGTAAAACCCCGTGGAGGAGCCGGCGAAGAAGCCGCGTCGGCTCAGTTTTATGGAAGGCCAGGGCAAAGTCCCCGACGACTTCGACACCTTTATGCATATGCAGGATGAATTGCCGAGATATTCTACGCCCTGGGCGATGGCAGTAAATTCGCCGGGCTTGATTTTGACTTCCGAGCCCGGTGACCCGGATCAACGGGTGCAAGTGAGCGCGGAGGAGTTCCGGGGAAAGTTTAAGGACGAGAGGTGAATCTGCTTCTGGGACACGCAGGTTCTTTTGTGGGCCGCCTTTGAACAACGCAAAGTTCCTCCGCGTATGCGAAGCACAATTGAAAACCCGGAAAATACCATCTCTTTCAGTGTCAGCGCTTTGTGGGAAATAAGCATCAAGCGTGCCGGGGGCCGCAAAGACTCTACCTGTGATCCGCGCCTGCTTCAAAGAAATGCGATGAGTGCGGGATATCTTGAGCTCGGGAGCACTGGAGATCACACGCTGCAGGTCGGCGCTCTCCCGCTCCTTCACCGCGACCCGTTCGACCGCATCCTAATTGCGCGAGCGCAGGTTGAGGGGAGCCGTCGTGCTGACGGCAGACTGGCTCGTCCGGCAGTATCCGAATCTCACACTTCTTTAGTTGCCCAGGTGCGCCACAAAGAACCGCGCCATCGCCGCATAGGCTTCGCGCGATTCGGGCAGGCTCACGTCATTCCAAAAGGCATGCGGCAGACCGTCAAAAACGACTAGCTCCGCGGGGACAGCGTCGCGCATCCATGCCCGCTGCATGTCCGAGGTACCCGAAAGCAGGATGTCACGCGTGCTGGTGAGGAACAGAGTCGGCGGCAGCCCGTGGAGGTCGCTGTAGTTGGGCGAAAGTACAGCGCTAGCCGGGTCGGCGACCCCTGTGTACTCCTTTGCGATGGAGTGACGATCGGGGTTGGGTGCGGGCGGCTCAAGATGGCCGGAGAGCCCCTCCAGCGAGAAGAAAGCGATGGAGTCGCCCTGAGCCGTCATGTCGCCCAGCCCGGAGAAGATCCCCAGCGCGCCTGGCTCGGGCATGCCCAGCTGCTTGAGGCGCACCGCGACCTCGCCCGTTAAGTTTGCGCCGGCCGAGGTACCGTAGATCGCGATATGCGCTGGCGAGTAGGTCTTCAGCAGCTCCCGATAGACGGCGATGGCGTCCTCAAGCGCTGCCGGGTAGGGGTGCTCCGGCGCCAGCCGGTACAGGACCGAAACTACACGGGTGCGCGTGAGGTTCGCGATGGGGATCGACTCGGTGTAGGAGCCGGAGTCAGAGTTGAATCCGCCGCCATGCAGGCAGATGAGCACGCGATCAGTGTGAATCGGCGTTCGATAGGGCAACTTCCTTGATCCCGCTACTATCGGCACATTCAAAACAGAATAGTGAAGAGGGTCGGAGTTGACCCGATAGAAACTGCTTCCTTCCCCGCTAACGGGGGCTGCCGGTGTGTCTGGTAACGGATCGACGATCCGCACCGGTACGCCGCCGACTGTTTGCCCTTCCGTGATCTTCACTGGATATACGGCTGCCGACTTCTTACCCGCACCGGTCTGCCAGGTGTCGGTCTGCTGCCTACGCTGCTGGAGGGTCTGGGGCTTTGCAGCGTCCGAAACTGGCTTGGACCACCGGGCACGAGCCTCCGCGCTCAGCGTCGCAGGCAGCGGAACAACACGGGTGATGTGGGCGGTGCCGCCCGCAGCGATGACAGAGCTGTCAGTCTGAGGGCCTGGAGGCGGAGTACCCACGTCTGTGTCTGTCTGGGCGAGCCCGGCAGCAGCCATGCAGAAGAAGACCAGCGTTGTGGAGCAGGCCAGCAGTCTCGGGTGTAGCGGCATTTTCATCGGGGATCCTGGGCCGAAGATTGCGGTGCGTGACACGCGCGGCAGCGACCCACTATAGCGCAGTGTCATATGCAGCAGCTTTTCATCGCGCCCGGGGGTGCGTCCGGTCGTAGACCTCCGCAACCTGCGTATTGGTTAGCTGGGTGTAGCGCTGGGTCGTGGAAAGACGGCTGTGCCCGAGCAACTCCTGGATGGCACGCAGGTCGGCGCCGTCCTCGAGCAGGTGCGTGCCGAAGGCGTGACGAAGGGTATGCGGATGCGTTTCAGCAGGCAGGCCGCCAGCGATTGCGAGCGATTTGAGGATGCGGCCGATCGAGCGCGTCGTCAGCCGCGGCGGCTCGCCGGCGACTCGCGCGTGCGCGATGACGTAAAACGGGATCAAAAGCGGCCCGCGCTCACCCCGGAGCTGCTGCTCAAGCGCGCGACCGTCGGGATGGGCGGGTTTGGACTCGACAGCTGCGGTTTGAAAACCAGCGCGAGCGAGCGCAGCCGCCCGGGTCGGCAGATAGCGTGCGAGCGCACCGGCGGCCGCCCCGCCCAAAGGCACGTAGCGTTCTTTGCGGCCCTTGCCGCGAACACGCAACAGGGCTCCGGCTGCGTCAATAGCCTCGAGGTCGAGCGAGGCCAGTTCGGCGTTGCGCAGACCACAACCGTAGAGCAATTCCAGGATGAGCGCGTCACGTTCCGGCCATGCAGCCGCAGCAGCGGTTGCGGCTGCATCCATCGCCTGGTTCAATTCGCCCGCTGTCGGCACCCTGGGCAATCTCTTTGGAAGCCGTGGCGTGCTGACCAACAGCGCCGGATTGTGCGAAAGCACGCCCTCGCGCGCCAGCCACCGGCACCAGGAGCGAACCGCCGCAAGCGCACGTGCGACCGAGGCTTTGCCGAGCCCGCGCTCGTAGAGCACGCTAAGAAAGTGCTGGATATGCGGGGGCCGGATCGCGGATGGGTTGTCGAGGCCCACCTCGGCATGGAGGACAGATGCCAACTCGCCAAGCTCTCGGGCATAAGCGCGCAGGGTGTGTGGCGAGGCGGCGCGTTCGTGCGAGAGCGTCGCCAGGAAGCGTTGCAAGGGCTCACACCAGTCAGCCGGTAGTAGTGCTTTCTCGTCCCCGGCGGCTTCCCCTTCCCTCCACGCTACCGGCAGCTTTGTTTTCCTCCCGGCGTCAGCTGCGTTTTCCGAGGAGTTCTCCGGCTTCAAGTCAATGCTGGCCGCTACCTCTCTACCCGCACCTCCCCGCGCGCCTGCGTGATGGTCTGCCTTGCCGCTGGCGCTCATCTGGATCTCCCAGCTGCGCCTTCAAGCCGCTGTTCCCTTGGATGGTGCGCCTTGTGCACCGCGCGCAGGCGGCCAAGAGCGACGTGGGTGTAGATCTGCGTGGTCGCGATGTCGGCGTGGCCAAGCACGATCTGAACCGAGCGCAGGTCGGCGCCGTGGTCGACCATGTGCGTGGCGCAGCTGTGACGCAGCATATGCGGGCCGGCAGCGCCGCCCGTCGCCTGTTTCACGAGCCGCCAGACGAACTGCCTCGTGAGCGGCTGCCCCTGCCGGCTCAGGAAGAGCTGGGGAACCAGCCGCGCCGCGTGTGATGCATGAGCAGCAAATGCAGGCCGGCCCCGCTGGAGATACCGTTCCAGCGCAAGCACCGCCGAGCGGCCGAGAGGCACAATGCGTTCCTTGTCACCCTTGCCGAGCACACGAAGCTGCGCGCTGCCGAGCGCCAGGCTCGCCACTCTTAGCGTAACTATCTCCGTGGCACGCAGTCCGCCGGCGTAGAGCACCTCCAGGATGGCGGCGTCGCGTAGGGCCGTCGCCTCAATGCAGACGGAGGCCGGGTCGCCAGGCACCCGGGCGCGTGTGACCTGTTCCTGCGCCGCAGCCAGTGCCGCGGCTATGGTTTGTTCAGCGAGTGCTTTCGGCAACACCTGCCAGCCCGCGGGCGAGCTGATGTGCAGCGTCGGGTCGTCGGCCCGCTTCTCCGAGCGCAGCAGCCAGCGATAGAAGCCTCGCAGGCTGGAGAGCTTGCGGGCTGCCGCTCGCGACGAGATGCCGCGGATCTTGAGCGACACAAGGAAAGCCGAGATGTCTCCGGGAGTCGCCGCCAGCAGCGTCGAGCTTCGCTCCTGCACCAGATCTATGAATTGCCGGAGATCGGCCGTGTAAGCTTCGATGGAGAGCGACTGCAAGCCGCGTTCGACACGTAGAAATCGCGTGTACTCGCGCAGCAGCCCGTCCTCGCGCGAACCGGCCGGTGGCGTTCTAAGCACGGTGGCCATACGAGCCAGTATCGCGCCCTGCGGCCTCACCAACCTTCGCAATCTCACGCGAGGCAGTGGCGTTTGAGGCACCTTTGCCGGCCGGGATCGGACGTTCGGACGCCATAGAGCTCCGCACTGCTGATTGTCGGGGTTGGCGGCTGCGGCGATGATGCGAGCTGTCGTACTTCCCTTCCCTGGTCTGCCGTCTACACTGAGTAGATGCAGTCCGAGTCGTAGATTTGTAGGGACACACAGGACGAGAGAACGGAGCGTTTGCTATGCCAGTTTTGTACACAGCCAAAGTACGGGCCGAGGGCGGCCGCGGAGGTTCGGTCAGCTCATCGGATGGATTGCTGAACCTGAAGCTGGCCCTGCCGAAAGGCCTTGGCGGCCGCGAGGACGCGACTAACCCAGAGCAGCTCTTCGCGGCCGGCTATGCAGCATGCTTCGAGAACGCGATGCTCTACATCGCGCGACAGGAGGGCCTGCAGCTGCAAGGGACCGCGGTCGACGCGACGGTCAGCCTGCGCTCGACCGAAGCCGGGCCCTTCGAGCTGGACGTGACTCTTGCGGTTGAAGTCGGCGGGCTCTCGCAGGCCGACGCCGAAAAGCTGGTGGCTGACGCGCACCAAGTCTGCCCGTATTCGAGCGCGGTACGTGGCAACATTGATGTACAGCTCCACACCACGGTCAAGTAGCGGATGGCCGGGAGACAACAGGACTGGGCGAGCAGTGTTCTTGAAAGGCGGCCGCGCATCGCGGTCTTTGACTGCGATGGAACGCTGTGGAGCGGGGACGCCGGCTTCGGCTTCATGAGGTGGTCGCTTGAACAGCAGCTTGTGTCCACGCAGGCCCGAGCGTGGCTGCTGGGCCGCTACGACGAGTACCGTGACGGGCGCGTTGATGAGGCGACCATGTGCGGCGAGATGGTGCAGGTGTATGCGGGGCTCCGAGAAGAGGAAATGCGTAAAGCAGCAAATCTCTTTTTCGTGGAGCATATGGAGCCGCTCATCTTCCCTGAGCTCACAGCGCTGATTGAAGGCCTCCATGCTGCGGGCACAGAAATCTGGGCGGTCTCGTCAACGTGCGAATGGGTGATCCAGGCTGGCGTTATGGATCGCTTTAAAATTCCGGCCGAACGGATTCTCGCTGCACGGGTACGTGTCGACCACGGCACCGTAACTGACAAACTGCTTGCTGTACCCACCGATGCGGCCAAAGCCGAAGCGCTTTGCGAGGTGGATGTACGGCACCCGGATGCGGTTTTCGGTAATTCCATCCACGATCTGGCGATGCTTCAGATCGCACGCGACGCGTACCCGGTCAACCCCACGGACGTGCTAGAGCAGGAAGCCCGCATATCCGGCTGGCCGGTCTTCTGGCCTGCGGGCACAAGAGAGCGGTTGCCTACCTGAGAAAGAATGCCTGAGAAAACGGTCACGGAGGATCAACCGACCTTCTGCATGAATTGTGAATCCTAGCTAACTATGGGCGGTGCTCCTGGTAGCAAACTTCCGCAGCAACGCCCGGGCGAACAAGCTTCCGCCACGGAGGCTCGGCAAGAGCCAAAGAGCGTGCGGTACGTGGTGGCGGCTCTCATCCTACGCGGCGAATCCGTGCTGATCTGCCAGCGCCGCGCCGATCAGCCGATGGCTCACAAATGGGAGTTTCCGGGTGGCAAAATAGAGCCGGGCGAGGGCGCCGAAGAAGCGCTGCGGCGGGAGCTCGATGAGGAACTGAGCATCCGCGCTGAGATTGGCACCCGGGTTGTTCGGCTGCGGCACACGTATCGCTCCGGCGGCGTGGTTGATCTGCAGTTTTTCGTGGTGCATCAGTTCGAGGGTGAGCTGACCAACAACATCTTCCAGGAGATGCGTTGGTGTGAGCTGCGCAACCTGCCAGCGTACGACTTCCTTGCTGCCGACCGCGTGCTCATCCGAGATCTCGCTGCCGGCAAACTGCTCTGACGGCCTTGCCGCACTCGCGCAGGGCGCGAAGTTTTCCCATTGGTCCCATGCATTGCTTGACACAGCGTCGCTGACACCTGAAACTGCGGAGCAAAGCTGCAGTACACGGCTGTGCTTCACGGCAGTGCTTTCCGTGTGGCGAACTGGAGAGCACCTTGGCCGAAACCGTGGGACGCCGGATCACCCTGACTCTCGATTCTTCGCTTGCCAGCGTGGATCGTGTGGAACAGACGGCTGAACAGGTAGCCGTCCAGGCGGGACTTGAGGAAGATGCGCGTTTTGGTATCACGATGGCGGTGCGGGAAGCAGCGGCAAACGCGGTCTTTCACGGCAATCATGGCGACCAGGCGAAGAGCATTACGGCTAGCTTCGAGAATACGGGGCAGTCACTCATCTTCTGTATTGCTGACCAGGGTGAAGGCCTGGATCCGGCCACACTCCCTGACCCACTGGCCCCTGAAAACCTGCTCCGCGGCTCGGGACGCGGCATTTTCCTGATCCGTTCGTTCATGGACGAGGTGCACTTTAGGCAGTTGCACCCGGGCACGGAACTGACACTGGTTAAACACATCAACGCCCCAGAAAGCATGGCTTAGGCCGGAGGAAAACCAAGATGAGCATGACGCTCAAAACGCGCCAGGTAGACGGCATCACCATTCTCGACCTGAGCGGCCGGATCGTCCTCGGCGAAGGATCGATCCAGCTACGGGACTCCATCAAAGAACTCATTGCCAAGGGGCAGAAGAACATCCTGCTGAACCTGGGCGACGTGAACTATATCGACAGCTCCGGGCTCGGCGAACTCGTGAGCGCCTACACCACGGTCAAGAACGCCGGCGGCGAACTGAAGCTGCTGAACCTGACCAAGAAGGTCCACGACCTCTTGCAGATTACCAAGCTATACACGGTCTTCGACATCAAGGATGATGAGGCTTCGGCTGTTTCGGCCTTCACCGCGAAGTAGCAGCCGATTGGCGCAAAGCCGGATGGCGAGACTACCTGGCTTTGTGCCTGCAACTACCCCAATAGAACATCTGTGACCCGGGCCGCGACAGCTTCCTCCCGCAAGCTCTCCACGCCGCGGGTCAGAGACGTGCAATGAGTTCCCGCAAAAGAACCTGCCGCTCCGCATCCAAACCTTCCCGGCTAACAGGCCGCCCGGCGCGGCGATACCAGTAGCGGGCGTTTGCGGGATCGTTCTCGCGGCGATGAAGGTAGGCGTGGACCCATGCTCCGTCGGCGCCTTCCACATCCTGCGCAAGCCCGTGCGCCCGGTCCCAGTCGCCGCGAGCGTCCCACCAGATTGCCTGTACGAGTGGCGAAGCGCCCGCTGGCGGCTCGGACGCAGTCAGGGATGCTTGAAACTCCTCGATGGTCATGTCTGTGAGATGCACCTGCATTGGTGCGACGAAAGCGGACTAGAGCTGTCGTATATTGCGCTATGATGGCCTGAGAGGGACACACGCGTGCTGGCTCTGAACCTGCTTCCGGTTGGACAAGCTGCTGTGATACAGGCGCTGGAGCTGCCGGAGTCGGTTGAACATCACTTGATGCACATGGGTTTCTCGCCGGATGCGCGCATCCTCGTGGTACGGAGGGCGCCGGCTGGCGACCCGACAGTGTATGCAATCGACGGCATGGAGATCGCACTGCGCCGCGAGACGGCGCGAGGCATCCTTGTCGACCCAATTAGTGAAGCCGCCAGGGAACCAGTCGAGGTCCGACGGGCGGCCAGGATAGGAAGAGGTTCGGGTCCTGACTCTGACTACGGAGCGACCCGTTGAGCTGTCATGCGACAGGCGTTATTGACCTGCCGGTAGAGCCGCAGGTTGCAGGTCAGCTACGCACAGTGGCGCTGGTGGGGCCGCCGAATTCTGGCAAATCGACCCTCTTCAATCGACTGACAGGTTTGCGGCAGAAAGTGGCCAACTACCCGGGTGTGACAGTTGAGCAGCGTTACGGCAAGCTGAGCGGGGTCGATCGGCCCGACCTGACCCTGATTGACCTGCCGGGGATCTACTCTCTCGACAGCTACTCGGAGGATGCGCGCGTCGCCGTGGATGTGCTGCAGGGGACCATGCCCGGTTCTCCGCACGTGGATGCGGTACTGCTGGTTCTCGACTCGCTGCACCTGGAGCGGCAGCTGATGCTAGCCGCGCCGGTGCTTGCCTTGAAGCTGCCGACGCTGGTGCTGCTGAACATGAGCGACCTGATGGAGGTACGCGGAGGCACTGTAGATACGCTGGCGCTGGCGCAGGAACTTGGCGTGCCGGTGGCGAAGATCAGCGCGACGCAGGGCATCGGACTTGATGCGATTCCGCGCTTTCTCGCACGGCGCAATGCTGCAAAGGATGGGCTGGTGGTTATGCCTGCCCGTCTGGAGCTGCCTGTGATGGGCAACGCGCGCTCGTACCGGCAATGGGCAACCGGTATCAGCACTCGCACGCGGTACAAGGCGCCGCTGTCGCCCGAGTGGACGCGCAAGCTGGATCATTTTCTATTAGGCCGCATCAGCGGGCCACTGATGTTCCTTCTGGTCGTTATCGCGGTATTTCAGGTGGTGTTTTCGGTCGGACTGCCATTCAGCAACTGGTCGCAGGACCTGCTAAATCACGGCGGCGATCTGCTGAGCCACCACATTCACCCGGCCTGGCTCGCTTCCCTGCTGATCGACGGCATCTGGAAGGGCGTCGCGTCGGTGCTGATCTTCCTGCCACAGATCCTATTGCTCTTCCTGTTCATTGGGATCCTTGAGGACACCGGGTACCTGGCGCGCGCGGCGTTGATCGCGGACCGGGTGATGCGGGTGATCGGGCTAAATGGGAAGGCTTTCATCCCGCTACTCTCAGCCTATGCGTGTGCGGTGCCGGCCATCATGGCAACGCGGACGATCGAGAACAAGCGTGACCGGTTTGCGACGATCCTGGTAGCGCCGTTCATGACCTGCTCGGCCCGGTTGCCGGTCTACCTGCTGATCATCGCGGCATTTGTGCCGAACCGGCGTCTTCTCGGGGACTTCTTTGGCCTGCAGGCAGCGGTCATGCTGGGACTCTACGTACTAGGCTTCCTGGCTGCGCTGTTTACAGCGCGACTGCTCAAGTCATCGATTCTCAAAGCGTCCTCTGCTCCGTTCATCCTGGAGCTCCCGCAATACCGGCTGCCAACGCTGCACTCGCTCGGAATCCGGCTGGTGGATCGCGGGAGCGTGTTTTTAAAGCAGGCCGGGACCATCATTCTCGCCGTCACGGTCGGGCTCTGGGTCCTGAGCCACATCCCCGTGCACCACGCCAGCTTCCCGGAGTTGGCTCACTCGGTGGTCGGCACCGTGGGCCGCTGGATCGAACCCGCGATCGCGCCGCTCGGGTTCAATTGGAAGATCGGCATCGGGCTATTGTCGTCGATCATCGCGCGTGAGGTAATCGTTGGCACGCTGGGAACACTCTACGGCATGGATCCGGAAACGCAGCAGCTAGGGCTGCAGCAGGCGCTGCACCATGACCTGACCCTGGGTGGGGCGATGGCGCTGGTGGTCTTTTTTGCCTTTGCCATGCAATGTGCTTCGACGCTCGCGGTCGTAAAACGGGAGACAAACAGCTGGCGCTGGCCCCTGCTTCAGTTCGGCTACATGAGCATACTGGCGTATCTGGCGGCGCTGGTGACGAATGTGCTGGTGTCGCG
>CAXTMF010000001.1:615820-926069 GCA_964245435.1 uncultured Acidobacteriaceae bacterium
CTGGCGGCGCTGGTGACGAATGTGCTGGTGTCGCGCTTCCTGTAGCGGTGCAGGGCTCCGGTAGCGTTTTAAGCTCCGAATGCGTTGTTACTCTTTCCGGCGGCGCGTGTCTCAACGCTACGACCTGGAACCATGGAGAAAGCCTGTGATGACCCGCCTTTTAGAAGCATTTCGTCCAGCCGCCGCCGTACTCGCGTTCGCCTTCGCCGTCGCTGCCTCTCACCCCGGCGCGCTTGCACAATCGGACGCTCACGTGGACAAGCACCTGTATAACGAGGCAGCGGACGCGAAGCAGCAGATTGCCGAGGCGGAAAAGACGGCGCGGGCCGGGCACAAACACATCCTGCTGGAGTTCGGCGGCAACTGTGCGGCGACTGCCAGCTGCTGAATCTGTACTATCACCAGCAGCCGAACGCCGACCTGCTTGCGAAGTAATACATCGTTGTGCCGATCGACATCGGCCATATCGAGAAGGACCTTGATATTGCGGCGAAGTACCACGCGCCGATCGCGCACGGGTTCCGTCGCTCGCGATCATCGATGCCAGAGGCAAGGTGCTGTACGCCGAACAGCCCAAGGAGTTTGAGCATACGAGCCCGGGGGCGATCACGGCCCTGCTCCAGCGCTGGAACTCGTAAAGCTTACGGGATCTTTGTGAGCTGCGGTGCGAGAGTCCGGTAGGTCTCCGGGGCCGGCGCATCTCCATTTCCCTATTGACAGCCCTCGGTTACCATGGAAATGCGGGGTTCGGCGACTTTCCACGCGCGGCCCCCATCCAGCGTAGCGACAGCTCCATGTCCGCGCCCATGAGAGTTTCCGAATGATTTCTGTCAGCGGTGTCAGCATGCGCTACGGCGCGAAGATCCTTTTCGATGATGTATCGATCAGCTTTGTGGACGGTCGGCGGTACGGTTTGACGGGGCCGAACGGCGCGGGCAAGTCGACGTTCATGAAGGTATTGACCGGCGAATTGGACGCGCAGAAGGGATCTGTGGTGCGCCCGCGGAAGTTCGGCGTGTTGCGGCAGGACCAGTATGCTTTCGACGCTTACCGGGTGATCGATACGGTCATCATGGGCAACAAAGGCCTATGGGCAGCGCTAGAGGAGCGGGACCGTATCTATGAGAAAGCCGAACTGACCGACGAAGACGGCATGCGCCTGGGTGAGCTCGAGGGCATTGTCGGCGAGGAGGACGGCTACACGGCGGAGAGCGATGCGGCCGTCCTCTTGCAGGGGCTCGACATTCCCGATGAGCTGCACGAGCGCAAGATGGGCGAGCTGCAGGGCGGCGAGAAGGTGCGCGTGCTGCTGGCGCAGGCCTTGTTCGGCAACCCGCAGGCGCTGCTGCTGGACGAACCGACGAACTACCTGGATCTTGAGTCGGTGCAGTGGCTGCAGGAGTTCCTGCTGAAGTTTGAAGGCACGCTGATCACAATCTCGCACGATCGCCACTTCCTGAACTCGGTGTGCACGCACACGGCCGACATCGACTACCAGACGATCATCGTGTACACGGGCGGCTACGACGAGATGGTCGAAGCGAAGACGCAGATTCGCTCGCGGCTGGAAAGCCAGAACGAGCAGCGCGAGAAGAAGATCGCGCAGCTGAACGAGTTCATCGCGCGGTTCGCGGCAGGTACACGGTCGAGCCAGGTGACGAGCCGCAAGAAGGAAGTGGAGCGGCTGCAGACGAGCGAGCTGGCGCGATCGAACATCTCGCGCCCGTATATCCGCTTCGACCAGAACCGGCCGAGCGGCAAGCAGACGATCGAGATCGAGGGCGTGATCAAGCATTACGGCGAGGAGACAGCGCTGCGCAAATTCTCGGCAACGGTGATGCGCGGCGAAAAAGTTTGCCTGATGGGACGCAATGGGCAAGGCAAGACGACGATGTTGAAGAGCCTGCTTGCCGGGCTGCCGGAGCTGGAGCCGGAGTTCAAGGCGGACGGCGGACAGGTGAAGTGGGGGCACGAGGCGCAGATCGGGTACTTCCCGCAGGACCATACCGGCGCGATCGATCACGGGACAACGGTCTTCGAGTGGCTATACCGGTGGGATACGAAGAAGACAAAAGAAGAGATCCGGGGATTGCTGGGGCAGATGCTGTTCTCGGGCGATGAAGGCCTGAAGAAGACCGAGGCACTTTCGGGCGGCGAGGCGGCGCGGCTCCTGTTTTGCAAGCTGATGCTGCAGAAGCCAAACGTCTTAATCCTGGATGAGCCGACGAACCACCTGGACCTGGAATCAATCAATGCGCTGAATGTGTCGCTGCAGCGGTTTGAAGGGACGGTCCTGCTGGTGACGCACGACCGGGACCTGATTGATGACGTAGGAACGCGGATATGGCGATTTGAGCATGGCGCGGTCGATGACCATAAGGGACCGTACGCGGAGATCGCGGAGGCGGAGAGCATCGCGGCGCGGTAGGCGCCTCAAGCAAGCAGTAGCAGCTATACCGGGTGTGGATTCGCGGGAAAAGACATTGTGAACGCTATATCTCGGAGCATCCGTGAGTGACCTTGATCAAGATGTAAGGAAGTGCTTTTGCTGATACTGAATGCACAAAACATCACCAAACGCTTCGGCGCGCAGCCGCTTTTTCGGGAGATCTCGCTCACCGTCAACGACGGCGATCGCCTCGCGCTGATCGGGCCAAACGGTGCCGGCAAGTCAACGCTGTTGAAGATACTCTCGGGCGAGATCGAGCCGGACTCGGGCGAGGTGAGCCTGCGGAAGCGGGCGCGTGTCACTTATATAGCGCAGGAGTCGAGCTTTCCCGGCGGGGCCACGGTGCGCTCAGTGCTGGAGCAGGCGCTCACAGGCGCTGGCGTGGGTGAGGGTGAGCGCGAGGGCCGGATTCGCGAAGCGTTTGGACGCGCAGGGTTCGCTTCACTGGATGACGAAGCGCAGGCCTACTCCGGCGGGTGGCGCAAGCGGCTGGCCATAGTGGAAGCAGCCATCCAACAGCCGGACATCCTGCTGCTGGACGAGCCGACGAACCACCTGGACCTCGCTGGCATCGGCTGGCTTGAGGAGATGCTGCGGACGAGCGCCTTTGCGAGCGTGGTCGTTTCGCATGACCGCTACTTCCTTGAGGGAGTCGCAAACGAGACCTCGGAGCTGAGCCGGGCGTACCCGGATGGCATGCTGCGCTTCCAGGGCGCGTACTCGACATTTCTTGAAAAGAAGCAGGAGTATCTGGCGGCTGAGGGCAAGCGGCAGGAGGCGCTCGAGAACCGCGTCCGGATTGAGACCGAGTGGCTGCGGCGCGGGCCAAAAGCACGCACGACCAAGTCAAAGGCGCGGATCGACAGTGCCAATGAGCTGATCTCGGAGCTTGGAGCAATGCGGTCGCGGTCGGCGACCGGGTCAGCAGGGATAGACTTCTCTGCAACCGACCGCAAGACCAAGCGGCTGGCGATCATCGATGGCCTGACCTATGGCTTCGATGGACGGACGCTGTTCAGCGATCTGAGTTTTGCAGTCACCGCCGGGATGCGCGTGGGTCTGGTCGGGCCGAACGGCTCTGGCAAAACGACGCTGCTGCGCTTGATCGACGGGCAGCTGGCGCCGCAGAGCGGGACCGTGGAGCGGGCAAACGCGCTGCGGGTGGTTTATTTCGAGCAGAACCGAGTCATCGACGGGTCGCTGACACTGCGGCGGGCGCTTTCACCGGACTCGGACTCTGTGGTCTACAACGGCAAGGTGCTGCACGTGGCGAGCTGGGCAGCGCGCTTCCTGTTTACCGGCGAGCAGCTGAATCAGCCGGTGGAGCGGCTCTCGGGCGGCGAGCGGGCACGCGTTTTGATCGCGCGATTGATGCTGGAGCCGGCGGACCTGCTTCTGCTGGACGAGCCGACGAACGACCTGGATATCCCGACGCTCGAGATCCTTGAGGAAGCACTGCTTGAGTACCCGGGCGCGATGATCCTGGTGACGCACGACCGCTACATGCTCGATCGCGTTTCCAATGTCGTGTTGGGGCTGGATGGTGTCGGTGGTGGAGGCTCCTTCGCCGACTACGGCCAGTGGGAGGAGTGGCAACGCGCAGGCCGCTCTTCAAAGAGCGATGCGGAAAACGGGATCCGAGCTGTGGTCGCCCCGGGTGCCCCGGGTGGCTCGAAAAAGAGGAAGCTCTCGTACATGGAGCAGCGAGACTGGGAAACAATTGAGACCCGCATTGAAGAGGCCGAGGCAGAAGTTGCGGCGAAGCAGGCAGCGCTGGACGATCCAGCCGTGGCGAGGGACGCGGCACGCTTGCAGGCGGCGATTGCGGAGACCGCCGCCGCGCAGGAAGCGGTCGATGCCCTGTATGTGCGCTGGGGTGAGCTGGGCGCTAAGCTGGCCTGAGCGTCAGGGCTCAGATCAAAGCGGTTGTTGCCAGATCAGGCTTCGTCACCGTGACAGCCTCAAGTGCCTCGGATGCAAAGATCTGATACTGTTTGGCCTCGCTCCGCAATTGCATGCCCTCCAGCGCAGCCACCATATCGCCGCAACGCGGCCAGAGCAGGATGACAACGACACGGCATGGATGCTTTCGGCGCGCTGCATCGAGGTTTCTGAGCACCTGCTGCATGGTGTCGCGGCCAAATGGATTGAAGAGGTAAAGCACGAGGTCGCCCGGCGGGAACGCGAAATCCCGCGCGTTCTGCTGCACCGAACGAATCCATTTGCTATCCGGTTTTACCCCCCTGCGGAAAGGCCGAAAGCGCCGCACATTTACCTGCGATTGCTCGGCGAGACGAGCCGAAAGTTCGACGCCGATAATCTGCCGGAACGGGTACTCGGCCGCAACGAAGAGCGAGCGGCCCTTGCCGCAGCCCAGGTCGATATAAGTGCATCCTGAGACGTCCTCGACTGGCATCGCGACGAGAGCTCTACGGATGTGACGGGGCCGCGCCGGCACGTACCACTCGCTGTCGGGAAAGCGCTCCGCGGCGATGCCGGCTGCGCGGAGCGAGACATCGCCGGAGGTACGGATGTTGCGGGTGCGGTCAAACCACTGGTCTTCGAAGAACTCTCCGACCACTCTCACGATGTGGTAGATCTGATCCCTGGCGGTCACGTGCGAGCGTCTCCTCCGCGTACGATTCCGCCAGATTGGTTCGCGATGCCAGCTCTGTTACACTCTGATGAGTCGCGGCGGTCACGGTGCTGCGATCCCCTCCCGTGGCGCCATGGTGTAACCGGTTAACACGTCGCCCTCTCAAGGCGAAGAGTTCGGGTTCGATCCCCGATGGCGCTACCATACTCAAACAAAGTACTTACGAAACGGATTCGCTCCCTGTTTCAAGCTCCATAAAGCACCCAATCTCAAACTAATCTCAAATTGCCCACTCGGGTTGAGCTAGCTCTCCATTGGAGACGGCAGTTATGAGGAATCGCCTTGTTATCGCTGGGCAGGCCCGTACCGTAGCGTCTTTCCAATCCTGCTCACCGCTGAGGCGCGGCTTCCGCTTCTCCCACTTCAATAGTTGCGCCTTGATCCGCGTCAGCTTTGGCTCGCAAACCCGCTGGTGTGCTTCACCAGATTTCGCACGGTGGTAGCACTTGCTCTTTTCGGATGGTGCGTGAAAGTTGCTTCTACACTTCTCAGAGCGATGCTTCCTGTCTCGTTTGCTAGCCATGAACCACATCGAGCAAGCGCAACGCTTGAGGAGTTTTATCTTCCCCGTTGCTGCGAAGTCGCAGATTGCTTGCACCACGGATGTTTCGATCTCGCCTTTACCGCTTGGTGAATTGCCGGTAGCGGCAAGAACTGCACTCCCCTCGCATGCTCTACCAGCAGGCTCCGCACAACCGGGTAAGAGGCAAGGATGGCTCCGGCTTCGCGGGCTAGCAGCGCAGCGGGTGACCCTTCCAGGTATTCACTTATGCCCTTTGCCGGGACTACGTGAGTTGGATGGTCTCTAACCGCAACTTCAAAGTCTTGAACGTCAGCGCAAGAGTCTTGTCTGATGGTTACACTGCCGCGGGAAGTAGGATGGGCTATTGCAGCCGAATGGAATATGTTTCCAGTCGAACGCTCCGGTAAGCGTCCCCTCATTGCGAGCTGGCCTGAGAACGCCACTAGCAACCCCGCGCAGCTTTCTGCATGGGCTGCTCAGTTTCCGAATTGCAATTGGGGTCTCGCGACTGGTGCTCGTAGCGGGATCATCGTAATCGACGCTGATGGCGAGACAGGGAGAGCTTCACTAGCCAGCCTCGGACCACCATCAACACTTACGGTCGCGGCAGGCAATGGATTGCACTGCTATCTCTCCTCGCTAAGCGCTGCTCTTATCGGGACCTCCGTGGGCAGGCTTGGACCTGGACTGGATATTCGCGCAAACGGTGGCTATGTTGTCTATCCTCCATCCCTGCACCTATCCGGCAGGCTCTACACCTTCTGCGATCCTCGCCAACCTATCGTCGCTGCTCCTACGTGGTTTCTAGAGAAGCTGACAGCACCTCTGCCGCTCCCGGTCCCGCCCATTGTGGCTGTAAAATCGCCCTAACCCTACTGAGCGCGAGCGTAATCACGCTCTGAAAGCTCTGCGATCTGAGTGTGAGTTGTTCAGGGCAGTGCCTCCCCATCAAGGTCTGCGCAACAACGCCTTGAACATTGCAGCAGTGCGCCTCGCCGAATTAGAAGCGGCTGGATGGCTGGGTCACGAAGAAGCGTGGACTGCTCTATGGGATGCGGCTACCGATTAACGCAAGAAGGATGGCGACGATGGAGCGCGGCACACGATGCGCTCAGGATGGGCCAAGGGCCTCAAGCAGTCTCCGTTGCGGGCACGCGGCGGTGGATAATCCTGAAGCTTTTGTTTCGGTCGTTAATCCGTCTACGGGCGCTTGTACAGGAGGCGACTCGATTGCGGACTGTCAGTTCGGCAGTTCGGGCCGCAACTCCGTGCGGGGACCGCACTTCACTGACTCTGATGTCTACATGACAAAGAACTTCAAACGACACGAAGGCTTGATGTTTCGTTTCGACACGCAGTTGTTCGATGCGTTCAACCATCCAAACTCCGCTTTGCCCAGCAACGTGGAAGCAGGTGTTCCAGGTAGGCTCATTCCGGCTTGCTTCGGAACCTTGCAGGGCACCATCTCGCCGCTTACCGGTCTTCTCGGTGTGGCCTGGGCGGCGACAGCTCTCCTCGAATGATCGCTTCCAGGGAAGACTTGAGTTCTGAGTTGCCGCGACAAAGGTCCTTTCGACTGCTCATTTCACACCGAAGAACTCATTGAGTTTCGACTGACTCTCATAAGCGGACCTCCGTTGCTGCGAAATCGCCAATGCGCTCAACGAGTCTTATCGTCAGCGAATATGACCCCTGCGATCCGCGACCTCTGCCCTGACCGTGAGCATAAAACCCATGATTTACAGAAACGCCCGCAATGGGTGGCTCCAATAGACCCTAAAAGGCACGCCTGGAACCGTGATCGTGTCCATGTTGTGCCCTCAGATTTTGGGCGGAACTTCTCTCAGATTGCCGCTGCCGCATTAGAACAAAAGCTCCTGATGCAAGTCACCGAGCATCAGGTCGACAAAGCTGGAGCGGCGACAGGGTCGCCGATGTGCAAGTGCCAGATCAGTGCGGTCATTCTGCCCGTCTTGACACGGATCCTCCAAGGAGATGTGAGAATGGAGCTTCATTAGGTGATGGTGGTACTACGTTCCTCATGCCTGCTCTCAGCGAAAACGCTGCAGGATGTGATGCCGTCTGTCTTGATGTCTACGCCGAGGCGCGAAGGACCAGTGACGTACTGGCCCCATGTCTACATGTACGAAGTGGGAGCGGGGATAGTAGCCTACGCCGCCCGCATGGAACGAGAGTGCGATGTCGCGCAGGCGCGCCGTGTCGACGCCGGGCACACGGATGTCAATGGCGCGCGACAGGATATGCTGCGATTCTTCTGCGACGCCTGTGACCGGCGCACGGGTGCGTAGCATCTGGTTGGTTTGTGCGGTACGGTAGCCGCAGATCACCTGGATGAGGCCGTTCGGTCGACCGAGCCGTGCCATGATGGCGTGCAACAGGTCGAACTCCGCGACCGGGTAGAAAGCGTCCTCCTTGACTCGCCAGTCACGAAGGAAGTGGTCCAGCATCGCGACTCCACCTGGAAGAACCTGCCCATTTTCTCGGTATGCCACGTCGATCGACTCGCCAGTATGCAGGTTATACATATGCAGGCGCGCCACGCCTTCGGGAGCGGCCATATCTGTAGGCAAGGTGTCTGGGAGTTCCGGCGACGCTTGAGCCAGCAGCGGAACCGCGTGCTCGCAGCCGAGAAGCCAAACAAGCGCAAAGATGACAATACGTGCGAGTTCAGCAATCTTCATGCCAAGAGGAGTAGAAGGTCCGAACGGCTCCTGGTGCTGACGAGAGATCGTCAGCCAACGATCTCTAAAGACTAGCATGCTAGTGAGAATGCTTTATCATCTCATGTGATCACCCTTCACGCCCCTCTCGCTTGCACAAGGTTGTGGTTCACACCAGCACAGGCGGCGGAGCAAACACCCCACCTCAGTCGGGCGTCACTGTCAGGCCAAGCAGACACGAATACTAATGACAAGTTGGTAGCGATAAGCTACGATAGGCAAACGTCTTCCCGCAGTGGCCGCTGTGCAGCGAGGTCTTCATTGCGCGGTCAAAACCCCGAGGGGAAAGTCTTTTCCTGGTGAGTGGATTGCAGTTCAACTCAAACATCGCCTGCGGGGCGAGTCGAGCAAGACCGGTACAGATCATCGCGGTCTTCGCGATGCTTATCGGGCTTCTCGCCGCGACCACTCACACGCATGCGTTCACTGCCATCAACGTATCGCACCATCAGAAGCTCGTCGCGAATTCGACTCAACCTGCCGAAGTGTGTCTGCTGTGTGTGGCGGCTCATTCGGCAAAGTCCGCTCACACGGATCACATGACCTTGGCGCTCCCTGCCAGGGGAGCCCTTGACTCGCTAGTCGATGCGCAGCCGCTTCGCCTTGCACCCAGCCTCTTTCGCTTCAGTCGACCTCCGCCGCTCCACGGCTAGTAAACATCCTGTTCGGCTCCGCCCATACGGTTCACGAATGATCTATCGCACGCGCCGATCGAGGCGTGCTCTGCGAGCGCAGCCATGTTTACTTCACATGAGGCTCTATGCGTCTCACGCACCCAGTGCGCTGGGCAGTTGTTTTTTCTGTCACATCTCTCTCCTCTTGCCTACGGGCAAACGAACTCCAGCATCGTGCGCGGGACCGTAACGGACCAATCCGGAGCGGTAATCCCGAATGCCTCGGTCGCTCTCACTAATCCGGTAAGCGGCTTTACGCGCACAACGCAGAGCGATGCAAGCGGCGAGTTTCAGATTTTCAACGTACCGTTTGACCAGTATGGGTTGACGGTCTCCGCGAGCGGCTTTGCTGTACGCCAGGAAACAGTGCAGGTTGTCTCCAGTGTGCCGGTCACTTCCACCGTCCACCTGAGCGCGGGCACGACGGAGAGCGTGACGGTCACCGGCGCGGCGGGTGATCTGACGGAGAGCTCTCCCATCTACCACACCGACATCGATCGTTCGACGATCAACCGGCTGCCGCTCGAGCAGCCCAGCAGCGCCCTCAGCTCCATCGTCACGGAGGCAAGCCCCGGTGTAGCTGCGGACTCCAACGGTCTCCTGCATGGGCTCGGCGACCACAATGAGGATTCCTTCAGCGTGGACGGCGAACCCATTTCAGACCAGCAGAGTAAGGTCTTCTCCAACCAGCTGCCGGCAGATGCGGTCCAGTCGCTGCAGGTCATCGACGGGGCGCCCCCTGTGCAGTACGGCGACAAAACCTCTCTGGTGATCGCCGTCACCACGCGTTCAGGACAGGGCGTGACGAAGCCGACCGGAGAGCTGCACTACTCCTACGGAACCTTTGGCAGCAGTGATGCAGGCTTCAGCTATGAGCAGGGCTCGGCAAAGGTAGGCAACTTCCTGGCATTTGATGGCCTGCAGACCGGACGTTTTCTCGACGCGCCTGAGTTCACTGTCATGCACGACAAGGGCAACGAGGAAAACCTCTTCGATCGGTTCGACTACAACTTCACGCGCAATGACGCGATCCATACAAACCTCCAGTACACGCGGTCGTGGTTCCAGAATCCGAACGACTACGAGAACATCGGCGTGGTGGACCAGTTCGGCAATCCGCTAGGAAATTCCGATCAGAGATCAAAGATCGAGACCGAGAACATCTCGCCGACCTACACGCACGTGATCAATCCCTTTTCGGTGCTTAACCTCGGCGTGTACTTCCGGCATGACCAGTACAACTACTATCCCAGCTCCAACCCTCTGGCGGATTATGCCCTGGACCAGCAGCAGGAAAGCATCTATCAGTTCCGCACACTGACGAACGCCGGCGCGCGCGCCGACATCTCTTACCTGCGCGGGCACAACAACATCAAGTTCGGCGGCGTCTACCAGCAAACATTCCTGCTCGAGAATGACCAGCTTGGCATTGTCGACCCGACACTGCTGCCGGGCTTAGGCTGCCCGGACGCCGGGAACGCTGCCTGCGGCATCCTTGCTCCCTATGACCTGACCGCTAAGGGACACACCTACACCTGGCGGGGGCACACGGACGTAAAGGAACTTGCGCTCTACGGGGAAGATACCTTCACCGCCGGAAACTTTGAGGCTACCTTTGGTGTTCGTGGGGACTTCTACAATGGCCTCGTCACGGACAAGCAGGGAGAGCCCCGGGCTGGCGTGTCGTACAAGGTGCCGCATACCGGTACCGTGCTGCGGGCCTCCTATGCCCGCACAATGGAAACCCCCTTTAACGAGAACCTGGTCCTCTCCTCCACTGGTTGCGCAGACCCGGTGCTGTTCAACATCTTCGCAACCCTCTCTGATGGCAGCTGCAACTCACAAAGCGTGACGCCCTTCAACCCCGGCTTCCGCAATGAGTATCACGCCGGCTTCACCCAGTCTGCAGGCCAGCACCTGGTCTTCACACTGGAATACCTGACCAAGTACACGCACAATGCCTACGATTTCAGCGTGCTGGGTACAACCCCGATCACGTTCCCGATTGAGTGGCACAACTCGAAGATCCCCGGATACGCCTTCAGCGCAATCCTCACAGATGTCAAGGGGCTTTCCGTTCGATTCGTCGGTTCCTCGGTCGCCGCGAGATTCTTCACTCCGCAACTCGGGGGTGTCGGTGCCACGCCGTTCAGCACGAACATCGCGAATGGGTCGTTGCCCTTCCGCATTGACCACGATGAACATTTCAACGGGACAACGCACGTTGAGTATGCGATGCCGTTTCGCAAAACCATGTATTTCGCATTCAACTGGCGCTACGACTCGGGCCTGGTCGCGGGTGCTGCTCCCTGCTACAACGTGACTGGCTCGAACACCGATTGCGATCCTTCCACCGCTCTTACGATCGATGGACAGCCTGGGATCAATCTCACGTACCTCAGCGCCGACCAGCAATTCCAGGCTGGGCTCTCCTGCACCGACGGTGGCACGACGGACAAGGCGTCGCCGAGCAGCCAGCTGCAGCAGTGCACTGTCGCCGGCTTGAAAACGAAACTGCTTAGCATCCCTGGCGCCAACTTGGAGGATGCTGACAAGGACCCGAACCGTGTCGCACCGCGGAGTGACTTCGACGTGATGCTGGGCGATGACAATCTGTTTGCATTCGGCCACGATACTTACA
The DNA here is from genome assembly GCA_964245435.1 of uncultured Acidobacteriaceae bacterium. GTDB lineage: Bacteria > Acidobacteriota > Terriglobia > Terriglobales > Acidobacteriaceae > EB88. Next base: position 627,505 of record CAXTMF010000001.1, read on the forward strand.
GGATCAGCGCGAATGTCACGGCCATCAACGTTGCCGACAAGCATGCCCTGTACAACTTCCTGTCCACCTTTTCGGGGACGCACTACCTGACGCCTCGCGCAATCACCGGCCAACTGGCTTTCCACTTCTAAAAACCGCAACAGCACGCGAAAGGCCCGGCGATCGTTCCTAATTGCTGGGCCTTTTCTATTTCATGCACACACCAGGTGCTGGCTGCACCTGCTTCGCCGGAGCTCCTGCGGGCGCCTCGCACGCGCAAAGCCCTGCCCGCGGGCTGTTCTCGAGATCTTATTGGTACCTCTATTGCAAATGTATTATCATGAATCGATAGCCACCGTGTTCCCGCTGCTTGATGCCGATTCTTATTCTTTTCATTCCAGTACTCTCAACGCTTGCGGGCGGCTTGCTAGCCGTGCGATTCAGGCGTTATCTCACCATTCTCATAGCAGCAGGCGCCGGGCTTCTCCTGGGCGCGGCCTTTCTTGACTTACTGCCGGAGGCAGTTACCCTCGGGCAGGAGGCACACTTCGCTGTGTCTGACGTTCTGGGTCTCACCCTGCTCTCGTTCCTCATCTTTCTGGGCATCGAGAACCTTCTGGACACATTGGCCCGACAACAACAAGCAGTAATTGGGCCTCGCAAATCAATTGCGCAGATGGCTGGCCTGATGCTGATCTCTCACAGCTTCCGCGACGGGATGGCAATCGGTGCGGCCTTTGCTGCCTCGCCGCCGGCAGGCTACGCGGTCGCTCTCGGGATTGCCGCGCATGACATCGGCGACGGCATGAACACGATCATTGTGGTCACAAACGGCCGGCGTCCTCGCTGGCCCGACTACTGCTTCCTGGCCGGCGACGCGATCGCTCCTTTTCTTGGTGGCCTGATGACCGTGTGGCTCAAGTTGTCCGCAGTCAGCTCGGTGATCTTGCTCACCTTGGCCGCAGGATTTTTCGTTCAGCTCGCAACGAGTGATTTCTTGCCCGAGGTGCGGCGGTCGACAGGATCACGCAAGTATCTAACGCCATCGATCCTCCTCGGCTCCGGACTGATCTATCTGGCCAACCTTCTGCTGCGGCACGGCTGAGGCTCTCTGGTACCCTTCTCGGTGGCGCGGATGGTGGACGGCATGACTGGAAATGTGCGCAGTACCAAACAGAAACAGGCGATCCGATCCGTCTTCACAACGGCGGATCGGCCTCTCTCGCCGTCTGAGGTCCAGAAGCTTGCAGAGGATGTTGTGCCGGGGATCAGCATAGCGACGATTTACCGCAATCTACTTACGCTGGTGGAAGAAGGCTGGCTGGTCGTTGTCAACCTTCCGGGAAGATCCCCTCACTATGAGGTCGCCGGCAAGCACCACCATCACCATTTCCACTGCAACTCCTGCAACCGCGTTTTTGAGCTGAACGGTTGTGACATCGCGGTGCCACAGAAGCTCCCGCGCGGATTTCACATCACCGGGCACGAGTTCTTCCTGTATGGGACCTGTCCTGACTGCCGTCGTGGAGTCCGCGCATAAGCTCAAAAAGTCTTGGCGAGTAGCCATACGTTCAGCGCAGCGATGGCGACGGCGAGTGCGTAGCTGAAGTTCTTCAGCCAAGATAAGTTTACGAACGAGCCCATGATCCGCGGATTCGATGTGAAGGCCACCAGCGGAAAGACCGCGAAGCTGAGTTGCATGCTCAGGATGACCTGCGTCAACAGCAGCAACTTCTCGGCGCCCCGCGCACCGTACAGCGACACGATCGCCAGCGTCGGGAGCATTGCAAGTGAGCGCGTCATGATTCGGCGGAGCCAGATCGGCAAGCGAATCTGGAGAAAGCCTTCCATGACGATCTGGCCAGCGAGCGTACCGGTTACCGATGCGTTTTGACCGGATGCCAGGAGTGCAACGGCAAACATCGAGCTTGCCCCGGCTGAGCCGAGCATGGGTGTCAGCAGCTTGTACGCATCCCGGATCCCAGATACCTGCCACTGCCCATTGGCATGGAAGACCGCGGCGGCCATAACAAGAATCGCCGCATTGATAAAAAAAGCCAGTGTCAAGGCACTCGCCGAGTCCACGCTTCCGAAGCGCACTGCTTCGCGCTTCCCTTCTTCGGTTCGCGGGTAAGCGCGGGTTTGAACGATTGCTGAATGCAGATACAGGTTGTGCGGCATCACGGTAGCTCCGAGAATGCCGATTGCGATGTACAGCATTGCTGGATCTTTCGCGATGGCCGCGGCGGGAACAAAGGTGCTATGTACAAGCGGGATCCATGCCGGATGGGAAAGGCAGACCTCCCAGCCCATACAAATGGCGATTGTGCCGACGAGCACAATGACTAATGCTTCAAGGTAGCGGAAACCTCGATTTTGCAGCAGAAGCAGCAGCAGCACATCTGCACTCGTGAGCAGCACGCCCACAGTCATGGGCAAGTGGAAGAGCAACTGTAACGCAATGGCCGAGCCAATCAGTTCGGCCAGGTCCATGGCCACAATGCCGATCTCCGCAAAGAGCCAAAGAACGACCACGGTCGGGCGGCTGTACTGGTCGCGGCAGGCGCGCGCGAGGTCGCATTCCGCAGCAACACCGAGCTTGACTGCAAGGCTTTGAAGAAGCATGGCAGCGAGGCTTGATACTAGGACGACCGAGAGGAGGGTGTATCCGTAGGCCGCCCCTCCGGTGAGATCCGTTGCCCAGTTGCCGGGATCCATGTACCCGACGGCGATGAGAAAGCCCGGGCCCAAAAAAGCGAGCGCACGCTTCCACCCGAGTCGTGACTGCGAAACACGAACAGTGGCCTGTGCTCCGGTAAGTGAATTCTCCTGAGAGAGTTCCAGCATCGACGGGCAGAAAGCAGGTTTCAGCAGGACCTTATCGAGAACGCGCATGCACTACCATTATGCATGGACCAGCCGCGGACTGCTCTGGAATTCTCGGTCGCCTTTGCGGGAAATACGCCTACGACCACGCCTTGCCTCCTGCCCTGGGAAGCGACAAGCTTTCCGTAGCCCAGATAACGTGCGTGCAAGAGAATCGCGCGGCCACTTTCCGCGATCCAAAGATTGTCCGCTCGCCATGCTTGCTTGAGTTGGAGTTGCCTTTTCGGCGCGAAGAGTACCCAATTGCTCGGAGCGCTCCCTGCAGGAGCGCTGGTTCACGCTCTATGCTGGTGGTATGGGCGCGAGAGATAAGAACGGCGCACCATTTCCACGAACTTGCAGGATGCGGCAGGTAACAACAAGGTGTCCGATCACACTCACGCTGCTCCTACGGCTCATCATCACGAGGCGCCGGAATCTTCTACCACGGCAGGTCAGCGGCACGTGCTGTGGCTGCAATCGCTTACTGTAGCCTGGATGGTGCTGGAATGCTCCGTCGCTCTGATCTCAGCCTGGAAGGCAAGGAGCGTCTCGCTGCTGGTCTTTGGCTCCGATAGCCTGATCGAGCTACTTTCCGCTTCGGTCGTCTTTCTGCAGTTTTCTCCAGTACTGCGCATTTCTCAAGCCCGTGCGGCTCGCCTTTGCGGGTCGCTCCTGTACGCTCTCGCCTGTGCGGTCCTCGTCGTTTCTGGGGTTGGCATCTTTGACGGATTTGAGAGCCGAACCAGCGCATCGGGCATAGCAATCACAGCAGGGCTTTGCTGCTGATGCCGTTGCTGGCACGCGCCAAGCGCAGAGCCGCAGGGCAATTAGGGAACCGGGCGCTTGGCGCCGATGCTATCCAGTCTGCCACCTGCGCCTACCTTGCGGCTGTGACGCTGCTCGGCCTTCTGTTGCACCTCCTTTTTGGCTTTCGGTGGCTGGATCCACTCGCCGCGCTTGCTGCCATCCCGATTGTTCTCGTGGAGGCTCGGCGCGCGCGCGCGGGAGTCACTTGCGCCTGTTGCTGAGCGAATACTGAGAACTTGGGGCATCCCATGTGATCACCCTTACGCCTCTCTCTTGCATGAGGTTGTGGATCACACCAGCACAAATGGCGGGGCAAACACCCTAACTCAGTCGACATCACTGTCAGACTAGGCAGACACGCATACGAACACTATGAACACGATCATTGTGGTCACAAATCTTCCGTGAACTCCCCTTGAAGGAGCAGCTACGGCTGCAGCTTCGCGCGAAACGTTCGATTCGATTGATGCGCCGAACCCTTCGGCGCCGGGAGGCTTAATGTTTAGCTCGCCGTCAACCTTCTTATCCATAAACGCTACTCGCGATAGCTCACAGCAAATGAAGTGTGAGGCAAAACTCTTCTGGAAGGAGATTTATTGTCAAGAGGGATCGCAGGACGCGGATAGTTCTTAAGGTTAAGTTGCTGCGGCGGCGGACGCAGTCACGCCGTCTATCTCCAGCTCTGAATGGCGTGGCGAAACGCTAAGTCAACTCCACGGTTTCGGAAGATCTACGCGCCCTGCCTGGAACATGGCAGGATGTGTCGCCTGACTACTATGGGTGCACCGAAGCAGTCGATGTCTCCGTCCTGCGCGTCTGGCGCCTCCTTGAGGAATAGCACCTTGCGGACAACACCATCTTTGTCATCGGGTCGCCGCAAGGATATCTAATACCCAAAACAATCCAGCATTCGGTATAGGACGTCCTTGCGCCAATCCCTGTCTACTTCCTCATGAAGCCAGGGCAAGAGAATCATGTCGGCACTGTTAAGAACATGCTTCGGAGCAGATGTCGCCATCTCTCTAGCGCGTTGGACAAGCTTCTTCGGCGTAGCGAGTGCATAGTCACCAGATCATCAGCCGCGCTTTGCCATTGTTCCTAGATGGCAGGCCAGATGTTCCAGCAGGAGGTTAATTGGATCGGCTTCCAGAATATGTTCCGACGGTCTGGAAGGCACAGGAGAGACGAGATGCATTGATCAAGCGCATCGCACGATGACGGCGACTGGTCGCTGGGATCGCTCGCCGACGCGCTACGCGGCCTGCGTGAGGTCGACCTGCTGTCGGCAGCCACGTTCATCTGCACAAGCGGCGATCTGAAACGTCTCAAACGCCACGCATTCTGATGGGGTATCTCGGCCTCGTACCGTCCGCGGATTCCAGCAGCGGCGGCGGCCGGTGGCGGCCGGGAAGCGCGGCGGATGCTGATCGAAGCCGCAGAGCGTGTCCTCCTGGCCGGCGATACTGTCTGACTCGCCGCGCAACAGGAGGGCCCCACCCCTGACGCCATGACTTCGCGATTTACACCAACGACGCTGACAACGCCCTTGAAAAAGCACTTGGCATTGCAACCCAGGCGGAGATCGCTAAAGAAGGACTTTTCCCTCAGGCAGAGGGGTTCTCCCGGCTGTCACTCGATCCGAGCGTACAGCACCGGTTTTGGAGATAGTGCCAGGGTTGAACAATAGTCACCCAACAAAGCGCAGCTCCCAAAATTGCGTCGCATGGTCTGAGCGTCGGCGTATGCGGGGTACGTCGATCAGCAAAAATGAAGTCGCAGCAAAAGAATCCGGGTGTGTAGTACCACTCTCGTTCTACACACTTGCATATATCTGCAAACGTGCTAGATTGATCCTATGACGTCGACTGACAAAGAGGCGAGGGTGCTCGGGCAGGCCAAGCAGGCACAGGAAAGCGCCTGCTCGACCGGCGAGCATGCCCACAGTGCGCAGGCCCGGATCATCCTGCCCGTGAGCGAGGTGGAGCAGGCTTCGCGCATCTTTCGCGCTCTCGGCGAGCCGGCGCGTCTGCGACTGGTAGCGCGGCTTGCAGAGGCACCGGCCTGCGTTTCCGAGCTGGCGGCGGCCGAAGCTGAGGCCATCCCGTTGATCTCCCAGCGCCTTCGCGTGCTCCGGTCGGACAATATCGTTCGTCGGCGCAGAGACGGCAAACACATGCTTTACTTCCTCGCCGACCAGCACGTGCGGGAGCTCGTTCAGAACGCGCTCGCGCACGCTGCAGAAGGCGGCTCACGCCAACCCCTGACACATTCCCCAGAAAAGGAAATCTCCATGGCAAATACACACGAAGTGCATGAGAACCACCCCCACCAGCATGGCGCAGACTGCGGCCACACCGCGATTCAGCATGACGACCACGTCGATTACCTGCATGACGGTCACCTGCACAACGTCCATGAAGGTCATGTGGATGAGCACGTGCTCGAAGTCAATGCAAAGAATCCGGATGACTGCACAAATGGTCACGATTGCAGCGGTCACGAAGCCGATCACAAGCACGGAGAAGATTGTGGCCATGAAGCAGTTCCGCACGGAGGCCATGTGGATTATCTGGTCGACGGACACTTGCACAACCAGGATGGCGACCACTGCGACAACCACGGTGCCGTGCAGGTCGTGAGCTAGGCTTCGCCTCAGAAGCAGGCGCGAGGGGTCTTCTTCGCACCGCTCGACGCTTCTTCCTGGGCACCGGCCTCTCGCCCTATTGCAAGCGCATGATGGAAAGCGGCGCGCCTCTCCGCCGCCGCTTTCGATCTCTTCATGCTTTTCGTTCCCATTATGTTGATGCGGGTGGGCGGGCTGCTGGCAGGGCAATGTCCCTGTCGTATCATGCGCATCACCTCGAAGCTCTTGATCGTAGCGATCGGATGCGCTACCAATCACATATCAAGAAGCGTACGACGTAGCATCGAAGTTGATATCTATATGCTGCTCGTCGCCAGTTCTGTAAGAACATCCGGCGCCCACGGGCTTATGGAACCACCTCGGAGATGACCTGGACTTCCTCTCGTCGCGTGCTGCCAGGGACATCGAGTGAGCCGAGTAGGAGTGGTTTGCCTTGCGTTAACACTGCTGAGTTTTCAAGGACCGTCTGGCGAATGACAGGATCTTGCAGCGGAGATGACGGCTTGTCGTCAGCAAGGCTCGACTGCTCGAGCTTTGTGCGGAGCTTGAGGCCCTCTGACGAACCATCGAGCGATGCTTCAATGTTCCAGCCGATATCAAGGTACTGGAGTTCACCGTTGTGATCCGCGCTGCTGCTATTCAAGTCGGTCAGGATAGGAATCCTGCTACCCTGTTTCAGCTCAGTCTTTGTGCCAGGCGCAATCACGAGCGAATACGTCTCGACTCCCAGCTTCCGGCTTCCGTCCATTTCGGTGATGGTGTAGCTGAGCCGGTAGATCTTGCGAGGGCGATCAAGGTCGGCCAGCATCCGTTCGGCTAGTCCCATGTCCTCCGCATCAGCCCGTATGGCCATGGCATTTTGTGCGGGCACGTAATAGAGCTTGGCGCGAGGCAACATGTTGCGCATGGCTGTGAGGACTTCTTCCGCTTCGTTCCGCTGAGTTACCCGCGTCATGTAGAGGGTCCTGTAAGAGGTCGGTTCAGGATGATCGTCCTTCGCCTGTGACGCTGCTGAGGACGGCGTTTGGGCCAGTACGGTGGGAGTTATGGGAAGCGCAGAAAGAGAAAGTAGAAGGACGAGCGGAGCGACACGATACATATGCTTCATTGGGTGCCTCCCGGCGATGCCGGCTGTTCAGCTTCCTGGTTTGGGGGTGGGGGGACAAAGAAGCGGTCAAACTCCTCGTCATTTCGTGCGAGCAGACGGTTCTGCTGTGCCGGGTCGAGAAGAGCCTGCACCTGAGAGTTCTGACGCCGGGCGAGTTGCATGAGCAGCTGTTCCTGTCGTGTGAGAGGCAACGGCGGTGCGGGTTGATCGTAGGCAGCGGCGGTGTTTCCCTGCGCAGCAGATCGGAGAACGGTCTCGCCCTTGGTGCCGCGATGCCTGATAACCGGTTGAATTGGCTGCAGGGCGCTCAGCGGTGCCGGTTCGACCTCGCGCGTCAAAGCCGACCGGCATGCAGGGTTCGTTCGACCAAGATGCAGCTTCGTCGTTGTGGCATGTTGAGTGGGCCCTCTCCCTGCCCCGGCAAGAATAGCCAACGCAAGAACGGATACAGCTGCCGCAATCGCACCTGCAGGAAGCGGGCGCGGCATCCACTTCAAAGGAAGGCGCAGCCGTCTCGAAACACGCAAAGTCCTGGCAGGTGCCTGGTCAACAGCCGCGAGGGCCTGAAGGATGCGGCTCTCCAACTCCGGAGGAGTAGTGCTCTGGTTCAAGGCCTGCAGTGCCTTGTCAATCAGTTCGTCTGGATGCTCCATCATGAGCTTCTCCTTTCGAGACGTTCGCGCAGACGCTTGCGTCCTCGGAACAGCAATCCTCGAACGGCAGCTTCACTCCGTTCGAGGACGTCCGCAATCTCAGCCGGATTTAGATCTTCGATGGCGGACAGGAGCAGAGCTTGGCGTTCCGCTGTCGGCAGCCTGTCGATCTCCAAAAATACGGTGCGGAGACGCTGCGCTTCAACCAGTGCCTGCTCGGCAGGGATATGTGAGGCGGCAAGAGCATTTGCGACCATCTGGTCCAGTTGCTCAGGGCGCGTCCGCCGCTTCCGGTCGAGCGCGAGATTCCAGACGATGCGGACCAGCCATCCCCGCATGTTTCGGATCTGGGAAAGCTTGCTTTGGTGTTGAAGAACTCGCAGGAACGCGTCCTGTATAACGTCCTCCGCCTCCGCGGCATTGTGCAACACAGCCTGAGCAACGTGGAACAGGAGGGGCGAGTAGGCATGAACAAGCGCTTTGACATCGACATCGCAAAGCGTTCTGTCGATGGAAGCTGAAATGCTGGTCGCTCTCCCGTAAGCTCCACACTCTGCCCTTCTACCGGTAAAGACGCGGGCGCTGGGACTCCGTCCGATTTATTTAGCTCAGAGACCTTTTTTAGCGCGAGCTCCGCTACTTACCAGATCAAGCTACTTAGAAGCAGCCTTTGAGGGGCCAACCCTACGCGCTTCGCTGTCACTTTCATCGCCCATTCACAGTCACTTAGCTCCACCCTCACACAGTTCAACTACTAGTGAGAGATATCGTGCAGTAGCCGCCGAAGTGCTTGTAGCAGGCGCGCTCTGTCGATCCGGGATGGGTGACCCAGTGAGGATTCTCGTGATTGAGGATGAGGCCAAAACAGCCAAGTTTCTCAAGAAGGGTCTCTGCGAGTCGGGCTTCGTCGTCGACGTCGCCTTGGACGGCCAGGATGGGCTCGAGCTGGCCAAGAGCGTGGAGTTCGACCTCATCATCCTCGATATCATGCTGCCGGGCCTGGACGGCTGGCAGGTGCTGACAGCCTTGAGGCAGGCCGGCAGCAATACGCAGGTGCTGTTTCTCACCGCGCGAGATGCCATCCATGAGAGGGTGCGCGGCTTTGAGCTCGGAGCGGATGATTACCTGGTCAAGCCGTTCGCGTTCTCAGAGCTGCTTGCGCGCGTACGGTCGAGGTTGCGCCGCAATCCCGCACGCGCCCAGGACGTCGTCCGCATGGCAGACCTGGAGATCGACCTTCTCCGCCATCGCGCGACCCGAGCCGGACAGCGACTGGAGCTGACGGCGAAGGAGTTCCTTTTGTTGTCCCTGCTGGTGCGCCGCGCAGGGGAGGTCCTGTCTCGCACTGTGATCGCCGAGGCGGTCTGGGACATGAACTTCGACAGTGACACCAATGTCGTCGATGTCAGTGTGCGGAGACTGCGCAGCAAGGTAGATGATCCATTTGATCTGAAGCTCATTCACACTGTTCGCGGTTCCGGCTATGTCCTGGAAGCCGACTAAACTGCCGGCAGGCTTTTCACGACTCTGGCGCACGCTGGCCTTTCGACTCACAGCGGCCTACGCGTCCGCGGGACTGCTTCTGGTCTTTCTGGCCACCTTTAGCCTCTACCTGATGCTTGTCTCGGAGCTGAATAAGAGCACAGAGCTTTTTCTCAGAGATAAGATCAACGTCCTGCGTACCATGCTGCGCGAGCGCCCGGACGACGTGGACGGTCTTCATGAGGAGGTCGAGCTCGAATCGGCCGCCCGACGGTACGAGCAGTTCTATATCTGTCTTCGGGATGAACATGGAAGATTGATCATGATCACCCCGGGGATGATCCAAGATCTGGACCTTTTCAAGGTCTCTGCTCTCTCCGCTGCCAGCCATGGGCTTGCCTTCCCGATGAAGGGCCGGAGTGGGCAGTCCTTCCGCGTGATTGCCGCGAATGCACCTGTGGGTAACTCTCTCACCCGTGCCTTCACGATCCAGGTCGCCGTAGACGTTTCTCGCAAGGAGGACCTGCTGGCACGCTTCCGGTTGTGGTTCTGGGCCACCTCAGCGGGCATGCTGGTTCTCTTCCCTTTGATCGGCTACCAGATAGCTCGCCAGGGTATCCGGCCGGTGGAAGAGATCGCGACGACCGCACGCCGTATTACCTCAAGCCACCTCGGCGAACGGATAGCGGCAGAAGGCTATCCTTACGAGCTGGCATCTCTGGCTCTGACTTTTAACCGGATGCTTGATGGGCTGGAGGATTCTTTCGAGAGGATCTCTCGTTTTTCCGCCGACATCGCGCATGATCTTCGCACACCGGTCAACAACATCCGCGGCGAAGCAGAAGTGGCACTCGCCAGGGCGCGCACGATCGATGAGTACCGCGACGCCCTTGAGTCCTCCCTTGAGGAGGCAGTCCGGCTGTCCGATCTCATCGGCAACCTCCTATTCCTGGCCCGGACGGAGAGCCCGCTGAACCACCTCCGGCTGGAACAAGTAAACGTCTTCGACCTGGTTGAGGGTGTTCGGGAGTACTACGACGCCTCCGCAGCAGATGCCGGTATCGTCCTCAAGAGTGCCGGGGGCGTTGAGCCAGTGATGGCGGAGCTGGACCGAACTTTGATCCAGCGGGCGATCGGCAATCTGGTCTCGAATGCAGTCGCGCACACCCTCGAGGGCGGCACGGTAGCGATTACAACCCACGCTGAAGCTGCGCGTGTCTCGATCGAAGTAGCCGACACAGGTGTCGGTATCCCTCCTGAAGCGCTGCCGCGCGTCTTCGACCGCTTCTTCCGTGTGGACTCTTCCAGGTCCAAGGCTTCCGGGGGAACTGGCCTTGGTCTCGCGATCGTGCAGGGCATCATGCTGCTGCATGGCGGCAATGTCGAGATAGCGAGCGAGCCGGGGGTTGGCACGCGGGTGACGCTTCGTATGCCGGCAACTCGATCCGTGTGAAGACTCAGCAATTTAAGGGTCCGGAGCTTTTAAGTATGCGGGTAGACCAGAGTTCCTGAGACGCCCTGGATCGATCATCGGCGCCATCTAGGTCCCGGTCGTCACGATTGGTGCCTGGTGAGGCGAACCAATTTGCCCGCCACGATCAAGCCAACCTCCAGTCTTCACGCTGCACCCTATTTGGTGAACAGGAGGTCCCATGAACGACGACAAGATCAAAGGAATGTTGCAGAAGATCGGTGGTCATGTGGAAGAGTCTGCCGGAGCATTGGTTGGAGATCATGGTCTGAAAGAAGCCGGCCAGGAGGACCAGATCAAGGGCGCAGCGCGCGAAGCCTGGGGCAATGTGAAAGATGCGGGTGGGGACCTGATCGAAAGGGCGAAAGCTACCCAATTTGATGCCGAGGCTAAGTCGGAGAGAGCCGAGGCCTTCGACCGCGAGCACAACGTGGTTGTCGACAAGGACTAGTTACCTAAGAGTGCCGGAGAAGGGACAGACCCAGTGTCCCTTGCTTCGCCTTTCAGGAAGGTAGACCGGTCAAGCCTTGGCAGGCACCTGGAGAGGAGGCAACTCAGACCGGTAGCGAAGCATGAGCCAGACGAGTTTGCGCGCTGCCCAATACCGGGGCACATAGGACTTTGGCTTTGAAAGACAGCGAAGCAGCCAGCCAGTACCCGATTTGTCGGCCCAGGTAGGAATGTAGACCTGGTCGCCGCTTAGGAAAGCAATCGCGGCTCCGATACAGTGGATGGCCGGTAAATAATTCAGCCGGCGTTTTATATAGAGACCAAGACGTTCCTGAGTACCGCCGCCGACGGTAATTACCACGTGGCGGTAGCGGTGAGCACGCATTTGCTCCAGAAGAGGTTGATCATCAATCTCGCCTCGATAAAGCGGAGCCATGTAGATGTCCTGGTCGCGCACCTGGATTCCTCGCGACCGGAGCCACTGCACATTCGTCCGAGCGCTTTTCGGACTAGCCATGATCCAGAGAGTACTGCCAGGCTCGCGCAGGTCGGGCTCCAGCAATAACTTCTTTAGATACTCGAGACCGGAAACCCTGGGTACACGGTGTCTGCTGATGAAATTCCAGATCAGCACCATGAAAGCGCTGTCTGTAATGGCAACATCTGCATGCAATAACGCGTCCCGGTAGTCGGGATTCGTCGGTAGATCCTTGAGCGCGGGGGCTGCAGGTACCACAAGCAGGCCGCCTTGCTTCATCCGTTCGATTGTGTCCTGAGCTGTGCCGCAGTAAAAATCGACGCCTAAGATGCGTTGAAATCTAGCTTTGCTGAAGCTCATGAACTGCCTCTCATGCTGCCTTTGATGCAGAACAACGAGATTGCTCGTATGTACTTGCTCTTGTCCTCATCGGCAAAAGTAACAGTTAGGAGAGTTCCGGACGAGACATCCGCTCAACATTCATTCCTACAAGTACCCCTACTCCATAGCTGTGCAGGTACGCAGCAGGTAGACTCGATTGTACACACCGATCTGGGTAGGAAGCAGCGGGGTGACCAAGGGAGCGGCGCAGCAGGATGGGGAGAAAAGCAGGGCAACAAGTCCGAAGGACTGGCCAGGATAGTCCAGAGGCAGGCTCCAGAGGAAAGGCAGGCTCCAGAGGAAAGGCAGGCTCCAGAGGAAAATGGACAGGATCACTCGCTTTTGCCGCTCTTTTCTCGACAGCCGGGTTCCAGGCGTGGGGAGAAATGCCCCGAACAGAGCTCCCGAATGCACCCGACGCTCCGTACCTGGCACAGGCCACCGGGGCGCAAACGTCCGAGCCTCAGCAGACGCCACCACCTCCAGCCAAGGAGCCGCAACCGGCCGACAGTAACTACAACCTGAAAGGTGCTGAGCACCAGCGCATTTTCGGCATTATCCCCGAGTTCTCAGCGGTCAATCATACGAGCACCGTGTATCAGCCACTCACCGTCGGTCAGAAGTTCAACCTGTTCTGGAAAAGCTCGACCGATCCCTACATCTTTACTCTGGACGCAATCGTCGCCGGCATCGGTCAAGCGAAGAACAGCAATGCCGGTTACGGTCAGGGAGTGCAGGGCTACTTCAAACGCTATGCGGCTTCCTATGCCGACACCTTCGACGGCAACTTCTGGGGCAATGCGGTGCTCACGTCGGCGTTCAAGGAGGATCCTCGCTACTTTCGTGAGGGCGAGGGACACAGCTACACGCATCGAGCGCTCTACTCGGCGTTTACAGCTCTTTGGTGCCGGCGCGATGCAGGCAATTGGGGCCCGAACTATGCCAATGTTTTCGGAAACCTTATTGCGGGCGGTATATCAAACGCCTACTACCCTGCAGCTGACCGCGGTATAAGCAAGACCTTTACGGGTGCCCTTACAGTCACGGCCGAAGGAACAGTCGGCTCCGAGTTGGAGGAGTTCTGGCCCGATATTGAGGCGCACTACCTGCGCAAGTATCGCGAGAAGCAGGCGCGCAAGCAACAGGCAGCTGCAACGGCAGCAGCTCAGACGTCGAAGCAGTAGCCTAGCCGCAGCTCCCCGGAGAGCGGCTATCTAGACCAGAGAAGGAACGCGGAGATGGCAGAGCAGAACTACGAGAATCATACCCGGCTCGATCCGCTGTACCACTTCGCAGTCGTGCCCGTTCTGCTGCTAAATGCGATCGTAAGCGCAGTTCGGCTCGTGCAGCGTCCTACGCCGGATCGCGGGTGGAACGTTGTGGTTGCGCTAGCTGTCCTGGTACTCGGGAATCTCGTCCGTGTCTATGCGCTGAGAGTGCAGGACAGGGTCATCCGGCTGGAAGAGCGCATCCGGATGGCGGCGTTGTTGCCGATGGACGAGCAGATGGTAGCGCGAGAGCTACCCGCGCGGCAGGTGGTCGCCCTCCGGTTTGCTTCAGATCAGGAGTTAGCCCAGCTTGCGGTGCGGGCAGTGCGGGAGCGGCTTACGGCTAAAGCTATTAAGCAACAGATCCGGGACTGGCGTCCAGACAGACTCCGGGTATGAAGGCAGCAACATTTCATGCATGCCCGGTGTGTCTTGTCGGGACTGACTAGATGCCGAGACGCTTCACCTCATCGTTGTAGTACTTCCGGTAAAGAATGTTCCACTCCTGCGTACCTTCCACGATGATCCTGCGCTGCGAGCTGATCTTCGCGCGCGCAGCCTGGTCAATCCGCATCTCGTCGGCAAGCAGCACTTGTAGGTAGTTGCGGACTTCCTTCCGGATGGTATCTCGGTCCTCCTGGAACTCGACTTCGTCGATGGAGGCGAGGGTGTCGGCGACTGCATGCGCAAGTTTGTTGACCTTGTCGGGCGAGACCCTCATAGGATGGCCTTGTACTTGCGAACGAGCTGTTGCTTGACCTTCTTGAACATCTCCCCGTACTCAGCGCCGTTGCGGCGCATTTCATCCTGGATGGCGTCAAGGATGACGCGTACCTCTTCGTTAATCTGATCCTCGAGCATGAGCTCAGACAGAAGTGCGCCGGTGACGCGCTCCTCAGTCTCGCGAAACCGATCGGTCTTGATCATCTTGGCATCGATGAGGTGCTGCACTGTTTTGCGGCCGAGGTAGCCGACGTATTCCCGGGAGAAAATCATTGGTCTGGGGGCGAGTCTAGCACAAGGCTCCCGAGCGCCGGGGAGCCCCAAAGGGCTCGCACCGCCGACGGGAACCTGCGAGAATACGGAAGCCATGGCACATGACAATCTGCTTGCATTGAAAGACGATATGGTGGCTTTTCTGACAGGCCACGGGCTTCGGCAGTTCCCCGGCCACATGGGCGACGATGTGCCTTCGGTTCTGTGGGAGGACGACGGCGACCCGGATGGCTGGAAGCGGCTGGTCGAAACGGCGAAGGCCGCAGGAGTGGTTTTCCTGACAATGAGCGATGTGGTGATCGAAGACGGAGAGCTGGATGACTTGCTTGGGAAACTGCGCGAGCAAAACTTTCCCGATGAGGAAGCGCCGGAGTTCGAGGAGATTGATGCGTTGCGCCAGCATGCCGGAAAAGTGGGCTTCCTGCAGCTTGGCTTCGTTCACCAGGGTGTCGCTTTTGTTCATGAAACGGCGAGCGACTGGTATGAGCGTTACGAAGAACTGATAGAGGCGATCGACGAGTTCGGCATCAGCAATGTCGTCTTCGATGAAGATGGCGAAGAAGAGCTTTAGAGCTGTGAACCGCTAGGCGTAGCCGTCCGCACTCGTAATCCTTTCCCGTCGTTTTTCGTACCGAGAGACAAGCTGCTTGCCTGAGACAACACTGAGCCCTGCCGGGCCGCCGCCGGCGCTCCCGGCACGCAAATGGCTGATCGCGAAGCCTGACGAAATGCAGGCGGCCCAGGTGGCCCGCGAGCTGCTGGTGCCGCTCGCCGCGGCGGAGCTGCTCGTCAGCCGTGCTGGTACGATCGACGAAGCGCGCGCCTTCCTTCATCCATCACTTGAACAGCTGCACGATCCATTTGGGATGCTCGGCATGGCAGCGGCTGTCTCGCGCCTTCGTGCAGCCATAGCCGCGCGCGAGACCGTCCTGATCTATGGCGATTATGACGTCGATGGCACGACCGCGGTCGTGCTGCTGAAGACCGCCATCGAACGGCTGGGCGGCACCGTTCGCTTCCATGTGCCGCACCGTATCCGCGAGGGCTACGGCATGCAACGCGAGATCCTGGAACGCGCAGCGGCCGAGGGAGTCCGGCTGGTGGTGAGCGTGGATACCGGCATCCGGGCCTATGCGGCGGCAGACGCGGCCGAGGTGCTCGGGCTGGACCTGATCGTGACCGATCATCACCTGCCAGAGATCGCCGCCGGCGAGCAGGTTTCGTTACCGCGCGCACTGGCCGTCCTGAACCCGAACCAGGCAGGGTGTAACTACCCCTGCAAGGGACTGTGCGGGGCGGGTGTGGCGTTCAAGCTCTCACAGGCATTGCTGGAGAGCGCTGTGGAGGATGATCCTGCCAAGGAAGCAGCTGCGGAGAGGCTGCGGACAAAGATCCTGCCATCGTTTTTGAAGATGCTCGCCATTGCGACGGTAGCCGACGCGGTACCGCTCACGGGTGAGAACCGGACGATCGTAGCACTCGGGCTGCTGGCTCTGCGCGAACCTGTCAGCCCCGGGCTGCGGGCGCTGCTGCAGGTAGCCGAACTGGACCCGGCCCGCAAGCAGCTGAGTGCGATGGACGTGGGTTTCCGGCTTGGGCCGAGGATCAACGCCGCGGGGCGGATGGATGTCGCCAGCGAGGTGGTGGAGCTGTTTACAACGCGGGTACCGGCGCGGGCAGCGGAGCTCGCAGCGAAGCTCGACATGCTGAATACGGAGCGGCGAAAGGAAGAAGCTGCTGCTCTGGCGAATGTGCTGGAGCAAGTACAAAAGCCGGAGAACGCCTCCTCCCGTTGTCTGGTGCTTGACGGCGAGGGCTGGCATCGGGGCGTGATCGGGATCCTGGCGTCGCGGGTGGTAGAGGCGACGGGCAAGCCTGCGCTCGTGATCGCACATGAGGATGGCGAAGCGTATGGATCCGGGCGTTCGGTGGATGGGTTTCATCTGCTATCAGCCCTCGAAAGCTGCGGGGAGCTGTTCACGCGCTTCGGCGGCCACGCGCATGCTGTTGGCTTCTCGCTCCGCTCTACGGTTGTTGGAGAGCTTCGGGCGAGGCTCTTTGTCTATGCTGCCGAGCACGTGACCGACGACGTCCTCATGCAGCCGGTGCACTGCGATGCCGAGCTTGCGCTCAACCACGTGACGCCGGCGCTGTACAAGGCGGTGCGACGGCTAGAGCCGTTCGGCATGGGAAATCCGGAGCCGGTTTTTGCGGCCTTCGGGGCACGGCTTGCGGGGCCGCCCCGCTACATGAAGGATCGGCATGCGAAGCTGCAGCTGGAGCAGGAGGGCGCGAGCTTCGCGGCGCTGGCCTGGCACTGGTGCGAGCGGGTCCGGGCGCTTGAGCTCGAACCGAATCACCATGTTGACGTGGTATACCGGCTTCGCGAAAATGAGCACCCTGAATTCGGCGGGCTGGAGCTGGAGATCGTGGACCTTCGACGGAGTGAACGGGAGAGAGACTAAGCCACCCCGCAGCTACCATTCAGCCGCAAACGATCTTTCTTTTCCTTAGTTCTGCGGCTGTTCATGAGGCGCCAAGAGGCATTGCAAACCAACGTAAGCCAACCAGCTTGGCTGCACAGCAGTCTTCGAAGTGGACTGGAAGCTGCGCCCAGCCATGAACAGGAGCAGCAGGTTCCTTTTGGCGTTCAATGCATGGCGTCCGCCTGCTCCAAGCGTAGCCTCGCGTGCTTTCGGCTCGCCATCGACTCTGCTCGCATCCTGCTGGTCATAGATCTCGGCATATAGCTCAGTGGCCGGAGTGAACTCGTGGCCGGCAATCATGCCGCGAATCCAAGACTGCGGCACATGCTGGTTCGTGAACCAGTAGCCCGCCTCACCATCCAGACGCAGCCCGCCGACGCGCGCGTTCACTTCCATGGGCATCAGGAACTGTGGTCCCGCGGCTACCACCTGGCGGCGAACCGACGTAGTCGGGTTGTTCAGCGAGAGCTGCGGATATACGGAGACGGAAAAGTTGGGCTCCGGTGCGTCTGGCTCCAGCTCAGCCACTCCGGACTCGACTGATCCCGAACCTAGTTTGGCCGGTGCAGGTTGCCGATGCTCGTAGAACCTGTATTTCACTCCCAATAGCGACTCGCCAAGGCCTCCGACAGCCTTGTTGTCTGGCGAATCCGCAGGGGCTCCACCTTGGCCGGAGGTAGCGTGAACATTTCCTCCTGCGCGATCCTCGTGGACCGCCGCTGGCAGTTCATATTTGAGCTGTATCCGATCACCAAGCCCATAGTTCAGATCGAGGTCCGGCACTTCGTAGTCGCCATCTGCCGGGCTTCGATCCCCTAGAAAGCCGATGTTGATCTCCCAGTGCTTATTGCCAGGTGTCTCCGGATCGTCTGTGCGGAACGGTGGACCAGCCTGTGCGTTCGCTACAGTCCGCAATGCAAGCGCAAGGAACAGGTAAATGATGGTGCAAGCCGCTTTTGATCGATACACCTGGTCCTTCCTAACGGGCCGTGCAGATGCCGCAGACGCCACCTCAAGCCTTCCTGCACTTATTTCGCTCGGTCCTTTGTCAATGGCGCGAGTATGTCGTCCAGCCGGTCCGGGATGCCCGCCGCGCGCTCCAGGTGGGGGTAGCGAAGTCCGCCATGGTAGTCCACGTGCAGAACCTTGTAGTAGCCGGTGTTCTCAACGATCAGCTCCATCGGGGTGGTGTTGCTCTTTGTGTCCGCGATAGCGGAGGTAAGCACGGCAGGCGAGAACTGGCGCCCATCGACGGCGACAATGCTCATGCCGGGTCCGAGACCGGCAGTGAAGGCCGGCGACTGAAAGAGCACGTCGATGAGGGCGCCTTCAGCGTTGGTGCGGAGGCCAAGAGACCACCAGGCATTGACGCCTGCGCCGACCTCGGAGAGTGCGTCGATGTAGTCGCCGGTCTGGTCGGTGTAGACCAGCCGGTAGCCTCCGGCCTCGATCCCGCCCACCGGCGCATGAGCGACCTTTGAGGTCAGCCTTGCGGTGAGGAAGCCGGCCCAGTCGTAGGGGCTGACAGCGTTGAGGTTCTCAACAACATCAGAGAAGGTGTACGGCACGACCCTGGGTGGAGTGTTGCCGCCAAGGCCGAGAAAGCGGGCACAGAAATCATTGAGCGAGCGCTTGCCGCCGGACTGCTTGCGAATCATCGTGTCTACTTCCAGCCAGACCAGTTCGCCCTCGCCGTAGTAGTCGACCGAGCGGCGCCAGTTATCCCACTGGTTGCTCGTGTCATAGAGAATCTGCGCCGCGATGGCGGTGTCCTGCAGGTCGCGCCAGGTGCGGCCCGGGCGCGCATCCAGCGTGGCGGCGGAAAACGCAAGCGCCTCTCGATACTGCGCGGCCGTCTCGATGCCGGAGCGTGCGGCGAGTACGTCGCCAAGGTATTGCGTCAGGCCCTCGTAGACCCACAGCATGTCACCCTTCATCGGATCGCTGTAGTTGCCGGTAGCCAGACCGGCGGGCCGGCGGTACTTGCCGTTCCAGGAGTGCGTGAACTCGTGGGGCAGCAAATCCGCCTGTACCAAAGCCTCTTCCGGGTTAAGAAACGTGTCGGAGGGTACCCGGTCGTCACTCGACTGGTGATGCTCCAGGCCGAAGTGGGCGACCTCGTCCGAGAGCGTGACGAGGAAGTGATAGCTGCCATAGTGGCGTGACTGATAGAGCGCGCCGGTTTCGCGAACCAGCTTGTCGAAAGCGGCCTGAGCCTCGGGCTTGAGCTGCAGCTCTTCCGGACCGTCTGCCGCCAGATCAAGATAGTGCCTCGGGGTAACGTCGGGGGCAAGCGGAATCTCGCGGAAGTAGCGACCGGCAAGCAGGGGCGAGTCAATCAGCTGCTCCAGCGACACGGGGGTAAAGCTACGCGTGTTCTCTTTGCCGAGGGTGCCGTCGGGCGTCAACGCGGTGCCGTAGCTCCAGCCGGCAGGCAGCGTCACAGAGGGCTGAACCTCGATCTCGGCCGGCGAGCGCCCCTCAGGGTAGAGCAGCACCGTATTCCAGCTGAGCATGGAAAGGTTGGCGCTTGTGCTGGCACCGGCCGAGAAGCCGGAAGCTGCGGCGGTCGCAAGGAAGTCACACTGCACGTCGAGCGTACTTGCGCCCTGCGGGACGGTGACGTGGAAAGCGAACATGTTGACGTTGTCACGCTGCCAGGCGACGGACTGACCGTTGGCAGTGATGCGTAGGCCCGCGAAGTTATCGATAGGTCCGGTGGGCGAGTGTTCGCCGGGAATCCACTTAGGGTAGAGCAGCGTGAGCGGGCCGGGCGTGACGGGGATCTGGAGCGAAGCGTGAATCAGCTTCCGTGGCGCATCAGTCTCGTCGACGTGTAGGCGGATGGGCCCGGATGGGGAGCCAGTTTGCGCACCACCTTGAGAAAGGACGAGTGGAACGAGCACTAACAGCGCCAAAGAAAGAGCGACCTCAGAGAAAAGCTTCAAGAGTGACTGACCCCGGATCGTGAAAATGGCTAAGTTCCTGGATCGGCTTGCATGCAATGCAGTGAACCGAAAGTGCCTCCAGTGTACATAGAGGCCTGCTAAGATCGCGGCTTACGCAGGCTCACGCAGAATGTGTAGTCGAGATACGCAATTGGAGCGTTCACTTTGCGGCGGGGATTCTTCCTCACATTTGAGGGTCTGGACGGCTCGGGCAAGTCGACGCAGCTGCGCCGCCTTGCCGCGGTGCTACGCGCCCGGGAGCTGCCGGTACGCGAGATGCGCCAGCCGGGCGGCACCGCGCTTGGTGACAGACTGCGGGCACTGTTGCTGGAGACGCGCGGAACGCCGCCGGACTCTCGCGCGGAGCTGGCGCTGATGTTTGCAGACCGCGCTCAGGCGATCGCAGAGATTGTGCAACCGTCATTGCTACAGGGCGCAGTGCTGCTGTGCGATCGCTGGACGGACTCAACCGAGGCCTACCAGGGCGGCGGGCGTGAGCTGGGCGCAGAGCTGGTTCGGCGGCTGCACGCGGAGCTATGCGGCGGTCTTGACCCTGACCTGACGTTGCTGCTGTTGCCGCCCATTGAGATCTCGCTGGCGCGAGCGCGCCGACGCAATGCGCGCCAGCTGGAGAAGACCGGACGCGAGGAAAGCCGGTTTGAGGCGGAGGATGAGGCATTCTTTGGCCGCATCTACGCGCAGTACCAGACCATTGCCGCGAGGGAGCCTGTGCGTGTGGTGGTAATGGACCAGGACGAAGCTGTGGAGACGATTCACGCGCGTATCGTAGAAGTGGTTGAGGAGCGGCTGGCTGCCTGGAAGCGGCAGTAGCACTCCTGTAAATCACCTATGGCCACGATCACTCCCCAAAGACCGGCGGAACAGTTGGACGATACGCCCACGCTGCGGGTGATTGAACGCGACGGCTTTCGCTATCCGCCCGGCCTTCGTCGAAACCTGCCCTTTTATCTCTTCAGTCGATTCTTTCGCGCAAACAATCCCATTCTGCTGTTTGAGCACCTGATCGAAGAGTATGGGTCGGTTTCGCATTACATGCTGGGACCAAGCCACATCGTCTTCCTCAACGATCCGGAGCTGATCCGCGAAGTCCTGATCACGAAAGCGCCCGTGTTCATCAAGGAGCGAACACAACGGCGCATGAAGATCCTGCTGGGCGAAGGGCTGATCACGAGTGACGGCGAGACGCATATGCGGCAGCGACGCATCGCCGCACCTGCCTTCCACCGCCAACGTATCGCAGCCTACGGCGACATGATGACGACACGCGCGGCCACCATGCGCGAGGAGTGGCAGCCGGGGGTTGAAATCGACGCGGTTGCCGAGATGATGCGGTTGGCGCTGCAGGTGGTCGCGCGTACCATCTTCGATACTGATGTGACCGAAGACGTCGAGACGATCAACACGGAAGTCAACGTGATCATGGACCTGTACAACTTTCTGGTTGCGTTGCCGAAAGCGGAGTCGCTCATGCACCTGCCGATCCCGGGCCTGATGCGCTTCAAGCGGGCGCGGCGGCGCTTGGACGCGGTAGTACACCGTATGATCAGCCAACGACGCCAGTCCAGCTACGACCATGGCGATCTACTGTCGATGCTGCTGGCCTCGCGCGACGAAGAGCGCGACCAGAGCAAGCTGACGGACGAGCAGGTTCGCGACGAAGTCACCACGATCTTCCTGGCAGGGTATGAGACTGTAGCAAATGCGCTGTCGTGGACCTGGCTGCTGCTAGCACAGAATCCGGCGGCTGAGGCGAAGCTGCATGAGGAACTGGACACCGTGCTCGATGGCCGGCTGCCGACGCTCGCCGACCTGCCGCTGCTGCGCTACACAGAGATGGTGCTGTCGGAGTCGATGCGGCTTTACCCGCCGGCGTGGGCGATGGGAAGGCAGGCAACCGCACCGGTCGAGATCGGGCCATATCGGCTGCCGGCCGGAACGTACTTCTTCTTCAGCCAGTACATCATGCAGCGGACCGCGAAGCATTTCCCTGACCCGCTCCGCTTCGAGCCGGAGCGTTTCACGCCTGAGGCGAAAGCCTCGCGGCCGAAGTTCGCCTACTTCCCTTTCGGCGGAGGCAGCCGGCAGTGCATCGGCGAGTCTTTCGCGTGGATGGAAGCGATCCTGCTCACGGCTACGATCGCACAACGCTGGAAACTGCGACTTGTGCCCGGGCAGACGGTCGAGGTACAGCCGAAGATCACGCTTCGCTCCAAGTACCCGATCCGGCTGATCCCTGAACTGCGCGACGCTGCGAGGTCGACCGGAGATGCCGGCCGGTGAGCGCGGAGCCTAGGTCAGGAACGGAACGGCTCAGACGGACCATGCCGGGCGGCCGCGTCAAGCCTGAGACGCTGCCCAAGGGAGTCGACGGGCGGACGCTCTGCCGCTGGTGCTCGCTGCAGGTACCGAGAGGGCGCCGCACCTTCTGCTCCGATGACTGCGTCCACCAGTGGCGGCTGCGCACAAACGCCGGCTACCTTCGCGAACAGGTACTCGCGCGGGATCATGGAGTGTGCGCACGCTGTACGGTCGACACGCTTGCGGCCTACCGGCAGCTGCGACGCGCCAAGGGCGAGCGGCGGCGGGAGCTGCTCGCCATCTGGGGTCTGCAGCGCTTGGGTCGCCGGAGTCTCTGGGACGCGGACCACGTTCTGCCCGTTGCCGAGGGCGGCGGTGAATGCGATCTCGCGAATCTCCGAACGCTATGCCTGCACTGTCACCGGATCATGACCGCAGGACTCCGAGCACGCCTGGCGAAGAAGCGTGCTATGCAGGGGCTGGATGCAGATCTCGCTGCTAGGATGGCGCAAGTGCCCGGATGGCGAAACCGGCAGACGCAGCGGACTTAAAATCCGCAGGCCGCAAGGCCGTGGGGGTTCAAGTCCCCCTCCGGGCATCAACAACATCAGGAACTTACGCCTCAAATGGCTTCCCTTTTTGGGTAGGCCGTTTCCTCTGGTGGCTGTTCGGCATCGAGAGCTAAGCCACTTCTTGATGTCAGCAGGCCTAGAGTCTCCGCTTCCTTGCTGCCCAGGTCCTTGCGAATCGCCTCAGCCTTGCTGATGTGGTTGCGTAGATTCGGATGGTGAGCGGTACAGTCGAGGACGATGGCCGCCAGATCGCTAACTGTGAGTTCCTTCGATCTCGTGAGCTCAGGGAGTTTGACGCCTAAAGTGCTGTTCGCCTACGTGCCAGCTCGAGACATAGCGATGAGGCCAGCGCATGATCGTGGAACGGCGCTACTTCCACCTGACGTTAGTCTCAGACTGGTAGCTGCTAGCTACCTGCCCACTTAAACGTGACCATGCTGCCAGCGGCAAGTGGATAGTTGAAGTTCTTACTATCCCAGTTTACGGTGATGGTGCTGTCGTCGGGGGAATCGTTGTAGGCGACGACGACGATCGTCCCATCCGGATTACGGAAGGCAACGTTAAGAATGCCCCCGTCAGATTGCGCATTGGTGTAGATACTGACATGATCGTGGATGAATCTATCTCCACGCCGCGCTCCTGCATCGTTTACACCAGGTCGCGATGGCCAATGCCGTACTTCGAGAACCAGCGAATAGAAGAATGAACGGACCCAACCGAGAGCCCGCGGCACCGCACATGGCCATCCTATCGCCTCTGGTCCTGCTTGGGCTCTCAGCTCCAGTTCATGCTGTGGTGCTCGATAGAGCGTGTCTTGCGCTACTAATTAGTAGGTGTCCCAACCTCAATTCCATTTATCTGCGGATTATCCGCGGCTCCAGACATAAACTGGATTGTGATTGTTCCCGTTGCATCTGCAGCTACCGTAAAGGACTGAATGGTGGCTAGGAAGGCTCCACCGGCAGAAGCAACTATGTCATAATTCTGCAGGGCTTGGACACCGTTGATCGTCACATTAAATTGTCGCTGCCGTGCGGCAGTCCAGTACGTCTCTGCGAAGTGCAAATCGACGATGTAGGTTGCACCCGGTGTGAAGCCAGGTAGGGTGTAGGTCATCGGGCCGTAACGATTCGTCTGGTAGACCTCCTCGGGTGCCGGGTCGGCAATCGTTGAGGTTTGGACCTGATTGCCTGTGGAAGTGCTACTTCCGCCCGAGAAGTCTTCGTCGGATACCCAGCTATCCACCGCTGTTCCGCCAGAATTAATCTCTAGCAACTTTGAAGCGATAGGGCCACCAGCAGTCTGAGTAGCGAGACGAGCCTCGTTGGTAGTTGCAGAAAGGCCACCGTCGTTCGAAGCTGCAACAGCGTAGTAATACGTTGTCGCAGGGTTTGCCGTACTGTCGGAAAAGTTGGTACTTACTACTCCAGAGGCAAGTTCGTTGGCCGCGGTAGAGGCAAACCCGGCTTCCTGGCTCCGAAATATCGTATACACTACGCCCGGAGTTGGGCTGGCGCTCCAGTTCAGGGCGACCTGCCTAGGCGAAGTTTGGGAGGCAAGCAGCTTTGTTGGTGGAGCTGGTATGGCTGGGCATTCTGTCTTGCAGCCAATACCAACCTCGATACCATTAATCTGCGGGTTATCTGCCGCGCCGACAGCAAATTGAATGACTATCGTGCCCCTTGCATCGGCAATTGCCGGCAGTGACTGAACGAATGCCGTGTTAATCGCGCCCGCGCTAGCGACAATGTCGAGATTCCTGAGCACCAGCTTTCCATTTATTAAAACGTTAAACTGCCGCTGACCAGGAAGGGTGTAGTACGTATCCGCGAAATGAAGGTCAACGATATATTTCTTGTTCGCGATCAGGCCCGGAATGGTGTACATCACCGCGCCATAGCGATTGCTTTGATATACAGCCTGTGGCGCAGGATTTGCCACCAGGGATGTGTTGATCGGCAGATCAGCTCCAGTTGTCGTTCCACCCACAAAATCTTCATCGGCAAGCCAGGCGCCAGTCACTCCTCCACCTGCATTGATGTCGAGCACATCCTGGCTGATCGGACCGCCCGTTGTCGGAATTACAGCATGTGCCTCATTGGAGACGCCGGAAGTACCTCCATCATTCGCGGCTTCAACCACGTAGTAATAGGTTGCAGCGGGATTGACGTCGTCGTCCTGGTACTCGGTACCAACAATGCCTGAGTAGAGAAGTGTACTCGTTGATGGTGCAAGGCCGGATGCCGTGCTACGAAACACGTTGTAGCGAACGTCCGGTCTAATGTCTTTCCACGAAAGGTCGACGTGGTTTGGAGAGATGACCGTCGCGGTCAGGCCGAATGGAGCAGGCGGCGGCACAGGGCAGTTCGCGACACAAGGAGCGCCCTGATAAAGGGGCAGAAAGCTTGTCTGAGTGCCGTTCAGCACCGCTCCGCCAGCGCCATCCACCACATGCGTGATCGAGCCGCTACCGGTCAGGAAGACCGTCACAGCATCCATGACTGTAACATTCGGCGCATTCGGGACTGTAATTGCGCTGTCCTCGATAATGTCGACGTTTTGGTTGAAAAAGGAGTAAACCCCGAGGCCGTAGGCTTTGTGCCGGGTCACCAAGGGGGAAACGTCATACGAAGGATAGCCATTGATACCGTTGTCCGACCATGCACTTTGGCTTGGCGGATCATAGGGCAGTTCGCTCTGATAGAAGATCGTCTCTCCCCGCTCACCGTTCCATTGCACTTGGGCCTGTTGGTAATGCTCGACAGCCAGCCCCAAAGCCGTCACATTGTTGCCGTTAACAACTAGGCCATGAGCGGCTACATTGGCGGTCCAACCTACGCCGTTCCCGTGGTCAGCGCGCCATGCCCAAAGATTGTCCAGAATGACGTCGTTGCTGTTAATTTCAAGGCTCGTCGTCGCCGTTCCTGGCGTTCCACCACCAATACGGAAAAACACATCGCTCAACGACGTCGGATCCCAGGAATGCGCTCGCTCCCGGCTGCGTGAGGTCCCGACCTTCACGAGCACTGGGGAGTTCACAGGGCCGGCATCAATCAGGAGAGCCGCAATCCGCACTCCATCGACATCCGCGACATCAATGGCAGCCGTCCCTGTCTGCGGCACCAGAGTGGCATATCCAAGACCGAGCACGATTGTGTCGGGTCTAGTTATCTCAACCGCACCGGTGAGCTTGTAGATTCCGGGAGTAAAGATTAGGTGTTTACCAAAAGCAAGCGCGAGGTTAATTTCCGCCAAGGGAGTCGTAGGCTTAGCGATGAAGAAGTCCTCTATAGGAAGCGAATAGCCATTACCAAGCCCCCGTGACCAAGTCGCCCCTGACGAACCCTGTTGCAGCACGGGCACAAACACTCTGAACTTACCGCTCTGGTCTACATACAGGAAAGGTTTCTCTCGGCTTCTTGGTGTCTTCGGGAGCACGGTAAACGAGTTCGCGGGATAGTCGGGAAATGGTGCGCCTTCGACGCCCGCAAACACCATATTGAAAGAGCTGCCGGTCCAACTGCCGATGGTGCTATTTCGCGTGAACCATTGCTGCTGCGAGCACGAATTTACGTTACCCGTAATCACCGAATCGGAAATGAACCCGCCGCTCGAGTAGTTACACGCCGTGTTTGTCAATTCCAGAGAGCCATTCACCTGCATGCGGCGGAAAGCAGCACCCTGCGAGACTGCCCATTGCAGCGTCGTCGGAGAGTTCTCGGTCATGTTCTCAAGCGAGCGCCAGAAAATCGTCGTCAACGCACCATACTGATCGACCTCATTGGAGGTAACGTAGCCGTTGATAACTACGTCATTGGGCGATTCACCTAAACCTGCGACGGACTCGTAGTACCCGACCTGCGATTGAACGTTGTAGATACCAGGCTTGAACAGAACGGCCGAGCGGTTGGTACTGAATTGCGCCTCATGGGAGAGCGTCGTCAGCTTGCTCTGAACTGTCGCATTCGGCATACTGGCATCAAAGATGTACACGTTAGGGCCAAAATCCGGCGCGGTCTGCGCGAAAGCCTGAACGTTTTCTGCCGTCAACGCTCCGACGAACAACCCCAAGAAAAACATGAGGGCAGACATCTGTCGCTGTCGCTTGGGTCGTAGTTGAATGCTCAAGGCGCACCGCCGGCTGATCAGAAAGCTCGAAATTCGCTACCCATAATGCTTGATTCGGCGATGCCTGTCTAGGACGTAAGTAGCCGAAGCAGTTTGTCGCAGTGAGCCGAGCTCTGTTGCCGCAGTGACAACCCGAGACAAAATTTATTTGAGTGGAAACTCGGTGTTACGTAGCGAGCCGGGGAAGCGGTGTCATCAGCACGCCTCAATTGCAAGCGATGCCGTGTCGGCGCCTAACCATGCGCAGGATCTTGAAGCTTCACCGCGTTGCGGCAGCCTTCATCGTCTGGGAGCTTTGAACTGGCCGAACGACCTGATGGAACATGCACGAGGCATTGTCGATCTATCGAGGCCCCTCTATGACCTCGTCCTTGCGCGAATCCAGGTATCCCCTTGAACGTCCACGTGAATGCATTCAGGACAACGGCTGCTCCGTCGGGCATCAATGCCGGCGCCATTTGGATGCAAAAGGACGCGCTTCTCATGGCTGGATTATCCGTATCTTCGCCTTACTTTCGCCTATCGTCTACTCCATAAGCTTTCACGGCACTTCCACCCAACCAACTCTCCGGTGCTGTTCCCCACAATCATGCGCCTGTAAACCTCTGTACCAAGGTCGTTTACCTGTTTATCGAGTGTTGATGCGAAGACCACGGTAAGTAGCTTGCGCATCCTCATTAGCGGGCGCTCGAGTACTGTTCGTACACCGAGGTACACGTCCCATGCTCCTTCCAGCCCGCATCTGCCGTGTTTTGATCTGCTTTCTGCCAATGCTCTGCCTATATGGGTTTCAGCCCGTCATGGCCCAGGCTGACCCGCCCATTCCGAGCGGTGACATCCGACTCCACTACTTCCGGCCTGACGGAAATTACGCCGGCTGGACCGTGTACGCCTACGATGACACGACTGAGCCAAATAACTTCAGTGCTGGTCCGGTCGCCGTCACCGGAAACGACAGTTTCGGCGCCTATTTCGATGTCGGCGTGACAACAGGCGCGACCAACGTAGGACTGATCTTCCACAACGGCAATGTCAAAGATTCCATGCTGACCGAGTTCGCTGACCCGGCAACGCAGGGGAATGAATACTGGGAGCTTGCTGGTAGCTTTGCCCTGCTTACCTCTCAGCCGCCGACCGGCCAGGACCCGCCGATACCGGCAGGGCATGCGCGTATCCATTATTTTCGCCCGGATGGCAATTATGCCAACTGGAGCCTTTATCCCTACGGGGCAACAACGGATCCCACGGGCAGCTTCTGCAAGACGGAAGACCCTTATTCCGGCTATGACAGCTACGGTCCTTACTTTGATGTTGGGGTGAGCAGCGGCCACCTCGGATTCATCATTCACAACTGCGCTACGGGCGTAAAAGATCCTGTGGACGACCTTTCGCTGCAGATTCCGCAGCAGCTCGAGGGCTGGGTCGTTTCAGGCGATAACAGTGTTTTTCCGCAACTGCCGACCGCAGCGCAGCTGCTCCAAGGTCCGTTTAATCAACTGCAGGCGTACTGGATCGATGCCACAACCATTGCCTTGCAGCCGCAGTACTCGCAGTCCGGCTGGACCTACGCGTTAAACGCGAGTCTCACCGCGGGGCTGCAGATCACAACCATGGGCCTGACCGGCGGCACGACGATCCCACTCACCCCATTCTCGGGCACGTTGACGGCAGAGGAGCTGACACGCTTCCCACAGCTCTCCACCTATGCGCTTTACAAACTGCCCACAAACATCGACCCGTCTGTGGTGCGGCAAGCCTTGAAGAGTCAGCTTGAAGTCTCGGCGTCGAACGCAAGCGGCGCGCTGCAATATACCACTGGCGTCCAAACCTTTGGCGCCCTGGATGCACTGCTTGCCTACAATGGCAGGCTCGGCGTGATCTTCGATCATGGATCTCTCGAAGACGAGAAGGAGGATGCGACACCCAGCCCGGTGAAGATAAAGGTCTGGGCTCCCACAGCGCAGACGCTCTCGCTGCTTCTCTTTGATAGCGCGACCGACACGGCGCCTGAACAAGTCATTGCCATGAATGAGACCAACGGCGTCTGGATGGCCCGCGGCACGGAAGACTGGAAAGGCAAGTACTACCAACTGCAAGCGCAGGTGTATGTTTCCGCCAGCCAGGCCATCCTTACCAACACGACGACAGATCCCTACTCCATTGACCTTTCGCTCAACGGAGTCATGAGCCGCATCACTGACCTGGATGCTGAGGAGACCAAACCCGCCGGTTGGGACGGCTCAAAATCACCCGAGATCGCGAGCATCTTCGACACCAGTGTTTATGAGCTGCACATCCGGGATTTCAGCCTCGGCGACCCAACGGTACCTTCCTCAATACAAGGCACGTATGAGGCCTTCACCGACCCAAATACAGCGGGCATGCGCCACCTGCATACGCTGGCACTTGCGGGCGTAAAAGCCATCCATTTACTGCCATCCTTCCACTTCGGCAGCGTTAACGAGGACAAGACCACCTGGGCCAGCGCCGGCAACCTGGCGCAGTACCCGCCTGACGGACAACAGCAGCAGCAGGCCGTTGAGAATGTTCAAACGACAGATGCGTACAACTGGGGTTACGACCCAGTCCACTACATGGCTCCTATGGGCGCGTACGCGATCAATCCCACAAACCGTGTCCTTGAGTACCGCAACATGGTCCAGGGCATCCACCGCGCCGGTCTCCGAGTCATTCAGGATGTTGTCTTCAATCACACGTACACCAGTGGAGAAACCCCCTCTGCCGTCTTCGACGAGCTGGTGCCGAACTATTACCACCGGCTTGACGCAAATGGCGGGCTCGAGACAGGCTCCTGCTGCGCCGACACCGCAAGTGAGCATGTCATGATGCAGAAGGTGATGATCGACACAGTCCTGCTGAATGCCAAGCAGTACAAGGTAGACGGCTTCCGCTTTGATTCCATGGGTCTGCATTTCGTTTACAACATGGTTGCCATCCGGAAAGCGCTCGACTCGCTCACACTCGAGAAGGACGGTATCGACGGCAGCAAGATCTACATCTACGGTGAAGGCTTCCAGATCGCGGAAGCGGCCAACAACGCCATCGGCCCCAACGCCAGCCAGATCAACTTGTATGGTACCGGGATCGGGAGCTTCAACGACCGGATGCGCGACTCCGTTCGAGGCGGCAATGCTTTCGGTACGGATGAGCAGGACCAGGGATTTGCCACTGGCCTGGTCACGGACTCAAGCAGCTACACCAACCAAAACATTGCCGCAGCCGACCAGCTGACGACCTTGCTCCAGGACTCGGACCTGATTCGCCTCAGCCTTGCCGGGGTGCTCAAGAACTACAGCTTCCAGAACTACCTGGGGCAGACTGTGACCGGCTCGCAGCTCACGTATGACGGCCAGCCTGCCGGCTATGCGGCCACACCTCTGGAAGACGTCAATTACTGCTCTGTTCACGATGACCAGAATCTGTTTGACGCTATCCAGATCAAGGTTGCGGCGACGGACACGATTGCGGAACGCGTAAGGCGTCAAGTGGTTGCCATGAGCTTGATGACCCTGGCACAAGGCATTCCCTTCTATAGCGCGGCCGATGACCTACTCCGCTCCAAGGACATGGACGATGGCAGCTACAACTCCGGTGACTGGTTCAACAAGATCGATTGGAGCGGAGAGGGCGATAACTGGGGGATTGGGCTGCCCCTTGCCAACGTCAACCAGGCGGAGTGGCCGGTCATGCAGCCCCTGCTTGCCAACCCAGCGCTGAAACCAACCCCGAAGAACATCGCCGCAACCACGGCAGCATTTCAGGACTTCCTGAAGATCCGCTACAGCACGGGGCTGTTCCGCATGAGCACCTTTAACGAGGTCCAGTCAAACCTTTCCTTCCTAAACACGGGACAGAGTCAGATCCCTGGCCTGATCGTGATGCGGCTCGATGATCATGGAATGAACTACGGAGGCGCGCACCATGTCGTTGTCTTCTTCAATGCGAGCAATGCACCGGTCAACTTCTCCGACGCTACGCTTGCGGGTCTGCCGCTCCACCTGCACCCTGTGCAGCAAGGCTCCTCTGATGCAACACTTCAGCAAGCTACCTTTGACGAGAAACAGGGCAAGGCGAGCATTCCTGCACTGACGACCGCCGTCTTTGTTAGTGATCGTGAGTAGTACGGTCTGCAGTACAAATCAGAACTCCGGCGCAAGCAGCGCCGGAGTCGTGTTCATCCGAACGCGTCGAGCTGGTCAGGGACGTAGCTCCATGACATAGAGATTTCCCGTACCAACCCTTGGCTGCACCAGCGGCAGGTCAGCCGGGGTTAAGCCGCCGAAGAAGTAGTTTGCCGGCTCCCCTGCATGAAAATCTCCTGTACCTGCAACAACCTGCACCTGACCCGTCGGCACGGATATACGTAGGATCGGCTGCTTCTCCGCCATAAACGCATGAACAAACAAAGCCTTGCTATCGTGGCTCCAAACCGGATCGGAAGCGCTCGTCGTTGCGAGTTCCGTCCACACCTGCCGGGCAACGTCAAAGAGCATCACTTTCTTCTGGTCTAGCGTTAACGCAGCGATCCACTTGCCATCCGGCGACCAGCGAGGGCTGAACAGCCCTTTCGAAAGTGGAAGCGTCTCGGTCTTCTGGCTTGCGAGATCAAAGAGAGCGAGCGCATGAAGACCGCTGTCCTGACCCATCGGGTCCGGTTCTCGGCCGTACACCAGTTGCTGGCCATTCGGTGACCAGGCCGGGTCAGCCGCATTGCGTGCGTCCTTGAAGAGCGTTTCCGGACTGCCGCCATCTTTGTTCACCAGGTAGATCTGCCAGGCTCGCCCGGGGGCCCGCGCCATAATCGCAAGTCTGTTCCCGTCAGGCGACCACTGAGCCAGAAAAACGTCCAGATAGTCGGGTGTCAGCTGTAGCCGTTCCGAACCATCGGACGCCCGTGCACGCCATAGCTTTCCTACCGGATCTGTCCAGGCGACCCACTGACCATCGCGCGAGTAAGTCACCCGATTGGCATCCACAAGGAAGGGCTGTGCGGGCCGAAAACCTGCCTGCTCCCCCGCGTACTGCTGCATACCCATCGGCGGGTCCGCACCAAAGAAGAAGATCTGTCGCCCGGACCGCGAAGCAACAGGAGACGAGAAGTGGAGCGGCCCGTTTGTCAGCTGCGTGGACACTGCTCGCGAGCCATCCCCCTCGAGCTTCCACAAATCACTGCTAAAATTGTCGCCCGCCTGGAAAACATATGCCTTCCCGTCCGCCGTCCAGGTTCCGCAGCACTCGAAAGCGCGGTCCACCCGGGCGCTTGTGACTGGTTCCGCCGAATGGCTCCCGTTACGCAGTTCCCAAATGGAAGAGGTATGAGTCGAAGGATCCATCAGGGTGAAGCGCAGCAGCTTGCCGTCAGGCGACCACCGCAGCGAGAACGCTCGCCCTGGCAGCTTCGCATATGGCGTTACGCCGCCGCTATCCGATTCCACAACATCCAGTTCGTTGCCGCTGGCTACCAGGATATTTGGGCTATCCGGCATCCAGGTAGCGGCATGAGCGAGCACACTGCCGACCCGCATCGCGCTCCCGCCCGCTGTCGGCACCACCCAGAGCGGCTGCTCTGACCTCGAGTCGAGGTTACTTCGCAGCAGCAGGTGTGAGCTGTCCCGCGAGATATCGCACAAGCTCGCGTATGCCAGCTCGGCCGGTATAGGGACCGGCTTCACCTCTGCTGTACTCAGGTCGAGTGACGCCAGCTGCGGCTTGCCTCCTATCAACATCGAGGTCAGGATCCGGTCTCCGTCCGCGACCAGTGTCAGCAGGCTCTCCATGTTCGGCGTTCCAGAAGAGATCAGGCTGTTCCGCGTGACCTGAACGATACGCACCGGAGGCTCGGGCGTCGGCCGGCCCATGAACCAGCCAGCCAAAACGATACCGAGCAGCACCACCACTACCCCGGCAAGCACGGCTTCGCGCCTGCTCCACCTGCGCGGCGCGAGCGGAAGGGCTGCAAGCGCGGCCACGTGCTCGGTCGCTGTCGGTTCGCCGGGTGAAGCCGGCAGCGTCGGAGGGAATGGGGCAGGTACTGAAACAGCATTGACGTGGGCGAACGGTCGGGTAGGTCGACTGTCACCTTCTTCGGTGTCCGGATAAGCACTCTCAGTAGAAACGGAATGAGTACCAGGCGTGGTCACGGTTACCGGCGCAATGAACCGGTACCCACGCTTTGCAAGCGTTTCAACAAATCTTGGGTTTTCGGCAGAGTCTCCAAGCGCCTCGCGCACTTTCTTGATCGCGACGGCGAGGGCTCGCTCAAAGTCAACGTTCGTGTCAGGACCCCAGACGTAAAGCTGTAATTCACCACGCGTTACCACCTGCCCTGGGCGTGCAAGCAGCGCAGTGAGTACCTTGAACGGTTGCTCCTGGAGCCGGACGCGGAAGCCGGATTTCCAGATCTCTCCACTCAGGAGATCGACTTCAAACTGGCCGAAGGCAATCCGGACGACGTTCTGTGAAGTTGCCACGAAAGAACCTTCCCCCTATCAAAGCTTTGCGAGATAAAGATACTTGAAGAGGTCTCGTCCCCGGTGGACACCAGACATGCAAAAGCGTAAACGCATGCATCGACGTAACTTAGCTGTTTATACGTGGGAATGCAGGAATTGATGAGCAAGGCCATTGCACATCTTTATAGCCAGCGCAGACCGTCATCCTCGTCACCCCGCCAAGGCCTACGTATCTAGCCGGTGGGAGCCATCCCGAAGCATTTCAAAGCACGGGAGCAGGCACGAGCAGATGGAAAGACTTTTAGGAGGACCGTACACATGAAGACTTCTCAGTGGTTCGAGGTAGGTAGCCGCGCGCGAAAGACGTCGCTGGCCGCGACACTTGTCCTACTCACGGCTGGTAGCTTGACGCTCCGCGCACACGCACAGTCCGAGTCAGGGCAGGTCGTCGGTACCGTCCGCGATACAGCAGGCGCCGTCATCGCTGGGGCCACACTGACTCTCACGAATGCGCAAAATGGGCTCGTCCTTACCGCCAAGTCGAATGGCAGTGGAGAGCTGCTCATCCCTGCAGTCCCTCGGGGAGACTACACCGCGAAGATCGAAGCATCTGGCTTTCAGTCCCAGACGGAACCTGTCACGGTGAATGTCACCTCGACCCAGACCGTGGTCTTCCAGCTCGCGCCGGGAGCGGTCTCCACCTCGGTCGAAGTCTCGAGCGCGGCCTCGCTTGTCGATACCTCGAGTCCCACTCTCGGCGAAACGATCGATGGGAAGCAAATCACCCAGTTGCCCCTCAACGGCCGTAATGCGCTCAACCTCGCGCTCCTTACTCCTGGAGTCACGCAGGGCGCGGCAGGGGAGAACGGCCAGGACACTGTCGGCCGCCTCGGCAACACTGGCGGAGGCGTTCTTTCGGTCAATGGCACAAGAAGTCAGGCCAACAACTTTATCCTGGACGGCGTAGATAACAATGACGGCCTGCAGAACGTCATCCTTTTCTTCCCGCCGGTCGACGCGACGCAGGAGTTCAAACTCACCACCAACATCGCTCCAGCCCAGTACGGACGGGCCGGCGGTGCTTTGGTCATTAGCTCCATCCGTTCGGGAACTAACCAGATTCACGGCTCGGCCTTCGAGTTCAATCGAAGTGGTAAATGGGCAGCTAACCCCAACTACCAGTTCCAAGGCGCGCCATTCGTCGCGAATCCTCCCTTCAACCAGAATCAGTTTGGTGGCTCTCTAGGAGCTCCCCTCGTCAAGAACAAGCTCTTCATTTTCGGCGACTACCAGGGCACGCGTTCACTTACGCCTTTTGGATCGCACTATGACATTGTGCCGACTGCGCTGATGCGACAAGGTAATTTTTCAGAGTTGCTGAACCCAAATTTGACGGGCGGCAGCTTCATTACCGCTTTCCCGCTGTATGTGCCTAATCAGGCCGCCATGAACAAGGATCTTCCCTTCTACAGCAAGGGGCAGATTTACGATCCGCTGACACAGCAGCCCTTCCCGGGAAACATCATCCCGGCAGGCAGGCTCAACCCGGCTGCCATCAACTACTTCAACGCTTTTCCTCTTCCTACCCGGACGGATCGAGTTCTCAACAACTACCTCACGGACGCTCATGGCACCACCGCCTACAACACCTTCGACGCGCGCCTGGACTGGAATCCAAATTCGAACAATCTGTTTTTCTTTCGCTTCTCATATGACAATTCAGTTAGCGCAAACACCTCGGAGCTAGCACAGAATGGGCCCAACGAGCCGCCGCTCTCAGCCAATGGTCAGGCCAACTTCCTCCACGCGCGAGGCTACGATCTCGGTTACACCCATACGTTTTCGCCCACGATAGTGAATGAAGTACGCCTAGCTTACAACCGCGATAATTATGCGTTTGCTCCGAGCAACAATGGCGTTGATGTCGGTCGGATTTTAGGTATCTCGGGCTCAGACTACGGGCTGCCAAATCAGGGCGGTCCGCTGATCGGAGGCGGTTCCGAGCTGACCTACACGGGCGATTACGGCCTCTTCGCGACTCCGCAAAACACGTATGAAGGCACTGACACACTCACTATCAATCGCGGAGCTCACTCGTTGAGCCTGGGCGGTACCTACCTGTTCCGGCAAGTTGCATTCTTCCGGCCACTCTTCGGCAAGGGAGGCTACTTCGATGATGGAGATGGCTCAGAGTTCACCGGCTACACGGAAAGCGAGTTTGAAGTCGGTGGGCTTGATAACTACGCGATCGGCGCCCAGACCGGGTACTTCGCAAACAACAGCCAGGAAGATGCTGTTTTTGCTCAGGATGACTGGCGCGTCAACAATCGGCTCACCCTCAACCTAGGCATCCGCTGGGATCTGCTGACCTGGCCTTCTGAAGTGCAGGGAAGGCAGGCGTCCCTGGACCTCACAAATGGAACCATCCTTGAAGCCAGCCAAAACGGAGTGCCGAGCAGCATTCGCAATCAGGACTACTTAGATTTCGCGCCTCGGGTCGGGTTCGCCTATGACCTGAGTGGAGACGGAAGAAGTGCCATCCATGGCGGCTATGGCATCTTCTACTTCCCCGATTATGGCGGGATCAGCAATCAGCTAGGCCAGGACCCACCGTTTGGCGGCAATACCAGCTACTTCGCCCGCAATGGCTACTGCCTGACGCTGTCTGGACAGACCGCTGCCACCGGCGCGCCATACAGCTGCGCCGGCTACACGAGCCCAGCATCCGTGACGACGCCTTTGCCGCGGCCCGGCTACCCTAACTTTAATACTGCTGCGCCTCCGCAGGGCATTAACGAGATCGCGGTAAACCAGAACGATAGGCACGACCGCCTGCAGGAATGGAATCTCCAGGTCCAGCAACAATTCGGTTCGAAGGACGTGCTCAGCATCGCCTATGTCGGTACCAGGGGTGATCGGCTGTCCACTTACTACAATGACTATAACGACTACTCTATCGGTGGAACGACGCGGCCCTTTCCGAATCTCGGCACCGTCACTTACATCGCGTACGACGGCAAATCCAACTACGACGGACTGCAAACGCATTTTGAGCACCGAGGCACCAACTTTCTGGCGACTGCTTCGTATGCGTGGTCACATGCTCTAGACAATTCCGATACCGCATTTAGTGGAATACCAATCACCATCCTGCTCTGGTACAACCAGGCAGCAAATTACGGTAACTCCAACTTCGATGTCAGGCAGATTTCCAGCGGATCGTTTGTCTACAACCTGCCATTTGGACGTGGGCAACAGTTTGGAGGAAACTCTTCGCACCTTCTCGACTTGGCTATTGGCGGCTGGCAGATTAACGACATCGTTCTGCTCTCCACCGGCCAGCCTATCGATCTGGCGGCGGCGGGCAGCTCCTCACCTGGCAATCGGCCTGACTTGGTGGCACCCATCACCTACCCAAAGAGCATCAACGGCACCTGGTTCAATACCAATTCATTCTCAAGCACGAACATTCCTAGCATCTTGGCGACTGACGGGACGGGGAACAGCGTGTACACGAGGGTTGGTACTTTGGGAAGAGATCAGGTCTACGGTCCGGGAAACCGGGTTATGAACCTCGGTGTTCAGAAGAACATCCACATCACAGAAGGTCGGCAGCTGGAACTGCACGGAGACGCCTTTAACGTCTTCAATACGCCGAACTTCTCAAACCCGAACAACGGCCAGGGGACACCAAGTACCTTTGGTAAGATCACGAGTCTTCGAGGGGCACCCCGCCAGATCCAGATCGCAGCGCGTTTGGCTTTCTGAAGAAGTCGTAAAGGAGCGAGGAGTGCAGGGACGTGCGAGCGTCCCGCACTCCTTTCGCAGTCGAATCCCACTCCTCTAAAGAAAGATAGTTGGTAAGCATGCCCGGAAAAGCATGGAGGACGACTTGCGCTCTGCTCGCGTGCCTGCACCTGGCAGCAGCAGCCGCCTACGCCCAGGATCCAGACCAGGGTACTTTCGACCCGCATCTGGCCTCGATGCCAGCCCGGACCAACCCAGCCTGGCTGCAACCGGGCCTGATCTATGAGGTCTTCCCGCACGATTTTTCTCCTGCAGGGAACCTTAATGGAGTCACTGCAGCACTTGATCGCCTGAAGGTGCTTGGCGTCACTGTTGTCTGGCTTATGCCGATCCATCCGCCAGGCCAGCTTAAGAAGATCGGCACGAATGGCAGTCCCTATGCCGTGCGGGACTTCTATGCCATAGATCCCAGCTATGGCAGCAAAGACGATCTACGCCACTTAATCGAGGAAGCGCACCGTCGAGGCATGAAAGTGATTCTCGATATGGTCTTCGACCATACTTCCTTCGATAGCGTCATGATGACGCACCCTGATTTCTACAAGCATGACAAGGGAGACCGCCTCGTCTCGCCCCACGGCTGGAACGATGTCGCCGCGCTTGACTACACCAACCCCGCGCTACGCCAGTACATGATCAATGTGCTCCTCTACTGGGTGAAGGAGTTTAAGGTGGATGGCTACCGCTGCGACGCCGCTGGCGAGGTTCCTACCAGCTTTTGGGAGCAGGCTCGTGTAGCCCTTGACCAAGTAAATCCCAATCTGCTCATGCTGGCTGAAGCTTCAAAACCCGAACTGGAGCGCAACGCCTTCTCTCTCGACTACGACTGGCCGCTTCTCTTCAAGCTGGATGAAGTGCTGATGAAAGGCGCGCCGGCTAGCGATCTGCAACAGACTATCGAGA
This sequence comes from uncultured Acidobacteriaceae bacterium, assembly GCA_964245435.1. Classification (GTDB taxonomy): domain Bacteria; phylum Acidobacteriota; class Terriglobia; order Terriglobales; family Acidobacteriaceae; genus EB88. The sequence continues at coordinate 665,726 of CAXTMF010000001.1, forward strand.
GAGAGCGCCGTCGTTTCCCAAAAGGAGCAGCCCACATGCTCATCTCCGACGACCACGATACGGAGCGAGCTGTCGTACGTTACGGCGATCCTGCGGCGATCGCTGCTTTCGCGCTCATGTTTACGCTCGACGGTGTACCGCTGCTTTACAACGGCATGGAGGTTGGCGACGCCAGCCCGTCTGCCGGGCCGGCACTTTTTGAAACGCTCAAGATCTACTGGGCTTCCTCGCAGATCCATCCGGAGTTCGCAAAGTTCTATGGCTTTATGCTTCCCTTCCGCGCAAATCATCCGGCACTCTGGGAAGGCACGCTCTCCTGGGTTCATAACTCCGACGAACAGCATGTTCTTAGCTATCTTCGCCAGTCTTCGAGTGAGGAGATCCTGGTGGTTATCAATCTTTCAGCAACTCCCTTCCGCGGTACCGTCGAGGCTGGTTCCTCTTCCTGGGTGCAAAGCGACATCCCGGTTGCCTTGACGAGCGAGGCGCAGGTCGCGCTTCCCGCAGTCTCCCTCAACGCATTTGGCGTCCGCATCTTTGAGCGTACTCGATAGCCGGAAACGTCCGACTCCAAGAAGCTACTCCTCATACTCGTCTTCACCAGTCTTCAGCGGGCTGATGCTGTGGTCTCTACACGCTGGCCGATCGCCGAATGCACGATTTCATGATGATCCGGAAAAGTTGCGTCAAGCCTTCCGTTTGGGCGTGAAGGTAGATCGCTTGCGCCGGCACCCACGCTCGCTGTATAGATTGAGGCGGTCGGCGTAGTCCGAGCAGTAGAAAAGCTGCGATCGGAGCGCCCGCAGAACATGGATATACGAGTAAATCAGCCATATGCCCGCCACATTCACGTTGGCGCGGCAGCTCTTGCCGTGTTGCTCTGTTTGCTGGTCACATTGCCTGGCTTTGCACTCGATCCAACAAAAACGCTTCGGCAATACGTACAACGCTCTTGGACCTCGGAACAAGGCCTGCCTCAAGATTCCATCCGCACTCTTCTCCAGACCCGGGATGGTTTCCTGTGGATCGGGACTCGCGGGGGTCTGGCGCGCTTTGACGGTGCAGGATTTCTGACATACAGAGTCGGCGCGCCGAACTCTGTTCCGGATGAGTCGATAACCGGACTAGCTGAAGACCGTGACGGGCGCTTGTGGATTAGCAGCGCTGGTGGCCTGACGCAATACTACTCCGGTCATTTCCATACTTACAGCAGCCGAGACGGGCTGCCAGACAACTCGATCTGGCGCATCGCCGCCGACCCAGCTGGCGGACTATGGGCAGTCACTTGGCGAGGGGAGCTATTCCATTTCGACGGCAAAGTGGTGCGACGTTATCCGAGCCCCACTCCGGGGCGCGTTCAGGATGTAAACGCATTGCTTATTGATAAGCATGAGAGGCTTTGGATCGCGACCTTTCATGGCTTGTTCGCTTTCGACAGCAAGCAAGGTTTCCAGCACTTCTCTCGAGAAGATGGTCTGGCAGGCGACCGGATTTATGCTTTGGCTCTGGACCGCAAAGGCGAGCTCTGGACTGCAGGCGATGGCGGCCTTACTCATCACCAGGCTGACCAGTTCACACCTATTCCGGTACCTGGCCTGGCCACAGCGACTCTGCTCGCATTGAATCCACAGGACGACGGGACTGTGTGGACAGGTGCGACCGGGCAGGGCCTGTTCCGGCTAAATACCAAAGGTGTGCAGCGACTGCGCGCAGCGCAGGGGCTTACCAGCGACGAACTCTATCTTCTGTACTGCTCGCGCGACGGCAGCTTGTGGCTGGGTGCAAATGACGGGCTCAATCAGCTGAGTGATGGTTCCGTGACCTCGTACGGCATTGGCGAAGATGAATCAAGGTCAACCCTCGATATGCAGAGGTCTGAGGGACCAAACCACGAGCTTTGGTTCGGCAGCGGCAGCAATCTCTTTCACGTTCACCACGGAACGCTCCTTCCTTTGAGCTTAGCGCCTGCAGATCCGGCCGATGAGAAACGGAAGGAGGTACGAGCTGCACAGAGCAGCTGGCGAGCGGTCCCGATCTGGTTCCGGAGTACATCCGCCAGTAGCCGCGGCCTAGTTCTTACCGATAGCGTCGGTCACAGCGTACTGAGTGACGGCACGATGGAACGCCGTTTGCCCCGCATACCCTGGGCTTCCGTCGGCAGCATGCTGGTCGATCATGCCGGTACGATCTGGGTCAGCGGTTCCGAGATCGGAGTGCTCTCCTATGCGGTCTCGGGAGCGATCCGGTCGTATACAACGGCAGATGGCCTTGACGACAACAACGTGCTCACGATTACAGAGGATGCAGGTGGCAATATCTGGGTCGGCACGATATCGGGGCTCAACCGCATACATGACGGAGTTGTGACGCGGAGCCTCTCCTGCGCAAATGTGACATCGATCGACCCTCTGCGTGACGGCAGCTTATGGGTAAGCTCCGAGTCCGGGCTGATCTATGTTCCCCCGTCCTTCTCTCACCTAAGACTTTTCACACAAGCGGACAACCTGCCTACCAAGGTCATCGAGGGAGTTGTCGACGATGAAGCGGGCCACCTCTGGCTTGGAACCGACCAGGGAGTCGTGCGAGTCGATCCAGCTGACCTGCTTTCTTCCGGAAACAACATTCGAAGTACCTTGGTGGTTTTCGGCAGAGGAGACGGCTTACGAAATGCGCAAATGCGTTTGAATTCGATCTTCCGTTCCCGCAATGGCGAGATCTGGGCAGTGACCCGGCAGGAGTTGGCGATGATTGATCCCCGAGGAATCCAGACCAAACCGCTTGCTCCAATGGTTATCGATCGAGTAGCTATAGACGACCGAGACTCTGACGTGACTGCTGCCGCTCCGCTCACAGTGCCAGCGGGCCGTCACCGCATCAGCATCCGTTACACACTTCCAGAGTTTCAGATTCCTGGTCGCATCCGGTTTCGCTACCGCCTCGAGGGCTGGGACAAGAGCTGGATCGAAGCAGGCACTCTTCGGAATGCTACTTACACCGGGATCCCGCCGGGCGATTATATTTTCGAGGTAGTCAATTCGGACGGGTATGACAACTGGACCTCTAACAAGCGCGATTTATCTGTGATCGTAGAGCCGTACTTCTACCAGACAGGCGCGTTTTTAGGCTGTGCTGTGTTATTGACCGTTGCAGGCATCTGGCAGCTTCACCGGCTTCGGCTCGCTCAGGTCAGCTCACATATCAACGCTCGTATGCAGGAGCGAATGCAGGAGCGGGCGCGTATTGCTCGCGAGCTACATGACACTTTGCTGCAAGGCATTATCGGAGTTTCTATGCAGATGTACGCTGCTTCGCAAGAGGCGCCTCCCAGCACCCTGCTATCTTCCATGCTGAGTCAAGCCTCGCAGCGCCTGAGGGAGCTAGCTGAGCAGGGTCGCAGTGCGGTGGACGGCCTGCGCTCCTCTCTCGTACCGCCGGATTCACTGGAAACCCGGCTGACGCTTGCTTTACGTGAGATGGAGTTGCCGGTCGGTATAGAGCCTGAGATCCATAGCGCCGGCAGCCACCTTAATCTACGCCCACTGGTGCAGATTGAGGTGGAACAGATCGCCAAGCAGGCAGTGGCGAACGCTGTCCAGCACTCCGGCGCGAGCACAATACGAGTGGATATCCTCTACCAACCGGGCCACTTCTTCATGAGCGTCAGTGATGATGGGCGGGGCTTTGACCGACAAACACAGTTGCAGGGGCGAAGCGGCCATTGGGGAATCACCGGCATGCGCGAGCGTGCCCAGTCGATCGGAGGCAAGCTGAGCATCTTACCGAATGCTCCTTGCGGAACAATCGTTGAAGTCTCGCTTCTCGGGCCCATAGCTTATGTTACCCCCTTGCGCAGTCTTTTCGCTGCAACTTGGCGACGTCGTCTTCGCTGACATATACTCAGCTGGCTCTTTGACGTTTTACAAAGCATACGTATTTACTCGATGATTCGAATCCTCAGCATCGACGATCATCCCGCTTTTCAGGAAGGTCTTGCTGCAATACTGAACACTCAGGAAGATATGCGCTTGGTCGCGCATGCAACAACAGCGCAGCAAGGTGTGGCCATCTACAACGATCACCTTCCCGATGTGACCTTGATGGATGTACGCCTGCCAGACCTCTCCGGCATCGAGGCTCTTACCCAGATTCGCGCCGCACACCCGACAGCCCGCGTGCTGATGCTTTCCACGTCTCAGGGAGACGCGAGCATCGCGCGCTCACTCGCCGCCGGCGCGCGTGGTTACCTGCTCAAAACCATGCTGCCGAGCGAAATGCTTGACGCGATTCGCGCAGCGCATGCCGGCGGTAGATACATCCCGCCGCTTGTGGCAACCCAGCTTGCAGCCTACCTCTCGGAACAGCCGCTTACGATGCGCGAGAGCGAAATACTCAAGCACGTAGCGACGGGGAACAGCAACAAAGATATCGGCAAGCTCCTGTTTATCAGCGAGCAGACCGTAAAGGCACACCTGCGACATATCATGGACAAACTCGGGGCCAGTGATCGAGCCCATTCTGTCGCAATCGCCGTCCGCCGCGGGTTTCTAGAGCTCTAGCTTTCAGGAGAGTACCTGCCTCCTGGAAGGCCGGCGAGTTGGCATAGCCCGAAAGGGTTACGCTGACAGCAATCGTTCGCGCGATATCGGAGGCTCGGAGCACTCACATATACTTCACTCGAAATGAGATCTTCAGAGTTGCGAGCAGCAGTCGTGTTAATGACGCTGATGCTGCCGATGTTGTCGATTGCACAGGCGCCCACCCCGCAAGATGCTGTAAACGGGACCCCGACTCCTCAGGCACTACAGCCCGCCGCAGCCCCCTCGATGCCGGAGAAGGGCTTAAGCACGGTCATTCACTTGGACGGAGCCGACGGGGGCCGAGCTTTCGGGGGTGTTGGTGCCATCAGCGGTGGCGGCGGCAACTCGCGTTTACTTATTGACTATCCGGCTGCTCAGCGCGATCAAATCCTTGACTATCTATTCAAACCTGGCTATGGCGCATCCCTACAAGTTCTCAAAATCGAGATAGGGGGTGACGCGAACTCGACCGACGGCTCCGAGCCAAGCATAGAGCACACACAGGGCGTTGTAGATTGCGGAGCCGGATATGAGTTTTGGCTGGCCGAGCAGGCAAAACTTCGAAATCCGAAGATCAAGCTTTACGGACTCGCATGGGCTGCCCCCGGCTGGATTGGTGATGGGCGTTTCTGGTCGCAGGACATGGTCAGCTATCTTATGAGCTGGTTGGACTGCGCGAAGAGTCACAACCTGTCAATTGATTATCTCGGCGGCTGGAATGAGAGAGGCTTTAACAAGGAATGGTATGAGAACCTGCATACCGCACTTGTGGCCCGCCATTCCGCGATCCAGATCGTTGGTGATGACTCCGGCTGGAAAGTCGCCGATGCTATGGTAGATGACCCGGATTTTGCGAAGGCTATAGACATCATCGGCGTACATTACTCGTGCCAAGGCGGCGATGGAGGCAACGCGAACTCCTGCCATTCAACGCCGAACGCTCTCAAGCTTGACAAGCCTTTATGGGATAGTGAGAACGGTTCTCAGGACGAAGACAGCGGCGCAGGACCGTTAATTCGCGCGATCACCCGGGGTTACATCGACGCCAAGATGTCAGGTCTCTTGAACTGGCCACTTCTCGCCGCCATTACATCGAATCTTCCTTACCCAACGGTCGGCCTCATGACGGCTCCGCAGCCCTGGTCTGGCCAATACAGCGTAGGGAAGAGCCTGTGGGTTATGGCCCAGGTTGCGCAGTTTACACAGCCTGGCTGGCAGTTTCTCGATGACGGCGTAGGCTACCTAGGCGATGACCGTGTAAACGGCAGCTATGTCTCGCTGCGCTCTGAAAGCGGCGAAGATGCTACCACCATCGTCGAGACGACCACCGCTTCTCGTCCATCCCAGGTAAGCTTTGTGACCAGCAGCCGGCTGCAGAACAAGCCTGTGCACGTGTGGACTACGAATCTTGGTACCGATCAGCCGCAAGACGATGATTTCCTGCACGTCACGGACCTTCATCCTGATGCCGCTGGCAGCTACCAGTTCACGTTGCTGCCCGGCTACATCTACACCTTCAGCACGGTTGCAAGCGCCGGCAAGGGTAGAGCCATTTCGCCACCGCTGCGTCCACTTGAACTGCCGTACAGAGACAATTTCGATAATTACCGGGTGGCCGGTGAAGCGCGATACACCTCCGACATGCAGGGTTCCTTTGAGGTTGAGCCTTGCGTAGGCCGCCCTGGCAAGTGCCTGCAGCAGATGGCTCCCCTGAAGCCGATCGAGTGGCAGGAGGACAGTGACGCCTTTACACTGATCGGCGATCCAGACTGGTCGAACTATGCGGTCAGCGTCGATGCACAGTTTGTTAAGCCAGGATCGGTCGTTCTAATTGGTCACGCCGGAGTGCAGAAGCGTCCTCAGTCAAAGCAACAGGGCTACTACTTCCAGGTAGCGAGTACTGGAGGTTGGCTGCTTTACAAGTTGAGCATGAATGGGGCGCAAACGCCGCTGGGATCGGGTACGTTCACGCCCCTCGGCGTCGGGCACTGGGCCAAGCTCACTCTGTCCTTTGATGGGGACGATATCACCGGATCGATAAACGGACGAAGCATCGTAGAAGTTCATGATGACGCCTATCAAACTGGCCAGATCGGATTAGGCCTTACCAGCTACGATCTCGACCAATTCGACAATCTTGAGATTACGCCCACACCCACGACGCGCAGTGCGCCCACAAAGCGTCTTCAGACAGGCAGCAACTAGCAGGTTGCTGGCGTTCTGCCGGCAGCGTCATCCGGTTCAAAAGTTAGCGATTCCGTCTCGCCGGCCGGGCGCGCTGGCGGCGAACCGTCCTCGCTTGTCGTCCGAATACGCCGCGCTGCCCTCTTCAGCAGCTTGCCCCATGGACGGCGGGCGCTCCTCGCTGCAGTTACTGTGCTATTTCGTCCATGCTCCTTCGACCATATAGCTCGAAAGGCGTACGGGAAAAGCACACGTTCTAACGATGGCAACCGAGTCGTGCGCTTCCTATATTCCGTGTGGAAGTGGCTCGTTGCCCCAGAAGAAGGCTGGCACATTCGTGCGACGTAAGCCTGGAGCCGCGGTAAAGAACGTCCCCAGAAGAATCTCGGAGTATGCAGACCTATGAAGCACCTTCAACGCACGCGGAATCGATTCTCAAAAGTAGTACTTATCTCTTCCGCATCTATCGTGCTGAGCGTTTCGGCCTTCGGACAGCAAGACCAGGGTGCGGTAGAAGGTACGATCACCGATAGTTCCGGCGCAGTACTGCCCAATGCCACAATAACTTTGACCAACACGGATCAAGGCCTGGTGCTGACCGCGACAACGGACAGTAAAGGTACCTACTTCTTCTCCCCGGTCAAGATCGGCAACTACACTGTTAAGGCAAATGCTGCTGGCTTTCAGGAAGTGACACAAGAACACCTCATGCTGAGCGCCCAGCAGCGGCTTAACGTGGATCTTAAGCTGACGCCGGGTTCACAGGGTGAGAACATCACTGTCAACACCGCACCGCCCGAGCTACAGACGGAAGAAGCTTCCGTCAACCAAGTGTTCACGCAGCAACAGCTCAATGACACGCCAATCCCAGGCAGGAACTGGGTGTTCATCGCGCAGCTAGGAGCAGGCGCCGCGCCGCCTGCCGGTGCTCGCGGTGCCGGCACGGGCGACTTTTCTGCGAGTGGCTCGCGGTCAGATGAGAACAACTTCATCCTGGATGGTGTGGATAACAACGTGAACGTCGTCGATTTCATCAACGGCGCATCGTTCACTGTTAATCCCCCACCTGATGCTCTCTCCGAAGTGAAGATTCAGACGAGCAGCTCAAGCGCGGAATTTGGGCATTCCTCGGGTGGGGTGATCAACGCCAGCATCAAGTCGGGATCCAACAGCTTTCACGGCTCGTTGTGGGAGTACCTCCGCAATGACGCTTTTAATACGCACCAGTATTTCGACCTGCCGGGCGAAGCGCTTCCTGAGTACCGGCAGAACCTGTTTGGCGGTACCCTGGGCGGCCCGCTTTTGAAGAATCACCTCTTCTTCTTTGGCGACGTGCAAGCAAATCGCATTGTGAATGGAAACAATGAGATTATTACCGTTCCAACGGCTCTGGAGCGTCAGGGGAACTTCACCGAACTGTTAAATCCGGCAAACACAGGCAACACGGCCATCTACCTGTACCAACAAAATTCTGGCGGTGGGCCGAACCCGCAGGTACCCGGCTCAACCTTAGCGACAGCTAGCCCTTACCAGCAGAGCTACAACGGCATGTTGAACGTGCTCAATCCAGCGACGATCAACCCACTGGCTCAGAAGATCCTCAATCTTTACCCCTTACCAAATAGAATCAATACCTCTTCGAATGGGTTGTTGAACGACAACTACACGCAAGCGATCAACAACAGCGACAATACAATTCAGTGGGATGGTCGGCTCGACTACAACATCAGTCCTAGCGATCAGGCGTTTGTCCGCGACAGCTATGAGCATGAAGCTTCAGTGTATCCCTCGCCGCTCGGGCCAATTTTGGACGGAGGCGGTTTCGGGACGGACGGCAATGAGGTGAATATCGGCGACAACTTCGTGTTGAGCGAAACACATGTGTTCTCCCCGAAAGTGATCAATGAGTTTCGCTTCGGCTACAACTACGGACACTTCTACTACACGCAGCCGAATGCAGAAAACCTCGGCTTTTCCGCGTCGCTTGGGGTGGGCGGTATTCCTGAGAGTCCATTGAACGGCGGCCTGCCGAATACCTCCTTATCCGGAGGTGGCGGCGTCTCGGGTTTTGGCGCACCGAATTATTACCCTTCTAACGAATACGAGAATGTCTGGCAGGCGCTGGACAATGTCAGCTTCAATCTAGGGAATCACTCGATCCGAACCGGCGTGAATATTCAACGGATAGAGTTCAGCACGCTGCAGCCGCCCCAGGGTCATGGTAGCTACACATACGACGGTACCTATTCCAGCGCGTATAACATCCCGAACACAGGGAGCGGTCTGGCTGATTTCCTCTCCGATAACCAGCACGACGCTGACCTCACAACGGCCAGTCCTGTGATTGATGCGCGCTGGGATCGCTCCGCATACATCCAGGATGACTGGAAGCAAAGTCCGCGGCTGACTCTAAACCTTGGACTGCGAGTGGAAAACCAGACGCCGTATTTTGAGCGTCACAATGCACAAGCAAACTTCTACCCGACCCAGGGCATCAGCTACGATCCGACCGACGGCCAGCAGGGACAGTCACATAGCGCCGGCGTGTACGTTCTTCCTGAGAGCAGCCGCGGCACGCCTCTCCCCGCAAATTTTACTAATGTTCTCGCGAAAGATAACATCTCCGTCCAGTACAGCTCGAATCGCTACCTCATCAATTATCCCCTACTGAGCTGGGGTCCCCGCATAGGAGTTGCTTACAAACTGGATGACAGAAATGTTGTCCGTGCAGGTTTCGGCATCTTCTTCGGCGGCCTCGAGAGCACAGGTTTTGCACCCAACCTTGGGTTGAATTACCCGTTTACTTCTACGCCAAGCATCACTAATCCAGGCAACCTTCAGTGCATTTACAGCAATGGCTGCCTGAACGACGGAATTGCGTTCGCTACCGGCTTCACCAGCTTTATCGCTAACGGGGGCCTGACGAACTTCGGCGGCACACCCAGCCTGAGAGGCATCGCCAACAATCTCAGGACGCCCTACACGGAGCAGTATAACTTTAACTTCGAAACGGCTATCACCGACACCTTGTCAGCCACTATCGGGTATGTTGGGGAGGTTTCCCTTCATGAATCGAACTTCCCGAACTTCAACAGCGCGCCCGTCATCACCCCAAATTGCAACAGTGCCGGGCTGAACGGCGCGCCCACCAACCTGCCCTGCGGCACCGGTAACTCCCAGAATGCCTTCAGCGATGTGAATCTCGAGCTACAGATTAACGACGGCATGGCTGCCTATAGTTCACTGCAGGCAAAGCTCGAGAAGCGCATGAGCAACAATCTATCTTTTCTTACGACCTATACCTGGTCGCACCAGATGACCGATTCTGGAACGTCGATTGCGCAGGGCGACAACTTCACCAGCGCAGGTGGACCGGCAAATTACCCGATCTTCGGAACTCGCCAGGGCTTCGCCAATGGCCCTGAGGACGTGAGAAATCGGTTCACCCTTAGCGGCGAGTACGTGCTGCCGTTCGGGAGAGGACAGCGCTTCCTCGATGGTAACGGCCCGCTTACCCAGCTTTTTGGTGGGTGGCAGACTACGCTGACCGAGCAGATTCAGGACGGTGAGCCCTTCACTGTTGGAACAGCCAATATTACGAATGTCAACGGTCTCTCACAGTACGCGATCCTAGTCGGCTCTCCGTTCAAGGGCGGCGGCTCTCCGGATCCAAGCCTCAACTTCCCGGCAGGCTCTACCTGCCCAGCTACTGTCCACAACCTGGCTCACTGGTTCAACCCATGTGCTTTCAGGAACCCGCTACCGGCGAGCGATGTCACCGGCGCAATTACAACCGCCGCAGGGGCTGAACCCTTCCTTGGAGACCGCCAGAACCAGATTCCCGGTGTCGGCTATAACCGGACCAACATGTCGCTATTCAAATCATTTCCCCTGGTCCGTGAATCACAGCTACAGGCGCGCGCAGATATCTTTAACGTTTTCAATACGCCAGCTTTCATTCTTACGGGAGGAAACGATGGGCCGAATGGAGGAACCATCACTCCGGGTAGCTACCGCTTCTTCCAAAACGACGCCCCGAACTCGCGATTCTTTCAGTTTTCTCTGAAGTTGTCCTACTAGTCTCTTAGGCGGCGCTCGCAGAGCAGGTCAGAAGCAGGAGAAGTTAGGGCTATCGCTGCACGACGACCCTCACTGCTACCTACACTTATCTGTCCCGGATGGCTGCGGGACTCGAACCGCCTCCGTCTGGCTGCGATGTTGAGGAGCGTGGCCGGGCAGTTGCGGTCGTACCTTCAAGGACGCTTCTAAACCTAGCGTGGAGGTAGCGCTTACTGTGTGGACATAGCGTCATGGCAGCGCCCAGACTTCGCGTTCATCAAGGCTGAGACTGAAATGAGGTACCAGCGCGGTGTGAAGCGCGGCCATCCGGCGCCAGCGTGTATGCTGACGAAACGATCAACAGGCTGTTACTCTAAGATCATCGAGGCATTTGGGTGTCCATTCATGTAAGCCTGTTAGGCCTGCTCCGTTCTTATCTCACCCTATGCGCCTGTCTGGCGAGTTTCGCGTGGCCAGCACTTGCACAGCAACCATTTCAGACACTCCTCGTTGGCATCGACCACCGTCACGTAACAAGCCTCGATGGTGACTGGCACTACCTTGTCGACCAGGCTCCTGCCCGGGATCTATATACCGACAAGGGTTCGATCAACGACCACGGCTATGCGATGAACACGCACCCAAATATCTCGAGTGGTCCACACAACGAAGAGTATGACTTCGCTACTGCGCCCACCCTCAAAGTGCCGGGCGACTGGAACACCCAGGTAGCTCAGCTTTTTAACTATGAGGGCGTTCTCTGGTATCAGCGGAACTTCGATGCGCAGCCAAAACCCGGAACCCGGACCTTCCTCCACATAGGTGCCGCGAACTACCGCTCTCACGTCTGGGTCAACCAGAAGCGGGTTTGCGATCATGAGGGCGGCTTCACCCCGTTTGACTGCGAAGTAACGGCCGTCCTCCATGCTGGTTCGAACTTTGTCGTCATTGCTGTCGATGCCACAAGATTGGTCGACGGTATCCCCTCGGTCGGCTACGACTGGTACAACTACGGGGGACTCACCCGCGATGTCTCGCTCGTCACTGTTCCGAGTGCTTTCATTGACGATTACGACATCCACCTGGTGCATGAGTCGACCTGGCAGCCCGGGACTAAGGAGATAACCGGCTACATCCACGTCTTAGACGCGGCCCCGGGGACCGCCGTCACTCTCGACATTCCAGAAGCCGGCGCTCACGCTGATCTCAAAACCGGTGCGGACGGTCGAGCTTCCTTCACCGTGAAGGCCCGGAAACTGACCCTTTGGTCTCCAGAGACTCCGAAGCTCTACAAGGTGGCTCTCGCATCTGGAGCAGGAGAGCAGCAGGACAAGCTTGTCGACGATATCGGCTTTCGCGACATTCGTGTCGAGGGCACCCGCATTGTGCTCAACGGAAAGCCCGTTTTCCTGAAGGGCATCAATGTGCATGCCGAAGCTCCGATACGGGGCGGCCGTGTCGACAACGACCAGGATGTCGCTCTTCTCTTTGGCTATCTCAAGAAGCTGGATGCCAACTTCGCCCGCCTCTGCCACTATCCTCACGATGAGCGTATGACCCGCGCCGCCGACCGAGATGGCATTATGATCTGGTCTGAGATCCCGAACTGGCAGCACATCTCCTTCGACAAGCCAGAGGTCTACACGAAGGACGTGACGATGCTGGAAGAGATGATTCGGCGTGATCGAAATAAGGCCTCCGTCATTCTTTGGTCTGTTTCAAATGAGACCGGAAACAATCCGACCCGCACCAAGTTCCTGACGGATCTCGCCAACGAAGCTCGCAAGCTGGACTCCACCCGCCTCATCACCTCCGCCCTGAACTCGGAACATGTCACTGGTGAGACCGCTACCCTGGACGATCCCCTCACCAACGCCCTTGATGTTGTGGGTGTGAACGAGTACATCGGCTGGTATGGTGGGGCGCCCGAGGACGCCATCCATATGCACTGGGTACTGCCAGAAAAGCCCATCATTATGAGCGAGTTCGGCGCTGAAGCAAAGTACGGTAACCATGGTGCGGTGAACCAGCGCTGGACCGAGGAGCAGCAGGCCGAGGTATACAAGGACCAGCTCATCATGTTCTCCGGCATCCCTCAACTTCGCGGCATTACACCCTGGATCTTGATGGATTTCCGCTCTACTACCCGCAATATTCCCAAGCTCCAGGACGGCTACAATCGAAAGGGTCTTCTCTCTGAGGAAGGGCAGGAGAAACAGGCCTTTTCCGTTCTGCAAAACGCATACAAGAACAACACCGTGGGCAAAGCTGACTAAATCGGCGCATCGTTGCGCCACAAACCAGCTCACCCAGCTCGCACCTTTCCGAACCTAGGATCACATCTTTCCTGCCTCTCACTGTCATCCAGGCGCTCGTTTGCCGGAGTTTAAACTCGCGTATGATCTCGCACCCCCGTCGCGTCTGCACTGTCTTGATTCTGATCGCGTCCACCGGATGCGTCGGCACGATCGCTCGTGGACAGGTCAACGTCCTCACACAGCACAACGACAACGAACGGACCGGGGCCAACCTCCAGGAGACGGTGCTGAAGCCGTCGAACGTCGACCCAATCCACTTCGGGATGCTCTTTAAGCATCTGGTTGACGATCAGGTTTACTCTCAGCCGCTGTTGCTCACGAACGTGCGGATCGGCGGTGGCTATCATGACGTTGTTTTTGTCACGACGGTAAACAACAGCGTGTACGCCTTCGACGCCAACGATTCCACTGCGAACGAACCACTTTGGCACGTGAACTTCGGCACGCCCGCCAATCTGCACGATTATGATTTCGGATGCCTGGATATGAACGGCAACATGGGCATCGTGGGCACGCCGGTCCTCGACCCTGTGGCACGCGTCTTGTATGTAGTGGCGCTCACCAAGGCCGGCGGCAGGTTTGAGCAGCGCCTTCATAAGCTGGATGCATCGACCGGAGCCGACATGCCGGGCAGCCCGGTGACAATTACGACGCCGGACTTCAACCCACTGCTGCAGAACCAGCGGCCTGCCTTGAACCTGGATCGCGGCAATGTGTATGTGGGGTATGCCTCGCACTGCGACAAGGAGCCCTACCATGGCTTCCTGCTCAGTTATGACGCCACGACTTTGCAGCAAAAAGCCGTGCTAAACACCTCGCCTGGTGGGGGTGGTGCAAGCATCTGGCAGAGCGGTCAGGCACCATCCGTCGATGCAGATGGCAACATCTACTTGGATACGGGCAATGGCAGCTGGAATGGCACGACGCAGTTTAGTGAAAGCTTCTTGAAGCTTTCACCTTCTCTCCAAATTCTGGATTGGTTCACACCTACAAACCACGAGCAGCTCGACAAGAGCGACACAGATCTCGATTCTTCCGGTGCTACCCTCATTCCCAAGACAAACCTGGTGCTCGGCGGCGGCAAGGAGGGTGTTCTGTACCTGCTCAACACACAAAAGCTCGGACATTTAGGCGACCAGTACGCCGTGCAGCACTTCCCTGCCACCAGTTCGCACTTGCACAACGTCGTCTTCTGGCAGAGCGCCAAGAATGGCCGCCTCCTCTACATGTGGGGACAGCGGGATAAGGAACGCGTTTTTCGGTTCAGGCCAGACAACACTCTGGAAGAGACGCCGTTTCAGATGCTACCGACCGCCAACCACGGTCATCCTGGCGCTATGCTTTCGATCTCTGCCAATGGAGACAGGGACGGCATTTTATGGGCGTCTATACATCATGTTGGGGACTCCTGGCACATGTCGCAACCTGGCATCCTCTACGCGTATGACGCCGACAATATCCAGAACGAGCTGTGGAACTCGCTCGATGACGCTTCCCGTGATGACTGCGGCGAATACTCCAAGATGGCGCCCCCTACGATCGCAAACGGAAAGGTCTACCTATCCAGCTTCGGCACCAAAAACACGGGTACTGGCCAACTATGTGTCTATGGCTTATTGCCCAACGGTGCTGTTCCGGACGCTCCCACCAACCCACGAGCTTATGCACACGAGAAGAACGTCACGATCGAATGGGATTCTGTCCCGGGAGCGGTAACTTACACAGTGGAAAGTACGCAGGGAGGCGGCCCACATATCATCGGCTCCGGTCTGACGAAGCCGCTCTTTGTTGAGCCAGCTGCGGAGAAGGGTAAAACGCAGTACCGTGTGATCGCCGTTAACGGCAATGGGCCTGGTGCACCCTCCGCTCCGGCCGAATTTGATATCCAAGATGTTCCGAAGATGCGGGCGATGCACTAGCATCACCACGACAGGCTGTTTGGAAGAAGACTTTCTCCATTAAGGGCGTGGGAAAGTCTCTAAACCTTTAGAACCGTTCCACGTGAGGTCCGAGTGTCCCGCTTTCAGAGGAGTTCTTTCTTCGCCACCGCTGCCGCTTTTAGCTTCGTCTCTGTCGCGCATACCCTCCCGGCGCAGACGATGGCCGCTCCAGACATCACCAGGCAGCCCACCCTCTATGTGGTTCCTTACGCGCACCTTGATACGCAATGGCGTTGGGAGTTCCCCCAGGTCATCAGCGAGTACCTGCTTAAAACCTTGCGCGTCAACTTCGACTACATGGGTAAGTACCCCCACTATGTCTTTAACTGGACTGGCTCCAACCGGTACCGTCTCATGGAGGAGTACTACCCGGCCGACTACGCCCGCCTGAAGGGCTACGTAGCCACGGGACAGTGGTTCCCGGCCGGCTCCTCTGTTGAGGAGGGTGATGTAAACCTGCCTAGTGCGGAGTCCATTTTTCGCCAAGTTCTTTACGGCAACACCTTTTTCCGCAAAGAGTTCGGCAAAGCCAGCTATGAGTACATGCTGCCGGACTGCTTCGGTTTTCCGGCCTCGCTGCCCACCATCCTTGCAGCCTCCGGAGTGAAAGGTTTTTCAACGCAGAAGCTTAGCGCGGCGTGGCAACCGGCCCCCAAAATAGGCGGTCCCGGCTCTCCTGAGGAGACCCCCGAAGGAATACCTTTCAACGTAGGTGTCTGGACGGGCCCTGATGGCGAGACTGTTCTCGCTGCCCTCAATCCCGGCGGCTACGGCAGCCAGATCTACTCCGACCTTAGCAAGGCTCCAACGCCGCCGCCCGAGCCGCCTGCCGGATCGCGGAGAAGGCGAACTGCTGAAACCGACTGGCCCGCACGCATCAACATCGACGGCAAAGCTACCGGTGTCTTTGCTGACTATCATTACGTCGGCACCGGAGACATCGGGGGCGCCACGAACGAAGAATCCGTGAAGCTGCTGGAAGCAATTGTCACCGGCGGTGAAGCGGTTCTTCCGACGACCTTCCTGCCCACCCCAGCCGGAGCCACCGGAGAGATTGTCACCACCGGTACACCGGTCCAGATGGGCAATGGCCCCGTCAAAGTCATTTCTTCAGCAGCCGATCAGATGTTTCTCGACATTAAGCCCGACATGCAGTCGAGGATGCCCACATACCAGGGCGACCTTGAGCTGATCAACCACTCCGCAGGCTCCCTTACCTCGCAGGCTTATCACAAGCGGTGGAATCGCAAGAACGAACTCCTGGCTGATGCCGCCGAGAAGGCTTCCGTCGCCGCTGCCTGGATGGGCGGACGCCCCTACCCGCAGCAGCAGATGAACAACGCGTGGACCCTGGTGATGAGCGGACAATTCCATGACATCGGTGCCGGCACTGCAACGCCGCGCGCCTATGAGTTCGCTCAGAACGACGACATTATCGCCTCGAACCAGTTTGCGGATGTCCTCACCAGCGCAACGGAGGCGGTAGGCTCGTCGCTGGACACGCGGGTGAAAGGGACCCCGGTGCTCGTCTACAACCCCCTCAACATTGCGCGCGAAGACACGGTGGAAGCAAGTGTTTCCGGCGATACGTCGAACGGGGTGGAAGTTTTCGGTCCTGATGGCAAGCAGGTTCCGGCTCAGATGGAGAGCGGCAAGGTGCTGTTTCTCGCCAAGGTTCCTTCGGTCGGTTACGCCGTTTTTGATGTTCGTCCGGGCAGAACGTCGGAGAGCTCAAAAGAGTTGAAGGTCAGCAACTCCTCTCTCGAGAACGCCCGCTACAAAGTCACTTTGAACGCGGCCGGTGATGTAAGCAGCATCTTTGACAAATTGGTCAATAAGGAGCTCCTCGCCAGCCCCATGCGACTTGCGATCAGCAATGATGCGCCTCGAGATTGGCCGGCGTGGAATATGGATTTCGATCAGGAGCAGGCAGCTCCCCGCGCATACGTTGGCGGCACAGCCACAGCCCGCATCGTCGAGAACGGTCCCGCACGGATCGCCGTTGAGGTCACGCGCGAAGGTGAAGGCTCCAAATTCACCCAGACCGTTCGCCTCTCAGCGGGTGATGCTGGCAACCGCGTCGAATTCGGTGAGTCGATCGACTGGCGCTCGCTCTCAGCCAACGTCAAAGCTGTCTTTCCGCTCGCCTCCGCAAATAAGCTTGCTACCTACAACTGGGAGGTCGGTACGATCCAACGCCCCGCTGCGTTTGATCGTCAGTTCGAGGTCGCGTCCCATCACTGGATCGATCAGACAGACGAGTCCGGCAGCTACGGCGCCACCATTCTCACCGACGTGAAGAATGGCTCAGACAAGCGCGATGAAAGCACCATCCGCCTCACGCTGCTTCGCTCACCAGGAGAAGCCGCCGACATGAAGGGCGCTTACACCGATGAGTTGAACCAGGATTGGGGTCACCACGAGATCCTCTTCGGCCTCGCGGGCCACGCCGGCGATTGGCGCCAGGGACACACAGACTGGCAAGCCTACCGCCTGAGCACGCCAATGATTGCTTTTCACACGGAGAAGCACGCGGGAAGCCTCGGCCGAAGCTTTTCGATGCTCACCGTTGACAATCCTGGCATCCGCGTGCTCGCTCTGAAGAAGTCGGAACTGAGCGACGAAGTTATTATCCGGCTCGTCGAGCTCGACGGCAAAGCTGCTGACAAGGTTAGGGTCAAGTTCGCCGGCCCTCTCCAGGCAGCACGCGAGGTCAATGGCCAAGAGCTCCCAATTGGCTCCGCAAGCGTTGTGGATGGTGCACTCGAAACCTCCTTCAAGCCCTACCAGCCCCGTACCTTCGCGCTCAAGCTGGGTCAGGCTCCAGCGCAAGAAGCGGGCATCAGCTCGCAGCCAGTCGCGCTTCAGTACGATCTCGCCGTTGCCAGCAATGACGACACCCGATCCGTTGGCGGCTTCGACAGTCAGGGCGACGCACTCCCCGCTGAAATGCTCCCTTCCCAGCTCAAGATCGACGGAATCAGCTTCCAGCTCGCCCCCGCTGCAACTGGTAAGCCTAACGCGGTCACAGCCAAAGGCCAGACCATTGCACTGCCGGCAGGAGCATTTAACAAGGTTTATGTGCTGGCCGCCTCGGCCACTGGCGACCAGCGCGCGACTTTTCAGGCAGGCAGTACTCCGGTCAGCTTTACCGTACAGGACTGGAGCGGCTTTATCGGCCAGTGGGACACGCGGGTCTGGAAGCCAAAGCCGGATTTTGTCACCCAGGGCGGCGGCCGCTCAGGAACACCGGAGCATCAGGTCGCCCTGCGCAAGGACTACGCCATTTCCGCGAACCACCAGCCCTGGGACCTCAAGAGCTCCGGTACTCCTGACTGGTCGCCGAAGTATCCGGAGGACTACATTGGCCTTCGTCCCGGCTACATCAAGCCTGCCACACTGGCCTGGTACGCCTCTCACCACCACAATGCACAAGGCCTTAACGAGCCTTACCAGTACAGCTACCTGTTCGTGTACGCCATGGATCTACCGGCCGATGCCAAAGCTATCACGCTCCCTCAGAACCCTGGTATTCGTATCATGGGTATCTCTGTAGCCAAGGAAGAACCAGCAGTTACGCCGGCACAGCCGCTTTTCGATTCGCTTGGTATGACTACCAGAAGCGACACGTTGGAAACTGCGAAGGAGTAAGCCAGCGGACCGGGATTCTACAAGCGCCAGCCGTAGTTACGGGGGAGCTACGGGCTAAGCGACACCAAGTACCGCCATTTCGATACCCATTCGATTTAGGTGTGCCTGGATCCCTAAGAAAGCCTGGTCACCGGCAGTTCTGATTTTTGCCAAGAGTGGTGTTCATGAAGATCTGGTTGGTCGATCGCGAGCTTTCCCTGCTGCCACGAGCTGGTACGAGACTGCATCTGTCGCCTAATTAGCTCCTTCGAAGGTCAGAACATGAGCTCTGCTCAACGCGGCAGGCCAGGAAGGTAGGGGCAACCGCAGGAGTGGCGAATGATGAGCTCTACCGGCAGGACTGTCTGGGAAAGATGACCGGGCGGCGCCTGCTTCTTCATCCTGGCGAAGAGGATACGCCCAGCAGCCTGGCCGAGCTCTTCCATCGGCTGACGAATGACCGTGAGCGCAGGGTGGAGAAGGTCACTCAGCTCCAGGTCGTCAAAGCCGATCAGAGCGACGTCCTCCGGTACGCGAAGATTGAGCCGGAGCAGGGCTGAGAGGATGTTCCGGGTAGCCAGATTGTTGGCGGAGAAAAGCGCTTGTGGCCGGTCTCGCCGATGAAAAGCCTCAGCAAGGATACGGATAACAGCGTCTTGCGAAGTGCAGCCGAAATCCATCTCAGGCTTCAGCCTGGCGGCGCGCATTGCAGAGGCGTAGCCCTCACCACGGCGCTCCATCGTGTAGAGCCCTGGCTTGTGGCCAAGGAAGGTTACCCGCCGGAAACCATGCACACGAATCAGATGCTCGGTTGCGAGGCGCGCGCCGATCTCGTTCTCGGTGAGAACGGCATCGATCTCGCTGTTCTGCTCGAGAGGGCGGTCCAGAGTCACCACCGGGATTTCGCTGAATTCCTGCTCTCCGAGCTTGCATAGGCGAGAGTCGGCAGGGATGACGACCAGCCCCTCCACATGGCGCTGCATCATTCTTCGGGCTTCAGTGTACTCATGGCTGGAATCGTCGTTGGTGATGGTGAGCAGAACCGTGTAGTCATGCTCCTGCGCGACCATGTTGAGGGCGTGAGCGCAGACGGCGTAGAAGCTGTCGTGCAGATTGGGGAGCAACAGACCAATCGTGCGTGACTTGAAGTTGCGCAAAGCACGCGCCATCTCGTTTGGTTGGTAGCCGAGCTGTGCAACTGCCTGACGGACGCGCGCCTCTGTCTCCTCGGAAACATGCTGGGAGCCGTTGAGCACGCGGGAAACGGTCATGGTGCCGACACCCGCCGTGCGCGCGACATCATTCATGGTAGGTTTGCGCTGCATGGCCTTAACGGATTCACCCGGATTGTAACGGACTCCATGCATTCGCAGACGCGGCAACGCGGGAGTTTCGCAACGGTCCAGACTAGCCGAGGAACTGCAGTTCGCTTTGAGCCGCTGTGACAGCGGCCTGCCACTTACAGAAAGGCAATTGCCCGCCCGCTGCTGCCGCCCTTTCCAGAACTGCGACGAGGGTTTTACTCTCAGGTGGATCCAAGAGTTCTTCTCCTACTCGCCCGAGTGCCAGTGATAGTTCGCGAGCAGCTCACCATGCTCTCCCACAAGCAGGAGCGCGGCGCGTCCCGATTCAAGTCGGCCGTTGAAGCTCTTTCCGCTACGAGCGTCGGTAAAGCTAACATCCTGTGTCGGCGCCTCGGATGTGAGCACATACAAAGTCGCATGAGGCAGTTTGGTGGGACAGATCAGGATTCCTGGTTCCTTGATCGTTGTAGTGTACGTGCGCTCTATACCGGCAGTTTGAATTGCAAGTGCATAGGCGGCGGCAATGGTTCCTTCTTCGGAGTTCAACTCCAGCGGAAATGCCGAGAACAGCACCTTGCCACTGCCAAGCGGCATTTCTGCCCAGGTCTTGCCGTCAGGCAGCGTATCCCGATCCAAAATCGTGGTTTTTAGCCCTTCGTACAGCAACGGAAGTTTGCCAGACGGGAGCTCGATCTCGTTGTCGCGTAGCAGCAGTTCGGTGAGCTGGGCCGGCAGCCCAATTGCCTTTCCTCGATCGGTCTCATGCAGGTGTTCGTCACCCTCGAATGGACCTGAGAGCAGCAGCACGGCGCCGCTACGGACGTGTGCTTCGATGTCTTCCCACGCCTTTGCCGTGAGCCCAAAAGCCGAGGGCACAATGATCAGCTTGGGCTGACCGAGCGTGTCAGTCTGGTACTCGCCGACGGCGTACGCCTCCACGCGATTCCGCTGATACAGGATGCGCACGGCGGTTTGCTGGGCGGAAAGCGCCTGGGTGTTCCATGCAGAAAGCTGCAGACTCTGCGGAAGGATGATGGCGATCTCGGGCTGAATGAAGTCAGTCGCCTGCGGCGCAGCGGCTTTCGCGAAGCCGCCCAAATCTCGCATCATGGCCTCCCATATCTTGGCCGAACCATCCGAGCGCTGCATGCCGAAATCGACTTCGCGATCCCAGTCCCACTGAACGGCCCCAGAACTCCCGGCGGCAAAGCCCAAGGCCCACTTGCGCTCCTCAAGCGCGGTACCGGTTAACTCGTCGTATCGCCATGTGCCATCGGGATTCCAGGCGGGCTGATAACCAGTCTCCCCGGTGATGTTCGGCAATCCAGGGCGCTTGGCCGCCACCGAGTCCCAGAGTAAGGCGTCATCCGACCAGTACGTATGGTTCGTTGTGAAACTGACACCCGCTGTGGCGTAAAACTGGTTTAACAAGCGGTCTTTTACGCCGCCTTCATCCTGACCCACGTTGATCAGCTGAGTGCTGCCTGTTCGTCGGATGACCGAGACCATCTCTTGGACCCATCCGGAAAACATGTCCTGAGCGAACAGGTTGTAATCGAAAGCGCGCACTTCCTGCTGGTTGCCATATCGGTCGTACGTGATATCGACGGGACGTGGCAGAGGGATCGCGTCAAAGGAGCCCAGGTTTTCTGGTGTCACGCGCCAGGCGTCAGCCAGCGTAGCCAAGTCTACATATCGGCTCTTCAACCACCTGCGCCAGGCCATCACTTCGGCCGGGTCTCCATTCGGTACGTTCCCGTGGAAGATGTTGCGCGGATTCGAGAAGGATGGTTCGTTAATCAGATCGTAGGACAGGAAAGGAACACGCCGAAAGCGTCGCACGAGCGAGTCAACGTATTCTTCTTCCTGACGCACCGTCGTTTGATCAAGGTAGGGGTTGGGCGGAGGCGGTTCTGCAGACATGTCGCTCGAGCGGCGGGGGTGATCCTGGCCATGCGGGGTAAATGCGAAGCAGGTAAAGTTGACCGCGATGTGATGGCGCTGAGCCGCCGAGAGAAAACCCTCCAGATTGCGGAGAAAACGCTCGTTCGCCTCCCCCGTTTGCCCCTCGACAAATTTCGCGAAGCTGGGCATCCATACCCCTGTGCGCACAAAGGTAACGCCATGCTGTTCCATGTCCGCGAAGTCACGTTCCCACGTCGCGCCATTGCGCGGGCCGGAGAAGTCCCAGCCATTGGCATCCGTACTGAAGTAGTTCGTGCCGACGGGAAAAAACGGCTTGCCGTCTAACGTCAGGAAATTTCCTCGTGTTCCCAGTGCGGGACCGCGGTCCAGCGCGTCGAGCTCCTCCACAACGAAGCCGTTTTCTGCGTACTCCTGAGGCGTGGATGGCTGTGCCGCCTGCGGACTCCAGGTGGCCCGCACCTTGTAAACACCTGCGCGCAAAGGTCCGGAGAAGGTCACGGATACGGAGGGTTCCACGCCGCCCAGGGTAACCGATCTGGACTCGAGGACGTGTTCCCCTTCTACCAGGTCAAGCTGTGCCCTTCCGACAGCCGCTGTCGCGCTTCCCTGCCTCAGGTGCACGGTGACCGATGGCAACTCGCCGGGACGCAACGCGGTGTATTGGAGTTCCACGCTGAAGCTGGTTGCTCCGGCTGCCGCATAGCGGGCGGCGGTGCTCAGCAATCTCTGGCCGCTTTCCAGACTCCAAAATCCCGGGGCCGCTGCAAAGGGTAGTGCCACCACGCGCGAACCGTTCATCTTCTCGCTACCGAGATGATCGGAAACGATCACAGGCGCCGCCACCTTCGTTCCGTCTGTACTGTCGAGATAGCCAAGACCGTTGAGACGGCCCTCCTCCACGAAGACCTTCGTCAGTGAAAGAGAAACTTTGGGAAGAAAGTCATAGCCACTACGCCATGAGAATTCGAGCGGCTCGGGCGGAAGCGGCGCGGCATAGGTGTGAAGAAAACCTAATTCACGACTATAGCTGTCCTGAGCGGCCCCCACCCGAAAACCATCTTGTCGATTGCCGCTTACCGGAACACGGAACGGTTGGCCGCCGATGCAAAGCAGGTTGCCGCCGCCCGTCACATATCTCTCGATAGCCGGCCAGGCCGCTGCGGGTAGCGCAGAACCATACGGCATCACTAGTACGGGTGCGCCTTGAAGCACTTCACCGGAGCTAAGCTGCGTGAGATCGGCGAAGCGCGCGCCGGGTATGCTGTCGGCGAGCTCAGCTCGTGAAGGAGCGGCCGTGTCGATCGCCGGGAATCCATCCTGCAGAAAGACGACTGCAGCGCTTGTGTTGGCCGTGCCTTGTGCTGCGGCAGCAGAGCCGACGAGGAGGCAGCACCATAGCAGAAGCAGCTTCTTCAAGTAAACCTCCCGGAGCGAAGCACTACATGCTCATTGAGCCTCGCGCCGTGGTGCGAGATAACGGCCTGATTGATGGTATCGATATCTCGACCCGTCGGCATGCTTTATAGTCATGTGCGAGCTGCGTTGTCAACTGTACGTGGCGACCAGGACGAGGTCTCGAGCAGCCATAGAGCAGGCCCGGCTACTCATGGGTATCGGTCACATGAAGCCTCGACACAAGAACGGAGCGTGGAACTCGCGCCCTCTTTGTTGCTGGGGGATCTGTTTGTACGTCGAGCTCGTCACCGGAGTCTACAACGGGGTGTACGCGCTGAAGTTGTTCCCGCGCAATCACCCATAAAGGATGGAGTAGCGCATCAAGATGGAGAGGGTGGCGCAATGCTGGCGGTGAAGGTCACATCGTCGAAAATAGCCGCCTTACCTCCTGCATGAGCGGCCTTCCCCGAAAGCTGCATGAGCGAGACGTTCCGGCAACGATGCAATTCCACGGCGGCTCCATAATACGTAGACGGAACACCAGACCAAGCGATTGTCACTCCATTCAGAGACAACCCTTCGACATCGGAGGCAAAGATACCAGCCGTGTCGCGTCGGTCCAACCCGCCGTTTCCGAAAGCATCTCCTGGGCGCATGTCGTAAAAGCCTCCTGGGATCGACGTAATCTTGCCGATTTCAAGAGTGATCTCTGCAAATGAAATCTGGCGAAGCGGCGCATCCGGCGAACCACGCAGATACACCCCGCTCTCGCTTTTGCAGGAAATGTTGTTGAACTGGATGCGTTGAACGACTCCTGGCGCTCCGCCCGCACTACGCGGCACGCTCGAGATAGCAATCGCTTCTCCCGAGCCCCACCACATCATGGGGTGCATGCGCGTTTCGATCGTGAGATCCGTGAAGAGAATGTCCTCTACCGTTGCTCCGTCACGATTCAGGAAACTGATCCCCCGGTTACTCCGCACGATCGAGCAATTGCTAATGACGGCTGAGCGCAACGAGTAAGCACCTTCCGTCTCGATCTTGATGCCCGCTGAGGATGACTCCAGGGTGCAATTTGTAACCACAATGTTTTCGCAGGCTCCATAGTGCCCGAAGTTACGGGATGACTTCAGAACGATGCAGTCATCGCCTGCGACGATGTTGCAGCCATCGACTCGCACCTCGCGACAGTGATCGATATCGATCCCGTCGCAGTTGGGCACGTCAAGATCGTTGAGGATGCTGATACCAGTGATCCGAAGACCTTCGCATCCCACCGGGTGAATGGTCCAAGTCGGGCTGTCTCGGATGGTGATCTGCTCGAGCAGGACCTGGCGGCAGTTGACGAGCAAGATCATGCGGGGTCGCCCGTCCTGGGGATTCTGGTGAGTAGCGTCGTATAGCGGGTCAAAGGGGCCAAGGAAAGGCTGGGGTACTGAGTAGCCTGCTGGGCCTTTTGGAGGGAAAAACGCCTCGAAATTACCGTCGATCTCGCCGGTCCCGCTGACGTGAATGTCTTCGGCGTCTTTGGCGAAAAGGAGAGACCCTAGGGTCCTGAAATCATCGCGATCCGGGCTCGCGAGAAGAGTGGCACCGCCGGAAAGGTGAAGCTCGACATGCGACCGCAGAGTGATGCTTCCACTTAAGAAAACGCAACCAGGAGCGAGCGTGACCACGCCACCTCCGGCACTTGAACAGGTATCGATGGCCCTTTGTATGGCGATTGTATCCTTCACGCGACCATCGCCACGTGCTCCGAAGTCACGGGGATCCCAGGGCTGATCTTTCTGCTTCCCATCTCTCAGGGGCGGTCCCTCTGCTGCCAAACAGTTCATCGCAGAGGAGGGCAGCAGTGCTGCAATAAGTTCGAGAGCGAAGCTACGCCGAGTCATCAGGCCGGGTGGGGGAGCTTCTAAAGGCATGCCGAGCATTGTAGCGATCTTCACAGGTCGATCTAAAGTTCACCATGCCGCTTGTCGAATCGATCTGGCGTGCCGTTCAAAAAGCCGGCCCTACCTACCGAGTCGCCGGGGGGAGCAGCCGAGATCGATGAACTCGGCGCGACGTCACCTTGAGCCTCCCGTGGGGTAGCGGTAGTGACCTTCTACATCAGGAGCATCACCGCGCGAAGGCGTCCGCATGAGCCCGCGATCGCCTGCGACCTACCGAATCGACCTACTCTGAGGCGAGCTGCCGCGACGCGATGTGAGTTGTGCCTTGTGCCCCTGCGCTGCGATCGCACTCCGAGGCCGTCGTGGTTGCCATTCTCGGCCAGCCAGCGCTAGCCCGTAATTTGTCAGCGTAACGCTGTCTCGAGCACGCGCTCGCGCAACATCTGCAAGCAATGGGAGCGCTTCGTCCTGCTTTCCATTGCTCTGTAAGGCTAGCGCCAGTCCGTAGGCTGCGTCCAGATAGGTGGATGTGCCGCGGGGCGCAAGGGCGTGGGATTCTCGGCCGGAGAACACGTGCCATAAGCCCTTCGCGGCCGCTCAGGCGCAACGGCGAAGATCCTCTCGTGTTGTTCCATGCCAAGCCGACGAGCAAGGAAGTCTTCTCGCGAGCGACCGCCGTACACCTCGCCGAAGCCCTCACAACTGTGTGCCCGGTCTTTTTGTAGGCGATCTCCAGTTCCAGAACGAACGTGCTCGATCGCGCGTCGAAATCTGATTAAGGTAGACGGATCGATTTCGGAACGCCTGGACGGAAGTCTGTCGAGAGACAGACGTCCTGAAGAGCGCGGATGCTACATTCCTGCGAGGAGAAGGTTACATGCGTCCAGAAGCAGCTTCGGTAGTTGTCGGTCAACTACCGTACATGAAGCCAAGAGAAGCACAGATCTTCTACGAGCTCATTGTGCATAACAGACTGAGCTCAGCGCTCGAGCTTGGATTCTTTCACGGCGTTTCATCGACCTATATAGCAGGTGCCCTGGAGGACAGCGATCCGCTCGGGCACTTAACGACCATCGATCTTCTTACCGCAAAAGAACGAAGCCCGAATATCGAGGATCTCCTTCAAGAGGCTAAACTACGCGACCGTGTGACGATCTTCTATGAAGAAAGATCCTTCAACTGGCGGCTGCTGCAGTTTTTGCTTGAGGGGCGGGGTGAAAGCTTCGACTTCTGTTACCTGGATGGTGCGCATACCTGGTACGACACCGGTTTCGCTTTTCTGCTCGTTGAAAAGCTGCTGGCACCGGGCGGTTGGGCAGTATTCGATGACCTGTACTTTTCTTTTCGGGAGTCAAACAATCGCGACAAGCCCTGGGTGCGCCGCCTGCCTGAGGAGGAACAGGTTTCGCAGCAGGTGCTCCACGTATTCGAATTGCTTGTTGAGAAAAATCCTAATTTCACGAACTTTCGCCGCATGGCTGGTCGACTGGCTTTTGCCCAGAAGAAGGACCCTGCTGTACCGGACGCACACTATCTCTCACAGCAGCTTGCGATAAGCGTGTCGAGAGCACTTGAGCGTGCTCAGCGCGATCCGGAGTTCCGGAATCAACTCGTCTACTCCCCGCTCACAGCGATGGCAGAGGTCAACGTATCCAGCGACCAGGCGACTCCTACTCTCACCTTTGTGGAAGCAGACTCATCTGCTCCACTGCCTGCGATCTACAACCCGGATGGCAGCTTTACCATACCGATGGAGAAAGCGACATGGGAGCTCAGCAGGTCGCGAGACGAGTTTGTTGCCCTTCTCAGCGAGCCAGATGATCTCTAGAAGAGATGACGCTCGATAATTGCGCGAGAAGGTTGTTCTTTTTCCCGCTGCAGAAAGATTCGCTGGAGTCGGTCGAGGGCATTTGCGTACCTGCCGGCAAGAGCAAGATCCAGCTCTCGCTCTAGGCGTCCAAACTCCTGCTCCTCGGGAAAGATGGATCCGCCCAGGCCTGCCTCGGTGACGCGGATCGCGTTGAAAGGCTGATCTGCAAGGAAAGGCAGCACCACCATGGGGACAGCCGCGGCGATGCACTCCTTGATCGTGCCTAGGCCGCCGTGGGTCAGTACGACACTCGCTTCGGGGAGAACCTGAGCCTGGTCAATATGCTCGTGAACCAGGAGGTTTTCCGGCAGCTCGCCAGAGAGCACAATACGGGCTCCGGGATGCGCGCTCATGCCCGCGAGGAAGAAACAGTCACGTCGGCTTTGTGCCAGCTGCACGACCATGTGCAGTAAGGTGGGAAGCTTTGTGTAGCGCGCGCTCTGGGTTCCCCAGACCGCTACAATCAGCGGCCGACCCCGGGGATCAAAGATCGGAGACTGGGCGCTGGCCACACCATGGAGACTTGGCTCCACGTACATCCATTGCGGACCTCGATCCCGAAATCTGCTGACTTCCAGCTCGCCTGGGCAGAACACCAGTGTTGGGTCTTTCGGCAGGCGCTCAGCCTTTTCGTCCCAGGGCAGCAGCGAAGTAGAGAAATATAGGCGGCGTCGTGCGCCAAGCGCTGCTTCTACATTGCAGCCGGAAGTTTCGGCAAGGTGTCTATCCAGCAGGAAGGAGGCGTCCTCGTACTCACCGGCAAGCCAGACCAGCCGCTGTGTGATGATATGTGCGCGATGGCCAGGTGAGGGTTCCGGGGCAAGTTGGGTCCAGATGCGTTGCCCCGAGGCGGCCTCCCCGCGATCACTTCCCGGTAGGAGCGGTATCAGCTCGGCGCCGACCGATAGAACAACATCTCTGAATTGCGCTGGCGCAACGTAGATGACACGGTGCCCTGATCCGGAGAAGTGCCGGGCGATCGGGAGCGTGGGAGCGAGGTGTCCGTACTCAGGAAGAGGAAAGATCAGCAGAGGTGTTGCAGGCACTCACAACCTCCCGAGCGTTTGCAACAGGTGCGCGGCCGCGAGATATGCTCCATCGGGAGACTCACGCCGTACCCTGGGCTGCGGATTCATCAGCATTTCTTCTACCTGCCTGGCCACATTTTCCGGCGAAGCATCAGTTACGACATGCATATGCGGTGAGAGCGCAGCCATCTGTGCTGCTCTTTCAAATTGGTCGTCGAAGCCCCGCTGTGCGGGAATCATCACCGTGGGCGTCCCGAGCAACACCAGCTCATTGGCTGAGTTGTACCCCGCCTGCGAGATCACCACGTCAGCTGTGGCACATGTCTCCGCAAACTTCGGGTCATAAGGCAGCACGCGGACATTCGCTGGGATGTTGAGCTCGCTCCACGATGTAAACAAGGGGCCGGGTATCAGTAAAGCCGCTAGATCAGGAACCCTTGCCTGAAGCAGCGATGCGGCTTCAAGGCTGATTTGCAGGAACTCCGGGGTGTCCACGTGCCCCCCGCCGCCTGCCGTGATCACCAGGATGCGCCTTCCAGGTAGGTTCATACGGATCTGAAGCGGCACCGGATCCTGAGGAAGAGGTTTGACGATGGACCCGACATACACCGCACGGTTCTGCAGTTCGGGAGGGAGGGGTGATTCTTCCTCAGTATGTGGCACCAGGATGGTCGCGCATGCCTGCAGGACTGCTTTGACACGCGTTTCCTGCATGTACAGGTCGAGGTCCTTCATCTTGCGCAGACAAAGCACACTCGGCACGCCGCGCTGCACAGCGGCTTTCACAAAAGCGAGGCTGGGAAAACAGTCGTAGACGGTAAGGTCCGGCTCTAGGCCCTCAACGATGGCCTCCGCTACCATCTCGACCATCGCTTTCCGATCTTCTTTCTCCCAGGCTGACCAGCCACTGGCATTGCGCAAAGCCTGGATTGCCGGCAGGGAGACACAAGGCAGCTGCAGCGCCTCGAGAACTCCATGAGAGCTGCCCTCCACAACGAAGACCGAGCGTACACCCTGGTCCAGTTCGCGTAGAGCGAGCGCGACACACGCCATCCGGTTCATGTGTCCCAGTCCAATTTCATTCGGTACCTGGAAGGCGATCACTGGAGCTTTCAGAACGCTTCCCTGTTTCGGCCCAGGCGTCGCATCGGCAAGCTTGCCGAACCTGCGCCAGTACTTGCTCAGCACTCGGCCCCAGATCTGGTCATCGCCCTTCCAGTTCGCCGCGTCTGACATCTGGATCCCGGTTTCGACATGGATGCGTGGGTTCCTGCTGCTCCACTGCTTGCCGGGCGGCAAAATAACCAGTAGATCAACAGCTTTCTTGCCGGCCTGCAGCGTCAGTTCCCTGTGCAGCATTTCTGCGTCTTCTTTGTCGATCGCATCATGCCTCACGAACAGGAGGTGATCGTCGCCCAGCATCATCTCCACCCAGCGCTGGGCGAGCGCATCCATCTTGGCACGCTTGTCGCCGTACTCCTCATCCAAGGAGGCTGGATCGACAAGTCCTGTTTCAGGTAGCTGCGAAAAGAGATGTCGGTAGGAGAAGCCGAACTGCCGGTGAAGCACCGTGCTTCCATCGCCCGAAATCCGTAAATCTTCCCGCTCGAAACAACGAGCAAAGCCCTTCCGCAACACCTCCAGCAGGCCGGGTAACGGCGTACCAAGCCAGTCGAAGTAGGCCGCGGATGGATTGCCGGTGATGCGTCGGATTTGGTAGGGGCACTGGCAGGTCCGGCCCAGTGCGATCAGTCTTGTGAATCGAGCGCCATCCTCTGCCATACCGTCTTTCTTTGTCTCTTCGGCATCACCCAGAACCCGCAGTGCTCCTACGTTCGACCTGCTTGCAGTCCTGCGGGTTTTAGGCTCTCCGAAACTCCTTCAGCAAAGGTTCCGGTACGGTCTGGTCGATACCAGTCTGTCTCAGACACTCTGCAACTCATCCGCTCGCCTGAAGATCGCACGCCAGGCGCGGCAGATACTTGCTTCCTGATTTTCGAGAGAATAAAGGCCGGCAAGCTGCCTTCCCCGCTTCGTTAACTCATCCCAAGGGCCCAGGCGCTCGGGATAGGACGCCATGATTGTTTCGAGAAAGTGTACGGCATCTGTAAGGTCGCCATACTCAAGATCAGCCCCGACCGGCAGCGATCTTCCAAGCGGACCAAGCTTACATGTCACCAGAAGGCACCCCGATGCAAGCGCCTCAAGAGGCACACGGCCAAGACCCTCAGCCACGGAGAAAGTGACACATACCAGCGCCTCGTTAAGGACAGCAGCCACCTCCTGCTCGCTCATTCCTTCAAGGAAGAGCCAGGAGAACCGTTGGCTTTCGTTAAGGCCGGCCTGCCCACGCGCTGCAATCATCTGAAAAAGAGACAGCGTCATCTCGGGAACCTTTGTTGAGCAGGCGATGAGTGGAGACTTACTCTGTAGAGGCCGGAAACGGAAGAGCTCCGTGTTGATCTCAACATCGACTTTCTCCACCAACAGTGCTGGATAGGCCAGTTGCAGGTGCCGCCGGTTGTGTTCTGACACTACCATCGCTCCAAGCACGTCGGCTGAGAGGTACGGCGCTGATTGCCCGGCATCAAGCCCGAGTGCCTGGAAGCCTGTAAAGACATTCTTGTTGAAGATAACCTTACGCCCTGGAAAGTTGAGGATTGTCCTGCCCAGGTCTTCTGGAAGTACGACGATGTCAAGGTCCGGATCGATAGTACGCAGGAACTCACCCTCGTCCATCACAGGCGTACTGTTCTGAAACCAGTCCAGCCGGAACGCTGGGCCGGGATGGAAGATCGACGCGTTTACCCCGCTGCGGTTCAGCACATCGACATGCCGATAGGTATGCTTCTGGCCACCCCTCGGCACATTGTGGCTGTAACAGAAATAGAAGACACGCCGTCCGCGTGCCTCAGGCGCTAACGATTCATTCACCACGCTGAGAAACGATTCGTCGCAGGCCCTTCTTGGCCGGCCAGAGAATCTCCTCCCTTGCGAAGCCCAGCTCCATTAGTTCACCCACAGTGAGTGGCTCTACTGCCGTTCTGGCCAGCAGCCATTCCATCCGCGCTGCATCGGGGCAACCGCACGCTCTGAGCAGAGACAAGCTCCCTATTTCCTCCACGTCGACGAGCCTGACCAGCAGATCGCTCTCGCTGAGTTCCCGGGAAGCGTACGTCGCGAACCAGCCAATCTGCTCACTTACGTCACTCGAGGCGTCATCGAATGACGATGACCGCTGCGGCCTGGGCTCGCCGGCCGTCAATTCACTTGCGCTCGCCAACTGCTGAGCCCAGAGTGCTAGAAATCGGTCGGCTATCTTCTCGGAAGCGTAGTGTTCCGCGACCCTCTGCCGCCCAGCCTTACCCATGTTTTCGGCTAGTTCAGGGCTGCTCGCCAGCCGCGTCAAGGCTTCAAGAAGTTCGCCTGTGTCGGTGGGCGTCTGCTGGGCAAGCCGATGGGCGAGGGCGCGGCGAGGCACGCAGGTCGCAAGAAGATCGGCCTCTCCTGCTGCCACCGTGGACCATACTGTCCGCGCAAGAAAGCCAGTCACACCGTCCACCACTAGATCGCGGTACCCGCTCCAGGAGGAAGCCACAACCGGCAGGCGATGTGCCATCGCCTCAAGCAGAGCAATGCCGAGGGTCTCTTGCACAGAGTCTGCTGGGGAGACAAATACATCTGCTGCTGCAAACAAAGCAGACTTGATAAACTCCGGGAAGTTTTCCAGCACTCGTACGTGCTCCTCAAGCCCAAGCGAACCGATGAGCTCGCGTACGCGCATGACCGCGTCTGTGTCATCCGCAGCCCCAGCGAGCAGAAGGTAGCAGTCAACGCCCCTTCTCCGCAGATGACGAGCGCAGATCAGAAGTGGCGTGAGGTCTGCCTTGTACGCTTCAGAGATGCGGCCCAGATAGATGGGTACGAAGGCACCCACCGGGATGGAAAGCAGCCGTCGCGCTGCTCCGCGATCCATCGAGTCCTGCTCCGGCAGGGTCACCCCGAAAGGAAGCCTTTCGGTTTGGACGACGTGGTCCCTGCCGCATGCGCTGCGAGCACTCTCTAGAGCACTGCGCAGCACCCGCTCGGCCGCCTGACTGCTCGTGACAAGCCGATCACAGGGCCGCGCGTGAAGAAGCAGCTCTATACAGTTCATCGCGAGCTTCTCCGTCCATAGCGAGTGGGTCAGAATGCAGATGGGTACGTTCTCTAGACCCGCGCTGCCGCGTAGCTGGGCCATTCGACCGAACTCCGGAAGGCTGCACACCAAGAGATACTCCCCGCATCCAGCCCGGACGGAAACCGAGCGCACGTCGCAGGCCCGGATTCGCGTACTTGCCCCATCATCGGCGCCTGTTGCTCCCAGCAAATCCCAGCCGAGCTCCGGCGACTGCTTGAGCGTAGCTGTCATGAGAGAGCTGTGTGCAACATCGGCGCCAAACCTCGGGCGTTCACTGCTCTCCGCACCTCCATGACGAGCCATCGCGAATGTTCCACAACGCATGCCTTCGAGCATATATGGCCACCCTCACAGTCGCCACAAGGATTGGGGTGCGACGAGTTTCTCGAGTTTCTCAGAAGCGCGTTTCAGGGATCCATTTCCTGCCTCTCGCGCTCATTCCACTATGACAGTATGAAAGCTTCAAGTGCGATCTACTAAGTAGGGGTACCGAGCTTCTCAGCTTACTAAGTTGAAGAAGCCAAGTGCCCGTTTGATACGGTTGAACACTCATCGAGATGCCTCCAATTATAACTCTTTAGCTCACGGTACTTAGTTCTTTGTAAAACCTGCCTTGGATCTTTAAGCACTTGAGTAGATATGTGTAGCCTCACCATCAAAGCGGAATATTATTCATTGGATAGTACAGGTTTGTAGTTGCTCTTAGCTTCTACTTAATAGATTACTCTCCCCGAGTAATCTTTTGATGTTATAGAACCACTTAGAAGCGGAGCAGATAACGCTTGCGAGATGAGTTCGGTGATCCCTATAGTCGGTCTTCATCTTGACCTAGCGAGGGGACTTCGTACGATGATGAATCGCAGGGAATTTAACCAGATAGCCGTTGGCGTAACAGTGACGCTCAACCTCTCAGCCTTCTCACTCTTTGCAGACACTCTCAGCGCTCCCGCAGTAAGCGGCGAAGGCGCGAGTCCGCGTCGCGTCGGCGTTCGCCGCAACGGGGCCTACTGGGGCCACAAAGAAGAAAAAATAGATGTTCTGTCCGGAAATCTATCGCTATCTCTCCCATTGATTCAATCGGCCAGCCGCACCCTGATGAGCACCATCAAGCTCGCTTATAACTCGCAAAACTGGAGCACCTCGACGTCCGCGGGCGCATCGCCAGCGCCAAATACCTCGAACGGCTTCGGCTGGCGCCTCGCGTTGGCAACTATCGTACCTACGCTCACAAACGGTAAGGTCACCGGTTACACATATGTCGACACCTCAGGGGCTGAGTACACCCTCGCGCAATCCGGATCGGACTGGGTAAGTAGCGACGGCACCTACCTTGTTTGGAATCCGTCATCTTCTACACTGAGTCTCCCTAGCGGCACCATCATGCAGTTTGCATCCACATCCGCGGCGTCAGAGCCAGACGCCGGCTCGCTACATCCGACTCTGGTCCAGTGCACTAATGGCAACCAGGTCATACTCAGCTACTTGGCGGGCCAGGGCGGGAACGGCGCAGCAAATACCAGCGGACGCATCGCTAAAATCCAGGATGCGCGCAGCGGCTACGCTGGGGACGGAAGTTTCAGCTATGTTTTTCTTTACTCCTCCGCCATCAACCCACAGCTTCTATCTGTAACCAATACGGTGGGCAGCGATGAGGTGTACCAGTTTAGCTACAACAGTGCGCGCGTCAGTTCCCCGCTTCCAGGTGACAGCGCCTCGGCGGTAAATACATCGCTGCTCAGCTCCGTCACCCGCGGTACCGGTGCGTCCTGGAGCTTCCAGTACAACGCTTATGGCGAACTCACCAGTGCGCAGCGGCCAAATGGGGCAACGCTGGCGTGGGCGTACACCACGGCGGAGTTTTCCAGCGGACGGGCTGTGCGCGAGGTCACGACACGTACTCTGACCGATCCAAGCAATCCCAGCGCAACCCAGACCGTCTCCCTGGTACGCGCGACGGCGAATGCCTCGGATGCGGTCCACAGCAGCACCATGATTGCCGGCCCTGCTTCCGGTGCAGTCCAGCGATGGACGTTCGATAGCGCTGCGGGCTCGCCCACAAGTGGTCTGGCACAAACGATAGAGCACCTGAGCGGTTCCAGCGTGCTGCAAAGCAAAACGCTGACCTGGGGCTTTACCAGCGCAGGAAGCGCCTATGTCACAACCCAGGTGCACACCCTCGATCCCGGCAGCGCAAGCTCCCGCACATCGCAGACCCAGTTCACCCGTGATGGCTACGGCAACCTGATTTCACAAGCAGAGTACGGCTATGACTCAGGCTCGACGCCTGCCCGTGTCCTGAGCTTTACCTATCTCCAGACTCCCGAATATCTCGCAGCCAACATCGTGAACCGGAGAACCTCGTCCACACTGCAGGCAAGCGGCGTCACCGTACAGCTGTCAAGCACTCAATATGACACGACCCCTCTCAGCTCTGCGGTCTCAGCGACGCAGCACGACCAGGTAAAGGCAAGTGTCGCCCAGACCGTACGTGGCAACGCGACTGAGACCTGGACTGGCGGCGTCTACAAGCGGCTAACTTACGATCAGACGGGCATGCTGATCCAGACAGAGGACAGCGCGGGTACCGGGTGCTCCTACACTCTCGATGGATCAACGAATAACACACTGATCGCCAGTGTCATACCCTCGGCCGCCTCAGCGCCTCCAACCAGCATGAGCTATGCAAACGGCCGTTTGAAGAGGCTGGAGGAAGCGCACGGAGCCGTTACCGAAGCACAGTACGATCAGTTCGGCCGCGTCACTTCCCTCACGAGTCAGGAGGGCGGCACGGCTACATTCACCTATGACATCGCCGGGAACTCGCAGACGGTGACGTCTAACGGCCGCTGGCAGAAGGAGCAGTTTGACGGACTTGGCCGGGTCGCTCAGCTCAGCGTCGGCGACGAGACTGGTACGCAGACTGTGCAGTATCAGGTGCACGGAGCCGTAGGCGGGTCGCCGGTTGGTGGCCTGCTGCAGCGCTCCTTGCCCGCAGCAGCCGGTGCAACGCCCGAGTGGGTCAACACGACCTATGACAGCCTGGGCCGGAAGCTCACGCAGGACCTTGCGGCGACTGGCGCGCCCCGGACGTTTCAGTATGCCGGTAATTCGGTCCAGGTGACGAGTCCAGACAGCAGCTGGAAGCGCGTAACCTACAACGCTGATCGCACAATTGCTGCTGTCACCATGCCGAGCAGCACAGGCTCCAGTGAGTTGGTGACGCAGTACAGCTACAACGCGCTTGGCCAGCTTTCCGGCGTGTCCATGCCGCGTGCCGGCGCTACACAGACACGCCGCTTCAGCTATGACAGCGGTGGCCGCCTGATTATGTCCAAGCAGGCTGAAAGCGGACAGCAGACGCAGTCCTACAACACTGACGGGACGCTGGCGTCAAAAACCGATGCGAAGGGTCAGAAGCAGGTCTATACCCGCGACAAACTGAAGCGCGTTGTTGCGATAACAGCCTACAACGCCGCCGGTACTGTCCAGCCGAATGAGTCTTTCACTTATTTCTACGATACGAATCCGGTAGACAGTGCGTACTCGCAGAATACGAGCGGCCGGCTGGCGGCGGTGCAATGGGGGTCGGCATCGGTGCTTCCCGGGCAGATCACCGAGATGTACACCTACACGCCCGCAGGGCACCTGGCTGGAAAGCGTCTCCAGCTGGTTCGCGGCAGCTCCAGCGTACAACTTGATATGCAGCAGGGCTATGACGCTGAAGGGCGTCTCGCCTCTCTCACCTATCCACAGGCAGGGCCGACGCTTGCTTATTCCTATGACTCCATGGGTCGGCTGAACAGCATCGTCTCGGCCGAAAACAATCTGGTCAGCGGCGTCTCCTACAACGCTGCGGGCCAGCTTACGGCGATGAACATGCTCGCGCAGAATGAGGGCAAGGTACTCGCCGCCGGATACGCGTACAACAGCCGCAACCACCTTACCCGGATTCTCGCGACGCCATCAGAAGCTGATGCTGCTGCAGTATTGCCAATGGTAGACCTGCAATACTCCTATCGCGCGGATAATGGACGCCTTGCAAGTGAGACCGATAACGTGGCGGGTGGTAGTACTGCCTATACCTATGACAATCATGGGCGTTTAGCGACTGCACAGAGCAACCAGGGCGGCACTTCCTGGGGCCTATCCTTTAGCTACGACGGCTTCGGGAACCGGACTGAGCAGAACGTCACAAGCGGACAGGTCTTTGCGAGCAGCGCGCAGTACGACCCCACGACCAACTGGCTCCTGAACGAGAACACTGCCTACGACGCAAACGGAAGTCTCGTCTCTCTGCCTGCCATGCAGTTTGCGTGGGACACACGCAACCGGCTCGTAGGTGTAAGCAGTGCCAGCAACGGCGTAGAAGCTTATGGATACGACGACAAGAATATGCGTGTGTGGAAGCAGGCAGCGAGTGGTCGCGAAATCATCACCTTCTACGATGGCACGCGGCGCCTGGCTACCTACAATCTGCAGACTGGCTCCGACGGTTCCCTGAGCCTCCAGCTGCGCGAAAGCAACATCTTCTTCGGCAAGCGCATGGTGCAGTCCGGCGGAGAGGTGCTGGTCTCGGATCGGCTCGGCGCGGTAAGGGCCTGGAGCAGCAGCCCAAAGGCGGCTTCTACGCGCTACTTGCCCTTCGGCGAAGAGGTGCAAAACAGCGGTGATTCTCCGCGGTCCTTTGGCGGCTACGAGCGTGACACGGCGTCAGGTCTTGACTACGCCGGGCAGCGCTACTATGCCAGCACACAGGGCCGCTTTATCAGCCCGGATCCATTTGCAAAAAGCGCGCACCCCTCGCGCCCGGATAGCTGGAACCGCTATTCCTTTGTGAACAATGATCCAATCAACCGAGTCGATCCGGATGGGCTCAACGATGCGCCGACGAGCTTCGGGGGACAGAATGGCAGCACGGTCTCAGCACTTCAGCCAACCAACGC
Organism: uncultured Acidobacteriaceae bacterium; assembly: GCA_964245435.1. Taxonomy (GTDB): domain Bacteria; phylum Acidobacteriota; class Terriglobia; order Terriglobales; family Acidobacteriaceae; genus EB88. The sequence goes on from CAXTMF010000001.1 coordinate 702,972, forward strand.
GCCCGGTATCTACTCAGCCACGCAAACCAATCCGGATGGCTCGACACAGCCGGTCCTCTACGACATGAACCCAACCGTTGTCACAGTCACGGCTAGCACGATCAATACGCCGAACCCCATCTGCACCGAACTTTATGACGCCGCCGAAGGGGACGCTTATTTCGGCGGAGGCGCTGCTGGTGTAGGTACCCTGATGGATCTGACTGGCGTCGGCGCTCCAGTGGGAGTCGCCTTGCAAGCTGCAGGGGCGGTGTTTGGCGTTTTTGCCGCCGCTTATTACGGAGCGGCAAAGGTCTGCACAATCGTGACCACGCCGAGCAACTAGCACTTTGCTCAGCCTAACTGGGTGGGGGGAGCGCACAGCTCCCTCGCTCTGTCTTTAGGAGATATTTATGGAGAAGAGAGGCTGGTTTGTTTATGGCTTCGCATTTTTCACGGCGCTGTTAGTGATTGGAGCGTAGATCGATGTTTTGCTCCCCGCTCTGACATCAGGAGGCGGGCCTGGACTGACTCACCTGGTCAGTAGGGATCCGTGGGTCCTGCTTATACTTCTGCCCGCCGTAGTAGGTTTCGCCGGGTACCGACGATGCCGACCGCTTGTGCAGCGTACCGGCGACCGACCAGCGGAAGTCTACAAGTCTGTCGCAGCAGAGCATACGTTGCTCTTCTATACCGCTTCGTGCGTCAGTGCTTCGTACGTGATCCTCCTTCTCGCCTTGATCAACATGCGGCAGTGACTCCGGTGACGGACACGGATTCATCCATAATCAAGCGTACATATCTCACGATAGCAACGGCTCCGCTGCAAGCGACAGACCGGCATGATCCGCTAGGATGGTGGCGAATCATGGCCCGCTTCTTTGTCATGGCGTTATACCTTGTGAGCTTTTCTGCCGCTCTCGGGCAGCAAGCAGTGAACATCACCGTGGATGCCGGCGCTTCGGGCGTGGCTTACCACCCTGCCTGGAACTGGTTCGGGGCCGACGAGCCCAATTACCTCACCACCCCAGGCGGCCTTGCCCTGCTCAGAGAGCTTTCTGGGCTGAGCCCGGGAACCTCTGTCTACTTCCGTCCGCACAATCTGCTTACTACGGGCGATGGAACCCCTGCACTCAAATGGGGCTCGACCAACGTCTACACGGAGGATGCAGAGGGCCGAGCTGTCTACGACTGGACGATCACCGACCAGCTTTTTGACGCTATGGTCCACTCCGGCGTGACTCCTTTTGTCGAGATTGGCTTTACACCGAAGGCGCTATCGCCTCACCCTGACCCGTACCAGCATTCCTTCCCCAACGGCGACGTGTTTACCGGGTGGAGCTATCCGCCGAAGGACGATGCGCGTTGGTCCGCGCTCATCACCGCTTGGGTCCACCATCTTCGCTCGCGATACGGCAAGCAAGTGGAGCAATGGCGCTGGGAGGTCTGGAACGAGCCGGACATAGCCTACTTTCACGGCACCCCGGCCCAGTATTTTCACCTGTATGACATCACGACCGCTGCGGTCCGCCGCGCCCTCCCCCATGCGCTTGTCGGCGGTCCTGCTGCGACCGGCCCTCGCGCTGACAGCACATTCCTCCATAGCTTCCTCCAACACTGCGCCAGCGGTTCCAATGCTGCGGGCGGTACCGGCGCTCCGCTCGATTTCATTACCTTCCACCCCAAAGGCTCACCGAAGGTCACCGATGACAAGACGGGCCAGGTCGTAGACCATCTCTCCTCGGATTCTCCCCGAAACACCCACGTGCAACTCGGCATCTCGAGCCAGCTCAACTCGGCACGCAACGGCTTTGCTATAGTCGCCAGCTTTCCGCAGTTCGCTCATCTGCCGATCATCCTTTCGGAAAGCGATCCCGAGGGCTGCGCCGCCTGCCTCGGAGCAACCAGCCCTTATCGCAACAGCGAAGGCTATGGGGCCAGTGTTCTAGAGGCTACGGCACGCACGGCGGAGCTCGCAAACCAAGCACACGTCAACCTCCTCGGTGCGGTGAACTGGTCGTTTCTTTTCCCGGGCCAGCCGCCGTTCGCCGGTTTTCGCGAGCTCGCCACAGCGCTGCCTGATCCGTCGCAGCCTATCCTCGACAAGCCAGTGTTGAACGCTCTCCGGCTGCTCGGTGCGCTCGGCGGAGAGCAGCTGCCCAGCACCGGGACGGCGCCCGCTGAGCAGTTACTCACCCCGGGACCCCATAGCGGCGTCGATGTGCTAGCCACCCGCCGACCCAACCAGAGTAAGAGTGTACAAGAGATCGACGTACTGGTCTGGAATTACTCGGACTCGCTTGCGCCTGCGTCACCCACGCCCATCACTCTGACGCTTACAAATATGCCTGGCACCGGTCCGCATCTGCTCCCGAGTGACGGTCTTCGGCTAACCCGTACCTTGCTCGACCACGACCATGGCGACGCCTACACCGCCTGGCAGCACATGGGCAGCCCTCGCGATCCTACGCTTGCCCAAGTGTCCGGCCTGCTCGCAGCCGCAAAGCTGGTACCGGTTGAAGACAAGGCCTTTGACATCGCCTCGGCAGCAGATGGGAACAGCTGGCGAAAGGTACACCTGGATCTCGCGCCGAACGCAACTGTGCTGCTCCGCTTCACCTGGCGCTAAAGCCGTAAAGAGACTTTGTCATCCGAGTTAAGCAGCTGTGACGCGTAGTCGAATAAGCAACTTGCGCTGACTTGCCGGCTACTTTGGCGTGCCATTTACTTGCGCTCTCGAATAAACTGGAGCGCGTAGCAAGGGCATTCGCCCAGCCTCCGCCTCATAGCAGAGCTACACCTGGAAACATTAATTTCCGCGCATCTTTCACCCGGCAAGGAGCTTTCTGTGAAACGGCCTTTCAACCTGCTGCTGGTGTCTTTACTCCTGCTCTCCTTGGATGGCGGCGCGCTTTCCTTGCATGCACAGGCTCCCGCTGTATCAGCCAGTAAGGCCAGCTCGGGCGAGTTTGCGACGGGTCGCTACCGCAATCTGCTTGCCGAGCGCGGCCACAGCGAGGCCGAAATCGACGCTCGCATTGAAAGCGGCTTTCAACAGCTTTTTCACGGGGATGCGCAGACCCAGGCGATCTTCTACGCTGCAGGCAGGAACGCAAACGGTCCCTTGGGGTACATCACTGATGTTGCCAATCATGACGCACGCACGGAAGGCATGAGCTACGGCATGATGATTGCGGTGCAGACCGGGCACAAGGCTGAGTTCGATGCGATTTGGAATTGGGCAAACACCTACATGCTCATTACGGACCCGCAAAACCCCGCCGTCGGCTACTTTTCCTGGTCGATGCACACCGACGGTACGCCAAACTCTGACTCTCCTGCGCCAGACGGCGAAGAGTACTTCGTGATGAGCCTGTACTTTGCTGCTCACCGCTGGGGTAATGGCGCCGGTGTTTACAACTACGAAGCACAAGCGAACCGCATCCTTAGCCTGATGCGCCATCACCCTGTGCAGACTGGCACCGCACCTTTCCGAATCCACCCGAGTGACCCGCCCTTCCAGCCGCGGTTCTACAGGGACGCAGCGGCACATCCTGGACCCAGGACGAGCACGGTTGGCCCGATGGTCAACGAGCAGTACGCGATGGTAGCCTTCGTGCCAGGAACGGGCGCCAACGACTTCACGGATCCGAGCTATCACCTCCCGGCCTTTTACGAGCTATGGGCGCTTTGGGGACCGCGGGAGGATCGCGCCTTCTGGAAGCGCGCCGCGGAACAAAGCCGCCTCTTCTTTGTGAAGGCGACGAACCCTGAGACAGGGCTTGCCCCGGATTACACGAACTTTGACGGCACGCCGCACGGCACGCGCTTCAACCCTATGTCCGCCAACTTCTCGTATGACTCCTGGCGGACCGTGAGCAACTGGTCAGTCGATCAGGCGTGGTGGGGCGCAAACCCACAAGCGAGCACCCTGAGCGATCGTATTCAACGCTTTCTCTTTTCGCAGGGCATTAGCACCTTCAGCGATCGTTACACGCTGGACGGTAAGCCGCTCTCACAGCGGCATTCGCCTGGCATGGTTGCAACGACTGCGGTGGGCAGCCTGGCGGCGAAGCCGGGCGATGTGGCCAATGCATTTCTCGATGCGCTCTGGGCCACGCCCGTCCCGAGTGGAGAGCAGCGTTACTACGATGGCATGCTCTACATGATGAGCCTGCTACATACCGGCGGCCAGTTCCGCATCTGGATGCCGCACGCAGGCCGAGACAGAGCAACGCGATAACGTCCGGTAAGTTCGGCTTGGAGTGCCCATTCGGCGTGTCAACGATCATCTCTGATGGCCAACACCCGCGGCATACCCTTGCTTCCGGTATTCTATGTCGCAACGACGAAGCGTGCGAACTGTCCGACACGGCATATTTGCATTCAAAAGCCTCAGTTATGGGCCTTGTATCCCATGAAGCCATCAGCCCATTGAATGAAGTACTTCACATTCGGCGCGTCCGTGTGACCACCGTCGTCCTGCCGCCACGCCAGCTTCCCCCTCAAGAGCCCTTCATTCACCTTGGGCATCGGTGCGGTCTGGTAGTGGAAATCCTGGGTGCTGAGGCCTGGTGCGCCAAGGAGCGTCCATACCGGGCTTGCAGCGACCGTCGCCATCCAGCTGCCGCGCTGGTCAAGCCACGGAGCGTCGCCTTTCTCCGGGATGCCATAGCTGATGAATGTAAGGCGCGGCGCGCAGAGAGCGATCAGCTCGTTTGAATCTACGGGAAGCTTGTCGGCATGCATGCTGTCGAAGGTAGCCTCTAAGGCGCCATACTTCAGGAAGTTGCCGGCCATCCAGTAGTATTCGCCGTCAGTCAGGTTCTCGACGGCTTCGCCGAAGTTACGACGCATGGGCGTGGCACCCCCTTTGCCGGAGGAGCCGATGAGCGCCATGTTAAATCGGGCTTCGAATGCCATGGTGACGAGTGCTGCTTTTCCGTATCGCGATACGCCTTCGATGCCCACATGCTTTGCATCGACCCCGGGGTCTGTTGCCAGATAGTCGAGGCCGCGGCCGGCAGCCCAGGCCCATGCGCGCAACGCGCCCCACTGCTCAGGCGTACGCGGCTGGCCCTTGTTCACCAAGCCAATGATGCCGCGAGTGAGGCCGGCGCCGTTGTCTGCCTGGGCGCTCTGCGGGTCCAGCGTTGCGAAGCCCCAGCCGGCAGCAATGAGCTCCCACGTGCTGGGCGGGTCGCCATCAGCGTTGGGAGTCGGGAACTGAAACGGGACAGCAGGCACGGGCTGCCAGCCGGGGTGCTGTGCGATAGCGGGGCCGAGTGATGGGTCCTGCTTGACGAGCAGCGCTTTCATCGCGGTGTTAATGCGTTCGAGATCCTCAGGCGAGGGCTGTACCGGGGCGGGAAAGCCACCAGGACCGAACATCATCAGCACCGGTACAGGACCTTTCACGTCAGCAGGCAATACGAGTGTCATGCGCAAGTTCACGTCAATCGCCGGGTAGCCAGAGTTGTCGACGTGGCCCTTCAGCTCAGTTGCAATTACTGGATGAAATCCGACCATCTCGCGTTCCTTTGCGACGACAGACCAGGTCACATCTGGCACGTGCGCGGGCACAGCGCCGTAGACGTACCGGCTAAGGTCCTCAACCAGTTGGGGGCGGCGCTGGTCCCGCCACATGTCCGCAGTCGTGACCTTCCTTCCATCAGCAAACATGAGCGCATCGGGCAGCTCGGGATACGGATTGGCCTTTGCCTCGTCGTAATTTGCATAGTGGGCCGACTTCGGATCGGCGTCCGAGCCTGGTCTCAGTGAATGAATGCCGAGCTGGTCCATCATGTTGTGTTGATCCTGCTCGGCAGTAAACGCAACGGGCATAGGACTGCTCGCCTGAGCGCACGCGACGCCTTGCACAGCAGGCAGACTGAAGGATGTGGCCACGACCAGGGAAAGGAAGATCCGCAAGATCCGGAATATACAGAGCCTCTCGAGCATGCTGCCTCTTTTCTTCGGAGTCAATACTAAAGCCAGCTCGAGGTAATCGAAAAAGCGCCGCGAAGGGCACCGGTGACGAAGCGGCTGGCTCAGTGGCTTGCGCTTTGCGTCAGCTCCTGTGAGCGCTCAATCTCGCGGGCAGCATCGTCGGCACGTCCGGCAGCCCGGTATGCTGCGGCAAGAACACGATGCGCATCCGCGTCAGAGGGCTCAAGCTGCAGAGCCGACTCGAGACTCGCAACCGCGTCTGTGCTTTTCCCTTCCTTCAGCTCGATGCGACCGAGGGCAAGCCAGGCACGAGCGTCCTTCGGGTCCAGTCGCGTGGCAGCCCCAAGCTCATCGAGTGCCTTCTCCGGTTGGTTCGCTGCCGCGAAGGCTCTGCCAAGCTCACGATGGATCTGCGCGGACTGCGGCAGCTTGGCGGTGAGCGCGTTGAGCTGATTGATCGCCTGCTGAGCGTGGCCCGTGGCGAGAAGCGCCTGGGCGTAAACGAACGCAACCTGCAAAGAGGCCTTCTCTTGGGAGACAAGCGGCTCTAGCGTTTTTACAGCGGCAGTGTTGTCGCCGGTCATCGAGAGGCTGATGCCGAGGGCTGAGCGCAACGTATCGTCTGTAGGGTTTGCTGCTATGTAGCGGTTGAGCGGACCGACAGCCTCGGCAAACTGCCCGGCGGCATAGGCGGCTCGTCCCATGTTCTCGTCCAGGCCCGGCGTCTGCGGGTTCCACTCGACTGCACGACGGAAGTCGGCCAGTGCCTCGTTATAGTGACCGGCGCTTCCAGCAACAGCACCGAGATTGTCGTAGCTGTCACTGATCGGCGGCGACAACTGCTTCTCGAGCTCAGCGGCCGTCCGCACAGCCTTGGGGTTCACGTCAGCGGTCGCGGCTGACTGGGGAGCGGCTTCGGCGCCGGCAGCCTCAGACGGCTGCTGGTAATAGTCGGCAAGCCGGTCGCGGGCTTTGCTCAGCGTGCGTTGCATCAGCGACTGTGAGATGGCCATCTCCTGCTGTCCAGCAGCTGTGTCGCCGGACTGCAGCAGCAGGCGGCCAAGTAGATAATGTGCGCGTTGCACCTGGTGGTTGTTGCGAGAAACGTCCGTGGTCAGCTCGATACAGCGCCGCAGCGCGGCTTCAGCTTCGGCCACGCGTTTCTGTTCGGCATAAAGCTGGCCGAGGTAGAGGTAGGCGTCCGGATCATCAGGAGCGAATGCGATAGCGCGCTTGAGGCTTGTCTCGGCTTCAGCAAAGTGCTGCTGACCTTCCTGCAAATGGCCAAGAGCTGCGTAGGCAACAGCCTCCTTCGGAACGAGCGCGATCTCTTCGCGAAGCTCCTTCTCGGCTTCGTCAACTCCGGCGCTGGTAGCCAAGTACGCGGCGGCGAGCGAGTAGTGTGCGCCAGGCAGGCGGGGGTCTCTTGCGATAGCCGCCTTGAAGGCGTCGACGGCGTGGTTTTGAAAATCGGAGTTCAGGTAGGCCTGCCCCTCGTGTAGATCGAAGATGGCGGTATCCCCGAAAGATGCCCGCATCTCGGCAAAGGTGGAAGCGGCGCACTTCTCATCACCGAGATTCAGGCAGCTGACCGCAAGATTGTAGCCGGCAGCAAAGGTCGGGTCGCGCCTGGTGGCTTCCTCAAACTCGGTACGCGCCTCGGCATTCTTCTCCTGCTTAAGTAACACCTGCCCGAGAAGCATGTGGCCGTTGGCGTTCTGCGGGGCCTCCCGCGTGAGTCGCGCGGCGAGGGAGTGCGCGGTGTCGAGGTCGCCGTCGCGAAGCGCGGCATCTGCGTACTGCAGTTGCAGGTCGCTGGAGTGAGGCGCGAAGGTGAGCGCCTGCTCGAAAGCGGATGCGGCCTTTTGATACTGTCCGGCATGTGCCTCGGTCACAGCAATCTCACCCAAAGCATCGGTGAGGAACATGCGCCATTCATCAGCGGCCGTCTCCTTGTCGCCTTTGGCCATAGCAGCCTGCGCTGCCAGATAGTGCCGAGAAAGCGGAGAAACGGAGGGAGTCGGCCTGGTTTGCGCCTGCATTGGCAGAGAAAGCAGGGCTGCAAAGCCCAGGGTGAGTCGCATGCGCGCAAAACTAGCAGCCAGATAGCTCATGAAGTGGCCTGAAAAGAGAATGGGAGGTGGCATAGCCACCTCCCATTCTCTGCGTGCTCGGGTTAGAAGGTGTACTTCACGTTGAACTCAAGAATACGCGAGTACGGGGCTCCCGTCTTCGTATCCATGAAGCCGAAGTTTGCGACCGTCTGGCCAGAGTTGTTATTGGCGACGCTGCTGGCCTGGTTGAGCGTGATCGTCTTGCTCGGATAGTCAACTGCATAGCGCAGGGTGACCTGATTCGCCGAGCTGAACTCCGGCAGTGGATGGTTGAGCCAGTCGAACATCGAGAAGCGGAACTGCACTGCCTGGCGCTCGGTCACGTGAAAGGATTTGTAAAAAGCTAGGTCGTTGTCGAAGTACGATCCCATGCTGAAGTACGGATAGTTTTCGCCTCCGTTGGTGCCGACAGCAGGCGCCTGGAAGGCTGTTACATTTAACCGCTGATACTTCGCGAGGCCTTTGTTGGGGTTTCCAACGAGTACCGGCTGGATGCCGATCGGAGCGTCCGTTCCGAAGTAGGTCGCGGTGCCGATCCCATTACCGATGCCCACGGCTTGTGCATTAGACGGGAGGTTTGTATAAGTCTCCGTTAGGCCAAAGGTGGGAACATCATTCCCGAGCTCAGCCAAGAGGCTGCCGCCGGCCTGCCAGGTAGAGATACCCGAAACTGTCCAGCCTCCCAGCGTACCGTTGACAAGCTTGTTGAACCTATGGAACGTACCGGCTTGATAGGTGTAGGACGAGTTGAAGACGAACGGGCGGTCGATCGATGCGACCCCGTAGTTAGCGCTGTTGACAAATGGATTCTCCTGCAACACGGTGCCAAGTGTCTTCGACCATGTGAAGTTAAAGTCATAGGTCAGCTTACCGCTGGTTTTAAGCCACGCTGCTTGAAATCCATTGTAGTTCGAGTAGGAGATGCTCTGCGCCATGTATGCGCTGGATGTTCCGTAGGCATACCCGAGAGCGTGATAGTCCGCGGTCTTGTTGCCGGTTGGTGCACCGGTCACGTTGTTGGTAGCAACGTTTTCCGGATTGTTCGCGGTGATTCCGGTGACTGGATCGGGCCGGAAAAAGGCTCCCACGGGAGTCTTATTCTGGTCTGCCAGCGAGGTGAAAGCGCTCCCTTGCAGCGTTTCGCCATTGTCCAGGATCTTGCTGGAGCGGCTGCCGACATAGGCTATGTCCAGAAGCGAGTTCCACTTCAGGCGCTTATCGATAGTGACGTTGTAAGCATAGGTAAGAGGCACACCGTAGTCGCTCGCATCCAGGCCATTCTGCGTACCGCTCTGGCATTGCGAAGTGCACGTTCCCGGGGAGAGTTGGCCGAGCTGCGAGATGAGCACGCTTTGCTGTCCCGGCAGGGTATAGCTGCGAACCTGCTGTGCCGTCGTCAGCGATGAGGCATAGTCGTTGTACTGACCGGCAAAGCGGTAAGCACCCCAGCCGGAACGGACCACCGTATCGCCGTTGCCGAAGATGTCCCACGCTGCGCCTACGCGCGGCGAGATGTACGCCAGGCGGTCGGGCTGGCCACTGAGCGGGACAGCAGGATCGATGGCGTGCCAGTAGTAGCCCGGTGCATACTTGCCGGCATTGTAGTCAGAGAGCACGCGGTTCGGGAAGAAGTCCGCCATGCCAATACCGGTCTTGTCATACCAGTGCCCGAGGTGCTCGATACGGGCGCCGTACACCAGGTTGATCTTGCTGCTTACCCGCCAGGAATCATTGCCGTAAAAATCAACGGTGTGGTAAGCCATGTCGCTGACCGGCGCGCCGCTGTTCTCGGAGTAGCTGCTGATACTGCCCATAACGAAGCTTGCGGTTGGATTGTTTGGAGATCCCAACAGCTGGCCGGTAAAGGGGTTGGTGCCCTGTCCGAAGGTGTTAATGATGCCGTTCAGGTTTGTGCCGTCGTTGCTCTGGATGTTGGTGACTTCCTGCTCAAAGGCGCCGAACTTGAGGCTATGCGCCCCCAGAGTCTTGGTCAGGTTGTCCGTAAAGGAGGGTACCTCCTTTTTCACCTCATACACGCCCTTCGGATCCTCGAAGATGTCGGGCTGCGAGAAGTCGGGGAAGGTGTCATTGCCGCCCTGGGAATAGGACGGGATCAGAAGGGAGCCGGCATTAAAGATACTGCCGTAGTTGCCTGGATAGCCGAGCGCGCTTCTGGACGCCGCGTTGATATTTGGAACGGTGAAGGGGAAGTTGCCATAGCCCCAGGAAGCGATGAACTCATTGGTCAGCGTGGAATTGAAGATATGGACGTAGTGGCCAGCAATTGCCTTGGTGTAGACCAGGCCAGAAATGCCGCCGCCGGGGAACGGGATAGCGTTCGCCGGAGTCCAGTAGATGTGTGCGCCATTCCCCTGTGCCAGCTCACCCGAGTAGGCCTGCTGGTAAGAAACGTAGAACTTGTCCTGCTGGGTTGGGTCGTAGTCCACTCGGAGCCGGTACACCCATCCATCGTTGGTGTTGATGATTGGCTGGTAGTAGTTGTAGCCCCCAGGAGTTGTCGCCGGATTCGAATTAGCCTTGGGCCAGATCGCTTCCAGCGTCTTCATGCCGGGGTCGAGGTACTGAGCCGGAATGTGTCCGTTCGTGACGGTCTGGCCATTCGGCAGAACGGTACCCGTGAGATCGTTACACCAGCTTCCCTGCACCTTTGCCGAAAAGCCGTTCGGGCAGAGCGCCTGGTTGTCGGCGTTATCGCTTGTGAAGTCGCCGGCCAGCATCTCGGGCGAAGGTATATAGGACTTGAGAAGGCCGGCATTGCCCGTGTTCTGAAGAAAGCGCTCATAGCCGCCCCACACAAAGAGTTTCTTGTGGGTAAAGGGGATCGGACCGCCTGCATTGCCGCCCGGATAGTAGTAGTGGGCGCCACCCTTCGGAACTCCCTGATGGTTGTCCTGCCAGTCGTTCGCATTCAGCGAATCGTTTCGCGCGTCGAAGTAGCCTTCGCCGTGGTACTGCGAGCCGCCTGACTTGCTGATGGCACTCACAACGACCGGGCCGAACTGTGAGTCGGCACCGAAGTTGGCGGTCTGTACGCTGACTTCCTGCGTCATCTCCGGACTGATGATGGAGATCGAACTTGCGTCATCGCCCGGATCCAGCACACTGACTCCGTCCGAGAGCAGTTGTGTGCCGCCGCGGTTGGGCACGCCGTTGAGGCTGATGCCTACCCCGATGGCGCTTTCGTTGGCCGAGACGTTCAGATCGCTAAAGGAGGCGTTGTTCTGCGTGAGACCGCCGGACTGCGTGGTTGCACCAGGCAACACCTTCAGGAGCTCCGTGGTATCGCGGCCTTCGAGCGCCAGATTTTCAATATCTTTTGAGTCGAGCACTGCTGTGCGTTCGCCCGTGTCCTCGACGAGCATCTGGTTGGTGGCCTGCACGGTGACCGTCTGCGTGTCTGAGCCTACAGTGAGCTTGAAATCAGGTACGGTCTGGTGATCGCCAGCGTGGAGCACGATGCCGTCGACCTCCTTCGGCTGAAAGCCATTCATTGTAACCTTGAGGTCATAGGTCGACGGCGACAACGATGGGAATGTAAATACACCGGAACCGTCGCTGGTCACCGTACGGGTGTCTTTGCTCTGCTCATTGATCAGCGTGACCTGAGCGCCAGGGATAACGCCGCCCGACGGGTCCATGACCGCGCCGCCCAGGTCTGCTGTAGTTTGCGCATGCAGTGCGGGTATACCCATTGAGAGCGCAACCGCAAAAAGCGGCCATTTGCCGCGCCGCAACACGGCATTGGTCCGCTGGATGAGCCTTTGCGCGGCATGGGGATCGCTGATTAGTGATTCATCTTCTGCGACCTGCTTTGCGCGAAGATCAGGATTTCGGCTCACACCGCGGCGGTTTGCTGCATTCAACGTTTGCATCGTGGCTCCTAAGAGTTCTGTTGTGGGACCGAAATTTCTAAAACGAACCCCATTCGGCGCTTCCTCACAGGTTCCAAAATCTCGCGCATGGCGTAACTTCATTTCAGAACCGCATACTGGCTACATGGGCACGCGTACCACTGTCAAACTTTATTTTGCATCCCGCAGTAACTGCCGAACAGCAGGCTATCTTGAGCCGGCATTGCCAGGCTGTGAGCCATTAGACTGCGGAGCGCTCTGCCCAGGTGAGACAGCGTTCGATCCCTCATGGAACGGGTAAATCCGGTCAGCTGCAAGATGACTGAAAGACTCAGTACGGCCATCCGGCCAGAGAATCTGGACCTGGTCGACCTCTGCGTGCTCCCCCAGCCCGAAATGCAGCCGTAAATCGCTCTGAGAAAGGTAACTGCCGCCGCTGCGGACCTCGTCAACCTGCCTCAACGTGCCCGACTGTACGCGAACGCGAGCATTCAGCGCGAGACGGTTGCCAGCCGGGCCGGTCAGGGCGAACTCGACCCAGTGGTTGTGTGCGTCCCCCCGTGGCTCGAGGATCATGGGGTGGCCTTCCAGGTTCTCGATGACGAGGTCGAGCCGGCCATTGTTAAAGAGATCGCCCACGGCCAGGCCACGACTGACCTGAGGGAGGGCAAGTGCTTGTCCAACATCGTGGCTGATCTCGCGAAAGCGGCCATCATGCAAATTCAGGAAGAGCAGCTTGGGTTCCCGGAACCTGGTACCGATATCCTTGGTGTCGACCTGGGGGTAAACGTGACCATTGAGCTGGAAAAAGTCGAGCCAGCCATCGTTGTCGAAGTCGAAAAATGCGTCACCCCAACCCACATACGGCGCCGTGAGCGCTCCAAGACCGGCCTCGAAACTTACGTCGGTGAAGCTGAGGCCGCCGTCATTGTGAAACAGCGTGGTGTACTCCTCGCTGAAGTGGGTGACGGCAATCGATAGCCGGCCAGAATGGTCATAGTCGCCTAGCGCGATGCCCATATTTGCCTGCTCGGCTCCATCTTTGTTCAGCGCCGTGCCGGACTGGTAGCCGACCTCGGTGAAGTGGCCGCTGCCGTCGTTGCGGTAGAGGTAGTTGGGTTCACTATCGTCCGTAACGAAAAGATCCAGCTTGCTGTCGTCGCCGAAGTGCGCCCAGACAGAGCTCAGACCAAAGTAGTGCTGAGGGTCCGAGACGCCGGCTTGCTTGGAGATGTCGGTAAAGGTGCCATCGTGATTGTTGCGGTATAGATTATCGGCGGTACCTTGCAAACCCCTTGGTCCGCACTGTACCGGGATAGCGTGAAAGAGGCAGTTCTTCTGTGAGCCGAGCGCGGGCAAATCATGCAGGTCAAGTGCGACATAATGCGGAACGAACAGGTCGGGCCATCCGTCTCCGTCGGCATCGCCAAAGGAGGCGCCTGTAGCCCAGCCCGCATCGCCACCTAGGCCTGCCTGCTTCGTTACGTCCGTGAAGGTACCGTCGCCGTTGTTGCGGTACAGAACGATCCCACCGAAGCAGCTCACCAGCAGGTCAGGGTGACCGTCGTTGTTGTAATCGCCGACGACGGCACCCATGGCCCAGCAAGGGTAGCCTACGCCGGCCTTGTCCGTAACTTCCGTGAAAGTGCCATCGTGGTTGTTGTGGTACAGCTCCGACCGTGCACGCGTACCGGCAAGGTACTGGCTCACATCGGGCGCGTTGGTGAAGTAAAGGTCTGGGTAACCGTCGCCGTCATAGTCAATCAGCGCGACACCGCCGCTCATGGACTCAACAATGTAGCGCTTGTCGGGTGTGGAAAGGTGCTCGAAGTGGATGCCAGCTTTTGCCGCGATATCGACGAGCTGCGGCAAAGGAGCTACCTGCTGTGCCCTCGCGTCCAGGATGACCGGTGCAAGCGCGAAGAGCGCCGCGAGGGAAAAGATTAGAGCACGCAAACAGGCTCTCCAAAAGCTACTCACTATATGGGACCGGGCGCGACCACGGGGATGCGGCAGCGAACAGCAATGGCAATTTAGGCATTCAAGTCAGTCTTCGTCAAGATGGGCTAAATTGAGCGTTCCGGGCAACGTACGAAAGGTGCATGCTTGGAAACGATACCGGCCTGAGGCGGAAAACGGCGTTTGGCGCTCTGTATTCACCGCTTTCGGAGTCGCAAGCGGCTTGCATGCTATATCGTGAAACTGCCAATGCTTGCCCCGTGAACGATATGCCTTCCAGTCCATCCCATCGGCGCCTTCCTCGTCCGTCGCCTCGACCCACCCGGGCTATCCGGGAGCTCGCCTACGTGGAGGTTGCGTCGAACGAGCTGACACGGGACATCAATCGCGACCTGATCCTCGAGTACATCCGTGCCAGCCAACCTGTTTCGCGTATGGGCCTGGCCCAGCGGACCGGACTGCAGCCGAGCACAGTATCTTCCATCGTGGAGCAACTCAAGCGGGAACGTTGGATCAAGGAAGGTCCAACAGTTAAGACTGCTCGCGGACGCCGCCCTACAATGCTCACATTGAGCGACGATCTGCTCATCCTGGTGGGGGATGTGCGCCCCTCCCAGGCAGTGCTGGCCGTGGTGGACCTGAATGGACGCTTCCTCTCACGCCTCGTAGTGCCGCTGGCAGACACGGTCGAACGCGGCATCGAGAATATCGCAAAAGGTCTGATCGCGCTGCAGCAGCAGTTCAGCGATAAGAGCTTCGAAGGCGTCGGCTTGAGTGTTCCCGGACGGGTTGATCCGCAGACAAACCGACTGACGCTGGCCCCAAACCTGCCCTGGAAGGACTTCGATGTGTGCTCGGAACTGTCCCGGCGTATAGGCGGCTTGCGCGTCGAGCTGGAGAATGACGCGAATGCATGCCTGCTCTCGGAGCTCTGGTTTGGACGGCTTGACGGGCTGCGCAACGCGGTGCTTGTAGCGATCTCAGAAGGCGTCGGCGCCGCGCTGCTTGCGGAAGGCCGGATCGTGAGCGGCCGGAGCGGACTCGCCGGCGAGTTCGGTCACATCTGCATGGACGCGACCGGTCCAGAGTGCGGCTGTGGACGCCGTGGATGCTGGGAGGTATATGCCTCCTCGCGCGCTGCCCTGCGCTACTACGCAGAAGCCAAAGGCGAGGATGAGCGGCTGACCATGATGGACCTGGCAAATCGCGCGACCAGCAGAGACCCGCACGCGATCGCTGCGCTGCGCAAACAGGGTGAGTGGGTGGGGCGCGGCTTGCGCATGGTGAACGCTGCACTCTCGCCCGAGGTCATTCTCTTTGCCGGGGATATTACGACGGCATGGGAGGTGACAAAGTCGGCCATCGAAAACGAGTGCCGCGGAGGCCTCCTGACGGACTCTGCACCCGCGCTCCGCTCCATCGGTGACGGCGAGCTGGCGTTGCTGCGCGGAGCCGCTGCCGTCGTGCTGCAGCGCCACACCGGATACTATCGATCCGCGCATGGCAAACAAACGCGGGATGCCGGCACAAAGCGCGCACGCACGCAGACGAGTAGCCGCGCGGCGCGCACCATCAAGACCTGAGAGGCCCCGTAGCTGGCGGCTGCCGTCGAAGTACCCGCAGCCTCCGTGCTCTGACCCGGCCAGGCGCCCCTTCAACGGTCTGCGCCCTAGGCATTTTGTATTCCATCGCTCGGCCTTGATCGAGTGGCCATGCGGCGCGTAGACAAGGGGCGGTGCCGCGCAGCCTGCGCGGCATAGCTCGGCGGCAGGAAGCAGATAAGATCGCGGTCGATCGCACGGCCCCAAAGGTAGCAAACAGGATACGTTCAGATCTGCCCAGTGCAAGCTTCATACTGCGCTCTATCGCGCCCAGAGATGACGGAGCGCGGCTTTGCGGAGGCGTGTTGGCTGGTGCATCCTGATGACACACTTCTGCTCCCTGAAGCTCCATCCAGTTCTTCCCATGAAAGGAACTACCATGCCCGACGCGTCGACCCAACGAGAGAGCCCGCTGATCAAGGATGGCCGCTACGAACCGGGCGAACTACTCGAGAACGGCAGGTTTCGCGTCGAGTTCGATTCCATGGGCCAGGTCAAGGTGCCCGTCGACAAACTATGGGGCGCACAGACCGAGCGATCGCTCCACCACTTCTCCATAGGCCGTGACCTGATGCCGATTGAGCTCTATCGGGCGTACGGCCTGTTCAAGAAGGCTGCAGCGATCGCCAATGAACGGCTCGGCAAACTCCCAAAGGACAAGGCCGGACTGATCGTCAGGGCTGCGGATGAGGTGATTTCCGGCCGCCTTGACGAGCACTTCCCACTTTTCGTCTGGCAGACCGGCTCCGGTACCCAGTCCAATATGAATATCAACGAGGTGCTATCGAATCGGGCCATCCAGCTCGCTGGCGGGCGGCTTGGCACACAGGCTCCGGTGCACCCGAATGACCATGTAAATCTGTCGCAGTCCTCGAACGACTCCTTTCCTACGGCTATGCACATCGCGGCGGTCCAGGAGATCAGGGATAGGCTGCTGCCAAGAGTTGCCCAGCTTGCCGCCACCATCGAGCGCAAGGCTCGCGAGTGGCGCGACATCGTAAAGATCGGCCGCACTCACCTGCAGGACGCAGTCCCGCTTACCGTTGGGCAGGAGTGGTCCGGCTATGCCGTCCAGATCCGCAATGCGATTACCCGTATCGAGCAGACATTACCGAGCCTCTACGAGCTTGCTGCCGGCGGCACTGCGGTTGGTACCGGCCTGAACGCGCCGTACGGGTTCGACGTCGAAGTTGCAAAGGAGATCGCCACGCTCACCGGATCACCTTTCGTTACTGCGCCCAACAAGTTTGAAGCTCAGGCTTCGCTCGACGCCATGACAGCTGCGCACGGCGCGCTCAAGAACCTTGCCGTGCCACTCATCAAGATCGCCAATGATATGCGCTGGCTAGCCTCCGGACCGCGTTGTGGCATCGGCGAGCTCATCATCCCCGACAACGAACCCGGTTCCTCCATCATGCCCGGCAAGGTGAACCCGACGCAGTGCGAAGCCATCGTCATGATCGCCATTCAGGTTGTCGGGAACGACTCGGCCGTGGCCTTCGCCGGCTCGCAGGGCAACTTCGAGCTCAATGCCATGCGCCCCATCATCATCAACAACTTCCTTCAGTCCGCGCGTATTCTCGGCGACGGCTGCGAGATGTTCCGCCTCTTTTCGGTCGAAGGCACCGAGGTGAACGAAATGAGGATCGCTGACTATTTGAAGGAGTCGCTGATGCTCGTTACCGCTCTCTCACCGGTCATCGGCTACCACAATGCAGCCAGGATTGCGCATGACGCGCAACACTCCGGCACCACGCTCCGAGTGGCCGCGCTGGAGAGTGGCCTAATCGATGGGCCGACCTTTGACTCCGTGGTCGACCCAACGAAGATGATCTCGAACCGGCCCGTGTAAATCCCCTCTGCGTACCAGCTTCGCGGAAACGTTTCTGAAGTTCGCGGGTAAGGAGCGCCCGCATTTACAACGGCCAGCATTACCTAAGTACCGGACAGAACGTACTGCGGCGTGCTGCCATCATGCACAGGATTGCGTGGATGAGCTATTACAGAGTGGGCAGGTCGAGACGACTTGTCACCGAGGGCACTCGGCTCTCATCAGCATGAAAGGTGTGTTGTGGACAAAAAATTAGTAGCGCTCATCGACAAAGCACTTACGCGACGGAGCTTCCTGGCTGCCTCAGGATCGGCGGCAGCAGTCACGGTGTTAGCTGGTTGCGGAGGCGGCAGCTCGACTCCAACTCCTACTCCTACTCCTACGACGACGTCGACGCCAGCGCCGACTCCCACTCCGACACCTACACCTGCGCCTACGCCTACGCCTACGCCAGCGCCGGCTCTCACAGATATCGATTATCTCAACTTCGCACTCAACCTCGAGTATCTGGAAGCCGAGTTTTATTTTCGCGCGGCTACCGGCAATGGCCTTACGGCTGCCGATACCGGCAATACGACGACGAACATCGTAGTCCCCGCAACCACCCTGGTTCCAAACCTGACGACGGCTCAGCAAAACTATATCTACGAAATTGCGCAGAACGAGCTGGATCATGTTCGCTTTCTCCGCTCGCAACTCGGCTCGGCAGCAGTTTCAAGGCCAACGATTGACCTAATGAACAGCTTCAACGCCGCGGCATCGGCGGCGGGCATCGGACCCACGTTCAATCCCTTCGCCAGCTACGAGAACTTCCTCGTTGGAGCGTTCGTGTTTGAGGATGTGGGCGTCACCGCCTATGCCGGAGCAGCGGGCCTGCTCAGCAACAAGACTTACCTCGCCGCCGCCGCTTCCATTCTCGCGGTTGAGGCTTACCATGCTGCGGAGATCCGCACTCTCCTGATCGCGGATTCAGTGACGACCGCAACCACAACTTCGACTATGGTCACGCCGAACGACACGTACGTCGGCTATGCGGTGCAGATCAGTAACCTTCGCGCCTCGTTGGGTGGGGGAAACGAAACCGCTCCGACCCCACTTCCTCCGTATAGCGTTCCCTTTGTGCCGACCAAGTACACGCCTGCAAGCAGTATCGTGGCTGCCAACTCGAGCAATTCGGTAGGGTTCGCTCGAACCACGGATCAGGTTCTTCACATCGTGTATGCCACGGCCAACGGTGCAGGCGTTAAGGGGGGCGGTTTCTTCCCCAACGGTCTGAACGGAAACATCAGCGTTACCAACAGCTAAGGGCGGAGATCAATGGCTACTCTTGAAACACAGCAGGTCGATGAAGTTATCTCTGACAGCCGACGCAAGATGCTCGTTCTTGGCGGCGCAGCTATCGCGGGCATTGCCCTGGCGGGTGGAAAAAACCTCTCGGCGCAATCTGCTCCGGCTTACTCCGACTCGGATATTCTGAACTTCGCTTTGAACCTGGAGTATCTCGAAGCGCAATACTACACACTCGCCACTGCCGGACAGACCATAGATCAGGTCGGCGTCGGCATCGGTGCGGGCGTGGCGACGACCGGCGGCGGCAACGTGATCACGAAGCAGGGAGGGCCGGGCGCCAATCTCGTACCCTGGACCATCCCCGCGATCCAAGCCTATGCCACAGAAACGGCACAGGAAGAGCGGAACCACGTAACCTTCCTGCGGAACGCTCTGGGTTCTGCAGCGGTAGCGCAACCGGAGCTTGATCTTTACAACAGCTTCAATGCCCTGGCCACCATATCGGGGATCGCGTCCACGTTTGATCCATTCGAGAATGATCTGACCTTCCTCATTGGGGCTTACATCTTCGAGGATGTCGGCGTGACCGCTTACAGCGGAGCCGCTCCCCTGATCACCACACCGGCGAACCTTACAGCCGCGGCCGGAATCCTTGCGGTCGAGGCGTATCACGCTGGTCTGATTCGCACCTCGATTTTCGCTGCGGATCCAAAGGGCAGTGTCGGACTTCAGGCGGCCACGCAGGCTATCTCTGCAATCCGCATGAAACTGGACGGCAGCAAGACTACGGACGATATCGGGGTCGGGTTCCAGAGTGTCTCGCCTTCAAGTACGACAACTGTACAGGCGTCGACAATCGTAGACGCACAGACTGGTAATACGAACTACTCGAAGACGTATAGCCGCTCAACCATGCAGGTGCTGCAGATCGTCACCGGCAACATCAACATGGAGCCGAGCGGCACTAAGTACGCCGGCGTCTTCTTCCCGCAGGGCCTGAACGGGCTGTTTAGCTAAGCCGGCCTGTTCGTGCGGGTAAGCAGCGGCAATACGAATCGCAGACCTGCAATCTTCATGAAAGTCGCAGGGCTGTAGTTCTGAGATAAAGCCTCACCGAATAGGTGGGGCTTTGTCGTCTTAAGGGTATTGGGCGCAACGTGTAACAGTTGCGAAATCTCGCCGCGCCAGATGGTGCCCCGAACGAATAGTGATTCCCCTCACCCAAGCTAAGCGAGCCGTCTTGCCAAGGAGATCGATCCTTGCGATGCTCGACCTGAACCCGTCCTGAAAGCGAGAGCACTGTGCCCCATCGGGATCTCATCTTTATCTCCATCGCCGCTTATCGCGATCCACAGCTCGTGCCAACAGTTCTGGATTGCCTGCAGAAGGCCAGCAGACCTGACGCGTTGCGCATCGGTATCTGCTGGCAGCGGGACGAAGCGGAACCACCGCTTCCCTTTCGTGATGATCCACGCATTCATCTGCTCGAGGTGGACTGGCGAGAGAGTCGCGGTGCCTGTTGGGCACGTGCAGCGACCATGAAGCTGTGGCAGGAAGAAGACTGGTTCCTGCAGGTCGACTCGCACTGTCGCTTCGCATCCGGTTGGGATACCTTGCTGATCGGATCAGCGACTGCGACCGGGAGTGCCAAACCGATCCTGAGCACCTACGCCTCGCCATTTACCCCGTCGGACAATGAGATCCTGCGTGACGAGCCAATGCAGATCGCCTTTCAGGCTTTCACGCCAGAGGGCATTCCACAGCTGAAACCGGTAGCGTTGCAAAACGACCTGCGAGGCCTTCGCCCGGTAAAGGCCCGCTTCCTGTCAGCAGGCTTTCTCTTCACTGCCGGCAACTTTGTTAAGGAAGTTGCTTACGACCCCGATCTCTACTTCATGGGGGAGGAGATAGCGATGACCGTGCGCGCGTTCACAAACGGGTACGATCTCTTTCACCCAGCGGAGACGATTCTATGGCACGACTATCTCCGCACGGACGCGCGGAAGCATTGGGGAGACCACACGGAAGCAGATTCGACGCTTCACTCCTGGGCAGCGCTGGATGGGAAAAGCAAGAAAAAAGTGCAACAACTGCTTCTCGGGGAACCCGTGGGGAGTTTCGGGCTAGGTACGGAAAGAACTCTGGGCGAGTATGAGCGATATGCAGGGCTGTCGTTCCGCTTGCGCAAAGCCCAGCAGTACACGGTGCAGCTAGGAGAGCCACCGAATCCGGAGGTGGCAGAGCACTGGACAGACAGCGTCTATCCCTGGATCGTTAGGGTGCGCTTTCACCGCGAACTCATACCGCCGGGAGCGCTGGAAGATCCGATTCTCTGGGCTTTGTCAATCCAGGACATTGCCGGCTATGAGCTTACCCGGGTAGACATCACGCCCGAGGATCTCAAGGCTTTTCAGAACAGCGAGGAGTATCTCGCTCTTGTCTGCGAGTTCTCGTCAGAAGCGCCTCCGGAAAGCTGGACGGTTCAGCCCCTGACCCGGTCGCGAGGATGGCTGCCGAAAATGCAGGGCCAACTGTCTGGTGATGATTTCGCCGTCCTTCTGGAAGAGGAAGACGAGCCCTCCTCAGCCGCGATCCTGCCATGACAAACGAGCCGGTGGAAGTATCTCTGCCGGGAGCGTTCGCCCCTCGCGCGCAGGAGCAGCCGCAGGATCCATGCGTCGTATCGCCGGCTCAGATAGCATTTGCGTATGGAAGCCCTGGTTTTATCCGACTACCGGAAATTGGAGCTTGCCGCAGTTCCCAACCCTGTTCTAGGGCCGGAGGATGTTCTGCTGCGCGTCGAAGCCTGCGGTATCTGCGGCAGCGATGTACACGGTTACGACGGCTCGTCAGGACGGCGCATTCCGCCGATCATCATGGGCCATGAGGCTGCCGGTACGATCGCCGCGGTCGGCTCCGCGGTCACCGCCTGGTCGGTTGGGCAGGCTGTCACCTTCGATTCAACCCTGTTTTGCGGTCACTGCAGCCACTGTCTGCGCGGTGAGGTGAACCTGTGCGATAACCGGCAGGTCTTCGGTGTCTCCTGCGGTGAGTATCGTCGCGATGGCGCCTTCGCTGAGTACCTCGCTGTGCCGCAGCGGGTCCTGTATGCCCTGCCACCAGCACTTCCCTTTGCTTCCGCCGCGATGGTCGAGGCTGTTTCCGTCGCGCTGCACGCGCTTACGGTCGCAGCCTTTCGCTCAAGCGAAACAGCGCTGGTCATCGGTGCCGGCATGATCGGCACCCTCACCGTGCAGGCACTGCGTGCCGCAGGCGGCGCAAGCAGGATTTTCGTTGCCGACCCGGACGAGAGTCGGCTGGCGATGGCCGGCGCATCCGGCGCGCATACGCTTATCCATGCCGGCCGGCAGAACACGGCGCAGGCAGTGCTTGCGGGCGTGCCAGGAGGCGTCGACCATGTCTTTGAGGCAGTAGGCTCCGGCGATACCGTCGGGACGGCAGTTGCTTCTGTTCGCAAGGGCGGAACTGTTACGCTCATCGGCAACATCTCCGCGCGAGTCGATCTGCCCTTGCAGGCCGTAGTCACCCGTCAGATTCGGCTGCAGGGTTCTGCCGCCTCGGCAGGCGAGTATCCCCATGCGATCCAGTTGCTGGCCCAGGGCAAGATCGACGTCGAGCCTCTCATCTCCGCGGTTGCGCCGCTCTCAGAAGGCGCCCGCTACTTCGAGCGGCTGCATAGCCGCGAAGCCAACCTTATGAAGATTGTGCTGACACCAACCGCATGAACGCAAGCGCACCGCCCATACCACCCTCGCCGCTCTTCGACCTTTCCGGCCGTGTTGCCCTTGTAAGCGGGACCAGCCGCGGCCTGGGCCAGTACTTTGCCAGCGCGCTCGCCCGGGCCGGTGCAGATCTCATCCTGACCAGCCGCGACAAAAACTCGCTTGCTCCCTTTGCGCAGGAGGTGGCAGCACTGGGCAGGCGTTCGGTCTCGCTCTCACTCGACGTACGCGATCAGGAGTCGATCCGGAGTGCGGTCGCAGCAGCAGAAGACGCCTTCGGCCACATCGATATCCTGGTCAATAACGCAGGCATGAACATCCGCAAGCCGGCACTTGATGTGACCTGGGACGACTGGAACCAGATCCTCGACACCAACCTACGCGGCAGCTTCTTTGTGGCCCAGGCAGTCGCGCGCGGTATGGCGGTTCGCGGGTACGGTCGCATCATCAATATCGGCTCGGTAACTGCGGTAGCCGGCTACGCGGGTCTCGCTCCTTACGGCGCAAGCCGCGGAGGGATCCGGCAGCTCACAATGAGCCTTGCAGACGATTGGGGTGTGCACGGCATTACCGTCAACTGTCTCGCGCCAGGATGGTTTCGAACGGAGCAGAACAAGGTGATGTACGAAAACCGGGATTGGGTGGCCTACCTGAACGACCGCATTCCGCTGAAGCGAGCCGGCCGCCCGGATGATCTGGATGGAGCCATCGTCTTTCTCGCTTCGGAGTCGAGCCGCTACATGACCGGCCAGACACTGCTGGTCGATGGGGGCATCTCGACCGGAGCCACCAAGGCGATGCTCACAACCGCTGCCAAGCCCTCCCCGGAGTAAATGCCGCGCTCACACGGCCAGGGCGCTGGACGTCGGCACTCGCTCGATACGGCCTAGCAGGAAGATATAGCTGATCAGCCCGCACAGCAGGATAGCAGCGGCGAGAGAAAAAGCTGCGCTGAAGGAGTGCGTCGCAACCCGGATGTAGCCAGTCGCAATTGGCGCTGTAATGGCGGCAATCTGGTTACTGAGATTAAGGATGGCCCCGACCCGACCCACGCTTCTGGGCGGAGCGAGCAGCGAAGGCAATGTCCAGACTACTGGGGCGGCTGCGGCCAGTCCGCTGAGGGCGAGGCTAAGCGCAGCCAGCACCGTGACTGCGTTGCTGGTGAATGCAGGAGCACAGATGAGCAGGCCAAGCGCCGTGCCGCCCAGCAGCACCACGCGGCGCACGATATCCGCATTGCGGCCATGCCGGAGAAGCACATCTACCAGCACACCACCGATCGCAAAATCCGCGACCGCGGCCAGTATCCATGGAAGGCCTGAGAGCAGCAATGCGCTATGTGAGCTAAGCCGGGTGCCGCGCTCCAGGTAAACAGGTAGCCATGTAAGCAGCAGGTAGAAACAGTAGTTATAGGCGCCTGAGCCGAGCGCCGCGCCCCAGATCTTAGGCTGCCGCAGCAGTTCACTCAGCAGGAGCGCGCGGGTGTCGTCTCCGGCCTGTCTGTCCGACCCTGCCCCCTCCTGGCCAGCAGGATCCCGGTATAACCACGCAAACAGGCCCGCGTAGAGCAGGCTGAGCACCGCGGTAGTAGCGAAATTCACTCGCAAGCCGTAGTGGAGCAGGATGAGGCCCAGGACCGGCGTGCCGAGCCCAATGGAGAGCTTGGCGGCAGCGTCAAAGGTGGCGGTTGGTATAGCCCTTTGTCGCTCCGGAAACCAGAGCCCTATCGCCTTAGCGTTCGCCGGGAAGCTCGGCGCCTCGCCGACGCCGAGCAACAGCCGCGCCGCAAACAGGAAAGCTATGGAAGGTGCGACTGCAGCCAACCCAGAGGCCAGCGACCAGAGCAGGATGGCCACAAGCATTACGCGTCGAACGCCGAAGCGGTCCAACAGCGTGCCGCAGGGTAGTTGCATGCCAGCATAGGTCCAACTGTATGCACTGAGCAGGTAGCCGAACACAACATCGGACATGCCAAATGAGGCGGCCAGCGAATCATGCGCTACCGACAGGTTTACCCGGTCGAAGTAGTTCACCAGTACGCCAATGCCAAGCAGGACTGCTACGCGCCATCGTTTATTTTCGGATGCAAACATCTTCCACACTCTACAGGGCGGCTGGCGTGCCTATGGCAGGATGGGCCAGGCAGGGCTGTCAAGCATGGAAGAGCAGAAACTGCTAGGCGTCCTGTACCGAGCAGTCAGCGGTCGCGAATCTGAGTGAAGCAAGTCTTACACTAGTCCGCAAAAAGCGTCGAGCCAGTACCCGCTGCATCATCCGCAGTAGATACTGGCTCGCACCGGCCCGTTCCACATTACACGCCAGTAGTACAGCGCGTTCGACCGCAAGGTCCTTGCCCTAGAAGGCGTACCGCAGGCTGAACTGCCACTCACGATCCGACTCGTAAGTTTGCCCCTTTGTCGTAACCTCGCCGAACGAGCCGCTGGTGGGGTTCTCTTGTGGGGTGTCGAAGTTCGGGTGGTTGGTGAAGTCGAACGCTTCCGCCTTGAAGGTCAGCATCTGATTCTCGTATTTAGGAATGACATGGATATCCTTCTGAAGACTGGCATTCCAGCTCTGAAATCCCGGTCCATAGACGGCGTTGCGTGTACCGCGTCCGGCAAAGGTTCCATCTGCAGGTGGAACGAACGCTGTTTTGTCAAACCAGTAGGTGCCATTGCCGGCAGTGGTACTGAACTGCTTCGTCAGGCGCGGCGTCTTGGTGATGGCGTAGAGCTGGTTGCCGGAACCGGGCCCGACGCCCGCGTAATCACTTCCATCGGTGATGCCGGTAAGCGGTTCACCAGTTTGCGCCTGCGTGATACCCGCGAACTGCCAGTTGCCAAGCGTGTTTCGAACGATGCTATTGGACGCATGATTGGCAAACGGGATCTGCCACAGGTAGTTGACGACGATGACATTACGGATGTCGAAGTCACTGGGACCGTAGTCGATGCTGCGGTCATATACGTTTGGTAGCTCGTAGCCATCGCTGGAGCCGAAATCGAGGCTTTTGGACCAGGTGTAAGCCACCGCGAAGAGAACGTTCTTACTGAGGCGGCGTTTCAGGTTGAGCTGGAGCGCGTTATACATGGAGCGGCCCGCATCGGTATCCTGCAGGATCACGGAAAAGCCCTGGTAGGGCCGCAACGCATCCGGCTGCACGCCGGGGTTTGCGAAGGTGGCCCCGGGTTGCGGCTGGTTGATCTGGTCCAGTTCCGAAAGGTGCAGCCCGCGGCGGCCGACATAGCTGAGATTGAGCGTGGCAAACTTCGGGATGTCTTGTTCCAAGGCGACGTTCCACGACCACGCTTCAAGCGTCGGGAAGTTTTTCGCCTGCGAGGAGAGCGAGATAGGAAACTGGTTGACCCCGGCTCCGCCCGGGTTGTCAACACTGCCGCCGCTTACTGTTTCGCTGGGCTGGAAGGGCGCGTTGCCGCCGGTCTGCACCTGGTCGCTCACACCCAGCCGCTGCACAAAGCGGCCACCTCCAGCCCGGAAGACGGTCAGCGGGGCAACCTGGTACGTAAGGCCGACGCGCGGCTGTACATCGGTCAGCGGGATATTGGAGTAGTGCGGTGAACCGGTAAAGAGGCTTTGGTATAGCGGGTTGGTAAGGATGCTGGAGAGGACATGGCCTTGAGCCGAGCTCGGGAAGCCGCTGCCCGGGATCACCACGCCGTCATACGCATTGCCGCCGCTCGCGTAACCGGTTCTCGGATCGACTGTCGGCGCTAGCGCCGGATTGTAGCGGGAAGGATCGAAAACGGACTGGTTTCGCCAGATGGCAGAGAACGGCTCCGAGACCGAGTAACGGACACCATACTCAAGCACGGCCTTTGGTGTAGCTCGCCAGGTGTCCTGTGCAAAGATCTCTCCCAGGTTGCCGCGGAAGAGCGTGTACGACTTCTGGCCGATTTCGCCGTACGTGTCAAAGAGCCCGAGTGCTGCGTTGGCGATTGCAGCCCCGGTCGTGGGGAAGGACCCAGTACGAGTATCAGTAAAGTCGAACTGACCATTCTGATTGGTCGTTTCTCCCGGGACCGTATTGTAGACGCTGATCTGGTCGAAATCGTTTTCACCATCCCGCCGCCACAGACCGCCGAAGACCAGAGTATGCGTGCCGATGACTTTGGTTAAGTTATCGGCTAGGTCAGTGACCGTACCGCCGGAGTGCGAAGGGTAGGGGCCACCACTGTCCGTAGTGAAGTTAGCGATCTCTACCGTTGGGAACTTGTTCGGTATCAGTTTCTGGGCAGCCGGGAAAAGGTATGGATAATTGATGCCGTAATTCGAGCGATCGTAGAGACCGCTGGTGAGGTCGTTCGTGATGGTGACATGGTCCGCTGAAGCGGAGAAGGTCGCGTCGTTGACGAGAGTCGGGCTAATTGTCCAGATGTAATGAAGGATTCCGACTTGGTTCGGCCAGTTCCAGACCTGGGGTATTTGCAGGAAGTTTGTCGAAAAAGGCTCGCTCTGATTGAAGTTATAGTTAAGGACGCTGAAGCGCAGGTGATGGGCGGCCGCCGGCAGATAGTCGATGATCAGCGTGTCTTTGCGCTGGTTCTGTGGGTAGGGTGCGGACCCCTCCCAATTGAAGTTAGCGCCGTTGGCGTCGGGCAGCGGGTACTCACTCAGCAGGCCGACACCGTTCGGGCTCAGGGGGGTGTTGATGATGTTACCTGGATATGGGGCTCTAGTAGCCGGGTTGACGATGGTCTTGCCGCTGCCGCCATAGAAGATATTGTTCGGCGCAAGCAGTTCGCTGAAGTTCCCTGTGCGCATCAGCGCGGTCGGCACCGTGCCGGTCTGCGTTTGATTTTGCCGGTAGCGGACATACTCCTGCCCGATTTCGAAAAAAAGCTTGTTCTTATTCTTGTTGAACTTGCCGGGGAAGTAGAACGGGCCGCCTACGTTCCAGCCGAACTGGTTGTACCGGAACGCGGGAGGATGATCGGCGATCGATGGCGTGGATACGTCGTTGTTGCGAATCCAGGTATTTGCGTCGAAAAATGAGTTGCGCAGGTACTCGTATGCCGCACCGTGGAACTCACTGGTGCCGCTGCGTGGATTTTGCGCGATAATGCCGCCGGAGGTTTCACCGTACTGGGCCGGGTAGTCGGTCGACAGGATCTGCACCTGCGCGATCGTGTCCACATCGGCAACCCCGACGGAGGTCCCATCGGCGCGGGTGCGGATCTGAGGTGCTCCGTCCAGAGTAAGCAGGCTCTCATTGGCACGCGCACCGCTCACTGAGGGACCGGTAAAGTCCGGCGAGAAGCCGAACGAGGAGATCGGATTGGCGCGGGTCACGCCGGGCTCGAGCTGCGAAAGGTAGATCGGGTTGCGGCCGTTCAGCTGCGCTGTGTGCACCTCCTCGCTCGTTACGAGCTGCCCCACTGAGGAGGTTTCCGTCTGCAGCGTATTCGCATCTGCCTGCACGGTGATATTAGTGCTGGACTGCCCTGTCTTGAGCGCCGCATCGAAACGCGCGCCAATACTTGGATCGAGGCGGGTGTTCTTCTGGGTGATCGTTCCAAAGCCCGACGCTTCGACATGCACGGTGTACACGCCAGCATTCAAATTCGGGATGGTGTACGAGCCTGACGCATTCGTTGTAACAACATGATCCTGCCCGGTCGCCTCTTCATGTGCAGTCACGCGAGCGTTGGGCACAACGGCCCCGCTCGGGTCAGTCACCGTGCCCGAAAGCGAAGATGAGCCAACCTGCGCATAGCCGGCTGGAGCCAGCAGCAGAGCGCTCAGCGCAAGTGCATGGCGACGCGAGAAGCCATCGTGTGGAAAAAGAGTTCGGGCGAAAACCGGGAGAGTCGAGAAACGACGACCGTGCATAAA
The DNA here is from genome assembly GCA_964245435.1 of uncultured Acidobacteriaceae bacterium. Classification (GTDB taxonomy): domain Bacteria; phylum Acidobacteriota; class Terriglobia; order Terriglobales; family Acidobacteriaceae; genus EB88. Next base: position 731,163 of record CAXTMF010000001.1, read on the forward strand.
AGAGGAGCCTTTCATTGCAGCTGCAGCCGACCACGGAGCATCTGCGGGCGGAAGAACTTCGCAGGGTTGGAAGCCAAAGGTAGAGGCGGTTTCTGGTGTTTGCTCGAAGCTGGCATCAATCGCGCTAGAACGGGAACACACGCCCCCGCTCAGCTTGGTCGCGCGGTTCATACCTGCTTCAGGGAGGGCAACTCCGCGAGATTTCCCAACGAGTACTGGCTGAGTGTTGACGCTTCGTGTCTGCTTCCTAGTGCGATTCATCCGGCTGCATGCTCAAGGTCGCAACAATGGTTAGTCTGCGTCTCAGATAAACGCGTGAAAATACGCGTGTACTGAGCTCAGTTGTTACAGCCACCGTGGCTGTTGCAGAGCAGGCGTCATTGAGAACGGCGCCTGCAGATGGAAAGCTTTCCAACGGCGAACATGCTAAAAACATCTAGAAGCAAGTGTCAACCAGAAACTGTCCGTACAGAAGCAGACTCACTACCGATCCATCATCAACTAGACGCCTTGAAGGAGACTCGGCCGAGCAGAACGGACTCAGCGCCCGGCACCACGCATGCCGAAGACGATCTCCAACTCGACGCTCTCGGATGTAGCCAAGCTGGCCGGTGTCGGCGTGGCTACAGCCTCGCGCGCCGTCAACGGCGGCGTCAATGTCAGCCCCGCTACTCTCAAAAAGATTCGCTCAGCCATTCAGCAGCTTGGCTACAAGCCCAACCATGCGGCTCGCATCCTCAAAGGTGGCCGAACCAAAATGGTGGGCCTGATGGTACCAAGCATCGCGAACGCCTTTTTCGCCCGCTGTGCTGAAGCTGCCGGAGAGGTCGCCTTGCTCCACGATTCCCTGCTCATCTTCGCGGTCAGCAGCAATCGGCCGGAAGCGCAGGTGAGCAGCCTCGAAATCCTGATGCGGCATCGGCCGGACGGTCTTCTTCTGGTGCCAGCTGCTTCCACGAGCGAGCCTTTGCTCAGCTTCGTCAGGCACAGCCCCGTGCCGATCGTCACCTTCGACCGGCCGCTGATAGGCTCCCGCTGTGTCGGCGTTTCTACCGACAACTACGAAGCTGCGCGCACCGCTACGGCTCACCTCATCGCACACGGGCGCCGCCGCATCCTTTGCTTCGGCGGCGAATCCTCCCTGTTTACCATCGCGGAAAGGCTTCGTGGCTATCGGCAGGCCGTTGAAGAAGCCGGCCTTCCCGTGCTGATCGACACCTCACTCGATGAGGAGGGCTCGACAGCCAGAAGTTTACTTCGCTCCCATCTGGCGCGTACCAAGCCGCCGGACGCGGTCTTTACCTTGAAGAACAGCGTCACCGTCGCCGCCTTCCAGGCACTCCAACAGCTCCGCGTGGCTATCCCGGGGAGGGTCGCGTTGCTGGGTTTTGACGACTTCGATCTTGCAGGCACCCTGCAGCCGTCGATCAGCGTCGTGCAACAGCCGGTGAAAGAGGTGGGTCGCCGGGCTGCCGAGCTGCTGTTTGCGCGTCTGGAAAGCGGGGCCAGTGCCGGCAGAGCCAGCAACGCACGGCAAAACGCAATTGTGCTCGCCAACCGGCTCGTCCTGCGCGCTTCCTGCGGATGCACCGGCAAAACGCAAGAGCTTTCGTCCGGAGACACACTCTCTCCGGACGCAAGCACGATCCGCCCTCCATCCCAGCTTCGCGTTTCCAAGTAGTTACCTGAGCGAGCGGTAGGAAAGATAGTGTTTGCTGCTGCTCTCCCTCCGGGGCCGAACTGTCAGTAGTCGGTGAGCTACCTCATCGCTTCTCTGGAGGGTGAGCGCATGCGAACGCGATTTATCGCATCGCACCGGCAGATCGCGGCTGCGGCTTACTCCGTCGGACAAGTACCGTACCTCTTCCAACCAAACCTCATGATTAGCAACGCGAAAGACCCTGATTCGGTAGCCTTGGCGGGCGACCAGGGCCTCCCTGACTCGCTTGCGATTGCGCCGCGGTTACGCATCCGCTGGGGCTCATCAACGGCATGCATCCGCTAAAAACATCCACACAAGCCGGTAAAAATCCATCAGGGATTAATAATCTTGCTCTGAGTCTGTAACAAACGCCGGTTGGTGAGTCGCGTAGATTACACAGCTGTAATGTCGTGATCTGTTGCTGCCCAAAAGGTTCCTGAGACTGCAGAGTCGTAGAGAGTTCCTGGGGAGTACGAGCGGATCGCGGGTTACGTTGACCGCCGACACTCTTGTTTCCCGAGGCCCCATGCAAAGGTTCCACCTTTCCCCCTTGTCTGTGCTCGTTGCTTCCACAATCTTGTCCTGCTCCTGTGCGATCCCAACGATGGCGCAGGTAGATCGCAGCAATGTGACCGGCACGGTCACTGACCCATCGGGGAGGGTGCTGGGGCAGGCACACATCACCGTTGTTGAAAATTCAACCCAGCTGCGGCGTGAGGGGATCTCAGACGCTGCTGGACGATATGAGATTGCTGACCTGCCAGTCGGTAAGTACACCATTACGGTCGATCATCCAGGCTTCGAGACCCTGACTTTCGGCGATGTGGAGCAAGTGGTCGGCAAAACGCGCACCCTGGACGCATCGTTGAAGATCTCAGGTGGCGAGGAGCATGTAGAGGTCTCAGCAGGGTCGGAGCTGGTAGACCGCAGCACCAGCACGGTGACCGGCCTGATCGAGAAAACACAGGCCGACGAGCTGCCGCTGAATGGCCGCGACTGGTCTTCGCTTACGGCGTACATACCGGGAGCCATCGATACCGGTGGCAGCAATCAGCGGTCGGTACGCTTCGCCGGCCGTGGCCTGGACGACAGCAACTTCACCTATGACGGCGTTGACGAGACCAGCGTCGTGAATCAGACTCAGCGAACCTGGGTGCGTCTTGCCATACCGCTGGACGCAATCGCTGAGTTTCGTGTCGATACCTTGCTGTCAACGGCCGAAGACGGTGCAACGGGGGGCGCGCAGCTGGCCGTTGTTTCGCCTGCGGGCACGAACCAGTTTCACGGGCGTGTCTTTGAGTTCCTGCGCAACAACGTCTTTGACGCGCCTGAGCCCAGCTGGGCTTCGGGCGGGCAGGCGCAGCAGCCACTACGCCTGAACCAGTTCGGCGGTTCTCTCGGCGGACCCATCGTGCGCGGCAAGACATTCTTCTTTCTTGCATCGGAAGCCTACCGCCAGGTGTGGGGCTATCCAGTAACCGGTAACACGCCAAGCGCGGCCTACAGGGCTTCCATCTTGCCCACCAACCCGGTCTACGCCATCGTGAATGCTTACCCAACAGCCGGTCCAAAGGCGACACTCGCGCCGACCAGCGATCCGAATATCGACGAACTGACCTGCGCTTGTACACAGGTCACCAACGAAGACTCGGAGATGCTGCGGCTCGACCAGCATTTTTCATCAAAAACCACCGGCTTCATGCGCTTCAACTACGACCGGTCCGTAGGGACACAGCCGGTCTCCACGACCGCAACAAACTTGGAGCAAAGGGTGAGCACGCCGGTCAACGGTGCCGTCGAAGCGCTGCATATCTTTAGCCCAACCCTGACCAACGAGGCAGAGTTCGGTTTCAATCGCTCCAGCGATAACACGTATTACTCAAGCGGTACCGGGCTACCTTATCAAATCGCTATCTCGTCAGGTGTCGGACCAGGCTTTGGCGACCTGAACTACGACTACGACACAATCTACGTCGGAAACACTTTCGCCGGGATCGACAACCTGACCTGGCTCCACGGCCGGAACACCTTCAAGTTCGGCGGGGAAGTTCGTCATATCCAGCTGAACCAGCATTACGGCGAGCATGGAACCGTCATCTTCGCTTCGCTGGCAGCGCTGGCAGCCGATCAGGTAGCGAAAGCAAGTCTCACCGGCGCCCTACCGGTAAATGACTTGCGCAAGAACGATTTCGTCGAGTATGCCCAGGACGAGTACAAGGTGCTTCCAAACCTCACCCTGAACCTGGGCGTGCGTTACACCATTTTCCAGCTCTTTCATGAAGCTGCCGGGAAAGCCAATCCGTTTGACTTCGCTACCTGTGGACCTCTGGGCTTTTGCGGCGTAGGCGCGAGCTTTGGCCAGCAAAACTATGGCGACGTGGATCCGCGCGTCGGTCTGGCATGGTCGCCCCCGCAGGATCCAAGGACGGTGGTTCACGCCGGCTTCGGCATCTACCACGAGGATGGTCAGCTGGACGACCAGAACCTGCCTGCCAAGAATGAGGTTCCCTCGTACTCTGTGACGGGCGGTACCTATCCGGTGAACTTCGCAGTCCCCGGAACTCTCTCACCGAACGCCGAGCAACGTGATCGCAAGGACTCCTACACAGAACAGTGGAACGCCTCGATCCAGCGAGAGCTGCCTGGAAACTTCGTGGGTACGATCTCCTACCTGGGCAGCCGTGGCGTGCACCTGCTCGATACCAGCTATGTCAACCTGATCCTGAACGGGGCCGTGCAGTACCCGACCTACTCCCCCGCCGTCGCCTGGCGAGGTTCAGTCGGCGCGAGCTCTTACAACGGCCTGATTGTGTCGATGCGCCGGCCTTTCGCCAACGGACTTCTCGTAGCGGCGAACTACGCCTATACCCATGAACTCGATAACGGTTCGAATGGCAGCGGCGATGGCGACGAGATCTCGCCGCAGAACCCGCTCTGCCTCTCGTGCGAGTGGGCCAGCGGCACCTGGGACGCCAGGCACGTCGTCAATGGCAATGCGGTCTACCAGCTTCCTTTCGGACATGGCAAGCAGATGCTGAATCAGCCTGGCATTGCGAGCGCCATCGCTGGCAACTGGCAGGTCACCACAGCGGCGCTGGCTCGCACTGGCTTCCCGATCAACGTGCTGCTGCCAAGCAGCGTCATATCGCCGTACGGGAACTCCAGCACGCTGCGTCCCAACCTGGTTCCGGGCGTTCCGCTTACGCCGCCGGGGGGCAGGACGATCGCAAATTGGATCAACCCCGCTGCTTTCTCTCTCCCGGCGCCCGGAACTTTTGGCAACGCGCCGCGCGACCTCTTTCCCGGACCGGGAACCTGGCAGGTCGACACCGGTGTCGCCAAGAACTTCCCGATCGGAGAGCGCGCGAACGTGGAGTTCCGCTCCGAGTTCTACAACGTTTTCAATCATCCGCAGCTGGGTCAGCCGAACTCAACCTGTTCGCTTTCCACTTCTGCTCCTACAGGCTGCGGCGCCGGCTTTGGCAGCGTTACTACCACAGTGAACCTGAACACGGCCATCGTAAACCCGATTACGCCTGTGGGCTCCGGTACGCCGCGTGAGATCCAGTTCGCACTGCGCTTTGAGTTCTAACCAAGGAGCCGCGGTCATCGGCGCCGTACGTCGTACCCTGTCCATAGCGCGGCAGAGTTTACGCGTGCAGCAAGGGTGTCTCGATAAACTTCGAGCGAGTATAGGCAACCGGGCGACGCATATCGCTGAGTGGGCGGCCAGTCGTGCATCGTGGTCACAGTTTTACTCAGAAGCAATGCGCTGCGCGCGTGTTCCTCCCTCAGCAGTAAAGAGTCGATCAGCACGCGTGTTTGTCGACTGCCAGGACGAGGTACTTCCACCGGCCACCCACCCTGGTATAGGTTCGTCCACCCGCAGAGTCTCGAGCCATAGCCCTGGTAGCCGCACTCGCTTCTCTAAATCGGGGGCGTGTAACGCTGCCTCGGCGGAAGAGCGTGGGAAGGTCGACGTTCACGCCGTGCTCTGCCATCATCTCCGGATCTCGGTACGAGATCCCGCAGATCGAGTACCAGCGGATACTGCGCAGGAGATTTCGACAGGAACCGACGACGCTTAAACACGGCTCCATCGCACCGCTGACGGCTTCCCGCCTCAGGCCCCGCTCGATCGTGCAACGGAGCCTGAGATGGGGATTGCAGCTTAGACACGTCGCGTACCAGGTCGGGAGTCCAACAGAGCTGACGGCTGCGTTGCATGAGTCGTGATGATGCAACAGGTGGGAAGTGCGGGCCGACGGTGGTGCCCGCGCGGCGGTGGCACATAGCTCGCCTAGAAAAGGATCTTCACAGCGAGTTGCGTATTGTAGGGTTCACCGGCGCCAATGCCGGGGGCGCCGTATTGAACACCGATTGTAGAAGTGCTCGTGCCGAACGATGGACCGGAGCTGACATTCGCTGTAGCGCCGCTGGTGCTATTGGTGCCCGGCTGGGCCAGGTTGACGCGATTGAGAACGTTGAACATTTCCACGCGCAACTGCGCGCGGACTCGCTCCTTGTAGACAGGGACGTTCTTGACAAGTGAGAGATCGACGTCGCCGAACCCGGGTCCCGTGATCTGATTCCGGCGGAGATTGCCGTAAGTCCCGGTAGCCGGGGCAGCGAAGCTGGTGGGATTAAGGTATTGCGCGGCTGAGTAGTTGACCACGGAGCGGTTCGCGTTGAGAGCCGTGCCGGTGATTTCGGCGCGGTCTTCGTTCTCACCGGTGCCGCTGTTGTTGGTGCCGGAGAGGATGTTGAGCGGCTCACCATCCTGAAACTTGACGATGCTGTTGAGTTCCCAGCCGTGGGTGAGCGCACTTGGGCCGTAAGGGAGGCCGGGGATGTCGTAGTTGAGGTAGGCAGTGAAGTGACTGCGGATGTCGAGACCAGAGTTGCCGTAATCCCCGCGTAGATCGAGCGAGTTCTGAGGATTGATGTTGAACCCGGTGGCGTCGTCGAGATTGTGGCTCCAGCCATAGGAGAACTGGCTGGTGAAGCCGTGCCACGCACTGCTGCGCAGGGAAAGCTGCAGCGCGTTGTAGCTGGTTGTACCGGCGGTGTTGATCTGGTTGATGACGCCGAAGTTAGGGAACTGCGCGAAGTAGGGGCGCGAGCATTGCTGGTCGTTCCCCGGCGTAGTCGGCGTCGCGAGACTGAACGCTGCCGGGCAGGTGGTGGAGTTGTAAGGAACCGAAATGTTATTGGCCCCGAGAGCCGATTGGTTAATGTCCTGCAGGACAAGATTGTGGCGGCTACCGGTGCTCACGTAGCCGATGTCGAACTGCCAGTCGCGGCCGATGCTCTGCTCAATGTTGAGGCCGAAGATCTGAGCATAGGGAGTTTTGAAGTTGCGCGTGACCGAGTAGATGGAGACCACATTGGAGCCGGTGGGCTGGCCCGCAGCGGCAGTGAAGATCGGGGTGGGCTGGTTGGCGGTCCAGATAGGTGTCGGCGCAGTGGTGGAGTTGGTGAGGATGATGGCCTCGTTGGGCTCAGATCCAATGGGATTGTTGTTGATACCGCTCGCACCTTGGTTGGGAATGCCGAGATTGCCGAAGAAGGCCTGGCCGGCGGGCTGGTCGAAATAGACGCCATAGTTGCCGCGCACCACTGTAGTGGGGGTGAGCTGGTAGGAGAAGCCAATGCGCGGGGAGAGATCGAGCTTTGTGCTGTTGTAGCCGTACTCCGGGGAGCTGTTGCCGGCGCCGGTGACGACGAGGCCACCCGCGGAAGGATCAAAGATGGAGGTGTTCGCCGGGTTGGTGTAGAAGGGCTGCTGGTAGTCGTAACGCAAGCCGAGGTTGACGTTGAGCCTCGGACTGAGCTGCCAGGAGTCTTCCGCGAAGGCGCTACCGGTATGGGTGTAGAGGAAGCGCTCCTGGGTGCCGAGGGTTATGGTGGACTGGAATGCGTAGCCGGCCAGAAAATCGGCCAGGTTCAGGACGTTTGTATCGGTCACGGAACCATTGGTGGCAGCGATTGACCAGGGCCCGAGGACCCCGTCCGTCCCGAAGTTGAAGGTACCGCGGCCGCCAAAGTTGTAGTAGAGGTCGATATACGCGCGGCGGAACTCGAGTCCAAAACGAAGCTGATGCCTGCCGATATTCCAGGAGAGAATGTCGGAGATCTGGCCGGTTATGTCATTGCGGCCCGAGGTAGGCGTGACGCCTATCTGGTCAAAGCCGTTGATGGCGATATCCGGAGAGCCGGACTGCGCGGAACCTGTGTTGAGGCCGGCAAGAGTAAGCGGGTTCTGGCTGTGTACAGCATCGGCGAAGCCTTGGGTGAAGTAGCTGACACCGGCGTCCACCTGGTTGGTCAGGTTGGGATGAAGGCTGTAGTTCCAAACCACATCGTAGTTGGAGATGTGCGAGGGAACGACCTGGAAGTACTCCGGCAGGTAGGAGCCGAGCGGCGCGTCGGCGTAGCCCTGGCCGAAGTAGTAGCGGCCGGAGAGGTGGCTCTTCTCGCTGAAGTTGTGGTCAAGCTTCGCGACGACGTTGTGGCTGTAACCGTTCTCAGGGGCGCTGCTGGAGTAATTCAGGGGAGTACCCGGCAGATTGGCGATGACGGATGGCTGCCAGAGAGTGCTGAGGATGTTCTCTGAGACCGCGCTGGGCGTGACCGGAGCATAGTTGCCGTAGGTCTGATTTACGTTGGCCAGCACGGCAAGTGCTTCTCTCTGGTACGCGGGCGAGGGCTCTGTAACGGTGTTGATGGCGCCGATGATGAATTTTTGCTCCTCGTAGTCGAGGAACAGGAAGGTGTGGTCCTTCCAGATGGGGCCGCCGATGGAGCCGCCGTAATTTTGATTGCGTAGGGGCGTGTTGCCGGAGCCAGGGGCAGTGAACGGTGAGGATACGGCGAGGGCTTCATTGCGGTTGAAGTAGTACGCGTCCCCGTGAATCTGATTGGTGCCGGACTTGGTCGTCACATTGAGAGTTCCGCCAGGGCTGCGGCCGGATTCGGCGTTGCCGGTGGTCTGGAGGGAGTATTCGTCGAGGGCGTCGATGGGATAGATAACACCGGCGATGCCGGAGATGCCGCCCTGGTTGACGGCGTCGGCCTGAAGATAGAGGTCATTGTTATCGGTGCCGTCGATGGTGTAGTTGAGCTGGTCGTTGCGCAGCCCGTTGACCGAGCCGGTGTTGTTGTAACCGGAAAAGGACGCCGAGGTGCCAAGAAGCTGGGTGAAGTCGCGACCGTTAAGAGGCGTACTTTGCAGTGCGTTGCCGGAGAGGGTGGTCGTCTGCGCGATCGTGGTGGTATCGAGCGAAAGAGCATTCGCGGAGACTTGGACGGTGTCGGCCTGCTGTGCGAGGTTCAGCTTCACCGGTAGCGTGTATACCTTGCCGGCGAGCACCTGCACGCCGTTGACTTCGGTGCTCTGGAAGCCGTTTGCCTGAATCCTGACGGTATAGGCGCCAGCGGGGAGATCCTCAAATGAAAACTCGCCTGCGCCGGAGGAGACGGCTTCGTGCGAGGAAGAGGTTGCGACCTCGATGGCACTTACCTTGGCTCCGGTGACCACCGCGCCGGCAGGATCGACGATGTTGCCATTGATATTTCCGCGAAAAGTCTGCGCGAGAGACGGCTCAACGATAAGCACCAACGGCGCGAGTAGTGGAAGCGCCAACACATAGTTTCTTGATCCATACAGAAATGTATTCCTAGGCATAAACGCCTCCTCACGACTTCATCAAGGGGCCGGACCAGAGAATGGGTACAAAGGCGCTGGTCGGCGCTGGTGGTTGTTCAGGTGCAAGCCCTCGGGCTATAGCGAATCAGCCTCTGCTGGGAGGAGCACACGACCGCTCACATTGAGTTGCTGAGAGTTCGGGTACAAGAGGAGCGCCAAAAAGAAGGCAGTGAAGGCTCCGTCCTACTTGGATCGAGAGGAGAACACGGTGCAACTTGGCAAAACAGAGCTCGGATTGGCCAAAGCCTAACACAGAGATCATGCTTATCTAGCTGATAACAAACGCTTATGCGCCGTAGAAGAACTACTTCTGCCCGGGAGATGTGTTATTGCTGCGATCATCGTCCGGGAGCATGTGGTCGGGGTCGATAGTCGCGGACGCGACCGGCTTCTCTCCCGTCAGGACTATCTCGCTCTTGGATTCCCAGGTCTCTACTGGAACGCGAAAGCAGTCGGTCGTACCGTCGGTATACCTCAGTTCGACCGTGGCCGGCAGCACCAGCTGGTCCTTGTTGATGAGCGTCACACGGTTGCCCGTGATCCCGGAGACGGCCATGTCAAAGCGCCAATTGTTCATGTACCAGCCGCGCCAGAACCAGCTCAGATCCTCGCCGCCTTCGCTCTGCATGGCGCGAAAAAAGTCAGACGGAGCCGGATGCTTGTATGCCCAGTCACGGATGTATTTGCGAAACGCCCAGTCGAAACGATCTTTGCCTAGAATCTGCTCGCGCAGCAGCACCATGCCGTATGCGCCCTTGAAGTAGCTCACCGGGTGACCGAGTTGGAAGGGGTAGGCATCAGCCGGCATCAGGATGGTCGGCGCGGCCGGGTCATCGAGCACTTTGAGAATGGTGTCTGGCGGTTCCCCTCCTGCGGAGTACTCAGAGTCGCGCTTCGGTCCATAGACTCCGCCCTCGAACTCCGCCGATTCCGCAATGTCGATGAAGGTATTGAAGCCCTCGTCCATAAAGGCATTCCGCCGTTCGTTGGAGCCGACGATCATCGGGAACCAATCGTGGCCGATTTCATGCGCGGTGATCCAGAAGAGCGTCTTGCCTTTGTCCTCAATGCCGTCGAAGACGATGCCCGGGTACTCCATCCCTGTCGAGAAGCCCGCGACGTTGATGGCTGCGGGCCATGGGTATGGAAACCACTGCTTCGAAAAGCGCTCAACCGTATCTTTGACGTACTCGGTCGAGCGACCCCAGGCCTCATCGCCTGCGCTCTCGGGTGGGTAGACACTCTCGGCCAAACTGGTCTTACCGTCGGGCAGATTGATGCGTGCAGCGTCCCACACGAAGACAGGGCTCGCGCTCCAGGAGACATCGCGGGTGTGGTCCATGTGGAAGTGCCAGGTCAGCTCCCCACCCTGCTTTGGACGGCTCGCCGGATCCTTCACCTCAGCGACGCTCCGGATGGCCACTGTTTTGTCGCTGGCGCGTGCGGCGGCGAGCCTCTCAAGCTCGGTCCGGGTCAGCACATCCTTCGGGTTCACCAGCTCGCCTGAGCCCGCCACGATCATCTCGCTCGGGACGGTGACGTAGTAGTTGAAGCTCCCATACTCGAGGTAGAACTCGCTACCGATGTAAGGCAGGGTGTCCCACCCGCGCAGGTCGTCGTAGACGCACATGCGCGGGTACCACTGTGCCATGTCGTATATCTCGCCCTGCTTTGACGTGCCCCATGAGGTACGCCCACCCCATACTCCGGGGATCTGGTAGTGGTAGTGGATATGGAGCTTGATCACGCCGCCTTTCGGCGCAAGAGGCTGCTCCAGACGTACCTGCATCCGCGTATCTTCCATCACGGTCACCGGCGTGTAGTGGGCTTTGCCTACTTCCACCTCTACCGACTCCAGGACGAAGCCTTCTGTCGACTGGCCGCCGGAGTTTGCCTCGTCATCCTGTATTTGCCGCCGGCGTGGCTGGCCTCCATTGGCCAGCTTCGCGCGCGAATCCTTGCGGTAGATGTTCTGCTCCATGTGCACCCACAGACTGGGTAATGGGTCTGGGCTGTTATTGGTGTAGGTAATGGTTTCGTCGTTGCGCAGCATCTTGCCCGCGGTGTCGAGGACTGCATGCATCTCGTAGTCGGCCCGGTTCTGCCAGTACGCTGGTCCGGGCGTGCCACTGCTCGAGCGGTAGGCGTTGACCGGATCGGGCAGTGTGAGCGGCGCAAAGGTGAGCCGCGGATCGTAGCTTCCAGGGACAGGGGCTGCAGTGGGCACAGCTGTTTGCGCATACAGTGGACCGCAACATCCAGAAACAGAGAATAATCCGACGGCGAACAGATGATCACGACGCATAGAGGCGAGAAACTCCTTGGCAGGAAACGACAGAGATAGTGTCCCAGCATATCCGCTGACCGGGAGGAACTGATCAATCTTCGCACTAAACTACGGGGGAAATTCTCGCTCATACGCCTACGCCTTGGGGATAAGGCTGAGCTTGCCATCTGGATTGCTGTCTCGCGGCGGAATGGCGGGTGCCGACTCGCGCGGCTGGCGCAGCCGCCCACTCTATTTGCACCAGAGCCGTAGAAAAGAGTGACATGTAAGTGACAATTGCGTGACAAGTGTAGAAACACTGCCTAGCTATGATCGCACTGCTACAACGTTCTCTCCATTCTGAGGGGGAGCGAATGGAGCGATCTAACCTTGAAGCGCTGGAGAGAACATGATAAATACTTTGGTGAAAACTGCAGGCGTTCTCGGAGTGTTGATTGTCGCTGGTTCAGCAGCGGCACAGGCCCAGAGTTATAACTTTAAATACTTTCAGGATCCCTCACCGAATGCATTCAGTACCATCGGAACGGATCTCTCGCCCACCGGAGAGTTGGTGGGCTGGTACACCAACTTCGCCAATGGGGTTTGGGGATTTTCCGAAACGAACGGCACCTATAAAACGATCAGTGTTCCAACCTCAGGCTCTCCATACACGGTGATCAATGCAATCGGTGACGGAGGTAAGCTGGTCGGCTACGGGCCTTTCACTGGATTCGTCATGGATAGTTCCGGCAATCTCACCACCATCGCGGTTCCCGCTTCCTGGAAAGCTACTTCGTTTTCGAATCCGACGAGTATAAACTCTTCCGGAGTTATTGTCGGGAACGTTACGACGGCTAGCGTGTCTCAGGAGGGGTTCATTTTAGAAGGTGGGACTTACAGGGCCTACCAAGTACCTGGGAGCTACAGCACATCTCTTAATGATGTTAATGATAACGGCGTGATCGTGGGCAGTTATGAAACAAACAGTAATGGTGGAAACGCCGTGGGATTTATACTTAACAACGGTGCCCTAACGAGTGTTAAGTTTCCTGGGGCAACTTCCACCGTAGCGACCTCTATCAATGCAACGGGCGACGTTGTAGGCTACTTCTACAATCAGAGTCAGATCCTTCTCCCATTCTACTTTGACGGTACTACATACACTCAGATTGCTACTCCTGGAGAGTATGCCTGTACTCCCCACCACATCAAGAACTCCGGCGACATCGTAGGTACTTGTTCCAACAGCTCGACTCGCGTGACGCAAGCCTTTGTTGGGACTCCTGCTTCAGAATGAAACGACGTGACCTCTGTAGAGAGTGCGTCATAAGCACGGTCCCTTCTGCTGCCGCGCTAGTGCGCGGCAGCAGACTGGCTTACCCGATCTTTCTTGCGGTGGATGAGTGAATGCAGCGCAGCCATTTGCGCCTTCAGGTAATTTCTCCATAAAGAATTGAGAGGCGCATGGTTGTTTCGGCCTCCCTATAAAACTTGTTCGTTGTGTCAGCCATGCTTTCAGTGCCGGTGATCTGTCGGCGAAAGATGCGGCCGGATGCTGTTGTAGTGGATTCGCCAGCGCTTGGCGAACACACGCAGCTGCTTCATCGTAGAAGATCTACCGTTAAGGAGTTATCTCGAATTCGGGCTCTGTTGCACAAACGATCTGAAGCGCGGGCTCGGAATAGCCGATCTAATGATTAGGCGCTATTTCAAAACGCGGCTCCGAAGCGGACGTCACCCTGCACGCCTCGTTTGCAAGTGAAGCAGTGATCTCGCAGAGAAGTATGCGTGTAACCTCTAAGCCCTTGATGGTCGCCCTGGCTGTCTTCGCTGTCTAGATGCCTCGAGGGATTTGATGATCTGCTCCAGCCCGTCATCACTCTGCTTCAACGATGTCGTTCAGTTACTTCGATGTCCGGTGCCCTGTGTCTTCTGATTTACCCTCACGCTTGAGTCGCGCGATGCCTCAGGTAGCTCTGCTTGCCCGAACGGCGTTTAGACAACCGTTTTTGGAGACGGGCTTTGCGGAATGGATAAACCCACGAGCGCCTCAGGCGGAAGCTAAACGCCTCAGAGGAGGCCAGATCTACCGACGCACCGCCCATGCCATTCCATCGGGCTCGTCGCCGGAATGCACGTGACCCGTCACCTTCAGGGTTCGCAGGTCGATAACAGCTACGACGTTGTCGGGCCCACATGCCACAAACGCGCGTGCGCCGTCAGGTTCCACAAGAACGCCTCCGGAGCCATGCCCAATGGGCACACGTGTTTTGACAGTTCTAGTAGCTGTATCGAGTACCACAAGCTCCGGTCCGCTGGAGACGAGCACGGTCCGGCCATCCGGTGTGAACTTGAGCCGGTTGGCTCCAAACGCGTTCACTTGCAATGTCTGGAGCACTTTCTTCCCAGGCAGGCTCACGACAGAAAGTGTGCCGTCCTGCGCATTGGCTACCCAGATCTCCTGCTTATCGGGTGAAACGTCGAAGCCCTCCGAGCCGCTGCCTACCCGGACCACCGTCTCGTTCCAGTCGATACGCGGCATGGGCGGAGTGCCAGGAGGCGGCCCGTGTGGACGCGGTCCGGCTGTACCTGAACCTGAAGCATCCGGTGGCGCACCGGGCATGTGAACTGGTTCCTGCGTGAAGATGCTCACCGTCCCGGAGCTTACATTTGTCGTCACGATCTGCTGGCCACTCGCAGAGACCCAGATCATGTGCGTCCGGTTCTGCCCCGTACCAGGATTAAGTCAACTTTGCCCGTTGCAGGGTCGTAGCGTCCCAGCGCCTTCGCCGACTCGGCGGTGAACCACGTCTTGCCGCCTTCAAAGATCAGCCCGTGCGGCCCGCGTAAAGCACCAAGATCGATGGGCGCCATCGCCCTCTGAGCCACCAAATTGACGACCGCCAGTGTATGAAAGGCACCAAAGCCGTAGTTGGAGACATAGGCCCGGGTGCCGTCCGTCGACGCGATTACCTCATGCGGATCGTCGCCAACCGGCACTCGCGCCCTGACCTGCAATGTGCCGGGATCTATCACCGCTAGTGTGTGATCGTGCTTGGAAAGCACCAGCAACGACGCCGTGCTCTGGCCATGAAGAGCAGTACCGGCGATGGAGCACAGGGTCACGGCTAAAATACATGCGCGAATCGGCATGCGCTCAGTTTACTGATATTCCATTTCGCGTCACGTTGCTCCACAAGGGAGTAATGAATCTCCAGCCGATTCGAGATCATGCGTATGATCAGGCGCGGGCGCCGCCTGACCTGCAACTGAGGCGTTAAGAACGAAGTTCACTTCGTTCTGAACGCGATTTCGATATTGCAGCATAAGGGCTGGGGTACGAAGTCAAGCGAACACGTCCCAGTTGATTGACGCAGCAGAGCCCCTGAGCTGCCGGTTTCGGCTGGGCGGCTGCTCTCACTTATTCGGGCTGCGACATCGACGGTGGCGCATCTTCAGGCGCACTGCCCCACTGCTTATTCGGCTCAGGCCCCATGGTAAGCACCAGCTTTCCGCCATTTGCAATCTCGGCGTGGGAGAACCAAGGCTTGTTCCACGGCTTGCCGTTGAGGGTGGCGGACTGGATGTAAATGTTTGCATCCGAGTTGTTGTCAGCCACGATCTCAAACGTCTTTCCAGTGCCCATGTGCATGGTAACGTGGCGGAAGATCGGGCTGCCGAGGATGTAGTTGGGGCTCGATGGGTCCACGGTGTAGAAGCCCATCGCGCTCATTACGTACCAGGAGGAGGTGGAGCCCTGGTCGTCCATGCCGGGAAAGGCATAGCCGGAGGCGTCACTGCCGTACATCTCGCGAAGTATGCGGCGCACCAGGGCCTGTGTCTTCCATGGCTGCCCTGCCCAGTCATAGTAGTAGGCTGCTTGCTGATCAGGCTGGTTGCCCTGTACGTACTCACCTACCAGCCCTGTGCAGTCGCGGCACACGCCCTTGGCCGTGTAAGGGGTCGAGAAAAATTGATCGAGCTTGGCGACGAACTTCTCGCGGCCTCCGAGCTCATTTTCAAGTCCCTGCACATCGTAGGGCGTCAGCCAGAGTGTCGACCAGCCGGAGGCTTCCTTCATCATGAAGTTGTAGTACGGCTCGCCGGGATCAAACGGGGTGATCCACTTGCCGTCTACAGTGCGGCCGCGTACAAAGCCGATCGAGGGATCGAAGACGTTCCGGTAGTTCGCCGCGCGCTTGAGAAACATGGCGGCATCGTTCTGTTTGCCGAGGCGCTTGGCGTACTGCGCCATGGCGTAGTCGTCCCAGCTGTACTCAAGCGTGGTAGCGGCACCGGCCTTGCCGCCGGCATACGGCGGACTGGGATTGTTCGGTGGAATGAAGTCGGAGATCCATCCCTGCTGCATGTACTCGGCGAGGTAATTGCGGGGACCGGCGGGATCGGTGGCGTTCTTGCGCAGGTACTCGTAGGTGCCGGCCCAATCGAAGTCGAGCCCGCGCTCCCAGTCGCCAAGATACATAAAGACAGCATTGTCGCCGTGGAAAGACGTGCCCATGTAGCCGGACTCGCGAGCCATATCGAGCTCTGAGCGCAAAATATCGGCCTTGACCTCAGGCTCCAGCAGGGTTAGCAGGACGATCTGATTGCGCCCCGTATCCCAGAACGGCACGGGGCCATACCGGTTGTAGGCGGCGACCTTTTTCGCACCGTCCAAGCCGGTAAAGGGCTCGCCCTTGCGCGCGACCAAGCGGGGGCTGTCGAAGGAGTGGAGGAGGCAGGAGTAAAAGAGCATCTTCTCCTTCTCCGTACCACCTTGTACCTCGATCCTGCCTAGCTTGTCAGCCCAGGCGGCTTCAGCTTGCGCACGGACTCGGTCGAACTCCCAGCCTGGGTCTTCTTGCCTGAGCCGCTGCTCAGCTGCCTCATAGCTGGAGCCGCGCGCAATTTTAACGAGTATCTGGTCGCCGGCGTGAGTTGAAAACTGCAGATAGCCGCCAGCGTAGAGGCCGGAGATCCCGCGGTTATCCGGCTCAACTTCCTTGTCGCCGAGCAACGTGCCGTGCGCAGGAAAGTGCGAAGGAGGAAGCTCCTTGAAGGCGCCGAAGGACTGGAACGGGCGCGAAAACTCTGCGATGAAGTACTCATTGTCGGCGCTACGTCCGCGATGACCGTCTCCTTGAGCTACCTGTCCGCGCACCGTGGTGTTGCCAACGATCTCGATGGAGCCGCCAGTACGGTCGGTGTCTACGAGGATGTGAGCTTGGTCCGTAGAAGGGAAAGTGAAGCGATAGAGGCCGGTCCAGGTGGTGGCGGTCATCTCGGCCTGGACATGAAAATCATCGAGAAAAACGCTGTAATAACCCGGGGAGGCGATTTCGCGCTTCTTCTCGTAGATCGAGGGAGTGCGTTGGGGAGGGGGAGCCCAGTCGCCGACAACAGGCATGATGGTGGGGCCGCCGCCACCGCCGTAGCCACCGTAGGAGAAGCCGAAGATCGAGCGGTTGGGATAGTAGTACGTTGCCGGTACGCCTGCTACGTACTGCAAAGCGAGATTAGCATTGATAGGGGCCATCTCTGTGGAGCTATGGGGCAGGGTGGCGCCGGGCGACGTGAAGCCCGAGTAGAGTTGCTCTCCCGGGGGCGGAGCGTTACCGATGAGCTGCTGGTTATCGAGGGGAGCAGTGCCCACGAGGGGATTAGCATAATCGACAGGGCGCTTACCATTGTTTTGCGCGAGCGCTACCGGGGCCAGCAGCGTGGCTGCGATCAGATTCGCTGCGGTGCAGCAACGGGGGACTGGGAACACGAGCAATCTCCTCGACGTAATTTGCGACCGCGTTTGGCTACAATCGATGCGATGCGCGATTGTCACTTTAGAACTGCACGCGCGCTCCCAATTGGCCATTACGCGAGGTTCCGGAAATACCGGTCACCTGGCCGAAGATAGTGTCATTGGGATTCATATCGGGCGAGTTGATGCAGTGGCGGTTCAGGACGTCGTAAACTCGCCGCGAATGAGAGGCCGGAAGCGCCCGTCCGGGCCAGGCGCACATGCTTTGCTCAGCGAAACGCTCTCGTTGGTGGCCTAATGCCCCGCGAAAGTAAGGATCCAGGTCAGACCCAGATTGAGAGTCAGACTCCGATTAACCTTCCAGTCATCTTGCGCGAAGGCGTTGATGTATTTCTACCTGGGATAAGTGAGATACAAGATATTTTGCGACGCGGACTGTCATTGCCGCTCCTGTTAGCAAATCAAAGAGGACAACCGTTATCTCAGACTCTGCTGGATGTTATAACCTAACTACTCTTTCGAGAATTAAAGTCGCCAAGCTGAATGCTCTCGACAAGAACCAGCTCGACCTTGGCGTCCGCCGCACTGATACGCGGCTCGCATGCCCGGCGCACGGCGGCAATGACAGTGGCGGCAAGAAAGTTTTCGTTCGATGGCGGTAGTCCGCCATCTTCTATTCGGTAAGACCGAAGAGCCAAGCGACCTGTGCAAGGGCACGGTCCAAGTCATATTGCGAAAATTGCCTATTAACTTGGCTAGGGTCTGACTTCAGCACAGGTTGGATGTGACTGAGAATGAGGCGACTTCTCTTGAGGAGGCGGTTTCCTGATCTGTATCAATCAAGATGTCTCCGCTAGATCGTAGGTCTGCTTGAGAGGTAAGAGGCGACACCAGCAGGACGGGTTCGCGGTCGTCTGAGCAAATCTGCGTATTGCCAAGAACCAAAACCGGTATCACGGACATGTTCGGTTCTGGGTTGACCCACCCGTGTCTCTGGAAATCCGATTACGGAATCCAGAACCAGCCAGATTGTGCCCGGTTCTGGCCGTGGCGTAAACCCGGGCACTGCTTCAGTGAACGTCTTCAGAGCCGGTGTTATCTATATCGGCGTTCGCACGGACACGCAACTTGCGGAAGTAGGCTAGCTGATCCTCGGCGTCTCTACGGAGCACGGCAGCGTCACCGATAGTCTGGCGTTCGGAGGCCATTTCACGGGAAAGTCTCAGAAGGCGGCTTGCAACGCCAAACCTGTTGCGTACCGGACTGATTGCGGTTGCCATTTCCCCTCCTTTTGAAATTTCGGACGTTGCTGGAGTATGCCATCGTCACTCGCCGGTGTCCAACAGCATCGCCTCAGTAGCAGATACCCTAAGTAATATATTTTAGTCGGTTGTGCTTGACTTTATGACGCTTGTTGTCGAGCGCAGTTGCGCCAGGCTGGTAGTGCGTGGTGGCGAAAAGCCGTTGTACCAGCCCTGCCGTTTTGTACCAATTTCAGGGGTGAGACCTGATAAAGCTTAAACAGGGGGTTAATGCGGAGTAAAGCTGAAGCGCCATAAACCATTCATTTTGCGCTGCTTATGCTGATTCTAAAGCGCGCTTACGTTGTACCATGGCGGAGAGACAGGGATTCGAACCCTGGGTACCCTTTCGAGTACGCCGCCTTTCCAAGGCGGTACATTCAACCACTCTGCCATCTCTCCGGCCTGCAACCGAATCTACCACAGCTTTCGGCAGCCTTTCGAGCCGGAACGGGCCGCCGCGCAGTTGCAAAAGCGCATCCCCCCAGCATAGGAATGAGTTCCGTTCACCTGCTGTCTACCTTGCAGGTGCAGACTAGTGCGATTGCCCGCGAGAATAGCGCGGCGAGAGGAGAGCGCCTATGCCGGTCCTGAGCCCTGAGCTGCTCGACAAAATGCATGCCTACTGGCGTGCTGCAAACTACCTTACAGTCGGGCAGATTTACCTGCAGGACAACCCGCTGCTCGAGCGTCCGCTGACTCCGCAGGACATCAAGCCGCGCCTGCTGGGGCATTGGGGTACAACAACCGCCTGCAACTTCATCTGGACACACCTCAATCGCATCATCTGCGAGCACCAGGCCAACATGTTGTTTGTCATGGGGCCTGGTCACGGCGGCCCTGGCTTTGTCGCGCAGGATTACCTGGAAGGTTCATACACCGAGATTTACCCAGATGTCGAGCGTAGTAAGAGCGGCATGAAGCTGCTGTTCCGCCGCTTCTCCTGGCCATACGGCATTCCCTCGCATGCTTCGCCCGACACTCCCGGCTCCATCCACGAGGGCGGAGAGCTGGGCTATTCACTGCTGCACTCCTTCGGCGCCGTCTTTGACAACCCTGACCTGATCGTCGCCTGCGTCGTGGGCGACGGCGAGGCCGAAACCGGTCCCCTGGCCACCAGCTGGCACTCCAACAAGTTCATCAATCCTAAAACCGACGGCGCCGTTCTGCCGATCCTCAACCTGAACGGCTTCAAGATCGCAAATCCGACTGTGCTGGCACGCATTCCGGAGGCTGAGCTGGTCTCTCTCTTCCACGGCTATGGCTATGAACCAATCCTCGTTACCGGCGACGACCCACTGCCGATGCACGAGAAGATGGCCGAAGCCATGGAGCAGGCCTATGCCGGGATCCAGGCCATTCAGCAAGCTGCGAGGAGCGGCGAGAAGAGTGAGATCAAGGGAGACCGGCCGCGTTGGCCGATGATCATCCTGCGAACACCCAAAGGTTGGACGGGTCCAAAGTTCGTCGACGGCAAGCCGATCGAGGGCACCTGGAGAGCGCACCAGGTTCCGCTGGAGCAGGTACGTACCAACCCTGAGCACCTCAAGCAGCTCGAGGAGTGGATGCGCTCCTACAAGCCGGAAGAGCTCTTCGATGGAAACGGCACGCTGCGCAAGGAATATGCCGATATCGCCCCGAAAGGCAAGCTCCGCATGGGCATGAACGAGCACGCAAACGGCGGGCGGCTCCTGACGCCGCTTGAGATGCCGCCGTTTGAGGAGTATGGAGTCGCTATCGAGAACCCGGGTGAAACCCAGTCTGAGGCGACCCGCATACTCGGTATTTACCTGCGCGATGTCATGCGCGCCAACCTTGACTCGCGAAACTTCCGTGTCTTCGGTCCGGATGAGACCGCGTCCAACCGTCTGGAGGCCATCTACGAAGCCTCGCCGAAGCGCTGGGACGAGAAGTACGAGAGTGTCGACGAGAATCTTGCGGTCGACGGCCGGGTGATGGAAGTCTTGAGCGAACACATGTGCGAGGGCTGGCTGGAAGGCTATCTGCTGACCGGTCGGCATGGCTTCTTCTCCTGCTACGAAGCCTTTATCCACATCGTGGATTCCATGTTCAACCAGCATGCCAAGTGGCTCAAGGCCTGCCACCACCTGCCTTGGCGCAAACCGATCGCTTCGCTCAACTACCTGCTTACCTCGCATGTCTGGCGGCAGGATCATAATGGCTTTTCGCATCAGGATCCCGGCTTCATTGACCATGTCGCAAATAAAAAAGCTGAGATCGTGCGCATTTATCTAGCGCCTGATGTCAACTGCCTGCTCTCGGTCGCGAACCACTGCCTGCGTAGCCGCAACTATGTCAACCTGATTATTGCCGGCAAACAACCGGCGCCGGTCTGGTTGTCGATGGCCGACGCGGTCCGGCACTGCACGGCGGGTCTCGGTGTCTGGACCTGGGCAAGCAATGATGGCTCAACCGGACCGGACGGAGCCGGCACTCCCGGCAAGGATTGCGACGTGGTCATGGCTTGCGCCGGCGATGTGCCGACGCTGGAAACCATGGCCGCAGTCTCCATCCTGCGGCACCGTTACCCGGAGCTCAAGGTAAGGGTCGTCAACGTGGTCGATCTATTTACCTTACAGCGACCGAGTGAGCACCCGCATGGTCTACTTGATCCCGATTTTGACCGGTTATTCACGACCGATAAGCCGGTTATCTTCAACTACCATGGCTATCCGGCGCTGATCCACTCCTTGGTCAACGGGCGAGCGAACGAGTTCCAGTTTCACGTGCACGGCTTCCGGGAGGAAGGTACGACAACCTCCCCCTTTGACATGTGCGTGCTGAACCATATCGACCGGTTCACTCTGGTGCTGGACGCGGTACGGCGCACGCCGAAGCTCGCCGCGTACGTGGCCGAGGCCGAGCAGCTCCATTCTGAGAAGATGCAGGAGCATCATCTTTATGTCTCCGAACATGGCGAGGACATGCCGGAAGTACGGGATTGGGTCTGGAACAAGGGTGCGAATCCTGCGGAACTCCGGGAGGAAACCGGCGGAGACAATGCGTGAGTGCCAATCCAGCAGAACGCGTTGAGGTCTCGGAAACGGCGGTCCAGGATGCGATCCTGGTCCTTAACTCAGGTTCTTCGTCCCTCAAAGCCGGTCTGTTCATCCCGGACACTAAAGCAAATTTCGCCGGCGAGCGGGCCACGCTGACCGCCACGGCCAGCGGCATCGGTCAGGGCGGGGGTACCCTGTCAATCCACGATGAGGCGGGTCAGAAGCTTGGCTCTTCTGACCATCGCCTCGGGACCCAGGAGGAAGCGCTGGATGCGATCGTTCAGGTGCTTGCCGAGCATAGCGGAGGCGCGAAGCCGCTTGCCGTGGGTCACCGCATGGTGCACGGCGGCCCGCGGTTATGCCAGCACACCCGGTTGACGCCGCAGGTTCACACGATGCTGGAGCAGGCGATCCACTTCGCGCCGCTTCACCTGCCGGGCGCACTCAGGCTGGTCGACCAAGCCGAGAAGCTCTTTCCTGACGCGGTCGAAGTGGCCTGCTTCGACACGACCTTCCATCAAACCATGCCGCCAGTTGCGAAGCGGCTCCCGATACCTGCCGAGTACGCAGGGGCCGGGGTGGAACGCTACGGCTTTCACGGGCTTTCGTACGAGTCACTCATCCGGCAGCTCCGAACCGAACCCGAGCCTCTGCCGGAGCGGATCCTGCTCGCGCATCTCGGGAGTGGATCAAGCCTGTGCGCCACCAGGGAGGGTCAATCAATTGACACAAGTATGGGGCTGACGCCAGCCGGCGGCATCTTGATGGCGACCAGGACCGGCGATATCGATCCTGGGGTGCTCTTCTTCATGGCTCGTGCGAGCAGTTTATCAATCGATGATCTAGAGCAGCTGGTGAACCATAAGGCAGGTCTGGCGGCGATAGCCGAGGGGACCGGCGACATGCAGCAGCTCGAGGAGACCATGCAGGACTCGCAAGCAAAGCCTGAGGCCAGGGCCGCTGCTGCTCTGGCCTTTGACTCTTTCGCGACCTCGATCGCAAAGGAGGTTGCGGCGCTGATTATTTCCCTGGGCGGGGCCGACCTGCTGGTGTTTGCCGGAGGCATCGGCGAGCACAGCGCACCGCTGCGCGCCTCTGTCATGGAGAAGCTTGCACCTCTTGGCTTTCGGCTCGACGTAGACGCCAACGCGCGCGCGGAATCTCCTATTCACGCCGAAGTAAGCAAAGTTCCCATTCGTATCCTGTCGGCTGAGGAGGACCTCGTTATTGCCTCGCATACCCGAAGGCTGTTGGCGGGCTGAAGCATGAGTCGGCGTTCCGCTTCACATCCACAGAGCCCTCCCTTCAGTGTAGAATCTGGTGCCCCCTGGGTACTGTGGTCTACTACAGCATCTCCGGTGTGGCAGGCCGGAACGTTAAGGTTTAAAGGTAAGAAGGTTAGGCGTGCACGAGGCTTCCATGCGTTTGCTCCACGTCATTCACGACATGTCTCCGGCCGGTGGCGGTCCGCCGGAGAATCTGCTGCAGCTTGCGAGCGGCTACCGGGAGGTCGGCATCGACCTTGAAGTGCTCTCGCTGGATGCAGCGGGTGCTTCTTACCTCAGCCGCTATCCATTTCCCGTTCATGCTGTTGGTCCCACGAGATCCACCTTTGGCTACAGCAATGCGATACGCCACTGGCTGCGGCAGCATGCCTCCGGGTACGACGCGATCCTGGTCGATGGTCTCTGGTCCTACCCGGGCATCGCGGCAAGGGCAGCCGCACTATCCTCCGGCGTCCCCTACTTCGTCTTCCCTCATGGCATGCTCGATCCCTGGTTCCGGGAACGCTATCCCGTCAAGCATTTCAAGAAGCAGATTTTCTGGTGGCTCGCTCAGTACCGGGTTTTGCACGACGCCCAGCGGGTGATCTTTACAACGGAGGCTGAGCGGGAGCTGGCGCCGACCTTCTGGCCGCATAGCTGGCGCAGTGCTGTGGTGCCGCTTGGCACGAGCCGTCCGGCTGGTGACCCTGCCGCTCAGAAAGTTGCCTTCTACGCCCTTTATCCACAGCTCCAGGGCCGGCGTTTTCTTCTCTTCCTCAGCAGAATTCACGAAAAAAAAGGCTGCGATCTGCTGGTGAAAGCCTTCTGCCAGGTCGCCCTGGCCCATCCGAATGTCGATTTGGTGATGGCGGGTCCGGACCAGGAAGGTTTGCGGGCCGGGCTCGAGGAGATCACCCGGGAACAAGGGTTTGCGGACCGCGTGCACTGGCCCGGCATGCTGCAGGGCGATGCTAAGTGGGGCGCCTTCTACGCGGCCGAGGCCTTCATCCTGCCCTCGCACCAAGAGAACTTCGGCATCGCCATCGCTGAGGCCATCGCCTGTCGGCTTCCGGTGCTGATCTCCGACAAGATCAACATCTGGAACTATGTCGCCGAGGATGGGACCGGTTTGGTGGAAAGTGATACCGAGGACGGCACTCTTCGCCTGCTGGAGCGTTGGCTGGCGCTGAGCCCGGATGAGCAAGGCGCAATGGCCGAACGGACCGAGAGTTCCTTTGATCGCCGCTTCTCAATGCGGACCTGCGCAGCCAACATCCGCAGCCTTGTCGAAGCAAGCGGTACATGGCGTGCCAAGCCGACCTCCTCAGAGCAGGATCTGGCGGCGCACAGCCATTGAATGTTTCCGGCTTGTGGGCGGACTGCCCAGCTACCGCGCTATCGCCGTCCAGGCTTCGTATGCGAGCAAGGCAGCGATGCCTAGGCCAGCATTGAAGAGCAGCGCGATGCGCAGCCCTAGAAAAACGCCGGGCGCCGGGTCAAGATCGAGCATTTCCATCGCCGGCTCGTTCTGAGGCGCACGATCAATTTTTAACAGCGAGTCGAGATTGCTGTTACGCGAGGGCTTGACGCGGGCCTGCCCGGACACAAATGGAGCGATCACGTGCGCAGTCGCCGGTTCATTCTGCTCTACGTTGGTGCGGGGCGTCAGGAGTGTCTGCATGGAGTGGTTTCCCTTTCCGTCACAGACTCTATCGACTGCTACCTTCCTTAACCTGAGCGCGTCGCTGTAAAAGTCCACCTGCGATCCATTCTGGAACTTCGCAGATTCCGCCTACCCGGAACAGGACCTCTCCCCTGCCTCTCCCTGGCTGTCTCGCCGCTTCATGCAGGCGAAATCAGCCAGGCCGGCATCCTTGACGCGTTGGGACCACCCTTCTAGATTTGACAGAGATCAAAGAAAAGGTGTGTGACCTGTGACCAGCGCTCCGCATTACTTCTGGAACTATTTACCACTGCTGATCCAGGTATTGGTTGCTGTAGCGATGGGCTGCGGCATGGCGACTGGCTCATGGCTGATCGGCAGACATCGTGCAAACAAGTCAAAACTGGCTGCCTATGAGTGCGGCATTCCCGCCGAAGGGGACGCACGTGGGAGATTCTCAGTTCGCTTCTACATGGTTGCGATGCTTTTTATCCTTTTCGACGTAGAAGCGGTGTTCATGCTGCCCTGGGCAGTGATTTATCGACAGCTGCCGGCAATCACCGGGTCGCGCCTTTTTGGCTTTTGGGAAATAGTCGTATACCTGGGCTTCGTGCTGGTGGGCTTCTTCTATATCTGGAAAAAAGGCATTCTCGACTGGTCCTCAGACAAGGCGGATCTGTAATGGCGACCGTTCCAAACATGCAGGAACACCCTGGCCAAAGGAGCTGGCGGGTGCTTGACCGCGATGCCGTTTTGGCAGAGATGGGCAACAACCCGGCCGTCGCCGCACTCGGCGATGCACTGATCCGCGACGCAAGGTTTGATCGCGAGGAGCTGACCATCACGGTGGCGCCAGAGCAGATACGCGAGGCGGCGAAGGCCGTTCAGCAGGCTGGTTATAACTTCCTGGAAGATGTAACGGCGGTGGATTGGCTTCCGGCAGAGCCTCGCTACCAGGTCACTTACCACATCGTCTCGCACCGGCTGAAGGAGCGCCTGCGTCTACGCATCTTTGTGGATTCCATCGTCGGGGGCGCCGATTCGATCGTTCCGGTCTGGCCTTCTGCAGACTTCTATGAGCGCGAAGTCTTCGATCTGTTCGGCATACGCTTTCACGGTCACCCTAATCTGCGCCGCATCATGATGCCGGACGAGTTCGAGGGTCACCCTTTACGTAAGGATTTCCCCGTGGAGGGGTACCGCTAGCATGAGTCAGTTTACAGAAACAGCATCGCTGATCGCACCACGCCCGGAAGACCCGACGAAAGATCGGACCATGATCTTGAATATGGGTCCGCAGCATCCTTCGACGCATGGTGTGCTGCGCCTGGTCGTCGAGATCGACGGCGAGACCGTTCTACGGATCGTTCCGGATATCGGATACCTGCATACGGGCATTGAGAAGACCTGCGAGGCAAAGTTTTACCAGCAGGTGGTCCCGCTCACCGACCGCATCGACTATCTGTCCCCCATGAGCAACAACCTGTGCTATTGCCTGGCGGTCGAAAAACTGCTGCAGCTCGAAATTCCCGAGCGTGCGCAGTGGCTTCGGGTGATGCTCAACGAGCTGACCCGCTTGAACTCGCATCTGGTCTGGCTGGGTACGCATGCCATGGATATCGGCGCGTTGACAGTATTTCTTTACTGTTTTCGCGAGCGTGAGGATGTACTGCGGCTTTTCGAACACGTCGCCGGTCAGCGGATGATGACTTCCTATTTTCGCATAGGTGGTGTTTCCCTCGAGCCGCCGCTGGACTTCTTCGATCGCGTGCGCAAGTTCATCCAGCGCATGCCGGCGAAAATCGACGAGTACCAGAACCTGTTGACCGGAAACCCGATCTGGGTGGACCGGTTAAAGGGTGTCGGTTACCTCAGCCCGGAAGATGCAATCGCACTGGGCGTCACCGGGCCGCCTCTGCGCGCCTCTGGGGTTGACTGGGATCTTCGCCGCGATATGCCCTACACGAGTTATGAGAAGTTCCAGTTCAAGGTGCCGATTGCGACCGAAGGCGACGTGTGGGCACGCTACGTAATCCGTCTGGACGAGATGCGCGAGTCGGTCAAGATCATCCAGCAGACGCTCGATGGCATCCCGGAAGGCCCCGTGACTGCGGACGCGCCAAAGGTCGTGCTGCCGGATCGCGACAAGATGAAGACTGAGATGGAGTCGCTCATCTACCACTTCAAGATCGTCACGGAAGGCTTCGCGGTTCCTGCAGGCGAGGTTTACCAGGCGATTGAATCCCCGCGTGGCGAAATGGGCTACTACGTGGTTTCCGACGGCACCGCTAAACCGTACCGTGTCCATATGCGTAATCCATCGTTCGCAACGCTGCAGGCACTCGATACGATGTGCCGGGGCCGGCTGCTCGCCGATGTTGTCGCGATAATCGGTTCGATCGATATCGTTCTGGGCGAAATTGACCGCTAACGCGAGCGATGCACAGGTGCGGGAGGAGCTCTGGATCTCCTTTCGCTCTTTGCTGCAGGCATACCTGGCTGCCGCCGGCACGGGTACCGACATTCCGCAGGCAGCGGTGCTGGAAGCGCGTGCAGGCGAGCTGCAGCTGGTGGGCGCGGAACGCACGGTGCAACTGCGCTTTGATGCAGCAACAGGTGAGGGTTACTGGGCCGTCTTCACCGGTGCATCCATGCTGGACGAAGGGGCTTTCCGGATGGGTCTCGACTCGCTTTTGGAGTGGAGTGGAAAGCCGGAGCGGCAAGAGATGGATCCAGTAGCCGAAGCACTCGTTACACTGGTATTAGGCTGATTATTCAGCGTAGGACGCGGTGCTTCCGCCATCTTAAGAGACAAAGAACCGGACTACCAGACGCATTCAGGACAGCCCTTACCATCATGAGCACACAGACCACGATCTTCTCGCCCGAACTCGCAGCCCGGCTTGACCGCTTGGTGACTCTTTATCCTGTACGCCGCTCCGCGCTGATTCCCATGCTGCTCTACGCGCAGGATGAGATCGGCTACATCTCGGAAGAGGTGATCGCGGAATCTGCAGAGCGTGTCGGCGTCACCAAGCTTGATGTGCGCAACGTGCTTTCGTACTACTCCATGCTGCGCACGAAACCTGCGGGCAAATTCAACATCCAGGTATGTACCAACATCTCCTGCATGCTTCGTGGCGGCTACGAAATCCTTGATCACTGCAAGGAGAAGCTCGGGATCCATGAAAACAAAGGCATCTCGGCGGACGGCATCTTTTCGGTCGAGGAAGTGGAGTGCATCGGTGCCTGCTGCTGGGCGCCTGCCGTACAGGTGAACTACGACTTCGTCGAGGACGTGACGCCCGCGTCGATGGACGCAACCATTGCGCGCTACCGCACGCAAGCACGTCCACAGTAGATCGACATCTTGCAATATATACGGCAACAGTTTTGCTGGAGGTACCATGTATCTCGTTTCGCATCCGGATGAAGTCAAGGTCATTTCGTTCCGGTTCGGCCAGGGTGCCGAGCAAATCGATAAGTACATCGAGCTCGGCGGTTACGAGCAAGCCCGGCGCGCCATCGACATGGGCCCCGAGGCGATCATCAACGAAGTAAAAGCCTCGAACCTGCGCGGCCGCGGCGGTGCTGGCTTCCCGACTGGCCTCAAGTGGTCCTTCGTTCCGAAAACAGCGGAACGCTCGAAATACATCCTGGTGAATGGCGATGAGAGTGAGCCGGGCACCTGCAAAGACCGGCCGATCTGCCAGTATGACCCGCATTCGGTGATCGAGGGCACCATCATTGCGGGCCTCGCGACCGGGGCGAAGCAAGGTTTCATCTACATGCGGGGCGAGTACCGCTACCTGCTCGAGATTATGGACCGCTGCATCGCCGAGGCTTATGAGAAAGGCTTCCTCGGCAAGAACATCTTCGGCATTGAGGGTCTGGATTTTGACTGCCTCTCGCACACAGGCGCCGGTGCCTATGAGGTTGGCGAGGAATCAGCGCTGATGGAATCGCTTGAGGGCAAGCGAGGCGTGCCGCGTATCCGGCCGCCCTTCCCTGCGGTCGTCGGCCTCTACGGCGGCCCAACCGTTATCAACAATGTCGAGACGATCGCGAGCGTTCCCCATGTGCTGCGGCTCGGCGGCGCGGAGTATGCGAAGATCGGCACGGAACGCAATGGCGGCACGCGGCTGTTCGGCATCTCCGGCCACGTCAACAAGCCTGGCGTGTATGAGCTACCGATGGGCTACTCGCTTCGGAAGGCGATCTACGAGGTCGCCGGCGGTATCCCGGGCGGCCGTAAGCTGAAGGCCGTAGTGCCGGGTGGATCATCAACGCCGGTTCTCAAGGCGGACGAAATCGACGTGGGCATGGACTTTGACCAGCTCGCGAAAGCCGGCACAATGCTCGGTTCAGCCGGCGTGGTGGTGCTTGATGAGACTGTTTCGATGGTCGAGTTCGCGCTGCGGACGATCAAGTTCTACCAGCACGAGAGCTGCGGCTGGTGCATCCCCTGCCGTGAGGGTACAGACTGGCTCAAGAAGACGATCACGCGTGTCTACCAGGGCAATGGCGTGTCAAAGGACCTGGACAACATCAAGTATCTGGCCGAGAACATGATGGGCCGGACGTTCTGCCCGCTCGGCGATGCCGCAGCGATGCCGACGATCGGCTTCATCACCAAGTTCCGGGATGAGTTTGAGGCATTTCTCGCGGAGAATCCGCCGACTCCGGGCCTCATCCTGGCGCAGCAGCCGGAACTGGTACAGTTGGCGGCGCACTAGACGTCAACCGGCACGCGAGGAGTGTTCTGATGGGGACAGTTGAGGAGACACGAAAAGTGATCATGATTTCCTTGCTCCTGAGACACGCATGGTCGCCGCAAGGATGGATGCGCCTGCAACCGAACAGGCGCAACTTCGCAGCGGGTTGCGCTGATTCAAGGGTATGAATAGCAGACCCGGGAACGGAATGATCGTGACAGAGGGACGGCTTCGAAGTGAGGTCGCCATTTCAGAAGCTCGTGTGACAGCAGCTATTGAACAACTTTGCTCTGACACGCCTCTTTCCTGAGCAATGCGGTGCTCGGACAGCTTCCGGCTGAAAAGCAGCGTGAATCTAAGATCTTTCAAGTAAAAGCAGACCCACTAGGCTGCTCCTCAGCACCCGCCCAGGGCGGTGAGACCGGACGATAAAACCATGGCTGAAGTGAAGACAGTAAACCTCACCGTTGACGGCAAGCAGATCACCGCGGCCGCCGGTACCCTCCTCATCGACGCTTGCAAGAGCGTCGGCATCGATGTGCCATCCTTCTGCTACTACCCGGGGCTCTCGCTCCAGGGCGCCTGCCGCATGTGTGTGGTGCGTGTCGAAAAGATGCCTAAGCTCCAGACCGCCTGCACCACGCCGGTCGCCGAGGGCATGGTTGTCACCACCGAAAGCGAAGAGATCGCCCAGTCGCGCAAGAGCATCCTCGAGATTCTGCTCGGCAATCACCCGCTCGACTGCCCGGTTTGTGACGCGGGCGGCCAGTGCGAACTGCAGGACATGACATTCAAGTACGGCGCAGCCGAATCGAATTACACCGAGGTCAAGAATCATCGCGAGGAGCAGCAGTGGTCGCCGGTCGTGTACTTTGATCGTCCACGCTGCATTCTTTGCTACCGGTGCGTGCGCGTCTGCGGCGAAGGCATGGACGTCTGGGCGCTCGGTGTGCAGAATCGCGGCGCAGCTTCGGTCATTGCTCCCAACATGGGTGATCACCTGGACTGCGAGGAGTGCGGCGCCTGCATCGATATCTGCCCGGTTGGCGCGCTCACCTCGGGCTCGTACCGCTACAAGACACGGCCGTGGGAGATGAATCACACCGCTACCATCTGCACCCACTGCGGTGACGGTTGCAAGACCACTCTTGGCACCCGGCGCGACAACGAGGGTTCAGTGATCGTGCGTGGCGACAACCGTGACAAGAGCGGACCGAACGGCGACTTTCTCTGCATCAAGGGCCGCTACTCGTTTGACTTCGCCACCCGTGAGGACCGCATCACCAAGCCCCTTGTGCGCCAGCCAAACGGCAAGCTCGAGCCGGTAACCTGGGAGGTCGCACTCGACCACGTCGGCAAGCGCCTGCGTGAGGTCAAGGAGGCTCGGGATGCACGCGGCGGTCCCGAGATCGGCGTCATCGGCTCGAACCGGACGACGAACGAGGAGAATTATCTACTCCAGAAGTTCGCCCGCGTTGTGCTCGGCACCAACAACATTGACCATCACCGTACTGCCGACTACCCGGCTTTTCTTGCCGCTCTTGCCGGCGCGCAGGGCCGTACCGCCAGCATCCGCGACTTCGAGAGCGCGCCGGCAATGCTCGTGCTCGGCAATGATCCAACAGAGCAGCACCCGCTGCTTGCCTGGAACATCCGCACCAACGTCCGCACTCATCGCGCAAAGCTTTATCTGGCGAACCATGCCGAGATCAAGTTGCGCCGGCAGGCTAAGGCCATGGTGCAGGTGCCCGAGCACGGCTATGGAGCGCTGATCAGCTACCTGGCCGGGCACGAAAGCGACTTCGTACCGAATGATGCGGCGGCGAAGTTCCGTGAGGCACTCGCAGCTGAGCCGGAGCTCGTCATCGCCTTCGGTGCAGAGTTCCGTGGGCGCGATCTGAAGATGCTGGTGGACTGGGCGCTGACACTGCCCAACGCAAAGCTCGCTGCACTCGGCGACTACGTTAACTCTAGGGGTGCCTCCGACATGGGCGTGCTGCCTGATTACCTGCCCGGTTACCAGCCGGTCGCGCAGGGCGGGGCGTTCGGCGATGAGTACGGCGCGGCTCTGCCAACCACGCCCGGCATGAACCTGGTCGAGATGCTTGATGCTGCCGGCCGTGGCGAGCTGGGCGCACTCTATGTCGTTGGCGCCAACCCTGTCTCCCGCTACGGGGTCGACCCTTCCTCGCTCCGCGACACCTTCGTCGTCGTGCAGGACATGTTCCTGACGGAAACAGCGGCGGTTGCCGATGTCGTGCTGCCGGCTGCCTACCTGTATGAAAAGGCCGGCACCGTGACCAACACCTACGGTGACATCCAGCTCGTGAAGAAGGCATCCGACACAGCCGGTGTTCGACCCGATTTCGAACTAATTGTGCGCATCGCCGACAAGATGGGCGCGCGGGCGCAGTCGCTGGTTCCCTTTGGCAAGGGCCTGCGGGTCGACATGGGCCAGTCGCGCGGCGCGCAGTCCGGTGAGGCAGACCGCCATGCCGTGTGGCTGGCAGCCAACAATTACGAGCCGAAAGTCAGCCCGTTCGATCCATTCGCTACCTTCGACGAGATCCAGCGGCTCGTTCCTTCCTACGCCATCTCGCGCTTTGAGCTGTTCTCCGGCCTGGACAAGCCCGTCCGGACTGATCTCGTCCAGATCGGTGACCTGGCTGCCGATCGCGCCGACCTGGTGCTGCCGGCCCGCGATACGCTCTTCACTTCCGGTACACTGGGGCATTACTCGAACGTGCTGCACGAGGTGCTGGAGAGCCGTGAAACCCGGCCCGCCGAAGCCGCTGCGGATTAGGCAGTCTTAGGCAGTACGGAGCGACCGACTTACACCGGCAACAGCCGGTCGCTCACTCGCAAGATCCCGAAGCAAGACGGAAGGCTGAACGCGTGTCGACGATCCTTATCTTTACCCTGCTGAGCTTCATCAAGATCGCGGTCGTGCTCGTGATCTACCTCACCGCGGTTGCCTATACGGTGCTGCTTGAGCGCAAGGTGGTCGGCCGCATACAGAACCGCTGGGGACCCTCACGCGTCGGCCCGTTTGGTCTGCTCCAGCCGCTCGCTGACGGCGCTAAGCTGTTCCTCAAGGAAGACCTGCTGCCGGACGGCGTCTACCGGCCGCTTTACATCGCGGCTCCGATCATCGCGCTGGTTTGTGCGCTCACCTCCATTGCGGTCGTACCATTCGGCGGCTTAACAAGCTGGCACGGCGTGGAACTGTTTGACATCGCCGACGTCAACATCGGGCTACTTGTAATCCTCGGCGTCACCTCGGTCGGCGTATACGGCATTGCACTTTCTGGCTGGGCTTCGAACAACAAGTACTCGCTGCTTGGCTCCCTGCGCGCCTCGGCGCAACTCATCTCGTATGAGCTGGCGCTCGGGCTCTCGCTGGTTGGCGTTGTTATGCGGGCTGGATCCCTGCGCCTGCGCGATATCGTCGATGTCCAGGCGACACACGGAGCGCTTAGCTGGAACGTCTTTGGCGGTCTGCAGTTCATCGGCTTCTTCATTTACCTAATGGCCGCATACGCTGAGACAAATCGAACACCCTTCGATCTACCTGAAGCAGAGAGCGAGCTTGCAGCCGGTTACCACACCGAGTACTCCTCCATGAAGTTCGCCATGTTCTTCATGGCAGAATATGCAAACATGATTACGGTCGGCTGCGTGGCGACGCTGCTCTTCTTCGGCGGCTGGACAAGCCCGCTCGGCCACCTGCTTCCCGCAAACCTCGGCGGCCCGATCATTGCGGCATTGCTGCCGATCTTCTGGTTTGTCGCCAAGGTGCTGGCTTTCCTTTTTCTCTACATCTGGGTCCGCGGCACGCTGCCGCGTTTTCGCTATGACCAGTTGATGAGTTTTGGATGGAAGTTCCTCATGCCACTCGCGATCCTTAATATCGTCTTCTCGAGTCTCTGGTTCGCCTACTTCCCTCGTGCCTGAAGCAGTTGCGAAACTGCCGGCATGTACGGCGTGATTTACAATTCTGTCTGCCGGGTTCCATCCGTTCAACACGTCCCAACAGGCTTTCTGAGCGTCAACCCGGAACCAGCAGTTCTCCTGTGAGCGTGGATCGACCATGTACCTCGTCCTCTTCTTTGTTTTTGCGGGACTTTGCATTGCCGCGGCAGTAAACCTGCTCCGGACCCGCCAGCCCATCAACAGCGCGCTCTCGCTCATTGTTGTCATGACCTCGCTTGCCGTGCTCTACCTGCTGCTTGGCGCTGAGTTCCTCGCTGCGGCGCAGGTCATCGTCTACTCAGGCGCCATCATGGTGCTGTTTACCTTTGTCATCATGCTCTTGAACGCAGGTGGCGAGGAACGAACTCATAGCCTGAGCAAGATCGCCTACGGGGCCGGGTTCCCGGGCGTCATCGCGCTTATCTGTCTGCTTTCGTATGTATTCTTGAGCGAGAGAAAAGCGCTCGGCACCACACGGCTGGGCGACCAGCTCGTATCGACGACAGCATTATCGCGAGTACTCTTCCGCGACCTGCTCCTGCCTTTCGAAGTCACCTCGGTGCTGATCCTGATTGCCATCCTGGGCGCGGTCGCGCTCGCGCGGAAGGAGCAAACCTAATCGCATGGTCCCCACAGCGTACTACCTGGTCCTTTCCGCTATCCTCTTCTCGCTCGGCGTTGGCGCGTTTCTTATCAAGCGCAATATCATCACGATCTTCATGTCAATCGAGCTGATGCTCAACGCAGTCAATCTTGCGTTTGTCGCCTTTTCTCATCAGCGGCACGAGATCTCAGGCCAGCTTTTCGTCTTTTTCGTCATGGTCGTTGCCGCAGCCGAAGCAGCGGTTGGCCTGGCGATCATCATCGCGATCTTCCGGGCGCGCAACACGCTCAACGTTGACCAAGTGGACCTGATGAAGCTATGAACACGCCCGCCTCGCTCCACCTGCTCTGGATACCGCTGCTTCCCTTTCTCGGTTTCCTCATCAACGGCACGATCGGCCGGCGTCTATCCCGGCCTGCTGTTGCAGCAGTCGCTTTGCTGTTTACCGCCATCCCGCTGCTCCAGGTCTTCGGTATCGCGCTGCAGTTTCGCGGCCTCCTTGTTCCGCATGTTGAGTACCTTGCGCCCTGGATCGTAGCCGGCCACTTTCACGCCGACTTCGCCTTCGCGATCGACCAGCTCACCATGGTGTTTCTCCTGGTCATCACCGGTGTCGGCTTCCTGATCCACATCTACTCAGTCGGTTACATGGCACACGAGGAAGGCTTCTGGCGATTTTTCGCCTACCTGAACCTCTTTATGTTTTTCATGCTGACGCTCGTGCTCGCAGAGAATTTTCTGCTGCTGTTTGTCGGCTGGGAGGGTGTCGGGCTGGCCTCGTACCTGCTGATCGGCTACTACTTCGACCGCGACTCGGCGGCAAACGCCGGCAAGAAGGCATTTGTCGTCAACCGTATTGGCGACTTCGGTTTCCTGCTTGGCATGTTTCTCGTCATCGTGCACTTCGGCACGCTTAGCTTCCCGGCCGTTATGGCGAACCTCGCCGCACAACCGGCGCTAGAGGGCGGCTGGCTCACTGCAATCGCGCTTTGCCTGCTGGTCGGCGCAGCCGGCAAGTCGGCGCAGATCCCGCTTTACGTCTGGCTGCCGGACGCCATGGAAGGTCCGACGCCTGTTTCCGCGCTTATCCACGCAGCCACTATGGTCACCGCCGGCGTCTACATGGTCGCGCGTGCGCATCCCATCTTCGATCGCTCGCCGTTTGCGCTTGGCACGGTAGCAATCATCGGCTGCGCGACGGCGTTCTTCGCCGCAACGATCGGCTTGATGCAAACCGATATCAAGCGCGTACTCGCTTACTCGACCGTTTCGCAGCTCGGCTACATGTTTCTTGCCTGCGGGGTCGCGGCGTACTCCTCAGCCATCTTCCACGTCGTCACGCATGCCTTCTTTAAAGCGCTGCTCTTCCTTGCGGCCGGCTCGGTGATCCATGCTCTTTCTGGCGAGCAGGACATGCGCGTCATGGGCGGACTGCGCAAGAAGATCCCGATTACTTTCCTGACCATGACCGCTGGCGTTATCGCCATCGCAGGTATTCCGCCGTTTGCGGGCTTCTTTTCCAAGGACGAGATCCTCTTCCAAACCTTTACCTCGCCAATGCCGGGTGCAAAGCTGCTCTGGTTCGTCGGTCTGCTCACCGCTGGCCTGACTGCCTTCTACATGTTCCGGCTATATTTCCTTACCTTCTTTGGTGAGAGCCGGCTCGCCGTAGCCGGCTCTCACACATCCGAGCCTACTCACCACGCCGAGGCCTCCAAAGGAATGGCCGAGGCATCGACAGCCCACGCTGCTCCGCGCGCTGCGGTTCACTCTCCGGACCCTCATGCGAGCCATGGCGGACACGGTTCCCACGACGCTCAGCCGCACGAGAGCCCCTGGACGATGTTGGGGCCGCTCGTGATCCTCGCAGTCCTAGCCACCTTCGGCGGCCTGCTTGGCCTGCCGGGTGAGGGCAACTTCCTCCATAACTTTCTTGCGCCCGTGCTCCATGTAGCGAATGCCCCAGAAGGCGCAGAGAACACCGGACTGGAAGTCACACTGGCGATCGTGTCGACGCTAACCGCGCTGAGCGGTTTTGGTGTTGCGTACTTCTTCTACATCGCACGGCCTGCCCTTCCGCAACAGCTTGCGACACAGTTCCGTGGTGTCTACCTTTTGCTGCTCGATAAGTACCGTATCGACGAGCTCTACGACGCCGTGCTGGTGCGCCCAGTCGTTTTCCTCTCCCGCTATGTGCTTTCTGCCTTTGTGGACGGCGGCCTCATTACCGGCGCGGGCTTTGGCCTGGGCGCCGGCATGCGAGGCCTGGGCTCAGTCGCGCAGCGCATGCAGTCCGGCAACATCCGCTCTTACGCCGGCTGGCTTGCTTTCGGCGCAGCAGTACTGCTGGTGCTCACCTTCTTCGGCTTTGGAACCCACATGGCGCTGCCACGGTAGCGCCGGCACAGATCCCGTAAGGACACTCGCCCGTGCTGAACGACCACATTCTCTCCATCACGCTCCTCGTCCCTACGCTCGGCGCACTCATCATCGCGCTGCTGCCACGGCAAGGCAAAGCCGTCCAGTGGTGCGCGCTCTTTTTCTCACTGCTGACCTTCGCATGCACGCTGCATCTGCCGTTCCACTATGAGTACGGCCTACGCTCCTTTCAGTTCGTCGAAAACTACTTCTGGATCAAGAATCCGAATATTCACTATCACGTCGGCATCGACGGGCTCTCGATGTGGCTGGTCGTGCTGACGGGTTTTCTTGCGCCGCTGGGTGTGCTGGCCAGCTGGACCGCCATCGCCACTCGATCCAAGGAGTTTTACTTCTTCTTTCTGCTGCAGCAGACCGCGATGCTGGGCGTCTTCGTTTCGCTCGATCTATTTCTCTATTACGGCTTCTGGGAGCTTTCGCTGATCCCAATGGCGATTCTCATCGCCATGTTCGGACGCACACGCGGGCCAGCCGCGGCAATCAAGTTCTTCCTATACACCTTTATTCCTTCAGCGTTGTTCCTGGTCGGCATCCTGTACCTGTACGCGAAGAGCGGCACCTTTGACTTCGTCGAGCTGCAAGCAATGCTCTCCGCGGGCCAACTCGGCATAAGTGCTGCGGCCCTTGGCTGGACAGCCTTTGCATTTCTCTTTGCCTTCGCTGTTAAAGTGCCGGTCTTTCCGCTCCACGGCTGGTTAGGCGATGTCTTCTCCGAAGCGCCGACCGCAATGGCGATGGTAGTCGCCGGCAAGCTCGGCCTCTACTCACTCATCCGCTTCAATCTCGGCCTCTTTCCGGCGCAGTCGCGCACCTTCGCTCCCTGGATGATCGCGCTTGCGGTCATCGGCATCCTGTACGGCTCGCTCAATGCCCTCGTGCAGCGTGACCTCAAAAGGCTGATTGCCTTCGGCACGATCGCCGCGCTCTCATTCTGTACGCTCGGCATCTTCTGCTTCTCGATCGCCGGGCTTGACGGGGCGGTCTACCAAACCCTCAACGAAGGGCTCATCGGCGGCTGCATGCTGGCGCTGCTCGGGCTACTGTATGAGCGTTACGGCACCAACGATCTGGCAGCCTATGGCGGCCTTGCGGCGCGTCTGCCATGGATGGTCGCTTTCTTCGTCATTACTGGTCTTGCGCTAATCGGCCTGCCGATCCTGAATGGCTTCGTCGGCGAGTTCCTGGTGCTCTCTTCTGCGTTCGCGACGCACACGGGCTGGGGTGTTGCCGCCACGACCGGCGTCATCCTGAGCGCGGCTTACCTGCTCACGATGATCCAGGGCATCTTCTACGGCAAGCAGTCTGCGCTGGTTGCAGGGCGCAACACCGTAAGCGACCTGAATGGCCGGGAGCATGCGCTTGTCTGGCCGTTCATCCTCCTCATGCTGATTATGGGTGTCGCTTCGCCTTACTGGATGCGCGCGATTGACCCGGCCATCACCGGCTACACCATTAGCCCTGTTCCGCAACCAGCCAACAGAAACAGCACCCCGGCGATCGCCGCCGGTAAAGGTATCAAGACTGCTCAGGCAACGCCCGCGGAGGCTCAATGAACGCGCAGCTACTCCGCATCCTGCCGGAAGCGATTCTCACCATCACCGGCATCATCATCATGTTGGTTGATCCGATTCTGCCGCGCGCCGCAAGCCGCAAGCCCATGGGCTGGGTCGCCGTGGTGGGGACGCTCTTCGCGCTCCTTACGTCGATCCAGCAGCTGCATCTACCGGCGGGTACCGCCTACTACAACACTGTCCAGACAGACGCATTCTCGGCGTTTTTCCATGTCCTCATCGCCAGCATCGTCCTGGTCTCACTGTTAACCACGCTGGACTCCGTCAAGCGCGACCAGGAGAACCTCGGCGAACTGTTCGCACTCACCATCTTCGGCGCGGTGGGCTCCATGCTCATGACCTCCGCCGTCGAGCTGCTGTTGGTCTTCATTGCACTTGAGATTTCATCCATCTCCAGTTACATCCTTGCGGGCTTCCGCCGCAAGACCGGCAAGAGTCCCGAGTCAGCGATTAAGTACTTCCTGCTTGGCTCTTTCGCTACGGCGTTCTTCCTCTATGGCATAGCGCTCATTTTTGGGGCAACCGGCACCACGCGCATCGGTCTGATTGCCGCACAGCTCGGTAACAGCACGACGCCGATGCTCGCGACCCTCGGCGTCGGCATGGTGCTGATCGGGCTCGGCTTCAAGGTCTCTGCGGCACCCTTTCACGTCTGGACACCCGATACCTACGAGGGCGCACCGTCTCCGATTGTCGGCATGATGTCAACAGCACCCAAGGCAGCCGCATTTGCCGTCCTGTTGCGCATCCTCTTCGTCGCTTTCCCCGTTCTCTACGCGCACTGGCAGCCTATGGTCTGGTGGATGGCCGTGCTTTCCATGACGCTCGGTAACCTTGGCGCGCTTCGGCAGCGGAACGTGAAGCGCATGCTTGCCTACTCCTCGATTGCCAACGCAGGCTACCTCCTGGTCGCTTTCACGGCACTCTCGGCCGATGGGGTCGCAGCCGCCAGCTTCTACACCGTGACCTATGCCGCGATGAACGTCGGCATCTTCGCAGTTGTTTCGCACGCAGGCGGCTACGACGACCGGCTTACTACCACCCAGGACTACCGTGGGCTCGGCTACCGCTCACCGCTTCTCGGCGGCGCCATGGCGTTCTTCCTCATCTCCCTGATCGGCATTCCCTTCACCGGCGGCTTTTTCGGCAAGTTCTACGTCTTTGCTGCTGCCCTGCACTCGGGCCTGGTCTCGCTCGCGATCATCGGCCTGATCAATTCGGGTGTTGCAGCGTTCTACTACCTGCGGCTGCTGGCTGCTATTTACTCGCGACCGATTGAGAACGGGCCGTTAGACGCGATGCCGCGCATCCAGGCGCCGCTGCTGGTATCGATCTTTCTTACCGTCGCAGCAACCTTCATTCTCGGCATCGTGCCGGGCCGCGTGCTCGACTCAGCTCGCGCGGCAGCACTGACCTTTGGGCTGACCGATGCGGGGATGACGGCACACAGTCATTCCATGCCGGTCGATAGTAAGCCGGCGCAGTAGGCTCGCTCCGCATCAGCTCAGCTTCAAGTCGCGCTGCGAAAACAGAAAGCAGCTTAGCGCCAGAACTGCGACCGCGACGATAATCACCTGCGCAGCTCCCGCCAGCGGTAGCTGCGCGCTTGTCTGCATGCCGAAGATCAGCGCAAACAGGCTGAAAACCGCACCTGGCACATGGACGGAAGCCCCGAGAAGCACCGCCAAGACAACGCCCGTGATCACAGCCGCGAGCAGTTGCGGCATGAGTACCGAGCAGAGCATACCGACCGCGCAGATAAGCAGCCCGGCAGCAAATTCCGCCAGCACCGCCGGCAGCAGCAGCGGCAAACCGAGATGTAGCAGGCGCGCAAAGAAAAGCGCATTTAGGAGCCAAACCAGCACGTAACCTGTGAATGGCACATAGGCGCTTGCCGCCAGGGCGAGTAGGTACTCCGCTCGGCTCACTGCGCGGCTCAGTACCTGCTGGCTCCTTCGGGCACGCTGCTCGGTTCCCAGGCCGACACTCGCGGCCAGCCCGACCAGGACAAGGCCATAGAACAGCTCCTGCTCGAGCACCGCAGCCGCATCCTCGCTGGCCGGCGTGCCACGGCTTACCGCATAAACAATCGCTGACATGGCAAAAGGCCACAAGAGCATAAGCCCAAATAGCAGCCGATTTTGCCGGATGAGTGTGCGGGTAATGAGCACAATCCGGAGCAAGCGAGCACTCATAATGGCATCTTCCTTCCGGATGGCATGGAAGGTCCATCGGACGAGCCGGAAAACAGGCCTGAAATAGATTCATCGCGAGCATCCAGCCCCCGCGAAGCTCGCGTGCTGGCAAACAGGTCTTCCAGTGTCCTGTGCTCGCGCTCTACCGCGACCAGTTCTGCTCCGGCAAGCCACGCCTTTTCCAAGAAAGCCCGCTGGTCGGAGATGGGCATTGCAAACACCAGGTCGCCCCTCACGCGACCCTTTCCGGCTTGCATTTGCGGCGCAGCTGCGTTGACGAATTGGTGATCCGGCCCCAGGCCACGCAGCGTGATGCGGGCCACCGCGCCTTCCTGCAGCAGGTCCGCCATAGGTCCCGAGTGGAGCAGGTGGCCGTCATCAAGGAAGGCTGCACGATCACACAGCTGCTCCACCTCGCGCAGCTGGTGCGAAGAAAGAAATACCGCCACACCTTCATCGCGCGCTCTTGCCAGCGCCTCGCGAACCAGCTGAACACCGGGCGGGTCAAGTGCGGAAGTTGGTTCATCAAGGATCAGCAGTTCAGGACGGTGAACAAGCGCCTGGGCCAGCGCGAGGCGCTGCTGCATGCCGCGGGAGAACTTACGCGCATCTCCGCCGTCAGCGGATCTCACGTTATCGCCTGCTGGCAGAT
Source organism: uncultured Acidobacteriaceae bacterium (assembly GCA_964245435.1). Lineage (GTDB taxonomy): Bacteria > Acidobacteriota > Terriglobia > Terriglobales > Acidobacteriaceae > EB88. Next base: position 771,991 of record CAXTMF010000001.1, read on the forward strand.
CCAGCCAGCGCAGCAATTCGTATGCGCGCTCGCGAACGGCAGTCGCTCTAGCGCCGCTGTCGCTGCCATTCAGACGGCCGGCCAGCAGAACCGCGTCCATCGCAGTCCCGGGAAAAAACACAGGTGCGTCCGGCACGTAACCGACCCGTGCGCGAGCTGCCCGCGCACGACTGAAGCGCTGGCCCAGCAGTTCTCCGCCGCCGCCGGTCGGCAGCAGAAACCCCATGGCAAGGTGAATCGCCGTGCTCTTGCCGGCACCGTTCGGTCCGAGAAAGCCATAGATCTCGCCGGCCTCCACCTTCAGCGAAAGCGAGTGCAGCGCCTGCTTTGCGCCGTAACGCTTGCTGATCCTATCGAAGACGAGCCGGCTTACCATACTGCTTGTAAGATGGCACCGGAACGGAAACGGCCCTCACCGGAGTGAGGGCCGTTCGCTATCTGTATGGGATCAGACTACTTGACCTTTGCGAAGACGATGACCAGCGTGAAGAGCGCCAGCGATTCGATAAAAGCGAGCCCGAGAACATAGAAGAAGAGAATGCCGGCGCGCGCGCCGGGGTTCCGCGCGAATCCCTCGGAAGCCTTTGCCGCAGCAAGACCCTGCCCGATACCGCAGCCTGCGGAGGCCAGCCCCATGCCGATACCTGCGCCAAGCGGCACGTAGCTGGCTGCGCCGCCGTTGCCACCGGTAGCCTGCGCCCAGGCCGGCGATGCCAGCAGCAGGACGGAAAGTGTCATGAACAGATACTGAAGCTGTTTCATTTCGTCGTTCTCCTTGTCGCTTCCTAAGTGAACTGCAACTCCTCAGTGGGTGGTTGAACGCGCAGTCAAGGCGCGTCCCTCACGCTCGGGAGTCTTCCCCATGCGCCAGGGCGGAAGCGAAACTCCCTGGCAGGAAGCTTTTCTAAGCTGTTTCCTCATCGTGCGAGGTCGCCTGTGACAGATAGATCATGGCGAGCAGCATAAACACATAGGCCTGAATAACGGCGACCGCGAAGTGCAGGCCGAGAAAAACGATTGGCAGCCCGATCGGCACGAGCGAAAAGAACACCAGTGTCAAGAGATCGCTGGCGAACATGTTGGCGTAGAGCCGAACGGTTAGCGAGAGAATACGCGCGATATGCGAAATGATCTCGAGCGGCAGCATGAACGGCGCCATCCACCAGACCGGGCCAAGAAAGTGTTTGAAGTAGCCGACTGGCCCATTTACCAGCAAACCAACCGAGTTGTAGAAAACAAAGGTCAGGAGAGCCAGACCGAGCGGGACCACCGGGCTCGAGGTCGGTGTGTCAATGCCAGGTAGCAGGCCAATCATGTTGCACAACAAGACAAAGAGCAGGATTGTCGCGACAAACGGCATGTACTTCTCATGACCGTGGCCGATGATCGACTCGCCTTGTCCGTCGACAAACTCGTAGACGCTCTCAGCGGTAAGCTGCAGCACTCCGGGCTTCTCCACCCGCAGGCTGACACGCACCAACACGAAAAACAGCAGCAGCACAGCGAAAGCGACCAACTCCAGGGTGAGCGCGTTGGTGACTGGCTGGCGCGGTTGCGCAGGGTGTACTCCAACTGCCAGCAGCAGCGCATCGATGGGTCCCGCGAACAGTCGATTCAAGAAGTGCCGCAGTGCGTCGAGTAGAAAAAGCATGCTTCCTTCGTTTGTCTCCGGTGAGTTTGGGCAGCCCGACTGGCGCGAATGCCCTGGCGGACGCGCCCGTCAGGAGCGGATCAGCCGAACCGCTTCGATAGACAGCGCGACCACTGCGAGCAGCAGACCACCCAGCAGTGCAAACACTGAGCCGTGAAGACTCTTCAGGCTAACATAGAGCACCGCAGCGGCCACTAGAAGGCGAAGGAAGAAGCCGAGCACCGTTCGCGCACCGCCGACGGTCTGCTGGTTCCCGATCTTTGCTGAAAGATATGCCAGCAGCTTCTGCCACTCCCACAAGCTGGCAAGCGAGACCGCTGCCCCGATCAGCAGGAGCAGCGCCGATTGCCAGCCCATCGCGAGCAGCAGAATTGACGCGAGCGCAAGACTCAGCACCGCTACAAGGCGCATGGCGCGCAACATCGCGCTTTTCAGGTGTGCATCGGTAAATTCGGGCGGCTCCGCACCGGCGGCTGCAAAGCGGTCGCCCTCGCTCATCGGTCTTCTCTGTCATCCGCTGGGCCGAACCCCGGGCCTTTCGGAGCATCCGGGTCAGGGGCCGAGCCAGCGAGAAAGTCCGGCTGCGCAATCATGCGAAACAACTGCACAAAGCCGGCAACCGCGCCAAGGATGAGCCCGGCGATATAGATCCAGTGTTGGTGAAGCAGCCTGTCTGCCAGGCTGCCAAGCAGCCAGCCTGCCAGCACCGACACGGGCAGAAGGAGGGCGAGCTGCGTCAGCTTCTCTGCCTTGATCAGCGCCTGCACGGAGCTGTTTTTCGGCTTTCCGGGTTGTTCGGCGGGCAGCTGAGCCATAACAGTTCTCCTCACTCTACCAAGCCGGGTGCACGTCTCGCCTCCGCGGGCACCGGCGCGCGGCTGCAGCTTCTATACTGGGCGTGACTCTTCCAGCTCCAGCAAGGATCCTTCGTGTTCGATTCAGAGTTTGAGCGCGTCCTCTACGCGCTTCGACAGGACAAGCTCCAGCAGATCGTCGCACTCGGCCAGCAGGCCTATCCAAACAGCTATCAAGGCACGCACACTGTCCCGGCGATCTGGCAGGAGTTCGGCGAAGCAACAGGGGAGCAACTGGAGTCAGAGCGAGTAAACGTCCGGGTCGCCGGCCGGCTCATGACCATCCGGGCGCAAGGGAAAGCGGGTTTCGCGCACCTTCAACAGGGCGGCAAGCGGCTCCAGATTTACGTCCGCAAGGATGCGGTTGGTGACGACGGTTTCGCACTCTACAAGCTGCTCGACGCTGGCGATCATATTGGCGCCTCCGGCTACCTTTTCCGCACACGTACCGGCGAGCTGAGCATTCACGTCGAAAGCCTCACATTCCTCACGAAAGCGATGCTTGCTCTGCCCGAGAAGTACCACGGCCTCGCCGACATCGAGCTGCGTTATCGCCAGCGTTATGTCGACTTGTTTATGAACACGGAGCTCGAGACGGTCGACACTGCAGCCCCGCACAGCGAGCACGATAAACACGAGACCAGGAGCGAACTGCAGGCTGAAGAGTCGGAGCAGCAGTCCCTCGAAGGCCAGCTCCAGGCCGCTGCAAGCCAGACTGCGATAACGCCTGACTCAGTGTCACTCGAATCCATCCGCGTCCGCGATGTCTTCGTGAAGCGAGCGCAGGTGCTGCGCGCGCTACGCCGCTTCTTCGACGAGCGAGGCTACCTCGAGGTGGAAACGCCGATGATGCAGCCGATCGCCGGCGGAGCTGCGGCGAAGCCGTTTACCACCCACCATAACGCGCTCGATCTTGATCTATACCTACGCATCGCGCCCGAGCTCTACCTCAAGCGCCTGGTTGTCGGCGGCCTCGACCGCGTCTACGAGATCAATCGCAACTTCCGCAATGAAGGGACCTCGACGCAGCACAACCCCGAGTTCACCATGCTCGAGTTCTACCAGGCCTATGCGAACTATCAGGACCTGATGGACCTGACGGAGGAGCTCGTGAAGTATGTCGCGCTGGCCGTGAACGGGAAAACGGAGACCCGGTTCAATGGGCACGTGATTGATCTCGCGCAGTGGCAACGCTACTCGATGCGCGAAGCCATTCTTGCTTTCTGGCCTGCAGAAGCAGGCTCTGCGCCTTCAACCGATGATTTTACGACTGAAGAGCTGCTGCAAGGGCTCGTCACCAGACTGCGTGCAGCGCATATCTTTCTCGACAGCAAGCCGGGCGAGCCGGCGGGTAGAACCATCGCGACGATCTTCGAGACGGTCGCTGAAGACCACCTCATCCAGCCGACCATCATCTACGACTTCCCCCTCGCCGTCTCGCCTTTGTCCAAGCAGAAGCCTGATGAGCCGGAGTGGGTCGAGCGCTTTGAGTTCTACATCGGCGGCTTTGAGCTCGGGAATGCCTTCTCTGAGCTCAACGATGCAGGCGAGCAGCGACGGCGCTTCGAACAGCAGCTCGCCGAGCGAGCCCGTGGCGACGAGGAGGCCCATGCGATGGACGAGGACTACATCCGTGCACTCTCCTACGGCCTGCCGCCAACCGCAGGCGAAGGCATTGGCATCGACCGGCTCACCATGATTCTTACCGGGGCACGCTCTATTCGCGACGTCATTCTTTTTCCGCTGTTGCGTCCGCAGGCCGGCTGAGGGCCGCTGCTTCTCCGCTTGAGCTCCACCGCTCATCCAAGACGAAAGAAAACGCCGGGGGAGTTGGCGATGAAAGTCGGATTCCTAGGTACCGGGAACATGGGTACGGCCATGGTGCCCAATCTGGTCCAGGCCGGCCACCAGCCGCGCTTCGATGCGCTTGGACAAAGACCTGGCACCTGGGCGAGGATCCCAGGCACGCCAACATCGCGAAGATCGCGGGCAACATGATGAGTATGCTGGCTATTGAAGCGATGGGCGAAGCGACAGCGCTGACTGAAAGCTACGGGCTCGAGGCAGCCGACTTCCTTGACATCGTGACTAATACCATGTTCGCCAGCCCGACCTACAAGCGATACGGCGCCAACATCGCTTCTGGCAGGTACGACCCAGGTTTCGAGCTCGTTCTCGGTCTAAAGGACGTGAACCTTGCCCTCGACGCAGCTGAAGCGAAGCATGCCATGCTGCCTGCGGCGGAGATCGTCCTGAAAACATGAAGGAGGCCGTAGACCAAGGCCTGGGTGAGAAAGACTGGTCGGCTTTGGCCAGGACTAACCGTCGTCGAGCAGGGCTGGATGAGGAAACTACTTAGCCGGCGGCGCGGCTTCCTGCGATGCTGGGCGCAGGGTCGCGCCCGCGCGGCTTTCCTCCCAGCATTCTAGATCGATTGCAGCTCCCGCTGGGCGTCCTGGGAGGCGAAGATCACGCGGTTGCGACCTTCCTGTTTGGCACGATAGAGTGCCGCGTCGGCCGCCTGCACCACGGCTTCGGTTCTCGGGTGTGCATAGTCCAGCCATGACACGCCGAACGAGCAGGTCACCTTGATCTGCTCGCCTTCATGCTCCACCGGCTGTGAGGCGATCGACTCCCGGATAGCCTCCACCCGCGCCAGCGCATGCGAAGGCTGCAGTCCGGGGATGATAATCAGCAGCTCTTCCCCGCCATAACGCCCGACCGCGTCGCCAGGCCGCAACGTCCCTCGAAAGCGATCTGCGCATTCACGCAGGACCGCGTCTCCGGCTGCATGCCCGCAACGATCATTGATGGCTTTGAAGTGATCCAGGTCGGCCATGATGACGCTCAGCATCGTGCCGTCCTCGAGAGCTGCCTGCCGCATGGCGGCCAGCACCTCGAAGATTGCCGACCGGTTCAGCAGTCCGGTCAGTGCATCGCGCCTTGCAGTCTCGACCAGTTCGCGCTGCGTTCGCTCCAGCTCCTGCTTTTCAGCAAGCAGCTGGGCCGTCTGCCGGTCCACCTTGCTTTTCAGCAAAGCCTCGCTTTCCCTCAAACGGCGCAGGCTGTACCGCCACCACACAGCGCTTAGCGCAAGCAAAACCAGCACGGCAACAGCTTTGAAGCGGTCGCGCTGATACCACGGCGGCAGGACCGTGAACTTGTACTGGATGGGCGCGGAAACAGCGTGTACGCGCTTGTCCATCGCCTGCAGACTGAATATGTAGTCGCCCGGAGCGAGCTCCGAAAAGCGAAGGCTGCCACTCCCGGCGCTCTGCCACTGGTCCTGTAAGGGTTGCAGTCGATACTGGAACACAACAGCACGCGGCCGCTCGTAGTAGGTTGAGAACAGGTCGGCCGATAGATCGGGATGATGGAAGCTGAAGCGTGGTTCCTGCCCGGACTGCAACTCCTGTCCATTCAGGCGAACATCACGGACGCTGATAACCGGCGCCGGCACCTGGAAAAGCTTTTCCGGGTGCAGCAGGTGAGAGAGCCCGGCTGAAGTCCCGATCCAGATGGAGCCATCTGTGTCCTCCAGGATGCCCGAGGTATCAGTGTCGTCCGAAATCAGTCCATCTTCCTGCGTGCAGTGCACCCAGCGCACGCCATCAAAAACGAAAACTCCGATGTCGGTACCGACCCACAGCCACCCTCGACGGTCCAGCTTAAGAAAGCTGATGTCGTCTGAGCCGATCGTTGCGCCTCCGACGGATCCGATTACCACAGCGTGCTCACCTTCGATGTGAAGGTGTAGCAGCGGATCCGGCATGGCCGCCTGCAGCCACATAGTTCCGTCCGATGCCATGGCAAGCACCGGATAATCGATCAACTTGGCACCGCTCGGAAACTGGATATGCGTCCAGAGCCCGGCTGCCAGCCGGTAAAGCCCTCCGGAGGCTGTAAACCATAAAGCGCCTGCGCGATCCCTTGTCATACCCCAGGCGTTTGAGACTGGCGCACCGGCATCCTGCACCGGGTGCAGAACCCTCCATCCATCGTCACCTGACACGTAACCAACACCTCGTGACGAGGCGACCCAGATACGCTTCGGGCTCGCGGGATCCTCCGACTGCACCCTGTAGACGTAACCAAGATCGGTCGCGACTGTTCGTGAGCGCTTCCCGACGGGATCGAAATCAACCAGTCTGCCGACACTCGTGCCGCCCCAGAGATGGCCGCGATTGTCGACCGCGATCGTCTGAAGGCCACTTAGATCAGCGCTCGCCGCTTGCGCGACAGCCCTGCCCAGCCGTTCATCCAGCTTGTCTAGGTTATTGGTGGCAGCTATCCAGAGATCCCCTTGGCGATCTCGCAGCATGTTCCAGACCACATTGCTGCTCAGCCCTTCCGAGCGCGTCCAGTGCTGCCAGTTCTCATACCCGAGCCATCGCCAGATCCCTCCGCCCAGCGGCGCCAGCCAGAAGCCGCCGTTGTGGTCCTGGTACATATTGGTCACCTGGCTCGGCGGCAAACCATTCAGGGAAGTTAGTTTCTGCCATCTCTCCGGACCTTCACCGTCCGATCCTCTGGCGAAGTGCAGCCGGGCAAGCCCGTCGAGAACGTTCGCGAGAATGCTGCCATTCTGGTCTTCTGACAGCTGGGCGGAGCGGACACCAGAATCGTGACTCCCGGAGGGGTCGCCGAAGCTCAACACCTCGTGGCTTGCAGCGTCGAGACGGATCACCTCGCCGGAACCGCGCGCCCAGAGCGCACCGTCATGTGCCAGCAGAAGCGCCGACCAGGAGTTTGCAGGTATCCTGGCGGTCGCATTCCACACCGTGACCGCGCCGGAAGCGCCTCCATCACGGCCACCCGGTACGTCGAGCTCGCAGAGCTGCTTACCGCAGCCAGACCATAACGTTCCCCGGGCTGGGTCGGCGATCAGGCTGTGTAGCTGGCCCAGCTCCGGATGGGCTGCGATATACGTAGTTGAGAAAACAGGCGTTGTCGTCCAGTTCGCGCCCGACTCGGTGCCGCGAATCTGGTCGAGTTGTCCGTTCCGGAGTAGGAAGACTGTATTCCGCTCATCCGGCAAAGACGCGAGAGCGACGCCACCTTCCAGTAGCACGTCAAGTCGAAGGCCCGGGATGACGTGGAGAGCGCCACTTCCCTCGTAGTACACCAGCCGCTTCGAGCCCAGTACCCAGACACGTCCCGCTGCGTCAACGTGCATAGCGAGGACGGATCCGTACACAGCATCCTGAAAGCTTTGAACTGGAAGGAAATGACTGCCGTCTGCCTGGAACAGGCCGTTTTCCGTACCGAACCACAACACCCCTCGCCGGTCCTCGACGATCGCGCTGACATTCTGGTTCAGCAGCCCATCTGCCTGGCCGAACTGAGCAAAGGTGTAGTGCTGGGCATGTAGAGGAAGAGCAGACCCGGTGAGGCAGATAAGCAGCAGGACGCGTATATACGTGCGAGCTTCCTCGCACGCGCGTGCTATCCACCCTGGCAAAACCTTCACCGTACGCTTCTCACGCTGTATGCGAGTTTGCATGCCTGAGTTCCAACGGCGTGCCTGGCGAGAAGCGGTACCTTATCCCAAAAGCACGTTTGCATGGCCGGACGATACGGAGGGTCGGACAGGAAAGCAAACAGTATCTTGCTGCCGACGACCCAGATGTCACAATTTGGGTCGTTCCGGTTTACTCTCCAAGCAGGAATCGCCTGGTTTCAAGTGCTCGGCCTGTTTCGGCGTCACATTCGATAAGTGTGGCGCTCATGCGCGGATCGTCCCTCGCCTGTTCAAAACGCGCCGGCATCCCGGTGAGGAATCGGTGGATGACCATCTCCTTTTCGACGCCAATCACACTGCCGTAGGGCCCGCTCATACCAACATCGGTCTGGTAGGCTGTGCCACCTGGCAACACCCGGTTATCTGCCGTTGGTACATGTGTGTGCGTACCCAGGACCGCGGTAACCCGGCCATCGAGGTACCAGCCAAGTGCGGCTTTTTCACTGGTCGCCTCAGCGTGAAAATCCACAAGGATGACGCGCGCCTCAATCTGCTCCAGAATCTTGTCTGCCGTGCGGAAAGGGTCATCGTTCGTTGCCATGAAGACACGGCCCTGCAGGTTAATAACCGCGTATGTCTGACCACTCGCGAGCCTGCCTTCGTACCAGCCGAAACCCGGGCTCCCTTCAACATAGTTTGCGGGCCGGAGCAGGCGTCGCGGCCGGTCATGGCTACCGGCGGTAGCACTCTGCATGTAGTCGATGATCTCGCGTTTGTCCCAGACGTGATTCCCGGTCGTCAGCACATGGGCCCCGAGCTCAAATAGCTCGTCCGCCGTCGCAGGGGTTACACCAAATCCGCCTGCTGAATTTTCCGCATTGATGACGAGCAGATCAACTTGTTGCTCTGCGACCAGCGCCCGCAGGTGTTCGCCCACGATATGGCGCCCGGCATGGCCGAAGACGTCACCAACAAAAAGTATGCGCAAACAGGGAGACTCCAGTGACATTGCGGCGAAGCCTGATGCTAGCATGACGAACTTTGCTGTCATTTTTTCTCTTTCTGGCGATTGCGATGGACACTCGTCCCGCGAAGGGGTAATTTCAAGCCATCCGTGGATAACTGCGGGACTAAGAGGGTGTAACCGATATGGCTACAAACACACGCTTTGCAACCGGTATGCACACGCTAGTTCTGCTCGCACGACACCCTAACCAGCTGCATTCCTCGGAAAGCATTGCAGCTAAGTTACGAACCAATGCTGTTGTGATCCGACGCATTCTTGCGCAGCTGCAGTTGGCAGATCTGGTCCGCAACCACAAGGGACCTTCCGGGGGCTCGGAGCTGGTGCGGCCCGCAGAAGAGATAACGCTGGCCGATGTTTATTGCGCGATCGAGCACTCGTCAGTGTTCAACGATGCCAATGTTCGCGGCTCGGACGCTAAGAGGATCACCGGCGAACTGCGGCGTGTGCTCTCGCTCGCTGAGCAGGCCCTGCTCGCCTCACTGGGTGAGGTTTCCGTGCAGCAGATTGTTCAACGAACGGCTGGCAAAGTCGCCGTCGGCCAGCGCACCAAGGGCAACGGCTACCATGGTGCAAACGGCTCGAGCCTCTCCAATGGCCATGCACGGGCTGAGTCGCAATAAGCGTTTCCGACCGGCCCTGGTCTCCGCGGCGCTTCGGAAACGGCGAGAACAGCGTAAGTCGGCCTCAGTCGTTGATGCCAACTAAGACCTCGGTGCCCTGCACCTGTATCGGGTACACCGCCACCACTTCAGCCTCGTTATGCTCAGCCGCGCCTGTCTTCAGGTCAAACGCCCAGGCATGCCACGGGCACAGAACTCTCCCGTTTTCAAGCCATCCCTCGGCGAGCGGGCCCTGCTGGTGAGGGCAGACGTTGTCGACCGCCGCAATACGGCCCTCGTCATTCGCTATGCAAAGCTGCCGGCCTTCGACTTCAAGCGCAGCAAGCGCTCCCGGCCCGGGTAATTCCTCTGTGGCGCATAATCGAACCAACCGCAAATGGCACCTGGCCTTTCCTCCCCATCCTACGAGATTCGCGTCTGTGAGACTAAAGGTGTGCCCTGATGGTCACAGGCAGTTCCTGCAAGGAGACGGGATATGAGCAACCGATTGAGCGCTAAGTCAAAGCCGCCCTCACAGGCCCAGCAGAGCCCGCCGGCAACGTCCGCACCCATAGCCAAGCCCGCCGCAGGAAGCGCGCAGCAGATCAAACTCAGCTGGATCTTGGGCTCCCTAGGTCTTGTATTCCTGATGGCACTCATCGTTGCCGCGTTCTCAATGTGGATGATCCTGCGCAAAGACCCCTAGGGGAGAGTTACAGGTTGGATACCTTCGCCCTAAGCTTTAAGAAAATTCAGCATCTGGTTCGGTGGGAAGGACATACCTGGGAAGACCTTCTGCATAGTCCCAACCTGGAGTGTGCCGGCGGTCGCTTCTCTCAGAACCTGCCGGAAGTCTGTCGTGACCGGCAGATCGCGGTCTTCATTTAAGTCTCCAGGGCCAAGGCCGGGCCACTTGCCGTAGACATGCCCGCCCCGCACAGGCGTGCCCAAGATCAGCATGACGTTCGCGTGACCATGGTCGGTACCGCCCGTACCGTTCTGCCGGACAGTCCTGCCAAACTCCGACATCGTGACCAGGACGATGTCCTCACCGTCCTGCCCCATGTCCCTGCGGAACGCTGCCAGACTCTGGCTCCACTCGCGGAGCCGGCTCGCCAGCTGCCCATTCGCGCCGCCCTGGTTCTGGTGAGTATCCCAGCCGCCCATCTCGGCGAAAGCGACCTCCACCCCGAGATTCGCTTTCAAAAGCTGCGCGATGCCTTTCATACTGTCGCCAAAAACGACCCGTGGATATTCGGCGCCGTTTGCCGGCTGGTAACTACCCAGCGCAGCTGAACGCAGCATACGGATGGCCTCGAAGGTTTCTGCACCCGTTCCGTGCAGGATGCTATTGCCGTTTTCGGCGTACATGGAGGCGAAGCCATCCGGAACCGCCTGGCTCGCGACCGCAGGTACGACCTTCACCGGTCCATCATGCACGCCGAAGCCCTGCACGTTGCCGACAGCAATCGATGAAACCGGGCCGGCGAGGGTGCGTGGCACAGTTTCGCCCATCGAGATCGCCCGAAATGCGCTGATCGGCTGCCGCTCCTGGGATGCTGCAAGCGCCCGGTTCAGCCAGCCGTCCGGGGTCGCTTTCACGCCCGGTGTCCCGCTTTCCATATACTCCTGCGCGTCAAAATGCGAGCGCGTCGGGTCGGGCGAGCCGCAGGCATGCACAATGGCAAGCTCCCTGGCGTCCCACATCGGCTTGAGTGGCGCGAGTGCGGGATGCAGCCCAAAAAAGCCATCCAGGTCGATAATTTCCTTCTGCTGAACCGCGATGGAGGTGCGCAGACTGTAATAGGCACTTTCGCGGTAGGGTACGACGACGTTGAGCCCGTCCACGGCGCCGCGCTGAAAGACCACCACAAGCCGCTTGCCGCCGCGTCTCAGACCCTCTGTCTGAGCCAGAACCGCCTGGGTCAGCAGCGTCGGCACCATCGCCGTACCGACAACAGCCATCGCGCCACCGCGCATGAAGACTCGCCTGGTTACTGCCATCGCACACCTCGCTGGAGGTGCAGACGCGGGAAAGAAGGCGAAGTTGTTGTGCCGGCGGTGAAATGCCTGCGCGACGGCCCTAGTAGCGGGCCAGCGCCTCGATCGCCTGGAAGATTCGCTCCGGCTGCGGAAGGATCGCGTCCTCAAGCACGGGCTGGTAAGCGACGAAGGTATCCATGCCGGCGACGCGCCGAACCGGCGCATCGAGGTCATCAAAAAGTTCATCGGCGATCCGTGCGGCAATCTCCGCGCCGTAACCCCAGCTTTGCATGTCCTCGTGCGCCACCAGCACCCGGCTCGTCTTGCGGACCGAAGTGGCGATCGCTTCCCAGTCGTAGGGGCTGAGTGAACGCAGATCCAGCAGCTCAATCTCGAGACCTAGCTCGCGCTCGGCACGCTGTGCAGCCTGCAGGGCCCTTGGCACGACAGCGCCATAGGTGACGATTGTCAAGTCGGTCCCGGTGCGCACGGCTGCTGCTTTGCCAAACGGAATCATGTACTCCGGCCCTGGATCGTTGCCGCGGCAGTAGGGTTCCCGATAGAGCCGTTTGTGCTCGAGAAACAGAACCGGATCGTCGCAGCGGATCGCGGTACGCAGGAGTCCAGCGGCGTCCCGCGCATTCGAGGGCATGACGACCCGGATCCCCGGGGTATGCGTGAAAAGCACCTCGCCGGACTGCGAGTGGTAGATGGAGCCGCCGGTAAGATAGCCGCCGATGGGACAGCGGATGACCAGCGGCGCCGAGAACGTGCCGTTCGAGCGCCACCGCAGGTTCGAGAGTTCATTGCGCATCTGGTGCAGTGCAGGCCAGATATAGTCGAAAAACTGGATCTCGACGACCGGCTTCATGCCGCGAACGGCATAGCCCAGGGCGCGTCCGACGATGTTCGCCTCCGCGAGGGGCGAGTTGAAGACGCGCTCCGATCCGAACTCAGTTTGGAGGCCGGCTGTGACCTTGAAGACGCCGCCCTTGCCCTTCACCTCGCCCGCCCGGAGCGCTTCGTCACGGCTCGCATCGGCCACATCCTCGCCATAGACGATGATGCGCTCGTCGCGCCGCATCTCCTCGTGCAGGCAGCTGTTGATCAGCTCGAGCAGGGTCCGGGACTTCGCGGTGTCTGACTCATTCGGGTTGCTTTGGAGGTCCGCCTGGGTGGGATCGAAGGCTTCGGAGTAGACGTGTAGTGGAATACTCGAGACCTCGGGCAGAGCTGCCGCTCCTGCCCGGTCCGAAGCAAGTTGGACCTCGGCGTCGACGCCGCGCTCCAGCTCTTCCAGCTGCGGCTGGCGCAGCAGGCCTTCGCGCAGCAGGAACTCCCGGAAGCGCGGCAGCGGATCGCGCAGCGTGTCCGCCTGAATCTCCTTCGCGCTGCGGTACGCCCGCTCGTCGTCCGACTCGGAGTGCGAGTAGGGCCGGACGACATGGCCATGTACGAAAGCGGGGCCGTGCCCGGCGCGGCACCAGGCGACCGCGTCTCGCATGGCCGCATAGCTGGCGATCGGGTCGGTTCCATCGACCTCGGCGAAGTGGAAGTTTGGGAAATTCTGAACCAGGCGCGAGATCGAGCCGCCAGGCGTATTGACCTCAACCGGCGTCGAGATGGCGTAACCATTGTCCTCGACGACGTAGACGACCGGTAATCTCTGGTTCGACGCCGTGTTCAGCGATTCCCAGAACTCACCCTGGCTTGTGGAGCCTTCGCCAATTGAGACATAGGTGACCTCGTCGCCGTAAAACTTTACGTCTTTAAAGGCGCGGTAATCGTGACCGCCTTCGGAGCCGACCCGGCTTGCTGCTTCGGGATGCCGCGTGAAGTAGCGCCCTGCTTCGGCACAGCCGATAGCGTGCAGGCATTGGGTCGCGGTCACTGACGAAGCCGAAACGATGTTCAGACGAGGATTGCCCCAATGGCAGGGCATCTGCCGGCCGCCGCTTGAAGGATCGTCGGCTGCGCCGACTGCCTGCAGCAGCATATCTTCCACGGTAGAGCCAAGCGTAAGACAGAGTGCGCGGTCGCGGTAGTACGGGAAGAACCAGTCATAGCCGGGCCTCATAGCCAGGCCGGCTGCCACTAGCAGGGCCTCGTGCCCGGCGCAGGAGATCTGGAAGAAGATTTTCTGCTGCCGCTTGAGCTGGATCTCGCGGTCATCAGTGCGTCTGGAGAGAAGCATCAGTCGGTAGATTTCTACCAGTTGTTCCTGGGAGAGACCGGCCCAGTTCCCCATCCGGTTCAGCGGAAGATCTCCCTCCGTTGCTGCTTCCGGCGTGGTTGCCGCCAAGGTAAACTCACCCGCCGCCATCCTCACTCCTCCTGTTGCGCGCCTGCAAGTTTCTAGTCTAGCGCCGCGACCGAAGCAAGGTCTGCTAAGCAGGCCAGCTTTGTAGCCTCATCTCAGTAGCCCCTCATCTTCTCCTTGATGCTTCGGGCGAGCTTCTCAATTTCCTCGCTCCTCTTGACGACAGGAATAGAAAGCTGGTCCTTATTACTCTTTGCTACCTCATCGCGGAGCTGCTGGGCAAGCTGGAAAAGCTTTTCTGTGTCGGCCTGGAGCTGCTTCTGGCGGTCGCTGTTGCGCCGATCCGCCATCTGCTCCTGCATCTGCGGGCTGATCGCGGGCGCGTCGCGTTCACGTTCACCATCCACCCTGCCGTTAACAGGGGGGTTGTTTGGTGAGCCGAGAGTGCTGTTCTGTGCCCGGCTGCCTGTATACCCGACGACCAGGGTGATCGCCAGCACTCCCCATACCGCACCACGAGAGGCAACACTGAGGGGAGTGCGGCACCGATCGATACGGAACTTACGTCTCATTTGCGTCTACCCTTGACCTGTGGGGGAGAAATTATTCGCATGCTACTCCTTTTCGCGGCGGCTCCGGTAGCGACGTCGCACCATCACCTTCGCGACCTGCTCTCGCCGGACAAGCTGTTCGATATCGCGCAACACCTGCTCATCGAGGTGCTGCCGAAGGTCCTTATCATCTGTGCGATCGCTTGGATCCTGATTAGAGTTCTTGGCTTTTTTACCGACCGGATGGCCAGGGTTGCTGAACGGCACGCTGCCGCAGCGACCCGCATCTCGCAGGCGAGAACGCTTTCATCGGTTCTGCGTGCAACCGGGATCGGCGTGATCAGCTTCCTGGCCGTGATTGAAATTCTGCCCCTGATCGGCTTTAACCTGGGCCCGCTGCTGGCCTCGGCCGGAGTAGCAGGGGTGGCAATCGGCCTCGCCTGCCAGACAGTCGTAAAAGACTGCCTGAACGGTATGCTGGTGCTGCTCGAAGATCAGTACAACGTCGGAGACGTGGTCAAACTCGCCGGGCTGAGCGGGCAGGTCGAGGCTATGAGCCTGCGCAAGACCACCCTACGCGACGGCGACGGCACGTTGTACATCATTCCGAATTCGCAGATCACGAGCGTAGCAAACATGACGCGGGACTACTCGGTGGCGACGATCAACGTAGACGTCGACTTCTCTGCCGACCCGGATGAGGTGCTCAAGGTACTGCGTGAGGCGGCAATGAGCGTGCGCAATGATCCCGACTTCCACGATGCCTTTCTGGAAGATCCGACATTGCTCGGAGTCGACGCAATCAAGGGTTCCCAGGTGACCTACCCAATCATCATGAAAATGAAAGCCAACCAGCAGTGGGGTGCCAAGCGGGAGCTGCAGAGACGTGTTCGCATCGCACTGGCCGAGCACAAGATGCTGCCGGGCGATCCCCTGCGTGTCTTCACGCTCAAGGGTCCGGAATCGCTAGGAGCGACCTCGCCCCTGCACGCCAGCCCGGGCGAGACCGCGCCAACCATGACGGACCCTACTGCCATGCGCGCCCAGGAGGTCAACCCGTTCACCGGCGAAGGGCTCTAGGCTGCGGCCGTGCCGCGATGGCATGGATGTTAGCCGCACTTACTCCAGCAGGGGCATGAGCAAGCCGAATCCCCTTTGTTGCGGCAGCTGTTTGATGAAGTGATCGACGTAAAAGAGAGCTCTTTCCTGGATGTGGCTGCCGGTGTACACCAGTGATCGCAGGCCAGCATTGCTTCGCGTGTAGCCCCAAACGGAGCACCTGCCCCGACAAGGCTAGAGGAGGCTCTCTGTGGCGAGACATTTCGTATTCTGCGCATTCATCGCAACTATGGCAGCCGCGCAGAGCCCTTCACCGGTCCAAGTTGTGTACGTGCAGGGTGACCAGATCGTCGTGGGCGTGGTGGGACAAACGCCGCACGCCATCACGAAAGATCGGTCGGGTAAATCCTTTCCCGCGTGGTCGGAAAATGGACAGGCTATCGCGTACATCGAGAGCTCCCCTGGAGCGAGGAGCCTCGACAGGCTTGTAGTAATCGACAAACGAGGTCATCTGCTGGCGCGTTTTCCTGCAGCGAGAGACAACGATGGTGATCCGAAGCTGATGCACTACGTCGACAGATTGGAGTGGCTTGATGACAGGCGAGTCGCCATTACGGGAGCGGTAAACCTCAGTCTTGCGGAAACGATTGTTTTCGATGTAAGAAACGCCAGAGTAGTCAATCATGAGGAGGAGGATGGCGCGGCTTTGTTCTTTTCGGATCACGGCAATCACTTTGCCTACCTGCTTGGAAGCCCTCACTTTTCTCCGGAAGAAACTTGGCGGCCAGAACTACTGATAGACGACAAGCGTGTATATCCGCCTTCTACTCTGCACGTGAAGTTCTTATCTGATCCTGCATGGGCCTCCACTGGCCCAGTGCTAGCCGTACTCGCAAAGCAGGTTGGTACGCCAGAGCTGATACTGGTAATCTGGCGCGCCGACAGCGGCACGTCTCTTTATCCACTGGGAAGATACTCACATTCTCCTGCGTCTCTGTTCTGGGCCGGGAAGAAACTCTACATCAATCTAGGAAACACTCAGTTGTCGTCGTCAATAGACAACTTGGGAGCGGTAGAAACTCAAAAGCAAACCGTAAGAGATCCCAAGAAAATGGCAGATGACTTCTTCAAGCTCCTGATCTCCCGGGTTTCTGCGCCAGGAGCCAGCTTTTGGTGCCAGAGCTGCCCGCTTCAGCGCTTCTACAAAGCGAACGATAGCAACTATCTCCCGTAGGTGACCGGCATACTCAGGATCTCGCCGGCCGAAACGTCCAACTCCTGCTTAGCTCACGTCCATGCCGTCGTATTTAGCAGGTTAGGCATAGACAAATTGCATGTTGCCGCTCTTGTGCGGCGCAGAAACGTAAAAGATGCGAGCCGGTAAAATGCGAAGACACTTCGTGCTGCCAATGATGCTGATGATGCCGCTCTGCTCGGTTCAAGCGCAGTCCCCGGCTGAGCAGGCTGCCGCAGAAGCTGATTTGGAATGGCTGCACCTGATCGATGCGGCCAACTACCAGGCGGCCTGGTTAAGCGCTGGCAAGGCGATGCAGTCCGCAAGACCGGAGACCGAGTTTGCGCAGACGATCGGGCGGACCAGGGCGCCATTCGGACCGGTCAGACTGCGCACGCTCAGGCATGCCGATTTCACCGAAAGGCTTCCCGGAGCGCCGGACGGCCAGTATGTTATCGCGCAGTACAGCACCGGGTTCACGCACAAGGCTGACGCAGTTGAGACCGTTATCGCCTCACTCGAGGCGGACGGACAGTGGCACGTCTCCGGCTACTTCATTCGCTGAGCCACGTGCCGAAAGACATCCGGCGCTCTCAGCTGTTCTGAAGCGCTACCAGCAACTGCTCCGCATCGTGCACCGGAGGCAGGCAGGTCGTACCGCGACAAACAACAGCAAAGCTCACCTGCTGCTGGAGCTGCGGGAGGTGAGGCAGCGTCTCCGCGAGTACTGGCGGCAGCAGGCTTGCCGTAACCTGCTCACGGGTGAGGCGCAGCACACTCTTGTTGACCCCGAACCGGGCCGTAGCGGTTACTGCGAGCTGCCGTGCCGCCGCATCCGAGCCGACGACGATGACCTGCACCGGCGGCAACAGCAACCGTTCCAGTGCGAGGCCGAACGTGGCCGCGTACAGGCCGAACTGGGTGACGACGCCCGCGAAAGCCTCCAGCGTATCCTCGGCCTGCTCACGGAGCGCCTCGTCCCCATTGAGCCCATAGAGGCGTAGCAGCGCTGCCGCTGCTGTCGGATTGCCGGCGGGCGTGGGCGCGTCCTGCAGGGGTTTGCGGCGCGTGCCGAGTACGCCAAGCCGGTCGCCTTCGGTTCCCTGTTCGGTATCGAAGAAACCGCCTGCTGTACGATCCGCGAAACGCGCCACCATCGCCGCTGCGATGGCCTCGGCGGCGGTGTAGTAGCCAAGCTCTGCGGTGGCCTGCCAGCTATCGAGGCAGGCGTGCACCATGCTTGCGTAGTCGTCGAGCACCCCTGGCGCGGCTTGCGCCGTAGTATGTCCGTCGGCGTAGGCGATGACGTGCTTCAGCCGCTTCGCTTCTGCGTCCCAGCCCTCTCGAAGCAGCCGGTCGAGCGTTCGCAATGCGAACTGGCGAGGTGCTGGCCGTTCCAGTGCCTCGGCAGCGGCTAGATAGGCGGAGACGCCCATCGCGTTCCAGCTGGTGTAGATGGTGCGATCGATGAACGGCGTCGGGCGAGCGTCACGGGCGGCCAGCAGCCTGGTATGCGCCGAGCGGAGCAGCTCCGCAGCGCGTTCCGGTGCCAAACCGGCGGCTTGCGCCACCTCCGCAAAAGGCCGCAGGACGTGCAGCACACACTTGGCTGGGTTGTGGTGCATGTCGCCGTGTTCGCGCACGTTGTAGTAGGCAACAGCGAGCGGGAGCTCGTCGAGATTGTCGCGAAGCACCTGCTCGACTTCGGCCAGTGTCCAGGTAAAGTAATCGCCGTCATCGTCCAATGTGATATCGGCGTCCTGCGAGGCGTAGAAGCCGCCCTGTTCCCGATCGCTCAGGCTTGTGTCCATCCAGCGCAGTATGTCGAGGGTCACCCGCGCAAACTCCGGCTCGACAAAGCTCTGAAAAGCATGCGCGTAGTTGGCCAGCAGGCCGGCATTGTCGTAGAGCATCTTCTCAAAGTGCGGCACCAGCCAGCGCTCGTCGACCGAGTAGCGGTGGAAGCCACCACCAAGCTGGTCGTAGACGCCGCCGCGCGACATGGCATCGAGCGTAAACGCAGCCGCATGCCGCGCTTCGGCCGAGCCTGTGCGCGCGGCCACATCGATCAGGAGGTCGAGCGCCGCGGGATGCGGAAACTTGGGTGCCGAGCCGAAGCCGCCATGCGCCTGGTCGAGATTGTCAACGCCGCTCGCGACCAGAGCATCGACCAGCTCCGGCCCAAGCGAGCCGGACCGTCCGGCAAAGCTTTCGCCATGATCGATCGCCTCCAGCACCTGCCCGGCTGTGCGCTCAAGGTCAGCCCGGCGCTCCCGCCACACCCCGGCCATCGTCTCCAGTACCCGCCCAAAACCCGGCCGGCCGTAGCGGTCGTCTGGCGGAAAGTAGGTGCCGCCGAAAAATGGACGCCCGTCCGAGGTAAGAATCGCAGTCAGTGGCCAGCCACCCTGGCCGGCCATCGCCTGCACCGCTGCCTGGTAGCGCGCATCTACGTCGGGCCGCTCATCGCGGTCCACCTTGACCGCGATGAAGTGGCGATTGACGATCTCGGCCAGCTTCGGGCTCTCATACGACTCGCGATCCATGACGTGACACCAGTGGCACCAGACCGCGCCGATATCGAGCAGGATCGGCTTGTCCTGGGCGGCAGCCAGCGCGAAAGCCTCGGCACCCCACTCGTGCCACTGAATCGGCTGGTGCATGGCGGAGCGAAGGTATGCGGAAGCAGCGGAGGCGAGGGCATTGGCGGGGTGCGTAATCTCGTTCGTCACAGAGACAAGTGTAGAGGGCTGCTCGGCAAGCTGTCTGTGCATCGGGTAAGCACCTCAACTCGCGCTACCTCGCAGACGGCGCGAGCAGGGGCTGGTCTACTCTCACACCTGAAAGCGTGACGGTTACCAGTCCATCAGCGTTATGCGCACATACGCCGATGCCGGCGTAGACAGTCCCGTGCAGTACCACGTGCGCCGGCGGCGAGGCAGTTCTCGTTCCATCGGCCGAAACGGCGTAGCCCTGCAGCACGCTTCCTTTCCGCACCATCTGCAGACGCAGGGAGTGTGTCGCAGTCGAGGTGGTATCGGTTGTCGGGCCGTTTGCAATCGCTCGCTCCTGCGCAGCGATGTGCCCGTCACCATGGAGAGCGATGTCGGCATAGGGTGAGCCGGGATCAAGGCTCTGGCGAAAGATCAGGACGGCCTTTTCCTTTGGGTCGGCAATTGTCCCGGGGAACCGGATCTCGGCCGTGACGGTTGCGTCGCCGGGGATGCGCACCCAGACGAAGTGGAACTGGTCAGCAGCGCCCCACATATCGGCGCCACCTCCGGTGATCCTGTAGGTGCCCGTGGCGGGATCGTAGCTCGCAGCACCCGGCAGGGTAGCGCCGACATCTATCGAGCCGGTGAAGACGCCCAGGGACGCATAGCCAGGATGCTGCGCGGGTGAGAGCGGACAGGCCAGACACCATAGGCTGAAGATAATGCTCGGAACACAAACCCGGGAGAGAAGCATACCGAGCGACTATAGCGAAGGACGCAGTTGCCGCGGAATGGAAGTTGCCTACCCGACGCATCGTCGCGAACGTTCACACCGGCGGCAGAATTCTGCGCTCGCGCATCTCCGCAAAGAAGCCGGTAAAAAACTCCTCAGAGTCGATGCAGGCGTGAAAGCCGGCGCGTCGGGCTTTGATCGTGCTCGTGAGGTTGTCGAACGCAGAGTGGAAGAGAAAGTCGCCGAACGCCCAGCTGGCAATCGCCTCGTAAGCGATCGGCTGCAGCCCGTACTTCGCAGTCATCGCCTCCCACAGCGGGCCCTTGTCGGCCATGTACACGGCCAGCGGCATCGGGACGGGCTCGGCGACATCCATGCGGAACGAGCGCGCGATCGCCGGCCACAGAAACTGCCAGCGGAAATAGTCGCCGTTGGTGATGTTGAAGATCTCGTTTGCAGCCGCCGGTGTCTGCCCTGCCCAATCAGCCGCGTCGGCCAGGATCCTCGCTGAGGTGACCTGGTAGAGGGCACGATAGGCTGCCTCCGGCCCTGGAAAACGCAGCGGCAGACCGAGCTCTTTCGAGATCGCGGCGTAGACACCGATCACCATCGTCAGGTTCATCGGGTTGCCGACCGCGAAGCCGCAGACCGCCTCGGGCCGAAGCACGCTGAAGCTCCAGCTCCTGCCATGCTGGCGCTCGCGCAGGTGATCCTCCTGGTCGTAGTAGAAGTTGGGCGGCATCAGACGAGGATCATCCTCGCGTGCCGGCGTTTTGAACGGACCAAGATCGGCTCCATAGGCTTTGCCGCCCTGGTAAAGTGTGACGTGCCGCAAGCCCGGTGCATGCTTCTCCGCGGCGTCCATCAGGTTTCGGAGCAGGGCCAGGTTCACCTCGCTCCGCTCGCCCGGCGTGCTTTTCTCGATATAGGCGCCGAAGATCACGTGCGTCGTATCGCCCCGCCCGGCAAGCGCGCGTTCCACCGCATCTGGGTCGAGAAGATCGACGCGGACCGGCTCGACTCCTGGCAGTCCTTCCAGCAGCCGGCGCGAAAGCCCGTAGACCTTTGTGTCTTCGCGCGCGCTGAAGTGCTCTGCCGCCGCCCTGCCAATTACGCCTTGTGCGCCTGCCACGAGCACCACTCGATCCGCCATGCTCCCCTCCACCTGCAACGTATGATGTGAGGAGGACACTATGGCGCATTCATCCTCCACTCCATCTGCGCTGGAGCTTTCTGACGCGCCCGCAGCGCAAACTCTCGAGCGCATCCGCAACCGGACAGCCCGGATCGGTATCGTCGGCATGGGCTATGTCGGGCTGCCGCTCGCTCTCCTGTTTTCCGAGGAGCGCTTTGCAGTGACAGGCTTCGATGTCGACCCGACGAAGGTGACGACGCTCAACGCGGCCGGCTCGTACATTGTGCGCATCCCCGGTACAGAGATCGCGGAAGCGCAGCGTTCAGGCTTTCGCGCGACAGCCGATTTTGCCGCCGTCGCTGAGATGGATGCAGTGGTCATCTGTGTGCCGACGCCGCTCTCTGAACACCATGAGCCCGACCTGAGTTTCATCGAGCAGACCGCGCGAACGATTGCGCCACACCTGCACGCCGGGCAGCTGGTTGTGCTTGAAAGCACGACGTACCCGGGCACCACGGAAGAGGTTCTGATCCCGCTACTGGAGCAGGGCGCGCCGCGTGGACTGAAAGCATCTCGTGAGCACTCCGCCGAAGCGGCGTCCGGCTTTTACGTAGCATTCTCGCCGGAGCGGGAGGACCCGGGCAATGACACTGTCGCGCGGCGCGATATTCCAAAGGTTATCGGCGCATACGGCGAGCCCGCCGGCCAGCTTGCAGCGGCGCTTTACGGTTCGATCTTTAATACGACTGTTCCCGTCTCTTCCCCGGCAGCAGCCGAGATGACCAAGCTGCTCGAAAATATCTACCGCTGCGTGAATATCGCGCTCGTCAACGAGCTGAAGCAGCTGTGCCAGAGGATGGAGATCGACCTTTTCGAGGTCATCGACGCGGCCAAGACGAAACCTTTCGGGTTTCAGGCGTTCTACCCAGGCCCGGGGCTTGGCGGCCACTGCATCCCGATCGACCCGTTCTATCTCTCGTGGAAGGCCAAGCAGTTTGACTTCCGTACCCGCTTCATCGAACTCGCGGGCGAGGTCAATGGCGCGATGCCTTACTACGTGATCGACCAAACGATTGAAGCGCTTAACCGCAACCGCAAAGCACTCAACGGATCGCGCGTGCTGGTACTTGGGATTTCCTACAAGCGCGACATCGACGACCTGCGCGAATCACCGTCGCTGCCGATTCTTGAGATGCTGCGCGCGCGCGGCGCAGAGGTCAGCTACAACGATCCTTACTTCGCGCATGTAGGCCGCGGCCGGCATTATGACCTGAACATGGACTGCACTCCGCTCACCGATCTGGCCGGCTATGACTGCGTCCTGATCGCGACCGACCATTCGGACTACGACTATGAGCGGATTGTGCGCGAGTCGCAGCTGGTCATCGATACGCGCAACGCCACCAAGGGTATCGAGAGTCATAAAATCGTGCGCTGCTAGGGGCTCTGCTTGTTGCCGAATCCTGTACTCTGAGCGCACGAAGACCGGAAAAAAGCAGCTTCCGAGCCGCTTGCTCCGGTCTCCTACTGGAGCCTGCTTTGGACGAGTTTCCCCGCCTCGAACGTCTGCCTGCTTACGTCTTCAACATCACCGGCGAGCTGAAAGCCGAGGCGAGGCGGCGTGGCGAAGACATCATCGACTTCGGCATGGGGAACCCTGACGGCGCGACGCCGCGCCACATCGTCGAGAAGATGGTCGAGGCGGCGCAACGGCCCGAGACGCATCGCTACTCGCTCTCAAAAGGTATTCCGCGGCTCAGGAAGGCGATCGCGAACTGGTACGGCAGCCGCTATGACGTCGAGATCGACCCCGCGACCGAGGCAATCGTGACAATTGGCTCGAAGGAGGGCATCGCGCACCTGTGCATGGCGACGCTTGATAAGGGTGATGTCGTGCTGGTGCCGAACCCGAGTTACCCGATTCACATCTACGGCCCGGTGATTGCCGGCGCAAGCATTCGATCTATCGCCATCCACGATACAGATACGTTTCTCGCCGAGCTCGAGCAGACGATCCCGCTCATGTACCCGAAGCCGAAGATGCTCATCCTCAACTTCCCGGCGAATCCAACAACCCAGTGCGTGGAGCTGAACTTCTTCGAGCGCGTCGTGGCGCTATGCCGGGAGCACGGGATCTACCTCGTGCACGATCTCGCTTACGCCGACATTGTCTTCGACGGCTATCGCGCTCCGTCGATCCTTGAGGTGCCGGGCGCCAAGGAAATTGCGGTCGAGTTCTTCACCCTCTCGAAGAGCTACAACATGCCTGGCTGGCGCGTCGGCTTCATGGTCGGTAACAGCAAGCTCGTCAATGCTCTTGCGCGGCTGAAAAGCTATGCCGATTACGGCACATTCACGCCGATCCAGGTAGCGAGCATTCTCGCGCTCGAAGGCCCGCAGGAGTGTGTCGCTGATATCACGGAAACCTATCGCAGGCGTCGCGATTGCCTGGTCAGCGGGCTCAACAAGCTGGGCTGGCATACACAGCTGCCGAAGGCAACGATGTTTGTCTGGGCGCCGATCCCGGAGAACTATCGGACGGGGAACTATGAAAATGCCGGTTCGAATCCGGTGCCGCTGAGCTCTCTCGACTTTTCCACGCGCCTTCTGCGGGAGGCAAAGGTCGCTGTTTCACCGGGCATCGGCTTCGGCGAGTACGGCGACGGGCATGTACGGTTTTCGCTGATCGAAAACGAAGAGCGCACGCGGCAGGCACTGCGTTGTATGCGGCAGATGCTGCAGCGCGACGGCGTGCTGGAAGCTGCGCTCGTACGTTAGTGGAACTGCGTCAGAGAACCCCGGTGACGTAGCGCGAAGCGAACCCGTTCCGAAACTTGCCGTGCGGGTCGAGCTCCCGGGTTAGCTCGGCGAACTCTGGCAGCCGGGTGTACACGTCGCGAACGGTCTCTGGCTGCATCGTGAACACCTTGCCCCAGTGCGGACGCGCGGCGAATGGCGCCAGAGCGGCTTCCAGACTGGGCAGCACCTGCTGTACCGCGTCCCACTCGGGGCGCCAGGTGAAATGGAGTGCCAGCGAGAAGCGCCGGTAGGCCGGGCTGATCCAGAGTTCGTCTCCAGCCACCGCGCGTAGCTCCGAGATGAGTAGCAGCGGCGTGATCTGCTCACCTATCGCAGTGACGGCGCAAACCGCGGCTGGACCGTCCTCAAAGGCGACAAAATACTCGGTCTGCAACTCGTTCCCGCTCGATGGCGTGAACTCCGTGCGAAAGTGCGGCAGGCGCTCATGCCACGGACCGGGTATGCCGAGCTGCGGGGTGCAGTTCTCTGGGGAGTGATCGGGCAGCGGGTGCATCTCGCGTTGAGTCGGGTGGCCGCCGTAAAAGGTCGCGGGTGGCGCAGGTGAGTCGCCCTTGCAGCGCTCCTTGCGCCAGACCTGCGCGGCCTGCCCTGGCTGCCAGCCGGTAAAGATGCTCACGCTGTAGGCACTTGCGAGCACATCCTGCAGGTTTTCTACCAGCTCCGGCAACTGCATCCCTTCATAGACCAGCTGCCGCACCATATACGACGGCTCCACGCGCAGTGTCAGCCGAGAGACGATACCGAGCATCCCGAGCGAAACCACCGAAGCATTGAAAAGCTCGTCTCCCTGCGTGATTCGTCTCACTTCACCGGTCGCAGTGACCAGCTCTAGCGCGGTAACGGCCGTTGCAAGATTCCCATTGCCGACGCCGGAGCCGTGCGTACCCGTCGCGCAGGCGCCCGCGACGGAGATATGGGGCAGCGAGGCCAGATTATGCAACGCAAACCCGGCCCCGTCGAGCGTGGCGGCGAGCTCGCCATATCGAACGCTGGCGCTTACCGTCACGCTGCTGGTTGCCGGCTCAAGCGCAATCTCGCGCAGGTGCTCGAGCGAGAGCTGTACCCCGTTCTCACAGTCGGCGATGCTGTTGAACGAGTGACGTGAACCCAGCGCGCGAACGCGTGGGCTCGCTACGACGATCTCCTGCAACTCCGCCAAGGTCCTCGGCTCGAGCAGGGAGCTCGCGCGATAGGTATGGTTGCCGGACCAGTTGGTCCGGACACCTGCGGCGATCTTGTCTGTCAAGATCTGCGTGGCTGGCACGGAGCTCAAGTTAGCGCCGGCGCCGTCGCCCGGGCAATCAGCTTGGTGGTCGAAAAGCCCTCGACTGTCGGCACGATCTTCACGACACCACCCCAGGATCGTACTTCCCTGGCGCCTACAACAGAGTCCTCGGTATAGTCGCCACCCTTCACGATCACATCCGGCCGAAGTGCCTCAATCAGCTGCATCGGCGTCGGCTCACCGAAGACCACCACCGCATCGACAGCCGCAAGCGCTGCGAGCACCCGGCCGCGGTCCCGCTCGCTCACAACAGGCCTCGTCGGTCCCTTGAGCCCGCTCACAGACGCATCGCTGTTGATGGCAACGATAAGCCGGTCGCCCTGCCGGCGCGCGTCCTCCATCAGTGTGATGTGGCCGACGTGCAGCAGGTCAAAGCAGCCGTTCGTAAACACAACCCGGTCACCCTTGGAGCGCCAGGCGTGGACGCGCGTCACAAGCCGGTCGAGTGTCAGCAGCTTCTCAGAGGCCTGCAACTCGATCTCAGGCATGAGACTGGTGATGAGCTCATCGCGGGTAATCGGCACCGTACCGACTTTGCTTACGACGATGCCCGCCGCAATATTCGCCGTTGCCACGGCAGCCTCTATCGGCAAACCACTCGCGAGCGAGAGTGCGAGAGTCGCGATGACCGTGTCGCCGGCACCGGAAACATCAAAGACCTGACGCGCGACGGCCGGAAACGTGCGCGTACCCTCCGGCCGCACGACCGCTATGCCCTTTTCGCTGAGCGTTACGGTCATGTACTCGAGCGCAAGAGTCGGTAGCATTGCGGCCGCCGCCGCCAGTAGCGGCGCGGTCTCCTTGGGCGGCAAACCAGTAGCAGTGGAAAGCTCCTGGAGATTCGGGCAGATGGTCGTCGCGCCACGATAGCGGCTGAAGTCGCGGTGCTTCGGGTCAACCAGCACCGGGACACCGAGGCGCCTGGCCTCATCAATCACCGCTCGACACACCTTTTCGGTAAGCACACCCTTGGCATAGTCGGAGAGCACCACAGCGCGCACAGTCGGCAGGAGCGAATGGATCTCAGACAGGAGCGCATCATAGGCCTGCTGCGGGTAACCCTGGGTACGCTCGACATCGAGCCGGAGAATCTGTTGCTGACCGCCCAGGATACGCAGCTTGGACGTAGTTGGATGGCCGGCCACGGGGGTGACCTGTGAGGTGACGCCGGCTTTCTGTAGACAGCTTTTTAGGACGGCACACTCTTCGTCCTGTCCGACAAAACCGGCGAGCACTGCCTGCGCGCCAAGGCCGGCAATATTCATCGCGACGTTTGCGGCGCCCCCAGGCTGCTCGCTGCGGTGCGCCAGCCGCACCACCGGCACTGGTGCTTCCGGCGAAATGCGATCGACATCGCCCCAGATGTACCGGTCGAGCATGAGATCGCCGACCACCAGTACGCGGGTCTCCCGCCAGTCTCCCTCAACTCGCGAGACAATCGCGTGCAGATCGCTGCCCATCCCTGATGTCGCTTCCATCACGCCTCAGCTACCCGTCCTTCTTCGCTCCACTCTGCTGGCACCACGCGAGCTCGACCCAGTCGCAAAGCATGTGGCCGCACAGGATATGTCCCTCCTGCACACGCGCCGTATCTTTGGTCGGGACGCAAATCGTCGCGTCCGCCATACCGCCCATCCTGCCGCCACCCTCGCCGGTAAGCGCGACCGTGTAGGCCCCGCACTCTCTGGCCGCTTTCAGCGCTTCGACAACGTTCGGGCTGTTGCCAGAGGTCGAGATACCGACAACCACATCGCCCTCTTCGCAATGCGCAAGCACCTGCCGGCTGAAAATTTGCTCATAGCCGTAATCATTGCCGATCGATGTCAGAACAGAAGTGTCCGTGGTAAGCGCGATCGAGCCGAGCGGCCTGCGCTCGCGGCGAAAGCGCCCGACGAACTCTGCGGCCAGGTGCTGCGCGTCGGCCGCCGACCCGCCGTTGCCGCACCACAGAATCTTGTTGCCCGCGAGAACGGCATCGGTCATCTCGCGTGCGATTGCTTCAAGCACCGGCTGCTGTTGCCTGAGCTCATCGATGACCTTCAGATGCTCCTCGAAAGCGCGCGTAAAGACTGCTTCGCCTGTCAACTCCGTCGTCGTCATGTCGATCCTCTTGCTCCCTGCCCGGCTGCCGCTATGATACCCGTTGTGAGTGGAGACGAACATTACTTGGGTGTGCGGACGGTGTTTCTTGATCGCGACGGCGTACTCAATCGCAAAGCGCCGGAAGGCGAGTACGTGTCCCGATGGGATCTATTCCACCCCTTGCCGGGAGCAGTGGAAGCGGTGCGGCAGCTAAACGAAGCCGGATTGAAGGTGTATGTCGTGACCAACCAGCGCGGGGTGGCGCTAGGGCTTTACACGATGGAGGATGTGGCTGCGCTGCATGCGCGCATGCAGCAGGAGCTGCAGAGTCACGGCGCGTATGTGAACGGGATTTTCGTGTGCCCGCACGACAAGGGCGTGTGCCGGTGCCGCAAGCCCGGCCCAGGGTTATTCGAGCAGGCTCAGGTGCTAGATCCCGAGATAGGTTTTGATCGCTCCAGCGTCATCATCGGAGACTCCCTCTCCGATATGGAAGCCGGCGCTCGCCTGGGAATGCGCACGGTCTTCATCGAGGGCGAAGCGGAAAGGCAGAAGCCCGGGGTGGAGCGTGCGCGCTCTCTGGCGGACACATCACACAGATCGTTAAAGGACGCAGTGGCCGCGCTTTGTGTCTGACGGGCACGGACGATGGAGCACTTGCTTCTCACCCCAGGTCGTTAAGATCAAAAGCAGCCACTTGCCGCTTCGCTCAAAGCTTTGGAGGTGATACACCAAACGTCAAAAGAATACGCTTATGCTCTGGCGCTTGAGCGCAGACATGTTCCGACAAAGGGCATCTATCGGACTCATCGCAGCGCATCAATTGCGTTCGTTTTATAGTCGGAGTCCGCTTACTGTTCGGCACCTTACCGGTCCAAGAATCACTCCTAACCATCAATTCACAGGCACGGAGAATATTTGCCTCGCAATCGTCAGCCTCGACGGCGAGCCGCCGCCAACTGCGAATGTCCTTGCCATGATTCTGACCGGCTTGGCATTTGTGGGTCGGCGTGGAGGCTACCCTGGAATTTGCTCTTTTCTCCTACGTAACTGCCAGAGCGCCGACATGGAGCGTCGTCGGTGCACCTCTCTTCCGCGCCTGCGTAAACACCACTTTGGAAGGATGGTTCGGTCAGCCCAGCGACGACGATGCGCCCCGCACCAATCTCGAGCGAGTGCGCCAAGCCACTCCTGCGTTGCGAGAATGCGGTCGCCGG
Source organism: uncultured Acidobacteriaceae bacterium (assembly GCA_964245435.1). Lineage (GTDB taxonomy): Bacteria > Acidobacteriota > Terriglobia > Terriglobales > Acidobacteriaceae > EB88. The sequence continues at coordinate 800,656 of CAXTMF010000001.1, forward strand.
CCTTTCCCAATAGACTGCGCGAAGTAAGCTTTCCCGAACAACTCTCAACCTTTGGTGGAGTGACCCCTTAGAGGGCGTTCAATGTCGCGAACGTCTCTCGCACTCCATCTTCCAGCGATGTGAAGCGGTAGTCGCAGCCGGTTTCGCGCAGGGCATGGAGGTCCGCTTCTGTAAAGTGCTGGTAGCGAGCGTCAAGGTCCTGCGGGAATGGAATGTACTCGATTGGTACGGTACCGTGAACGGCCATAATCGCGCGCGCAACCTCATTGAAGGTTCGCGACGTGCCTGAGCCGGCGTTGACGATCGCGTGATAGATCTTGCGGTCCTTCTCCGGCACGCCGATGCCGGCAAAGAGCAGGTTCAGGCGGCACAGATCCCTTACATAAACAAAATCGCGGCGCTGCTCGCCATCGGCGTAGCCGCCAGAGCCCGCGAAGAGGCGGACCTTCCCGCTCTCGATCATCTGCTTGGAAAAATGGTGGATCACAGACGCCATACGGCCTTTATGCTGCTCGCGCGGTCCATAGACGTTGAAGTAGCGCAGGCCCACCACTGTCGTCGGAACTGCTCCCTTGCGGAAAAGGTCACGCATATAGTGGTCGAAAACAAGCTTCGAGAAGCCATACACATTGAGCGGCTTCTCGTTGGCGGGGATAGGCGAGAACTTGCCCGGGCCGCTCAGTCCGTAAACCGCCGCGGTCGAAGCATAGACAAGGGGCGCATCCACGGCTATCGCGTAGCGGAGTACTTCCTTGGAATACGTGAAGTTGTTGTCCATCATGTACACGCCGTCATCAACCAGCGTGTTTGAACAGGCACCCTGGTGCAAAATCGCCTCGACCCTGGGCAGCCCGAGTGAACCTGCGGCAAGTGCACGCCGAAACTCCTCCTTATCCATGTAATCGACGAAGCGCGCCCCATGCAGGTTGAGCGACTTGCGTGCGTCGGCAAGATTGTCGACGACCAGGATGTCGGTAATACCTTCTCGGTTGAGTTCGTGAACGAGGTTGCTGCCGATGAATCCCGCGCCGCCCGTGACGATGTACATATTTTCTCCTTGTGGAAAGCCAGCTGGCTCGCTCAGTTGAGGAGAGGCGCTTCTGCTCTCTCGCGTCCATCTTTCTGATGTCGTTGCTGCCCGGCTTCGAGAGCGCGTTGGGCGGCTGCAAACATCTCCTTTGGCGAGATACTGGTCAGGCAGCGCTTTTCGTTGGTGACGCAGAGTTCCAGATCGCAGTTGGAGCAGGATTGGCGATGGTAGACGACCTGGTGGCCGCTGCCCACGGGGAACCAAATGCCTGGCTGACTGCGCGAAGCGAAGGCGATCGCGCAAGGTACCCCTGCGGCTGCAGCGAAGTGCATGGGACCCGAATCAGGCCCGAGGAACAGTGAGGCCCGTGCCAGCACGGCGGCCGTGATACGGGGCGCCAGAACGCCGCAAAGATTGAGGCTTCGCCCTCCCCACGCCTTCGAAACCTGTTCGCTGACTGCGAAATCGTCCTTTGCGCCGACCAGGATGAGGCCGTACTCAGGATATGCGGAGGCGAGCTGGTCGAGCAGCTCGGTCCAGGCGAGAGCTCCCCAGTCCTTCGCTTGCATCTTGGTTCCCGGACCGCAAGCGAGTAAGGGGCGCCCCATCAACGGCCCGATCGCCTGCTTCGCTACCGACTCTTCGTCCGGAGTCAAGCGGAGATCCCAGTTGTTGAGGTCGTTGACATCCAGCGGACCCAGCGTTGCCAGCGAGCGCGCCAGCCGTGCAGCCTCACTCTCCCAGAGACCTCCGGGCATGCTTGGAGGTAGATTACTGCCGAGCTCGCCCGTAGGAAGACCGGCGATCCGCGGAACGCCGCAGGCGGTCGAGAAGAAGCGCCGGTCGCGGGTGAGCACTGCTTCGCCACGAGGTTTGGTGAGGTAGACCAGCAAGTCAGGCCGGTAAGCACGGATGCTCAGCGCGATCTTGCCGAGAGTCAAGGGGTTGCGCGTACCCACTGGATAGCTCATATACCCGGTGATTAAGCCCGAGTTCTCAAGAATTGCCGAAGCGGGAGCAGCTTTGCCATGGACCGGCTGGTTGGAAAGCATACGCCTCTCGGCGTTCGGAAAAAGCTGCGCAACGAGATGGAGCGATGGCAGAACGACCATCGTGTCACCGAGAGAGCCGAGCCGGTAGATGAGTACTCGGCGGATCTTCTGGCGATCCGTCAAACCCACAGGCTCTCTCTGGCGCGCTGCCATGCGATCGTTCAGTTCCCCGAGTTGCTATCTGCCCACTGGTGCAAGCATCTGGCTCTCGATCCACTCGTAGGTCTTGGCCATGCCGTCACGTAGCTTGATGGAGGGCTCCCAGCCCAGATACTTCTGGATGAGTGTGTTGTCGGAGTTGCGACCGTTTACACCCTTCGGCGCGCCGAGGTTGTACTTGCGCTCGAGCTTGATGCCGGCAATGTCCTCAACAATATCGACCAGCTGGTTGATGGTGACCAGTTCGCTCGACCCAAGGTTGATTGGCTCGTCGATGTCGCTCTCCAGGATCGCCCGGGTACCGGAGGTGCAGTCGTCGATGTACATGAAGGAACGGGTCTGGTTGCCGGTACCCCAGATCTCGATTTCATGCCGGCCGCTCTGCTTGGCCTCTATCACCTTCCGGCACATCGCCGCAGGTGCTTTTTCCCGGCCGCCCTCATAAGTGCCGAGTGGACCGTAAACGTTATGGTAGCGAGCAACGCGGCTGATGAGGCCATAGTCTTCTTCGAAGTGCCTGCACATACGCTCGGAAAAAAGCTTTTCCCAGCCATAGCCGTCCTCAGGAAGTGCCGGGTAGGCGTCCTCTTCCTTCAACGCTACGACGTCCGGATTTGTCTGCTTTTCACCGTTGTAGACACAGGCCGAAGACGAGAAAAAGAAGCGTTCCACACCAGCTTCACGCGCAGCCATGAGCATGTGCGTGTTGGTCAGCACGCTCAGCATACACAGGGCTTTATTGTTCTCGATGAAGCCCATACCGCCCATGTCGGCTGCGAGCTGGAAAACAACGTTGGTCCCATTCGCAGCGGTCTGGCAGTTGGCGCGATCGCGCAGGTCAAGCGACAGGTTCTCCACGCCCTTGGAGGTCTGGTACCACTCACTCAGCGGCTTGATATCGACCGCACGGACGACATTCACGCCCTGCGCGAGCAAATCCTTAACCAGGTGGCCGCCGATAAAACCTCCGGCACCACAAACCACGACCTTCTCGTTCTTCAGCTTCATCTCGGTACCCTTTCGGCTCTGATATCCCGAGCACCTCGAACTCACTTGCACGACGGCAGGCATAGACCTGCCCTGCGCAATGCTTCGCTTGCTCTTTCTGCTTCCGAGTAGACTTCATATGCTGCGGGACTGATTTATTGAGGAAGTGGCCTCAGTATCCAAGGCTTCCCTACCTCAGTCAAGCTGCGAATGGCATCGGGTTCCATAGGTAACATGCCTGTCCGGTCGACTGTCTCACCCAAGGTGCAAGGGTCAGACAGTCGATGCTCCGACGATCGAGCTAGCGGGCGATACCCAGGCTGGAAGCGACACCGGCACGTGCCGGCGCTTCGCGCCCGGCAAGCGCGTCCTGCCGACCGACACTCAGGTAGGTGAACCCATGCGCAGCTACGTGCTCCGGCTGGTACAGGTTTCTCCCGTCCAGGATGATCGGGTAGCGCAGGTTCTGATGCAGCCGCTCGAGATCGAGGTCGGCAAACTCCTGCCAGTCGGTCAGGATCAGCAAAGCATCCTTGCCTCGAGCGGCCGCATAGGCATCTTCAACGTAATGCATGAAGTCAGAAGCAGGCAGCACCTCGGCGGTACGCTCCATCGCGGCCGGATCGAACGCATCAATGGAACACCCCTCCTTAAGTAGCAGTTCTACGATCTCAATGGCAGGCGACTCGCGAATGTCGTCTGTTCCACCTTTGAACGCAAGCCCCAAAACTCCGAGCTTTTTGCCGCGGAAGGTCCACAGGGCCGAACGAACCTTCTGGAAGAATCGCCGCTTCTGCTCGACATTGATCTTCTCGACTTCCGTCAGCAGCCCAAAAGCAAGCCCACACTGTTCGGCAACATAGCGGAACGCAGCGACGTCCTTGGGAAAGCAGGAACCACCATAGCCGATGCCAGCCTGGAGGAATTTTGGTCCGATACGTGCGTCCATACCGATTCCGTGAGACACCTGCTGCACGTCAGCACCCACAGCCTCACAGATGTTGGCGACCACGTTTATGAAGGAGATCTTCACCGCCAGAAAAGCGTTCGAGGCGTGCTTAATCAGCTCAGCAGCCTTGGTCGAGACGTGAACGATCGGTGGTACCGCCACAGAGTTGCAGTCGCCCGGAATGCTATCGGCCGACTCATAGTATCGGCCGCCCGTCAGAGGCTCATAGATCTTGTCCATGAGCGCCGCGGCCCGTTGCGAGTCAGTCCCGACGACGATGCGATCTGTGTGAAGAAAATCGGCGACCGCAGTGCCTTCGCGCAGGAACTCCGGGTTCGAAGCCACGTCGAACAGTTCGCGAGGTACCCCATTGCGCTCGACCACGCGCCGGATCCACTCATTGGTGTAGACCGGGACGGTACTTTTCTCAACGATCACCTTATAGGTATCGATGGACCGGGCGATCTCACTAGCGACCGCGTCGACATAGGAAAGGTCTGCGGACCCTGTCCCACTCTGAGGCGTTCCCACGGCGATAAAAATGGCGTCAGCCTGCTTGGTAGCAGCCCGAAGATCGGAGGTGAAGCTGATCGAAGATGGATGATGTCGCTTCAGCAGCTCCGGCAGGTACTCCTCGTGAATAGGGACGCCACCGTCACGCAGCATCGCGACCTTACTTTCATCGTTGTCAACACAGATTACTGTGTGACCGATCTCGGCAAAACAGGCAGCTGCAACCAAACCAACATAACCAGAACCAACAACAGCGATGCAGATGGGACTCTTCATGCGTAAGGATCCTCTTTCAGGTATTCAGCCTTGAAGCATTGTAGATGCTGCTTATTTCGTTGTCTATCGAATCGATGGAGTTCCCAGCGCGTTCTGCGAACTGCTATTCGGAGCCCCTAGATCGCGTGTGGGCCTTTGGGGAAGCGGCCGGCCCCGCATGCGCTGATACTTGCGCAGATCTTGTGCGTATATCTCGGAGGACTCACTGATGCTCGCGCCATGCAGCAGTCTCTGCTCCTGTTCACGGCGCTCGACAGCCTCAAAGTTAAACGTCGGCTTGTAAGCAGGCTGGGCATGGAGGCTCGGGGCGAACCGCAAGGTAAGCCCGTAGTAGTTACCTCCGCTGACATCCGGAAATGGTGATCCGCTCAGATTTGCTGGCCCGGACAAGGGTGATGTGGCATTTGAGAGTTCAGAGGGAAGGCCCGCGAGACCGCGCGTCGAATCGGGAAAACCGCTCGGAGACGGGCCATAGTCTGGGGCTGCCGCCAGTCCGTTCGTAGGAGTCGCGGTGAAGGATCGTAACGGCGTCTGGCCGTCATCGAACTCATACTGGGCTTCTGTCGGCCCGGCGTACTCAGCGAAGAACTGTCCGGTTTGTGACGAAGGCTCAGCCATGTCTCCGAGCAGTTCAGTATCACCCTCAGAGCCGGCATCAGAGCCGCTGAGTACCGGATCCAGAGCATAGTATGCATCTGAGGCTGTTTCTCGGTTTGGATCCCGAAGGCTGCTGGAAGAAACAACCATCTGTGTCACGCCGATGCCCGATACAGTGGGGGGGACCGGTATACCTTCTCCCGAGAAGCTCAGTGCGGTTCCGGCGGTATTAGCGGTTGTGCCTGAGAAGGCAGCCCTCCCGCTGGTACCACCGCTGAAAGCCGTTTCCATAGAGGCCAGACCGAAGCTGGAGGTCGCACTGACACTTGCTACGGAACTGCCTCGAGCACCCCCACCGGCCGTAAAAATCTGGCTTCGTCTCCCACCGAAACCGCCACTGAAAGCCCCTACAGCAGATTGCGCGTCGGACAGTATCGAAGTCTGCGGAGTATTGCTGACGGACGCTGATAGGTAGGAGTTGTCTACGGGGCTGATAGCAGAGCCCTCCAGCGACGAGTGCGTCGGGTCTGAAATGTCCGTGTGCAGCGTCGGATTGATGAAACTGCTCGATTCGGAATCAAACGTTGAATCGAATCCTTCTGTCTCGTTTTCGTCCGAAAAAGAAGAGCTGAGATTATCCGAGAGACTTCCTGAGACCGAGCCGACCAGCTGGGCATGGGCGGCGGGTGTAATGATCGTGCAAACTACCAGGACGGCGAAAGCAGAGCACTTCGCGAAAGGAGGGAGGCAATGCTTCATCACAGTCCAACGTTCCTCATGCGAAACTCTGGCAAAGCCATGATAAACCACACCACGGAACCGAAGACGATGCCATTGCGAAGAACAACGAAATAGGCAGTTACCGTGTTTTCAGGCTCAAGCAGGGTGGAAAACGAGGCGAGGACGATAAAGCTCGATGCAAAGACCGGCATCGCCTCAGAAACCGCCTCAAAAAACCAGCGAAAGAGAAAGGCCGAAATGAGCGGGTAGAACAGAACGCCCCAGATCCCGAAATCTACCGCGCCCGCGGTCAAAATAGAGTTTGCCTCGTCGAGGTAGCTGGTACCGAAGATGTCGTTGGCGAGGTTTTCCTCTGTGAAGAAAAGATCCTTCTGTGGGTAGAGGAGTGAAGGCAGCGCCAGCTGACCCTGTTTCTCAATATCAAGGCCATGCGCCGTCGGCATCACTCGAGCATAGCCTTCCAATTGCCCGAGAAATCCCAGAATGAAAGTCCTTCTTTGCACGTTCTGAGCAAACTGCTCCTTGATATCTGAAAAGCTCTTCTCCTTCGCAAGCCGAAAAGCCGCGCCGATGCGCTGCGTCAGGGTTGGGCGGAGCATGCCGTAGCCAGCGACCCTCAGATAGAAGAAGCCGATTGTCGCAAAGTAGATCACGACGCCGATCAGGCTCAGGAGCACAACCTTCTTCAGCGGGGAGTACGGTAACTTATAGCGTCCTAGGCGAAGACCAATCAGCGCCAGAACCACCGCGTAGATCATGACTCGACGGCCCAACGGAAACACCATCAGAAACAGGGCGACGCTAAGCAACCTTGTATAAATCCGGGTGAATTTACTCTTCACGTTCAGCGAAACACAGACCGAAAGTGCCAGGAGCGAACCGGAGAGCCACTCGGTCAGGCTGGCGAGGTAGCTGACGTGGCCGATATCGCTTCCCTCACCTTGGACGCCGCCCATGAAACCGACGGAGCCATGCGCGAAGGAAATTCCAAGGGCGATGGTGCCCAGCGTGAGGAAAACAATGGATCGATTGTTGAACTTCAGCTCGAAATCTTCGCCAAAGATTGGCGTCTCGTATAGCTCACCCACGCCAATCAACAGAGCGACCGAGGTGAGTACGGAGGCCATGGCATACGAGAGATCCGCTTCATTGATATGTAAAAACTCGCCCAGTGTTACGTCGCTGCGGGGGAGCGTGAACCAGGTGTTCACCGTACCCAGGCCGTAGGCGAGGCCCAGCGTGATAGCCAGGATGGTAGTGACCCGGAGCGGGCGACGGCGGCCGAGCAGATCGAAAAGAAGGTAGAAGGAGATCCCGCTTAAGGCAAGAGCGGCGGTGATCATGGAGAAGTCTGTCCCTGTCGCCCAGGAGAAGATCGCGAAGGAGAACAGGATCGCCGGCATGATGAAGAGGTACGCACGACGCAACGGTATGAAAAGCGATCCGAACCGGCGCGGCTTCGAAGCCTGAACAAGGATTCGCTGGCCGTCACGGACGAGAGTAAGGGTATTGATCATGCTTCGTCTCTGCTCAGGCGCGGCACCATGCCGGCCTGCGCGTCCTTGCTAGTGTACAAACAGGGCGTAGCTTGTAGCCAGGCCGAAAGCTGCCTCGATACCACGGTAGAGGAAGGTCTTGCCGATACTGGAAGGCACAAAGAGTATGTCTCCATCCGAGACCAGGACGTCAGCTTGCTTTCCGTAAAGGATGTGCTTAAGGTCAAGCCCAACCTCTTCTCGACCGGCAGGTAGCTTCCGGATCAGCTTGGTCTGCGACATGGCCGCCGTCTTGTTGAAGCCGCCAGCCAGCGAGAGCGCCTCAATGATGGAGATTCGTTCATTGTTGTCAACCAGGATGCCGCCTGGTCGCAGTACGTCGCCGATAACATAGACGACGCCGGCTTTCGCGATAACAACCGTATCTCCTGGAAGGATGATCGGGTTCTCCTGCGCATGGAGAGAGGCCGGAGTAGGTTGCAGTGCGATCTGCACCGGGTGCTGGGGATCGGTGCGGTGCACGATGGAGGCGAGCCGGCCGGCCGTCGTGGAGACACCCCCAGCAAGCGAGATCATATCCAGCAATCGGCGGGAACCGAGGGTCGGGTAGACCCCTGGGGTCTTGACCTCGCCTAGCACCGAAGCCCCCTGGGAGGCAAACTCGGTCTCGGAAACCGTAACGTGCGGGTTGAGCAGCAATCCCCGGGTGCGGTAGGCGTCTTCGAGGGCTGCCGAAGCTTCCTGCGAGTTCAATCCTGCGAGGTGAACGGCGCCGAGCACGGGCAGATTCGCGTCACCATTCTGGTTCACTCGCACTGAGGTACTCAGCTCTGGTGTTTCGAAGACGACCACATTGAGCAGGTCACCCGGGCCGATCAGTATCGATGGTGCTTGGTCGTCAGCACCCATCGGAGTCGCGGGTGCGCTCGCAGTCGGGCTCTGCGCTGCCTGCGAAGGTGCGCCAGAGGTGGTTGCCGCCGGCACCTGTGCAAGAGCACCGAGTGTTGAGCAGAAGAAGACCAGAGAGCAGAGCGCGGCGGCCCGCAGACGATTACTGTTCAGCATCCATGCCTCCGCCGTAGCCAGCACCATAGGTCGAGTTGTAACTGTAGTTGTAGCGTTTGGAGTAGGTGTAGTAGTTCTCCAGCCGGAGGTCGACGTCGTTCACGATGATGCCCTGCACACGCGCATTAACGCGGCGCATCTGTTCCCTGACGCGGAGCAGCGCCTTTTTCCTAGTCACACCTGAGCGTACGAGGATGAAGCAGCCGTCCACCTGTGGGGCAAGACTGAGCGTGTCCGCCACAGCCAGAACCGGTGAGGTGTCAAGGATGATGTGGTCGTACTCAGCCCGCCAGCGTTGCAGAAGCTCTTCCATCGAGCGCGACGCTAGAGCCTCGCCAGGGTTGACGGTCACCGGGCCACGCGTAACCAGGGTGAGGTTCGGCAGATCAGGCAGTGGTCTTTCGTATCCACTTCCTTCCCCTTCCCGGATCAACATCGTTGACAGGCCGAAGCGGTTGGAGGTGCGGAACTTCATATGCAGCGTGCCTTTGCGCAGGTCGGTATCTACCAGCAGAACGCGTGCAGACCGGCGCGCAAATGAGATAGCAAGATTGGCAGCGCAGGTGCTCTTGCCCTCAGTCGCAAACGAGCTCGTCATGAGAAGAAGCTTCGGATCGCGGTCGACGGCTGAAAGCAGGATGGAGGATCGCAGGGTTCGGAAACCTTCCGATACATACGATTGCGGCTCCGTGTAGGAAATCAGGTCAGGCGAGACACGAGCCATTCGTTCTCGCTCGGCTTCGGCAGCCGGTGTGCCCGGTGCTGCAACGACCTTCTTCTGCGCCGGATCGAAGTGCGGGATCACAGCGAGGGCCGGAAGCCCGGTGACAGACTCGGCGTCGTCGGAGGTACGGATGGTGTCATCAATCGTCTCCGCAAACAAGGCCAGCGCCAGCCCCAACACCAGGCCTGCACCAAGGCCAATGCCGGCGTCGTTGCGCTTGACCGGGAACACCGGGAGCGCAGGGGTCGTTGCGTGGTCAACGACGTCAATCTGGTTGGCGTTTAGCCCGGCCGTGACACCGGCTTCCTTCAAGCGGGTCTGCAGTGCGTCGTACAAATCAGAGGCCGAATCCGCGCCATGACGCAGAATCTGGTACTCGGCCGAGGTGCGATTCTGCTGGTATGCCTGCTGCTTCGCGTCCTCCAGGCGTCCCTTCAGCAGGTTTTCTGTGCTGACGGCCGTGTTGTATTCAGCCTCGAAGCGACGCTGCATCGTAGTGATCTCCGAGTCGATGTCCTTGCGCACCTGTGTCAGGGAAGACTGAATCTCACGCAGCCGTGGCCAGGCGGGACCGAACTTGGATTGCAACTGTGCCTGCTGCACCGTGAGCGCGGCTTCCTGCTGCTGTAGCTGGGACAAGGTAGCCGAGGGAGCGACCGAAAGGAGCAGTTCCGGATTGCGCGTCATCGCCATGCGGTAGCGTGCTTCCTTGACGACCCGGTCCGCCTGGGCTTCGGAAAGCTGCTGATTCGCAATCCGAAGGTTATCAACCACCAGGTCTTCGCCGCTGCCATTCGAGTCAACACCGATGAGGTTGTTTTCCTTCTGGTACCGGGCGAGGGCATCCTGGCTCTCGGTCGCCTGTTGCTTCAGGTTGTCCAGCTGCTTGGCAAGCCAGTTGGAGATGCGCTCCGTTCCTTCGTAACGGACGCGGAGACTGCGATCCATGTAGCGGTCCACGATCATATTCGCTACAGCCGCAGCAACAGTTGGACTTTGATTGCGGAAGCTCACCTGCACGAGGTCAGTGCCGGGTTTGGTCGTAATCTTGGTTGAGCCCTTGAAGATGGCCAGGATGTCCAAACGCTGGCCCGGAGTGAGCGTGCCCTTATAAGGAGTGCGCACGAAGACCTGCGCAAAGGGCTCTTTGTGGTACAGGTCGAGACTATCAATAACGGCCAGTGAAACGGTGTCGCTTTGCATGATCGCGATCTCTGTCGCGATCCGCACCAGGCTTGCTTCGAGGCCGCCCTGCTCCTCTTGCACCAGGTCGGTGATGCCGATATTGCTTTGCTTGCCCTCGTTCACATCGATCAGGGCTGCGGCTTCGTACTGAGGAATGGTGGTCAGGATATACACGGCAGCAAACGCCAGACCTACCACAATACCTGCCAGAATCAACCACTTGCGCTTGATCAGGACCTTGCGAACATCGCTTGGCGTAATGATCGCCTGTTCCGGAGCAAGCAGCGGGCCTGCCGCAGCCTGCCGCTCCGATACAACTGCGGGGCCTTCCATGCTAATGAGCTCCTTGAACGTGGGTGGCGCTGCGCCGGACTGACCGGCGACGGTCGAAATGGGTCAGCTTGGAAGCTGGAATCCGGCAGATCTTGCTCACCTGCGAACCGGAGGGGAAAAGCATATAGGGGATACCCAGAAGGAAGTGCGAAGCGGGCCGTACCTTGGCTTGCAAAGGGGGAGCTCCAGTTGCAAATAGCTTTGCCCCCAACAGCAGGGCTTGTGTGGATGGGTGAGGAGCTTGCTGCAGATGTTGCCGCCTTTCACTTCTGCCGCCCGGCCGGCGGATTCGTCTAGTCGTTCCGGTGATCGCTTACATCGGCACAGCCAGCGTAGTAGTGAAGTGGCCTTCGGCGTCCGTTCGAAGTACACCAACAGAGCTAGAACCGTCGAGACATAGGCGCCGATAACGCCAGGTGTTTGTTCGAAAAAGCCTGTCAGCCCGTGAGTTCCAACTGAGTGTAGCCAAGATGCCTCAGACGGTCAAACAAAGTCAGGCGAAGAAAAGCACCCCAGGCATCTGTCCGCGCATCGCGTTCTCGCGTACTATGCGGCGCCTCAGCCGGAACCTACTCCTGAGTAAAAGCGGTGCCGGTTCCCCCCGCTCTGCTTAGCGCGATACATGGCTGCATCCGCCATGCTCCACAATTGGGCAGGATCCTCGCCATCATCCGGAAAGACAGCAATGCCGATGCTCGCACTGAGATGGATCTTTCTACCATCCAGCATGTGCGGAGCACCGAGCAGGAAAAGAAGGTCGTTCACCACGCGTTCCGCATCGCGCAGACTCCCGATTTCGTCAAGAATGACCATGAACTCCTCACCACCCGTTCGCGCTGCTGTGTCGACGGAGCGAAGGCGCTGCACCAGCCGGCGCGCAACCTCCCGTAGGCAGCTGTCTCCGGCAGCGTGGCCAAAGGTGTCATTGATCTGTTTGAACCGGTCCAGGTCCATGCAGAGGATCGCAGCCTTGGTGCCATGACGCGAGGCATTTGCCAGAGCGCCCTTCATCCGGTCGTGTAGAAGAAGCCGGTTCGGCAAACCTGTCAGCGGGTCGTGGTTGGCCAGATGAATCAGGTGCTCGCGAGCATGCACCTGGGCCGTGATGTCTTTGGCGACGAGCAGGCGAGCTTCGCGACCCTGGAAAGCCACGCGCTGCAGGGTGACCTCGACAATGACGGCTGCGCCGCTGCGAGTGCGGAACCGCATCGATTCCGCGCGGGCTTCGCCAGGCCGGCTACCCGTGTCTGCGTAGACCGACAACCCATTTACCGACGCTCCGTCTCCAGCCAAGCGCCAGTTCAACTCCACCAAACCAACCGGGGAGAGCTCTTCCTCCGAGAGCAGGTCGCTGATCGTCAGGCCGGCCAGATCGCTGCGCGTCCAACCGAAGTCCCGGACAGCCGAGGCATTGGTCTCGAGCAGGGCTGTCGAGTCCTTGTCGAAGATCCACATCGGCAGCGGGTTGCCATCGAAGAGGTTCCGGTACTGCTCCCTTTCCCTTTCAGCTACATTCAGCTCCTCCTCGAAGAGGGTCACCAGCATGCCGAAGGCGACCACGACCTTTGGGACATTCCAAATCTCGGGGTCGACGGCGAGTGAGGGCCAGCGACCAGCTAGGTACAGAGCCGCTGGAAAGACCGCAGCCCAAGCCAGCAGGCCGGCGATTGTGGTCCACACACCGGCGGAGCGCCGTCGATAGTCATGGGCAAACAGGAGCGCATACGCCGCAAACAGCTCCATCAGGATGACTGCGATGACCTCGCTGTCCCGCCGGGCAATCAGGTAGAAGGAACTCAGCTCGGAGCAAATCAGGATCCAGATTGTACCGGGTATGGTGAGAGTTAGCCGGTCCCGGTTAAATCGCCATAGCAGGATCAGTGCCAGAGCTTGGCCAGCGAGGTCCACGACCACGCTGATTGCCGACGGTTGCACCTCAAAGATCAGGCATGCGCACACGATTAGGCAGGGCAGGCCGAGGCTGAGCGCCGTCAGCCAGCGCCGTCGTATGTCAGCGAGCACGGAGAAAGACAAAACAAAGCTGACGCCACAAAGCATCAGCGCGCCGATGGCGGCCAGGTTCTGTATCCGTCCGAAGAGGTCCGAAACGGGCTGCCAGAGCATGGCAAGAAAGTGAGCGACCGCGAAAGCCCAGGCCGCGATCCACATCCTTAGCTGGACCGACGGCCGCCGCCGGTATATCGAGCTGAAGAGAATGATAAAAAAACCGAGAACTATGACATTGAGCAGATGTGTCTGTCGCATCGGGGCCTCAATGGAGCAATCGGGTCAAGTGAACCTACCGTGTTGCCGTGCCACTTGCCTGCGCCGGAGTGAGGACATGCGCCGCACTCGCTCCTGTAAGTGCTGTGTCTGGTGGGCGGTGAGGGACTTGAACCCCCGACATCCTGCTTGTAAGGCAGGCGCTCTAACCAACTGAGCTAACCGCCCAGGCCTGCAACTGAAGCCCTGCCACTCTCTTTGTACTGCTGTGCATTCTAGCAGTGGCTTCCAGTCAATTGGTCGATCATGGCTGAGACGCAGCCCAGCCGGTGGCGCGTTGCTACACTCGGCCTATGAGCCGGCTGATCGTAAACGCTGACGATCTGGGATTTACGTCAGGGATCGGCCGTGCCGTGCTCGATCTGTATCGGGCGAAAGCTCTCTCGTCTGCAACAGCGATGGCCACAGCTGCCTCATCTGGCGCGCTGGGTGCTCAAGTAGAGGAAGGCCCGGGCATCGGCTGCCACGTGGTCCTGGTGGATGGAACCCCTGCCGCCCCAGAGACGGCGATCCCCTCACTACTCCAGGCCGGCAGGTTCCGGCCGTCCCTCGGTCGCTTCGTGGCGGACCTCGAACGAGGGCGGATCCGCGATCGCGAGATTGAGGAGGAAGCCGTCGCACAGATCCGACGCCTGCAAGGGCTCGGCGTGCGTCTGACCCACGTAGACACTCACAAGCACACGCACATGTTCCCCCGAGTGCTGCGCCCGGTGCTCCGCGCCGCCTTCCGCTCAGGCATCTACGCGGTGCGGAACCCGTTTGAGCCAGCCTGGGCGCGAGCCGCTACGGCCGGAGCGCCGATTCTTCGCCGGCTCCAGCTGCGCCTGCTGCCGGTCTATCGCCGGAGCTTTCTGAAGGAGGTGGATCGCGCCGGCATGGCAACTACGGGCGGCGCACTGGGCGTGCTCGCAACGGGAACACTCGGTGCCGAGCAACTGGAGGCGCTCCTTCAAGCCGCGGCCCGGCACGGCGAACCGGAGGAGTGCTACGAGCTGGTCTGCCATCCTGGCTTCCACGACGCTGCCTTGGAGGCGCAGCCGACCCGACTCCGCGCTGAGCGAGAGCGCGAGCGTCGGGCATTGCTGGAGGTCGTCCCGCGCTGGACCGGGCCGGAGGGACCACACCGGCTGGTCAACTTCGGGGAGCTTCGCACAGGTCTACGTTAGCCTGACGCAGTTAGCCTGACGTGCGCCATATCGAATTCGCCTGCTTTTGCGCAGCCTGCAGGTCATCGCGAGGGAACCCGCACGTGCCCAGCCTTGAAGCTTTTGGAGCGCCGGACGGTCTTCCGCGTCCAACCCTCAGCGCCACGCTCCGGCTCGCAAGCTCGCGCGGGCAACTAAACTGAGGCATCAATGAAGATCGGCATCACCTGCTATCCCACGTACGGCGGCTCAGGCGTAGTCGCCACGGAGCTTGGCATTGAGTTGGCTGCGAAAGGCCATCAGATCCACTTCATCACGTATCAGCAGCCATTCCGGCTGACCGGGCGCGAGCGCGGCATCTCCTACCACGAGGTTGCAGTGCCGGCGTACCCGCTCTTCGAGTACCCTCCCTACGATCTTGCTCTGGCTACCCGCATGAGCGAGGTCGGCGAATACTACGACCTCGATCTGCTCCACGTGCACTACGCCATTCCGCACTCGGTCAGCGCACTGCTCGCCCGGCAGATGCTGGCCGCCCGCGGTCGCCGGCTCCCCTTCGTCACAACCCTGCACGGAACCGACATTACACTGGTCGGCCAGGACCGCTCCTACCTGCCGGTAACCCGCTACGCCATTGAGAGCAGTGATGGCGTGACCGCAATCTCCAGCTACCTGCGCGAAAAAACCGTACAGGAGTTCCAGGTACAGCGGCCAATCGAAGTGGTGCCAAACTTTGTCAACTGCGACCTATATATGCCCCTGAGCGAGGACGAGCGCCAAGCAGGACGGGCGCGCTATGCTCCTGCTGGCGAGAAGATCCTGCTCCACCTTTCTAACTTCCGCCCAGTCAAGCGCGTGCAGGATGTTGTGCAGATCTTTGCGCAAATCGCGAGGGAGCTGCCGGCGCACATGTTGCTGGTCGGTGACGGCCCGGAGCGGCCCAACGCCGAGTACGCCGTTCACACGCTGGGCCTTCAGCACCGCGTGCACTTCCTTGGCAAGCAGGACGAGGTGCATCGCCTGCTGCCGCTTGCCGACCTGATGCTGATGCCAAGCAAGCTCGAGGCTTTCGGTCTGGCAGCACTCGAAGCCGCGGCATGCCGCGTACCGACAGTTGCGACGAGGCAGGGTGGCGTGCCGGAGCTGATTGAGGATGGCGTGAACGGCCGCCTGCTGCCGGTGGGCGATGTGGATGGGATGGCTGAGGCCGCCGTAGCTCTGCTTCGCGATGAGGGGGAGCTTGACCGCATGGGAGCGGCTGCGCGAAGGAATGCGCAGGATCGATTTTGCACGACGCGAATCATTCCGCGCTACGAGGCCTTCTACGAGCAGGTGGCCGTAGAATCGTAGTCGCGTCTGACTACAGTAGGGCGGGTGTGGTCGCCTGAGGCATCTGCATGGTGACACGGGTACCGCGGCCAGGGCGGCTTGTGATCTCGAGGTCGGCAGCATCGCCATAGAGAACCTCCAGACGCTCGCGAACATTGCGCATGCCGATACCATTGCCGCTCTGCGTCAGCACGCCCGTGCGCAGGGCACGCTCGGGTGCGATACCGACACCATCATCCTCGACCTCGATGACGAACTTGCCGTGCTCCAGGCGTGAGCGCAGTGTGATGGTACCGCCCGAGATACGCGGCTCAAGACCATGCTTGATGCTGTTCTCGACGAGCGGCTGCAGCAGCATGCTAGGTACCGGCAACTCGAGTGTGCCTGGTTCAATCTCCTTGACGATCCTTAACTTGTCGGCCCCAAAGCGCACGACCTCAATGCCCAGGTAATCCTCCGTGAAATTCAGCTCCTCCCGGAAGGGCACATAAGAGTCATGATCCTTGAGCAGCGCACGCAGGATGTTTGCAAGCTTGACGATCAGCTCTCGCGCCTGCTCGGGGCGCACACGGATCAGCGTGGCGATCGAGTTCAGCGTATTGAATAGAAAGTGCGGGTTGATCTGCCGCTGCAGCGCGTCCAGTCGTGCTTCGAGCACAAGCCGCTTCTGCTCTTCCAGCTTGAGCTCGATGCGGATCGCATTCCAGATCTTGAGCGGGATGCCGACCACCATCGCCGCGCAAGCCCACACACAGCCTCGCAGCAGCCAGCTCGGCGTATGGAGGGCGAAAAGCCGGTGCGGAGCCGCGTGAGCCAGCCACTCCCGCGCACCCTCGAGCGTAACGATTAAGAGCAGGAGCAGGATCTGCCGGTCGAAGCGGGGTTGGCGCAGGTTGCGCCGGATCCAGCGATAGATGCTTAGGTCAACAAACGGCGAAAACGACCAGACCTCCTCTGCCTCAACCAGTCGCGCAAAGGAGCCTGCCAGCACGGCGACAAGGAGGTAGAACGGCAACGACAGATACTCTCCATGAAGCACCGCCGGAAACGAGAGCAGCAGCGCGCCGGCCATCGCCGAAATGGGCCCGAGCAGCACGCCGAGGATGATCGTCGTCTCAAACGCGATGTCGGCAGCATAGAAGTTCGGCACAGTCGTGCGGATCCAGACGCCGAGCGAGAGCGGAACACAGATAAACAGAATGAGCCGAAGTTGCTGCGCTGGACCGCGGTGCTCGGAGAACAGCAGGCGCTGGAAGGAGCGCGAACGGCCGAGCGCGCTTGAGACGGCTGCGGCGACGCCCAGCTTGATCAGCAACGTGATAAGAATGAGCTTCGGATCGAGCACACCACCACTCTACGCCCCACGATCCACGAGAGCGCCACCCGGTGGTCCGAGCCTTGTAGAGCGCCCCCTCGTATAATCGGGCCATGCCGTTAGTTCGCGTCGCCAAGGTCGCCGACACTGCCCTGCCGACCCGCTGGGGCAACTTCCGCATCCTGGGTTTTACAGGCGAACTGACCGGGCACACGCCCTGCGACGAGAAACTACCGCCTCGTGCCCTGGAACAGGAGGAAGCGGTCGCCCTTACCATGGGCAACATTCACGCAGCTCCGCCTTTGGTGCGCATTCACTCGCAGTGCATCACCGGCGACGTTTTCCACTCTCTACGTTGCGATTGCCGGCTCCAGCTGGAACTTGCACTACGCTCGATCGCCGAGATTGGAGCAGGCATTATTCTTTACGACCAGCAGGAAGGCCGTGGCATCGGCCTTATGGCAAAGCTGAAAGCTTACGAACTGCAGGAGCAGGGCCGCGACACGGTCGAGGCGAACGTTGAGCTTGGCTATCGGGCCGACTGCCGCGAGTTTGAGCTGCAGGCCGCCATGCTGCACGAGCTGAAGGTGCCTGCAGTGCGACTGCTAACCAACAATCCCGAGAAGGTCGCTGCGCTGGAACGTGCGGGGATCCAGGTCATAGAAAGGGTGCCTGCAGTCGTTCCTGTCGAAGATAGTTTTGAGCGGTATCTCGATGTGAAGCGGGAGAAGATGGGACATCTTTTCGAGCCGACCGGAGATGCCGAGCCTGCCGCACCGGGCAGACTTTAGAGCTCCCTAGTACTTCACGATCTGCGCAAAGGAGTGGGGATCCAGGCTTGCTCCACCGACCAGCGCGCCATCGATCTCGGGCTTCTTCATCAGGGCGGCTGTTGTCTCCGGCTTTACGCTGCCGCCGTACAGAATCCGCATCCCGTCGGCGACAGCGTCACCCAGACGCTCCCGTACTGCACCCCGAATGAACGCATGCGTTTCGTCCGCGATCTCGGGCGAAGCAGACTGCCCGGAACCGATCGCCCAGATGGGCTCGTAAGCAATCACAATCGGCGAAGCGTCCGCGGGCTTGATGCCGTCGAGTCCAAGCTTGATCTGGCGGAGCAGCACGTCGTTTGTGCGGCCCTCTTCCCGCTCTTCCTGCACTTCGCCAATGCAGACGATCGGCGTCACATTCTGCTGGAGCGCCGCGTGCAGCTTACGGTTCACATCCCAGTCGCTCTCATGGTTGTAGTGGCGCCGCTCGGAGTGGCCGAGAATGACGTGCGAAACGCCGACTGCCTTGAGCATGGGCGCGGAAACCTCGCCGGTGTACGCACCCTCCTTCTCCGAGTGCATGTCCTGTGCGCCCACAAATACTCCGGAACCCAGGACCCGGTCGGCGAAGGACTTCAACGCCAGAAAGGTGGGACAGATAGCGACATCATCGCGTGTGTGCCCCGCAACCAGAGGCAGAAATGCTTCCGCGTAGGCGCAGGCCTCATCTGGAGTCTTATACATCTTCCAGTTGGCTGCGATCAGGGGCTTGCGCGGACTGGCGATCTTCAAATCTCCCTGCTGCGTCCCAATGCAAACGTCAGCCGTTTCTCGGTACCTATTCAGATGTACGGACGCTGGACGCGGCTTCTTCCATAGCGAAGAAGCGCCAGGATAAGGTGCTTACGACTGTTCCCAAGGCCGGTGAACTATGTAACTGTCTCCGCCACGGCACAACTTGAGTCGGCCCCGCAACACGTCATACGCTGGTCGAAACATCTACTTCTCCGACAGCGCCTCCACACCCGGTAACTTCTTACCCTCAAGAAACTCGAGCGAAGCGCCGCCACCGGTTGAGATGTGGCTGATGCCTTCAGAAACGCCGCTCTGCTGGAGCGCAGAAACAGAGTCGCCTCCGCCGACGACGGTGAGAGCAGCAGAATTCTTTGCGACTGCTTGTGCTACCGCAGTTGTTCCAGCTGCAAACGCCGGCAGTTCGAAAACGCCCATCGGACCGTTCCAGACGATCGTCGCCGCGGCCTCGATCTCCGCGTTGAACTGCTTGACCGTCTCTGGGCCGATATCGAGCGCCATCCAGTCGGCGGGGAAATCTCCTGCGCCGGAAAAGATCTGGGTCGCAGCATCCGGAGCGAATCGGTCCGCCAGGACATGGTCTACCGGCAGTACAAATCGCACGCCGCGCTCCTCAGCCTTCTGTAGCATTCTTGCGGCGAGTTCCACCTTGTCCAATTCAACAAGCGACTTGCCGACGCTCTGCCCCTGCGCTTTGAGGAACGTGTACGCCATGCCGCCGCCGATCAGCAGCGCATCCACCTTGCCCAACAGATTCTCGATAACGCCAATCTTGTCCGAGACCTTTGCGCCGCCTAGGATCGCGATGAAGGGCTTTGCCGGCGCAGCAGCTCCCTCTCCAAGCCCCAGCGCTCGCCCAAGAAACTCGAGCTCCTTCTCCATGAGAAGCCCAGCGGCGGCCTGCTTCACAAAATGCGTAATCCCCTCGGTCGAGGCGTGCGCACGATGCGCCGTTCCAAAAGCATCGTTCACGTAAATCTCGCAGAGAGCCGCCAGCTGCTTCGCGAAATCAGGCTCGTTGGCCTCCTCTTCCGGGTGAAAGCGGAGATTTTCAAGCAACAACACCTGCCCCGACTCGAGCTGCCGCGCCAGCTCTTCGGCGATCTCGCCCACGCAGTCGGGCGAAAAAGCGACATTAATCCGCTCCCCCATCCGGTGATCCAGGAGAATGCGCAGGCGGTCGACAACAGGTCGCAGGCTGTACTTGGCGCTGGGCTTGCCCTTCGGCCGGCCCAGGTGCGAGGCCAGGATTAGCTTTGCCTTTTGCTCTAGCGCGTACTGGATGGTCGGCAATGTTTCGCGGATGCGGGTGTCGTCGGAGATTTCGGAACCGTCCTCGCTGAGCGGGACATTGAAGTCGACTCGGATGAGGACGTGCTTGTTCTTGAGGTCGAGGTCGCGAATCGACAGCTTTGGCATGAGGACTTTTCGGCTCCACAATCTGTAACAGGCAAGTGACACTTGAGCTGGCCTAAGAGTTCAAGGCGCGTAAGCGGAGTGCTACAGGCCCTTGGACGCGATGAAGAGCAGAAGATCGCGCACCCGGCTCGAGTAACCCCACTCATTGTCGTACCAGGAGAGCACCTTGACCGACTGACCGACGACCTTGGTAAGCTCGGCATCCACGATCGAGGACCGCGAGTCTCCGCGAAAATCGACTGACACAAGCGGCTCAGTCGAGTAGCCGAGGATGCCCTTCAGCTCGCCTTCGGCTGCTGCCTTGAAGGCCTGGTTCACGCTCTGCACCGTCACCGGCTTCTCGGCAATAAACGTCAGGTCGACGATCGAGACGTTCGGCGTCGGCACGCGCATGGAGAAGCCGTCCAGCTTGCCAGCCATCTCCGGAATCACCAACCGGAGCGCCTTTGCGGCACCCGTTGAGCTGGGGATCATGGAAAGAGTAGCCGAGCGGGCACGGCGCAGGTCCTTATGCGGGAAATCGAGTAGCACCTGGTCATTGGTAAAGCTGTGGACGGTGGTCATGATGCCGGAAACGATGCCGAAGCTCTCATGCATGACCTTGACAACCGGTGCCAGGCTGTTTGTAGTGCAGGAGGCATTTGAAATGATCTTGTGCTTCGCCGGGTCGTACTTGTCCTGGTTCACCCCGAGCACGATGGTGATGTCCTCGTTCGTCGCCGGCGCCGAAATAATGACCTTCTTTACGGAGCCGCCCAGGTGCTGACAGGCCTTGGTCGCATCCGTGAAGTGGCCCGTCGACTCGATGACAATCTCGGCGCCCGTCGAGTTCCAGTCCAGCTTCTGCGGCTCGCGCTCGGCGAAGACCTTGATGGTCTTGCCATCGATCGTGATCGCGCCCTCGGTCGCCTGGATGTCATTCGATAGGTTACCGAGAATCGAGTCGTACCGGAGCAGGTGCGCCAGCGTGACGGGACTGGTCAGGTCATTGATCGCGACAAACTCGATCTCGGAGTTGCCCAGGGCTGTGCGCAGGACGTTGCGGCCGATGCGGCCGAACCCGTTGATGCCGACTTTCACTGCCATTGCTTGTGCTCCTTGTTTCACGCAAGCGGTCTCATGCGAGACGGAACGCGCGAATCTGCAAGCTCGATGCTAGCATCGACGCTGCGTCTCTTGCGAGACGCCGGAGGGCTTTGCTTTCGAGCAGCCGGACCCCCAGATTGCACCAGGATTGCAGCAGCTAAAACACCTGTGTACCATGCAAAACATGCGCGAATGGTGGCGCGAAACAATCATGAGACGACGTGGAAAGCGTGGCCCGAACGACTCGGAGTCCACTGGGAAGATAGGGCAGGAACTGCCACAGGGGCAGCTGGCGCCACTGCGCCCATCCTATGCCGACAGTCCGGCGCCCGGGAGCTCGCAGCCGGTCAGTGCAGAGCCGGAGGGCACCCTCGCAGATGCCGAGCCAGCTGCGAATATCCTGCCTGACGACGACGCGCAGAGTGCCCGCTTCGAGTACACGGAGCCCGAGGGGCAGGACGGCGATCCGGATGAGGACCCAGAGGGCGATCTGGGCGATGACGCTGGAGAGAATAGCGATGAGCTCCCAGGAGCCGGCATTCCAGTGCTCGACGAGCCCGCAGGCAAGCTGGTGCATGAGACCCAGCCTGATTCGCCTTCAACCCCGCCGCCTGCCGCGCAGGCCAGCAGCCCACGCGCTCCTCGCGGCTTCGTTGTGCTCACCATTGGTCTGCCCGGGTCGGGCAAGACGACCTGGTTCAAACGCCGCGCCGTCCAGCCGCTTTCGAGCGACATGCTGCGCACCATACTCTTCGATGACATTACCGAGCAGCGCTACCAGGGGCTGGTCTTCTCGACGCTGCGCTCGCTGCTGCGCGCCCGCCTGATCGCCAAAATGCCTTGGAATTACGTCGATGCGACAAACCTGTCGCCACACGAGCGCCGGCAGTGGATCAAGATGGCCAAGAGCTTCGGCTATGACGTACATGCCGTCTTCTTCGACGTGCCGTTTGAAGTCTGCATGGACCGCAATCGCAGGCGTGAGCGCGTGGTCTCAGAAGAAGTCATGCAGAAGATGGCCGAGCGTCTGCGGCCACCGTCCTTTAAGGAAGGCTTCTCCAAGATCACGGTGGTTCGCGTTAAAGGTGCGGGGCCGTCAACAAGCGTTGCTCCAGCTAGCGCATCTTCTGAGGTCGTTTCCGATCCTGCACCCGAGATGCCGGGCGCGCAGGAGTAAGCAGCAGCAAGCGAGAGGGTCCCGAGTGCCTGCAGCAATCGAGTTCTCGGGGGTTCACCTCCTCGCCGGCGAAGGCCGCCCGATCCTCGACGACATCACGCTCGAGCTTGAAGCGGGTACCGTTACAGCCCTGCTCGGCCGCAGCGGCTCCGGCAAGACGACACTGCTGCGCATGGTCAACCGGCTCGCCCTGCCTACCTCCGGCGTGGTTCGCGTTCACGGCGAGGACATCGCCCGGAAGAGCGCGATCGATTTGCGGCGTGGCATCGGCTACGTTATCCAGGAAACCGGGCTATTACCGCACCTGCCGATTGCGCGCAACATCACCATGGTCCCTGAGCTTGCCGGGCAGCCGCGTCGCGCCTTCGCCGAGCAGGTGCGCACCCTCCTTACTGCGGTTGGGCTCGACCCGACACGCTTCAGCAAGCGTTATCCCCACGAGCTCTCGGGTGGCCAGCGGCAGCGCGTCGGCCTTGCCCGCGCGCTTGCGGCCGAGCCCGCCATCCTGCTGATGGACGAGCCCTTTGGCGCGCTCGACCCACTCACCCGCGCCGAGATGCAGGACATGCTGCGCGGCCTGCTCGGGCGTCTTCGCGACCGAAACAAGGCGAAGACCGTCGTGCTGGTCACGCATGACCTCGATGAGGCCATGTACCTGGCCGACCGCATTGTTCTGCTGTGTGACGGTCGCGTGGAGGCTGACCTCGTGCCTGCAGACTTTCTCAAATCGCAGCAGCATGCTATTGCGGAGTATGTCGCCGCGTATCACCGGGGAGAACGCAAGGTGGGCGCGTAGTGCTCTCCCCTGCGCTGCCTGCGGCTTTGCCGGATGCTCTGCCGTCTTTGCTGGCGGAGAACTTTCTGCGCGAGCACTCGACCGAGATCGCTACACTTACGTTTGAGCACCTTTGGCTTACCGGCGCGGCGCTGCTGTTTGCGACCGGCATCGGCGTGCCGCTTGGCATTCTGCTGACCCGTTATCGCGCGCTCGCGAAGCCGGTGCTCACAGTCGCGAACATCATTCAGACCATTCCCTCGCTCGCCCTGCTCGGCTTTCTTCTGCCGCTGCCCTGGCTCGGCGAGCGCGCCTCACGCATCGCCATTGTTGCGCTTACCGGCTACGCGCTGCTGCCAATCCTGCGGAACACCTATGTCGGCATCCGCGGCGTCGAGCCAGCGGTCGTTGACGTCGCGCACGCGCTCGGCATGACCGGCTGGCAGCGGCTCGTCAAGGTGGAACTGCCACTGGCCGCCTCGGTCATCCTCGCTGGGCTGCGTACGGCGACCGTCACGGCGGTTGGGATCGCAACGATCGCCGCCGCGGTCGGTGCCGGCGGGTTGGGCGAGTTTATCTTTCGCGGAGTGGCGTCAGTGGACAACCGTCTGGTACTTGCCGGGGCGATCCCGGCGGCGCTGCTCGCGCTCGGGGCGGATACATTTCTGGGGTTTCTTGAAGCAAGATTCAAAGTGCCAGGCCGAGAATGACCATGTCAGAGTTTGCGTCTGTATGGAAGGAAGTGCGTATGACATTTGCCACGCTGAAAAGCTTCACTTCGTCCTTATTCTTTGAAGCGCCCGGCCCTGGGCTGCGACCTTCGCGACAGTCGTATGTGAACCAACCGGAAAGCCTACCATCTACACCGAGCAAGGCACTGCGTCTCTGCCTAGATGGAAATACACTGTCGAGTATGAAGTGCGAGGGGTGATCTACACCGGCAGGGTCCCTTCGGGCCCGCCCCGAGAAGTTGGTCTTACCTTTGAGCTTGCTTACAACCCACTACGCCCTTCTCGGAATACTTTGTCAAAGGCGCGTAAACAGTAGGAGAGCATCACAGAACCCTATGCGACAACGTATCTTCTACTGCGTCGCGGCTTTATCTTTCCTGCTTTTCCTAACAGCCTGCTCCCCGCCGCGCTTCGACCGCC
Source organism: uncultured Acidobacteriaceae bacterium (assembly GCA_964245435.1). GTDB lineage: Bacteria > Acidobacteriota > Terriglobia > Terriglobales > Acidobacteriaceae > EB88. The sequence goes on from CAXTMF010000001.1 coordinate 825,026, forward strand.
CAGTCATTGGCGCGAAAAACTTTACCGAGCAGGTTGTGCTCGGCGAGCTGCTCGCGCAGCATATCGAAGCGCGTACCGGGCTCAAGGTCGAGCGACGCTTCTACCTCGCCGGCTCCTACATCGCGCAGCAGGCCATGATCTCGGGCCGCGTCGATGCCTATGTCGAGTACACCGGTACCGCGCTGACCGCGATCCTGAAGCGATCACCGTCCCATATGGCAGACCCGGCGCAGAATCAGGCGGCCTCGCTCGCGACCGTTCGCAGGCTCTACGCGCAGCGGTACGGCATTGTCGCAACGGAGCCGCTTGGCTTTGAAAACACGTTCGCCATGATTGTGCGGCCGGAGGAGGCGGCGAAAGCCCACACCTTGAGCGAGGCGGTGCCGCTCGCGCCGCAGTGGCGGCTCGGCGTCGGGTACGAGTTCGAGGAGCGGCCGGACGGGCTGCACGGGCTGGAGTCGGCGTACGGCCTGCACTTTGCAGGCGCGCCGCGCACCATGGATCTCGGCCTGCTGTACCGCGCCCTTGCCGCTCGCCAGGTCGACATCATCGCCGGCAACTCAACCGATGGCCCCATTGCCGCCGAACACCTGCAGGTGCTGGACGACGACAAGCACTACTTTCCGCCGTACCAGGCAGTACCGCTAGTGCGCAAGGCTGCGCTCGAGCACTGGCCCCAGCTGCGCGCCGTCTTTGCCGATCTGGGCGGCAAGGTCACGGCCGACGACATGCGCCGTATGAACGAGGCCGTCGACGGCGAACACAAGGACGTCGCCGATGTGGTGCGTGCCTTTCGCATGCAGCATGGCCTTTGAGTAAGAATCCAGACATGCCCGAAAAAGAATCCGAAGCACGGCCGGAACCATGGCTTCGCGGCACGCTGCGCGAGCTGCCCGCGCTTCCGCGAGCGGTGCTGCACGCGCTTGTGCTCGCGGAAGAGAATGTGAAGCACTGGCTGCCCCAGCTGACCGATGAGGAAATCCACCAGGAACCGCTCGGACTTACGCCCTTTGCTTTCCACGTCCGCCATATCGCACACTCCCTCGATCGCCTGCTGACCTACGCAGAGGGCCAATCACTGAACATCATTCAGCGCGCCGCGCTCTCGGTCGAACTGGAGCCGGGCATGAACCGGGAGGCGCTGTCTGCTGAGTTTCAAAGCGCCCTACGCGAAGCAGAGGGGCGTGTCCGCGCGCTGCCGCTGGCAGAGCTGGAAGCCACGCGGGAAGTTGGCGGCAAAAAGCTGCCTTCCACCTTAGGCGGGCTGCTGGTTCACCTGGCCGACCACACACAACGCCACGCCGGGCAAGCAGTCACCACGGCCAGACTGTTGCTCGCGTTACGTTCGGCAGCAAGACCGCCGCGCGCATGACTGCTACTCTAAGCCGAGCTACACCGCTAGCGGTGCTGTCCCGCCGACACCTTGCCCAACACGACACCTGACAACTCGCTGGGATGGAAGCCGCGCCACAACCCCTGGCTCATCGCCCTTACCGTCACTATTGCGACCTTTATGGAGGTGCTTGACACCTCCATCGCCAATGTAGCGCTACCGCACATCGCGGGCTCGCTCGGCGCCAGCACCAACGAAGCCACCTGGGTGCTCACCAGCTACCTGGTCGCCAGTGCAGTTGTGCTGCCCATCTCCGGCTGGCTGCAGAACCGCTTCGGCCGCAAGCGCTTTTACATGACCTGCGTGGCTCTCTTCACGGTGTCGTCCATGCTGTGCGGCTTTGCACCGTCGCTGCCCCTGCTCATTCTCGCGCGCATCCTGCAGGGCGCGGGCGGCGGCGGTCTCGCGCCGAGCGAGCAGGCCATCCTGGCCGACACCTTCCCCGTCGCGCAGCGCGGGCAGGCCTTCGCGCTCTATGGCATGGCGGTCGTTGTTGCGCCGGCTATCGGGCCTACGCTCGGTGGCTGGATCACCGACAACTACAACTGGCACTGGATCTTCTTCATCAATCTGCCGATCGGGCTGATCTCGCTTTTTCTGAGTCAGCGCATGGTCGAAGACCCGCCATTCCTGATCGAGCGGAGCCGCACCGCTCGGAACCAGTCGATCGACTTCATTGGACTGGTCACCGTGGCTGCCGGGGTAGGTTCGCTCGAGTTTGTCTTCGACAAGGGTCAGGAGAAGGACTGGTTCGGAAGCGACCTCATCACCAGCTTCGCCGTGGTAGCGGCAATTTTCCTGGTGTTCTTCGTAGTCTGGGAGTGGCGTCATAAGACGCCGATCGTCGACCTACAACTGCTCCGCGTTCGCAACTTCGGTACCTCGGTCGGGCTGCAGTTTGTCCTGGGCATGGTACTGTTCGGCTCAACCGTGCTCATCCCGCAATTCCTGCAGGTGCTGCTCGGCTACACGGCCGAGCGCTCTGGCATGGCGCTCTCAGCTGGAGGCCTGGTGCTGATGGTCATGATGCCGGTCGCCGGTCGAGTCGTCGGACGCGTGCGGGATGCACGCATCCTGGTCGCCATCGGTTATGCGGCTACAGCAGCAGGACTTTTCAATCTCACCCGGCTGGACCTTGACGTCTCGTTTGCGACTGTTGCCTTATGGCGTGCGCTGCAGGTTATTGGGCTTGCCTTCATCTTCATTCCCATCAGCACGCTCAACTATGTCGGCGTGCCGCGGGAAAAGTACAACCAGATCTCGGCGCTTTCGAACTTCTCCCGCAATCTGGGCGGTTCGTTCGGCACGGCGATGCTGACCACCTTTCTCGAGCGTACGGCCCAAACCCACCAGGCGACCCTGGGCGAGCACGCTTTTGCCGGTGGTTACGCCTACACGAGCTTCCTGGCGCAGACGCAGGCCGGGCTTGATACGATGGGCCGCGCCGGTAGCGCACAGCTTGCCATAGGTCAGGCCTACAACGAGCTGCATCGCCAGGCCAGCATGCTCTCCTATCAAAATGCCTTTTGGGTGCTGAGCGTGATTGTGTTTCTGCTGGTGCCGATCCCATTTCTTATGCAGCGTCCGCCGGAGCTTCGGCCCACACCCGGCAAAGCGATGAAGCAGTAATCGTCCCAAGGCCAGCGATCGAGTAGCGCGCGCTCTAGGAGAACGAGGCTGCTCCTGCTTCGGCGACCTGCTGATCCTGCTGTTTGCTGCCGCCGCTCACGCCGATCGCGCCGACCACTTTCCCGCCGCGCTTCAGGGGGATGCCGCCGGCAAAGATCATGATGCGGCCGCCGTTCGAGGCGTGAATCCCAAAAAACTGCTGCCCGGGCTGCGAGTTGTCGCCCAGGTCGATGGTGGCGATGTCGAAAGCGCGTGAGGTGTAAGCCTTACTAATCGAGATATCAATCGAGCCAAGCCATGCACCGCCCATGCGTGCAAACGCGAGGAGATTGCCGCCCTCATCCACCACGGCAACGTTCATCGGCTGCCCGATCTCGGCCGCCTTTTTCTCTGCTGCAGTAATGACCGCTCTGGCCTGCTCCAGTGTGAGTGCCGTGTTGCTTCCCTGCTCCATGCGCTTCTCCTTTTCGCGTAGGCCTGCGTAGCGACGGGGCGCAGCAAGCCAACGGTGTCGTGAGATGCACATCCTCCACCCAGAGCCACTGCCCGAAAGCTCGGAGCTCGCGTCCGGCGCACTTCAGCTCTCCTGAGCGCAACGGGAATCGTTTAGGCTGAAAAGTCGTGGCAAGCGGCAGTTTTTCGCTCAAAACAATCAGCCACCAGGAGTCCAGGCATGCCCTCCACACTGAACTTCCGCATCGGCCTTGTGCAAATGCACTGCACCCCCGATCCGGATGAGAATCTCGAGCGCGCCGCCAACTGGATTCGCCAGGCCGCTCGGCAAGGCGCGCAGGTCATCTGCCTGCCTGAGCTCTTTCGTGCGCAGTACTTCTGCCAGCGCGAGGATATTGCGCTGTTTGATCTGGCTGAGCCGATTCCCGGGCCCAGCACAGAGCGGCTCGGCGCAATTGCGCGCGAGGAGAAAGTGACGGTCATCGCCTCGCTCTTCGAGCGGCGCGCGCCCGGGCTTTACCACAACACCGCGGCAACCGTCGGCACGGATGGCTCCATCCTGAGCCTTTACCGGAAGATGCACATCCCGGACGACCCGCTCTACTACGAGAAGTTCTTTTTCACGCCGGGCGACCTGGGTTATCGCGCTGTCGACACGGCGGTCGGGCGCGTCGGCACGCTGGTCTGTTGGGACCAGTGGTATCCGGAGGGCGCGCGCATCACCGCGCTTCAAGGTGCGAGCGTGCTTTTCTACCCGACAGCGATCGGCTGGCACCCTCATGAGAAGGCCGAGTACGGCCCATCTCAGTACGACGCTTGGCAGACAGTCCAGCGCGGCCATGCCATCGCCAATGGCGTCTATGTCGCGGCTCCGAACCGCGTCGGAATGGAGCATGGCGACATTCGCGGGAACCGCGCAGAGGGTCCCGGTCTTGAGTTCTGGGGCGGCTCGTTCATCGCCGACCCGTTCGGGCGCGTCATCGCGAAGGGCTCGCATGACAGCGAAGAGATACTTGTGGCAGAGGTCGACCTGCACGCGTTGGAGGAACAGCGACGTAACTGGCCGTTTCTGCGCGACCGGCGCATCGACTCCTACGGTCCGATCGTGCACCGGTTCCTCGACGCGACGACGCTCGGAGATGTGAAGTGAGCTTCCGGACGCTCGGGGGCACGCCGCGCGAGCACGGGTTCCGCATGCCTGCCGAGTGGGCACGGCACGAGGCCACCTGGATCGCCTGGCCGCACAATGCAACGGACTGGCCGGGCAAGTTCCAGGCGATTGCCTGGGTATATTGCGATATTGTGCGCGCGCTTGCCCGGGTCGAGCAGGTTCACATCCTCGTCGACGATGCTGCGGCCGGGGAGCGCGCTCGAAGTATGCTGCGCCGCTCCGGCGTGCCCCTGGCTCCTGTCCACTTTCACCGGTGGCCGACGAATCGGGTCTGGACGCGCGACTCCGGCCCGATCTTCCTAACGAACAGCGCCGGAGAAGTGGCCCTTACTGATTGGCACTTCAATGCCTGGGCCAAGTACGACGACTGGCAGCTGGACGACGAGCTGCCAATGCATGTAGCCAGGCTGCTGGAGTTACCGGTTTGGCAGCCAGTGGCCTCGCTCCCGGACGGCAGGGAGCACCGTCTGGTGCTGGAAGGCGGTTCTATTGACACAAACGGCGCGGGCGTCCTGCTCACGACCGAGGAGTGCCTGCTCAGCGACGTGCAGGCGAGAAACCCGGGCATAGCTCGTGAGCAGCTGGAGCAGGCCTTCTGCGACTACCTCGGCACCGACCAGGTGCTCTGGCTCAACCGCGGCATCGCCGGCGACGATACGCATGGACACGTCGACGACATCGCCCGCTTTGTGAATGAAACAACAATTATCACCGTGACAGAACCCGACACGCACGACGAGAACCATCTCCCGCTTGAGGAGAACCTCGAACGGCTACACGCAGCCCGTATGCGCGATGGTGAGCCTTTTACGATTGCGACGCTTCCCTGCCCGGCTCCGGTGGTGTTTGAAGGGCAGCGCTTACCGGCCAGCTATGCCAACTTTTACGTTGCGAACGGGATTGTTCTCGTGCCAACATTCAACGACCCCAACGACCGTATTGCCCTCAACACGCTCGCGGATCTCTTCCCTGCATACGTGGTTTCGGGCATTCACTGCGGCGACTTCATCTGGGGTCTCGGCGCGCTGCACTGTATGACGCAGCAGCAGCCCGCTGGCAACAAAGGCACATAAGAGGCCGTGGCAACAGACGATTTGGAATGGCTAGGGACGTGGTATCAACAGCAGTGCAACGGGAAGTGGGAACACCAGAAGGGGATGCTGCTCGAAGCGCTTAGCAGTCCAGCGCCTCCTGGCAGCCTTGCCTCGACCGGCGAAACAGTTTCGCTGGGCAGCAAGAGCCGGCTTTCCAGCCGCGAGACGCCCCATGGTGCCGACCCATCCGGTTGGCGACTGCGCATCGACCTGCGCGGCACCGCCGCTGCGGGCTCCTCGCCGCGCAAGCTCGCCGTGTGCACTATCCATGGTGCGTGGCTTCGCTGCACGCTGAATGCACAGCGGTTTGAGGGCGAGGGGGCCGAGGTCGAAGCAGTCATCGCGGTGTTCCGCCGCTGGATCGATGCACAGCCGCCTGTGCTTGAGGCAGCCTCCGCTGGCTGAGCGGGAGACCGGCTTACCCGCGGCAGAGCTGCCCGACCATGACGAGCAGCGTATGCGGCTTGCGATCGACGAAGCAGAGGCGGCAGCGAAAGCGGGCGAGGTGCCAGTCGGCGTCGTGCTGTTCCAGGGCGATAGACTGCTGGCAAAGGGGCAAAATCGCGTGCTGCGCAACCATGATCCCACCGCGCATGCCGAGATTGTTGCCATGCGCCTCGCCGGTCAGCTTCTTCGCAACTACCGGCTGCTGGGTTGCACGCTGTACAGCACCCTCGAGCCGTGTGCCATGTGCGCCGGCGCGATGATCCACGCGCGTTTGGAGCGCGTCGTTTTCGGCGCGTTTGACCCAAAGGCAGGTGCTGCCGGTTCCGTGCTGTCAGTGCTCGGGCATCCGCGGCTCAATCACCGGCCTGAGATGACGGCAAACGTTCTGGCCATAGATTGTGGAGCGGTGCTTCGGGAGTTTTTCCAGGCACGCCGGCGCGGCGGCAGAGTGACGGACCAGGAAGCGGAGCTCCATAGAAGCCTGAACCCCGAAAGCGCTATGTGACGAGCAGCAAGACAGCCTGCGCCCGTTGTATCATCTCGCCTCATGGACCTTCGTCTTTACACTGCAGCGTGGTGCCGGGACTGCCGGGAAGCCAAACGCTTTCTCGATAAGCACAGGATCGCGTACACCGAAATCGACATAGAGAACACACCCGGAGCCGCCGACGAGGTGCTGCGCCAGGTAGGCAAGCGTGCGATCCCGCAGTTCGTCATCGACGGCGAGTGGGTGCAGCCCTACAGGCCGGGAGAGGGTTTCCTGTACGAGGAGATGAGTGCCCGACTCGGCATCGCTGAGTAGCCGCAGAACCCGCTCTACGGCTCGGAGTTATAGGCATCTGAAGGATGAGCAACGCCGCGAGCAGGAAACAAACCTGGGAAGCTCCATGAAGAAGGGGATTCATCTCTCGCCGATCATCGTGCTGCTGCTCGGCTCCATCGCCTTGGCGCACGCCGATAGCGGATCATTGCCAAGAAGCACACCTGAGGCCGAAGGCGTCTCGTCGCAAGCCATCGTGGACTTTGTGGAATCGGCCGATAGAAGCGTCAATACCTTCGACAGCTTTATGATCGTGCGACATGGCAGTGTCATTGCCGAAGGCTGGTGGAAGCCCGCATCGGCGGACAAGCCCCACATTCTGAACTCGGTAAGCAAGAGCTTCACTTCCACCGCGGTCGGACTAGCCATCCACGAACACAAACTCAAGCTCAGCGACCGTGTCCTGAAGTTTTTTCCTGCCGACGCCCCGCCAGAGCCTTCGCAAAATTTGAAGGCTATGACAGTGCGCGACCTGCTCACCATGTCCGGCGGACACAGCGTTGAGCCAAGCAGGGAGGGCGGTCCTTCCGTGAAGCAGTTTCTCGCCCAACCGGTTGTCTACACGCCCGGCACCCACTTTCTCTACAACACGATGGGCACCTATGTGCTCTCGTCTATTATCACCAGGGTCACTGGTCAAACTACGCTTGCATACCTCAAGCCACGTCTCTTCGCGCCACTGCAAATTGAAGATCCCCGCTGGGACAGCAGCCCGGAAGGCAACTCGCTGGGTGGATATGGCCTGTATCTCCGCACAGAAGACATAGCCAAATTCGGCCAGCTTTATCTCCAGAAAGGAAAGTGGAACGGCAAGCAGCTTGTCCCGCAGAAGTGGGTAGAGCAAGCTACCTCCAAGCAGATCACCAATGAGCGGGAGGAGCATGCGAAGATTGGCCCGGACTGGGTGGAGGGCTATGGTTTTCAGTTCTGGAGATGCCGGCATAACGCTTTCCGCGCTGATGGCGCAGGCGGCCAGTTCATCGTGGTGATGCCCGATCAGGATGCGGTCGTTGCTATCACCGCGGATACTGGAAACATGCAGGGAGAGCTGAATGCCATCTGGGACCACCTCCTACCTGCCTTCCAGGCTAAGCCGCTGCCGGCTGACGCGGCAGGGCAGGCGAAGCTAAGGGAGGTTGTCGCCCACCTGGTGGCCCACCCGAAGAAAAGCGGGCCCTGAGAGCCGCGAAAGGGTATGCATCGGCTCGCTTGCAAGCTACCCTTTCCCTCGCGCTCAAGGCAGTTCCGTCGGCTTGATCACGAGTGAATTGCCTGCTTCCGCCAGCTCTTCGCCCGCGTCAGCCAGGATGGCACGCGCGTCTTCGGCGTCCTTTGCTGCAACCTGCAGCCGCAGCGGTCCTAGGCCCGGCTCCATGATCCGCGCATTCTCTCCTGCGAGAAAGACGTCAATCCCGGCCGATTCGAGACGGCCACGCGCCATCTCTGCTTCGAGCGGTTCTGTAAAATCGCCGACCGTTACCACTTCTTCCATCTCGGCCATCTTTGTGCTCCTTCTATAGCTGTCTCGCGGCTTGGATGCAGCTTTGCCGGCTGCTTCGACTCGCTACAATCAGGTTTGCGCACACGCGCGGAAGGACGACCTGAGTTGATTCGACGCTACACCCGCCCCGAGATGGGCAGTATCTGGACCGACGAGAACAAGTACCGCTGCTGGCTGCAGGTGGAAACTGCCGCCAGCGAGGCACTGGCCGAGGCGGGTATAGTACCAGCCGAAGCAGCCGCAACAATCCGTGAGCGTGGCGGCTTTGATCTCTCGCGTATCGAGGCGATTGAGGCGGAGGTCAAGCACGACGTCATCGCCTTCACAACAGCCGTCGCCGAAAAGATCGGTCCCGCGTCACGCTGGTTGCACTACGGGCTCACCTCAAACGATGTCGTCGATACAGCGCAGTCGCTGCAGGTCAAGGCGGCCTCGGCGATCCTGCGCGAGGACCTGCTCGGGCTCGCAGGAGTGCTCAGGAAGCGCGCGCTCGAGTTCCAGCACACGCCGGTTATCGGCCGCACCCATGGCGTGCATGCCGAGCCAACCACTTTCGGTCTGAAGCTGTTGAACTGGTATGCCGAGACTGAGCGCAACTTGGCCCGCTTTGACGCGGCGGCGGACGGCATGCGGGTCGGCAAGCTTTCCGGCGCGGTCGGCACCTTCGGACATCTCAAGCCGGAGCACGAGGACGCCATCTGCAGGAAGCTGGGGCTTGCGCCTGCGCCGATCGCCACCCAGGTCCTGCAGCGTGACCGGCATGCTCACTACATCTCGACGCTCGCCATCATTACCGCCTCGCTCGACAAGATTGCGACGGAGATTCGCCATCTGCAGCGAACCGAGGTCCGCGAGGCGGAGGAGTTCTTCTCGGAGAAGCAGAAGGGCTCGTCCGCTATGCCGCACAAGCGCAACCCAATCAGCTCGGAACAGATTTCCGGCCTGGCCCGCGTGGTACGAGCGAACGCCCAGGCCGCTTACGAGAACGTTGCGCTGTGGCATGAGCGCGACATCTCCCACTCCTCCGTCGAGCGGGTCATCCTGCCTGACTCAACCATCCTCACGGACTACCTGCTCGCAAAGACCACCGCTCTCATCGAGAAGCTGCTCGTTTACCCAAAGCGCATGCTCGCAAATCTCGAAAGTACCGGTGGCCTCATCTTCTCGGGCCAACTACTGCTCGACCTGGCCGAGGCGGGCATGCTTCGCGAGGATGCGTACCGGCTGGTGCAGCAGCACGCGATGCGCGCCTGGAAGGAAGATCTGATCTTTCGCGACCTTGTTGCAGCAGATGAGCAGGTTACGAGTCGCCTGTCAGAGGAGAAGCTAGGAAGAACCTTCGATCTGCGGCGGCAGCTCGGCAACGTGGATGCCATCTTCAAGCGGGTGCTCGGTGCGCGATCACAGGAGGAGCCCTCAGCCGTCACCTCCGTGGTGTCTCCGTGAACATTACGGTCGCGATCACCGGCGCCAGCGGAGCAGTTTTCGCGCAGCAACTGCTGGTCGCGCTCGAAAGTGACGATCGCGTCAGCAAAGTGCACTGTGTTGCCAGTGAGAGCTCCCTGCGTGTGCTCGCGGAAGAGCTGGGCCTGAGCGGGCGCCGCGAGCTGATCGAGAAACTGCTGGGTACACCGTCCACCAAGATTGAACAGCTGAAAGAGAGCGACATCGGCGCGAATATCGCCAGTGGAAGCTTTCCTTCGGCCGGCATGATCGTCCTGCCCTGTAGCATGGGCACACTTGCCGGCATAGCGAACGGTCTGGCGCAGACACTGATCGGCCGCGCCGCCGACGTTTGCCTGAAAGAGCGCCGGCCACTCATTCTTTGCGTCCGGGAAACGCCCTTCAACAGGATTCACCTGCGAAACATGTCATTTGCGGCTGAAGCCGGCGCGACAATCTTTCCCGTGATCCCGGCTTTCTACAATTTGCCGGTCGACTCGACCGAGATGGCGCGGCAGTTTGCTTTTCGTGTGCTGGATCATTTCGGGCTGCCGCAAACCGGCATGTACCGCTGGAAAGCCGAGTAGGGTACCCCGCTTCGTAGCGCACCTGTGTTTGCCGATCCCGAGGCTGGTTTACTGCTGCGGCGCTGCCGATGTCGAGGCTGCTCCGGTACCCTGGGCCGCTCCGCCGTTCTGCCGCATACGCTGCAGTTCCTCCAACATCTGCTGTGGGGTTCTTACCTGCTGCTGCGCGTTGGCTGCCGGCTGCTGGGTATTTGCCGTGGCAGCGGCGGGGGAGGCGCCAAACAGGGCGGGCTGCTGGCTAGGTGAGGCTTCGTCGCCTTCATCATCCTCATCGGCGGCCTGGGTACGCGGTGTCTGCGCCGGCCCGGTCGCGGCGGTCGCCACACGCGTGCTCAGCACGATCTCCCGTGGAGCTCCGTCCGTTTTCACTCCGGAGATAATGACGTTGTAACCGGAGTCGTCGAGTAGCGATGCCAGCACTTCCTGCGGGTCGCCGGGCCCGTATACGCCGAAGATCCGCTCGTCCCGGTTTAGACCCTCAATCTTGGTGCCGGTCCGCGTCTGCAGGTCATCAAGGATCGCCCGAAGGCTGCTGTTGGTCGCCGTGATAGTCAGCTTGCCATCAATCAGCTGGATAGCCGGCGGGGTGGCAGCCTGGTCCAGCATGGACGGAGGCTTGGTTGGGCTTTGTGCCAGCGAGGGCGGCACAACTGCGATCATAGACAACGCCCCGGCCAAAACGCCGAAGAGCAATCTCCTACCCAAGTGTTCCCTGCTTCGCTCCACGTTGGCTCCATGGCTTGCAGTGACAAGTACCCTGCTGTACTAGACTAGCAGTGGCGGGTGGCTGGTAGCAGCCCCTTCCGATCTGTTCGCCTGAGGCATGCAGAATGCGCTCCGCCGCACTTGCCCTTCTCGTCACTCTGCTGTGTGTGCCATGCGCCCGCGCCGTCTCGTGCACTGTCGGGGCCGCTCTGTCAGGTGAGCAACGGTCGCAACTCTTTGAGGCAGCTCACGCACTGGGTGGGGATGTCCTCCGTGGCGACGCGGCTGCCTTGAAAGCCGCTACCATCCCCTCGGTCGCTTCCAGCTTCGACGGCATCGCCAGCACCGTAGGTACCGTCGCCCCTTCTCTCGCAGGCGCAACATTGACCGTAACCAACCTCTACGCGCTCAACGCCAGCGATCTTAAAAGCAGCGAGGATGACGTCCAGTTTTTCTGCAGTGTGCCGGGTGCGTCGCTTCTGGTGACTGTGACGCTCAGCCAGCTGCCGAAGGGTTTGTTTGCGCTGGTGATCCTGCACGCGACCGGCGTCAAGGCGCCTCAGCAGTTCGCCATGATCCTCCAGGATGTGGGTACGCAGCAGACGCCGCGCTGGCAGCTGGCAGGTTTCTTCGCTCGCCCGCTCACTATGGACGGCCACGACAGTACCTGGTTCTGGCAACAGGGGCGTGAACTGAAAGCGAAAGGCCAGCCCTGGAGCGCTTTTTTCTACGAGCAGGCAGCCGATTACCTGGCGCGTCCAGCAGACCTGTATACAAGCAACAACCTGGGCAAGCTGAGCCGGGAGACCGCGGCAGTCGAGCCCGAAGGGCTACCGGGAAACAATGCTATGGTCCTGCCCGTGGGCGATCAGACCTTTGCGGTGACCGGCCTGCGAGCTGACTCGACGCTCGGCCCACTCGATCTGCGGGTCGACACCCGCGTCACAAGCATCGCCGACCCCGTCACTTCCCGCAAAGATGCACTTACCCTGATGGCAGCCTTGCTCAAACAGCATCCGGAACTGCGCGCCAACTTTCACGGGCTCTGGGTTTACGAGAGCACACCGGCCGGCCAGACCTTCGCGGTAGAGCAGCCAATGACCGCGCTACCATAAGCTATGGGCAGCTCAGCAGACAGGCCGTTTCTCCAGATCGTAGCGGAGCGCCGAGCCACACCATCTTTTGATGCCACGTCCGTTCCGGAGGAAGATCTTCAGGCGATCCTCTCAGCTGGCCTGAAAGCACCCAGCAGCTACAATCTCCAGCCGTGGCGCTTTATCGTCGTTCGCAGCGCGGAGGGGCGCAAGCGGCTACGCGTAGCTTGTTTCAACCAGGCAAAGGTTGAAGAAGCTCCGGTGGTGGTCGTGGCATGCGGCGATGCCGATGGCTGGCGCAACGGCGACCTCGACGAGATGCTGCGGATCGGCCGCGAAGGCGGCATGCCCGAAAACTTTCTTGAGCAGATGCGGGGCTCCATCCCGGCTTACCTAAGGGAGTTGCCGAATTACAGTGCCTGGCTGAACCGGCAGGTAATGCTCGCCTTCACTACGATGATGTGGGCGGCAGAGTCACTCGGCTACGATACTGCGCCGCTCGAGGGATTCGATGCGGAGAAGATCCGTGCCGCCCTGAGATTGCCATTGAGCTATGAGCCGGTTGCGCTACTGGCGCTGGGACACGTAAAGGGTCGAGGCAAATATAACGGTGGCCGTTTCAGCCCGGCGAGAACACTCTTTGAAGAAGAGTTCCCGAGACCGCGGCGAAGCTGACAGGAACGGGAAGAAATCAGGATCCGCTCAGGAGGTTGCGGAGACCTTCTCAAGCTTCTCTACTTTGGCAGTCGCAACCGAGCTGGCGTGCATGCGAAGGACGGCAAAAGCTCCGCGGCAGAGTGCCTGTGCTGCCAGAACGCCGAATGCCAGTGAAGCAGCAGTTGCACATACCAGCATAGAAAGATTCATCATGTCCTGCATCGCGTAATCCCGTTCTCCCTGAAGCGTTAGGATGCTGCTTAGGGCGATTCGGCCTTTTCTCTTTCTGCCGAACACATTCTTTGTAGTTGATTTTTGCAGATGCTTGGTCAATTGACCCATCTATCTTCCGACAGTACGCTCGAAAGGAACCTTACCAGTCACGCTCGGCTTTTAGGGCCTGCCCGCGAAGCCTGGTACACGAAGCCATGGCTATTACGCATATTTCAGTCCGTGGCGCGCGGCAACATAATTTGCGTGACATCCATGTAAAGATCCCGCGCAACACCCTGACGGTTGTCACCGGCCTATCCGGCTCCGGAAAAAGCTCTCTCGCCTTCGACACCATCTACGCGGAAGGGCAGCGCCGCTATGTCGAGACGCTTTCCGCCTACGCGAGGCAGTTCCTCGACCAGCTGGAGCGTCCGGATGTCGACTCGATTGAAGGCCTGAGCCCGGCGATCTCAATCGAGCAGAAGACGACCAATCGCAGCCCGCGCTCGACCGTCGGCACCATCACGGAGATCTACGACTATCTCCGACTGCTTTACGCATCGATCGGCGTACCACACTGCCCCAACTGCGGTCTCGCTATCTCGCGGCAGTCGCTTGAGCAGATCACCGACCGTGTGCTCTCGCTTGCCCCCGGGGAACGCGTCACCATCTTCGCGCCTGTTGTGCGCGGCCGCAAAGGCGAGTTCAAAGAGCTGCTGGACTCGCTCGACGGTCAAGGCTTTCGAGCTCGCATCGACGGGGAAATGCGCGATCTGGCAGAGCCGATTGCGCTGGAACGGCGCAAGAACCACACCATTGAAGCGGTCGTGGACCGGCTCGTACTCAAACCGGAAATGGACCGCAAGCGACTGGAAAGCTCGGTCGCGAAAGCACTCCAGATGAGCAACGGTCTCGTGCTCATCCAGGTACATGCATCAGGCGCCGTGGGCTCGAACAGCGCCGATGCCTCTCCGCAGGAGCAGCTCTACTCATCCTCGATGTCCTGCCCGAACTGCGGGCTCGATGTGCCGAAGCTCGAGCCGCGCTCTTTCTCGTTCAACAGCACCTACGGCGCCTGCCCGGCCTGCAGCGGACTCGGATCGATCTACGACTTCGATCCGGCCAAGGTCGTCGCCGACTGGACCAAACCGCTGCTCGATGGCGGCCTCGGTCCGGGGTCGGCTTCGCAGTACTTGCTCAAGCTCGTGCAGCTCGCGGCCACGCGCTACAGGATCGATCTCAGTCAGCCATTCGAGCAGCTGCCCCGCAAGCAGCAGGACCTGCTGCTTTACGGGCCGGACAAGAGCGAGGGTCCGCGGACCGGCTTTCACGGGATCCTGGCGTGGCTGCGCGAATCGCTGAAGGAGTCGCGCTCGGAAAGCTATCGGGAGTGGATGCTGGGCTACATGTCCGCAACGGACTGCTCCGTCTGCCAGGGCAGACGACTGCGCCCGGAGTCGCTCGCCGTCAAGGTCGGTGATCTCTCGATCGCGGAGTTTACCGAGATGCCACTCAACCGGGCGCTTGCTGCTGCGCGCGATCTCACGTTCTCGACCCGCGACTCGCTGATCGCCGAGCGGCTCCGTCGGGAAGTCGTTGAGCGGCTCCAGTTCCTCAACGACGTCGGGCTCTCCTACTTATCGATGAACCGTAGCGCGGCTACGCTTTCGGGCGGCGAAGGTCAGCGCATCCGTCTCGCCACGCAGATCGGTTCGAGGCTGCGCGGCGTGCTGTACGTGCTCGATGAACCCTCAATCGGCCTGCACCAGCGTGACAACATGCGGCTGATCGCTGCGCTCGAAGCGCTGCGTGACCTGGGCAACACCGTTCTTGTCGTGGAGCATGACGAGGACACCATCCGGCACGCCGACTATGTGTTGGACCTTGGCCCCGGCGCCGGCAAGCTCGGCGGCTACGTCGTCGCGGAGGGCCGTCCGGCCGACATCATGGCCGAGCCGAACTCGCTTACAGGCCGTTACCTTTCGGGCGAGGCTACGGTGATGCACCGCGAGCAGCCGCGTCCGCTTACGGGCAGGTGGATCACGGTCGAAGGCGCGCGTGCCCACAACCTGCAGAACGTCACCGCGCGGGTTCCGCTCGGTGTCATGTCGGTGATCACCGGTGTTTCCGGCTCTGGCAAGAGCACCCTTGTCAACGACACGCTTTACCGCGCGCTCGCCAAAGAGCTTTACGGCTCACGCGAGGAGCCGGGCAGGTACTCGCGCATCAAGGGCTTCGACCAGATCGACAAAGCCGTCCGCATCGATCAGTCCCCCATCGGCCGCACGCCACGTTCCAATCCCGCCACCTACACGGGCGTATTTGCTGCGATACGCGACCTCTTCGCCATGCTGCCGGAGTCGCGAGAGCGCGGCTACAAGCCCGGCCGCTTCTCCTTTAACGTAGCCGGCGGCCGTTGCGAGGCCTGCCAGGGCGACGGGCAGAAGCGCATTGAAATGAACTTTCTTCCCGACGTGTATGTGCTCTGCGACATCTGTAACGGCCGGCGTTATAACCAGGAAACACTTGCAGTCAAGTTCAACGGCTACTCCATCGCGGACCTGCTCGAGCTTTCGATCGCCGACGCGCTACCCGTCCTGACAGACATCCCCCAGGTACGCGGCAAGCTGCAAACGCTCGTGGATGTCGGGCTTGGCTACATTCACCTGGGCCAGGCGGCAACAACTCTTTCGGGCGGCGAAGCGCAGCGCATGAAGCTCGCGCGCGAGCTCTCCAAGCGGCAGACCGGCCGAACTCTCTACCTGCTCGACGAGCCCACAACAGGGCTGCACTTCGATGACGTACGTAAACTCCTTGAGGTGCTGCATAAACTTACTGATCTCGGGAACACGGTGCTGATCATCGAGCACAATCTAGATGTCATCCGCAATGCCGACTGGATTCTCGATCTGGGACCCGAGGGCGGCGAGGGTGGCGGCCGCATTCTTGCTGAGGGCACGCCAGCGCAGATCGCCGGAGTCGCGGAGTCACATACGGGAGGGTTCCTGAAGCGCTATATATCAGCAGAAGACCCGCAGCCGGAGATGGCTGGAAACAGCAGCAGAAATGGTTCGAATGGCCGAAAAGGAAGCGAGCGGCCCGCAGCCGCCGACAATCCGGAGGGAAAGCAGGTTCCGGAGCTCGAGCAAACAGCTGCGCGCCGGCCCAAGATAGCGGGCACGACCGGCGGTAGAGCCGCAAAGCGGAAGGGCGTGCAGTGAACAGCGGCTCACAACCGGCAGCCCCTGAACGTGCCCCGCTTGCTGCGAGCTACCTCAGTGCCGAAATTCTGTCTCCAGCTCCCGGCATCGACGCGGTCGGTCCCAACCTCGGCCATCTACTCTTATTGGTCATAATCTCAGCCGTGCTTCTCTTTGGCGGGCAGATCGCGGCGCTCTTTATCGCGCAGCGTAGCCACATTCTGGGGCACCATTCATTGCGCACCTATGCGGTGCTGCTGCAGAACGACGCCCGGTGGCTCGTGCCGGCCGAAGCGTTCGGGTACCTGCTGGTACTGTTAGTGGCTAGGCCGATCTTTCGTGCGCTCTGGCATCGAAGTTTCGCCGCCGGTCTGCACTGGAACGGCCGCACAGCTCTCCGCTACGCAGGCAGGCTCTTCCTGCTCGGGCTGGCCTGCGGCTTTGGTATCGCTTTACTGGGCAGCCTGCTGCCTATGCCCAAGGACCCGCCGATCATGGCCGACATGATGCATTCGCCGCTTGGAGCATGGATGATGTTCCTCTTTGGCGTTACAGGCGCTCCACTTTTCGAGGAGATGTTCTTCCGCGGCTTCCTGCTTCCTGCATTCCTCAATGCTTTTCGCTGGCTCTCGCTTCGGGGAGATCTTTCGCCCGGCGCGCTGAAGTGGCTGGGCGTACCGCTCTCGGTCGTATTTACCAGCTTACCTTTCGCTCTGCTGCACGCGCAGCAGGTCTCGCATGCATGGGCGCCTGTCTTGCTTATCGGGCTCGTTTCGCTGCTGCTCTGCACGGTCCGGCTGCGGCTCAACTCCCTGGCCAGCAGTACGATCGTGCACTCGGCTTACAACTTCACGCTGTTTGCCGGAATCCTGGTGCAGACAGGCGGCTTTCGCCATCTCGACCGGCTGGTTCAGTAGCCAGCCCAGACCTCCTGGAGGACTCTCTGCCTACCGCCGCTCCGCACCCTGGCGCCCGCGCGTCCCTGCTCTACCTACTCGCAAAGCTATCTTTTCAGCTCGGCGAGTTCCGCCTTTCCTCCGGCGCGACCAGCGACTACTACATCGATTGTCGCGTGACAACGCTACACGCGGAAGGTGGCCGTCTCACTGGACTGGCGCTGCTGGAGCTGTTCGAGGAGCACGGCCTCGTTCCGGCCGCGACCGGTGGGTTGACCATGGGGGCTGACCCGGTTGTGACGGCAGTCGCAGTCGCAAGCGCACAGCGCGCGCACGAGCATGCATCCGGCGAGCCGGTACAGCAGCTCATCCATGGTTTCCTGGTGCGTAAGGGCGAGAAGGCGCATGGAACGCGCAAGCGGATCGAGGGTTTCTTTGAGAAAGGCGCCCGTGTCGTCATCGTGGACGACGTTTGTACAACCGGAGCTTCAACCATCGAGGCGATTGAGGTCGCGCGCTCGGCCGGGCTTGACGTTCTTGGAGCTGCCTGTCTGGTCGAGAGAGCTGAAGCTCGCGGCCGGGTCGCGGTGGAGGCTGCGCTGGAGGGAAAACCGTTTCTGGCGCTCTTTACCGCCGACGACGTTCGCGCGGCGCATGTTACGCAGCTGCCTCTTTAAAGACAGCTGCGTCTCGCTCTGGGGGAGGGAGCTTTGCGAAATCCTACTGAGGCTGGGCGACACCGGTAGCGTTGCCGGCGGGCGGCTGCGCACCGGTCGAGCTATCCACCCCGGCTGTTGACCCGCCTACCGGCTGGTTCGTCAGCAGCTGTACTTCAACCCGGCGGTTCTTCGCACGTCCGCTCGCTGTGTCATTCGAAGCAACAGCCTGATCCTTGCCGAGGCCGATCAAGTAAAACCGATGCTCAGGCACGCCATATTTGGAGGCGAGATACTGCACCACTGCCTCCGCGCGCTTGTCGCTCAGGTCGTAGTTGTATGATGCGCTGCCGACTGAATCCGTGCCGCCAGTGAGCGACAGAATGTAGGAGCGTTGTGCTCCCAGCTGGGCTCCGATGCCGTCCAGCTGCGCCTTCGATGCACTGTTCAGTTCGGCTTTATTGAATGCAAAGTTCACCGAAACGTCGTTCACCTTGCGGTAGGTATCCAGATTGGCGACGACACTGCCCAGTGTGTCTGCTCGGTGCACCGCATCCTGCGCATTCTGCTGCGCCTGGCCGGCTGCAGAGTTGGCCGCTGTCGCGGATTGCTGTGCGTTGCTGGCGCTCGTCTGCGCCCCATTGATCCCTGCTCCGGTCCGCTTGTCCAGATCCTGCAAGGCACGGTTGTTTGCAGAAGTCTTATCGTCAAGCTCATTCGTCCCGTTGATGACCGGTGCGGTCTGGTTGCGGACATACTTCTTGGTTGTGCAGCCGGAAAGCAGTGAAAGCGCGAGCAAACAGGAGACCGCGCCGAGGCGCGGCAAAGCGGTGCACGATTGGGAAAGGTTTGGCATGGAAGTCCTTGATGGCTCTCATCTAACAGTCTTCAGACAGCGTGACGGGCGGTTTTCCGCCCGGCCCAGATTTCTGTGATGCATCTGGACCACCAAAGTGCCTCCTGCGGGGCAACACCATCAGAATGATGTACTTACTGCATCCCAAGAAAACCTCCGTCGTAAGCCTCAGTGCCAGAAACCATGTAATTGCTACAAGATCGTAAGAGCCGTCGATCAATGCGGATGCCTGCCACCCTTCCCAACTCAGATCGACCATTCGTGGGATTACGATAAGGCCAGCGCCAGAAACTCACCTATGGATTTAGAGAACAAAATCAGGACGCTTCCGACGCGTCCAGGCGTGTACTTGTACAAGGACGCCGAAGGCACGATTATCTACGTCGGAAAGGCAAAGAACCTGCGCTCGCGCGTGCGCTCCTACCTCCTGGAGGCTTCGCAGGCGCACGCAAAGACCGGCTCGCTCATGCGCGAAGCGGTCGATGTCGAGTACATCCTGGTCGACAACGAGCACGAGGCGCTCGCTCTCGAGAACAACCTCATCAAACAGAAGAAGCCGCGCTTCAACATCCTGCTGCGTGACGATAAAACCTACCCGTACGTGAAGCTGACGATGACTGACCGTCACCCTAAAGTCTTTGTCACCCGCCGGTTACGCAAAGACGGTGGATCGTACTACGGCCCGTACTTTCCTGGGAATCTGGCCTATCGGATCGCCGAACTGCTGCGCCGCTCGTTCCTGCTGCCTTCCTGCAAGGTCGATCTAAGCCGCTACCACCCCCGGCCCTGCTTGCAGTACTACATCAAGCGCTGCCTTGGGCCCTGCGTTGAGGGCCTGACCACGCCAGAAATATATGGCGAGAGCGTGCGCGATGCACAGATGTTCCTGGAAGGCCGCGGTGCCGAGCTCGGCAAGCAGATTGAGGAACGGATGCAGGAAGCTGCCGGCAAGGAGCTTTACGAGCTGGCGGCCAAGTACCGCGACCTGCTCGTGACAGTCGACCAGCTGCAGGAAAAGCAGCGTATCGCCTCTGCCGACGATGATGACGCGGACCTGTTCGGCTACCACTACGAAAAGGGCATGCTCGCGGTCAATCTGTTCCATGTGCGCTCTGGCAAGATCGTCGACCGCCGTGAGTTCTTCTGGGAGGACATTCCCGATTTTGAGCTGAGTCAGGACGTCGAGTCGAACCTGCACAGCGACGAAGCCCCTCCGGAAGTCCAGGTTGCCGGACAAGCACGCGAGTTCGACGCCTGCGCCTTCTTTGCTTCCCTGCTCAAGCAGCTCTACCTCGATCAGCCGTACGTACCCCGCTCCATTTACACACCAGTCGAGTTCAAGGAGCGCGCCGCTTTGGCTGCTGCGCTCTCGCGGCGTGGCCGGCAGGTTGAGATCGCCGTTCCACAGCGTGGAGAAAAGCGTTCACTGCTTGACCTTGCCGGTACAAATGCCAAGCAGAGCTACGATCAGCGCTTCCGCGTTTTGAAGCCGAGCGAAAAAGCGATTGCCGAAGCACTCGAGGACGCCCTCATGCTGCCGGAGACGCCAACCCGCATTGAATGCTTTGACATCTCTCACATTCAGGGAGCAGAAACCGTTGCAAGCATGGTCGTCTGGGAGCAGGGCGGTATGAAGAAGAGCGAGTACCGCAAGTTCCAGATCAAGACCGTGGAAGGCGTTGACGATTTCGCCTCCATGCGGGAAGTGATCACACGCCGTTACAGGAGGCTTGTCGAGGAATCCAAGCCGCTGCCCAGCCTGGTGCTTGTCGATGGCGGTCTGGGCCAGCTGCGGGCCGCTGCAAGCGCGCTCGACGAGCTTGGCCTGGTAACACAGCCGCTGGCATCGATCGCCAAGCGCGAGGAGCTAATCTACATCCGCGGCAATGCGAACGGCTCCGAGGAAGAGCCCGTCGTTCTAGACCGACGCTCACCCGTCCTGCACCTGGTGCAGCGCATCCGCGACGAGTCACACCGCTTCGCCATCGCCTACCATCGCAAGCGGCGTGCCATCCGGGACCGTAGCTCGGAGCTGCTGGAGATTGCCGGCGTAGGTCCGCGCACGCGGGTGCGGCTGGTCGAGCACTTTGGGAGCGTGCGTGGCATCGAAAGCGCCGGTATCGAAGCACTGACCGCGGTCGTGCCCCGTCAGACCGCGGAGCAAATCTACGCTCACTTCCACGCCGAAAGCTCTGATATCGCGGTAAATCCGTCGGCAGATGAAAGCGATCCTGCTGTGCCGCTCCTGCCGGTGCTGCCAAATTGATCGCCGGCAGCGTCCATCCTTCGAGCGCTTCCTCTGCGTATGCACCGCCCACAAACACCCTGCGACCGGTAGGCTAGCAAGCGATGAGCTCTCGTGTTCAAGCCATGCTGCCTAACGCTCTCCCTCAGGAGCGCACCAGACAGCAACAAGCGGTTTCGATCCTTCCGCTGCTGCTCTTCTTTGGCGTCCTCAGATTACTGCTGCAGACCGGTCTCACCCTGCTTTCAGTACACGCCGGCTACGGCATCTTTCGCGATGAGCTCTACTACCTGGTCTGCGGGCGGCGACTCGCGGCAGGATATGTTGATCAGCCGCCGTTGGTCGCGTTGCAGGCACGCCTCTCCGAGCTGCTCTTCGGCTACCAGCATCTTGTTGCCTTCCGGCTACTTCCGGCCATTGCCGGCGCGCTCATGGTCGTGCTCACCGGTCTCCTCGCCACTGCCCTCGGCGGCTCGCGGCGGGCAGCCGGACTTGCGATGCTGAGCGTGCTCTCGGTACCGGTCTTCCTGGCGACCCAAAGTTTTCTTTCCATGAACGCGTGGGATCCGGTCTTCTGGATGGCTGCGGCCCTGGCCATGACACACCTGGTCCGCCAGCCGGACAAGCCCTTCCGCTGGTGGCTGCTGCTGGGCGCGAGTGTCGGCCTTGCCTCCGAGAACAAAGCATCTGTCGTCTTTTTCGCCGCAGCCTTGCTGCTCGCGCTCGCTGCCACAAGCGCCCGGCGCCTTCTGCTGACGCGCGGTTTCCTGCTGGCCGTGGGCGTGGCACTCCTGATTGCGCTGCCGAACCTCGCGTGGCAGCTAGCCCATGGCTTTCCAACGCTCGAGTGGTTGCGCGATGTAAGCCACTCCAGCAAGGTAACGCTGCTGTCGCCGCCACGCTTCCTGCTTGCGCAAGTGTTGATGCTGTCGCCCCTGCACCTGCTCTTCTGGGCACCGGGCGTGATGTGGCTGCTTGTGGCGGCCCGGGCGAAGCGCTGGCGCTTTGCCGGCTGGCTTTATGTATTCTTTTTCGCCATCATGCTGGCGCTGCACGCCAAGGACTACTATCTGGCGCCCATCTACCCGCTTTACTTCGCAGCCGGGGCGGTATTCTGGACCGAGTGGGCTGCCAGGCCGGCAGTGTGGTTGCAGATGAGCTCCCGTGTGCGCTGGGGACTGCTGGGGGCTTACATGACGGTGATGACCCTCTTGATGGCCGTTGCCGTGCCTTTTGCCATGCCAGTTCTGTCCCCGGCCGCTTTTGTGCGCTATGCCCAGCTGGTACACTTCCAGCCCATCGAAAGCGAACAGCACTCACCTACGCCGTTACCGGAGTTCTTCGCGGATCACCTGGGCTGGCAACAGCTTACAGACAAGGTAAGCCGCGTCTACCACGCGCTGCCCGTTGCTGAACAGCGGCAAACCGGTATCCTGACCGCCAACTATGGGCAAGCCAGCGCCATCACGATTCTCGGCGGCCCTCTCGGACTGCCTCCAGCGATCAGCGGCCACCAGAATTTCTGGCTCTGGGGTCCGAACGGCTATACCGGCAAGGAGATGATCGTTGTCACCACAACCTCTCCGGAAGAGATGCGTGACCGGTATCGCAGCTGCTCGCTCGAGGCCAGGCAGGACAGTCTCTACGCGATGCCCTGGGAGCAATGGTCCATATATCTCTGCCATGACCGGTTGCAGAGCCTCAGCTCTGGCTGGAGGAGCATGAAGCTGTACTTCTAGCCAAGCTTCGCGCAGCGATCCCAGCGCCTTGGGCTCGGCTCTTACGAGCGCCGCCTCGCCACCGCCTCGTAAAGCGCCGCGTACTCCGCGGCGGGCCTGGTCCAGCCATAGTCCTTGAGCATCCCGTTCTTCATCAGCGCCCGCCAGGTCTCCTTGTCCCGAAAACCCACAAGCGCCCGGTCGATCGCCGCGAGGAAATCATCTGCGGCATAGCCGTGGAACTTGAAACCGGTTCCATCCGCGAGACGCGGCGTCTCCTCGACCGTGTCGTCGAGCCCGCCGGTGGCACGAACCACCGGCACCGTGCCATAACGGAGGCTGTAGATCTGGTTCAGCCCGCACGGCTCATAACGGGAGGGCATCAGGAAGAGATCCGCGCCAGCCTCGATCTTGTGCGCCAGGGCATCGTCGTACTGCACCCGGACAGCAAAGCGGTTTGGGAAGCGCTCAGCCAGCGAGCGCAGCAGGTTCTCGTAGTAAGGCTCGCCGGTCCCTAAAGCAACCAGCAGCACCTCACGCTCGGCAAGCCGCTCGGCGATCTCGGCGAGCAAATCGAAGCCTTTCTGCGTAGCGAAACGGGAAACGATGCCGAGCACCGGCGTGGTCGGCGGCAGCTCAGAGGCGCCGAAAGCGTGAAGGAGATCGCGTCGGCACTCCTGCTTGCCGACAAGGCTCTGCGAGCCGTAATGCGCGGCGATGAAGCGGTCGTGCGACGGATCCCACCGCTCGTAATCGACACCGTTCAGGATGCCGTGCAGGTCCGCAGCCCGGCTGCGGAAAACGCCCTCGAGCGAGTAGCCGAACTCGGGTGTTTGGATCTCCTCAGCGTACTTCCGGCTTACGGTCGTCAGCGCGTCTGAGTAAACCAAGCCGCCTTTGAGGAAGTTGAAGGTGTCGTACTGCTCCAGTCGGTCCATCCGGTATACATCCCAGGGCAGCAGCAGCCGTTCGGTGGTCTGCGGGGGAAACCAGCCCTGGTAGCCGGCATTGTGCACAGTAAAGACGGTGCCTGCCCGCTCCAGCGCGGGATCCTGCGCGTAGACGGTGTGCAGGTACACAGGCAGCAGAGCCGCCTGCCAGTCGTGCGCGTGGAAGATGTCCGGTACGCCGAGCAGCTTCGACGCCTCGAGCACTGCCCTGCCGAACAAGGCGAAGCGCTCCCAGTTGTCCGGGTAGTCGCCCGCAGCCGTGCCATACAGGCCTTCCCTGTCGAAGAGTTCGGGGCAGTCAACGAAGCGAAACTGCACGCCGCCCCGGATACCACCATCGACCACGGAGACAAAGCGGTTGTAGCCCTGAAACGGGATGGTGATGCTTTCAACCAGCAAGCGGCGCTTGCCTAGCTGGGCGGCGACTGGGCGGAACAGCGGCAGGTACACCGTGACTGTGTGGCCCTGGCGCACCAGCTCAGCCGGCAGCGCACCGATCACGTCGGCCAGACCGCCGGTCTTGATGAACGGCACACACTCGGACGCGGCGAAAGCAATCTGCATAGTCTCAAACTCCTGTCGCGTGCGCTGCCAGGTCAGAGGGCGAGCATGGCGAAGGCTTAGTCTAAAGGATCGAGATGCGGGCCGTCCCTCCCTGGCGTCTCGTTCGGAGAGCGAATGCAGCGCAAAGCCAAGCCGGGATCCAAGCCCAGGCTGGGGCAGAACTTCCTTGTCGACACTGCCGCACAGCGCCGGATCGTGGAAGCGCTTGGATCGGATGCCGCAGGTAACGTCGTCGAGATCGGACCCGGCAAAGCCGCGATCACGGCCCTGCTTGCCGAGCGCGCAGCCCGCCTCATCGCGATTGAGCTCGATCCGGCTCTGGCGAGTCGTTTGCGCACCATGTTTGCATCAATGGGCTCGGTAGAGATCCTCGAAGCCGATGTCCTCGAGGTCGACCTGACAGCACTCGCTCGGGCAGCGCAATCAAAAAACCACACCCGCCCACTCGCCGTGGTCGGCAACCTGCCGTACTACATTACTTCGCCGATCCTGCAGCACCTGTTTACTCACGAAGCTGGCCTAAGCCGGGCGGTTGTGATGGTACAGCGCGAGGTCGCGGAGCGTGTCACAGCTGTGCCGGGTACGAGCGACTACGGACTACTCTCGGTCCTGAGCCAGATCTATGCGCGGGTCGAGCTGCTGTTTTCACTGCCGCCCGGAGCGTTCTCGCCGCCGCCCGAAGTACACTCGGCCGTAGTCCGCTTTGACTTTGCACCGCGCTGGGCTGAGCTGGGCGTGACGCCTGCCCCGTTTACGGCTTTTCTGCGCGCGTGCTTCGCTCAGAAGCGAAAAACCCTCGCAAACAATCTCCGTGCTGCGGGCTACCGGCCCGCGGCAGTCGCAGCCAGCCTCCCTGAAGCTGGCGCGACAGCCCGGGCAGAGGAACAGAGTCCATCGCAGCTGGCAAATCTGTTTTTGCGAATGACGCAGCCTCCCTAGTGGCGTCCAACCGGGGCTGCAGCTGGTGCCGAGTAGTGCGGAGCAGCAGGCATGGGCGGCGCGGCGATCCTGGGTGCGGGAGCGATCACACGAGGCAAGGGCGCGATCGTACTGCCTTGCTGCGGCACGATACGGGGCAGTGGCGCGATCGTGCTCGATCCCGGCCGCGAATAGGCGCTAGTGCCAGTGTAGGTGCCTCGCGGCTGCACGCCAGAGCCGCCGGCAAACGCCGAACCGGCTGTGCCGCCGTATGCTGGCGTGCTCAGGACCGGGACAACCGGTGCAAATGCTACCTCTCCATCGCTGTTTTGTGTATGCAACAACGGGAAACTGCGTGGTTGCGGCCGGGGACTGCCCAGCTGCCGGAAGCTGTAGCTGCCCGCGCCCGGTGCAGCCGCTACCTGTGTCACCGGAACGCCCCCGGTAAGCCTCCGAGGCACATGGAAGGGTGGGGTGTAGGGCGGCTTGGGCGAGCGATAGTTTCGCGGAGCACTGTGCACCCCGGTATACGGGTACCAGATCGTCGTACCAAAACTGCCACAGCCACCCGGGAGCCAGCTCCAACCAAAGCCGTCGAAGTAATTCCAGCCCCCGCAGTGGTACGGCAGCCAACCCCAGGGGTATGCCGAGATCCAGGTTGGGCCGACTCCGGGGTAGTAGCCCCAGCTGCCGGCGCCGTACGGGTCAAAGCTCGCATCTACGCCGTATGGCGCCCAGGCCATACCCTGGCCGGGTACGTTGTACCAGCTTCCGTAATAATCCAGATCGTTCCAGGACTGCGCATCGGGCGAGCCGCTGCCGGCCCGCGCGTTGGTTTCACCCTGTGCCAGCTCCGCCAGTACGTTGTCACGGTCTGTATTCCATGCGTCCCACGACTCGGCAGCTATCTCCTGCTGCAGATCGTAGGCGGCCGGCGAGAACGGATCCACCGTCGCTGTCTCACCAGAGATTGCCTCGAAGCCAATGTCGGAAGCCGGACTGTTGACGTGCACGGAGCCGCGCAATACGGCAATTTGGTACGGCGCGTTGTCCAGGTTCACGCGCAACAGTGTGCCGGTTGCCAGCCGGACCTGGTCCGGGCCGGTCTGCACAGTCAGCACCCCCGTTGTCTGGTCCGGAAGCTCATAGTAGGTGAGCCCTCGCACGGCCCGAAGGATCTCGCCCGTGCCGGCGATGCTGGTAACAGCGAGGGCACTATTTGGGCTTAGCCGGGCGATGCTGCCATCACTGAACTGCAGCTCCGCACGACCGTCATTCCCGGTGTCGATCTGCATGCCGGCAAGCACCGGCATGTTGACCTCTGCGGGTGTTGTGGCGTTCTCGGGCGGCGGTGCCGGTACCTGGCCGGGTGCCACGTTTGGCGCTGTATCCGGGGCGGAGTTTCCGGGCGCAATCGGCTGCTGCTGGATCTGCACCGGGCCTTCCACGTCACTGAGGCGTGCCGGAAGCGTAGAGTCAACCGGCTGCGGCAGCTCTGCTGCCGTACTGGCCTGCGCCTGTGCCAGCGTTGCAGGTGAGGCCAGTGCGATGAGAAGCACCATAGCGAACACAGGTGAAACTCCTGCTCCGAACTGTCCGCTTCTCGCGACCATAACGCCCCTCAACATACGGTTTCCCGGAGTGCTTCCGCTACCTCAAACACATACCCCGCAAACAAAGTTGTAACCGGGCGGAAACATTCAGCAGCACCTCTTCGATGCGCTCGAAGCACTCACAGACTCGGTCCACCCGACGCAGCATAGCCCGCTTTTTGAGGGGATTAAGGAGGGCCTATGCCCAGCAAACTTTCCGCGCGGCTCCGCGTCCGGTGGAGGACCTCTTCGTCGCCCGCGATCAAGTGCAGGACCGGCGCTATATTCTCGAAATCCATCGCCAATCCGTCCGTTTTCTCACCCGCGAGCTGTTCCATCTTCGCGTCCAGACCAAGCTTGTCGTGTGCCAGCAGCACCTCGAGCCTGCGGCCCTCCTCGAGCGTGGTGGCTACAGCGATCAGGCTCGTTGAGAGCGCCTGCAGTTGCGCAATGCGTGAGTAGTTAAAGGTGCAGCTGCCTGCGCCGTCCGCGCCAGCATAACTGAAGGTTTTCTCACCGGAAAAGGCGACCTTCGCATGAGATGGGCACTCGGTTGCGAAAAAGTGGTTCTTCCGCGCCGCGGCAAACAACTGGCTGCGTGTCGGCTCCGCGAGCTGGATATCCCGATCGAGCGGGAGCTGACCGGCTGTCGGCCCGGTGCCCGGATCCGAGTGGTAGTGGCCAGTACCGTCCTCGCGGACCTGCATCGTGAAGGCAGGCGGTTCCAATGCAGGATTGCTGAAGTGGAAGGTTATGGTTGCCGGGCCGCCTGGAACCTGCGCGAACCCTCGAAGCGGACTCGCAAGGAAGAAGCAAAGTACCGCAAGTACTGCCGCGAACATCTTCACGAATGGCCTTGCATGGTGAGGGTGCTGGGCGCAGAGGCAGTGACCGGTGCATTCTGCCGGGCCGCCGTTTGCGCATGATGGATGTGGCAAATCGCGATTGCCAGCGCATCGGCAGCGTCGGCCGGCTCGGGCACCTTCTCCAAATCCAGCAAACGCGCGACCATGTACTGCACCTGCTCCTTCTTTGCCAGCCCATAACCCACAACGGTCGATTTGATCTTGAGCGGCGCGTATTCAAAAACGGGCAGCAGGTGGCCGGCTGCGGCCAGCAGCGTCACACCGCGAACATGACCGAGCTTGAGCGCGGTCTGCGAGTTGACCGAGTGAAAAACCTCCTCAACCGCGATTGCATCCGGCTGGTGGGCGGCGATCAGCGCGCTCAGCTCACGGTGCACCAGCGCGAGACGGAGAGCGAGAGCATCTTTCTTGGAAAGCCGGATCGCACCGGCGCAGATAGGCCGCAGACGCATGGCGCGCGGCGTCTTTTCAACCTCGACGACACCATAGCCGGTCCGCTCAGTGCCGCAATCGATTCCGAAGACGCGCATGCCGAGAGTGTAGCGCGAGTGGCCGGCGGCTACCGGGAGATGCCTTCCATCGGCGATGACGCAGTAGCGTACAGCTTGCGCGGCATGCGACCAGCGAGAAACGCCTGGCGGCCGGCGAGCACAGCATGACCCATCGCTTCAGCCATCAGCACCGGCTTCTGCGCGGCAGCAATGCAGGAGTTGAGCAGTACCGCATCGGCGCCCAGTTCCATCGCAAGCGCCGCGTCCGAGGCTGTGCCGAGCCCGGCATCGATAATGAGCGGTACTTGATGGATTAACTCACGCAATATTTGGAAGTTGTCGCGGTTTGAGATGCCGAGTCCCGAGCCGATCGGCGCGCCAAGTGGCATTACCGCAGCAGCCCCGGCGTCAATCAGCCGCCGCGCGAAGACAATGTCATCCGTTGTGTAAGGCAGCACGGTAAAGCCTTCGCGGGCGAGAACCCGCGTCGCCTCGAGCGTCGCTTGCACATCCGGGTAGAGCGTGGCCTGGTCGCCGATCACCTCGATCTTGACCCAGTCGGAAAGCCCAACCTCCCGGCCCAGCCGCGCGGCGCGGATCGCCTCTTCGGCCGTGTAGCAGCCAGCCGTGTTGGGCAGCAGGAAATAGCGCTGGGGATCGATGAAGTCAAGCAGCGACTCGCGCGAGCGGTCCAGGTTCACGCGGCGTACAGCGACCGTGACAATCTCTGCCCCGGAGGCCTCGATCGCCGCCTGGGTCTCGGATCCATCCTTGTACTTGCCCGTGCCTACGATCAGCCGTGACTGAAAGGCTTTGCCTGCAATGACGAGCGGTTCCATATTGCCATTGTAAGCGCCGACCCAAAAAAGCAGACGGCCCGCTTTCGCGCGTTACAAAGCAAACGGCCCGCTTTCGCGGGCCGTTATGCCGGTGCACTGTTGAGATTGACCTGAGGCATCCTTCGAGCCAAGCCTGCCGCGCATACCCAATACTGCGCGACGACTCTTGAGATGGGCCTCGGCGTCTTACTTCCTTGTACCGCCAGGTCTAGAGCTGGAAGGAGCCCTAAGCCTCAGTCACCTCACGTACTGCGATGATGCACAAACTACAGTCGGAACTTGTCATGAATAGGATCGCCCTCCTTTCTTGTGTACCCACAGACTATCGCTGGCCATTTCCGAGGTCAAGTTACGGCGTTGCACGCTGCTGAAAACCCGTACACCGCAAGCCCGCTTACGGAATGCAGCTGCTTTCGTCCTCCTGGCATCGCAGGCCGGCATGAGCAGTCCTGCTGGTTTTAACTACCAGGCGTGCATGAAGCCATCGCGCTCCGTCAGCGACACCGGTGTGGTGAAGAGCTTGCTGAGTACCGCTTCGGTCAGCAGTTCGCGGCGGTGGCCGTCGGCTACGACCCGCCCTTCACGCATCAGCACCACACGCTGGATCTCCGGGACGATGTCACTCAGCTGATGCGTGACCAGGATTAGTCCCGTTCCCTGCCGAGCAACATCACGCAGCGCCAGCCGCAGCTCCCGCTGGGCCAGCAGGTCGAGCGCATTGGAAGGCTCGTCGAGCAACAGCATACCCGGCTGGTGGACCAGGGCGCGCGCGATCATCACGCGCCGTTGCTCGCCAGCCGACATGGTTCCCACCAACTTGCCGCGAAGGTGCGCGGCTCTCATCAGCGTCAACGCCCCATCGGCGCGGTCGACCATAGAATTGGTAACCGTATGGTTCGGCCACAGGGAGGACGCGCCGAAGAAGCCCGCTATTACCGCATCCAAACCGGTTGTGACCGGGGTTCGCTCGCCTGGCAGTTCCGCTCCAACCACACCAAACGAGGAGCGCAGCTGCGAAAGATCCCAGCGCTCGCGCCCCAGCAGCTGACATCGCATCGCCGGCTCACCGGCCCGCGACAGGATGGGGTACACCTCGCGCGTCAACATCCGGATCAGCGTGGATTTACCGCAGCCATTCGGCCCCAGAATGGCCAGGTGTTCGCCCTGCGCGATCTCGAGCGAGACATCCTGCAGCACCACCTGCTCACCGCGGGCGACGGAAACATGCTGCATGGACAAAAAAGGCGAAACAGCCGGCGGTACCGGCGCAACTTTGTCGGCCTGCAATGGGCCCTCCAGCTCCATCTTCGCAGACGGCCAGCAGAGCGGAGCATGGTCGCCGACCTTCGGGCAGCTTCGGTAGAGTAGAGCAACGATGGCTATCGTTACTCCCGCCGTGCTCTCTCCTTTGCTCTCCGATGAGGCCCTGCCAGCCGGGTTCCGTTTCGCTGCCGCGCGGGCCGGTCTGAAGAAAAGCGGCAAGCTCGATCTGGCTTGCATCGCCGCCGCAGCGGGCACGCACGGAGCAGCCTGCTTCACTACCAACCGTGTCGCTGCGGCCCCTGTTCTTGTCGGGCGCGAGAACCTGCGATTGGGCGGGAGCCGCGTGCGAGCGGTGGTCGTGAACAGCGGCAATGCCAACTGCGCTACCGGCGATGCGGGTCTTGCGGCAGCTCGGGAAACCTGCCGGGCCGCGGCCGCGGTCTTCGGCTGCGCTCCCGAGGAGGTTATGCCGAGCTCAACCGGGATCATCGGTGTGCCGCTACCAGTAGAAAAGATTACAGCGGCACTGCCCGGAGTGAGTGGCACGCTTGCAAACGACGCCGCTGCTTTCTCTTCCTTCGCCCGCGCCATCCTTACAACGGACACAGGGCCCAAGATCGCGCATCGCACGGTAGAGATCGGCGGCAGCACAGTGCGACTCGCAGCCGCATGCAAAGGCGCCGGGATGATCCATCCCCGGCTGGCCCCGGTCGCGGCCGGACCACCACACGCAACCATGCTTGCCTACATCCTCACCGATGCTGCGATCGAACCGGCCGCGCTGACAACCTTGCTCAGCCAGAGCGTGGAGGAGAGCTTCAACCGGATCTCGATCGACGGCGACACCTCAACGAACGACACCGTTCTGCTGCTTGCTTCCGGCCAGAGCGGGGTTGCTGTGCAGCCGGAGCACACAGGTTTCCGCGATGCGCTGCGGAGTCTCTGCCAGGAGCTTGCCATTGCGATCGTGGAGGACGGCGAAGGCGTCACACACGTCGTCACACTCGACATCACAGAAGCTCCGAGCGACGCAGACGCGCTCACGGTTGCGAAAGCGATCGCCCACTCGCCGCTTGTCAAAACTGCCTGGGCCGGCAGCGACCCTAACTGGGGCCGGCTTGCATCCTCGATTGGGGCGAGCGGCGTCGCTATCGACCCGGCAAGGCTGCACATCACGCTCAATGGCCTGCCTGTGTGCGAAGGCGGCGGCCGTGCTGCACAGTTCAGCGAGCGGGCCGTGCACGCAGCTATGAGCGAGCGGCGCTTCACAATTGCTGTCTCCCTGGGACTTGGCTCCGGCCGGTGCCGCTTCTGGACGACCGACCTCACGGCAGAGTACGTCCGTATCAATGCCGACTACTCGTCATGACCGCTGCACGTTACAGCCGGCGCAGCGGCAGCATTTTGACGTCGCTGCTGCAAGCGCTGTGCAGAGTGGTGAAAGCCGCGTGGATACTGCCATCCACCCCGGCGCGCAGCGCTCTTGCACAGCTTTATTCACATTTGTGTTGAAAAGTGCAGCTTGCGCTTTGTATGGCCGGCGTGATGGAGCCCGGAGAACGATGCACAGCAGCAAATGGGTCACTTCGCCAGACCAAAAGAGCCGGCGAAGAGCGGGAAGACGATGAGCAAGGAAGCGGAAGCACGTGTCCGCGACGAACTGCTGCAGCAGCTCTATGCCGCCATGTTGCGGGCGCAGCTGACTGCAGCGCGGGACCGAGTCGCAGGAGACACGACCACAAGCAGGGAGGCACTGGCCATGTGTGCAGGGGTCTGCGCAAACCTGCAACTCCCCGATTTGGTCCTGCTGCCGAGACGAGGCGGCGCCGGACTTCGCGCGCTGCGCAACGGCTCAGCCGGCGAGAGAGACAGGCCGTCAGTCGGCGAGCTGCGCGGCGGTACCTTCACGATGCCGCGAGACGAAGCGGCCGCCGTCGCTTTCACACTTGGCGCAGCGTCGGCGCACGCGCACACATCCGCCGGCACCGTGGTCTGCGCCCTAGTGTCAGCATCCTCCGGCAGGCCGGCAGCCAGCCGGCGCCGCAGCGAGTCCGGCGAGCTCCCAACGAGCTGGGCGGCAGCTGGCGACTTCGCCGCGAAACTTGCGCTTCCTTTGCTGCTCCTCTCAGACCAGCTCACGCCGCAACGCACCGTTGCGGATGAGAAACCGGCTCATCTCCTGCCCGCGCCTGCCTACCCGTCGATCCCGGTCGACCGGGACGATGCCCTGGCAATCTACCGCGTCGCTTTCGAGTGTGCCACCCGCGCTCGTGCCGGCATGGGTCCGAGTCACATCCAGTGTGTGCCCTTCCGTCTGCGCGGCGAGCGCGAGCAGGGCAAACAGCAGACGCAGCCGGAAGCGCTCGCGCGCCTGGAAGCGATGCTTCGACGTCGAGGTGCTTTCTCCAAAGCCTGGCGGCGGCAGCTGGAACGCAAGCTCATCCGCGAGCTGAGCGGGTGACGAGGGCATAGCGAGCTGCCCCGTGGCATCAGCTGGGAGACGAGATTCGGCCCCACCCAAACTCGCTCGCAGCATGGATGTCGCACGCAGGACAGGCGTTACTCTGCCCAAAGGTAATGCCGCTGCTCTTGTGTTCACCGGCTTCATCATCTAGGCTTGCCCTTGAGCCGCGCCGGATTGTTGCGCGCACAAACGTGGGCGAAGTGAGTGCACGTGCCTGCAGCGATCCCCCGAGGTGAGAGTGAGATTTGCCGTAGCTACCTGCCTCCTCGTTGCGTGCGGCATCACCGCTTCGGGCTTGGCACAGACCCAGACCACTCCCTCATCAGACGCTCCCGCCGCTCTGCCCCTCAACGTTCAGCAGGCACAGGACACAGCGCCTCTCCGGATGCCGAGGAACTATCAGATCGCCTTCCCGGTCGGTGTCAGGGATGGCCAGGGTTCCACCTACATCCCGATGGACAGCTGGATATATCCGGCGCTCGACCGACTGCACGCACTCGGTTACCTCGATACAGCCTTTCTCGGCCTGCGGCCCTGGACCCGCCTCAGTGTCTACCACATGCTCGACCGCGGTTCGAGCCCGCTCGGCAATCCCGACGACCAGGGCTCAGGCAACGAGGAGGCCGAGGAGCTCTACCTCGCGCTGATGCGTGAGGTCGGCCCGGATCTTTACTTTACCGGCGAGCACGCTGAGCTCGACACCGTCTACACGCGGTTTCTCGATATCGTAAAGACGCCGCTCAACGACAGCTTCCATGTCGGGCAGACGATCATCAACGACTACGGGCGGCCGTATCAGTCCGGCATACAGAATGTGACTGGCGCCAGCGGACGCATCGAGGCCGGACGCGCTACCTTCTTCATCCGCGGAGAGCTGCAGCATGCCGCTTCGGGTACGGGCTATTCGGAGCAGCTTGCCGAGTACCTCTCCGACACCATCGACAACATTCCATACCAGACGGGCCTGCGCCAGGCCACAGATCCGGTCGGCCCGATCGCCGGCATTACACACTTCCGGATTCTGGAAGCTGATCTCGGCTATCACCTCTGGAAGCACGAAGTGACGTTCGGTAAAACGGATCACTGGCTTGGGCCCGGCAAGGGCGGCGCATTTGCCTGGAGCACGAACGCGGACGACATCTACTCCTTCCAGATCGACCGCGTCGAGCCCTTTTATGTTCCTTTCCTCCGGTACATCACCGGTCCGATCCGCTATGACTTCTTCGTCGGCACGCTTGGCGGGCACACGCAGCCAAACCACCCCTGGGTGCATTCGGAAAAGATCAGTATCCACCCGACCAGGGATCTTGAGGTTGGCTTCCAGCGCTCCGTGATCTGGGGCGGCAAGGGGCATGAACCGATCACGCTGCACACCTTTCTTCGCTCCTTTGTCAGCACGGACAACACCACGGACTCGATCAAGTTCTCGGCGGACGACCCCGGCGCCCGTTTCAGCGCGTTCGACTTCACTTACCGGCTGCCCTACCTGCGTAACTGGCTGCAGCTGTATCTCGATTCCTTTTCGCACGATGATGTAAGCCCGGCTTCCGCGCCGCGCCGCGCTGCCATTCGCCCCGGGATCTATCTTTCGCACGTGCCGGGCGCGCCCAAGCTCGACTTTCGCGTGGAAGGCGCCTCGACCGACTGTGTGACCCAGCGTTGCGCCGGCAGAACACCGGGCCAGCACGGAGTCTTCTACTACTACGAGGCGGTGCAGCAGCAGGGCCCCACCAACAAAGGCTTTCTCTACACCGATCCCATCGGCCGCGACGATAAGGGCGGCCAGGCGTGGCTGACCTACAACCTTTCTCCCGAGGAACATATTCAGCTCGCCTACCGGAACGTCAAAGCAGACAAGAACTTCCTGCCAGGGAGCGTGCCGAACTTCACTCTCGGCCTCATCCCGCCCGACCCGGCCTCGAACCCATTCACGCCGGGCGGTACCACCCAGAATGCGGGCACTCTGGACGTGGTCAAACGCATCACGCCGGATCTCGGCGTCCACGTCGCGGCTCAGCTGGAGCGCTGGAGAGCGCCCGTGTACGAGATCGGGCGGCACAGTGATGCGGCAATCTGGGGCGAGATCATCTGGTACCCGCACAAGGAAAAGCAGCTTGCGGACGACCCGAAGTTCTAGCGTGTTTCTGAATGCGAGCTGAAGGGAACGTCGTCCCGAGCAGCGAGAAGGTTTGCCTTACCCGCCCCGTGCGGCGAGAAAAGCAAAGCCTTCGAGTAAGCCGGCCCGGCGCGTACGCGTGCTAGACCTCGCGCGCGACTCGTAGATCCTGCCCGCTCATCTCCCGCGGCTTCTCGAGGCCGAGCAGCCCGAGGATTGTCGGTGAAAGATCCCGCAACGAGCCGCCGCTACGCAGCGTGAACCCGTCGGCTGACTCGTCCACCAGGATCAAGGGCACAGGATTGGTGGTGTGTGACGTGTGCGGGCCACCTGAAGCTGGGTCGCGCATCAGCTCGGCATTGCCGTGATCGGCAGTGATTAGCATCGAGCCGCCGCGCGCACGCAGGCTCGTGTAAATGCGGCCAAGCGCGGCATCAACTGTCTCGACTCCACGGATGGTCGGTGCAAGCTGACCCGAGTGCGCCACCATGTCGGCATTGGCGAAGTTGACGACTACCAGGTCGAACGCCGTGTCCTCGACAGCCTTGATCACTGCGTCGGCCACTCCACCCGCGCTCATCTCCGGGGCGAGATCGTAAGTCGCAACCTTCTGCGAAGGCACCAGCACACGATCTTCACCGGGGAATGCTTTCTCGATGCCGCCATTGAAGAAGTAGGTAACGTGCGCATACTTTTCCGTCTCGGCGATACGCAGGTTGCGCAGGTTTGACTGCGCGAGCAGGTTGGCGAGCAGGTTATCCATCGACTGCGGCTCGATGACCCGCGGGACAGCGAAGTTCTTGTCGTACTGCGTCATCGCGACAAAGAAAAGATCGCTCGGAAGCGTGTGCCGGGGGATCGCCACGTCCTGCTCGGCGATCTGCGGCAGCTCGCGTCCGTCATCCTTGGTCAAACCGCTGTTTCGCGCCAGGATGCGCGTGATCTGCCGCACCCGGTCGGCACGATAGTTGAACAGAATGCAGGCATCGCCAGTGCGGATCGTCGCCGTCGGCCTGCCGTCGGCCTCAGTTACAACAAATGGCTCGATGAACTCGTCCGTCACGCCATTGCCATAGCACTCCTGCACGCGCGCGACCGGGTCTGCGTAGGCGCCACCCTCGGCCACGCCGGCGACCATCGCGTCAACAACCTTCTTCTCGCGCTCCCAGCGCATATCGCGATCCATGGCGTAGTAGCGGCCCGACACGGTGGCCAGCTTGCCAACGCCATACTCCTGCATGCGGGCCAGCAACGCCTGGAGGTATCCCGCGCCCGAGGTCGGCAGCGTATCGCGGCCATCGAGAAACGCGTGAACGTACACGCGCTCCAATCCTTCAGCCTTCGCGGCTCGCAGCAGCGCGTACAGGTGATTCTGGTGTGCATGCACGCCTCCGTCGGAGACGAGGCCGAGCAGGTGCAGCGCGCGGCCGTGCTCCCGCGCATGCGCAAACGCCGCGGCGATCGCCGGCTCCTGAGCCAGCTTGTCCGCCGCGACCAGAGCGTCAATGCGCGTGATGTCCATCTCGACCACGCGGCCCGCGCCAATGTTCAGGTGCCCGACCTCGCTGTTGCCCATCTGCCCATCCGGCAGGCCGACGAAGTGGTCAGAGGCGCGCAGGGTCGTGTTCGGGAACTCGAGGAGCAACCGGTCATAGGTGGGTTTGCGCGCCAACGCCACAGCATTGTCCTCCCTCTCGGCGCGAATACCCCAGCCGTCAAGGATGGCGAGGACCAGGGGGCGTTTGTAGGCAGCGGTCGACGACATAATTCCGGAAGCTCCTGTTCTCGAGACTTGGTTGCTCTCTCTGCACCTTACCGCAACTGCCGCACTTGGACGTACCCGGTTGTGGCCCGTCGAGCAGAGCCCGCACTATGATCATCGCGGGCGGGAGCCCACTCGCGACACTTGCACCAGTGGAGCCGATATGAAAGTTGCCATGCTGACACTCTTTCTTTTCACAGGCATATCCGCAGCACATGCACAAAGTCAGCAGAAGTTCATAAAGCCAAATTGCGCGCAGATGCAGGAACAAAAACCCATCGTCCTCACTTGGGATGAGGACGATACATCAGTGCGCGACAGAGTATCTGACACGCCATCACGACACCTGACGAAAACACCATGACACGGTTAAGTCGCTGCAGAGGAACTTCAAGGCATGGCGATCCAACTCACAATCCTCATGGATGCGAGTGGAACATCACTTACCACGACATCGCAGCAAGCGAAGAAGCCTTGAGAAGGCTTTCGGCACACTTGGACCACAGTTCGCGGTAACCCAAAGGGTCGATACAGCAGGTCGGCACGATGTATCAGGTGAGCTTGACCCGCAACGGGCCTCGCCCGCGCGACGGCACGTTCTTTGTCTGTCAGGAAGGGCCGGCCGGGCGGCGGGAGCAGAGCGCTCCCGCTGTTCGCACGTCGCCGCTTTACTGCGGCTTCTTCGGCGTCGTCGTACCTGTGCCGGACCCCGCACCTTGGCCCGTACCTGACCCGGTACCGGGCCCGAGAGACGGGGCAGGGTGCTGCGCCTGGTAGGTCTTCTGCGCGGCTTCGATCTCGGTCTTATGCCGTTCAATCGCCGCCTGCAGGGTCTGCTGCACGGTCTTGGAGGCATTCTGCTGGATCTCGCCCATCATCTCCGGGGTAACCAGCAGAAGGTTCTTGCCGGCAGGCGTCTTGTAGAACTCGATGGTCTTCGCGGCATCTTCTGTTGAGAGATATCGCTGGTAGCTGGCGACGGTTTGCCCGTCGATGTCCATCTTCTCGATGCTCGCGTGTACATCGTCCTTCACGTCCTGCGGCACAAAGGGCGGAAAGCGCTGTTCGTAAGCCGTGACATTGTCGATTAAGCGGGCCTTGATCTTGTCGGTGCCATTGAGCGCCATCAACTCGTGCGCCTGCTCCACCGTAAGCGGATGCGCGGGCGGTGGTGGCTGCCCTGGCCTGGTCGCGGAGCCCGGGGTGGGCAACGGCGGCGGAGAGGCCGGCTTAGCGGCGGGCGTTGTGGAAGTTTGCGCCAGAACGGTAAGGGCGAAAAGGAAAGGCGCTGCTGCGCCGAGACGAGCTATACGCAAGAAAGGCTCCTGGGATGCTGAATCGTTAGCCGGCGATCAAGGCTCACCGGCAGTTCGAGCGGGCGCGCGGCGCCCGCCGGGCCGAGTTAGTCGCCGAAGTT
The DNA here is from genome assembly GCA_964245435.1 of uncultured Acidobacteriaceae bacterium. GTDB lineage: Bacteria > Acidobacteriota > Terriglobia > Terriglobales > Acidobacteriaceae > EB88. Next base: position 863,046 of record CAXTMF010000001.1, read on the forward strand.
CACCGCTTCCAGACCGAGGTACTCCGCTGTCTGGCCAAGCTCTTCTTCAATCCGCAGCAGCTGGTTGTACTTGGCGATGCGATCGGTGCGTGAGGCCGAGCCGGTCTTGATCTGCCCTGCCCCGGTTGCTACCGCGAGATCAGCGATAAACGTGTCTTCCGTCTCGCCGGAGCGATGCGAAATGATCGAAGTGTAGCCGTAGCGGCGACCTAGTTCGATCGCCTCCAGCGTTTCTGAGACCGTCCCGATCTGGTTGACCTTGATCAGGATCGAGTTCGCCACACCCTCTTCAATGCCCCGCTGCAGCCGCTCTGTGTTGGTGACAAACAGGTCGTCGCCGACCAGCTGGATGCTCGAGCCGAGCACCTCGCTTAGGTGCTTCCACCCTGCCCAGTCATCCTCGGCGAGCCCGTCCTCGATCGAGACGATCGGGTACTGGCGCGCCCAAGTCTCCCAGTAGCTCGCCATCTCCTCGGAGGTCAACTCGCGGCGGTCGCTCTTCTTGAAGATGTAGCGGGCTGCGCTCTTGTCGTAGAACTCGCTCGCAGCCGGATCGAGCGCAATGGCGACGTCCTCGCCCGCCTTGTAGCCGGCAAGCTCGATCGACTCAAGAATCAGCTCGATTGCCTCCTCGTTCGACTTCAGCGAGGGAGCAAAGCCGCCCTCGTCGCCAACCGCAGTGTTGTAGCCCTTCTTCTTGAGCACGCCCTTGAGTGTATGGAAGACCTCGGTGCCCCAGCGCAGCGCGTCAGAGAAACGCTCCGCACCTACCGGCATCACCATGAACTCCTGGAAGTCCACGTTGTTGTCAGCATGCGCGCCGCCATTGAGGATGTTCATCATCGGCGTAGGCAGGATCGATGCGTTCACGCCACCGAGATAGCGGTAGAGCGGCAGGTGCACGGCTAGCGCCGAGGCGCGCGCGGCAGCCATCGAGACCGCAAGAATCGCATTTGCTCCGAGCTTGCTCTTGTTCGGCGAACCGTCGATCGCAATCATGGTCGCGTCGAGCAGCCGCTGGTTGGCCGCATCCATGCCGGTGAGCTCAGGCGCAAGCACGCTTTCTACATTTTCAACGGCCTGCAGCACGCCCTTGCCCAGATAGTGGCTTTTATCGCCATCGCGCAGCTCGACAGCCTCGTGCTCGCCGGTTGAAGCGCCCGAAGGCACAGCGGCACGGCCGCGCACTCCACCTTCCAGCACCACTTCTGCTTCCACCGTTGGATTGCCGCGCGAGTCAAGTATCTCCCGCGCATGGATTGCTACGATCTCGGTCATCTGTGTCCTTGTCTCGGTTCCGATCGTGATGCGGTGCTGTAAACGTTCATTGAGGCGAGGTCTTCGATCCACGCGCACAGGCTTTTCACCCGCGACGGCGCTTCCAATCTGTTCGACCCAGTCCACCATCCGCGCACCTGCCTCCGCCGGTGGCGAAGCGACGGCCCTGCCAAGCAAGCCGATTCTAGCAAAGCCGCTTTACATCTTTCTGGCAGCAACCTGCAGCTTTGCCCGAATCTTCATGTGTTCGGTACGCCTCCTTGTACGCAGGAGCAGCCTTAACCGCCGTGGTTCACCAACCTTCTTGCTTGTTCTTTTTTCTCTGAACATACGACGGGCACATCCTACCTTTGGAAGAAGCGGGAAGCGCGCAAGCCGCGGCTTCTCCGAACCGGAGCGTGATCGCTATGCCAGCCCTTCTCTTTCGTTTGACCCCGCGCCTGCTTGTAGCCGCCTCGCTTGCTCTCGCGCCGGCTGCGTTCGCCCAGTCGCAGAGCTCTGCTAGCGACCAGTACAGCGGTGTTTCGCATCCACCGGCCGATGACGCCATTGTTGCTAGTGAGGACGCCGTTCCGCCACCGGCGCAGAAACCGCTGCCCGGCACACCAGCAATCGCTGCCGCGCCGGTCGCTGCTGCCAACCTGAACGCGCCTCCCTCGCAGGGCATGACAGTCGCGCCTGTCGACAACCCGGACTATGGCATCGTGACCAGCACGAGCAGTAGCCTCGCTGCCTCGCGCGCAGCCGAAACGGCTCCAAGCGCGCACCTGATCAGCCGTCCCAAGGATCCGGATGACGGCATCGTCGGCATGATTCCTTCGCCGTCCAACCAGCTCGCGCAAGGCACCGACATCCATGTGCGCCTGCTGCAGGCGCTGAGCAGCACCCGCACCCAGGACGGTGAGCCGTTTCGCGCCCAGGTAGCAGCGGATGTGTACAAGGAGGGCCGTGTCGTGATCCCGGCCGGCTCAGAGCTACGCGGCCGCGTAGCCAGTGTTTCGCAGGGCCACCGGCTGGGCGCGCGCGCCACCATTCGGCTGCGCCCGGATGCCGTCATCCTGCCGGATGGGACGGCGTACCACCTCTATGCCCAGGCTGTCTCGAGCTCGGCGCCGGGTACGCGGACCGACGACGAAGGAGGCATCCAGTCCAAAACGCACGTCGTAAAGGACTTGGCTGAGTACGGCGGAGGAGCCGGTGGAGGAGCGATCCTGGGCGGCATCATTGGCGGTCCGGTTGGCGCCGGTGCCGGGGCTCTTGTTGGCGCCGGGGTCGTGACCACACACCTGCTGCTGCAAAAGCCAGCGCAAGCCAAGATCGAGACGGGCTCTGAGGTTGTCTTCAGCCTGACTGAGCCGATGGACCTGCTGCCGACGCGGAACTAGCAAGGCCGCAGTTCTCTTACTTACCCATCCAAGCCATCCTGAAGCGACCGCTACAGAGGAACCTGTATGACCAGACGCCTGCTAGCGCTCCTGCTCTTTTCCCTGGGCCTCTGCTGGCCGGCCCTGGCGCAGTCTGCGGACAGCCAAGCAGTTCCGGCTGGCCAGGTGAAGCATTCGAAGTATCTCAAGTACGCGACCCAGGGCATACCCGCTCTGCAGGCCTGGTATGTGCAGGATACCGGCCTGTATCAAACAACAGGTTGGTGGAACTCGGCGAACGCGGTTACGGTGCTGGCCAACTACTCCCGGATAGCTGCTACCAGCGACTACTACCCTGTATTTGCGAACACGCTCAGCAAGGCCTCCGCCAAGTTCCCGAACTTTCTCAACAAGTACTACGACGACGAGGGCTGGTGGGCGCTTGCGTGGATCGACGTCTACGACCTGACGCACCGGCCCGAGTACCTCGCGATGGCTCAGTCGATCTTCACGGACATGACCGGCGGCTGGGATGCGACCTGCGGCGGCGGCATCTGGTGGAGCAAGGATCGCAACTACAAGAACGCGATCGCCAATGAACTTTTCCTTTCCGTCGCGGCCGAGCTTGCTACCCGCAGCGAGGGCACCGACCGCGACGGTTACCGGAAATGGGCCGAGCAGGAGTGGCAATGGTTTGCAGGCACCGGGATGATCAATGCGCAGCACCTCGTAAACGACGGGCTTACGGCGGCATGCAAGAACAACGGGAAGACCACGTGGTCGTATAACCAGGGCGTCATCCTCGGCGGCCTGACGGAACTGCACAAGCTTTCCGAGGACAAATCTGAGATGGAGCAGGCCTCCAGCATCGCGGAAGCGACACTGACCGGGCTGACGGATCACCACGGCATCCTGCACGACAGCTGCGAGCCGCACTGCGGCGGTGACGGGGTGCAGTTCAAGGGCATCTTCCTGCGCAACCTGATGGCGCTCGCCCAAGCCGCGCCGGACCCGAGCTACCAGGCTTTCGAGAAGAAAAACGCAGACAGCATCTGGAAGCGCTCACGCGGGATTGGCAACGAGTTCGGCGAAGTCTGGTCTGGACCCTTCGCTGCCGGCAATGCTGCCAGCCAGACATCCGCGCTCGACGCCCTGATCGCAGCAGCAAGCGCAGCCGGCAGGAAGTAAATCGACGCGCCAGTTGAAACAGCGGGCCCGCATACAATCCGCGCAGGCTTGCGTGTCAGCCATGCGGCAGCCGATCCAGCAGACGCTTCCAGTTCTTCTGGTTTCGCCGATAACTTTTTTTCAGGTCTTCCAGGATGCGCTCGAAGTCCGTGTGCCCGCTGAGCCGCTTCCACGCCGGATTCTGCGCGAACCACGGATAGTTCTCATTGCCCAGGTAGATCGCGCGGCGTAACCAGTGGAGCGCTTCGCTTTCATCGCCTTCCACTGCGAAGTAAGTCGCGAGCCGATATGCCATTTCGCTATCTGCCTCGGCGGCCGCAATGGAGTTCTCCTCGATCAGCTCCGCGCCGCGCTCGCGCTCGCCCGCCTGCACGTAGCACATGGCAAGAGTCGGATAGGCCAGGCGCATGCTGTGGTCGTCCTCGATGACCTGCTCCAGAATGTCAATCGCTCTCACCATATCGCCCTCCCGCATGCGCTGGTACGCAACTGAGGTACGCAGCAGCGGGTGTTTCGGCTCGAGCGCCAATCCTTTCTCGAGCTCATCATTCGCCAGCTCCAGTTGGTTCTGGTACTGGTACACCCGCGCGCGGTGATTGTAGATCACCGGCGCATTGGAAGGGTCCAGCTGCAGCGAGGCGTTGAACTGGCTCAGCGCCTGCTCATACAGGCCGTCGAGCCGCATAGTAATGCCCGCGATGATATGCACCTGCGCATCATTCACCGCCGTGTGCAGCAAGTGCTCAATACCGTGGCGGGCGCTCTCCTTCTCGCCGCGCGAGAGCAGCATATACACGCGGTACAGATTCGCCTCAACCGAACCGGGATCGATCTCGAGAGCGCGATCAAAGGCTTTGCGTGCCGCGATGATGTGCAGATGGCCGCCAAAGCCGTTGCGTACATACTGCAGATGCGTGATGCCGAGGCCGCTCCACGCCGCCGCAAAGGGCGCGTCTTGGCCTATCGCCACGCCGGTTACATGCTCGAAGCGCTCAAGCGCACGGTCCAGGTCGCTGCGGCTGCCGGTCCGCTGCATAAACGACGACAGCATCGCGCGCGCCTGCAGATACTGCTCGGAGAGCTGCCCGGTCATCAGGCTCCCACGCGGCGCGCTGCGTTCCGCTACCTTGAGCTGACCGATACCTTGCAGCGAAGCAAAAACGTCATTGCAGATCTCTGTCTGCACGCTGATCAGATCAAACGACTGCACACTGATCGCGCCGCCGCCGCCGACGCTCTGATGCACTACGTCGAGCAGCTGCCAGTTCAGGTCAAAACCAGCGGTGCCGCGAAGAAAGCTGCCCGCAAGCACCCAACGCACCAGCAGCTTCTGGCCGAGCTCGAGCGGATCCATCAGCGCCAGTTGCTGGGCGTTGCTCATCTGCAACAGCGCACCCGAAGGCCGCACGACGAGCGAGGCCATGCGCGCCAGCCTCGCCGCGATGGCGTCGGCCAGCGCTGCGCCGTAGAGCGGCGCGACCGGCTCCTGTGTCGAGCCTCTGCCGGCATCAGCAGCACCAAGATTCTTGAAGGGCAGCACCATGATGCTGTTCTGCTTCGCGGCCGACTCCGGCGAGTCCCGGAAACGCTCGGCAAGCATCGACAGGAAGCCGGTTGTCCGCTTCTCGCTCTCCGCTGCGGAGGTAGGCAGCGTCGCCGCAGCCTCGCCGGGCACAATACCCGACTCCAGGTGCATTGTCTTCATAATCGTCTTCAGCGCCTCGCGCGTCTCCGCCGCGCTTGCGTAACGGTCGGCAGGATTCTTCGCGAGCAGCGTGGCAATGACGTTGTTCAGCTCCGCCGGAACGGACGGGCAGCACTCGGAGAGTGGCGTCGGATCGAGGAACTGGATCGCGCGAATGGACTGAAGCTCATCGCCGTCCGAGCGGGAGAAGGGATGCCGGCCACTCACCAGCTCGTAAAGGATGATGCCCAGCGCCCAGAGATCACTACGCACGCTCGACTGCCCGGTGACAAACTGCTCAGGCGCCATGTAAGCAATGGTGCCGCCGCGCGCCGTGTAAGTCGCCTGCAAGGGTCCGCTCGGTCCGCCCTTGCGTGTGCTCGTCACCGAGGGGTCGAACTCAGCATCCTCTGCGCTTAGGCGGCGAGCCAGGCCAAAGTCGAGAATTTTGATCAAGCCACCATCAGTCAGGATGATATTTGCAGGCTTGAGATCGCGATGAAAGATGCCGAGCGAATGCGCGGCGTTGAGACCATCAGCGATCTGAATACCGGCCGAGAGCACCAGCTGGATGCTCGCCGGGCCTTTCGCAATCAGCTTATCCAGGGGCTGGCCAGGCACGTACTGCATCACGATGAAAGCTTCTTCGCCTTCTTCGCCCACCTCGTAGATCGCGCAGACATTCGGGTGCTCGATCGCCGAGGCCAGCCGCGCCTCGCGCAGCACCGTGGTCCGCATCTGCTCGCCGGAAAGCGTGCCGCGTTTGAGGATTTTGAGCACGACCGGGCGCATCAGCTCGGTGTCATTGGCCAGGTAGACAACACCGCTGCCGCCGGTGCCCAGGCGACGCTGGAGTTCATAGTGCTCGATGACTCGGTGCTTCATGCAGCATTCAGTGTAGCGGGCGATGAGCAGCGCTCAGGCTGTTGTCCACTGGCGTGAAAGTAGCGGGTTTTCCAGAACGTCGGGCTCTGTCGGAGGGGTCGGCAGGGTAACGCGGAGTACCGCTCCACTCTCAGAACGAACCTCCATCGCGCCTCCAAGCTCACCCACACGCTCCCGCATGCCGCGTAGGCCATTGCCCTCTTCGCCAACGATGCCGCGACCGTCATCGCGTATTTCCAGCACCGTTGCCGCCGACTCGACCGAGAGCGAGATCTCGCACCGGTGCGCACCGGCATGACGCACGATGTTGGTGACGGCTTCGCGCAGAATTAGTGCCAGCGAGGCCTCCTGCTGCACAGGCAACCTGGGTACACGCTCAGGCCGGCTCGTTACAGCGACGCCAACAGCTGCCAGCGCAGCCGTTGCCTGCTGGATCTCGGCTTCGAGCCCCTGTGCGCGATAGCCGGAAACGGTCTGGCGCACCTCGGCCAGGGCGCGGCGCGCGGTTGTTTGTATCTCTGCCAGTTCCTGCGAAGTACGCTCCGGATCGGTCGACAGCAGCCGGGCGGCCAGCTCGCTCTTTACCGTGATGAGGGAAAGCGTATGCCCGAGCACATCGTGCAGGTCGCGCGCGATCCGCTCGCGCTCCGCAGTCTTGGCCAGCTGCTCGATCTCGTCGTGCGCCATGCGCAGGCGCGTATCAGCTTTGCGCTGCTTATGGAAGTACCAGAGGTTTGTCCCGGTTAGCAGTGTCATGGGGCAAACGATCGTCCACTCCCACATCGAAAAATGGAAAAGCCATGCTTGCAGTAAGATGACGGCGCACTCGGCCAGCAGCAGCCCATAAAGCGGTCTTGCCTTCTCAACGAACTCCGGCAGAGCGGACGCAATATAGATGTAAATGCCAAAAGCGCTTAGGTTCAGCGGTACGTAGACCAAGGCCAGCAGCAACATTGCCGCTGTGGCGTACCAGCGTCGAGACAGCGAGTAACTGGCATGCTGCACAGCATAAAGCAGCATGAAAACAACCACGGCAAAAACGAGATACAGCCATCGAAGCGCGCTTGGCTCTTGCAATGGTTCAATAAACCAGAAAAGGAGGTAGAGCAGATATGACAGGTGCTGAAGATCCAGCCCGAAGAGCCGAAACGGACGACGTGAACAGCGCATACTTGTGATCGGCCGTGTCATCTCATCCGTCATAGCTCCCCCGCAATGTTCCACGCAGCGCTTCAGCTCGCTCACGCCTGTGCTTCGCTCCGGGCCCACACGCGAGCGCTAAGTGCCAGCAGGACGATGGTATAGCCAGCGAGGACAGCATAGCCCCACGCAGGCGAGGGCGTCGAAAAGCCGAGAGCGTGCAAAGCCAGCCGCGAGAACCAGTAGGTCGGCAGGTACTGCGCCACTCCCTGCATCCAGTGCGGGAGCTGCTCAACCGGCATCCACAAACCTCCAAAAAAAGAGAGCGGTAGATACAGCAGGTTGATAAATCCAGGCCCGGCACTGGGTGGGACCCCAAGGCCGAAGAGAAGGCCCAGGCTTGCGAACGGAACTGTACCCACTCCAACCACACCCAGCAGCTTGAGGATATCCACTCCCCGAGTAAGCGGCTGCCCTGTGACAAGGGGACTGAGCGCAACCAGCAGGAGGCAGATAATGAGCGAAAAGATGAGGCTCGAAACGAGCTTCGCAAGCAGATAAGCCATTGGAGGCATGGGGCTTGAGCGCTTCAGGTCCAGCCAGCCGTGGCCTCTCTCGTATGCCACACTTGCGCCGATGCCGAAGAGTGAGGCGCCAACCGCGCCAAAGCAGCTGTAGCTGGCCAGGAGGTAGCGGCCAATCTCGTGCCCTACAGGCCCTGTGTGGCCGTTGAGCGAGCCGAACATACAGAAGAACACCAGCGGAAAGCCCACAGCGGATGCCGAGTACGCCCGGTTACCCAGCATCTTTGTGAACTCGGCTTGGGTCTCCCGCAGGTAAATGCCGGCCGGTCCGACCATTAGGAACGGTGGCGCTGCGGTGACGGTTTCAGGTACCTCAGTAGCAGCAGACATGGGAGTTTCCTTTCGTGTACAAGCCGGCCTTGCCGTCTAAGTTCTTTGCTAGCGGGTCAGCGACAAAAAAGCCTCTTCAAAAGGCATCGCGTTGACTTCCAGTCCGGTGAGCACAGGGTCGCGGTCAAGAAGCACGCGCACCGTGCGCTCCGGTGTGTTTGTCGCAAGCTTCCAGCGCTTGCCGTCGCCCGTCGCCGAAGTCACGCCCGGCAATGCCAGTAGCTCATCGGGGGAGAGTGCCGTCCGACAGCAGATGCTGGAGGCGCCGGCCCGTGCGCGCAGTTCCGCGGGGGTTCCCTCGGCCAGCAACCTGCCCTGCTTCACGAGCAGGATGCGCGAGGCGAGCGCCTCCGCCTCCTCAAGGTAGTGGGTGGTCAGTAGCACAGTTTTGCCGCGCGCGGCCAGCAGCCGCACCTCCGCCCACAGTGCGCGGCGCGCCTCTACGTCCATGCCAAGTGTTGGCTCGTCAAGAAAGAGCAGGTCCGGGTCGCCAGCCAACGCCAGCGCAAACAGGACCCGCTGCTTCTGCCCTCCGGAGAGCTCGCCGAACAGCTTGTTGGCCTCCCTGGTAAGGCCGGCGATGCGGAGGATCTCGCCACTGGCGAGCGGGTGCGGATAGTAGCCGCGAAATAGCGCAACATGCTCGCGCACCTTGAGCGATTCAGGCATGCGGCCCACCTGCAGCATGGCACCGGTGCGCAACCGGGCCCGTCGGTACCCTGGCATGCACCCGAACAGGCTGGCATCCCCGCTGGTTGGACGAGTCAATCCCAGCAGCACCCGAATGGCAGTGGTCTTGCCCGCGCTATTCGGTCCCAACAGCGCCACGATCTCTCCAGCACCGAGAGTGAACGAGAGCTCATCGAGTGCCTTTGTTCCGGCATAGAGCTTGGTAACCCTGTCCAGCACGGCCACGGGCGCGTCGGGCGCTCCCGTTTCTCGCATACGGCCCTGCTGTCCGCTTCCGGAACTCTTTCCCGCACTCTCCATCTCAACACCCGTCGCTGCTGTCACCATCGCTCACCTCATCCCGCGGGCCTACCCTACGGGCTCGTTCGTAGCAAGAGTCTGTGCCTGCTGCATGGCTTACGGGGAGTGCCAAGCGTCAGCAAAACGACATGACAACTGTCACACCAGCGTCTGTGTAAAGACACTTGCGTGATGTCGCCACGGCGGAGCATGCTTCCGGCAAGGAAGTGCCCCTTCCCTCGGCAGCCCCGATGAACATCTCCTGACTGCCATGCATGGATCGCCCTAGAGGAGGTTCGGTGATGTTCAGGAAAACCACTGCTGCTGCAGGTCCAAAGAAGTGCGCTCACCCGGCATGTTTCTGCACCGTGGAGGCTGGACAGAAATTCTGTTCTGCCCGGTGTCACGATGCTCGCGGCATGACAGAGCTGAACTGCCAGTGCCACCACGAAAGCTGTGAGAAGGGCCCAACAGCCTAAGCGGTGTTGAAAGAGGCGGGGAATGCTGTTGCGTCAGCGATTCTGCTGCTCACAATGCTGACGAGTGCAGTATCCCCTCCACGGTGAGCGTCGGGCTTGGCGAGACTTCGCCCCTACGACACTGTAGAGTGGGCGCCCGGCTGGAACTGACCGTGTCAGTCTTCGCTGGCGCGGTGGAACCTGATTCTAGCCAGTGAAGATTCCTACCATCAAGTAACCAGCTACGCTGTATTCTGGTAACCTTCACGATCTATTCGCTTTAAGTTCGTCTATTCTGGAGCCGTGCCACTCCACTTCTGGAGATACTCGGCACTGTGTGAGGCACGTGGCAAGAGCAGCAGCAGACTTCAGTCATGCAGTTTATCCCGCTAGTCTTTATCGCGCGCCCGAGTTTCCCAATCTCGGCAGCCTGGAAGAGCAGCGACGGCTTTCGCCTGTTGCGATGCGAACCTTTCTCAACATCATGCGCCACTGGAAAGTTCGCGACGAAGACGCACGAGTGCTCCTCGGCGGCGTTTCAAACGGGACCTTTTACAGCTGGAAGCATGCCGGGGTGAAGCAGCTGGATCAGGACAAACTTCTGCGGATCTCCTACATGATCGGCATCTTTAAATCGCTCAACATTCTCTTCAGCGAAACCCTTGCCGATCGCTGGATCCAGCTCCCAAACCGGAACGATATCTTCGCCAGCCGCACCCCGCTTGAGTACATGCTGCAGGGCGGCGCGCCGGCAATCGATGTCGTGCGGCGCCTGCTGGACGCGCGGCGCGGCGGCTGACTCCTCGCGCATGTTCCCCGCAACTCCCCCGCGCAGAATCTCTCGAAAACGTTCCATGCGTACAGGTCGGAAGCTCAGCTTGCAAGCCGCTGCTGAAGAGCTCCGACTGGCTCGCGCGCCCCGGTCATCCAGGCTTCTCGCCCCAGCCATCGTTGTCCCTGCCAGCTACTCCCTACCAGTTACGGAGCTGCGACGTCTTAACACCTCCCGTCTGCTTCCTGCCCGCTACAGCGACTCCGTATTAACGCGCATCGCAGACTCGGATGACGATCTCTCTCAGATCTATGCGCTTGACAATGCAACCAATGAGCGGTTGCTGGCCGAAGCGAACAACCGTCCCGGCATCTCGGCACGCGAGCTCGTCTTTGACGTGCCCTACGCCCGCATCATCAACGCCGCCTTCGCCCACCCTCATCCCCAGGGCGCGCGCTTTTCCACGCCAAATCGCGGAGCCTGGTACGCCGCTTCTGAGCTCGCGACGGCGAAAGCCGAAGTTCTCTTTCATCGTTCCGTGCACTTCACCGAGATTGGCTGGCTGGCCCGTGAGGAACTGGACTACGACCACTACTACGCCGACTTCACTGGACCGTTTCATGATCTCCGGCCGGGAGCCGGCGGGACCCGGTTAAAATCCGCGTCACCTGCCGACCCCAATGCAGGCCCGGAGCACGACCCGGAGAGTGACGCTGCACTGCGACGGGCCTGCCTCGACCCCGGTTCATACATCGCCTCGCAGCAGCTTGCGCTCGATCTGCTCGAAGCGGGCTCCCTGGGCGTGGTATATCCCAGTGTCCGCAGGCCCGTCGGCATCTGTCTCGCATGCTTTCGCCCAGGTGCAGTAGCCAATGTGCGCAAACGGGAGCTCCACCGGCTGATTTGGTACCCCGACCGGCCTCCGACCTTTCTCCGTGTCCCACGCGGCAAGTCCAGCGACACCGATCTTGGACCTCAACCGCTTCCGGAGCCTTCTGGTCAGCAGTAACAGCTGCTGCACTCTTTTTCAAAGACGCGCGCCATGGCAGCTGTCAACGCCTCAACATCATCCGCTTCCGATCCGGGGTCGAGCTCCTGGCGTGGTCTCCGGGGAGTGCAGAGCAGGTCATGCACCACATTGCCGTAGGTGGCACTGCGCTTCTCCGGCTTGCCGGTGCCGCCGGGCCGGCTCATGTCTCCGGCCGAGGTCCACAAACGGAGCCAGTAGCAGCCGTGTACGGCTACTAAACGCGCCTCCTCCGGAGCTGCTTGCGCCAGCAGCCTACTCATCGCGCCGATCATGCCGTCATGCGAGGCCGCTACCACCATCTCGGTCCGCGGAAAGCTGACGCCCAGCAGGTCGCGCGTTCCCTGCCAGAACTCACTCGCCGTTAGCAGACCCGCATCCACGCCAATGCCGTGCATTCGCTCAACCGCGCTCATCAGCTCGTGATCCACATGATCCTCGAAGCAGAGCGTCAGCCGCTCCGGCGTTTCACTAATGCGCAAGGGTAGTGCTCCGTGCTCCTCCACCAGCGGCCGGGGCAGGTACTCAACCATACGCTGCGGCGCAAAGGTACCGCAGCGGAAAACCGGGCAGTGCCACTGGATGGAAAGCGCCGCAGTGAACTCGGCCTCCGGCAGTTCCACCTGCTGCTTAAGCCAACAGCCCAGCCGTCCCGCACCGGTCGCCCGCTGCGAACGCAGGGCCTGCTCCAGCTGTGCTTCGTTGATGGTTCCCTGCTCAATCAGGATGCGCCCAAGCTGCACACGCGGGCGTGCCTTGAAAGCTGCGGCAGTTGCCAGTGCCTGCTCCTCAATCACGGCTTCTTTCAGGAGTCGTTCCAGACACTCCCGGCCACATGCCGCCTTGCCGTTGAAGCGCAGCTGCGCTGCGTTGCGGCAGCCTTGCACAAGGCATTCCACCGACGCTGCCATGTTCACCGGCCATCCCACGTTCGTCCCGTATTCTGCTTCCGATACGTTGTTCATCATGCTGCCCTTCTCCCTTGTTCTCTTCAGCTCGGTTCTGTCCTGCTTACACCGCAGCCTGCACCGAGGCTCTCTCGCCAACCTGGAGCGCCCTTTTTTGCTGCAGCAGCCTGCTTAGCTTGCACGCCGCACCTGAGCCGACCGTCCGCCGCCGCGCAGGTCGGCAAGTACCGTCCGCAGTCGGCCAAGTGCAAGATGGTGCATCTGCGACACACGCGACTCCACCACGCCCAGGAGCGCCCCAATCTCCTTCATCGTCATCTCCTCGAAGTAGTAGAGGGTCATCACCGTACGCTCGCGTTCGGGCAGGCGCTCGATTGCGGCAATCAGTCGCTGCCTGGCTTCAGCCTCCAGACACTGGAACAGCGGGTTCTCGCTCTCCTTTGCCGGCAAAAAGGCAAGCTCCTCCTCACCCGAGTCCTCCCCGCGCTCGGCATGTAGCGTCGCCACCTCAAGCCCCTTTAGCTGTCCGGCAAGCTGCTGCAGGTGCAGCAGCGACAAGCCCATTTCCGCCGCGATTTCGGCCTGCTGCGGCGGCCGCCCTAGCTGCAGCTCCAGCTTGCGCGTTGCTTCCTCCATCGCGCGGCCTTTCCGGCGCAGCTCGCGCGGGCTCCAGTCCAGCGAACGAAGGCTGTCGAGGATCGCGCCACGGATGCGAAACTGCGCGTAGGAGCGAAACTGCACATTTTTCGCCGGGTTGAACTTACGGGCCGCATCGACGAGGCCGAGGGTTCCCGCTCCGATCAGCTCATCTATCTCGACATGCTGCGGCAGCCGCTCATGAATCGTGCGCGCCAGGTAACGCACGGACGGCAGGTGTTCGAGCAGAAGACGTTCCTGCTCCGCCGTGAGCGCCGAGTCTGCGGCTCTACCTGTAACTACATCCGTTCCGGCCGCGGCCGGCACAAGAACCGGCCTGAGCCGGCTCGTTCCCCCGAGCTTCGCTGCCTCGTTTTTTTTTCCCAGTGCGGCTGCTGTCTGCAATCCCTGCCGCGCCGGCATCGCTCTCGCTGCTGTTATCGCCCCTGTTTGCATCGCCCATCCCCCGTCCTGCATGTGTCCGCGGGCTTCGCGCTGTTCTGCTGCCCGACGCCCGGAAGTAAGTGCATGGCGCTGGCCGGAGTTGGAGCGGTTTCTGAAGACTTCTTCGTGAAGACTTCTTCATATTTGCAACCTGGTGTGTGGCACATACGACGCAGGCATCCTCAGTAGCTGTAGGGCTCGCTGCGCGCGATCGCGCATCAGCAAGCCGGAATCTTCTGCGCGAAAAAAGCAGGAGGCAAGTGACACGGTTATGTTGGGCAGAGAGGAGGAGCGGATCATGAAGCGAGGGCTTCGCACGCAGGCGCTTGAGCGCAGGAACTCACGACAACAACTTCGCTGCACTCCGGTCGCAGCGGCGTCTGCACTGCTGAAGGCAGCGCTACCGGCGCCAGGGAGCTGAGAGCCCAGGCCTGCCAGCAGGCACTATCCCTTCCGATAAACGTGGGTCGGAGGTCGTCGCGAAAAGCAGTCCACTGATGACGGAAGTTGAGCCGAACTGCTCAGCAAGCGAAAGCCGTAAAGAACATCAATCCTGCATCGCTCAAGCCGCGCGCTGCAACGCCACCCCTATAGCAGGGCTTCCCCAAAATCGATGCATCCCTCATCAATCACAGGGTTCTCGCCGGCCAAGATCCACGCCCGCTCAAGAGCATGCTTTAACTCACGGATGTTTCCCGGCCAGCTGTGATGGAGGAGCTTGATGCGCGCCGAAGGACTCAGCGCCTTCGCAGCCTCACTCTTGCTCAACTCGTTTAGAAAGTGCTCGAGTAGGTGATCAATCTCGGCTGCGCGGCCCGCAAGAGCCGGCGTGCGAATCAAGAACACAGACAGGCGATGGAGCAGGTCGAGCCGGAACTCGCCCTCGGCTGCCATCGCGCCCAGCTTCCGGTGGGTAGCGGCGACCACTCGAGCGTCCACCTGCACTGTGTCGTTCTCGCCGACCCGCTGGATCTCTCCGCTTTCCAGAAAGCGGAGCAGCTTGCTCTGCACCGTAAGCGGCAACTCGCCTACCTCGTCCAGAAAGAGAGTGCCGCCGGCTGCTGCCTCGATGCGTCCGACGCGACTCTGCGACGCGCCCGTAAATGCGCCCTTCGCGTAGCCAAAGAGCTCTGCCTCTACCAGCGCCTCAGGGATGGCTGCGCAATTAATGGCCACAAACCTGGCTGCGGGCCGGCCGCTCAGCCGGTGCAGTGCACGCGCGACCAGCTCCTTGCCGGTGCCGGTCTCTCCATGGACGAGAACAGTGGTTCTGCGATGCGCGACGAGCCGGATACGGCGGCTCACCTCGAGCATCGCTTCGTCGCTGCCGACGAACTCGGGGAGCGCCTCGACAGCTTTCGCAGGCCCGGCTCCATTTTCAAGAAGCCCCGTTTGCTGTGCTCGCCGGCCAGGCTCGCCGGCGGGCAGCACCGCGCTTTGAACCGCCGCCAGAGACGGCCTTTCGGACACGGCATCGATCCAAGCCGCGTTTCCAAGCCTGGCATGGCTGCCGGAGGCGACTTCCCGAACGCCCCCGACACTATTCCCGACACAAACGCCGTCTCCAGGCTCAACTTCGGAAGCGAACCCTAAGCAGGTCTGGGTTCGGCTGTTTTCCGGCAGGGAGGCACTGTGCCGACGCAGGATCTCCTGAGCCGGAAGGCTACTCTCCCATGCCGGGCCGTCCGTAGAACAGCGGGGTACCAAGAGAGGAGCCTTTGCGCCAGCCTCGTGTTCCGCATCGTTCTCCCGAGCACCCACAGTCGCCTGGGCGCGTCGGAGCGCATGCAGCAACTCACCCCGGAAAAGGCTACGCGGTGTGGCCGCTCCGAGATCGCTGCCGTCAAGTGCAAGGACGTCGAGCTCCGGCATCAGTCTCTGCAGATCAACAACGCACTCCCGTACTTCCAAATCCGGCAGCCAGGAGTCGATAAGTACCATTGCAGCCGGTTGTCGCTCCAGCATGGCAAACATCTCAGCCGCCCCGGCAGCCTCGCGTGCGCTCCACCGGCTGGTATGCAGCTCATGCACCACCGCCTGCCGCAAGGAGCGATGGCTGGAGACCACAATGGCACTTCGCAAAGCGGCACGGGCCGGTGCGGCAGTAATCAGCGCTCCACTTGCCGCGACTGCGTTCGTCCTTAATGTGTCCGGGTAGACGTGCGTTCTCATCCGATCTGCTCCCAACAACCTGCCTCCGTGCCGATCCCGGCCCGTGCGGCACAGCTCTGACCCTCTTTCACCAACGTGGTGCTCGCCAGTCGGTAGCCCACACCGCGAACTGTTTCGATACCGGGTGCGCCAGGGGTACGGATCAGCTTGCGCCGCAGCGCCGCTACGTGCACTTCCAGCGCATTGCACTCAAGCGGCTTGTTCTGCCACACGGCGCTGCGCAGGGCGGCGCGAGAGACCGGCGCGCCGCTGGCCAGCAGCAGTTGCTCGAGCAAAGAGAACTCCCGATTGGTGAGGTGGACCGCCGCGCCGGCAACCTCTACCTGTCTGCGTAGCCGCTGCATCTCCAGCGCCTCGGCCCGAAGACCGGCTGGCTCTTCGGCTGAGCCCACCGCCTGCCTCAGCAATAGCTGGGCCGCGTCGTGGCGACGAAGCAGCGCCTTCGACCGAGCCCGGAGCTCCCGCAGGGAAAACGGCTTGCTCACTACATCGTCTGCGCCCCTCTCCAGGCACGCAATTCTTGTCTCTGGTTCGGGCCGGCCACTCAGCATCAGCACCGGGCAGAGCGGCGAGATCTGCCGTAGCTGCTCCAGTACAGAGAATCCGTCAGGGCCAGTTAGGTCTGCGCTCAGGATAACCAGGCTGGGATCCTTCTCTAGAAAGAGCTCGATCGCAGACTCGCCGTCAACTGCAAGGTTTACGGACTCAACCATATCTGCCAGACCGCGGCGGAGAAACCTGCTGAGTGCTTCATCATCCTCTACGATCAGTAAGCGCATAAGCCGCCTCCCTCAGTCAGGAAGCTAAAGCCGATCCGACTTCTCACGAAGTGCTTCCTGCTCTCCTTCATCACCCGTTCCTCGCTATGGGAAGTACCTTCATGCCGTTTCCCGCATCGGGAATGGAACAGCTGACCGAGCGATCTCTCGCTTGACCGAGCAGGCGTTATGCGCGAGCGCGTCGTGCAGCCCATCAGTGAAGCGCGCCTCGGAACGACAAGAAAGCTCTGCTTGCAATTCGCCTTTTCTTCGCTATAATGACTAGCATTATGGCCGTTACCCGCAGGCAAAAAGAGGTCCTCGACTTCGTAGGCAGCTTCGTCGAGCGTCACGGCTACTCACCTTCCTTTGAGGAGATCGCGCGCGGGCTCAACCTGAAATCCCTAGCGACCGTGCATAAACACATCACGAACCTGCAGACCAAAGGTGTGCTGCAGCGCGGACACAACCGGAGCCGGTCGATCGATGTTCTGCCACAGCCTCGCCCGATGCGTGCTCCGGCCTCACGCGAACGGCTGCCGCTGATGGGCCGGATTGTCGCCGGCCTGCCAGTCGAGGCAGTCGAAACCAGCGACTCCATCTCGATCTCTGACATTGTTGGCAACAAGGAAGTATTTGCGCTTGAGGTTCGTGGCGACTCAATGCGCGATGAACATATTGTGGATGGGGATTACGTGCTGGTCGAGCGAACGAGCGCGGCGCGGGATGGTGAGATCGTTGTGGCGCTGGTGCGGGGCTCTGAGACCACGCTCAAACGCTTCTACGTAGAGGGCAGCATCGTGCGTCTGCAGCCTTCGAATGAGGAGATGGAGCCGATCTTCGTTCCCGCTGGGCAGGTCGAGGTGCAGGGCCGGGTGCTTGGAGTGCTACGCCGGTACGCCTAGAACACCCTGGGCAAAGAAAAGCCCGGCAGGTGCCGGGCCTTCCCTCGCTACTGATCTATGGATAGATGCCGAACTACGAGGCGACCACTTTGCTCACTGATTTCGCAATCGTATCCTTCGGAACATAGCCGACGATCTGATCTGCCAGCTTGCCGTCTTTGAAGATCAGGAGCGCTGGGATGCCGCGAATGCCGTAGCGCATCGGCGTTGCCGAGTTGCGGTCAACGTCCATCTTCATGACCTTTAGCTGCCCATTGAAGTCGCTCGCCACCTCGTCGACGATCGGCGCAAGCGCCTTGCAGGGCCCACACCAGGCCGCCCAGAAATCGACCAGAACCGGCTGCTGCGACTGAAGAACTTCCTTCTCGAAACTGCTGTCATTTACTTCCTGGATCGCTGCTCCAGCCATTCTCTACTCTCCCTTGGGTACCGAGTCTTCTGACGCTTTCACTGCCCGATGGCAGCCGACTCCTGCAGCCTCATCGATATTTAGTAGATGCGCCAGTCATCCGAACGGTTCCATTGCCGGAGGCAGCGCGCCCCATGCAGAGCAGGTGCTGCTGCACAAAGGAGAGCGCCCGTGCTCTACAAGCCACGGGCGCAGGAGCAGCCCTCCCCCAGAGCTGCCCACAGGCTTGAACATAGGTGGGATGGTCGGACCATGTAAAGAAAACTTCGGTACCCACCTTGTAAACATTACCTTCCCTGGGTTGCCTTGCTGGTTAGCTTGGTCCATCGGGCATGAGATATGCCGGGCTCTTTTGCAGGGCGCATCGAAGTATTTCGGCAAGCTGCGAAGAAGCTTCTTCGCCCGCCAGCGCAACACCGCACGCCGTCTCGCGCACGCGCGCTTCAGCCTCGGGCAAGGCTCCCTCGCTCTCAACTAGCAGCAGCACCCCAGAGCCGGCGCCGCTTAAGGTGACACTGAGGATCCCGCCCGTACCGGCAAGCGGGAGCAGTTGCGGCAGGAGCGGACAAGCCTCACCCCGGTAGGGCTGGTGGAGGCAGTCGCGGGTGGCTGCTGCCAGTAGCGCCGCGTTCCCGTCAGCAAAAGCCGCAACCAGCAGTGCTGTGTTCTGCAGGTTCTGCACGATATCTCTGCGCCCGTACTGTTCGGGTAGTACTCCCCGCGAAAGCGTCGTCGCCAGGGGCTGGCCAGGAAGCACCAGTAATGCGCGCCAAGCAGCAGGCGGCTCGATCGAGAGGGCATGCACCGGCAGCGCGCCCGCCTCTGTGGCGCCTCCATAGCCGGCGACGACAAAGCCGCCAAGACAGCAGGCCGCAGCGTTATCGGGATGATTTTCCAGAGCACTCGCTTCGGAAAGCATGCGCTCCCGGCTCCAGCAAAGTCCTGCGAAATGTGAAACGAGAGCTACTGCGGCTAGCCGGGCAGCCGCAGAGGAGCCGCAGCCCATGCCCAATGGGATCCCGTTGTGGATCTCAAGCGCCAAAGGCTGCGCCGGCCCCAGCTCCCGCGCGTAGCGGTCCCAGAGAAGCCGGTAACTCTCGAGAATCAGGTTGTCCCCCAGCGCTTCGCAGATGTCTGCATTGCGGCCAGTCGCGGTGATCGAGAACCGCCCTGACGCTCTTGCCTCCACCTCGAGAAAGAGAGCTAACGCCAGAGCCACCGCATCGAAGCCTGGTCCAAGATTTGCGGAAGTTGCCGGAAGCCGCAAACGCAGCAGGTCAGCTGGCGCTTTCATGCCGCCCTCACGACATAGATCCCACAGCTTTTCCAGCCCGCCCGGTTGACTCACTCAGGTCCGCGGAGTCAAGCGCCCGCAGGACGGTGTCGGCATTGGCGTCGAGAAGTACGGAGTCTCGCTGGCTGGCTGTGAGTGCGGCCTTATACGGAGCAGCCTCTCCGGCTTCGAGCAGCTCGCCACGGTGAAACTGGATCGTGTACTCGGAATCCTTGAGCGTGTGGCCGGTTAGAAACAGAACCACCGAGTCGTCAGGCCCGATGTAACCGGCAGCCTGCAGCTTCTTGAAGCCCGCCAGGGTGACAGCCGATGCCGGCTCGCAACCCAGACCCTCGAGACCGATCTCTGCCTTCGCAAGCGCGATCTCGGCTTCGGAAACCTGCTCGCAGTACCCGCCTGTCAGGCGCAGGATATGGAGCGCCTTGCGCCACGAAGCCGGATTGCCAATCTGGATGGCGCTGGCACGGGTCTTCGCCGTGACCGGCTCCAAATGCTCTTTGCCGTTCCTGGTGCTGTCATAGACAGAGCGATCATGCAGAAGCCGGTAAAGAGGATTGGCGCCCTCAGCCTGGATCACGGACAGGCGAGGCAGCCGCGTTGTCAGCCCGACCTGAAGCAGCTCCTCGAAACCCTTGCCGAGTGCCGACACATTTGCAAGGTTGCCACCCGGAACGATGACGTGATCTGGAACCTGCCAGTTCATCGCTTCGGCTATCTCAAAGGCCGGGGTCTTCTGGCCTTCAAGCCGATACGGATTGACCGAATTGAGCAGAAAGACCGGCGCTCGCCGCACCACCTCGGCCAGTACCCGCACGCAGCCGTCGAAATCGGTGCGCAGCTGAATCGTGCGAGCGCCGTAGTCCATGGCCTGCGATAGCTTGCCCCAGGCTATTTTGCCGTCGGGGATCAGGACCAGTGAGCGCATGCCAGCTCGCGCCGCATAGGCAGCCATCGCAGCGGAGGTGTTGCCGGTCGAAGCGCAGGCGACCCAGCGAAAACCCTCTTCGTGCGCGACCGAGAGCGCGGCCGTCATGCCCGTGTCCTTGAAAGAGCCGGTCGGGTTCATGCCCTGGTGCTTCGCGTAGAGCCCGTAGTGAGAGAGTTTCCTGGCGCTCTGTCGCAAGTGGAAGAGCGGCGTGTTTCCTTCGCGCAGGGTGATGATGCTCGACGTATCCCGGACGATCGGTAGCAGATCGCGGAAGCGCCAGACACCACTCTGGTCGATCGCGGCAGTGGACAGCCGGCGACCCCTCCATCTCTCACGCAAGTCCGCGGAGCGCTCCGTACTGTCAGCAGAATTCCACTGCGGGTAGCGCACTGCATACAGCTCGCCACAAGTGGGGCAGCGCAGATCACCCCGCAGAGAACCCGGCGCTGCGACCTGGCTGCATCCGGTGCAGTGCAGCTCGTGTAGAGCGGGAGAAGCGGGCGACTCCGGAATCATCGACTTCCCATGAGCCGGCGTTTGCATACGTATCTCAGCCTAGCACTGTATTTCAGCAAGCACTGCGCTCTCAGATGAAGCCTGCTTACCGAGGTCAGTCTCCTGGCCTGCCCCAGGACAAACCTTGAGCCATCTCCTCCCCCGCCGTCGCCCGGATCGCAATCACTACTTACGCCTTGAAGATCATGCAATCGCCGAATCCGGTGCAAATCGCCGGAAAGCGCATTGCGAATCGTATAATCTTCATCATGCCGCCTCTGCTTACGCCACGAGAAGCTGCTCTGCGCCTGGGCATTTCTTACCCGACGATGAAGCAGTGGCTCTACCGGGACAAGATCAAGGCGACCCGTACCCCTGGCGGCCATTACCGCATCGATGAGAGCGAGTTGGACGCGCTGCTGCACAAGGCCAAGCGCCCGGAGACGCCAAAGCGCGAGATGATGCGCACGGTCTCCGGACGGAATCAGCTTGTCGGCCGTGTCGTGGAGATTAAGGTGGATGGCCTTCTGGCCCAGGTGAAGATTTCGGTTGGCGGCCAGGTGCTGACCTCCATCATTACCTCGGATGCCGCGCGCGAGCTGCATCTTGCCGTTGGAGAAACAGTCGCGGCCCTGGTGAAGGCGACAGAAGTGATGGTGCTACGCATATGAAACACACGAGTCTCCCCTTGTCGCTTCCCATTCGGATCCAGAGAAGACAAGGGACAATCCGCTCCGGTCTGGGACTGGCAGCCGTGTGTGTCCTGCTGCTGGTCTTCGTTGCGCCGAGCATGTCGAGTGCACAGGCCGGCGGCGACACGCATATCTTGAGGATCGCGGCGGCTGCGGATCTTGAACCGTTACTGCCCGAGGTGCTTTCGCGATATGAACAGCAGACGGGGGTTCGTGCGGCGGCTACGTACCAGAGCTCGGCGGCACTAGCTCAGCAGATTACCAATGGCGCGCCTTTTGATCTCTTTCTCGCAGCCGATACCGGCTTTCCTCAGCATGTGATTGACGCCGGCCTTGGTGCGGAAGCGAAGCCGGTGCCGTATGCGCGCGGCACGCTCGTGCTTTGGGCGCGCAAGGATGCGCCTGTCCTGCACGGCAAGCCCATCACGCTCGATGTTCTTCGCGACCCGGCTCTCAAGTCGGTTGCAATGGCAAATCCTGAGACCGCACCATACGGACGCGCCGCGCAGGCAGCCGTCAGCTCGATGGGTCTCAAAGATGCGCTGGCCAGCAAGCTCCGAGTCGCTTCAAACATCGCACAGACCGCGCAGTACGCCGACTCAGGCAACGCAGAGATAGGCTTTCTTTCACTCACAAGTGCAAGCACACCTCGGTTGGCCGGCGATGGGAGCTACATTCCCGTCCCGTCGACAGCGTACCCGCCCATTCTGCAGGGAGCAGTGGTGCTGAAACATAGTGCGAAGGAAGCAGAAGCGGAACGCTTTCTTCACTTCCTTGCTACCCCTGAAACCAGGAAGCTGCTCGCTCAAAAGGGCCTGCTGCCACCTGACTAGAACCCCTTGCCGGCGAAGCTTGCCTCTAGGCGCGACTGGACGACCCACAGCGCAACCTCGCGGCTGTCTCCACGGTAGAACTGTGAAGCGAACTGCCCCACCTGCTCCTACGACTCCGCCCGTCCGCGACGGCGCGAAGCGGCTAACGGTGACCGCATGATCGAGACCGAAGCCCTTTGGCTCACGCTGCGACTGGCAGCTCTGACAGCCGCCCTGCTGCTCTGCATGGCGATACCGTTGGCGGCATGGCTGGTGCTTGGGCGCGCACGCTGGAGGCCCTTGGTCGAAGCGATTGCCATGGTGCCGGTTGTGCTGCCGCCGACGGTGCTCGGCTACTATCTTCTGGTGCTGCTGGGCCCACGCACTGCCTTTGGGCGGGCCTGTGAGGCGGTGCTGGGCCACCCCCTTGCGTTCTCCTTCGATGGATTGCTGGTCGGCTCGTTAATCTACAGCCTGCCGTTCGCGCTGCAGCCGCTGGTCGCCGGCTTTGCCCAGATTCCGCGTGAGCTGCTGGAAGCAGCACAGCTGCTCGGCGCCGGCCGCGCACGCGTTCTTTGGACGGTGATGCTGCCACTCTC
Source organism: uncultured Acidobacteriaceae bacterium (assembly GCA_964245435.1). Classification (GTDB taxonomy): domain Bacteria; phylum Acidobacteriota; class Terriglobia; order Terriglobales; family Acidobacteriaceae; genus EB88. The sequence continues at coordinate 885,777 of CAXTMF010000001.1, forward strand.
GAGACGTGCCCTCCTTGCGGGCGCCCTGCTCGCTTTCGCGCACACAGTGGGCGAGTTCGGCGTGGTGCTGATGATTGGCGGAGACATCCCGGGAGCAACGCGGACGCTCTCCATCGCGCTTCTCGATCAGGTGCAGGGCTTTCACTACGCGGAGGCTGACCGTACCGCGCTGGTGCTGCTTATTACTTCGCTTGCAGCGCTCACGCTGCTCTACGGTTTTCGCGAGCGGGCGTTCGGCAAGGATGCCCGCGCATGAGTTTTGGCGGAGCGACCCAAGCACCCGATGTGGGTCTCGATGTTTCGCTCGAACACCGCGCCGGCTCGCTCCGGCTGCGCGCACAGTTCTTGAGTGGTTGCGACGAGACCGGTGCGCCGGAACTGCGCCTCGCCCTCTTCGGGCCCTCTGGTTCCGGGAAGACGACGCTACTCCGTATCCTGGCCGGCCTCGTGCAGCCGGATCGTGGACGCGTGACCCTTGACGCCCGCACCTTGGTTGATACGGAGCAGGGCATCTCCGTTCCGGCAGGCAGCCGCAGCATCGGCTTCGTCACACAGTCCGCTGCATTGTTTCCGCATCGATCTGTGGCTGCCAACTTGCGCTACGGCTTGCGGCAATCTGGCCCGGAGGCTGAAGCTCACCTGCAGGAGGTAGCAACGCTCCTCGGCCTGGACGCGGCAAAGGGCGCGCTCTCGGCGCGCTTTCCGCGGCACCTTTCCGGAGGCGAGCAACAGCGGGTCGCGCTGGCCCGAGCCCTTGTTTTGCAACCCAGGTTGCTGCTGCTCGACGAGCCATTTAGCGCACTCGACAGCGCCGGCAAGGCCGCGCTCTGGAGCGCGTTGATGCCCTGGCTGCAGGCGCGCGGGATCGCAACGCTGCTGGTATCGCATGATGCCGGGGAGGTGTGGGCCTACGCGCAGACAGTTATTCGCATGCGTGACGGGACCGCCACCGAACAAGGGCCGGCAGCAGCCATGTTGGCCGGCGAGCGGGACCAGGTCCTACAACAGCTCGGCGCGCGTTGAGCCCTCCGGCAGAGCGCCGACAAAGACCGGCTCCGGCTCTAACCGGATACGGAAACGCTGCCAAATTCCATCCACCAGCAGGGCTTCCAGTGCCAGCAACTCGCGGGTGGTCGCGTGGCCACTCCGGTTGGTAAGCGCGAGCGTATGCCTGGACGAAACCGCAGCGCCGCCAAGAGTGAAGCCCTTGCGGAAGCCGGCCTGCTCCAGCAGCCAGGCAGCGGGCAACTTGCGCCGCGGACCTTCGGGCGAGTCCGGCGCGGGATAGCTCGGCACGTTGAGCGGACGCAGCAAGTCAGCGAGCGACTGGTACACAGCTTCCGGCACGATGGGATTCTTGAAGTAGGATCCGGCACTGCGGGTATCGGGGTCGCGCAATGCCAGCGGTCCGGGGTCAATGACCATGCCCTTTTCTCGGCGGATCTCCCGCACGGTTGAGGCGACCTGAGAGAGCGAAGGCGCAGCTTGGCCAGCGAAGCGCCGTTGAAGGTCTGCGTAGGCGAGCGACGGGCTGCCACCTGGCTTCAGCGCGAAAGTAACTGCCGTGACGATGTAGCGTCCCTGATCGGGCAGGCTGTTGAAGCGGCTGGTGCGGTAGGCGAAACCACATGACTCTGCCGGGAAGGTGACGATTTCAGCAGCCGTGCGATCCCAGCAACGCACCTCAGCGATGGTCTGCGCCACCTCCTGCCCATACGCACCCACATTCTGTACCGGCGTGCCTCCTACCAGGCCCGGGATACCTGCCAGGCACTCCATACCGGCGCAGTCGGCTTCGACGGTCCGCGTCACGAGCGCGTCCCAGTCCTCCCCGGCAGCGGCCGTAAAGGATCGCGTGCCATCGGCCGGATGGTCCACGACCGAAATCCCTCGCAGGGCGATGTGGATCACCAGCCCGGCGAAACCCGCGTCCGAAACCACAACGTTGCTGCCGCCACCAAGCACAAACACCTGCAGCTGCCGTTCCGCAGCCCAGCGGCAGGCGTCGGCCAGCTCCTGCACCGAGTTGACCGAAGCGAACCAACGCGCCGCGCCGCCGATGCCGAAAGTAGTCAACGGCGCCAACAGGACGTTCTCCTGGAGGCGCAGCGTGTTCGGAGCTATTTCAGGCTGCATCGAGTTCAGGGCGCTTCGCATCTGTAGATTCAGACTATCGCGCCTGGCCCATGATCGGCATGGCGCGCTGCTCAGCACCGCTGGCGCACTACGCGGCGTGGAAAAGTCGCTTTCAGGCCGGCAGTTACAATGGAAATGGCTGTGGCCCGGGCGAGCGAAGGCCCCGCCGATCGAGAGGAGCTTTATGTATCCAGAGATTATGGTCATCCCGATGCGGGAAGAACTAACGCGGGTCGGCATTGAGGAAGCGCGGTCGGCTCAGGAAGTAGATCAGGCGTTAGCACGGCCTGGAACCACGATGGTCGTGGTGAATTCAATTTGCGGCTGTGCTGCGGGTAAAATGCGGCCTGGGGTACGGCTCGCACTGCAGGGCACGGTAAAGCCCGACCACTCCATCACTGTCTTTGCCGGGCAGGACCGCGATGCGACCGAGAAGGCGCGCGGGTATTTCGGCGGCAACCCACCGACTTCGCCTGCTATTGCAATTCTGCGGGATGGCAAACTGGTGTACATCATGCAGCGCTATGCAATCGAGGCGAACACGGCCCAGGCAATCGGTGGCGAACTGCAGCGCGCGTTCCAGGAGTTTTGCGCAACGGCGAACGCCTAGGTTCACAGGTATGACAACAGGTGAAGCCCGGCTCTCGCCGGGCTTCACTTGTTGTCATACAGGAGCAACCTATGTGGTCTTGACGTTTCCGTTCAGGCCATTCGGGAAGAAGCCACCTGAAGAAACACCCGTCTTGCCCGCTGCGGCGTACAGGATCTGGAGAACCTCCGACGCGTTGCGGGCAGTGTTGAGGCCGGTAACAGGGCTGGTGTTAAAGATGCCCTGGTTGCTGAGCACTGGAGGCCGGTCAAGATGGTCCACCGCAGGCGAGGTGACGCCGCGCTGGATGCAGAACTGGCGAAGAGAAGCCTCGTGCTGGCCTTCGGCATCGTGGATGAGCGCGGCATAGGTGACAGCCTGCCCGGAGATGGCGAGGTATTGCACGCCACCTTCGTACGCGCTGGTCCCGACCGTTTCAAATCCCCGGGCCAAAGCGAGAAAGCTGTTGTCGTCGACTGGAGCACCCAGGGCGGTCAGGTTGAGAGCAGGCAGACTTACCGGGGTGACTCCGAGTGCCTCCAGACCGTCGCGGATGAACATGACGTGGGTAAGCTCATCGGCCGCAAGCTGCTGCGCGACGGCTTGTACCAGCGGATCCGAGAACTTGACCGCCGGAAAGCCGGTGACGGCACCAGGATTTGGGCCGAGCAGCGCGGCTGGGATGCCGGTTCCGTTCACGACGTAGGAGTAGAAGGTGGCCTCGAAGTACTCGAGGTTGAGCGCGAACTGGAAGATGTCAGCCGGCGCAGGAGCAGGTCCGCTGGATGGGTCGACGCCGATGACACCGCCGATACCCTGTGCGGCAGCGCTTAGCGTGGTCGCGGCTACACCGGCACTCAGAGCAGCACCCTTGAGGAACCGACGGCGGCTCGCGGGGCTCGCGAGAATACCGGGGGTCGAAGCAGTTTCCAATTGGTTCAGCATGTGTTCTATATCTCCGTGGCTTGTAGATCGCTTGCGTTAATATGCGCGGGAAAGATTCCGCGTGACACGGCGCATGAGCTGTTTAGGTCGAGGTGATCGAGCCGTTCACGCCTTGTGGGAAGAAACCGCCGTGGGTGGTGCCGGCCGCTGGAGTTGGCGAGGTCGATGGCGTGGTGACGCCGTACACAACGCCGAGAACCTGCTGCGGTGTGCGGATTGGGCCGAATGCTGGATCGGTGACGTAGTTGGAGCTGATCGGGTTCGTGGTCGGATTGAGCGTAAAGAAGCGGCTCGGCGAAGAGGGTGGGTAGTCGAGCGAGTCAACGGCCGGTGAGACGACGCCCTGGAAGTTGCAGAGTGCGTTGACGCCGCCCAGATGCTGGGATTCAGTCCCAAGGATCTGCGCTGCTGTGGTCAGTACCAGGGGGTTGGCGATGAGCAGGGCGGCGCCGCCAGCGTAGGCCGAGTTGCCGACCGCGGTGAACTGGCGTGCCACAGCCAGAAACTGCGCCTGCGTGGTGATCGACATTTTGCCGCCGAGCGTGTAGTCGATGACGGGCTGATTGATCGGGGTGCCGCCAAGCTGGAAGATCGCGACGCGAAGCAACTCGATATGGTGCATTTCGTCCATGGCGAGATTCGCGACAGTTGCCCCGGTTATGGCGTCGAAGCTGAGCGGGCTAGGAGGAAGCCCTATGACCTGCGCGCCGCCGCCGAGATAGGCGGTCAGGGCGGGCTGGCCGGATGCCGCCAGATAGAGGTTGGCCTCGAGGTACTCGAAGTTAAGAGCAAAGTTCAATACTTCAAGAATGGTCGAGTTGGGCGGAGCAGAGTTCTGGGCCTGCGCCTTTGGTGTCGAAGAGGCCAGAAGGCCGACGCCGGCGGTTGCTGCGGCAAGGACGCCAAGGTTGGAGAAGAACGAACGACGATCCAGTCTCTGGACTGTCTTGTCCATCTCCATGACAGTCAGATCGGTGGCGAGTTGTTCTTCGGTGACTTTCTCGGATGGGCACAGCGGGGATGTTACAAGCTTCTTCGGCACTGAGTGAGCCTCCTAAATTCGTAGTCATTGCGATTGCGGAGCACAGGACTGCACAGCAAAACTCTGACTGCTTCCAAGGATGCCGGTTTCGTGACTTTCATGCTCCTGAAGCAAGCGAGAGACATTGACTACGTCAAGATTACTTTTTGAAGAATGACGAATCCAAAAAAGCCGCTACAACGTAGGGATCCAGCAGTAATCCGCGAATGGTAACCAGTGTGAAGTGCGGTTGAGTGTTTGCCGCTCTCACGAAGCCTCCTGCGTAAAGGCCTGGTTCCGCTTAGGTGTGGCCTGAGGTGCGCTCGTGAGGCAGCCGCTGCACCCGACTGTGTTTCACAGAGTAGGTGAAGTAGATGAGCAGGCCGACAACAAGCCAGATCCCTACGACTTCCCATGTAATAAGTGGGAGGTTAAACATCAGGTAGAAGGCGGTAAGTATGCCGAGAATCGGGACAAGAGGGACAAAAGGTGTACGGAACGGCCGATGTAGATCGGGCTGACGGCGACGAAGGATCCACACGCCGGCAGAGACAATTGAAAAGGCGAGCAATGTGCCCATGTTCACGAGGTCAGAAAGTCGATCAATCGGCAGCACTGCCGGTAGGAAAGCGACGATGGCACCGATCACGATGGTAGATATCCAGGGAGTACGAAAACGGGGAGAGATAACGGAAGCCCAGGGAGGAAGCAGGCCATCCTTCGACATAGAGAAAAACACGCGGGTCTGTCCAAGAAGCATGACGAGCATGACAGAGGCAAGGCCGAAGAGAGCGCCGAACTTCACGAGCAGCGATCCCCAAACAACGCCGGTAACATCCACGCCCACGGCAATGGGCTCGGCAACATTGAGGGTCCGGTAGTCGACGAGGCCTGTAAGGGTGAGAGCGACAAGGATGTAGAGAATCGTGCACACAACAAGGGAACCGAGGATGCCGATGGGCATGTCACGACGAGGATTTTTCGCTTCCTGTGCCGCGGTAGAAACAGCGTCGAAGCCGATGTAGGCGAAGAAAACCGAAGCCGCACCCGCGGAGATACCAGACCACCCATAATGGCTTGGACCCTGATTGGGCGGAATGAAGGGGTGCCAGTTCTTGGCAAGGAGATGCGGGTGGTGAAGAAGAAAGCCGACGCCAAGAAAAAGGAAGATGCCGACGATACCGAGCTTGACGATGACGATCGCGGAGTTGAAGTTAGCCGACTCCTTGATGCCGATGACCAAGACAGCCGTGATAAAGCCGATGATAAGAAAAGCGCAGAGGTTGAAAAGTCCAACCGAGTGGGTGAGCTGACTGAGATTAGTTCCCGGGGGAAGAGAAGCAGCCGGTTGCCAGCGGTTGTGAAACAGATAGATCGTGTTGCCGTACACGGTGGTGAACCGCGCAAGGCTGGGTGAAGGAACAAAGCCAAGTTGCTCGATGAGCGAGAGGAAGTAACCAGACCAGCCGCTGGCAACTGTGGCTGCACCGAAGCCGTACTCGAGAACGAGATCCCAGCCTATGATCCAGGCAACAAATTCGCCGAGCGTGGCGTAGCCGTAGGTGTAGGCGGAGCCGGCGATAGGGATGATGGACGCGAACTCGGCATAACACAGCCCGGCAAAGGCGCAGGTGATGGCGGCGAGCACAAAAGAGAGAGCGACCGCGGGTCCGGCGTAGGCGGCAGCTGCGTGGCCGACGAGCACAAAGATGCCGGTGCCGATGATGGCGCCGATCCCGAGCGTAATGAGGTTGACCGGACCGAGAGAACGGCGAAGTGCATGTTCGCCTTCCTCGCTGGCCTCGCTTTTGAGCAGCGAAAGTGGTTTGGTGGCTAGCAGGTTCGCCATGCGCGGCCTTGTTCCTCTCCTGAGATCCGTCCTAGGGTGAGTGCGATTACCTTACAGCGAAGTGCGGCCTTCTGCTCCGGAACGAAGGGCCGAACGCGACCAGAACCAGTACACCGGCACTCCCAGAAGCACCAGGAACAAACCGGGCCAGGTGTACTGCGGCTTGTAGCGCAGCAGGGTGTAACAGATGGTCGTCGCCATGGCGATGTAGAGCGCCGGCAGGACAGGGTAGCCGAGTGCGCGGTAAGGCCGGTCCGCATCCGGGCGGTGGACACGCAACACAAAGAGGCTCGCGATTGTCAGGATGTAGAAAACCAGCTCGGCACAGATAATGTAGTCGAGCAGCTGCCCGTAGGAACCCGAGACACAGAGAAAGCAGGTCCATACCGCCTGGACAACAAGCGAGGCAACCGGTGTCTTGTAGCGGGGGTGCAACCGGCCCGTCGCCTTGAAAAAGAGCCCATCCTGGCTCATGGCATAGTAAACGCGAGCGCCTGCAAGGATCAGGCCGTTGGCGCACCCAAAGGTGGAGACGAGGATCGCGCCAGCCATAAGGTACGCGCCGGCGGAGTGGAAGATCTGCTCGAGGACTGCGGTCGCCACGCGATCCTCGCTGGCATACTGGATGCCGCGCCCAACCAGCGTTGTTCCTTGCGGGTCGCCTGTGAGCGGCAGCGCAAAAAGATAGACAAAGTTGGCAAGCAAGTAGATGGCAAGCACGGTGCCCGTGCCGAGAATGAGTGAGAGCGGGAGATTGCGGCCGGGATTGCGAACCTCACCTGCCGTAAAGGTGACGTTGTTCCAAGCGTCTGCAGAGAAGAGGGAGCCTGTTTGCACCGCAGCCAGCATGGTTACGATGCCGACGATGATGACCGACCCGTCTGCGGCCGGCAGGGCATGCGCACTGTGCCAGCCCGCGCCTGACCAGAAGTTACCGTTCGAGAAGTTGGCCGCGATTGCCACGTGATTGCGCCCGAGCAGTACCCCGAAGAAGACAAGCGCCAGCAACGCAAGTGTCTTGGCGGTGGTGAAGATGTTCTGCACCAGCGCGCCGAGCCGCACACCGAAGATGTTGACCACGGTAAGCAATACAACAACGGCGATGCCGGCAAGATTTGCTGTGTTGAGGCCAAGCTCCATGTTGCCCAGCGTCACCGGTCCGAGTTGCACCGCGGGCACATGGCCCAGGTGCAGCAGCCAGTGACTCGATGAGACTGAAGGAAAGAAGACGCCAAGGAACTTGCCGAAGGCGACTCCGACTGCAGCGATGGTGCCGGTCTGGATGACGAGAAAGAGCGTCCAGCCAAACAGGAAGCCCCACATGGGCCCGAGCGCCTCGCGCAGGTAAACGTACTGGCCACCGGCGCGGGGCATCATCGCTGCCAGTTCGCCATAGGAAAGTGCGCCGATGATCGTCATCAGCACCGTGATCAGCCAGGCGCCGATCAGCAAAGCGGGCGATCCAGTCAGACGCGCAATATCGGCCGAAACAATAAAGATGCCTGAGCCAATCATCGAGCCCATGACTATCGCGGTCGCGGAGAAAAGACCCAGGCCTCGGACCAGCGGCGGGTTTGCTGCAGTTGCTGCGCTGGAGGGGGTTGCGGAGGCCGTCACGTTAAAGATTGTTCTACCGGAAAAGCCTCAAAAAGTCGCGGGCTATCGCGGGCGGGGAGTTGCCGGCTGCGAAGAGGGCGCCGATTACGGCAACGGAATTCGCGCCGGCGTCCCACACGGACCGTGCCTGCGAGGGTTTGATTCCGCCAATTGCCACAAGCGGCTTCCCTGTCTCGATGCGGGCTGCGCGTACGCCAGCAAGACCAATGCTGGGTGACGCGTCGAGCTTAGTTGCCGTCGAAAAAACCGGGCCGATCGCAACATAGTCGGCGCTTGTCGCGTCTGCCGCCGCAGCCTGCTCGCGTGTATGCGTGGAGCAGCCGAGGATCGCGTCGGCGCCAAGCATGGCGCGCGCACTCGTAAGCGAGGCGTCGTCCTGACCCAGGTGCACGCCGCTGAAGCCGGCGTCGCGAACCAGCTCGGCGTAGTCGTTCAGGATGAGGCACATACCTGCTGGAGCGGCTGCACGCACGTTCTCGGCGGCCCGCAACACGGCCTCTCGTCCATCCTGCTTCATGCGCAGTTGCAACCAGCTCACGCCTGCGTCAGCGAATTCAGCAACGATGCGCTCGAGGTAGGCGCTGCGCTCGCGTGCCCCTACAGGGAAGAAGGATGAATCGAGAATCGGATAAAGCGGTGGCAGGCTGAGTGCCATGCTCTGAATCTACACGCGTGCCCTAAGATCGAAAGCAATCCGCGATGGCACACCAGCCTGCTGCTCGACCACCCGAATCCGCACAAGCCGAGCCGCGCTGGCCGGCGATCCTGGCGCTGCTTGCCGTGGCAGCTCTCGAGTCAGCGCTCCCCGAGCAACTCTCGCTCGGGCCGGGCTGGTGGCTGCCGGTTGTCATCCTGCTGGTGGTTTCACTTGCGGTCGCTGCGCGCCGCCGAGGCCGCCACAGGGTCAACGAGTTGCTCGGCTACCTCGGAAACGGGCTGGTGACACTCGCACTAGCCTGGTCGCTGTGGGTGCTGGTGCGTTCACTTCCGGCGCACACGCTTTCTCCGCGAAGGCTGCTTCTTGTAACCGCGGTGCTATGGACCAGCAATGTGCTTGTGTTTGCTTCCTGGTATTGGAGGCTGGATGCAGGCGGCCCACACGCCCGTGACCTGCGCCACACCCATGCGGAGGGTGCCTTTCTGTTTCCGCAAATGACGATGGTTTCTGAGGGCTCCCGACACTCGCTGGAGCAGCGCGGCTGGACTCCGGGGTTTGTGGACTACTTGTTCTTAGCCTTTAACACCAGCACTGCATTTTCACCCACCGACTCACCCGTATTATCACGCTGGGCCAAGCTGCTGATGATGGTGCAGGCCAGCATTTCCCTCGTCACCATCGCGCTGCTGGCCGCTCGAGCGGTCAACATTCTGTGAGGCGGAAGTCAGCAGCACCGGCAAGCGGGAAAGGGAGCGGATGGGGATCCGCTCCCTTTCCCGTCTACCACCATGGCAGACTTACTTCTTGGAGGACTTCTTTGCAGGAGCTTTCACAGCAGCCTTCTTCGCCGGCACTGGAGCTTCCTCTTCCTCATCTTCCTCATCTGCGTCGTCTTCGTCTTCGTCCTCGTCTTCCTCTAACTCCTCGTCGTCGTCCTCTAATCCTTCGTCATCTTCTTCATCCTCGTCTTCGTCCTCATCAGAATCCTGCAGGGCTTCGCGGTTCACCGCCTCCGAGACCTGCGTCAGCTTCTCATCGGTCTGCTTCTCCTCTTCGAGCGTCTGACCCAGCAGAGTTGCAATCTCCTCGTGCCCGAGCGCCTTGGCTAGGCTAATAACGGTGCCGTATGCCGCAATCTCGTAGTGTTCCATGCGCTGCGCGGCACCAATTAAAGCAGCATCGCGAACCGGGCCAGCCTCGACCTCTTCGAGAACCTCCTGCCCTTCCTCGATCAGCCCTTTCATAGCTTCGCAGGTCTTACCTCCACCGCGCTTCTCCAGCTTCTCGAACACCTGATCGAGCCGCTCTACCTGCGCCTTAGTCTCTTCCAGGTGCGCCTGCATCGCTTGCTTGAGCGCCTCTGACTCGATCGCCTTTGCAAGCCGGGGGTAAACGCGAATCGCCTGCTTTTCAGCGGAGTAAATGTCCTTTAATTCATCCAGAAGAAGATCCTGTAATGTTTCCACTGCCATAAGTCGTTTTCCTCAAGGAAGCCCTCGCGGGCTGAATGGTGGGGCGTCAGGCAATGGGATGCAGATCAGCATCTGGCAAGAGCCGCGAAAGCCTTCTTGGTTTGTTAAAACAGGAAGCTCACCGGCGCATGCAAGAGCCGGTGAGCGATCTCTGCCTTGCTATCCAACCGGCGGAAAGAAGTGGCCACCCTCGTCGCGACGCCGCTTCTCGCGCTCAAAGAAACGTTCCATGAACTTGGTGTCGAACTCGCCACGCCGGAACTCAGGGTCAGCGAAGATGCGCCGATGCAGCGGAACTGTCGTGTAGATGCCTTCCACGACAAACATCTCGAGCGCCCGCTCCATGCGCGCAATCGCCTCCGTCCGATCCTTGCCGTGGGTGATCAGCTTTGCGACAAGCGAGTCGTAATAGGGCGGTACGACGCCTTCAGCATATTGCGCCGTATCTACACGTACCCCATTGCCGCCGGGCAGATTAAACGCAGTGATCCTGCCGGCGGACGGGGTGAACTTCTCAGGGTGCTCGGCATTCACTCGGCACTCGATCGCATGGCCGCGAATGGTAACCGGATCGGGAACAATGGATGAGAGCTTTTCTCCGGCGGCGACCCGCAGCTGTGCTTTCACCAGATCGATGCCCGTGATCATCTCGGTGACGGGATGCTCGACCTGGATGCGAGTGTTCATCTCGATGAAATAGAGCTTGCCGTCCTCATCCATCAGGAACTCGATCGTCCCGGCATTCTGGTAGCCCACGTCGACGAGCGATTTCCGGATGGTTTTGCCGATATCCTCACGCATCTTCTGCGTGATTTGGAGCGATGGTGCTTCCTCGATCAGCTTTTGGTGGCGGCGCTGGATCGAGCACTCCCGCTCGCCAAGTGAGAGGACGTTGCCATGTTCGTCGGCCAGCACTTGGAACTCGATGTGGCGTGGCCGCTCGATGAACTTCTCCATGTACAGATCGCCGTTGCCGAAGGCGTTCGCAGCCTCGGTGTGCGCGGCCTGGTAGAGCGCAGGCAGTTCAGCCGCGGTGCGCACGATACGCATGCCACGTCCGCCTCCTCCGGCTACCGCTTTCAGAATGATCGGATAGCCAATCTTCTCGGCCCACTCCAGCGCCTCGTTCTCATCGGCAAGCACTCCATCGGAACCAGGCAGGATAGGCACTTTCGCTTTCTTCATTGTCTGCCGCGCCATGGACTTTTCGCCCATCATGCGGGTGACCTCGGGCGGCGGTCCAATGAACTTGATGTTGGACTCGCGGCAGACCTCGGCGAAGTTGGCGTTCTCGCTCAGGAGCCCGTAGCCGGGGTGGATCGCGTCGACATCGGCGATCTCTGCCGCGGCAATGACCGCCGGCACATGGAGGTAGCTCTCGGCAGAGCGTGGTGGGCCGATACAGATGGCTTCGTCAGCAAAGCGAACGTGCAGCGAGTTGCGATCAGCCTCGGAGTACACGGCGACCGTACGGATGCCGAGCTCTTTGCAGGCGCAGATGACGCGAAGAGCAATCTCGCCGCGGTTGGCGATCAGAACTTTTCGAAACATGGAACGACTTTCTCCGCTCTAGGCGGCCGCCGAGAGCGCGCCTGTTCGGCGACAATCTCACGCGTAAGCGCGCCGGGTTGCTTCAGCGTGGGCGCACTGCAAACAAGGGCTGCCCATATTCGACTGGCTGCCCGTTCTGGACCAGCCGGCGAACGACCTCGCCTGTGATATCAGACTCGATCTCGTTCATCAGCTTCATCGCTTCGACAATGCAGAGAGGCTGGCCCACATCAATCTGGTCGCCGGGCTGCACAAAAGCTGGTGAGCCAGGCGAAGGCGATTCGTAGAAGGTTCCAACGATCGGTGATTTGATGGTATGCAGGACCTCTTCTGTCGCTTCCACCGGTGTCGGCAGTGCACCGGCGCTTGCTGCCTCCGCTGGCACGGATGCTGAAACCGCGCCCGCGGGCAAAGCAGCGGAGCCACCCAGCAGCCGGGCCAGCAACACCGGATCGATCTGCCCTCCACCAGATTGCGCGCTGCTCGCCGCCACAATGGCGGATTCGAACTTCAACTCGACCTTCAGCTCCCCACGCTCCAGCCGAAACTCGCCGATCTTCTTCTTCTCAAGAAAATCGATAAGTTCCTTGAGCGCTTCTATCTCTTCCGGGTTCATGCGGTGTGCTTTCTTCCTTGCATCGCGACAGTTATGTACAACGGGTGGTGCTGAGCGTTCCGGCTACAGCGTAAGCAGTTCCCTGGGTGCCGTTGTGAGAACACGCACGCCGCCGGCTTCGACCGCGACCATGTCCTCGATCCGAATACCAAATTGGCCAGGCAGATAAACGCCCGGCTCGACAGTGAGAACCATACCTTCAAGGAGCAGGTCGTTGACCTTTCTACCCAGGCGCGGGCCCTCGTGGATCTCGAGGCCCACGCCGTGCCCCGTTGAGTGCGAAAAGTGCTCCGCTAGACCCTCGCGCCGCAGCATACCGCGCGCAGCCCGGTCAACAGAGGCGGCGGTGACGCCGGGACGAACAGCGGCTATGCCGGCCTGCTCGGCCGCGAGCACAGCCGAGTACGCTGCCTTCTCCTCCCGGGTTGGCTTGCCCAAATACACAGTGCGTGTCATGTCGGAGCAGTAACCCCTGAGCATAACACCGAAGTCGAGCGTGACGAACCCTCGGCGCGGTAGCGGAGCAGAACTGGCGTGGCCGTGCGGCAGGGCGGATCGCTTGCCGGAAGCAACAATCGTTTCGAAGGACATACCATCTGCCCCCATGCGGCGTGCTTTGTACTCGATCTCCGCAGCAACATCCCGCTCGGCTACGCCGGACGCCAAGTGCGGGAGTGCTTCAGCAAAGATGCGGCAACCGAGCTGTGCTGCTTCCTCAAGCACGGCGATCTCCTCGTCGTCCTTCACCTCTCGCATCGCCATCACCGGCGACTGAGCAAGCGGCTGGAAGAAGCGCCGGCGCACTGCTTTTGTCATGCTTTCGGGTAGACCCGTGAGCATGCGCTCGAGCATGGCCACGGTCGTGTGTTCGCCATCGTAGCGGACGCCCGTAGCGCCTGCGCGCAACAACAAATTGCACGCGTCACGAAGAAGATGCTTGCCGATGGCTACGCGGATCGACGTCCCGGCAGTCTCCTCACGCGCTTGGGTGGTATAGCGGCTGTCGGTGAGCAGCACTGCGCTGCGCGCCAGCACGAGCAGCACTCCATTGGAGCCGGTGAAGCCGGAAAGGTAGCGAACATCGGCTGCATGGGTCAGCAGCAGCGGTGTGGTGGTGCCTTGCTGCGCAAGCCGGCTACGTAGCAACTGCATTCTTTTCTGATGGTTCATCGCTCTCATGACGATATAGGAATTGAGCTTGGTCGCACCTTCGGCGGAGCCTGCAGGAGAGCCGTGCAAGAAGAAGCGGAACTATCCGCGAACGGATGTGTTTCCATAGCCGAAGCATGATTCGGTCGCATGAGCGACCAGTTCAGTTAAGCAACAGCCGCGCGTGATGCGGTGAGCGAGGGACAGCGATGCAAAATAATGAGAACAAAACGCAGAACACGCAACGCGGGCAGAGCATCTCTATCTTCCGGAACAGGCTCGCCGGCAACTCTCCCTGGAGCTCCGTCTGGACGCGTAGATCACGGCAGGCGATCGCCGGCGTGCTCGCGCTGTCCATGTTCCCGGTCAGCATTGGTGCGGCGTGGGGTCAGGATCAGAATTACGGCCCGCCGCCGCAGCAGGGTTACGGGCCACCGCCGCAGCAGGGCTATGGTGCCCCACCGCCGCCGGACTACCAGGGAGGCGCTCCATCCAACTATCAACAGCTCGGCCCTGATCAGATCAACCAGCTGGTCGCTCCGATCGCTCTCTACCCTGATTCGCTGGTGGCCCAGATCCTTGCCGCTGCTACCTATCCGGCTCAGGTGGCAAGTGCGCAGCAGTTCATTCAGCAGAGCGGGAACTACCCGCCCGATCAGCTGGCGCAGATGGCGAATACACAGCCTTGGGATCCGAGCGTTAAATCTCTGGTCGCCTTCCCGCAGGTCGTTAACGACATGAACCGGAACATGGACTGGACGACGCAGCTCGGAAATGCGTACTACAACCAGCCGCAGGACGTCCTGAGTGCAGTACAGGTAATGCGCCAGCGCGCGTACGCAGCTGGCACGCTCCGGCCGACGTCGCAGCTTGCCGTGAACTACGCGCCCGGCGACATTGTTATCGCCCCGGTGAACCCTGCGGTCGTGTATGTGCCTTACTACAATCCCTGGGCGGTCTATGGCGCTCCGGTGCCTGTCTACGCTCATTACTACTATGGCGGCCCACCGGCCGGGGTCGTCTTCGCCGCAGGACTGGCGATCGGCTTTGGCGTCGGGCTGGCAATCGGCGCTTTCTCCCACTTCGCATGGGGCTTTCACAGCTGGGCCCCGAACTGGGGTGCACATACCGTGGTTTTTAACCACAACACATACATTTCGCGCAGCGTCACTGTTGTGAACCACGGCAACTACGGCGCCTTTGATCGCAACCCACAGGCGCGCGCCTTCAATCAGCAGCAGGCGCATTACTTCAATAGCGGTAATCACACCACGATTAATAATGTGACTGTCAACCGCGGTGGCAATACCTTCAACAACGGTGGGAACAGCTTCAATCGCGGCGGCAATACTTATAACAACAGCAGCAACCCGACTTACAACCGCGGCGGCAACACTTTCAATAGTGGCGGCAGTTCCACTTACAACCGCAGCGGTGCCAACTACAACAACGGTGGGAATACGAACTACAACCGCGGTGGCAACACCTTCAACAGTGGCGGTACCCCCTCCACAAACGGGGGCAACTTCAACCGCGGCGGCCAGCCAGGCACCCCCGGAGCGGGCCAGCAGCAGTTCAACGCTGCCCGGACACAGCAGAACAGGCGACCTGCAGGGCAGCCACAGCAGCAGCACCCTGCTCCGCAGGCCACGCACAACCAGCTGCAGCATAACGATGGTGGACACCAGAGCCAGCACCATGATAGCGGGAGTCATAACGACCACCGCTAGAAGTGAGCTGTGACTCGAGGAGGGCGCGCGAAGCTGCGCCCTCTTTTCGTCCTAGAGGGATTGCTTCGTTTCGGACGCGAAGCTTTGCGTATCAGAATGGGATGACAGCCGACCGTGATCTGATCGCAAATACAGCCCCTACCGAACGGCCCGGACCGGCTTCTTGTTTTGAGCCCGAAGCGCCTTGCTCCTGGCTCCTTCGGAGACGCCGCTCTGCTCGTCCATCCAGCTGTCGAGCCGGGATTTCTTGAAGCGCCAGCGATTGCCAAGCCGGAAGCCGGGAATCGTGCCCTCCGAGGCGTAACGGTAAAGGCTATCCGGGCTGATACCGAGATACTCAGACGCCTGGCGGATGTCCATGACCTCTCGCGCAGGACTTTCAGCCGCTGGGCTCGCGGCAGCTTTCTCAATGCGTATGGCACCGTTGCGCATGCTGCCTCCCGTTTCTACTGGCTTATAGCTTCTTTCTTCCCTGCTTTCAAGCCAAAGTTCTACGCTTGCACCTGACGGGGAGCGGAAACGGGCGAAATCAGCCGTAAATTGCGGAGAAACGCAGAACACTTCCGTAATCTACGCTCACCGGAAGAGCGACGCGATCTCCTTGCTGTAGCGCTCTTGGAGAACCCGACGCTTCAGCTTTAGAGACGGCGTCAGCTCCCCGCTGTCAATCGCCCATTCGTCCGGCACCAAGGCAAAGCCTTTCAGAAGCTCGTAATCGGCCAGCGACCGGTTTACTTCTTTCACGGTTTCCTTAAACCGGGCGATCACCCGCGGGTGCTCAACAAGTTGCTGACGCGTTGCGGCGTCGATCTTCTGCTTGCGCGCCCAAGGTTCCAGCGCTTCAAAGTTCGGCGCGATCAGCGCTGCAACATACTTCTGCCGGTCGCCGACCAGAGCCGCATAGCTGACGAAATGGTCCGCCTTCAGCTTACCCTCGATCGGCTGCGGCGCTATGAACTTCCCCGCAGAGGTCTTGATGAGCTCCTTCTTACGGTCTGTGATCGCCAGAAAACCGTCCTCGTCTAGCTGCGCGATGTCACCGGTGCGGAACCATCCATCCTTGTCGAAAGCCTGACGGGTGAGATCAGGGGCATGCCAGTAGCTGGAGAAGACACTCGGGCCCTTGACCAGCAGTTCTCCATCTTCGGCGATGCGCACCTGTAGGTTTGGCAGGGGCTTACCGATGCTGCCGAGTCGGTAAGCAACAGGGGTGTTAACCCCGATCACAGGCGAGGTTTCGGTCAGTCCGTAGCCCTCCATAATACGGATACCAGCCTGCGCGAACCAGTGTCCTGTGTCAGCCCCGAGCGGAGCGCCGCCGGAAACGTAGTCGGTAACCTCGCCGCCGAAGACAGCCCGCACTTTGCTGTAGAAAAGTCGGTCGGCGAGCCGCCAGGCCAGAGACACCGGCCTTTTCCCGGCAAGGATCGCCGACTCGTTCCGCTTGCCAACATCCAGAGCCCAGGCGACAACCGCAGTACTCACCTTTGAAGACCGCGACCGCCGCTCGACCTCCTGGCGAACCTTTTCAAAAACCCGTGGCACCGCAACAATCAGCGTTGGCTGAATCGCTTTCAACGCGCCCATCAGCTTTTCCATGGATGGGCAGTAGGCGATCGAGAAGCCGAGCGAGTAGAGCGCGTAATCCGCGTGCCGGGCGGTGACGTGGGAAAGAGGCAGGAACGATACAGTACGCTGCGGACCGGAGAAGCTGAACTCGCGAAGCGAGTAGCTGACATTGCTGGCCATGTTGCCATGCGTCAGCATGACGCCCTTGGGCTCGCCCGTAGTGCCGGAGGTGTAAATGATGGAGGCAAGATCCGCCGGCTCCGTGGCGTGCGCGGCAGCGTCAAACGCCGCATCTCTGGCCGGCGATCGCGGTGCAATCAGCGCAGACAAGCCGAGCACATCGTGCTGGGGCTCCTGGCCGACCGCCTCATCATCCATGACGATGACGTGTTCCAGCGCGGTCTCCTGCCGGACAGCGTTGACCTTCCTGAGCTGTGCTCGGGTGGAAACGATGGCGACACGCGCACCCGAGTGCCGCAGCAGCTCCCCGATCTGCGGGGCATGCAGGGTTGGAAACATGGGCACATTCACAATGCCCAGGGCAAGCGTGGCGAAGTCGGAAACGGCCCACTCCCAGCGATTCTCGCTGATGATCGCCACCCGGTCGCCCTTGACTAATCCGAGCTGCTCGAGGGCGGCAGCCAAGGCCCGAACCCGGCTGTAAAACTCGTCGCTTGAGAGAACCTCCCAGCTACCGTCCTTGGCCTGCGCACGCACCACGTCGGACGAGCCGGAATCAACAACTTTGAAGAAGATGTCGTTGAGGGTCCTGTACTCGGGAGCAGTCTGGCTTGCCATATCCTTGCCACTCTACGCGAGGGGAATGACGGGCGCAAAAAACAGACAAGAGTGATTACGACTGCGGTATCAAACGCGGCCAGTGAGGTGCGAAGCACCACGCTAGCCGGTTGGCAGGGAGACTTTCGCGAGGGTCGGTAGCCCTAGCGGATCAGGCCTGCGGCAGCGGGGTCAACCGGACAAGCTTCAGTGCAAGCGCGTCCCAATCACGAAGCAGCCACGCGGCTCTAGTGCTGGCTGTCCTGGCATGATGCAGCTCGACCAGCGCCCGGATCGAAGCTTGAGCGTCGGCGGCCAGCACTACGTACGGCTCGGGACGAAGAAACGCCGCATGATAGCGGACGTCATTCAGGAAACAGCCATCCTCGTCGAAGACCCAGGCCGTGCCGCCGGTCATGCCCGCACCGAAATTCATGCCGGTGCGTCCGAGGACCACCACTGTGCCGCCCGTCATGTACTCGCAGCCATGGTCGCCCACGCCCTCGACGACCGCCAATACTCCCGAGTTACGCACTGCGAACCGCTCGCCTGCCCGGCCTGCAGCGAAAAGGGTTCCGCTGGTGCCGCCGTAAAGAGCGACATTGCCCAGAATGACATGGCGCTCGCTCTCGCGCGCTGCCCTGCCCTGGCCGCGAAGCACGATCTCGCCGCCGCACAGTCCCTTGCCGACGAAGTCATTCGCCAGGCCTTCGAGGACCAGCGAGAGGCCGGTGGTGGCGAAGGCGCCGAAACTTTGCCCCGCGACGCCGGTCAGGTCGAATCGCAGCTCCGGGTGTGTGACGTCGCCGTCAAGCTCACTCGCGGCCTGACGCCGCGCCTGCCGCAAGGCGAGCTCGCCTGAAAGCCGCGCGCCAACCGTGCGGTCCTTGTTGCTGATGGTGCCTCTCCACTGAAATGACTGGTTCGCGGCATAGGCCGCCAGCGCGGGTTCCAGCCATGCGTCGTCTATCGAGTGGGGGCCTGCGTCCGTTCCGGCCGGTTCCGGGCGGTCATTGCGCTTGCCGAGCCAGTGCCGTTCGCCGCTTGCCGGCGCTGCGAGCAGAGGGTGCAGATCCATGCCGCCTACGGTACGTACCTGCTCGAGCAGATCGGTGCGGCCTATCGCCGCTTCGACACTCGGCAGGCCGAGTCGAGCGAGCAGCCCGCGTACATCGCGGGCGAGTTCCTCGAAGAAGCGCACGATGTGCTCGGGCTTACCGCGGAACTTGGCGCGAAGGTCCTCGCGCTGGGTCGCGATGCCGACCGGGCAAGTGTTGAGGTGGCACTGCCGGGCCATGTCGCAGCCTATCGAGACCAGCACAGCGGTGCCAAAGGCAAACTCGTCCGCACCAAGCATGGCAGCAACCAGGAGATCCGTGGCACTACGCAAGCCACCATCCGCACGAAGCCGAACACGCCCGCGAAGGCCGTTGCGAAGCAGCGTTTGCTGGGCTTCGGCAAGGCCAAGCTCCCACGGTGAGCCGGTATGCTTGATGCTCGAGAGCGGCGAGGCGCCGGTCCCGCCGGAGTTGCCGGCGATGACAATGAAGTCCGCATACGCCTTTGCTACGCCCGCTGCGACGGTGCCGACGCCGAACTCCGAAACCAGCTTCACACCGACCGTGGCCTCGGAATTTACGCGCTTCAGATCGTAAATAAGCTGCGCTAGGTCCTCGATCGAGTAGATATCGTGGTGCGGCGGCGGTGAGATGAGTGTGACCCCGGGCTGCGCATGTCGCAGCCGTGCGATGAGCCCGGTGACCTTGTGCCCGGGCAGCTGACCGCCCTCTCCGGGCTTCGCGCCCTGGGCCATCTTGATCTCGATCTCTTCCGCATTGCGCAGGTACTCGGCCGTGACACCAAAACGCCCCGAGGCAATCTGCTTGGTCTTGTTGTTGAGCAGCAGCGCTGGCACCTTGCGCCCGAGAAGCTCCAGCTCCTTGTCGGCCTGGTAGACCGCTCGATCCTCGCCACCCTCGCCTGTGTTGGAGCGTGCGCCAAGCATGTTCATGGCTGCGGTAACAGTCTGGTGTGCCTCCGGGCTAAGCGAGCCAAGCGACATCGCGCTCGCGAGACAGCGGCCGATGATCGCCGGGGCACTCTCGATCGCGTCCAGAGAGAGCGGCTCGCCAGCCGAGCGGAACCCGAGCATATCGCGCAGTGTGGCCGGCTCTTTCTCGGTCGCCTGCGCGGTAAAGGATGCCCAGGCGGCGCCGGGTGCAGGTGCGGGCACAACGGGTCGTGCGGTGCTGCCCACCGCTGTCTGCAAGAGGCGCACGGTTGAGGGCTGCCAGGAGTGAGGTTCGGCACGCTCTGCCTTGCGAAAGCGGATCCAGCCAAAATCGGGCAGGTCAGTCGCCGGCTTGGTTGGCGCGGCGGTCGTCGCCTGAGTGTGCGACGACGCTGCACCCACGACAGAAACCACCGCTTCGTCGCTTACAGGTTCGCAGTCAGCCGAGTCGGGAACGGGCGCCGCCGGCGCCGGTGCGTAGTGATTCCAGTTATCGCGAACCGTCGCCTCCAACTCAGCAAAGCCAACTCCGCCAAGTGGCGCGGGCGTGCCGAAGAAGCACTTGTCGATGACCTCGCCATCCAGCCCGATCGAATCGAAAAGGTGCGCACCGCGATAGCTGTCAAGCACCGAGATGCCCATCTTCGACATAATTTTGGCTAGGCCACCGTTAAAAGCCTTCATCAGATTGGCTTCTCCGTCCTGCTGCGAGCCAGAGCCCGTTCCCGTCCGCGCGGTCTCGAGCGCGAGCCATGGGCACACCGCGCCGGCACCCATGCCGAGCAGCACAGCGACATGATGCACATCCCGGCAGTCGCCCGCCTCGACCGCCAGGCCGACGCAGGTGCGGATGCCCTCGCGGATGAGCCGATGATGCACGCCGCCGAGCGCCAGAGCCATTGGCACAGGCGCGTGATCCGCGTCCGCAGCCCGATCGGTAAGCAGCAGCACGGCAGCGCCACCACGAACCAGCTCCACGGCTTTGTCCGTCAGCTCATCCATCGCCGCATCAAGCGGTATACCGGGCGCGAGCAGGCAGTCGAGCACGGCAAGAGGCAGCTCATTGCGGAGCGAGTGCTCCCGTGTGCGCAGCGCCTCGGCCTGCCCGAGCGAGAGAACCGGAGACGGCAGCGAGAGGCCGGTAAGCCGGGCTTTGTTGTCGAGCAGGTGCGGCCAGGGGCCGAGCCGGGTGTGCAGCTGAATGACCACCGCCTCGCGCAGGGAGTCGATCGGCGGATTGGTCACCTGCGCGAAACGTTGCCGGAAGAAGGCATAGACCGGCCGGGGCGCGCGCGCCATTGGGGCCAGCGGTGTGTCGTCGCCCATCGACCAGGTAGCATCCTTGCCCTCGACAGTCATCGGCTCAAGGACCATGCGGACGTCTTCACGTGTGTAACCGAAGCCGAGCTGCAGGCGCAGAAGCTCGCCTTCCGGCATAGGTGCGACCAGCGTGGAGCTCTCCAGGGTGTACTCGTTCAGCAACGCCTCATACTGTGGCGCGCGGCTGTCAAAAACCTCCTGCACCTCATCGTTCTCGTATAGCTTCTTCTCGTCGAGGTCGATGCAGAGCATCTGCCCGGGACCAAGCCGGCCGCTGTGTACGACGTGCTCCGGATCGAGATCGACCAGGCCGGCTTCGGAGCCGACGACAAGGAGATCATCGTCAGTGACAAAGAAACGGCAGGGCCGCAGGCCCACGCGGTCGAGCGCCGCGCCAACCAGCCGGCCGTCCGTAAAGACGACGGCCGCTGGCCCATCCCAGTGTTCAATGGAGTCCTCGTTGTAAGCGAAAAAGGCAGACTGCTTGCCGCGGTGTGCCGGAGGCAGCATGAGCCGGATCGATTCTGCAATCGAGCGGCCATTGTGCGAGAGCAGCTCCGCGACCTCGTCGAGCGAGGTCGAGTCCGAGCCATCGGGGGTGAAGATCGGCTTCAGTTCCTCCGGCAGTGTTGCTGCGCGGGCATCCATGCGGGCGCGATTGCCCCAGACTGTATTGATCTCGCCGTTGTGCGCGATCGCGCGCAGAGGCTGCGCCCGATCCCAGGAGGGTGCAACGTTGGTGGCATAGCGCTGGTGGAAGATGGCGAAGGGCGTGGTGTAGCGTGGATCTTCGAGGTCCGCGTAGAAGTGCGGCAACTGCCGGCCCGAGCACATGGATTTATAGATAATCGTGCGCGTGGAAAGCGAGCATACATAGCCTGGAGCACCGCTCCGCTCGAAAGCCTTGCGTGCAAGATAAAGCCGCCGTTCGACTCCCTCAAGATTGCCGGTCGTGGCGAGTACGTGCCGAATGACGGGCATGGTGGAACGGGCGATCTCCCCGAGCAGCTCGGGACGGGTCGGCACCGTGCGCCAGGTCAGCACCTCGAAGCCCTGCGCGGCCAGCGCGGCCTCCAGGCTGGCGTGCGACTCACCCTGCTCTGTCGGAAAGAACACGACGCCGACCGCGAGCGGCTGTTCGCGCTGCATGGAAATGCCGGCCGAAGCGAGCAGAAGCTCACGCGGAACCGCCGTGCAGATGCCGATGCCGTCGCTCGAGAGCCCATCAGCGGCGATAGCCCCACGGTGCGCGAGCCGACCGAGCGCCTCCAATGCCTGTTCGAGAATCGTGTGCGAGGCTATGTCGGTCAGAGTAGCGACAAAGCCGACGCCGCAGCTCTCGTGCTCAAAACGTGCGTCGTAGAGCCCGCCCTGGAGGTCGCCGGGCCTTCCCTGGCCGGGAGCGAGTGTTGAAGCGGTGAGGTCGCGCCGGGCGATGGCGGCTCTCGGAATGGCTGTGTTCTTGCGGCCCATGAGCAACTATACGTCCTCTCGTCAACCCTGGATAAACTCTGGCTCGCCTATTAACCGGCTCCGTTTCAGCAGACGCGAAGAGCGCTGCTGTGCACCGAAACGCATGCAAACCGCAGGTGTTAGGCCGAGTGCAGCGAGAAGGTAGGAACCGGGGGAATGCGGTAGCAACAAGAAAAGGCACGCTACTTGCATAGTTATACATCAAGGCGTATTTTTATGCAGGCGGCGATTGCAGCTCGACGATAGCTTTTGAACGCTCACGTCTGCGAGCGCAACGGAAGGGAGACGCTTGACCGCATCCGAGAACAAGGCCGAGCGGCACGCTGCCATCCGAGAGCTGCTGCACGCTGCAGCCGTCGCAAGCCAGGACGAGATGCGGCGCAAGCTGGCAAGGCGCGGGTACAAGGTGACCCAGGCAACGCTCTCGCGCGACATCCGCGAGCTGCACCTGCTGAAAGGGCCAGGCGGTTACGCATTGCCCGGCAGTAACGGGAGTAACGGCAGCACCGCCACACCTGAGGATGACGAGGACCAGCTCCCCGCGCTGAGCGAGCTGCTGACAAGCTTCGGCCTGCGCGTCAGGCAGGCCCAGAATTTGTTGGTGCTCATTACGGTAATGGGCAGTGCGCAGCCGGTGGCGGCGGCGCTGGACTACGCAGGCCTGCCGGAGGTGGTAGGAACGGTGGCTGGCGACAATACGGTGCTGATCGTCTGCCCGGATGGCAAGCGCGCCGGGGCGTTGTGCGAGCGACTGCGCGCCCTGATCGGTTGAAGTCGACCAACTGAGAAAGAAGCAGTAGACGACAAGACGCGGATGAACTGGAGATCAGACCGTGCGGAGAGGTGAAGCAATGGGGAACGGGCTCCAGACAGCAGTCGTAGGGGCGCGCGGCTATGCCGGCCAGGAGCTGGCGCGGCTGCTGCTGACGCATCCGCGTCTCGCCGGAACGCCGCCCGTCTTCTGCGGGCGCGAGAGCGACTCCTTGGTCGCAGTCCATCCCGCGCTCCGGGGTCTCGCAAGTGAGAAAGCGTTGGCGGTCCACCCGTTCCGGTGGGAGCTGCTCGAGGAGCGCGGCGTCGACACACTCTTCCTGGCAACACCGCATGAGCAGTCGCGGGAGTGGGTACCGGAGGCGCTCAGCCGTGGTCTGCGCGTGATCGATCTGAGCGGTGCGTGGAGGCTCGCGGAGAATGGGAATCGCGCGGTGTACGGCTTTGCGGACAACGAAGCAGAGGAAGCCGCGAAGATCCAGGCAAGAGCGCTGTACGGGCTGCCGGAGCTCTACCGGGAAGGAATAAACGCGCGTTTTGCGGCTGCGAGGCTTATCGCCAATCCAGGCTGCTACGCGACCTCCGTGATCTTGGCGCTCAAGCCGCTTGTCGGCAGCGAAGGAGGCGAGGGAGGGCTCGATTTGGAGCACGGCATCATTGCCGACGCGAAATCCGGCGTTTCGGGCGCCGGCCGGGAGCCGACAGCGAAGACACACTTCATGTACGCGGCGAACAACCTATCCGCATATGGACTCTGGGGGCACCGGCATACGGGAGAGCTGCGCGAGCAGCTGGGACTCACTGACGACCAGCTCACGTTCACGCCGCACCTGCTGCCGATACCGCGCGGCATCCTATCGACCGTATACGTGCGCTTTCGCGAGCACACCTCGGCTGATGCCGTGCTGGCGCG
This sequence comes from uncultured Acidobacteriaceae bacterium, assembly GCA_964245435.1. Classification (GTDB taxonomy): domain Bacteria; phylum Acidobacteriota; class Terriglobia; order Terriglobales; family Acidobacteriaceae; genus EB88. The sequence continues at coordinate 909,944 of CAXTMF010000001.1, forward strand.
TTTTGCCGACTTTTACCGGGAGCGCCCGATGGTGCGGCTGTTTCCCGGGTCCGAGCTGCCGCAGATCAGCTATGTGGAGCGGACCAACTTCTGTGACCTGGGTATTTCGATAGCCAAGGACGGCCGGCGCGGCATTATCGTTGCCTGCCTCGACAACCTGCTGAAAGGCGCCGCCAGCCAGGCAGTACAGAACTGGAACCTGATGTGCGGCTGGCCGGAAACAGAAGGGCTTCTGTGACCCGTTCTGCTGAGAAATGTGAGGGTACTGCTATGAAGTACATCGTGAAACTAGGTGGCGCGACGCTTGAGGATCCTGCGCTGCTGCGCTCCTGCGCGCGCGCCATCGCCGAGCTGCAGCGCGCCGGCAACCAGGTAGCCGTGGTGCATGGCGGAGGCGTGCAGCTGACGCGCACGCTCAAGGCGCTCGGCAAGCAGAGCGAGTTCGTGGGCGGCCTGCGCATCACCGACGCCGAAACCCGCGACACGGCGCTGATGGTGCTGGGCGGGGCGGTCAACAAAGCACTTGTGGCCGCGCTCGCCGCGCAGGCGATTCCGGCGATGGGGCTTTCAGGGGGTGACGGTATGGTTTTTCGCGCACGCAAGAAGCGGACCGCGCCAGATCTCGGCTTTGTGGGTGAGATTGCCGCGGCCGACCCACGCTGGCTGGAAGCGATCTGGAAGATGGATGGGGTGCCGGTGCTTTCGAGTATTGCGCTCGGCTTCGACGGCGAGTACTACAACGTAAACGCGGACGAGATGGCGGCAGCCTGCGCAGCGGCATGCCGGGCTGATGCGCTCGTCTTCCTGACCGATGTGCCGGGCGTGCGCGGAGCGGACGGCACGATCATGCGCTGGCTGAATACCGAGCAGATTGTCGCACTCACCCGCGATGCGGTCATTACGGGCGGCATGCTGCCGAAACTACACGCCTGCCGCGAAGCGCTGACCCAGGGCGTGAAGCGGGTCCGGATCCTGCCGGCCGAGCGGGCGTCACTGCTGCCTGACCTCTGCTCTGCCCGCATTCCGGACGGGACAGAGGTGCTGGTTGCCTAATGCGGCAAGCAGAGACACCTGGAGATGCACAACGACAGTTCCTGCGTTGAGCACGCGTCACCATGGGCACCAACAACTGTTTTCTTTTGGAAACACGGCTTCCCTGCTGGAGCCACCACACTCTAATCAAGGATGCACAAAGGCTGGAGAAACTGATGAAGCTGGAAGAAGTAAAGGCTGCTGAGCAGAAGCTCCTGCTACCAACCTATGAACGCACGCCACTGCTGATGACCGGCGGTGAAGGTGTTTCCCTCTACGCCGAAGACGGCACGCGCTACCTCGACCTGCTGAGCGGTATCGGCGTCAATGCGCTCGGCTACGCGCATCCGGTGATCGAGCAGGCCGTACGCGAGGGCGCCTCCGAGCCGCTTCATCTCTCGAATCTCTTCTTTCACGCAGGGCAAGCGGCGCTTGCCCTGCGGCTTACCAGCGCAAGCGGGACGGACCGCGCCTTCTTCTGCAACAGCGGCACTGAGGCTTGGGAGGCCGCACTCAAAATGGCCCGGGCCTACGCGACGATGCGACGTGAGCAGGGAGCTACGATGGGCACCCGCTTTCTCGCGCTTGAAGGCGCGTTCCATGGGCGCACCATGGGCTCGGTAGCCACGACGCACAAAGAGAAGTATCGCGCACCCTTTGCACCGGTGATGCCCGGGGTCGACTTCATCCCCTTTGACGATGTTGCCGCGCTCGAGCAAGTTTGGTCGAGCGAGTACTGCGGGCTGCTGGTGGAACCCGTCCAGGGCGAAGGCGGTATCCGTCCGGTGTCGCAGGCATGGATGGATGCAGCCCGGCGGCTCACGCGCGAAACCGGCGGTCTGCTGATCATCGACGAGATCCAGGCGGGTTTCGGGCGGACGGGCAAGTGGTTTGCCTTCCAGCACTATGGTGTCGAGCCTGACATTATGACGGTCGCCAAGCCGCTCGGCGGCGGCCTGCCGATCGGGGCCATGCTGGTGACAGAAGCCGTCTCCAAGGCGATGCACCCGGGGATGCACGGCACGACATTTGGCGGCGGCCCGCTTGCCTGCCGCGTCGCCATCGCAGTGTTCGACGAGATCGAGCGCTCCGGACTTCTGCAGCATGTAGCGGAGGTCGGAGGGTATTTCCACGGGAAGCTTCAGGATCTCGCTACCCGGCATTTCATCATCACCGATGTCCGCGGGATCGGGCTGATGCTGGCCATCGAGCTGAGCGACGCCGAGCATGCGAAAGCAGCACTGGACGCGATGCGGACGCGGCACCATATCCTGCTGAATCGTACGAGCGAAACGGTCCTGCGCTTTTTGCCGCCGTACATCCTCGAGAGAAGGCACGTTGATCAAGCCATAGCGGCTCTGGACGAGACACTTTCCGGCTTCTCGGAGCAGCAATTGGAAACCGCAGCACACAGGGGAGGGCGCATTGGCAACTGAAAGCCTCATACTGCCACAAACTTCAAGCGCGGCCTCCCTTAGAGCCGCACAAGTGTCGCTCGCCGGACGCGACCTTTGCTCGATCGCCGACCTTTCCCCCGAGGAGTGTGCGGCCGTTCTGGCGCTGGCGCACCAGGTGAAACGGGCGCCCGAGCTCTATCGCCGTGCGCTCGATGCGAAGCAGATCGTCATGTTCTTCGAAAAAGCTTCGCTGCGGACGCGACTCACTTTTGAGGCAGCAATTAACACGACCGGCGGTGCAGCGATGTTCGTCGACCAGACGCAGTCGCCCCTTGGCGAACGGGAGTCGCTTGCCGATATGTCGCGCAACGTGGAGCGCTGGGTGCAAGCGATCGTGCTGCGCACCTATGCGCACGAGACAATTACAGAGATGGCGCAGTATGCGGCATGCCCGGTGATCAACGCGCTCTCTGACCATGAGCACCCGTGCCAGGCGCTGGCCGATTTTATGACGATTGAAGAGCGATTTGGCGGCTCGGCACGTGGAGTGCGCTTCAGCTATGTCGGCGACGGCAACAATGTATGCCACTCGCTGATGCTGCTGGCCGCGCAGCTGGGTGCGCACTGCACTGTCGGCACGCCGAAGAACTACGCACCCAGGGCTGATGTGGTCGCACAAGCGCGTGCGATTGCAAATGTAACCGGCTCAGAGATCAATCTGGTGCAGGATCCGGTTGCGGCGGTAGAAGGCGGGGAAGCGGTGTACACCGACGTGGTGACCAGCATGGGCTTCGAGCATGAGGCAACAAAGCGCGCGCCGATCTTCAAGCCCTACCAGGTGAACGAGGCACTCATGGCGCATGCGCGGCCCGACGCGGTGTTTATGCACTGCCTGCCGGCGCACCGGAATGCTGAAGTGACCGATGCGGTCTTTGATGGGCCGAACTCGGTTGTCTTCGAGCAAGCAGAGAACCGCATGCACGCGCAGAAAGCGCTGCTACTGCTGCTGCTGGGCGCGGAGCTGCCCGCAACGCAGCAGTAGCGCGAGCGGAAGAAAACAGGAGAAGCACATGGCAAAAGACAAGGTAGTACTTGCATACTCGGGCGGGCTCGATACCTCCATCATCATCCCGTGGCTGAACGAAAATTACGGCATGGATGTGATCGCGATGGTGGCAGATGTAGGCCAGGGTGAGGACATCGATGCTGTTGTCGCAAAGGCGTATACGACTGGCGCGAAAAAGGTGATCGTGCACGACCTGCGCGAGGAGTTTGTGCGCGATTACATCACGCCGACCGTGCAGGCAGGGGCAATGTACGAGGGCAAGTACCTGCTTGGCACCTCGATCGCGCGGCCGGTCATCGCAAAAGCGCAGGTCGAAACAGCGCTCGCAGAGGGCGCGGTTGCGGTCGCACACGGCTGCACCGGTAAAGGCAACGACCAAGTGCGCTTCGAGCATGCTTACCAGGCGCTGGCGCCAGAGCTGAAGGTGATCGCGCCATGGCGCGAGTGGGCGCTTACCTCGCGCGAGCAATGCCTCGACTATGCCGAGGCTCACAACATTCCGGTCGCTGCGAGCCGCGCGAAGATTCACTCTCGCGATCGGAATCTCTGGCATGTGAGCCACGAGGGTGGCGAGTTGGAAGACGCAAATAACGCGCCCTTCGACACAACCTGGACGATGACGCGCAGCCCCAGGGAAGCGCCCGACCAGGATGAGCTGGTAAGGATTGGTTTTGAGCGTGGCGTGCCGGTATCGGTCGGCGGCCAGACGCTTGAGCCGGTACAGCTGGTGGAACTGCTCAACGAGATCGGCGCGCGCAATGCAATCGGCCGCATCGACCTCGTTGAAAACCGCTTTGTCGGCATCAAGAGCCGCGGCTGCTATGAGACTCCGGGCGGCACGCTGATTGTCGCCGCGCATGCGGAGCTGGAAGCGCTGACGCTCGAACGCGCGGTCAAGCACTACAAGCAGGAGGTAGGCTTGCGCTACGCCGACATCGTCTACAACGGCTTGTGGTTTACGCCGCTGCGCGAGGCGCTGGACGCCCTTGTAGCTAAGACTCAGGAGAACGTAACCGGGTCGATTACCTTTTCCCTGTACAAGGGCAACATAGCGGTCGCCGGGCGTGAGAGCGAGCTTTCGCTCTACTCAAACGAGCTCTCATCATTCACGATGGGCGACACTTACGACCAGAAGGATGCAGCCGGCTTCATCCGCATCCTCGGGCTGCCCGCGCGCACGCAGGCGCGGCTACGCGAGCTGCGCGAGGGCAAGCCGGTCGCTGCAAAGGTGGTTGCGAATTGAAGATGTGGTCCGGGCGGTTCCGCGAACCGTTGCATGATCTCTTCGACCAGTGGCAACGCTCCTTTGCGTTTGACCGGGCGCTGCTGTGGCAGGAAATCCGCGCGAGCGAGGCACATGCACACGCGTTGAACGCCGCCGGGGTGCTGGACACGGATGAAACCCTTCGTATTGAACGGGCGCTGGAAGAGATCGGCGCCCGCTCGGACCGTGGAGTTGCGGGAGAACACGGCGAGGATACAAGCGAGATCGAGGATATCCACCACTATGTCGAGCGCGAACTCGTCAGAAGTGTCGGCGATCTCGGACTAAAGCTGCATACGGGACGCAGCCGCAATGAACAGATCGCGACCGACCTGCGACTGTACATCCGTTTTCATAGTGATGCGCTCTTTCAGAATCTGGCCGCGTGGGCTAGGCAGCTAATCCGGCAGGCACGGGAGGCAGGAGATGCCGCGATGCCGGCTTACACACACCTGCAACGGGCTGAGCCGGTCCTTGTCGCGCACTGGCTGCTCGCCTATGTCGAGATGCTCTTCCGCGACGCATCTCGCCTCCAGGACTGCATGGCCCGGCTCAACTACTGCCCGCTCGGTTCCGGCGCTGTTGCCGGCGCAACGCTTGCGCTTGACCGATCAATCGCCTCCGAGGAGCTTGGCTTCACTGCGCCCACAGCCAACAGCATGGATGCGACCAGCGACCGTGACTTCGTGCTGGAGTATCTGCAGGTACTCACGCTGCTCGGCGTGCACGTGAGCCGCTTCGCTGAAGAGATAACACTCTTTGCAACGGCTGAGTTTGGTTTTGTTGAGTTGCCCGAGGCTTTCTCGACCGGCTCGAGTGCAATGCCGCAGAAAAAGAATCCTGACCTATCAGAGCTGATGCGAGCCAAGGTCGGCCGGCTTTCCGGCGCGGCGCAAAGCGTCCTGCTCACACTGAAGGGTTTGCCGCTGGCCTACAACAAGGATATGCAGGAGACACAGGAACCTGTTTTCGCAGCGACACAGGCAGCGAAGCAGATGCTGGAGCTTCTCGCGACCTTCACCGGCGCCCTGCAGTTTCGGACAGACCGGATGCAGGCAGCCTGCGAGCGCGGCTACCTGAACGCGATGGCTGCGGCAACCTACCTGACGAGCAAGGGACTGCCATTTCGCACTGCGCACGAGCGCGTTGGCGCGGCTGTGCGCCTGGGCCTCGAAACAGGGCAGGAGCTAGGGCAATTGTCTCTGCACCAGCTCCAGGCAATTGAGCCGCTCTTCGGCGAGGACGTGTACGCGGCCATCACGCTCCAGGCCACACTTGACTGCCATGACGTGGTTGGAGGAACAGCCCGCGCACGCGTGCGGGCTGCGCTCACCGAGGCCGAGGCTCGGTTACAGATGCTTCAGCAACGCCACGGAATCGTCAAGGACGCGGTGCAGCAGGGGGAACCAGCCCATGCGGGTACGTAAGGCCCGGCTCCAGGATGCGACGGACATCTATGAGCTGGTGAACTCGCTTTCGCACGACGGCACGCTGCTGCGGCGGGTCTTCGCGGAGATTTGTGAGAATGTGCGAGATTTTACGGTCGCTGAGAGTGATGCGGGCGCATTCCTGGGTTGCGGCGCGCTGCATCTCTATGGCCCACACCTCGCAGAGGTGCGCTCGATTGTTGTGAAGCCGGGAGCTAAAGGACAGGGCGTAGGAGCGGCGCTGCTCTCGGCGCTCCTTGAGGAGAGTGAAGAACACGGCATCGGCTGTGTCTGCCTGTTTACCCGCATTCCGGCGTTCTTCTTTCGGCACGGTTTTCGCGAAGTCACAGATCGCGCAGCGCTGCCGGACAAAATCTACAAGGATTGCCAGAACTGCCCGCGCATCTACCGCTGCGATGAGGTCGCGATGGCTCGTGGCGACCTGCCGCAGGTCTCGATCCTGGGCACACGCGCGGAAGCCGAGCAGCTCGTCCAGATCGTAGCCTAAGAACGAAGCTACCGAACGATGCCGGCGCCATCGGCGGGCCAGTATACAAAAGCCGCCTTGCCGTAGATAAGCTCCCGCGGCACCGGACCAAAGTCGCGGCTATCGCTAGAGATAGACCGGTGGTCGCCCATGACCCAGTAGTCCTGCGTGGGGATGATCTCATCCGGAACCGACCGGCCATCCTCAAAGCGCTCCGGCACGTAGGGCTCGGAGATGCGGTGGCCGTTCACATAAACGACACCATCTGCGATGCGAAGCTCATCGCCCGGCAGTGCGATCACACGCTTGATGTAGCTCTTGGTTGGATCACCGGGATAGCGAAAGACCACCACGTCGCCGCGATGGATACTCTCAAACCGGTATACGAACTTGTTGATGAATAAGCGATCGTTGTCGTCGAGCCGCGGCTGCATGCTTGTGCCTTCCACGCGCACCGGCTGGTAGATGCACGTGATGATGAGCGCCGAAGCGCCCACGGAGATGGCAAGGTCACGCGCCCAGTTACGCAGATGGGCACCGAGTGAGTGCGACGGCGGCCTTCGCGACTCAGGTTTGCCTACTCGCGTCTCGTCTATGGGCACCCGAGCCCTCCCACTGGGCAGAGCAGACGGTCATGCGCCGGCTTGGGCAGAGCGCGCTGCGCAGTGGGCTGCATCACAGGCCCTGCGTCAGCCGAAAGGTTCTCAGCTGTAAGCGTGAGCGGCCGCTGTAGCGTCATCTCGACGGTCTGGCCCTGTTCCAGGTTCACATCGCCGCCGCGAGTCAGAAGCGTGTACACAAGGCCCGTGACGCCGCCGGCGATCGCGCCATAACCTGCGCCGGCCAGTGGGCTGCCGCCAATGGCGCCACCAATCGCGCCAACAGTTGCGCCGGTCTCCGCTCCGCGAGCGATCGTTCCAGCATCCTTGCCCTTCGAGCCGTTCTCCTGCACGTCGCCCTCGGCATTTTTCACCTTGGCGTCTGTCGCGCCAGGTAGCCCGTCGAGCGCGCCGGGGATCTGCACAACCGAGCCATTCTGGAAGATCATCGTAGTGAAATGCATGCTGACCTCGGCACGACCCTTGATGCGCCCGGCACGTTGCACCCGGTCTACGACGCCCTGCACATATACGCCCGACGGAATAGCGACCCGGCTACCAACCACGACTGGGAAAGTCGACGAGAGATACACGCCGTCGCCGGGTTGAGCCGATCGTGTGTTAACGCCGGATCGCAGCGCGAGCAGAACCTTGGTGCCGGCTGGCACCACGACGGTGTTTACAGGGGCTGATGTAGCCGGCGCGCTACCCGACAGCGGGGCGCCTCCCTGTGCGCCGGCCGAGGCTGCGACGATCAGCAAGGTCGTCGCGCTCAACAGCCGGGTGCCATGTGGAAGCAGCCTATATGTTCCGCAAGCTTTCATACGGTTGCCCGAGCCTTCCTTTACTCTGTTTCCAGTAGACGCCTTCAGCCACGGTTCGTCACAGCTCGCATAGGCGGCAGAGGTATTGTTGCGCTGCTACCGCCCGGAAGCAAGGGCACTTTACCGCCGCCACTCCCTCGCTTTCGGAAGCGCCATGCCTCAATCGCCAGATCCGCCGTTCGCACACGCCGCCGCTCATGCAAGCCGCTTCGCCGGTGCGCGCGCTGTGCTGACACAGGCTGTGGAACAAGGCGTTTTTCCCGGGGCCGTCTACGGCGTCCTTTCTCGCGGCTCTGTAATGGCTCTTGAGGCTGTCGGGCGGTTTACCTATCGCCAGGAGAGCCCAAATGTAGCGACCGAAACTGCCTATGACCTGGCCAGCGTGAGCAAGGTCGTCGCTACCACCGCTATGGCGATGCTGCTGTGGCAGCGAGGCAGGATCGAGCTCGACGGTCTTGTAGCCGACCTGCTCCCCGGCTTTCTTATTGGCAGCGAGGACAGCCGGCGGCGCAAGGTGACGCTGCGCATGCTGCTGGCGCACGCCAGCGGTTTGCCCGCGTATGCGCCGCTTTTTGAAAGTGCCCGCACCCCTGCCGAGCTGATGCGGTCTGCCCTGCAGATGCCCCTGGCGGCCGAGCCTGGGAGTGTTGCCGCCTACTCTGACCTGGGATTTATTCTGCTCGGCAAGGCACTTGAGGTGGCTGCCGGCGAGTCCATGGCAAGCTTCTGCCGGCGCGAGATCTTCGACGAGCTTCATATGGCGGCGACGCGGTTCAAACGGCGGACAGCCGAGTGGTCCATGATCCCGCCGACGGAGGAAGACGCCGCCTTTCGAGGACGCGTTGTACAGGGCCAGGTACACGACGAAAACTGCTACGTGCTTGGCGGGGTATGCGGCCATGCGGGGCTGTTTGCTCCCACGCTGGACGTGCTGCGCTTTGCCGAGGCAATGCTCGCGCCCTTGCGGGAGGGCTCGTTTGAGACCTTGTTCAGGCCAGAGGCCGTCCGCACGTTCACCCGTCGCGCTGAGCTACCGCCAGGCTCTTCCCGAGCACTCGGCTGGGACACTCCCAGCGGTGCACCATCCTCCTCCGGCACGCGGCTGCACCCGGACTCCTTCGGTCATCTTGGTTACACGGGCACCTCGCTCTGGATCGATCCGGAGATGGACGTCGCCATCGTCCTGCTCACCAATCGGACATTCCCGACACGCGAAAACCGAAAGATTCAAGCGCTGCGGCCCGCGTTTCACGATGTAGTTGTGATGTGCCTGCAAAGCAGTACTTCCGGGTAGAGGCGCCGAATAAGGCAGCGTAAGGTGCATGCGAAGGTCTACAATCTCTGAGCACGTAGGCGAAGAGAAAACGATGGCGACAACACAGGCACCATTTGAGACGCATCAGGACAACCACGAAGAGCCGGCGCTACACGAGCTGACGACAGAAGGCTCGAACGAAGCTTCCCAGGGTTTCGATACAAAGTCCGCTCTGGAAATCGCTCGAATTATCAACCACGAGGACGGAAAAGTTGCCGCGGCTGTGAAGAAGGCGCTCCCTGAGATCGCGCTTGTCATCGACGCAGTAGCACGGTCTTTGCGAGAGGGCGGACGACTGATCTATGTCGGTGCAGGCTCGTCAGGGCGCATCGCCGCGCTGGACTCTTGCGAGTGCCCACCCTATTTTTCGAACGACCCGCACTCGATCCAGTACATCATGGCTGGTGGTCCCAAAGCCCTGGCCTCACCGGTCGAAGTGAACGAGGACTCTGAAGAACTGGGCCAACGGGATATTGCGCGGCGCCGTCCTTCGCGCAAGGACGTTGTCATTGGGCTCTCGGCCAGTGGACGCACACCGTATGTTGTTGCAGCCGTCGCCTATGCGCGCACACAGGGGGCTCGCACCGCGTGCATCACTTGCAATCACAACACCCCGATTGCGAACGCGGCCGATATCGCGATCATTGCCGATGTAGGTCCGGAAGTCATATCCGGCTCGACCCGAATGAAGGCTGCAACCGCCCAGAAGATGATCACCAACATGATCACGACTGGCGCCATGACCCGGCTCGGCTATGTGTACGAGAACCTTATGGTTCATGTGCATATGCAGAACTCGAAGCTCGTGGAACGCGGCATCTCCATCTTAAAGCGGGCCTGCGCCGTGAGTCGCGATGAAGCGGTAAGCGTGATCAAGAGCGCAGGGCGTAGTGTTCCTGTCGCACTGGTCATGCTCAAAGCAGGCGTCGACAAGCAGGAAGCTGTGCGCCGGCTTGCGCGCTCTGATGGCAACGTACGGCGCGCGATTGAAGACGCGACCATGGATCTGTAGACCAAGAACTCAGCAGAGGCGAGCGCCCCGGCGCTCGCCTTTTCCTTTTCCGTATCCGGAGTTTGTTGCTTCGGACACAACTTCAGAAAGGCCGGCGTGCGTCTCGCATTTTCGCTTCAGATGCTCGCGACTCTGGCCATGTTCGGGCTAATCTGGTTCGTCCAGATCGTGCATTACCCGCTCTTCCTAGCTGTATCTGCGCAGCAGTTCCCGGCCTACGAGGCAGCGCATGCCAACCGCACCACCTACGTCGTAGCGCCTCTTATGTTCCTCGAGCTTGCCACCTCTGCTGCCCTGCTTCTCCCAGGCTTACGGCAACCCGGCATCAGCGCGGCTGGCGCGTGGGCGGGCGCCACCCTGGTTGGAGTCATCTGGCTCTCGACTGCCTTTGTGCAGTCCCCGCTGCACAATCGCCTGCACATTGCATACTCGGCAGAACTGATCCATCAGCTCGTCGCGACCAACTGGATTCGCACTGCCGCCTGGTCAGCGCGTGCGATGCTCGTGCTCCGGTGGGCTCACTCGATGCGGATGATCTAGCGATTCAACGCCGCACGCCTTGCGTGAGCGGCAGCTCACGCAGGGTCACTACCTGTTCGCATAGGTGGATTGCAAGAAGAGGAACTGATCCCGCAAATCGTCCTTTTCTGCATGCGAAGGCTGGTTCAGGTAGAGGACCTTGGAGCCTGAAGCCGGCGTATAAGCGGGCCAATGCGGCTGCCCGCCGCCATTCGGGTCACCTGTGCGCGCGAAGTTTGTCCAGTACGTCATCATCTGCTCGCTCATGGCATAGTCCTCTGGTCTCCAGGCGATGCCCTTGCGCGAGTCGAGATTGCCGAAGACGTACTCGATGTCGTCGGAGTGGAAAACGCCGTAACGGCCGGGCCGCGCCGGATCGGGCGGCGGTACCAGATCAAACCGGTAGCGGTATGCCGGAGCCTTACCGGTGCTGGTCTGCGCCTCGAGCCATGCCCAGGTGCCAAAAGCTATAAACCGATCCGTCGCGTATTGCTGGAGTCGGGCGAGCGCTTCGGCATCTGTGGAGGCCGGGAAGGCCTGGAGGAACTGGTCGGAGCGCGCGGGAAAGTCCTTTGTCGCCAAATCTTTGAGACGCTGGAGATCGTCTGGAGCATTGGCGGGAGCCGCGGCACTCTGGCCGCCGGTGGGCGTCACCGCCAGGGCCGACTTGCCGTTCCCACCTTCGTCATGGTTCCAGCCGGCGATCATGGGCACATCGTTCTGCTTGCCCGCCGCGAAGATCTCTGCCGGCGACTGCGAAAGGAAGTACCCGTCGATATCTGGCCCGAAGCCATGCGGCTGGCCGCCAGCCGGAGTTGCTCGGGAGGCCGTCAGGAGCTGGTCGGCAGGCATCGCTCGCAGCTCCGCGAGCGAGTTGGCGTGCATCACCGTCCGGGCAAAATCAGCGTCCTTTTCGGAGCGGGCGGCTACAGTCTCCAGCCGCAGTGTGGGGCCGCCGAACGCGCCGCCACTCTCGCCGATCGCGTGCGCGAAAAGAGCCTTCGCCAGAGGGGAAGCCATTAAGTCACTTACCGCGAACGAGCCCGCGCTCTCGCCAAAGATGGTGACATTGGACGGATCGCCACCGAAGGCCGAGATGTTGGTCTGCACCCACTTAAGCGCAGCGACCGCATCGAGCAGGCCGTAGTTTCCCGCCGCATGCTCAGGCGATTCCGCGATGAGCTCCGGATGCGTAAAGAATCCAAAGATGCCCTCGCGATAGTTAAAGGTGACGACGATGACGCCCTTCGTTGCAAGATGAGCGCCGTCCTGACGCGGCTCCGAGGTCGAGCCGGTAGTGAAGCCGCCGCCGTAGATCCAGAAAATGACCGGAAGCTTCTTGCCGCCGGCCGCGGCAGGTTTCCAGATGTTCAGCGTCAGACAGTCCTCGCTCTCGCCCGGATCGCGAAAGAACATGTCGTCGTACAAAGACGGCTGCATGCAGCGCGAGCCAAAACTCGCGGCGTCCCGGGTTCCGGTCCACCTGGGCGCCGGGGCGGGCGGCTTCCAGCGGCTCGCTCCGACGGGCGGCGCTGCGTAAGGTATGCCGAGGAAGGCATACGCGGCGCCGCCAGAGGTGTTCTGCCTGTGCCCGCTGACACTACCGGCTGGCGCCGTTACTGTGAGCATCTGCGCTGGCGAAGATGACGCAGTCTGGGCGGTGCCGCAGGCAGCGAGGGCCAAAAGCGCGCTGGCAAAAACAAAGCAAGACCGAGAGCTCACCATAGTCGCCGCCCAGTGTACTCTCTCGCTCCCTTTGCCTGCTTGGCGGCCGGCTTAGCACCGGCAGGCTATTAGACTGGACAGCGAGGGAGTACACAAAAGCACATGGACAAGTTCGTCATTCGTGGCGGCAACCCGCTGCTCGGCACGGTGCGCGTGAGCGGCGCGAAGAACTCGGCTCTGCCCTGCATGGCGGCCGCGATCCTCACAGCCGATGAGGTCGTACTCGAGAACATCCCGCAGGTGCAGGACATCGAGACCGAGCGCAAACTCCTGGTTTCCATGGGTGCCGAGGTCGAGCTCGGCTACGGACGCGCGCAGCACCGCACAACCGTCAGCTGCTCGGTGCTTTCCGATCCCACAGCGAAGTACGAGATTGTGAAAACCATGCGCGCATCGTCGCTTGTGCTGGGGCCTTTGGTCGCCCGTACCGGCCTTGCACGCGTCGCGATGCCGGGCGGCTGCGCCATCGGCGACCGGCCCATCGACCTGCACATCAAGGGCCTGGAGAAGATGGGTGCAAAGCTCACCTATGAGCACGGATATATTGAGGCGCGTGCCGAGCGGCTCAAGGGCACCGAGATCTCCTTCGACAAGATCACGGTAACTGGCACCGAGGACCTGCTGATGGCCGCTGTACTGGCGGAAGGCGAGACCACCTTTGAGAACTGCGCTTGCGAGCCTGAGGTCGTCGACCTGGCCACAATGCTTTGTGGGATGGGCGCGCAGATCGAGGGCGCCGGCACTCCGACGATCCGCGTCAAAGGCGTAGATTCGCTCCACGGCGTGCGCCATCGCATCAATCCCGACCGCATCGAGGCCGGCACATTCCTGATTGCCGGCGCGATTACCGGCGGCGACCTCCAACTTTCCAATTGCAACCCTGAGCACCTCGGCGCCGTGATCCACAAGCTTCAGGACTGCGGCGCGCGCATCGACATCCTCGGCAAGGATTCAATCCGCGTTCGCAGCGAGGGCAACCTGAAAGCGGCCGACGTCTCCACACAGGAGTACCCCGGCTTCCCGACTGACATGCAGGCGCAGTACATGGCGCTTGCAACCCAGGCCGACGGTACTTCTGTCGTGATTGAAAACATCTTCGAAAACCGCTTCATGCACGTCGGCGAGCTCGCGCGCATGGGCGCGAGCATCAAGGTCGACGGCCGCAATGCGACTATCACCGGCAAGACGCCGCTCTCGGCTGCAGCGGTAATGTGCTCGGACCTGCGCGCCTCCGCCTCGCTGGTGCTGGCGGCGCTGGTTGCGGAAGGCGAGTCGATCCTGGATCGCGTGTACCACATGGATCGCGGCTATGAGCACATCGAGGAGAAGCTGCGTGGGGTGGGAGCGCAAATTCGGCGCATGGGCAAAGTATTCAACTAACGCGAAACGTCGCGCCTGACGGATTTGGCGAGAGGTGAAGCATGAACGAGGATCAGCTGAGCGCTTTGCGCGCACACGTTGTGGCCTTGCTGCAGGGCCGCGGTGCACACCTGGATGTTGCTTCCGTCTTCCGTGAAGTCGCGAACCAGGACTGGAGCGCAAAGCCGGGCAGCGCGCCACATTCACTGTGGCAGCTGCTCGAGCACATGCGCATCGCCCTGCATGATCTGCTGGTCTTCTGCACAGAGAAGACCTACATCGCGCTGAAGTGGCCCGATGATTACTGGCCTGCGACGGCAGCACCGGACAGTGCCGAGGCAGCGCGGCAGGCGCTCGCGGCTCTCCAAGCAGACACCGAAGCGATGATCGCTCTAGTTGAAAACCCGAAAACTGATCTTTTCGCAGCCATCCCTTGGGGCGACGGGCAGACGATTCTACGCGAGGCGCTGCTCGCAGCCGATCACACCAGCTACCACGCCGGCCAGGCGATGTTTCTTCGCAGGCAGTTGGAGGGCTGAGGTCCCGCGGAACAACTTCGCGCTTTCGACCCGCCGACGGCTTACTCCCAGCTCACCGCGAGATGCCACCGGAGCGAGTGTATGACGGTATTTTCGAGAACCTGCCGGTACTTGCGCATCTCGGCAGCCAGCGCGCTCGTGCTTCCGCCAAAATGTGCCGGATGCTGTTCCAGATAGTCGAGCAGAGCTCGAATGGTTTTCAGCCCCTCGCCCGGCATGAACCACTGCGGCTCCGGCAGCGTCTCGTTCCATGCCGGATCACCAGCGCCCTGCTCCAGCAGCATTGCCATCGAATTTCGATCCGCTGAGAAGAAGTCGAGTAGCGGGCGTACGTTGAGCGAGTGCGCCAACTGCTCTAGCTCACCCTCGTACCGGGCCAGAGCATGGCCTTCGACGTAAATGTCGTAACCAGGGTCCTCGCCTTCCACCACTATGTAGAAGCAGGCGCTCATGGCACCCAGTCTACGCAAGTACAGTGTCTTTTCAAGTCGCTTCCGTTCCAGCGGAACCACGAAGAGTAAGGGAGTTTTCTTCGCTGTCAGCCGGCTTGCGCAGCACGGCCCAGGCGCATGCTAGTAACACCGCGCCGGCAAGCAGCACCTGCCACGAAAGCCGCACACGCACAAAAGCCGCGCTCTCCACGACAGCCGTCAGCGTCTGCAGCCACTGCGTGGTAGCCACCTGCTGCGGCGCGAGTTCGCCGCCGGCGAGCAGCCGGTACAATCCCGCGTAGGGCAAGGCCGTCCCAGCGATCGCCAGCAAAGCGAGCGAGCCTGCATCGAGCAAGCTCCAATGCGAGAGCTGCGCAAGCCGCGGAGAAGGATCAAATAGAAAGCTGCCGGCGGCGAGCACCACCGCAGTCACGGCGGCCTGCAGTGCGAAAGTTCTGACGAGAGCAGCAGGAGAGCATCGCCGCAGACGCTTGGCGGCGTAACCAAGCGCCCAGGCCTGCGATGCGACCGCCGCGAGCACCGGAGCAGCCCAAAGCATCTTTGCCGGCGTAAACGGCACGGCGCCGTTCAGAAGAACAAGTACCGCGCTCACGGCAACGACCATCGCCGGGGACCACGTGTCGCGCAGGAAACCGGCAAGCAGCGGCATCAGCGCATACAGAAGCGGGATCCAGCCCGAGATGCCGTGCTGGCCGACGATTAGCAGCAGCGTGAGCGGCACGGCCAGCATCGCGAGCGCGAGCGTCAGGCTGGTTTGCATAGCAACTCTGGGTTGATCAGCAGCAAGACCAGCGAGCAGCGGCAGGGCGAGGCCTGAGACTGCGGCGGCCACTGCAAAGATGAGCGCACTAGCCGCGAAGGGCGCAGCCGTCTCGCCCAGTGTTGGCGCGAGAATCCAGCCTGAGCCCCAGAGGAGGCTGATGGCGACCATGGCTAGAAGTGCACGGACTCGCTGGAACTGTGGCATATCGTCGACAAGCTTCATCAGGGAATAAGAAAGGCTGCGCTCACGCGCAGCCTTTCTTTGTAGCTAATCCAAACAGCGGAAGCAAAGCCGCCGTCGTGAGCCAGTTTATGCGCGGTTGCCGCCCCCCGACCCTGGACCACGC
>CAXTMF010000002.1:0-367903 GCA_964245435.1 uncultured Acidobacteriaceae bacterium
AGTCGTGCCTACCAAGCGTTAGTTTGGCCGGTTAGGGTGTTCAGGTATGCCCGGCCCTCTGTAACCCCACAGCGGCACCCTTTTTACGGGCGGCAGAAGCGGAACTTCTGTAATGCTGTTGCGCGGCGCTACCAAGTAGCGAGGAACAAGGTTGTGCGGCGCATGAAAGCGCCCTACGAGAACCTTCGCACTGGCAGCTTGCCCGGCAGTGGGTGAGGTACGTAGCTTATGACAGCAGTGAACGCCTCAGCTTCTCCGCATCACTAACCAGATACAGATTCAGTGCGGCGACTATCTCAGCCGCGTTAATTTCCGCCTGAGCCGGTGTGGATGCCGTCGCGAAGGCGATGACCGCTCCCGTTGCATCCGTTATGGCTGCTTTTGGATTCTGCTGGTTCCAGCAGGGGCTGGATTGGATCGGAAAGTGCATGCGAGCCTTTCTTCTCTCATAGAACAGTCGCTGTGCATTGTGGCCGAATTTGTTCTTGAAATTAGGATTTGCGATATACAAAGGATTGGCGCTAGAACACTGGCGGTCTAATTCGGGCTCCCGGATCCGCTACCCGTTGCCCTCGCCCTGCATGATGGTTACATTGTGAGTCTGGCACGGGCCAAGAAGCGCTTACACGCCGACGATGCCCTCCCGCCCAATCACGCCTACCTCAATGAGCGCTCCGCTTGCATCGCAGCTGATCACAAACGCCATGCCGCAATCCAGGAAGTACACCCACTGCACATCCCGATCTGCTTTTACGAGATTGGAGCCCTGCGGAAGATGCGACAAGCGTTCCGAAAGGGGCCGCGACAAGGCCGAAAGCATTCGGTTTCGCAATCCCTCCGGGAAGCCCAGCGCGAGCTCACTCGTTTCCATGTCTCTCCTGTGCTTTCGCGCGAGCTGCAGAGCACTTTGCAATATCTCTTCACCTTGCTTGGCGGCCTATGAAGCCACAGATGGATGAGAACTGTGCTCGATCCTCGGCAATTGATGCTGTGCGGCAGTCTGCGCATACTCCCGGTGCGTTACCTAGTCACCAGGGTCTGGCTGTAAACCTGGGTTGCCGTAAACAGTAGGTCTCTGTGTCTGCCTGCGGCTTTCCCGGAAAGCAGCGCATAGTCTCGCGCCCGTGTTCTTGCCACAATTGCTTGTTGGTAATCACGAAGGCAGGCGCGACCGGCACTGCAGAGCATATTTGCCTCCGACAACGCGCTCAGCCTCGGATCAACTCCGGCCGAACTCACGTTCAGATGTCGTCCAAGAGTTACCCTCTACCCTCTGTTACCGAAATGCTGTTCTATTTTGGACAGGCAAGAAACAAACATGGAGTTTGGCCGTCAAGCAGCTAGACGAGAAAAGGTGAACCATGGTAACCGGCGCTGTTGTATGCTTCGCCTGATAACCCTTCCAGGGACGCGAAGGTCGTGATGCCCGAAAATCAAACCACTTTCGAAACCTTTGATGTACTTCGATTTCTAGACCGGGCCGGCCTCGGTAAGATGACGATTCCGTACCACAAAGCCGACGCTATCTACGCCCAGGGCGGCTCCTGTGCCACGCTGTTTTTCATCCGGGAGGGCACCGTCAAACTCACCGTTGTCTCAGTGGCGGGCAAGCAAGCTACGATCGCGCTTCTCGGCGCGGGAGATTTCGCCGGGGAAGAATGCCTTTCCACGGCACAGCAGTTTCGCACCGCAACGGCTACAGCCCTCACGGACTGCATCCTCCTTCGGATTGACAAGACCAGTATGATTGGCGTGCTTCGGGAGGACTCTGAGCTGTCAGCTCTCTTCATCGCCTACCTTCTCGCAAGAACAAGCCGCATCCAAGCCGACCTGGTAGATCAGCTCTTCAACTCGACCGAGAAAAGACTAGCCAGAACGCTATTGTTGCTGGCGAATTTCGGCAAGGAAGGCGCACAAGAAACACTCGTCCCGCAGATCAGTCAGGAAACTCTCGCGGCTATGGTCGGCTGCACACGGCCCCGCGTGAACTTCTTCCTGAACCGGTTCCGCAAGTTAGGTTTCATTGAGTACAGCGATCGTATACAGGTTCACAAGTCCCTGCTGCAGGTCATTCTTCACGATTGAGCCGAGGTTCTCCTTGGAACAAGAGAATCGGTTTACAAAGAGTTTCTTGGAGGCTCTCAAATCGCAACTTACCGAACGAGGCGCTACCAAGGCCATGGCACAAGGCATGATCGACATGATGGCCGCCAAGAACGAGGGCCTCGACCACAGCGTTCCTCGCATTCCGCAAGCCACTACCCCCATCTCCTTTCGCCAGTGGTGCGAGGAAGAACTCAAGCCAGCCATGGTCAGCTAGCACCCGGGCTGGCTCGCCACGCTTATGCGCGAACTATCGCATACGCGGGCGATCTCCAGCTTTGTCCTGCGGATCGGGATGCAGTGCCGCCGGCGTGACATGCGACGACTGCGACAGGAGGAAGCAGAGGTCCAGCAGTTTTGGGCCAGGGCAGGCTATACTCCGGTGCTGCATCAAGGAAGGCATATGCACCTCTCGTGGACTCTCGCGCTGGCTCTTCTGGTTCTGACTTTCCCTGTAGCTCGCCCGCAAACGCCGGGCGCAGCTACGCCATCTGTCCGTGACCCGCATACGCCCGGCTACGTGCCCGCCCTCGACTTAAGCGACGGCTCGCTGCCGCCGACCGGGCAGGATGGCAACTTCATCCTGGGGCCGACGCATACCCCGGCGCCTGAAAGCATCGCGAAGCCGGGCGTGCTCCAGGGACTGGTCTCCGAGTTCGTCATGAACTCGGAGAATAGCCGGTTCTATCCTGGGATAGCACGCGATCCGGGCACCTTCGGCACGCCTGATCCGAAGAATCCTGCAAAGCTCGTGGTCACGAGTAGCCACGCTGCCCCCTACACACGCCGCATCACGGTCTACGTTCCGAAGCAGTATGTTCCCGGAGTAGCCGCGCCGTTCATCGTTGGCGCCGATGGCCCCGATCCGCTCCTCTTTACAGTGCTGGACAACCTGATCGCTGAGCATCGGGTGCCGACCATGATCGCCATCTCGATCGCGAATGGCGGAGGCGACGCACAGGGCAGCGAACGGGGCTTGGAGTATGACACGATCTCCGGCCGGTATGCCGGTTTTGTGGAGCAAGAGGTGCTCCCGGCCGTGGAATCGCGCTTCCACGTCCGGCTTACGAGTGACCCCGACGGCCGTGCCACCATGGGCGGCAGCTCCGGTGGCTCGTGCGCATTGAGCATGGCCTGGTACCACCCGGAGTTGTACCACCGTGTGCTGACTTACTCCGGCACCTACGTGAACCAGCAGTGGCCTTCGAACCCGCAGACGCCCCATGGCGCCGCTGAGTTCTACGAGCACCTCATCCCGGATGCTCCGCGCAAACCTCTGCGGCTCTGGCTTGAGGTCGGAGATCGAGACTTGCTGAATCCGAATGTTATGCGGGATAACCTGCACGACTGGGTCGTCGCCAACGAGGAGATGGCCCGCGTGCTGAAGGCGAAGGGATACCACTACCAGTTCGTCTTCGCGCGCAATGCCGGCCATGTTGACCACGCTGTGAAAGAGCAGACGCTGCCCGAAGCATTGGAGTACCTGTGGCAGGGCTACTCCGCACCTGCGTCTAAGTAGACGATGCCGATCCGCACACGGCGTCCGCTCCGGGTACCTCCCCGCTGGTGCGCAGCCAAGCGGTTCCAAGAGGAGCGGAGGTCTTCGCGATCATCTCCGCTTTCTTTATCATGGAGCGAAAGCCATGCCGACACGTGAATTCCAGACCGAAGTCAGTCAGCTGTTACAGCTGATCATCCACTCTCTCTACTCACATCCCGAGATCTTTCTGCGTGAGCTGATCTCCAACTCTTCCGACGCTCTGGACAAGCTGCGCCATCTGACATTGACCGACGACGCTTACAGGGCCCTTCCGTTTGAAGCTCGCATCGACCTGGAACTCGATGAGCAGAACAGTACGCTCACGATCGCCGATACCGGCATTGGTATGAACGAGGACGATCTGGCCTCCAACCTGGGCACCATCGCGCGCTCCGGCACCAAGAGCTTTCTCTCGCAGCTCTCTGGCGATGCTCGCAAGGACTCGAATCTCATCGGGCAGTTTGGCGTAGGCTTTTACAGCGCCTTTATGGTGGCGGATCGCATCGAGGTACTCTCGCGCAAAGCCGGCGACGAGCAGGCATGGCGGTGGGAGAGCGACGGCAAGGCCGGCTTCACGATTGAGCAGGCGGAGCGTCCAGCCAATGGCACAACCGTGCTGCTGCACCTCAACGAGGAAGGCAAGCAGTATGCGAACAGCTGGCGCCTCCAGGAGATCGTCAAGAAGTATTCGAATCACATCGCTTTCCCTATCTTCCTGACCTACGACAAAAGCGAGTGGAACGAGGCTGAGAAGAAGTCGGAGAAGACCCGCGTTACCGAGCAGGTGAATGTTGCGAGCGCGCTATGGCGCAGGCCGAAGAGCGAGCTCACGGAGGAGGACTACAAAGAGCTTTACAAATCGGTCGCGGGCGGCTGGGAAGACCCGCTCTTCTGGTTCCATACAAAAGCCGAAGGCAGCCTCGAGTACACCACTCTGTTCTATGTGCCGGCCAAGGCGCCGCTCGACCTGTACCAGTCCGAGTACAAGGTCGGCGTCAAGCTATACGTCAAGCGCGTCTTCATCATGGACGACGCGAAAGAGCTCCTGCCGCAGTATCTGCGCTTTGTTCGAGGCATCGTTGACAGCGAGGACCTGCCGCTGAACGTCAGCCGCGAGATCCTCCAACAGAATCGCGTGCTGACCAGTATTCGTACTGCGAGCGTCAAAAAGATCCTCTCCGAGCTCAAGGCTGTCGCAGAGAACCGTCCGGACGAGTACCTCCGGTTCATCACCGAGTACAACCGTCCTCTAAAAGAGGGTCTGCACAGCGACTATGCCAACCGCGAAACGCTGCTCGACCTCGTCCGTTTCAAGTCAACGAAGGTAGAAGGTCTGACCAGCCTTGCGGAGGTGAAATCACGCATGATCGACGGGCAGAAGAGCCTCTACTACATCACCGGAGGCGCCGAAGCGCTGCTGCGTACCTCGCCGTTACTCGAGGTCTACCGAAGAAAAGGCATCGAGGTGCTGCTGCTCGACGATGATATCGACGAGATCGTCTTTGGAGGCGTTGACAAGTACGGCGAGCTCGAGCTGAAGTCAGTCAGCAAAGCTTCTACCAGCGAGGATCTGAAGGACGAGACCGAGCCGGACAGGACCGAGGCACTCAAGCCGCTGGTCGAGAAGCTCAAGCTGACGCTTGGCGACCGAGTGAAGGATGTCAGAGCCTCCGTGCGCCTGGCTGACAGCCCTTCCTGCATCGTCTCCGACGAGGAAGAACCATCCCTCAAGATGCAGCAGATGCTGCGCGCCATGGGTCAGCGGGATATCCCTGCGCCAAAGCCTACGCTTGAGATTAACCCGGACCACGAGATCGTCCGCAAACTACTCGCCCGCCCGGATGACACGACCACAGAGGACGCAGCGTGGCTGCTCTTCGACCAGGCCCTGCTTATGGAAGGTGTGCCGATTGAGAACCCCGCCAGCTTTGTGCAGCGGCTGAACCGGATACTGAACTTGTCGATCTAGTCTGCTTTCTTCGGTAACGACGAGAGGCCGCGCGCTCCGCGAACGATACGGGGAGCACGCGGCTTTCTCAGAGCCTAATCTTTACTGTGGAACCAAGTTGAATTTCTGCGCGGGCGTACTGTTTCCGAAGTATTGGTCAAGCTGAGTTCCACTTTCGGCACTATCGTTTGGAGTATCAATCGCCAGCAGGCTATTGAAGTTGTAGAAGGAGTAAGTTCCATCCGGGTTCTGCACCGGCAGCCATTCATCGCTTCCCGGAATAAAATCCTTCGCGGCTGCACTCTGTACGAGGGTAGCGTTACTGACTGCGGATTTACCCATCACGTCGATTACCTTGCCGCTGTTCACATTCTTGATGTGGTAATAACCACCGCTGGTCGGTACAAAGGTCCAGAGCGCGTTCGTGGAGCCGCTGCTAAACGGATACTCGATTATCTCGGCACCGGCAGCGGTAGACGCTCCAACCACATTTAAAGCCAGTCCATTGCCGGCATTTTGTATTTCATATGTGCCGGCGAGCTCAAGGCTCGGTGGGGGCAAGTGCTGCCATATAGCGACGGCGCTTCCCGTTTCTACCGCATCCGGCCCAATTGTGGAGCCCGGACCAACTGCTTCCGTCGTCGGATTCGTCCAGTCGTTCCAGGTGAGATTCTTGCTATTGCGCTCGCTCCAGGCTGCATTCGCATTGGCCTGGAGGTAGGGCAAATACTCAGCCCAGGAGTTCGTCTCCGTCGCAAACATGCTTAGACCGTAGGTGAACCAGTAGGCCCACTGATTTCCGCAGCACTCAGATGGACCCTTAAGGGTTGGCTGCTCGTTGATGACGTGGCTGATAGCCAGCTGTGCGTCGCTGTAATACTGCTGGTCTCCAGTGACACGATAGAGAATGGCAGCTGCTGTCAGAAAGGAACCTGAGTTGTACGTGTTGTCTGAAGAAACAAGCGAGCCATTGGAATCCAGTATGGCTTCGTTGATCTGCCCGGGAGCTCCTTTTGCGTTTGCTACTTCAGTTGCATTGAAGAGGTTCGCTTCCACCCACGCGTAAATGTTTTTTGCTTTCTTCAGATAGCTGGTTTCACCGGTAAGCTGATACAGCGTCGCGCCTTCCCAGGCAAAGTTATCGTTGGCGAGCGCCGTTCTTTCCGGTACGCTTGCCTGAAACTGCTCTTCAATCCCACCACCGAGAGAGACGTTCCAGCCGCGGTTATATCCGGTGTTCCAGTTTTCCTCCGCCGTCGTCAGATACAGCGGGTTGCCTGTGTACTGGTAAGCACGAAGTGAAGCATTCACCATCCATCCAAGATCGTCGTTGTAGCCGTCGTAACTCCAGTTCGTGCCGTTCCCAAAATCGGAGAGGAACGTTGTCATCAATGACACAATCAATGCCTGCTGATCCGGGCTGTGAGTTTGCTGGTATACATCCTCGGCTACTGCGATATCGAGGGCGCCGGTGTATAGCTTCGCCTCTTCTGTCCCAACACTCGTTTCTTCATCAGCGTAGTAGGTGTTGCCGCCGTTCTGGACAAGGAATGCGTTGTTCCACGCGCTGTAAGAAGGAGCAGCTTCACTTTGTGCTTTCGCAGAGATCGGCAGGATAAGTGTCGGCGCAATCACACCCACTAAGGTGAGAGCGCGCGTCCAGTTTCGCTTGGAACGTTTCATGGTAGGTTCTCCTAGTTAAGTTAGGCGCGGTCAGGCGCAGATGCGGTCCCTTTGAGTGTGTAAACCGGCGCACATCTTACCCGTGTCATAGGGATGCGGAAGGTGAAAGGAGATTCAGATGGTCGGAGTATTTAGGTATCAGTCCGTGTAGTTCTCTCGTGACGCAGGTGATGTTGAGTATCACAGCTTGTGTAGAAAGGTTTAAGTGGCATGGACCGGACGTCGGCGCAGATGCCATAGACGATTCCGGTGACCGGACAGAAGTCTCGGGTTTTAGAAAATAATCCGTTGCATTGCTCGGCAGCTCTAGCGCTTGAGGATCACCCTCAAGTGCGGGCCTCGCTGCTAACTCCCTGCTGCCTCGCCCGGCTTGACTCCTTTCTTACCCTTGAGACGGAAGTCCTCCTTTACGCTCGGGAGATTGGCTATCCATTCGATCGTCAGGCCCCCCTTGCGACGCTCGTCATGGACTCTAGTGGTCGTGCACTATAGTTGCCATCACTAGAACGTATGCTTTTGCTCTACGCCTTTCGAGCGATCTAGAGGTGAATGCAGCAAACGTCATCACTTCGCGTTGAGTCGCTGCCGGCAACGTACTCCGGCGGCTCGGACTACGAGGTGCAGGTAGGGACCTGATCCGCGTGGGAAGATAGCTAACATGCCGAAAAGTGCAAAGAGCGTTGCTGTAGCGGCTGATCCAGAGCAGTTGTTCTCCGGCTTTCCCGCTAACTCATTCCGCTTCTTCGACAAACTGGCGCGCAACAACGACCGCGAGTGGTTTGCCTCGCGCAAGAGCGTGTATGAAACGACCCTAGTCGCGCCGATGCTGCTGCTGGTGCGCGATTTGGCTAGTGCGCTTCATGAGGCAGGTCTGCCGCTTGAAGCAGCGCGGCGCTCACCCGTTCATCGTATTTACCGCGATATCCGCTTCCCGAAAGACAAGCGGCCGTTTCACACGCGTATCAGCTCTGCCTTGTATCGAGAGGGTGACAAGCACCAGGACGGCGTCATTTATGTGCACCTGGATGCCAAGCAGCCCTTCGCGGCCGCTGGTTTCTGGGAGCCGGACAAGAACCACCTGCAGCGCTGGCGCGAGAGTATCGTGGCCGACCCTTCTCCGCTGCTTCGCATCGCAGAGCAGTTCCCGCTGGAAATGGAGAAGGCCCTCCAGCGGACACCGCGCGGCTACGAAGCTTATGCGGAAACATCGGCCGCGCCGCTGCTGCGGCTCAGGAACTTCATTGTTCGACAGGATCTCGTACCGAAGGAGCTAGGCTCTAGCGAAGTACTGGCTTCGCTGGTGCGTTTTGCGACGGCTGCCGCCCCGCTGCTTCGCTACGGCTGGGCACTCGAGTAGCGGCCGCGGCGCTCAGGGCAGGCGCGAAGCCGGGTAGCGACGGAAGACAAGCGAAGCATTGGTGCCGCCGAAGCCGAAAGAGTTGGTCATCGCGTACTCCATCGCAACGGGTTCGCTTTGGTCGCGTACCAGGTGAAAGCCGGCCGTCTCAGGTTCGACCTCATGGAGGTTGGTCGTAGGCGGAGCCAGCTGGTCACGCAGTGCAAGCACCGTCAGTCCTGCTTCCAGGCTGCCTGCGCCGCCCAGCAGGTGCCCAGTCATTGACTTGGTCGAGCTTACCGCGACCTTCGGCGCATGATCACCGAAAGCAGTCAGGATCGCTCGCGCCTCGGCGCGATCCCCGAGCGGGGTAGAGGTTGCGTGGGCGTTCAGGTACCCGATCGCCGATGGTTCAAGTTCTGCGTCTCGCAGTGCGAGTTGCATCACCCGGCGCACTCCCCGACCATCCTCCGGCGGCGCATTGGTGTGGTAAGCGTCCGAGTTCGCGGCATAGCCTACCAATTCAGCAAGAACGGCCGCTCCTCTCGCCTCGGCGTGCGCAAGCTCTTCCAGAACCAGGATTCCGGCACCTTCGCCAACGACAAAGCCGTCTCGACCCAAGTCCCACGGGCGCGAGGCCCTCGCCGGGTCGTCATTCCGCGTGGAAAGCGCTCGCATGGCGGCGAACCCGCCGATAGAGAGTGGCGTGACGGCAGCCTCGGCGCCCCCGCAGATCATGACGTCAGCATCGCCCCGCTCCAGGATGCGAAAGGACTCCCCAATGGCGTGCGCACCAGTGGTGCAGGCAGTGGCTACCGTCAGGTTTGGCCCGGCGGCACCATATCGAATAGAGATCTGTCCCGCGGCCAGGTTGGCGATGCTTGCCGTGATGAAGAAAGGCGAGATGCGGTCGGGGCCGCTGGTGGTCAGCTTTATGTGTTCGCGCTCGATTACTTCAAAACCGCCGATGCCACTGCCCACGTACACGCCGACGCGCTCGCGATCTTCCACTGCCATCTTCAGCCGGCTCTGCTCCATGGCGCCATGCGTAGCCGCAAGAGCGAACTGGATGAAGCGGCCCATCTTCTTGGCGTCTTTCCGCTCGATAAACTGGTGCGGGTCGAAGTCCTTGACCTCTCCGGCAAACCGGCATGAAAAACCCGAAGGATCATAAAGAGTAATCGGCGCGATACCAGGCTCACCGGCGACAATACCTTCCCAGGTTTTCTCTGTGCCGGTGCCCAGCGGGCTTACCAGCCCGATACCGGTGACAACAACACGACGTCTCTCCGCGCCCATCCACGAACTTCCCTTCTGCTGCCTTACGCGAACACTGTTCGGCAGGCTCCGAGGACGAAGTATCACGCTCGGCTGGCCTCACAAGCACAGGCACCAGCCACGCCCGGCTATGCAAGTCCATTTTCTAGGATACCGCTTTTCACGGCTGCTTCCGAGGCCACACCAGGAAGGAGAAGCACCGGCTTAGCAAGTGCCTGCTGCGTGCGAGTGCCTCCCGTCATGCAAACGTGCAAAAGCCCGCTTTCGCGGGCTTTTCTCTTGCAGAGGTTGAGAGTTGCTGCGGTGATTTAGACCTGTTGCACGCGCCCACGCGTGACTAGCCGCAACAGCAGCGTAAGCAGGACCGCTCCAATGACAGCGACCACAATGCTGTAGATCAAGCCCCCGGAACCTGCGAAGCCAAGATGCGACATAAGAAAGCCGCCAATCAGCGCGCCGATGATGCCGATGACAATATCCATGATCGGCCCGTAGCCGCCGCCGCTCATTATCTTGCCCGTCAGCCAGCCTGCGATCAGGCCAACGATCACCCACCAGATAATTCCGTGTCCCATAGTGCCTCTTCCTCTTTCATGAGCGTAGTGACGACCGATGATGGGAGCTTGTAGTGTCATCAAACGTTGCCTGAGTAGTGCGAATGATGGAGGTAACTTAGACCAAAGTCACTATTTAACTGCCCCCGGTAGATCGTAGGGCAAGTACCCTGGATCCCGTGTTCCCGGCAAGCACTCCCGCAGCGCCAGGGCAAACAAACCACTAAGACCACACTCCGGGATTAGCATGATGCTGCATGGAGCACGGCGTTGCACCCCAGGCACAAACCGACGCAGTCTCTACCATCTTGGAGTCCTCAGTTCGTGATCTTACGTTTTCTGCTTGTCGCGGCCGCTCTCCTCTGCTCCCTGCTTCCGGCACGCGCACAAACACCAGCTCCCAGCCTGCCGATGGCAATGCAGCAGCAGTTCGCCCCCGGGCAGCTCTGTCACCGTGGCAAAAACGCCAGAAAGAGGGCCCTTCATGCCGCCCAGCTCGATTGTTGTCGTCGGTAGCCTCAACATCGATCTCACGCTCTCGATCAGCCATCTGTCCACGCCCGGCGAAACGCAGCTTGCGCGCGGATTCACGCGAGCACCCGGCGGCAAAGGTGCGAACCAGGCCGTTGCCGCGGCTCGCCTCGGTGCTCCTACCAGCATGATTGGCTGCGTCGGTGCGGACGATGCAGGCAGCTTGCTGCTCTCTGAGCTGCAGCAGGCCAGCGTCGACATTTCCGCAGTCGCGCAAGGTGACGAACCAACCGGCACCGCTCTGGTGCTCATCACGCCTGCCGGCGAGAACAGCATCCTCGTCGCCTCCAGCGCGAATGGAACGCTCTCTGTGGCGCATCTGCAGGCACATCGGGACCGCATTGCGCTGCCGGCATGGTGCTGACGCAGCTGGAAACGCCCCTGCCCGTGCTTGAAGAGCTTCTCCGTATCGCCAGCCAAGCGCGTGTGCCGGTGATGCTCGACCCAGCTCCAGCTGCGCCTCTGTCGCCGGAGATCCTCCGCCAGCTCAGCTGGTTCACGCCAAACGAGACGGAAGCCGGTTTTTACGCGGACAGCAAGGAGGGTGAGAACGCAACCGAGACGAACGCCCGCGCGGAAGAAGCGCGCGCTTTGTGCCTGCGATTCCAGCAGTTGGGCCCTCGCAACATCCTGCTCAAGCTCGGCGAGCATGGTGCGGCCGTTCTTTCGGAACATGGCGACTGGCACATGGTGCCTGCCCCGCGCGTTGAGGTAGTCGATACCACCGGAGCCGGCGATACGCTGAACGCCGCCTTTGCCGCTGCGCTGCTTCGCGGCGAAGCGCTCGAGCAAGCGCTGCGCTTCGCTGTAGCAGCAGCCTCAATCTCCATCACCAGAGCAGGCGCGATGCGTGCAGCCCCAGACCATGCTGAGGTCGAGCGTTTCCTCACCGAGCAACACTAGGCTGCATGCCTCTGCTGGCGATAGTGCACTACTTCAGCCCCGTCCGGCCCGCAACAGCAGAGCCGAAGCTGCGGCAACGCGCACAGTGCTGTGCGAGAAGCTCCCATCCGGCTCGGCTGTCCAGATCTTGCCGCTGGCACGCTCGCCTCGCCCCAGCTGCACTCCGCTGGTGCTATCGAGCGATGGTGCGGTGAGCGCCATCGTGCGCCCGGCTGCAGCGACACCTTCGAGCTGCAGGTCCACTGCCGACTGCCCCTTGTTGAACACAGCTACCAGCACCCCGTCGGCGATGCGTGCTGCATAAGCCGTCACATTTGCGTCTCTGGCAGCTGCGCCCAGTTCGGTGCGCACCATTTCGGCGCCCGCAAACTGCCCGGCAAGCCACATGCCGTAGAAGTCAGGCCGTGCACTTGACTGGCCGGACGCGTCGGTCGCGATCGGCGTGTACACACCAGTTCCACCTCCATGCAGGTTCACGCCGGTCACTCCACGGCCTGCCAGATCGAGCATGAAGTCGCCGGCCCACAGCGCCGAGGCAAAGGTATCGCTCACGCCGGGTTTACCGCCGTTGTAGCAGCTGTTTCCCTCGCTCATCCGGAACGGCAGCTGTGCAGCCTTTGCCGCGTCGATCGCCGAGTACACGTCCTGCGCGAGCCGCTCGCCGGGATGCAGCAGGTAGTCGATCGTCATCTTTGGGTCGGTCGGCGGCCCCTCTGCGTAGTAGTGCGTGGTCAATAATGAGATCTCTCCACGAGTATCTTCGGCAAAGTGCCCGGCCCAGCCCTGCCGGAACGCGCTGTCCGGACCGGCAATAGCGATCCCCGGCATCCGCGCGTGTACGGCCGCGTACATCGCCTTCCACTTCGGCAGAAACTCCTCATACGTCCAAAGGCTGCCCTTGCCGCCATCCCCGCCGTCGTCGTGGCGGAACAGGTCAGGCTCGTTACCGAACTGCAGTGCCAGCAGTTTCGACCCGCATGCCTTCACCACGTATGCAGCCTCATCTACCGCGGTTTCGGGCGTGCCATGGCGCAGATTCAAGCCGTAGATGAGCTGCCAGCCCGTTTTATCGAGAAAGCCGCTTAGATTGTCGATAGCCGCTGGGGTGATCCGGTACATTCCCGGCACCTGCTTCGTGGCCTGCGCACCCCGGTCGGGCCCATACCCGGCGCCGTCGCTTGCATCTCCGCCTGCTCCTGACACCCAGGTTGTAAACGCGCTCGTGTTGCCGCCGATGCGCAGCACGCCCCGCGCACCAAGTGTGCGCACCAGTGCGACCAGCTGTGCGTTGCTGCCGGCAAAGAAAGCAGGATGCGCCAACTGTGCCGACTCGTAGCTCAGTCCCGTAAATGTGGATGGTACCCGCGCCACCACGTCACGGCTGTGCACGGTAAGCTGCAGCGGTTTCGCGCTTCCAGTCTGCGCCGCAAGCACTCGCGGCAGGGCTGTTGCGAACCCGACCGCGCCCAGTGCGCCCAGCGCTTGCCGGCGGGTCACTCGTTCTTCTGCAGGTCTCTTCTCGTAAGCCACATCCGCCTCCGGCATTCCTGGTCGCAGCCGAGTCTACAGGCTCCACAAGCGATTCCGCGAAAAGGGCTGAACGACCGCCCGAAAAGAGGCTCCCCTGGAGCTTATGTACTGCCAATGCTTTTCACTCAGGCGAAAACAAAGTGGCCGGCCGGAAATCTGATTTGCTTAATATGTTTTCTGGCGAACATCGCCGTTCATGCCGCGGCTCCAATCTCACTGGTAGGTCTATCCGAGCTGTCACGCCCGTTGGAGCGAACCATGCCTTTTGAAGCGCAAGGAAACAATCTGGCTACTCACTATGCAGGCTATTCGGCCCGCAACGCGGGCGCTTCTGGTGACGGCTGCATCCTTGCTATCGGCCGGGATATCCAGCTACTGGCGACTCGCGCGGACGTCCTCCGCACACTCGGTCGAAGCGTGCGGTCAGCCACCCCGGACCAGGCACGTCTTGTAAGTGCAAACACGCGAGTCGACCTTGTGGTCCTTGGCCATTCTCTTGCCGATGAAGAAGTGGCTCGGCTGGCCAGAGATTTCCGCCGCGCAGCACCGCACCCCAGGCTGCTGCTCCTCTGCCTCCAGCCCCGCCACCCCGCGATCGAAGATCTGGTGGACGCCTGCATGCAGAGTACTGACGGCCCCGCCAACTTGATCGAGGCCGCAAAGACACTGCTCTTCGAGAACCGGGCCCCGGGACCCAATCTGACGGCTGATCACCTCAGGTGAAGACGCGCATGCCAGCTGCACTGCGGCCTGGCAGATACGCGGCCGACGAAGACTCTCAGCAAGTTATATTCTGCTGGTCCGGCGCTTGATTCTCAGAGCTATTTCAGGGTGAGAATTGTGGAGGCGCGGGCCGGGATCGAACCGGCGCATAAAGGTTTTGCAGACCTCTCCCTTACCACTTGGGTACCGCGCCGTCGCCGACCAAGCAAACCGAGTATGCGCCAGCCTCAACTCGCCCGCAGATGGAGAATCGAGGGGGCCTGGGAACGAACGGTCCTGTACCCGTTTCCACTACAAATCGCGGCCTTAGAACACAATAAAAAGCAGGCCACGAGAGAGCCATTGGAGCGGGAGACGGGACTTGAACCCGCGACCCTCGCCTTGGCAAGGCGATGCTCTACCACTGAGCTACTCCCGCTTGGTACTCAACCGAGTCTACCCAACCCCACCGAGCCGGTCAACCTGCTCATCCTGCAACTCAGCGGCCTTGCAATCAGCCCCGCCTACTCACGCTAGGCACGTATGAAGCTGTAGATCAGGCAAATTGAGGCCGCGGAGATGACGCCTGTGGTGACCCAGCCAAGCACGTTCACCAAGCGCCCGTTCACCTTGTCCCCCATGATCGACCGCCGGTTCGTCAGCACCATGATGAGAAGCATAAGCGGCGGCGTCGAAAACCCCTGCACGATACCTGCGCCGACCAGCGCCCGCATCGGGTTCACTCCGGTGAAGTTCAATGCCATGGCTACCAGCGTGAACACCGTGATTGCCGCATAAAACTTCTTGGCTTTTGCCGGCTTGTAGTGCAGGCCATTTACCCAGCCTGTGCTCTGGCATACATCGTAGGCCGCGCCGGTAGTCATGACCGGAATAGCCAGGAAGCCAACACCGAGAATACCCAGGGTAAACAGGGCGCTCGCAGCGCTGCCGGCTATCGGACGAAGCCCCTGCGCAGCCTGCGCTGCCGTGTCGATCTGGTGCTGCCCGGCAGCAAACAGCGTTGACGCTGTTGCGAGCATGATGAAATACATCACCACGCTCGAAAAGAGCATGCCAAACACTACGTCCCACAGGCTCGTCTTCAGCTCGGCCTCGGTCGTCCCGCGGCGCTGAGCCAGGCTCCGCTGGCCGGCCGCAATCTTTTCTTCTACTTCCTCGTTTGACTGCCAGGTGTACAGGTACGCCGAAAGCGAGGCGCCGGTAATTGCCACCAGGATCGCAAGCAGGTTGCGATCGAAATGGAGATCCGGCACAAGCGTTCCGCGAACGACCGAAGCAAGCTGTGGATGCGCCAGCAACGCCGAACCTACGTAGGCCAGCAGCGTCAGCGCGAGCACCCGAAAGATGTTGCGAAGGATCGCGTACGAGCCCCATATCTGGAGCACCAGCGAGATGGCGCCAATGGAGGCGATGAGCACCCATGCCGGCACATGCAGGAAGATACCGGCCGCTGCAGCCATACCACCGATGTCTGCCCCCGCCTCAATTACATTGCCAAAGATCACGCCTGCCAGAATCGCGTACATCAGCCAGCGCGGCACATGGCTGCGAAGTACGCCAAACAATCCCTGCCCTGTTACCTGCCCCAGTTTGCCTGACAGGTACACGACCGCGACCATCATGGGAAGGGTGATGGGAGCCGTCCAAAGAATCTTGTAGCCGAACTGTGCGCCTGCCTGCGCGTACGTCCCTACCGCCGAGCAGTCATCGTCGGCCGCGCCAGTAATCAGGCCCAGCCCGAGCGAGCGCAGCACAGTGTGGCGCCGGGCGCTTGGCTCGTCGCGCGTTCCTTGCGGCGGAAGAGCACCCTCACCTGAAACTTCATCTGTTTTCGCCGCCGGCATCCTTAAGGGACGAGCATGGCGCTTCGAGGGTTGGACTGCCCGCCACAGTTCGCTGTACCCGGCCCGCAGACGAGCGCACACCAGCGCATCACCCGCGTCATCATCCGTGCCGTCGCCCGCGTTGATGCGCTGTGATCCAGTTGCGCGCAGCCGCACTGCACCAGCGTGCCTGAAGCTTCTAAACAAGCGGAGACCGCAAGTCACTGATCTTAGTGGCTGCAGAGTGTACCGGCGAACTCACCGATCAGGAGCGCAACAAAGCATGGCACGGATCTTTATTACAGGGTCATCCGACGGCCTGGGTCTTACCGCGGCCCAACTGCTGCTGGAACAGGGTCACGCCGTCGTATTACACGCCCGCAATCCGCAAAGGGCCGAGGTTGCCCGGGCTGCCGCGCCCCGTGCGGAAGCCGTCGTCACCGGCGACCTCAGCAGCATTGCCGCGACCCGCGGCATCGCCGATCAGGTGAACGAACTCGGACAGTTCAACGCCGTCATCCACAATGCAGCTATCGGCTACCGGGAACGGCAGCGTACTCTCACGGCGGATGGACTTTCGCATGTCTTCGCCGTCAACACCCTTGCACCCTATCTGCTCACGGCACTCATTCGCCGGCCGGAGCGGCTCATCTATCTCAGCTCCGAGCTGCATCGCAGCGGCGATGCGAGCCTCAAGGACCTGAACTGGGAGCACCGCACCTGGAACGGCCAGAAAGCCTACTCCGACACGAAACTCCACGACACCCTGCTCGCCTTTGCAGTCGCCCGTCACTGGCCGGAAGTCTACTCCAACTCCGTCGAGCCCGGCTGGGTTCCGACGAAGATGGGCGGCCCACGCGCATCGGACGACCTGGATGCGGGCCGCCGTACGCAGGTCTGGTTGGCAACCAGCGAAGACTCCGCAGCCCGGGTTACAGGCAGGCACTTCTACCATATGGAGGTTCGCGCTCCAAAGCCGGCCGCAAATGACGTCGAGCGTCAGGAGCAGCTGCTGGAAGCGTGTGAAGGATTCTCGGGAGTAGACCTAGATGCGCTGGCTGCTAACGTCGGCGGACAACGGTGACCACACCAGTGGCATCTGCCACGACGCCGACTACTCGGCCATGGGCGCCGTGTACTCAGACCGGTTCAAAGCTGATGCGATCCACTCTCAAACTTTGCGTGCCGGTTTGCTTTACCGCCGTCGCTAGACCTGCGCCATCTCCGGCGCACCCGCACCGACCAGCAGGCCGTCCCGCATGTGCAACGTACGGTCTGCGAAGGCAGCGGCTTCCGGGTTGTGGGTGATCATCAGCACCGTCTGACCGAACGCTTTGTTCGAGTGGCGCAGCATGGCCAGCACTGCGTCCGAGTTCTTCGTATCCAGATTGCCAGTCGGCTCATCAGCCAGGATGATTGCCGGCTTGGTGACCAGCGCCCGTAGAATAGCCACCCGCTGCTGCTCGCCGCCTGAGAGCTCGGACGGCCGATGTTCAAGCCGCCCGCTGATGCCCAACATCCCAGTCAGCTCAGCCAGTCGCTTGCGATCGAGCTGCTCGCCGCCGCCCGCGATCTGGTGGGCTATTTCGATATTGCCGAGAGCAGTCAGGGTAGGCAGCAGGTTGAATTTCTGGAAGACAAATCCGATCTTAGTCTTGCGCATCCTGGTCCGCTCGGCATCCGAGAGCGCCGCGAAATCGACTCCGTCGATAAAAACGTGGCCCGAAGTAGCCCGGGTCAAACCGCCCAGGATGTAGAAGAGCGTCGATTTGCCGCTGCCGGAAGGGCCAACGATCGCCACAAACTCACCTGGCTCGACGGCAAATGAAACATCGGTTAGCGCCGGCACCTGCAGCCTGCCGACCCGGTACGTCTTGCCGAGATGGTCGGCCTCAATCATGTGTGCTGCTTGAGGAGTCACACCTGCATTCTAGGGCAACCGAAGCCGTCTGAGGTCAGGCGCGTGCGTCGATGGAAGGGCTAAGTGCCGGGGCATTAGCCGACGTGGCCGGCACCGCCCGCTTGGGCCCACGTTTGCGCACCATCAACACACGAATGCGCTCCATCATCTCGGTCGGTGTCACCGCGCCCTTGGGTAGGAAAGCATCGGCTGCGACCGCGCGGGCGAAGTCCCGCACCGTGGAGCTCAGGAGCAGTGCCGGTACCTCGGGCGATTCGGCCTTCATGCGCCGCACCATCTCGTTTCCATCCATGCCCGGCAGCAGCAGATCACTTACGACCAGATCGATCCCGCCCTGCGCGAAACGCTCGAGCGCGGCGTGAGCGCCAAGGGCCTCCAGCACACGGTATCCGCGTGTTTCCAACATGAACTTGCGTACGCTGAGAGCCTGCTCATTACCATCCACCAGGAGAATCACTTTTTTTGGGCGCATCGTTGTCTGTTCTGCTCGCTTCTTGGTGCGTGTGTTCCGCAGGGCTGGTGGGCTGACGTCTTTTTTGGACGCAGACCGGCCATTGCTCCCCACGGAGCGGTTGCTAGAGCCCGTTCGGAGAAGCCTCCGAGGAAAGCGGGGGCACTCGCGCCGGAGCACGGCCTGCGTGGAGACCCAATGGAGACAAAGCTCCTGCAGGCGCGCCGTTCGGCACGTTTGCGCCCCGACTTTCTTTGGCAGGAGCTGCCGTCGAAAAGCGGGCGAGGGAACAAAAGCCTTGCTTTGCCGGTCTGTTTCGCGATTGACGCGCCTGCTGTTAAATAGCGGGCGGCCTGCTGAAACCGAGGGCGACTCGGGCGGGCTCGTGTCCGTTCAGTTGTTGAGAAAAGGCGAAAGTTGCGCTCGCTTGCTGTGCTGCTCTGCTCCTGAACGCTTGCTCAGACTACGGACCGCCCCCAAGACAGCGCAATGGCGAAGAGGCAGCGAAACGGCACTCTGATTTTGTGCTTGAAACAAGGGAAAACCCGGCCAAATGCCTTAAACCCCGCTTTTTATGCGGCTTGAGCATTGTGGAAGGGGTGTGCATCAGGAAAGGAAAAACCGTCCTTCTGCGACGAGAAGTGTGCAGCCACCAACACGAACGTAACTTCCCTCGGCCCATTTCCGATCTCCAACAGCACCGGAGTCACTGTGGAGCAATGCAGAAACCTGTAAAAGGCTTCGCCTGCCCATTTCGACGCCTTGTTCGATCAGCAAGCCCTGCCCGGCTGGTGCGTACCCGTGGTGAACCAGGTAGGCAGCGGCGCAGCCCGCTGCCGAGCCGGTCGCGGGGTCTTCGCCATGGTAGAACTGCATGCGCGCACGCCATTCCAGCGGCCGGGCACCCGGCGCGATGACGTAAAAGAAACGGCCCTCTGTTTCGCTCAGGTAGCGCTTAGCCGTATCAGGCGGTATCGCCAGGCCACGCAGCGCCTCTTCGGAGGTAAGCGGAACCACTGTGAACGGCAGGCCCGTAGAGATGGTCTGGACTGGCTTTTCCGGGTCGAGTGCCTCCAGCGGCAGCCCTAGTGCGACCGCGACCTCCGCCCTGTCATGCTGACGGCCGAAGCGCGGCAGCGGCTGCTCCATCTCGGCCTCGACCGGCTGACCGAACGGCAGTGCGTCGCCTCCTTCCTTGCCCCCGTCGGCGATCTCCGACCGGCGGAACCGCACTGGCACATCACCAGCCGCCAGCCTGAGCGTGACCTCGGCTGCCTCGCGCAGTGCCGGCAGTGTCCAGCGCAGCGCGGTTGCGGTGCCAAGCGTTGGATGCCCGGCAAAGGGCAGTTCCTCCTCGGTCGTGAAGATGCGAACCTTCACGCCGTGCTCCGGAGCGCCCTCGGCCGGGAAGCAGAACGTCGTCTCCGACAGGTTTGTCTCCAGGGCAAGCGCCCGCATCTCCGCATCGCTCAGCCCTGCCGCGTCAGGGAAGACGGCGAGCTGGTTGCCGAGCAGGGGCTCGTCGGTGAATACATCGAGCAGCAGGTAGCGATACTCTCGCACGGTTCCATCTCCTCACGCATTTCGATGTACGCTAGCAGCATGCCGGGCGGCTTTGACCGGGAGCGCATCTTCCGGAACCTTCGCGTGAATCTGGCATCTGTTCAGAGACAGGCGCACTTTCGCCTTCCATCTGGCAGCACCAAGCCGGCACGACTTCTGAACCGACCCTGGAGACCGCATGAGCATTACTGCCGATTCGCGTATCCCCCGCATCCTTGAGCAAGCCCCTGAGTTTGAGGCCAAGAGCACGCACGGCCTCATCAAGCTGAGCGACTACACCTCGAAAGGCAAGTACGTCCTGCTCTTCTCGCATCCTTCTGACTTCACCCCTGTTTGCACCACTGAGTTCATCGCCTTTGCCAAGCGGCAGGCAGACTGGGACCGGCTGAACGTGCAGCTCATCGGCGTATCGGTCGACTCTGTTTTCTCGCACATTGCCTGGATCCGCGATATGGAGCAGATCGGCGGCGTGAAGATCGAGTTCCCCCTCGTTGCCGACCTGGATTTCAAGGTTTCGACGGCTTACGGACTGGTACACGAGGCGGTTTCTGATACGGCTGCAGTGCGCGCCGTCTTCGCAATCGATCCGGCAGGTAAGATCCGCGCCATCATCTACTACCCGCCTCAGCTCGGCCGCTCCGTCGATGAGATCGTGCGCATCTTCGAGGCGATCCAGACCACGGACAAAAACGGTGTTTCCCTCGGCGCCGACTGGCAGCCGGGCGAGCCGGTGATCGTACCCAGCCCCGCAACTGTTGCCGACGCGGAAAAGCGCACCAACGGTGGGGGCGCCGGTCTCCAGGTCGACAGCTGGTACCTGTCCAAGAAGACCCTGTAATCCGACTGGACGAGAGCTTTACGCGCGAGATGTGTGTGCGTTGTCTGTATGAAATTCGTCGATGATGCATACCTATGCAGGTGCAAGGGTACCTTGGAGATGAAGGCACGTACGAAAAGGACTTGACAGAGAAGACGCCCGAAATGCGGCCTCTTGCGGAGTTCGCTGCATTTGCGGTGTGAGAGGGGTTTTCTGGCCTCTGAAGTGGTTACCAACCTATGATCGGGCACTTGACAAACGGCTTGTAACGGCTCGTTCTGAGACGGCGAAGGTTTTGCGCATAGAGCGCGCACAGCAGATCCTTCGCTTCGCTCAGGATGATGCTATTTCGCACGTCCTCTGAGCGGAACGCAGCGGAGTCGAAGCGTCCGTGATCCTTATTTCGTGATCCGTGGTCCACGCCTCGCCTGTTCCAGCACTACTTCTTCGGCGGAAACTTCTTGAACATGCGCTTGATCGTCTTACTCAGCTGCTTGTCCGTCTTTTTTTCCGTCCCTGACAGGTCG
Source organism: uncultured Acidobacteriaceae bacterium (assembly GCA_964245435.1). Classification (GTDB taxonomy): domain Bacteria; phylum Acidobacteriota; class Terriglobia; order Terriglobales; family Acidobacteriaceae; genus EB88. The sequence goes on from CAXTMF010000002.1 coordinate 21,232, forward strand.
TCCTGCAGGACACCCCGGAAAATCAGCCGGTGGTTGCCGGTGTCGAAGATATCCACGACCAGGTTGTTCTCGGGCACATTCAGCGCGTTAAAGGTCGCCTCGCCATAAAGAGGCTTCCAACCAGCGCCCCAGCCCTGCTGCCCCCAGGGCTGGCCCCACGTACCTGGGGCTTGGCTAGTGCCGGCCGGCTCGCCTAGCGGGGCATTCGCGCCGGTCTTTGGCCCGATGTAAAGAGACTGGAGCTGCTCCTCTCCGCGGATGTCGCCGTGCGCGAAAACTGTCGCACTGCCGCCCGAGGCCACCAGCTGCCACCCTCGCTTCTTCAGGTTTGCGTCGATGGCTGTCCGGACCACGCCCGCATACTGCGGCACGGCCATCTGCAGATCCCCCCACGAGTAGGTTCGGTTCGCAAGCGGGACCGAGTGGTCGTACTCCGTCGTCACCGATGGCGAGGGCAGGATGGAATCGAGGATTGAGGCCTCGGAAGTGGAAGCAACCGCCAGAAAAACCGCGGCAAGAACAAGGGTGGTTCGGCGATGCATGCTTCTCCTCGCGCGTCGTTCGCCTCTACCAGGCGGACAGCGCTCTCGGCGACTAGGAGGCAGGCTAGCGGCTGAAGGATGGTTGCCGCCGAAAACCCACCACACTTCCACACGTTATGGTCTTTCTAGCTCTTCCCGTTTGGCGGGAATGACAGGCCCATTCCGGGGTACTTACCAGTAGGAGGACGATAAGTCGTCGCGGGTGGCGCTATTTGCCTCTGCTACTCGCCGGTATCATCCTGCGAAACCGCGTAGTAGCCTTTGCGCGACTGCACCTTCAACCCGTCACCTTTGCACTGGATATCTACGGTGCGATACTTCCCGTCGAAGTCTGTGTTGAGCGGCACGTAACTGGCGACATACTGGGTGCGCAGCTCATCCTCGATCTGCTGGAATGCGTCTTCAAGCTTCTTGCCATTGTTCCCGACGTCGATAACTCGGCCACCGGTCGCATCGGTAAGCCGGTGCATCTGCGAGTCGCCCGTGTAACCCATGTTGAAGCCGCCGTAGAAGCCGCGATCGGCAATCAGAATGACGTAGATGATGGAGTTTGCTTTTTGCGCGGCCTCAATCGCATCCTGTGGGCGGTACTTCGAGCCCTGGTCACCCCCATCCGTCAGCAGGATCATCGCCTTGCGGCCAGTCTCCTGCCGCAGCTTGTGCGAGGCCAGGTAGACCGCATCGTAAAGCAGAGTACCCTTCGGCGCGCCTTGTGTAGGGATGGTGCCCTGCCCGATGCCCGGGCCGCCGCCTGCGCCGTTTCCGGCTGCGGTGTTAATCTGCGCCTTGTTCATCGCGCGGCTCAGCTGGCCGGCATTGCTGGTGTAGTCCTCAAGCAGGCTTACATCCACGTCGAATGAGATAAGGAAGGCTTCATCCTTGTCGCCGAGCACGCGATGCAGGAAGTTGGAGCCGGTTGACTGCTCCAGGGGCAGAACGTTCTGCTGCGAGCCGGATGTATCCAGCAAGATACCGAGCGTCAGAGGCTGATTCGCTCGCGCCTCGAAGTTACGGATCTTCTGCAGCTTCTTATCTTCGTAAACCTGGCAATCATCCTTGGTGAGGTTAGGGATAAGTGCGCCGCGCTTGTCGTGCACGGTGAAGTAGAGCGAGACCAGGTTTGAATTGACACGCAGTGTCGTGACCGGTGCACCCTCCTGCGCATCATCAGCCGGCGGCGGTGCCGTGCTTACCGGCGGAGCGTCAGGCGAGGGCGCCGACTGAGCCCGAAGCCATGGCGAGCAAAGCAGCAACGTAAGCAGCAGAAGACCGAGACGGGGCATGGTAGCTGATTAGACGGCGACGGCCGCTAAAAAGCTGCTGATGCACCCTTGAAGCCACTTTGAGCGCTCTGAGAGTTGCGGCACTCTGCGCGGCAGCGGCCTATGTACTGGCACAATTCCAGACTGGAGCGTCTATGCCCTGAGCTTCTGCAGGTAGTTGGCGTCGACCTTGAGCGCCTCCATGGGCGGCAGATCAAGGAAAGCTTCCTGCTCGACAAACATGTGTTCGATGCTGCCCGGCTTCACCGCTGCGAAGATCTTCGGGTAGTCGGCAGTGCCACGCCCCAGCTCGGCCGCAGGCGGCGGATCATCAACCGAGCTGTGCCCCGCGTCCTTCGCAAAATCCTTCACATGCAGCATCTTGATGCGATTGGGGTAAGTGCGCAGGTAGTGCTCCGGGCTGCCACCGCCGACCGTGACCCAGCCGCAGTCGAGCTCCATGATGACCAGTTGGGGATCAGTCTCTTTCAGCAGCAACTCGTACGGGACCGTGCCTGCCGGCGCGCCGTGCGGTGCGGCGAACTCCATAGTGTGGTTGTGGTAACCGAACTGGAAGCCGGCCTGGTGGATGCGCTTGCCCCAGGTGTTGAACTGCTCGGCATTCCATTTCCAGTCATCGAGCGTGAAGGAGGTGACCTGCTGCTTGAACCCGAGACCCGCGGCCGCGGAGCCCGGCCGAAAACCCGGAAACGAGCAGATGATGAACTTTGCGGTCCCCAGGCCCCGGTGGAACTCGAGAATGGCATCAAGATTCTTTGAGAGCTGGGCGGACGGGTAATGCGCTGAAACGCAGTGCAGCCCTGCGGCGTCCATCGCGGCCTTTACCTCAGCAGGCGAGTGCCCGTTGAAGCCGGCGGCTTCCACCTCCTTGTAGCCGAGAGAGCCCACCTGCTTCAGCGTGCCGGCATAGTCGGCCTGCAGCTGCTGCCGAACGGAGTACAACTGGAGACCGAGCGGCAAGCCGAATGGGGTTGCCGAGGCGTTGCGCGTGTGAAGCACAGTGGCGGCAGCCGCAACGGCAGCAGCAGACTGAAGAAAGCGGCGGCGGTCAATCTTGGGCATCGGGGTATATCCACCTTCGGCGTGTCGGCTCTCCGCGCGCCTGATAGCGATCCCAAGAACCATGCCATGATCGGGGCGTCGGTGTCCACGCGGCTGCGCTGCGCTGCCGGCCTTCGCCGTGTCTGCGCGGTCGCTCTGGTACTCTTACGGTTGCGTCGAGCGTCCAAGAGAACGATCCGTCACGAGCAGTTCACGTGCGGCGCAGGCAGCATCTATATGGGTTATCGGCCCGGGCTCGACGCCCGCAGGCGCGCCTGTTCCACTTTGAGGAGATTGAGCCTGTGAAGCACGCTGCATTGGTGGGAGTGTTGCTGGTTTGTCTGGGGAGCGCAGCCCGCGCGCAACAAGGGGGCGCAATCCCGGACGCCCCAACACCACAGGCGCCCTCCTCGACGAATCTGGACACACTGAAGAACACGGTCCGCCCTGGCGCCGGGACCTCCACGGCACCCGCTCCCGACACGCAGAGCGCCCCAGGGGCGAGCCCGGCAGCCAGCCAGAGCTCTACCTCGACCGCCGGCGATCAGAGCGCGGCGCCGCCTGAGTCCACGCCGCAGCAGGAAGAAGCGCCGTACATTCCCCCGGCAGGCAGGGGAGCAACGATCGTCATCCAGGCCAATGAAGTTGAAGTGCCGGTGACCATACGCGATAAAAAGGGCGCTCTGGTGCCTTCTCTCGACTGGCGCCAGTTCCGCGTCTTCGAGGACGGCGTGCGGCAGAGAATCGTCTATTTCTCCAGCGATCCGTTTCCGCTATCCGTCGCCTTTGTCGTGGATCAGAGCCTGCCGGCAGATGTGATGAGCCGGGTCAACGAGAGCCTCGCGGCGGTGACCGGCGCATTTACCCCGGCGGACTCGGTCGCTGTGTTCGGGTACAACAGCACGCCGCAAATGATCACCGACTTTACCGGCGCCCAGGGCGCGCGGTTAAGCGTCGCGCTCACGCAGGCCAAGGCGCCGGGCCGCGACATGGGCGTAATTGCGCCGGGCGGCCCCATGGATGATGGACCGACGATCAACGGCAAGCAGCTGGACCCAAATATCTCGCCTCACCACGGTCTTGATGTCGGCAATGCCATCAATCCCAAGGAGTACCACCCGCTGAACGATGCCGTACTGGCCGCAGCTACCGAGCTCGCCAAGCAGCCGCGTGGCCGCCGCCGGATTATCTACATCATCTCGGACGGCAAGGAGGAAGGCTCCAAAGCTTCCTACAAGGAGGTCGTACGTTTCCTGCTCACCAATGACATTTCTGTGTACGGCACGCTGGTGGGCGACTCGGCGGTCTGGGGTCTCGGCTACCTGGACAAGTTTCACCTGCCGCTGCTGCCGACCATGCGCGACAATCTCTTGCCGAAGTACGCGACAGCCACAGGGGGCACCCTCGACTCCGAGGTTTCGGAGAACGGAATGCAGCTGTCTTTTGCCAAAATCACCAACTCGATCCGCGACCAGTACACCCTCCGATATCTGAGCCATGCCAGCACGCTGGCCAGCCGCTTTCACACGATCGAGGTGCGGGTTGAAGGAATCCCCAATCTTGACATCGTGGCTCGTGATGGGTATTACCCCTCAGCACGGAACGTAGGCAACAACACGCGGTAGCTCGAGTTTTACAGCTGCGGGATTCGGACTTTGAAGGCCAGCGGTTTGGCCGGTCCGTATCCGGCGGGCGGTAAGCGGGCAGGACGACCGGGCGCGGGTGACGGGGCTATGCTGAGTTTCCTGGCGGGCCTGCGAGAATCGACCTGTGCCCCTGATTTCACAAACGAGCAGCCCGGTTGTGCTGGGTCTGCTGGCAGCTGTCACCTGGGGCGCGGCCGACTTCGCCGGCGGTCTTGCAACACGCCGCACCGCACCAAGCCGTGTGGTACTCATCGCGCACGGTACAAGCTTCCTGTTACTGGCGCTCGTTTCGCTTCGCTTGCCGACGCACCTGCCCCTCTGGGCGGTCGTGTATGGATTGCTCTCCGGCGTCTCCGGTGGCGTTGCGCTGATGCTCTTTTACGAAGCGCTCTCGCTTGGCGCGATGGGGCTCTCCGCGGCGCTTGCCGGGCTGATCACCGCGGTGCTGCCAGTAGTCATCGCGATCCACAGCCAGGGTCTGCCGGCGCCTCTTCAGCTGGCCGGTTTTGCGGTTGCCGCGGCGTCGATCGTGCTGATTGCCTATGCGCCCGCCGCGCCCGGCACTGCGCCCGCGCGGCGTACGCTGTTGTTCGCTACCCTGGCCGGCCTCGGCTTCGGCCTGCAGCTGATCTGGCTGCATACCGCGGCTTCCGTAAATCCGGGAAGGGCCTTTGCTCCCACGATTGGCGTGCCATCAGACTCGACGGCACAAGCACTCGCGCCGATCCTGCGCGCACTGCTGCTCTCCCGCCTCGGCGGTACGGGCATCGCAGTGGCGGCACAGCTGGTCACCCTGGCGCGCCACCGCACACGCCTGCTGCCAGCTATTCCTGGAGCCGCGCCCAGCGAGGCGGAGCCGCTTTCCGCCCGCTTCTCCCTCCCAGCGACGGCAGCTCTGGCCGGACTGCTCGATACCAGCGGGAATGGCCTTTATATGCTCTCCTCGCTCACCGGCCGGCTGGATGTGGCTGCGGTTCTCTCCTCGCTCTACCCTGGCGCAACGATCGTGCTGGCCGCCGTCTTCCTTCGCGAGCGCGCGACCTGGCTGCAGGCGTTGGGAATGGCTTGCGCGTTGGTGGCGGTGGGGTTGATTGCCGCGTAAGTCAGACCCACGCAACTCATGACCTCGCCAGACTGTAACGCCTCGTCCGATGTTGTCGAAGGCTAAGAAAGCACCACGCTCACCATCGCTGGCATCCAGACGGACACCTGCTCCACCAATGCCAGGGCCTTTCGCGCGGCCATGCTTTGTTGAAGGAGATGATTGCCCGCTAAACAATCCTGATCGACATCTGCTGAGAAAGGAAGTATCCAAGTCAACAGAATGGGACCTCTCAGCGCCTTGGCTGAGAGAGATAAGGCTGCTTATCAAAGCAGCCTTATCTAACTAAAACCTAACTCAGAAACTATAGCTCGCAGAAAACTCGATCGTGCGAGGACCGTTTTTTGAGCTTGTGATCTGGCCAAAGTTGGAGCTGTTTACGCTGGTATTGGGATTGTCATAGCTGACGAAGTTGAAGGTGTTATACGAGTCGGCTCGGAAGGATGCTGTCTGGCTTTCGGTGATGTGGAAGTCCTTGAACAGCGAATTGTCGATCTGCTCGTATCCGGGGGCGCGCTCCGTGCCCACGTTCGCCGTCCCAAAACTATTGACAAGCTCCGGGCCGTAGGCGCAAACGCCATCATCGGTTGTCGTACAAGGTGTTGCAGATGCACCCGCACCGAACCAGTTTCTAATGCTGCGCCCACTTACGTAGAGGTGACGGTACTGGTTAGCACGGGCGCTATAGGTACCGGTGTTACTGGCGTCATTGGATGTAATGGTCAATGGCAAACCAGAGAACGCGATTGCTGTACCAGAAAGTGTCCAGCCGCCGGCCACAAGATCAACAACCTTGTTTACGTGAGAGCCGTAAGCCCGACCGCGTCCGAAGGGTAGCTCATAGGAGCCGTTCGCCGACAAATTATGACGCACGTCAAGTTCTGATGGCCCGTAGTCTCCGAGAAGGTCATAGCCATTCTGAACACCATTGGGACCAGATGAGCCGGCTGATCCGTAGTTCCCGTTGGTATCGGTAAGGGATTTGGCCCAGGTGTAATTGACCGCACCTTCAAACCCGTGGCTGATACGATGCCGCAAGGTGAGTTGAAGGGCGTTGTATGTGGACACACCCTCAGTGTCGAAAGTTTCTACTGTATTGATCTGGCCTACCAGATTGGCAAGAGGAGATCTGTCAGCAACAGGAATGCTGGAGAGCGGAGAAGCATTTGTCAGCCCGAGTGCGGTCAGCGAAGCTTCCTGAGCCGGAGTAGCCTGGTTGCCGTTCCGGTAGTCGATGAGGTGCTGCGTTAGTTCGCCAATGTAGCCGAACTGAACAGACGTTGTGTTATTGAGCTGCACTTCCGTTGTGAAGTTGAACTCCTGCAGGGTTGCCGGCCTGTAACTCTGGTTCAAGGCCGTAAAGCTCGCATTGCTCGCTCCGCCTGCGGCTCCCACCTGGAATCCATTTGTCTCGGCAAAGAAGTTGCCGGGATTAGTCAAGCTCACCGGCGCTGTTCCAGAGAGCGAGAAGGCGGTGATAAACGGCGCATTTGCCGCCAACCCACTCGTGCCTTCATAGAAGTCGGTTATTCCGTAGCCTCCGCGAAAAACCAGCCGCGGGTTCGCCTGATAGGCAAAGCCCACCCTCGGCTGAAAATCGGTATAGGTGGCGTCGAAGCAGGCTGGATTGCTGCACACGATGGATCCCGCCGGCGCGCCTGCGGGCACAGAGTTAGCGTACTCAACGGTTCCCTGCTGTGGGCCGGAGAGGATGACATTCGCTATTTGGTTGTGAGCTTCTGTCCATGGTGAATCGAATTCATAGCGAAGGCCGATGTTCAGCGTCAGCTTGTCTGTCGCCTTCCAGTCATCTTGCACATATCCTGCAACCCGATACTGGCGCTCACCAAAAAAGCCGTTCGAGAGACTAATGGCTTGACTGTTCGCTCGATCCAGCAGCCAGTCAGCAGGGCCATACTGGAGACTTGCACTCGGCTGTGTGCTAAATGCGCCAGTGAAATTGTAGGTGCCGAGCTGGCCACCGCCCCCATACTGCGTAAAATTCTGCTGATACCGGAGAAACTGTGCGCCGATGGTAAAGAGCTGACGTCCGTGTTGAATCGTCAGGTCGTCGTGGATGCTGTATGTGTTGTCGCGAAGCTGCTGCGGCGAAGCCGGGTCGCCAACGCCGGTCGTCTCGCCTGCGCTCTGGTATGTAAAGCCTACAAACTGCTGCGGAGCAGGAGTCGGGATACCGACGACCTTATCGCCGTTCAGCCCGAAATTTCCGGTCGAGTCAGTCGGGATATTTGAGTCCCAACGGATACGTGTAAATCCAAATCGCGCCTCATTCACGATTGATGGGGAGATCGTATGCGTCCAGGTGACGCCGCCCAGCTTATCCGGATACGAGTTTGCGATCGGGAAAGTAATTGGGAGCTGCGAAACACTTCCACCGGTCGCAATTCCCTGCGAGTAGAAAGTCGTGACCTTGTCGGCGGGACGCGGGTCATACTCGATCTTGACGTCCCCTTGGTCATTCGTAACAAAGGCGTTCGTCGGACCCTGGAGATTGTTTTGATCCAAGCCGTCGGTAGGCGTGTGGTTTGGCAAGGGATAGAACTGAGGATGGGTAATCAGGTACTGCACGACGGGGTTCTGAACCGGGATGATTCCGTTAGGGAACGCTTGGTATCCATTCTGAGGATCAACAAAGACATACCCTTTCGCTGCCGCCGCTGAAAAATCTCCGTTCCTCTCTGCCGCTGAAAGCACGCTGGCAGCGCCGGAGCCACCTGAGTGGTTACGGCTGCCGGAGTAGTCTACGAAGAAAAACAACTTGTTCTTAAAGATCGGCCCACCGAACGTCGCGCCAAACAGGTTCTGTGTGTACGGTGTGCGCGGCGTTCCGGAAAAATTGTTCGACCATGTATTGCCGGTGAGAGCCTGATCCTGAACGAAGTCAAAGACGCTGCCATGAAATCGATTCGTGCCGCTCCTCAGCACCGCGACTGTATCGCCGCCGCCGACGTTGCCGTACTGAGCCGGCGCGTTCGCTGAAATGACACGAAACTCCTCTATCGCATTCGGAGATGGCGCGTAACCAATCAGGTTGTTCTGGGTCTCATCGATACTGATGCCGTCGAGCGTATATGTATTGTCCTGAGCACGGTTGCCGTTCGTCGTGACAACACCGCTGTTGTAAGTGTCCCGCTGAATGGCATTGTTGCTGGTCAGACCCGTAGGAGAGGTGCTGACCGCACCTGGTGTAAAGAGGGCGAGCGAGGAGAAGTTGCGCCCGTTCAGCGGGATTGTCGCGATCTCATTCGAGTCGAGTGACAGACCGAGGGTGGCATCGGTCGTGTCCAGAATGGGCGTTAGATTGCCCTGCACCTTGACCTCGGTGCTTGCGCCCAATGTCAGGTGCGCGTCCAGCTTTGCCGTCTGGTTGATTTCAAGCGAGAACTGCGGGATCGTGAGCTTGGCAAAACCGGGCGCCGTTACCTCGACACGGTATGGACCGATAGGCAGGAAGCGGGCTGAGTACACACCGGCTTCATTGCTCGTCACCGGCGTGCGCACGCCGGTCGCTGTGTTGATGACGACGACGCTTGCGTTCGGGATTACCGCGCCGCTCGGGTCGGTGACCGTGCCGTTGACGGAGCCGGTCGTGGTCTGAGCCAGAAGCGAAGTGGCCGAAAAGATCGCCAGGCTAGCGCCAACTGCTGTAACACGTGGGAAGAAGAGGGATCTTGACATAGCTGAATGGCCTCCAGGGCATTGGCTGTCTCCCGTGCCTGTCGAACAGCGGCGTATCACGCTCGGGGGAGTCGAAAGAGGGCTTGAACGTTTTCGAGTACCAGCCTATCCACGGCGGGCATGTACGTCAATTATTTGTTACTGTTTGTGGCGGAAACGATCAACTTGTGATTTCACGTGTCACTTTGAAGCGGATACCCGCGGCAGGTACAACTGGAAAGCCCGATCCCGCCCTGAAGATGAAGGGCGAGACCGGGCTTGTTGTTGCACAGAAGACGAATGCCTGATGGTGGCTGCTACTTGATTTCGGGGGCCGGCTCAGTCTTGACGGCTTCCGATTTAGCCGTGTTCGACTCCGGATCGCCTTTGATGCCCTGCTTGAAGCCGCGCAGACCCTCGCCGAGACCCTTACCCAACTCAGGCAGCTTGCGGGGACCAAATACCAGCAGCGCGATTACGAGAACGATGATGAGGTGCGAAGGCGTGAACAAGTTATCCAGCATACGGGATTGCCCGCTTGATCAATGCGGGACTTTCCTCCATCAGTGCGAAGTATCTCACACTCCCGGCATCACTGACCGTGGCGGCTTGCAGCGGGGTAAAGCAGATCATTACCGGCGGGGTTATCCGCCTGATCCGGTCCCGCGTCAGGCGTCGGGGCGGCTTGACTGTGCAGTGCTGAGCCGTGCGGCAAACATGGCGTAGAAGGCCGGGATGCTCTCGGAGGCGCCAAGGGTAAGCCGCCGGTGCACCTTCATCATGGGAAACAGCCGGGAGCCGTCGATCTCCAGGGTCGGCACGGAGAACTCGCTCCCCGGGTAGATGGTCATCTCCCAGGAGCCGCCGTGCAGCGCACGCAGCAACTCGCCGAACCAGCTGCCCCACAGCAGGGTGAGCCACTCGCTGTCGGAAGGTTCCAGCGGAGCAGGCGCAGGGCTGAGCCGGTTCAGGATACGTTCCAAGCGCTCGAGAGCAGCCGGTGCATAGCTGAACTCTTCATGGAAGTCCGCCCGGGCCACAGTTGAAGCTTCTGCGGCGTACTCAGCAATCATAGCTTCCAGGCTGTCCCAACTCTTGCCGGTCAGCCGTTTGCGCGCCTGTTTCTCCTGCTCACTCACTCTTCAAGGGTACAGGAGCAGTCCATGGCACCCAGTGGAGATGTACAGTGAAGCTTGGTGTTCCGGAGGTCTCGGTCTTTGTCCTGGTCTTTGTCGTGTTTCGCGTCCCCTGCTGTGCCCTTCGCTGGGCTGTCCCGCTTCATCCGCCGCACCCTGGTGTACGCCGGCACCGCAGTTGCGGCAGCCCTGCTGTCGGGCGCTGCGCAGCTCACCGCTCTCGGCCAGGCACCGCAGTACCACCCCCCCGTGGTCGCAGCCAACGGTACGCTCGCCGGTGTGGACTATGACTATCGCTACGAAGTTTCCGGCGGCCTCGCGTATACACACTTCGACGCGGGCCCAAACCTCTTGCAAGGGGCAAACCTGGGCGGGATTGATCTTCAGGGAGCGCGCTTCTTTACGCGCAAGTGGGCTGCCGACGCTTCGGTTCGCACCTACTTCGGTACCAGCGGCGTAACGCCGAACCCCTATGGCATCCGTGGACCGGCTGTAAGCGAGTACATGGTATTGGCTGGGCCGGAGTACCGGGCTCTCTCGAACGAGCACGCCTCGATGACCCTGTATGCACTCTTCGGCGGCGCTTACGGCCTGTTCAGCACGGCGCTTGGACGGGACCAGAATGGCAACATTATCGGCCCCGAGCAGGTCGGCATGTTCAACGATCAGATCTCGTTCGGCAGCGCGATTGGTGGTTCGATCGATCTAAACCGCTCGCCGCGGCTGGCCTTCCGCATATCTCCAGACGCGAACCTGACGGACTTCTCCACGGCGGGACACGGCGGCATTAAGGAACAGTTCGCAATTTCAGTAGGGCTCGTGTACCGGCTAGGCCCAAAGATTGACGGCGAACGGCCCGGCGCGCCACGGCGCCCGGTCCACTAAGCCGCAGGCAGTAGCCCACTGTCGCAGATCCGCTCATGGCAACTTCGACGGCTCTCAACGGAGAACTTTCTTCCGCGGGATTTCGGGCGAGTAGAAGAGCGCCGCCGGACCGATGAATGCACCTAATGAGCGTTCGGATCCACTTCGGCTTCCACGCCCAAGGCAGTGCGCTCGGCGGCAGTAAGCGGCACCATCTGGTAAAGGATCAAGTCGTCCCGGTCTTCGTCATCGAACGCGTGCCAGTGCGCGACGGCTTGCAGCCGGTAGCCCGCAGCATGGATGTCTTCGAGCGTGCCCGGGTCGAGCTCATTCCATTGAGCGTACCAGCCCGGGCGGTAGCGCTCGATACGAGTCTCCAGATCATCTGTTCCATAATCGTCGCAGATGGCGGGCAGGTGGGTCAGCAGCGTGATCTCGTCGCCGGAGATAGAGAGCAGCATGCGTCTCCCATCTGCCGGGTGTTGATCTATATATGCAGTCAGTCCCTGGGCGGCACGCAGCAGCGTGTACTCCGGATGCCGGGCATACCAGAGGCTGGCATTTAGATCACGCACGAAGATCACCAGCAGCGAAGCTCCGGCCAGCGCCGCAAGGATGCGGTTCTTCTGCCTGATCGCCTGCACCGCCAGCACTGTGACAAAGACAACCGGATAGACGAGCACCATGTAGTAGCGGGGCTGCGGACTGTTATGCCAGCCAGTGAAAAAGATGTAGCCGGCGGCTGCAAGCAGGGATGCATGCACCAGCGGTGCGCTGCGGAAGGCCCGGGAGAACGCAGCGGCCAGCACGAGCAGCACAAGCATGACACAGACCAGTGCCGGCCCGACCCAGAGCAGCCCATGGGCTGCCCACCAGAACGCGAGCAGCTGGTCGTGCAAACCCTTCGGGCGCATCCAGCGGTTGGCTGTAAAGAGGTAATGGAAGTCGAGGTCGCGCGGGCGCGCAAAGAGGAGGAAGTAGGCAAGCCATGGCAGTCCACCGCCGGCGAGAGCCGTGCCCAGCTCGCGCGGGAGACGACGCAACCGCCAGCCGGCAGACCAGGCAAGGATCGCAGCTGTTGCCGGCAGGAGGAAGAGCGCGGTTGTCTTAGTAAGTACGGCAAGGCAGCTCAGCAGGCCCACGGCGGCGAGTGCGAGTATGCGCCGACGCCCCTTGAACTCGCGCAAACGCAGGGCCAGCAGCCAGGCGGCAAGCGTCCAGAAGGTCAGCAGGGGCTCAAGGATCGCCAGGCGGCTGAACGCCCACAAAAACATGCTGCCTGCGAGCAGCAACACGCCCGCGGCACGCGCCAGCGGATGCGCGCCTGCGGCCCGTAAAAGGTTGTAGCTGAGCAGAAGATTGCCGCCGAAGATGACGAGAGCCAGGCCCCGCGCGGCGACAGGGGTGACACCGGTAAGGGAGAAAAGCAGCCACTCCAGCAGCGGCCAGACCGGCAGCGCGACCGCCGGGTTGAAATCACCCGGCAGAAACCAGTGGCCAAAGAGGTGCGCCCGGATGGCGGCGTTGCCATACCAACCCTCGTCGGTGTACTTGGCGTAGTCCATCCAGGGCGAGTTGTTGGGGAAATCGGCCTGGAGGTGGGGCCAGTGCACCGCCCAGAGCGCCGCAACAATGACAAGAAGCAGGGTACCCAGCAGGCGACTCCGGCCCGGCTTCGTCGGCTGTTTACTCGTAAGCAAGTGCGTCGATCGGATCCTTGCTGGCGGCTTTGAACGCAGGATAGGTGGCGCCCAGCAGCGCACCCAGGAAAGCTATGCCAAGCGAGCGCACCCACCACTCAGGGGGCACCATGAACGAGAGCGTAGGAAAGCGGTAGTTCAGAAATACCTTGATCCCAGTCGTGATGAGAATACCCAGCAGAATACCTGTGGCGGTGACCAGCGCCGCCTCACGAAGAATGGATGCAACGATGTAACCCCGGGAAGCGCCAAGCGATTTCAGGATGCCAATCTCGCGTGTGCGCTCAATGACAGCCGTATACATGGACTGGAAGATCACCAGAAATCCCACAATGACAGCGATTGTGATGACTGAATACAGTGCCGGCGTAAAAGCCGGTAGGTGCGCGGGCGCAATCATGGCGACGAAGTCCGTGAGGGACTGCACCTGATATCCACTCATGCCAGGCGTATTGTGTACCTCCTGCTCAATGAGCGGCTCGTTGGAAGGGTTGTCGGAACGGAGATAGAAAAGTGAGGCGTTCCTAGGGGTACCGAGCAATGCGGCAAGCGTCTGGATTGGAACGAATTTGCGGCTTCCCTTACCGTGCTCCACGATGCCGCAAATGCGGAATATATGCCCCGCTATCGGAATGCTCTCGCCTACGTGATAGCCCTTGCCGCTGCGCGCGAACAATTCGTCAACCAACACGTCGTTTGGTCCCCGAAAGGGGCCGCCGGCAAGGAACACAAAGGGACGCAGGGCGTTGTAGCTCTGAAAATCGATACCCCAAATCGTTTCAACGGAGCCGACCGTACTGAGATTGGCCACTGCCGGAGCAACAACCGCGACATGCGGCAGCTTGGCCAGAACGCCCGCGACCGAAGCCGGAACTGGCGCGCCTCCAATGGCGGAAATGAAGCTCGAGTTCGCAGGCCGCACGATGGTGTCGGCGCCGATGCCGCTGGTCTCGGCCCGCGAGTTCGACAGAATACCGAGCATGATTCCCACGATCGAGAGAATCATGACGACCTCGAGCGCGACGGCAAGCATCGTGATGACGGTGCGCACGGGTCGGTGCAGCAGGTTGCCGAGAACGAGCTTGTTCATAAGGAGAAAGCAGCTTTCAGTGCTGCGCAGGTGTACCGGAAGTGTAGCAAAAGCGGTTCGAAGCCTCGATGGGAGTGCCAGAACGGCGGGATCGCCTTTGTGCTTTGTTCGCCGGTACTAACGTGAGACCTCTGCGTTCTCGCGGCTTTGACTGGAACAAGGGAGAGCACTAAGGTAAGTGCAAGGTACCCACCTCAGCGGGACATTATGAGCATGGGACAGTTCGGGCAGGATCTGCGCAGGGAACGCGAGAACCGCGGCGTAGCGCTGGATAGCATCTCGGGCGTGACCAAGATCAGCGCCCGGCACCTTCTCGCGCTTGAGGAAGAGAACTTCAATGCGTTGCCGGGCGGTGTCCTCAACAAGGGCATCGTGCGGGGGTATGCGCGTGCCTGCGGGATGGACGAGGATGCCTGGGTGAGCCGCTACCTTTCTGCCTATGAGCAGAGCGGCCAGTTGAAAGATGATGACCAAAGCTGGATTGAGTTCGCCTCCAATGTCGGGAAGTCCCGCAAGGGCGAAGAGTCCGAGCCGGAGACGCGGCTTCGCTGGGCGGGCGTGGCTGTGCTTTTGGTGCTGCTTGCTTTCTTCACCTGGTATGTTGTGCATTTCGTGAGCGCCAAGAGCAGCGCGCTCGTTACACAGCCGGACCATCTCGCGATGATGACCGGCTCCGGGCGGGCTCCTGCGCGATAAGAACGCGTCTTTCCCGACTCATTTGCCTATTCGTGACGTTCGCTGCGGAGTGGCGCTACTCGGCGCGGAGGATCGCCGCAGGTTCTGCCCGGGCGGCTCGCTGCGCTGAAGGCAGTGCTGCCAGCAACACCACCGCCCCAAGCAGCGCAAGCGCGCCGGCCAGAATCGCCGCACTGGCGCCATGGCCCTGCGTGTTCGCCTGATAGAGCAGGCTCCCAAGCCAGCGCTCGGCAAGCAGAGCGCCGCCCAGCCCCAGCACACCTCCGGCGAGCAGCGGCCGCAACGCGTAAAGCAGGACGCGCCGAACCAGGCGAAGTCGGCTGGAGCCGAGGGCCATACGCAGCGCCCACTCGCGCATGCGCAGGTTGACTCCATAGCTGAGCACTCCGTACACGCCGAGCGCCGCCAGCAGCAATGCCGCACTGCCAAAGCAGCCGATCAGAAGCGTCTGGAAGCGCTCGAGCGCCAGCGCGCGGGCAGTCTGCACGTGCAGCGGCAGCAACTCGGGGATCGCGACCTCCGGGTCGACGGACCAGATCGCCTGCCGGATCTCCGCTCCATCGATGCTCGCCCCGCGCGCGTCGCGAATCAGAAACACGGGGAGACCCGGCGGGGCATCCCAGAACGGCAGGTAGAACATCGCCGTGTTGTGCCGCGGGTCGGCCAGCCGCGAATCGGCGGCTACGCCCACCACGGTATAAGTGCGGTCGTAAGTCGTGATTGTATGGCCGACCGGGCTCTGCAAACCCCAGGCCGCGTGCGCCGCGCTCTCGGAGACGATAGCGACGCGCGGATTCGCGCGGTCGGCCTCCGTGAAGTCTCGGCCATCCGTAATAGGAATGCCGAGCGCCGTGAAGTAGCCGGGAGAGATCCTGCGCCGGTTGGCCTCCGGAGCTTCGCCTTCGGGCAATGGATGATCCGGTCGGCGGATGCTGTCGATCTCGGTCTCACCTGCGAGTGGAACCCTGTCAGTCATGCCGACAGCCTGTACACCGGGGAGCGAGCGCAGCTTGTCGAGCGCTTGTCCGATGGTTGCGATGCGCGCCGCTCCTTGAGGGTCCGTCTGATCGTAGTCGGCATCGGAGCTTTTCTGCCCCTGGTATCGCGAGTCGCTCAATGAAACCTCTGCCATCGTCACCGGCACCGAGCTCACGCCGCGGGCGCTGGTCAACAAACTGCTAAAGGAGCGTGTCACCAGGCCCGTAACCGTAAGCAGGACCAGCGCGGCAGCGATCTCAGCCACGAGAAGCGCCTGCCTGGCCCGAGCTGCGCTGCTGGTTTCGCCGGTCAGGCGCGAGGTGCTGCTGCCCAGCGCACGCATGGGATCGGCGCGCCCTGCGCGCAAGGCGGGCAGCAGACCAAACAGCAGCGAGGTTGCGAGAGCGACAACGAGCGCGGTAAGCAGGACGGGCAGGTTGATCCGCACCTCATCCAGACGAGGCAAACCCGCAGGAGCAAGCGCCAGCAGCAAGCGCAGGCTCGAGAACGCTACGAGGATCGCTCCGAAGGTGCCGGCAAGCGCCAGCAGCAGATTTTCGGCCAGTACCTCGCCTACGATCTGCCACCGTGTCGCTCCGAGCGCGAGGCGCAGCGCATGCTCGCCCGCCTGACCCACGGAGCGGGCCAGCTGCAGATTGGCCAGATTGACGCAGCCGATCAGGAGCACGCCTCCGACCGCAACCAGCAGGAGGAGGAGCGAGCTGCTCACCGAGCCCGTGACTTCTTCCGAGAATGGCTGCACTACCGCACCCAGATGCAGGCTCAGCCTGTCCGCCTGGGCTTCTGCCTTCTCCAGGCCATCCAGTTCGGCCTGCGCAGCGGCAATCGAGATTCCTGGCCGAAGCCGCGCGAGCGCGAAGTAGTCGTAGTCACCGGTTGTCTCGGTCAGCCGTTCGGCCGAGACGACCATCGGCACGTACACGCCGTAGGCCACCTTGTTCGTAGGCCGCTGGCTCGCCCCGAAGTAGATCGCGGGAAAGCGGAAGCTTGCCGGCAGCACCCCGACGACCGTCTGCGGAGATCCATCGATGCGCAGCGGCCTGCCTACGGCAGACGGGTCGCCGTGGAGCAGTGTCTGGAACGCGTCCCAGCTCAGAATCACCTCCGCGTTGCGCCCTTGCGTGAACTCGGTCGGCAGGAACTGCCGGCCGAGAACTGGCGCTACACCTAACACGCGAAAGAAGTCCGGCGAGCTCTCGATGCCGGGCAGGATGACGGCGTGGTCGCCCGCTTTGCCGACTGAAAAGGAGCTGGGCTGGAGCACCGCAGAGTGCTCCATGGTCTTGGACCGAGCCGACAGGTAAAGATAGTGCCGGTAGTTCGCTGGCAGCACCGGCGTGGTCGCGCTCATCTCGCGTACCGTCTCGTGCCAGACCACCAGCTGGCCTTTCTGCTCGAACCCATACGGCTTGAGCAGCACTCCATAGACCACGCTGAAGATCGCCGTGACCGCGCCGACGCCGAGCGCCAAGACTGCGATAACGGATAGGCTGTAACCCGGGGAGCGGCGGAGCCTGCGCGCGGCCTGGCGCAGAGTTGCGAAGCTCGCCGCGCGAACCGAGGCGAAAAGCAGCGGCATACGAAACCTCCGGGGTGCAAACTGCAGGTGAGTAGTGCATTTGGCATACCAAACGCGAGGGGCCTGCCGCGCGCCTGCCACAGCTCGCGGACGAGGAAGGCTGTTCGAATCTGCAAGTCGCTGTTCATATCCGGACGGTGAAGCATGCCGCTCTGAATGCACTTTGCCATTTGGCCGACGCCGGTTAGCCTGAGCACACCATGATGCTTTCGGCGGTAAGTCCGCGCGCTGCGACGGTGGTCATCTCCCTGGCCGCAGGCTTTGCCGTGATTGGATTGTGTCTGCTGCGGGCGCGCTACTCCCGCTACCCTGCGCTGCTATACACGTGCGCCGGCTACATGGTGCTGCTGCATGCCATCTGGATCGCGGGCCTGCTCAGCGGCCGGCTGTTCAGCTCAGGCTTCGCTACGCTGCAGCTGCTCACCTTCCCCTGGAGCATGGCCGTGATCTTCGACATGACCATGGCCGGCTTTAGTACCCTGCGCGACCTGCTGGTGAACTATCTCCGCTTTGTGCTCGGCTTCGGCGGGATCCAGTGCCTGCTGTTGACCTTATTCGTCTGGGAACTGGGGCTGACGCCGCGTCGGCGGAACGCACCACGCGCGCAGCGCTCGATGCGCGGCTAGGACAGGCCGGCCCTTCCAGAGCGCACGATCCCAATCCAGAGCACCCGTGGAGCTCCCTCCCTGGAAGTTGCTCACGGTCGCCCGCCTGACGCCGCTCGCTGCCGGCACTTTGCCCATGCGTCGAGCACTCAGGTAGCATTAGCAGCTGGCAGCGTTCCGGGCCGGCTTCCTGCACCGATGCCGCTGGCCCGCCGAGCCCCTTTCTGTGTTTCCCCGGCCTCCTTCTCTCAAAGAAAAGACCGCCCCGAGACCAGGAGGGACCGGTTTCGCTCGCCCATCCGGAGGAAGTAAACCATTGGGAGCACGCGATAAATTTCTCTTTACCTCGGAGTCGGTCACCGAGGGTCACCCCGATAAGATTGCGGATCAGATTTCAGACGCCATACTTGATGCCTGTCTCGAACAGGACCCTTACTCGCGTGTTGCCTGCGAGACCCTAACTGCGACGGGTCTGGTCGTCATCGCCGGCGAGATCACGACCAAGGCTTATGTCGACTTTCAGACCCTGGTGCGCAGCGTGGTCTCGGATATCGGCTACAACGATGCGGTCTTCGGCTTCGACTCGAACACCTGCGCGGTGATCTCCTCGATTAACAAGCAGTCCGGCGATATCGCCATGGGTGTTGATACGGGTGGCGCCGGGGACCAGGGCATGATGTTCGGCTTCGCAACCAATGAGACCGAAGAACTGATGCCCACGCCCATCTCGCTTGCACACAAGCTCACCCGCCGGCTCTCAGAGGTACGCAAGTCCGGGCAGCTGCCGTACCTACGGCCCGACGGCAAAAGCCAGGTCACAGTTGAGTACGATGAAGCCGGCAAGCCGATGCGCGTGGACGCGGTCGTGATCTCGACGCAGCATGCCGAGGAGGTATCGACGGAGAAGCTGCGCGCCGACGTGCTCAAGGACGTAATCCAGTTCGTGATCCCGGCCTCGCTGCTCGATGCCGACACAAAGTACCACATCAACCCGACCGGGCGTTTCGTGATCGGCGGCCCGATGGGCGACACGGGGCTGACCGGTCGCAAGATCATCGTCGATACCTATGGCGGCATGGGCCGGCACGGCGGTGGCGCTTTCTCCGGCAAGGACCCGACAAAGGTGGATCGCTCGGCGGCTTACATGGCGCGCTATATCGCGAAGAACATTGTTGCGGCCGGTCTGGCGGATCGCTGCGAGGTCCAGCTCGCGTACGCCATCGGTGTAGCCAACCCGGTATCAGTGCTCATCGACACCTTCGGAACCGGGAAGCTTCCGGCAGCTGAGTTGCAGGTGCTGGTACGCGAGCACTTCCAACTAACACCAAAGGGCATCATGGAGAGCCTGGACCTGCGCAGGCCGATTTATCGGCAGACCGCCGCCTATGGGCATTTCGGGCGGACTGATGGTGATTTCGGCTGGGAGCGGACCGACAAAGCAGACCTGTTACGGCAGGCGGCAACCGGTAAGGAAGCAGTCGGGGCCAGATAGAGCCGTTACGTTGCGCCCCAAGAAAGGCAGGCCATTGTGGCCTGCCTTTCTTGTGTTTGGCGACGGCAAGCACTGTGTCCCGGCCCGCAGGGGCCTGACTCAAAATTGTCCACTTTGTACACTTCTGAGCCCTGATAAGCCCCCGTGGAGCAACTAATTACCTACCTAAAGGACATTTCTGCACTGCACGCTTGGCAAGACGCGATCCTTCTGTCATAGTCTGCGTGATTCATCAAACGAAGCCGTAGTACGTAATCGCAAGGAGCAATCATGGCTGTTGCTGTACCGAATCTTCCCGAGACCCAGATCGATCAGGTTCTGAAAGATCTCAATACCCGCGGCTTCGCATCCATCCCGAACTTCGTGGAGTCCGGCGATCTTCAACGCATGCAGACCTTTGTGCGCTCGGCTATCGAGCGTGCCGATCACCAGTATGTCGGCTTCAACGGGCCGGATGAGGTTGCCGGCTCGGGCCTGGAGGAGATCTACCGCTCACCGAACTTCATAAAGTTCATGAAGCAGGTCTATGAACGGGGTACAGGCAAGCCCGCGCCTGAGCAGGAGTTCTACCATGTACTACGGTGCCTCACCGGCCAGACCGGCCAGAAGCACTCGCTGATTTTTCACTATGACTCCTATGTCGTGACAGCGCTGATTCCGATCGAGATCCCGACTGAAGGCCGGACCGGGGATCTGCTCATGTTCCCCAATACGCGTCGCATCCGCTCAGCCTATCTCTTCAACGCGGCAGATAAGGTCTTGCTCGATAACCCGCTGACACAGACTTTGCTGCGAACTTCGATTGAGCGGAAAGCGCTCAAACCGGCACGCATCCAGATGAAGCCCGGCAACCTGTATCTCTTCTGGGGGTATCGGTCGATCCACGCGAACGAGCCCTGCGATCCCGACAAAGTACGCGCGACCGCGTTGTTTCACTACGCAAACCCACACCTGCGCGCGAACGAAACAGAGTGCGTGTCAACGGCGCGATGACACGGTGGGTCAATCTGAAATGGTGGCCAGAGACGGGATTGAACCGCCGACGCCGGCCTTTTCAGGGCCGCGCTCTACCACTGAGCTATCTGGCCTTGGGAGTCCCAAGAACCCTGATGCCTGACGCGGAAACGGGCGGCACAGGGGAGTGTCAACGTGCGCGGGAGCGCCGGACAACTTCCGTAGTATAGCAAAGCAAGTGACGCTGGCAAGCGCATGCGATCCGCACCAGCCTTTCGTCTGGACAGCTCAGAAGCGCGCGACAAACCACACTCCCGCGACGAGCAGCGCACAGCCCAGCAGGCGTCCCGGCGATATCGGATGCGGGCGGAAACCGATGAGACCGAACTGATCGAGCAGCACCGAGGTGACGAGCGATGCAGTGAGGCTCAGCGCGGTAAACAGGCCGGAGCCGAGCCGCTGCGCAAAAGCAATGCCGGAAAGAGTGGAGGCGATGCTGATCGCGCCGCCCAGCCACGCCCACCAGGGCACGAGAGCAACGGCAGCGGCAAGCCGCCCTTCTGCGGGGCTCGAGAACTGTCGCAGCAGCAGTGCCAGAATGGCGATGCCGAGCAGCCCGCTCGCGTAGACCCACAGACCGGTCACCAGAGGCTGGCCCAGATGTTTGTTGAGCTCTGCGTTGGTGCCGGCTTGGAAGGGATTAGAGGCTCCTGCGGCAAGAGCAAACAGGATCGCTATCCAGAGCATGCTTCACCTCACCCGGCCTGGGCCTCGATGCCGGAGCGAGACGGAGCCTCCAACCGAGCTGGCGCTTCTGCCACGATCCCGTGCAGCTACCAATGTATCGTCACTGTCTGCTGCACATAGCCAGTGCCGTCCGGGAAACGAACCTGGAGGGAGCGCAGAGGATTGCTGTTTGCAGTGGAGCCTTTCTCGACAGATTTTTCTCTTACATGTGACTCCCGCGAAGCAGGTGCGCTTGGAGGCTCCAGCAGTGCGTCTCCTGCGAGCGGCGCCTCCGTTTGCATCGGAGTAGTCGCAAGCAGCTCAGAGCCGTCCGTCGCGTTTGCCACAACGCCGTTCATCCGGAGCGGTAGCGTGTATTCGGCGCCGCCACGGGCCTCAAGCACCCACGTGGCGCTGTGCGCGTCCGCGTGCTGCTCCAGCACCTTGAGCTGCGAGGTAGCTTCACCGGGCAGCGGCAGCTCCGCCGGGATGGCGAGCTCCGCACCCGGGAGCGGAACGCGCAGCGTGCCGTCGGTAACTCGCGCGCCTGCGGGACCGGCAAGCTTCGGCAACCCGGCGCTTCCTGCTTCGGACTTCATCTGCACCGTCATGGCCATGCCTACACGCGCGAAAGTGAGTGTCACGCGCCTGCCCTCACCCGCCGGCACGTGGCGCAGCGTTGCTCCAGGCCAGGTCGCGGGCAGCTGCGGCGCAACCGTTAGCGTGTCGGTCGCGTGATTGTAGCTGATGCCGAGAAGCCCGCGCAGCGCCGGCGTGAGCACCATGGCCGAGGACCAGAGCTGATGTGTTGTGGAGCGACCGAACGGCTCAAAATACTGGCCTGAAAGCAGCTCCGTCACGGCGCCAAGATCCTGCGCCCAGGTCATGTCAAGGTTCTGCATCAGGTGCGCATAGCCAGAGAGAGAGCGCCCGGTACGGTACTCGGCCAGCGAAGCCCAGCCTGTAAAAAGCGGCCAGACCGAGCCCTGGTGATAGCTCATCGGGTCATAAAGCGTCTCGTGCTCGCCCAGGTCGCGCGCGCCCCAGTCGGTGGAGAACTCATGCGAGGCCCAACGGCGGAACATCCCCTGCGTGGCTGATTCGCTGGCGTCCCCGCCGAGCGCATAATCGCCATCCCACCAGGCCACGGCGGGGTAGATGGTAGCGGTTGTGTCAAGCTTCGCCCGGCCGCCGGATGATCCGTTGTAGCTGAAGGCATACATGCCCTCACGCTCGCCACCTGTGGGCCGGTATTCGCGCTCCAGCGTTTTCGCGACTGAGATGGCACGCGCTGCAGCACCGCCATTGGGCTTTCCGGCGAGCGTTGCCAGGCGCGCGTACGCTTCGCTGGCCTGCACATCGAGCGCCGCCAGGTACACCTCCTGATGCGGCATACCTGGTGGCCAGCTTTCCACCCATCCGGTCCCCTGCGCATTGTCGTAAATGCCATCGCCGTCCGAGTCATGGGTGCTCTCAAACGTCCAGGCTTTTGCAATCTGTTCCCAGTGTTGTTGCACGTAGGCGATATCACCCGAACGCTCCGCGTAGTCCCGCAGGAGCATCAGCAGCAGTGGGGTCGAGTCTGCTGCGGCATACTCATACGGCAGGCGAGGCCAGTCAACCAGCTCCGCCGTCTGCGAGTACTCGTGCATGATCTTGCCATCGGCGCGCTGACGCTTAAGCAGGAAATCCAGCTCCTCGCGAGTCAGCGTAAAGTCGCCGTAGCTGTTCACCGCGTAGAGCGTGTAGAGCGAGTCGCGGCCGAAGAACCAGCCGAAGCCGGGCCGGTTCGAGTCGCCGGAGCTGTAAAGCCCCGCGACGAGACCGACCTCATTGCCATACTGCTCGCTCGCGTGACGCACGCGCAGTTGGTCGATCGAGACCTCGGCCCATCCGAGTGCCTGATTCACGCGCGCGTCCGGGGTTTCTGCCACGAGGCGTGTGTCGAAGAAGTGCTGGTAGTAAGCCGCGGTGCCCTCATACAGAGCACGCAACTGCCGCCCTTCCGAGGAGAGCTGCGCCGTCAGCGCCGCCTTCCCAGCAGTTGCCGCGGTTGTTCCGGCGGCCATCAGCAGCGGGAAGTAGCGGTCGCCGTCCCGTGCCGGATCGTAAGAGAGCAGGAGCTGCAGGGGATAGGTCTTTGGCCGCTCCTGATACGGCGGCAGAATGCCTGGCTCGGTGTTCGGCATCGCGACTGCACCGGCCAAATCGCTCGCGTCAGTATGCAGCAGGTAATAGCCGCCATGGCTCGCCCCAGAGGAGCCTACGTTAAGCGGCACCCACTCAGGAGACGGCGCGTTGTAGTTTGCGGCCGGCCACATCCGCTTCAGCTCCGGCGTAAAAGAGAGCGTCAGCGTCATAGGAGCCGTGGACGAGATCTGAAACATGGCAACCACACCGGCCGCGCCGGCTTGGCGGCAGGGCACAGCAAACAGGATTTCGCGAATGGTGAATGCCGCGTGAGAGAAGGTGATGGTGGTGTGATCCGGCTGCACCGTGATCTCCGCCGACTGGTCGTTGACATCAATGGGTACGCCGTAGCCCTTGAGCTCGGCCGTCATGCGCATATGGCTGAGAAGCTTGACCGGCCACGTCCATGCCTCAAAGCTGCCATCGCCCTGGCCGACGAAGGCGCCACACTCGCCGGCGACGGTGAACGGCTGGAGGGCCGCGCTGCGCTGGTGGATGGCAAGGCCGCCGACGCTGGCAGCGCTCGCCAGCGGAAACGCAGGGGCCGCCGCGAGCCAATCTGCCTGCTGCGCGAAGACGGCCGCCGGGAAGAGCAGGGCAAGCGCTGTCAAGATGACGCGCAGAGTTCTCCCGCTGGAAAATTGCCGCGCCGCCCAGGGTTTCTCCTTCGGCCCATGCCATACACTTGCTGCAACCATGCCCACCCCTGCCACTTTTCGAACTACAGCACTCGAGATGCTACGCGCAGGTACGATACCTGGTCTTTTCGGCATGCTTCTATCCCTACCTGCACTTCCGGCCTGTGCGGCCCCAAAAAACTCAGGTGATCCTGAGATGCGCGCCTCGCAGGCCTTTGACCGCGCGGCACAGGAAGGCCCGCTTGCGCTGCGCGCGTTTCTGGTCGGCATGCCCAAGGGCGCGGACCTGCACATGCACCTGGCCGGAGCGATCTACGCCGAGACCCTGCTGGCCGAAGCAGCCGAGGACGGCACCTGTGTAGACCCGGCAGCGCTCGCCTTTGACCGTACAGCGACCAAGGGCACCTGCAAACCCGGCGAAGTAAGCGGCCAAGCGGCTCTCGAAGGCGACAACCATCTCCGCGATGCGCTGATCGACAACTTCTCGATGCGGGGCTTCGTCCCCGTTGCAGGCATGACCGGCCATGACCAGTTCTTTGCCACCTTTGGGCGCTTCGGCGGACTGAAAGCGCATACCGGCGAGTGGCTCGACGAGGTAGCGACGCGCGCTGCCGCGCAGAACGAGCAGTATCTAGAAGTGATGGACACGCCGGACCTGAAAGCGGCCGAAGCACTGGCTGAGAAGCTCGGGTACAACCCGGCCTTTCTGCAGTACCGCGAGGCGCTGCTGAAAGGCGGCCTCGATGCCAGCGTGCAGCCGGCCGAGGATGCAATGACGGCAGCTGAGACCACCCGGCGCACCCGTGAACACTGTATGGCAGATGCCGAACGCGCAGGCAACCAGGAGCAGATGCACCAGCCGAGAGCGGGCGAGCAGCCGGCCTGCTCTGTCACCATCCGCTTTCTCTTTCAGGTGCTTCGCGAGCAGCCGCCCGCGGATGTCTTTGCGCAGGTCCTCTTTGCCTTCGAGCTGGCCAAGGCCGATCCACAAGTGGTCGGGCTCAACTTCGTGCAGCCCGAGGATGGCTACCTCTCCATGCGGGATTACGCACTGCAGATGCGCATGCTCGATGCACTGCACCCGCTCTACCCCACAGTGCACATCGCTCTGCATGCCGGCGAGCTTGCACCTGGGCTCGTGCCGCCCGCGGGCCTGAGCTTTCACATTCGCTCGGCGGTCGAGCAAGGGCATGCGGAGCGCATCGGCCACGGCGTCGACGTGATGTACGAGACAAACGCCGAAGCACTGCTGCGCGAGATGGCCACCCGGCACACGCTGGTCGAGATCAATCTGACCAGCAACGAGATCATCCTGGGGGCAAGCGGCGCGTACCAGCCGCTGCCGCAGTACCTGCGGGCCGGTGTGCCGGTTGCGCTCTCGACCGACGACGAGGGCGTTTCGCGCATTGATCTGACCCATGAATACGTGCGTGCCGCGGTGACATACCACCTCAGCTATGGACAGCTGAAGCAAATGGCACGAGCCTCTCTTGAACACAGTTTTCTGACGGGCGCGAGCCTTTGGCAGCTCGACACGCCGGAGACGCTGCGTACCCCGGTCGCGGCCTGCCGCGGGCAACTCGGAACAGATGTGCCTACAGGCGCGTGCGCCGCACTCGTGAACGGCAGCGAGAAGGCATCCGAGCAGTGGGAGCAGGAGCGCCGCTTCCGCAGCTTTGAACGAAGCTTTTAAGCAGCAGTGAGCGAAGCTTCCAAACCGATGCGCATTGTCTTTGCCACTTTCGGAACTTTTGGCGATGTAAACCCGTTGATCGGTCTGGGGTCAGAGCTTCGCCGGCGCGGGCACTCCGTTGTGCTGGCCGCGCCTGATATGTTTCGCAAGCAGGCGCAGGCGGGTGATCTCGAGTTTGCGCCGGTGCGCCCGGAACAGATCGCCGACGATGCGGCCATGATCGCGATGATCTACGACCGCAAACGCGGCACCGAACGCGGCTTACGCGAGTTTCTCTTCCCTGCCCTGCGCCACTCCTACGAGGACCTGCTCGCGGTCGTGCAGACTGAGGGTGGTGCTGACCTGCTGGTCACCGGCGAGCTGGCCTACGCCGGCCCACTGGTCGCGGAGGTGACCGGCGTTCCCTGGGCCTCGTACGTGCTGGCGCCGTTCTCGTTCTTCTCCGCGTGGGACCCGCCGGTGCTGCCGCCATACCCACGGCTTTCGCGCCTGCTCGCCAACGCGCCCGGTACCGGCCACCTGCTGCGGCCGTTCGCGCGAGCGATCACCCGGAGCTGGTGCGCACCGGTCTACGATCTGCGACAGGAGCTCGGCCTCCCGCGGGGCGAGAGCCCGCTTTTTGACGCGAAGCACGCCCCCGCGCTGGTGCTGGCGCTGTTTTCTCCAGTGCTGGGTGCGCCGCAGCCCGACTGGCCGCCGAACACACGCCAGAGCGGCTTCGTCTTCTACGACCGCGACGCGGAGCACGCGGCGCTGTCGCCTGAGCTTGCTGCGTTCCTCGACGCTGGGCCACCACCGCTCGTTTTCACGCTTGGCTCGGCGGCGGTGATGGACCCGGGCGACTTCTGGAGGGAGAGCGCGGAAGCTGCGCGCCTGCTGGGCGTGCGTGCAGTGCTCCTGACCGGCAAACACGCCAATACACCACCCGGCACAGCCGAGCTGTGCCATGCCGGCTACGCACCCTACTCTCTGCTCTTCCCGCGTGCCGCGGCGATTGTGCATCAGGGCGGCGTCGGCACGACCGCGCAGGCGCTGCGCGCAGGAAAACCCATGCTGGTGATGCCCTTCAGCCATGACCAGCCCGATAACGCACTGCGCATGCGGCGGCTTGGGGTGGCGCGTGTGGTGCCGCGGGAGGGCTACTCGGCTATGCGCGCTGCGCGGGCGCTTCGGGATCTGCTGGACGGCAAGACTTACAGGTTGCGTGCCGAAGACGCCGCAAGCCGCATAGCTGGGGAGGACGGCTTGGGAACTGCCTGTAAATCGCTGGAAGCATTGTGTAGGCGTGAGCAGGAGTAGAGACCTGCTTCGGCCACTCCCGCAGATACGTCTATGTACGCTTTGATAGCAGTGAGCGCGCTGACACAGATTGCACTCAGCGATCTTGCTGGACAGCGAAGCAGGTGAAAACCGCCGCTCCTCGAAGAACGGCGGCCCTGGAGTGAAAAGTTAGTTATGACGCTGGCTTGTTACAGCGGCTGAACGTCGGCTGCCTGCCAGCCTTTCGGTCCCTTGATGACGTTGAACTGCACCGCCTGGCCTTCCTGGAGGCTTTTGAAGCCGTTGGAGTTGATAGCCGAGTAGTGCACGAAAACATCCTCCCCGTTCTGCCGGGAGATGAAGCCAAAACCTTTTGCATCGTTAAACCACTTCACAGTGCCTTGTTCCATCGGTGCTTCTTCCCTGGTTTGAATTGCGCTGGAGTGAACAGGAGCCGCCGATGGCGGTTTAGCACAGCAAGCACATTTCCCATGAGCCTGCCCGGTTCGGTTCTCACGCGCTGACCAGCATAGCAGAGCTGTCAAGCAAGCCAGAGAGCGAAGCAACGCGAACCGTGAAGCTGTTCTCGCACATCCCCAAAACGGGAATCAGGAGTCCTGTTCCAAGAGATCGCCGCAGGCTGGTAGTCTGCGGCGATCCCGTTTGAATAAGTGGAAAGGTCGCGCTAGAAAATGTACTTGAGCGCGAACTGGATCACGCGTGCATCAGGACTTTCTCCGGCTGTTGCGGAGTACTGACCCCCAGTTGAGCCGAAGCGTTCACTCACAATCTGCCCAAAACCACCGCCGGTTGTGTTGCCGGGCTGGCCATAAGCAGGCGTGTTCCAAAGATTGAAGATATCTGCGCGAAATTGCAGGTTCGTTTCACGGTAGATACCGAAGCTCTTGAATGCGGAGAGATCGGTGCGGTTGTAGCCGGGCCCGTCAACCGTGGTGCGGCCCGGAGGTCCGTAAGAGGCCAGGTCTGTTGTAGAGGTCGCCTGCGCCGGGTTGGCGAACGCACAAGGGTTGAACCAGGTCGCTAAAGTGTGAGTTTTTGTCGCGCACGTTGTGTTCGTGGAGGTGGATGTACCTCCTGCGCGAAACGGATTGAACAACCGGTAGGCGCTCGCAGTTCCAGTCCCGCCGGCGTTGTTGTTCGCGTAGACATTGACTGGCTGTCCGGTTTGCACGCGGAAGACCAGCGCCGCGGCCCAGCCGCCCGCAAGCTCGTTGGCGATGCCGCTGTTCTTCAGATACTTCTTGCCGTGACCGAATGGCAGCTCATACTGCCCGTTCAGCACAAATCGCTGACGCACATCGATCAGCGAATTGCCATAGTCGTAGCCAAGACCCAATGCTCGCCAGTTACGGATGCCGCCGGCGCCGGTACCGCCCAGCAATGTCGGAGCGTCATCGAGCGCGTGAGACCAGGTGTATGCGCCAAGGAAGGAGAGCCCATTCTGAAGCCGGCGCTCGGCGGTAACCTGGGCCGAGTTGTAGTTCGCAACTCCCTTGTCAATGACGATGCTGCCACCACCAAATGCAGTTGGAAAGGGCCGGTACTGCTGCTCATTCTGGCCCGCCGGCACTGCACTGTCCGGTATATTTACGTCCGGGTTCACCTGGAGGTGACGCGAGAGCGCTCCCACGTAAGCCGCCGTCACGGTCGTGGAGTTTGACAAGGAACGTTGCACGGTGAAGTTGAACTGTTCACTGTAGGGTGTTTGCGTATTGGTCTGGTAGCTGTGTGGGCTGGCCAGAGTGATGAAGTTTGCCAGACCGGCAGCGAGGGCCTGGCTGAAGCCGGTGTTAAGCGAGATGCCGTTCGTAGGGCAGTTGCCGGGTGCGCAATTGCCACTGACAAAGTTACTGTCGAACTGAAACGGAAAGTTCTGTGACAGGCTCGGCGAGTAGCCGACACTCTCAAGTCCGCCGAAGAAGATACCGAATCCTGAACGGATCACCGTTTTCGGATCAAGCTGGTAAGTGATGCCGAAACGCGGTGAGAAGTCGAGATTTGCCGGAGTGACCAGGTATTCATTGTTGGTGTACTGAACCGTCACGTTGTTGGTCGCGATCGCATTCAGAAAAGCGGGTGTGAGCGGAAATGTGTTCTGCGACTTGGCAGGGATGAGGTAAACACCTGTACCGGCTGCATAGTTCGGCACGAAGTTAGCCTGCGCGCCGTTCAGGTCCTTGATTGGCTCGACATACTCATAGCGCAAGCCCAGGTTCAGGGTCAGGCTAGGCGTGGCTTTCCAGTTGTCCTGGAAGTAGTAGCCCTCGTAGAAGCGCTGGTTGTGCGCCGTAAAGATATTTGCTACGGACGAAGTATCGGCACTGTTCAGCAGGAAATCGGCCGCGCCGTAGCCCGTGTTGCTAGCATTCAAAGGGTCCTGTGTAAACTTTCCGTCGTAGGTGAGAGTGCCCTTCGGGTCAACTGGCTGCGTCGTTTGCACGCGGATCCGCTCAATATTTACTCCAAAGCGGATCGAGTGATTCCCAATCTGCTTCGACAGGTTATCAAGCACCTGAATGACGTTTTCATATTCGCGGGTCGGTTCGTAAGTCGAAGAACCCGCGGTCGAAACGCCATTGGTGCCAAATCCGATGTTGGGCAGCCCGCCGTTGCCCGGTCCGAACGGAATTCCGCCGATCCCCAGATTTGCTGACTCGTCCACGCCTGCATTGGGCGGGGTGTATGCCGCAACAATCCAGTTGTAGCCAACGCGGAACTCATTGACGAGCGAAGGGGTGAAGACGTGCGTCTCCGAGTAGGTAAAGTTGCGGCCCTCCACCACCGTACTGCCCGAACCGCCGAAGCCGCCGCCGTCCAAAATGCCAAACGGAGGAGTAAGCGTTACAGGCTCATTCGTGTAGCTGTAGCGCGCAAACATCTGGTCTTTCGCGCTTCGGTTGTAATCCAGGCGGCCGTCGTACTGCGTAGTGTTGTCGCTGGCGCTGCCCTGGAAGGTATAGTTGTTGATCGTGTTCGCCGTTCCTCCACGATTAGGAGTCGGGAACTGATTGAGGAAGTTCTGCGCCACGGGATTGATCAAAGCCGGGTTGATTACATTTTGTGCGCCATTGTAGGTCAGCAGGTTGCTCTGCGGCTGGCCCGGATTGGGGCCGCCGGGCTGGTAGAGCGTGACTGCCTGGCCACGCCCGTTCGCTGCGACATTCAGAAGGTCGGAAAAATCACCGGTGCGCTCCGCCAGTGTCGGAACGGTATAGATCTGCGTCTGGCCGAAGATGATCCGGTTTGCTTCCGCGTCACCAAAGAAGAAGAGCTTGTCCTTGATGATGGGACCGCCGATCGTCGCTCCGAACTGGTTCTGCCGGTACTTCGGCTTAGCCGCCTGGAAGAAGTCGCGGTCGTTTAGAACGTCGTTGCGAAAGTACTCCCACAGGTCGCCGTGGATCTGGTTGGTTCCGCTCTTGGTCGCGACGTTGAGCACAGCGCCTGCCGAGTGACCCAGCTCCGCTGTGTAATCTCCCGTCTGCACCTTGAACTCCTGCAGCGCGTCGGGTGGCGGCTTGATGACGAAGCTTGCGCCATTGAGAAAATCGACCAGATTGGCGTTGTTATCGACCCCATCCAGGATGAAGTTGTTCTGCTCGGAGCGCTGCCCGTTGGCTGAGAAGTCGCCCTTCTCCGCGCCGCGTGATCCCTGCTCAGAAGGCTCTACACCGGCGGAGAGCTGCGCGATGAAGGTGAAATTTCTTCCGTTGAGGGGCGTGTCATTGATGGTTTGCGCGGAGACAACCTGGCCCGTCGAGGCTTCCTCAGTCTGGAGCGCAGGCGGAGCGGAGGTCACGACGACATTCTGCTGGCCACCTTCGACACCTACAGTCAGATCAGCAGTGGTTGTTGAAGCGACGTTGACGACGACGTTTTCCTGGGTCGTCGGAGCGAAGCCCTGCGCCTGGACCTTCACCGTATACCCGCCCAGCTTTAAAGGGGTGGCCGTGTAGTTGCCGCTGCTGTCGGTGGTTACCGTAATGGCGAACCCCGTAGCCGGGTTCGTGACCGTCACTTTGGCGCCCGGGATGCCGGCGCCACTCGAGTCGTGCACCGTACCGCTGATGCTTCCCTGGTCAACCTGTGCCCAGGCCGTTGTGCCTGAAAGAGTGAGCGTAGCGAAGGCGGTCAGCCCTAGACCGAGTTGTAAAGCAACATGATGCGGTGTTCGCCGTAACTTATGCAGCATTCTGGTACCGAACTTTCTCGACGCTTTGTCGCGCGCCTAAGTGTGAGGGCAATGCCCGTGGTTTTGGCATGAAATGGATGAATGGCCTACTCTCAAAGCGGAACAAACCTAGCCACCCATCTACTAGCCTGTCAATGCCTTTGCGACGTAAGGATTGACTTGACGGGTACGCCTTCCGGGAGTTACTTATACCGGCCCTCTTGTCCTATCCCATTTGTTTCTCCATCTGTCTCTCCTGCTGCGCATTGCAGCTGGGCTATGCTGAATGCGGTGTATTTCGCACCCGCAGGAGAGAGGTGTGACTCAGGATCAGCAACACGGCTCAGACGTGGACAACCACGGGGACAGGCGCGTTCTCCAGAACGAGCACCTGCGCATTGAGGTGCTACCCGCGCTTGGTGGCAAGCTCGGCTCCATCGTTTTGGGTGACGCGTTCGCAGGCACTGGCGGCGAGTTGCTGCAGTCTCCGCTCAGGCCATATGCGGCCCGCACAGCAGACCTGCCCTTTGACCAGGTTGACGCGAGCGGCTGGGATGAGTGCCTCCCCTCGATCGGGCCATGCACCGTCAGCTACGGAGAAGGGCAGCACGCGAACATCGAGGATCACGGAGACTTTTGGCGGCTGGGCTTCGTTGTGGACGAGACCAGCGACACGCTGCTGCGCATGCACGCGTCAGGCACCTCGCTGCCTCTCGACTTCGAGCGCACCATTCGTCTGGACGGGCCATCGGTGCACTTCGGCTACACGGTGCGGAACCGGAGCAGCGCGGCCATTCCGTATGGTTGGTCCGTACACCCCCTGCTCGCCGTTGAGCGTTTCGATCGCGTTCATCTGCCGGCTTCAGTGCGCGAGGTCGCCGTTGCATCATCGGCCGATGGACGGCTTGGCGCCCCGGGCAGCCGGCATCCCTGGCCTTTAACCACCAGCGCCCTCGACGGCGAAGCACTCGACCTTTCCGTAGCCGGCTCAAGCGGTGATGGGGTGGCCGACAAGCTCATACAGCCCTCGCCGGCCGAGGGCTGGGTAGCGCTCGAGCGCAGGACACTCCGGGCGCGGCTTACGCTTCGCTTTGATCCAAAGCAAGCGCCCTGGCTCGGGCTGTGGCTCTGCTACGGCGGCTGGCCGGGGGATGCAAAGGCGAAAAAGGGCTACACGGTGGCGCTTGAGCCGTGCACCCTGCCCAGCGACTCGCTTGCCGAGTCGCTCAACCAGGGAGCGGGCGCACAGCTTGGGCCTAACGAAGAAAACCACTGGGGGCTGCAGCTGGAAGTGAGCGCGGCGACCGAGCGATAAAGGCACGATCAGCAGAGGAAAGGTAGCGCGGCATTGGAGACTAAAGCGGCAGGGCAGGAGCTTACCCGAACCCATCAAAGAGTGTTCGGGCAGGAACCGATGGGGGTGTACGCGGCGCCGGGGCGCGTCAACCTTATCGGCGAACATACAGACTATGCAGGCGGATTCGTGATGCCGGCCGCAATCAATTTCGCGACCGTAGCTGCGGTCTCACCACGTACAGACCGCGTGATCGCTATCTACTCGGCCAACTTCGACGAGCAAGCGGAATACACCCTAGATACGCTGCCCGCCAAGGGCACGAGCCGCTGGAGCGACTACCCGTTTGGCGTGCTTCACGTGCTGCGCAGCGAAGGGATCGACGTGCCGGGCATCTCACTGTCGCTGTTCGGCGACGTGCCGCTCGGTGCAGGGCTGAGCTCGTCGGCTTCGATTGAAGTTGCAACGATGCTGGCGCTTTTGGCCATCACAGGCGTCGAGTTGCCGCGACCAAAGATGGCTCTGCTGGCGCAGCGCGCTGAAAACGAGTACGTCGGCGCCAACTGCGGCATCATGGACCAGTTCATTGCCTGCTGCGGCGCGCGAGACCATGCCCTGCTGCTCGACTGCCGCTCGCTCGCTTTCAAACTCGCGCCTATTCCACCGAGCTTGAACCTCATCATCTGCAACACGATGGTCAAACACTCCCACGCAGGCGGCGAGTACAACACGCGGCGTGCCGAGGTGGAACAGGCGACAGCGATGCTGCGCGCACACCGCCCGGAGATCGCATTGCTAAGGGACGCGACGCCGGGCGACCTGGAAAAGTGGGGTCACGAGATGCCGCTGAACGTGCTTAAGCGCGCTCGGCACATCATCACAGACAGCCTTCGTGCCCAGGCCGCTGCGGCAGCGCTCGAGCGTGGCGACCTGAAGGAGCTTGGCACCCTGATGGCCGAGGCGCATGCCAGCTACCGGGATGATTTTGAAGCAAGCTGCCCGGAGGCAGACCTTATGGTTGAGCTCGCAAACCGGCAACCAGGACTGATCGGCGCGCGGCTTACCGGCGGCGGGTTTGGCGGCTGCACGGTGAACCTGGTTGAGGAGCAGCACGTACCGGCTTTTGAAGCAGCGGTCGCCGAAGGCTACGAGAAAGGTACAGGCATCCGGCCCGACATCTTCCGCTGCCACGCTGCTGACGGCGCGAAGCAGGTTCTGTAACTCTCTCGATTGCGTTTAGCTGACGTAAAGGCCCTGCAACGCTCTTGGGTGCGCTGCTCTTGTCAGGCAGCGCTGGGCTCACTTCGCAGCGCATCCAACGCTGCAGGGAAGATCATCCTCCCTGCGGAGATGCGCCTCATGTTCCTGTCGTCTTCCACTATACGGTGCGCCCTGGTCTCGCTCTGCTGTGTGCTTGCATCGGGCGGCGTGGGCCGAGCACAAATGGCTGCGCCGGATACCTGCGCCAGCGCGCCCGCGTTCTGCCCCTCACCCGAGAGCGCGCTTACGATCCTTCCGCCCAACGCGCCCGCGGCTTACCAGGCCTCAGCCGTCAAGCTGCTCTACTCGTTGCCTTCGGTTGCCAACGGGATTGCTACCAGCCCCGACGGGCGCGCCTTTGTCGTTTTCCCGCAGCTGGAAGGCAAGCCCGGCGTCCGTCTGGCCGAGGTGCATCCTGACAGCTCACTGACACCCTTCCCCAGTGCCGCCTGGAACGACGTCCCGACCGCCTCAACCGAGAGTACCCGCTTTGTGCGCCTCAACTCGCTGCGCTTCGGGCCCGACGGCAATCTGTGGGTCGTTGATACAGGAGCGCGCACCTTCGCCGATCCGCCGGCGCCGGGCGGGGCCAAAATCCTGGTCTTCTCCATCGAGACTGGCAAGCTGGTGCGCTCGTACCCGCTCGACAGCGTTATCACGAAGAAGAGCTACGTCGACGACATCCGTTTCGGCGCCGGGCCGCAGAAGGGCCTGGGCTACATCACGGACGCAGGCGCGCCTGCGCTGATCGTGCTTGACTTGAAGACCGGCCAAGGCCGGCGAACGCTGGACAACGCAGTTTCGACCACAGACGAGCGCCCGATGATGGCCGAGGGCCGCGTCATGCGCAAGCCGAACGGCGAGGTCGTCAAGGTACATGCTGACCAGCTTGAAGTCTCGCCTGACGGGCGCTACTTCTACTTTGAGCCGTCCTCCGGACCCCTCTACCGCGTGGAAACCCGCTACCTTGCGGATCCTTCGCTCTCAAGCGCAGAGCTTGAGAAGCACGTCACGCTCTTTGCCAACACGCCGCCGACCGGCGGCACCGCCATCGATGCGCGCGGCAACATCTACATGAGCGACGTAAACCACAGTCGCATCTTCAAAATCACTCCCAGCGGACAGATATCTGTCCTGGTCGCAGACCCGCGCTTTCTCTGGACCGATGCCATGTGGATCGACGCGCACGGCAATCTGCTGATTCCGGCCGCGCAGATGAATCACACGGCTCCTTTGAACGGCGGCAAAGACGCGGTGAAACTGCCGGTGCAGGTCTTTTCGCTCGCCATCCATGCCACGCCGGAGGCGCAGGGCCAGGTTCGTTGAGGCCGCCCGTTACCTGGTCTGCTTGAGCAGCTGCAGCATGCGTGCAAAACCCTCATCGCGGGCCTTCTTGTTGTCGGGGCTTGCATCCGGCGCCTCACCGGCGCGCATAAAGCCGTGTCCCGCACCGTCATAGATGACGGGTTGGTAAATCTTGCCTGCGGTTTTCATCGCTGCGGTCGTTGCGGGCACGGTCGAGCTGATGCGCGCATCGTTGCCGGCGTAGAAGCCGTAAACCGGCGCATGGATGGAAGCCATTGCTGCGTCTGAGGGTGGAGGCCCATAGAAGACGAAAGCCGCACTCAGGTCCGGCCGTTCCGTTGCGAACAGAAAGCTCTTGCCGCCGCCCCAGCAAAAACCCGCGACATCCAGCTTGCCGTTGGCCGACGGCAGCTTTTTCGCGTAATCGGCTGCTGCGTTCAGGTCCGAGCTCACCTGCGCCGGATCAAGCGCAGAGACAGCCTTCACTACCGCGTCCTGTCCGGCAAAGCTGTCCGTGCCGCCGCCGTTTGGACCCATGCTGCTCAATAGATCTGGCTCGACCACGATGTAGCCCTTTGCGGCAACCTCATCCGCCATCTCCTTGGCCCAGTCAGTAAGGCCGAAGATCTCGTGGATCATCACGACGACCGGAGCCTTGCCCTTCACCTCGGGGTAATCCACAAAAACCTGAATGGTGCGCCCGCCACTCTGCACATTGACGTACTCATGATGCCGGGGCGAGCTTTCAAGCCTGGCCTTCGCCCAGTCCTGCGCATGGAGCGGCAATGCAGCAGCCAGTGAGGCGAAGAGAGCAGGTATCAGACGGAACGATGCAGGAGCTTTCATGCGTCGCAGTCTACTCTGCTGCCAAGTGGGGTTGGAAGCTCTCATCAAGCCCGCAACTCCGCACCCGCATCGTATCTCCGCACCCGTATGTTGATGGCGTTGAAACTCCGCGGTAACTACCGGTCTAGTCTTGAATTGACGATGATGAGGAAGAACGTCGAGTGGGCGCGCGATTCGGTCTGCTGCAACAATCCCTTGCTAGACTTGGCCTATCGTAAACCGCGGAGCGAACGCAGCTTTTCAGACTTCTATGCGCAAAGACAGCAGCCCCTTTTACCCGCACGCTACCAATGACAGAGACACTCCGGTCGCGTACTTTTCTATGGAGATCGCGATCGAGCCGGAGATGAACACCTACTCCGGCGGCCTGGGCGTGCTGGCCGGCGATACATTGCGCGCTGCAGCCGACCTCAGCATTCCACTGGTGGCTGTCACGCTCGCCCACCGCCGCGGCTACTTCCGGCAGGTGCTGGCTGCCGATGGTACACAATCCGAAATGGAACAGCCCTGGCCGGTGGAGGCGTACACAGAAGAGAACGAGGCGCGAGCTGTCGTGGAGATTGAGGGCCGCCAGGTCTATGTGCGCGGGCTCTGCCACGAGGTCCGGGGAATTACCGGCCATGTCGTGCCGGTGTATCTTCTCGACACCGACCTGCCGGAGAACGATCCGCGCGACCGGACCATCACCGACCGGCTGTATGGCGGCGACACCGACTACCGCCTGCGCCAGGAAGTGGTTCTAGGCCTGGGCGGAACGCGCCTTTTGCTTGCGCTCGGTCTTGAACCCGCGGTCTACCACATGAACGAAGGCCATGCCGCGCTGCTTACCGTGGCGCTGGTTGGCCGTGCACTTGCCGGGCGCACCTTTCCGCAGGCCGGCGAAACCGAGTTCGCCCGGGTTCGCGAGCAGTGTGTCTTCACCACGCATACCCCGGTGCCGGCTGGGCATGACCGCTTCTCGCTCGACCAAGCCCGGCGCATCCTAGGCCA
This sequence comes from uncultured Acidobacteriaceae bacterium, assembly GCA_964245435.1. GTDB lineage: Bacteria > Acidobacteriota > Terriglobia > Terriglobales > Acidobacteriaceae > EB88. The sequence continues at coordinate 58,033 of CAXTMF010000002.1, forward strand.
GGATACGGTCGGCATGCTGGAGCGCGCCGGCGGCTCGCATGACGGCCTGCTTAACATGACCTATGTCGCGTTGCGCTTCTCGCGGTTCGTCAACGGTGTCGCCATGCAGCACGGCATCGTCTCGCGGGAGATGTTCCCCGACTATCCGATCGATGCAATCACAAACGGCGTCCACGCGGCGACATGGGCTTCGGATCCGTTCCTCTCGGTTTTCGACCGGCACGTACCTCGCTGGCGGCGTGACAACGTTACGCTGCGCTATGCGATCGACATCCCTGAGGCCGAGATCATTGACGCGCATCACGCCTCCAAGCACCTGCTCATGGACGCGATCCTCAAGCGTACCGGTGAACAGTTCTCACCAAGCGTGTTCACGATCGGCTTTGCCCGGCGCGCCGCCACTTACAAACGCATGGATCTGCTATTCACCAGTCCGGAGCGGCTGGTCAAGATGGCCAGCCAGTTTGGCGGCCTCCAGGTGGTTTATGCCGGCAAGGCGCACCCGGCCGACGAGCCCGGCAAGGCCAAGATCAAGCGCGTCATTGAGCTCGCGCACGAGCTTTCGGGCGGGCTGCTCCGCATCATCTACCTCGAGAATTACGAGTGGGAGCTGGGCCGGCTGCTTACGAGTGGCGTCGACCTGTGGCTCAACACACCGAAGCGTCCTTACGAGGCGAGCGGGACCAGCGGCATGAAGGCCGCGCTCAACGGCGTACCTTCGCTATCCATCCTGGATGGATGGTGGATCGAAGGCTGGATTGAGGGTGTGACAGGATGGGCGATCGAGGACCGCGAAGAAGAGAAGCATGAGGCGGAGTCACTCTACTACCAGCTGGAAGAGGTGATCCTGCCGCTTTACCACAACCAGCCAGAGCAGTGGCGGCGGGTGATGCGCTCGGCGATCGCGCTCAATGGCTCGTTCTTCAACACGCAGCGCATGGTCGAGCAATACGCCCTGAATGCCTACTTCCCCCAGCCTCTCAAGACCGAGAGCGAGGAGCTGGTAAGCGCCTAAGGGAAACGCCTGCCGAGCCGGCAGGCGTTTCCTGGTCAGCAATCAAAGGCTCAGCCCTGCAATGCGGCGGCGCTGGCGCGAACAAACTGTGCAACTGCGTCGGGCTGTGAGAGCGGGACAAGGTGGCTCGCTGGTACCTCTTCTACACGTGCGCCGATGCGCTTCGCCAGCACGCGCTGGGTTTCGGGAGCAAGAATGCGGTCTTCTGTAGTGACGAGGTAGGCGCTCGGCTTCCGCTTCCAGGCCGGGTCAGTCAGCTTGGACTCGAACAGCTTGTAGCTCACCGGCTTTTGCACCGCGACTGCCAAATTGATGAGGCCCCGGTGCAGGTCATGGCCCAGTGCGTCCGAGGCATAATCAGCATCGATCCACATAAACCCGCTCGCGTCCGGTCCAACGGACTTTTTACTGGCTGCCGGATGCATGCCCAGAAGCGAGCCGAACACCTCGTCGGCCTCGGGTGCGAACGCCGTCACAAAAGCCAGCGCCTCCACCTTGGCGTGGTTGCCGGCTGCTGAGATGACCGCACCCGCGTAGGAATGTCCGACCAGCAGCACCGGGCCTTCCACGTGATCGAGCAGCAGCTCGACGGCAGCCACGTCACCCTCAAACGATTTGAGAGGCAACTGAGCCGCCCTTACGGAGTAGCCTTCGTGCGCGAGCGGCACCAGCACGTCTCGCCAGGAGCTGCCGTCCATCCACGCCCCGTGCACCAGTACAACCGTCCCCTGCTTACGTTCCCCTGCCATCGTATTCCCCACTCTCTTCACTTTGCCGCGCTCACCGTACCTGTGTATGCCGGTTCGATGCTCAACTCGCCAGCGCCGCTGGTTCCTGCGTGCGTCCAAGCGCAAAAGCCTCCGCCAGCAGCGAGTAGGAACGCAGCCTCGCCTCATGGCTGTGCGTGATTGTGTTCACGACCACTTCATGGAGGCCGAGCGAGGCTGCCATGGCGCCCAGCTCGCGCTTCACTGTGGCAGGGCTTCCCGTGATGTAGCGCGGAAATTCGCCTTCTTCGGCAGCATCGGAGGCAAACGTCGCTGCGAACGAGCCAGGGAGGCGTGCAGCGCCGCCCAGCAGGCGCACGGCGTCTTCGGGCGCAGCAACCGGCCGGCGATCTCCCTGCCGTATGCGCTGCTGCAACAGCCGTACGCTCGCGTGCAAAAAAGCGGCCTGCTCATCAGTCTCAGCCACAATCACCCCAACCGCAGCGACCGCCCGCGGTGCGGCGAGGAGGCTGGACGGCTGGAACGCCCTGCGATAACTCTCAAGGGCCGCCCGGGTCGCAACCGGGCTGAAGAAATGGGCAAACGCGTACGGCAGACCCCACTGCGCGGCCGCTGCGGCGCCCCACATACTTGAGCCCAGCAGCCAGACCTCAGGGCCGCCCGGTGTACGCGGCGAAAGCTCAATCCTGCCAAAGGGATGGCCTTCCGGAAAGCCATCTCCCTGTCCGAGCCAGGCCAGAAGCTCAGCCACCTGCTCGGGAAAGTCATCCGCCGGGGAGCCGACGCCGGCGGACCTGCGGTCCCGCCTGAGAGCGGCCGACTCAATCGGCCCTCCACCAGGAGCACGCCCAATACCGAGGTCGATCCGCCCGGGATACATCGTGTGCAGCGTCAAAAATGCTTCGGCGACCTTCATCGGGGCGTAGTGGGGCAGCATGATGCCGCCGGAACCGATGCGGATCGTATGTGTGGCGGCGCCGACTCGCGCCAGCACGACCTCCGGCGCAGCACAGGCAAGCGTCGCCATCGCATGGTGCTCTGACATCCAGAAGCGTCGGTAGCCAAGCCGCTCCACGTGCTGAGCGAGCTCTACCGAGTTGTCCAGTGCTTCGCCGGCCGTTGCGCCCTCCGCTACCGGTGCCTGGTCGAGCACTGAAAGTTCAAGATCGCCCGTCGTCACTTTCTCTCTTGTAGCCACACTTCGCGCCCCCCGAGCAATTCGATGAACCGGAGATCGGCAAAGACGCAGGGGTGCAGGTGTACGCGCTGTTACTCAGCAGTGGTAACTGCCGATGCTATACTGCCGCTGCCGATGATGGATGGGATGTCAGCGACCAGCTTCACCACCGCCGCGCCTTCCCTCGGCGCCAATGCATATGCGCCCACCATGCGGCCTTTGTGCGTCGACCTCGATGGAACGCTGGTCAAGAGTGACACCCTCGTCGATGCGCTTCTGCTGATGGTGCGCACGCACTCAGGCGATCTGTTCCGCATCCCAGGCTGGATTCTGAAGGGCAAAGCTACGCTGAAGCGCGAGGTTACGGAGCGCGTAGAGCTCGATGTCGCGCACCTGCCCTACAACAAACCGCTGCTCGCCTACCTGGAGCAGCAGCGTGGTCTCGGCCGCAGCCTGTACCTAGCAACCGGTGCGGACCGCGTCCTCGCAGAGCGTGTTGCCGAACACCTCGGAATCTTTGACGGCGTGCTGGCGAGCGACGGCCGCACCAATCTGACCGGGCACAACAAGCTCGCTTCGTTCCAGCAACGCTTCGGCGAGAGCGGTTTCGATTACGTCGGTAACGCGCGTCCGGACGTACCGCTTCTGACCCATGCCGGTTCACCGATGGTCGCAAATCCGGATGGAGCCCTGCGCCGCGCGATCCGTGAGCGCCACTTCACCCCGGAGCAGCGGTTTCTTGACCAGGCCTCGCCGCTCAAGGCATTTCGACGAGCTGCGCGGGTCCACCAGTGGGCCAAGAACGTACTCATTTTCGTCCCACTGCTGCTGGCGCACTTGCTCAACCTGCGAACGGTGCTCGCAGCCTCCGCAGCGTTCCTCTGCTTCTCGCTCTGCGCGTCCTCAACGTACATCATCAACGACCTGCTGGATATTGAGGCCGACCGGCGTCACCCGCGCAAGCGCCGCCGCCCCTTTGCCGCCGGCGATCTCCAGGCGAAGACCGGCATTCTGCTCTCGGGCACACTGCTCGTGCTCTCGCTGGTCATCGCAGCTATGCTGTCGGGCAAGTTCCTCGGCTACCTTTTGCTGTACCTGGTTAGCACCCTGTCCTACTCGCTTTATCTCAAACGGGTGGTGCTGGTCGACGTGGTGCTGCTCTCAGGGCTTTACACGCTCCGCCTGCTCGCCGGGGCGGCAGCCTGCTCGATCGCGATCTCACCCTGGCTGGCCGGCTTCTCCATCTTTCTGTTTTTGTCACTCGCCTTTGTGAAGCGCTTTGCGGAGCTGCAGAACATCCGCGCCGCCGGCCAGATCCCGTCGAATGGCCGGGGTTACCTGCTTTCAGACACCGAGCAGATGCGCGCTTTCGGGACCGCCAGCGCCTATGCCTCGGTGGTCGTCTTCTCGCTCTACATCAGCGGGCGGGATGTGACCGGACTTTACGCCCACCCGCAACGCATGTGGCTCATTACCCCTATCATGATCCTGTGGCTCAGTCGCGTGTGGCTGCTGGCCAGCCGCGGCGAGCTGGATGAAGATCCTGTGATCTTTGCTGTAACGGACCGCGCGAGCCTGCTGCTGGGTTTCGCCGCCGTCTGCGTCACCCTGCTGGCCATCATCTGAAGCCGCTTGTTGCGGCGCCGATGAGACCCAAAAAGCTTAAGAAGACAGAGGACCGCCCCATGGCTGAGACCGTGCCCGCAATCGCGCCCGAAACCCCAACGCCTGCTATGCGTCCTGTCACCTCCAGGCCGGCCGCCGCGCCGGCTTTTGAATCCTGGGGTCGCTACCCGAAGCTCGGCGGCGACCTGCGTCCGCTCACCTGGACCACCGACTTCCCGCTGCGCGAGATGCCGCAGGGCAAGATGCTCGCCGTCGGTGCTGGCCGGTCGTACGGCGACAGCTGCCTGCTTGAGGGCGGCACACTGCTCCATGCCCGCGGCATGGACCGCATGCTGCACTTCGACCCAGCTACCGGCATCCTGCGCTGCGAGGCCGGCGTGACGCTGGCCGAGATCCTTGATTTCGCGGTTCCGCTCGGCTTTTTCCTGCCTGTCACCCCGGGCACGAAGTACGTCACGGTCGGTGGCGCAATCGCCAATGACATCCACGGGAAAAATCACCACCTCGCTGGCACCTTCGGCTCGCATGTGCTGCGCTTTGAGCTGGTCCGCTCCGATGGCTCGCGTATTTTCTGTTCAAACCGTGAGAACCGCGACTGGTTCTCCATGACCATCGGTGGCCTCGGCCTGACCGGGCTCATCACCTGGGCAGAGGTTCGCCTCCGGCCGATCGTTTCGCGCAAGATCAACTACCGTGGCGACAAGTTTGTGGGCTTCCGCGAGTTCGTCGAGCTTTCCCGCTCAGCCCAGAACGTGGAATACACCGTCGCCTGGATCGACTGCGCCTCAACCGGCAAGAATTTTGCCCGGGGAATCTTCATGCAGGGCACACACTCGGAAACGCCGGAGCCGCTGACCCGCTCAAAGGAACCGAAGCTCATCTTCCCGATCGACCTGCCCGAGTTCGCGCTCAACAAGTACTCGGTGGGGCTCTTCAACTTCGCCTACTACAACAAGCAGACCAAAAAAACCGTCACCTCGCTGGTCGATTACGAGCCATTCTTCTACCCGCTTGACTCGGTACTCAAGTGGAACAAGCTCTACGGCAAAAGCGGCCTGCTCCAGTTCCAGTGTGTGTTGCCCTGGGATGAAGACAACGGCGGCATCACGCAGATCATGAAGGCGATCACCGCTTCCGGGCTGGCCTCATTCCTGGCTGTCATCAAAGTCTTTGGCGACGTACCCTCACCCGGCTTCCTAAGCTTCCCGAGCCCGGGCATTACGCTTGCGCTTGACTTCCCGATTCGCAACGAGGTCTCCTTCGACCTGCTCGACCGGCTGGCGAACATCACGCTCGACCATGGCGGCCGCATGTACCCGGCCAAGGACGCGCGGATGACCGCGGCCCAATACCAGGCCTTCTACCCGCAGTGGGAGAAGTTCGCCGCCTATGTCGATCCGGCATTCAACTCCGCGTTCTGGCAGCGGGTGACCGGGCGTGGCTAGTAACGGAACCGGCAGGCACAGCGTTACGGAACCAGCCCGGCGCGAACCGGCGTTCCCGCAGAAGGTTCTGATTCTGGGCGCTACCTCAGCCATCGCCCAGGCCACGGCTCGCCTGCTCGCGGACAAGGGTGCGAGCTTCTTTCTGGTTGCGCGCGACCCCTGGAAGCTCGCCGCCGTTGTCAGCGACCTGCAAACGCGCGGTGCAAGAACCGTTTACTCGCTTGCGCTTGATCTGGATGATCTTTCCCAACATGCTTCCATGCTGGAATCAGCCGTGAAGGTGCTTGGCACACTGGATCTCGCGCTGTTGGCACACGGCGTGCTCGGCGACCAGGCGGCGGCTCAGAGTGATGCCCGGGTAGCGGAGGCGATCTATCGAACGAACTTTCTCTCGCCTGCCTCACTCATCACCTGGCTGGCGAACTACTTTGAGTCCCGTGGCACAGGCTGCCTGGCCGTCATTTCATCGGTCGCGGGTGACCGCGGGCGCAAGAGCAACTATGTTTACGGCGCATCCAAAGGCGCGCTGAACGTGCTGCTCGATGGTGTCCGCAACCGCGTGGACCGATCGGGCGCGCACGTGCTCACCATCAAGCCGGGCTTTGTTGCGACGCCGATGACCGCTCACCTGCCACGCGGACCGCTTTTTGCCAATCCGCGCACGATCGGCCTCGGTATTCTCCGCGCTGTTACCAGCCGCAGGGACACGGTCTACCTGCCCGGCTTCTGGGCGCCGATCATGTTCGTCGTGCGAAGTATTCCCGAGCGGATCTTCAAGAACATGAATATGTAAGTGGGCCGGTGCGAGGGCTAACGGCTGCCGCGCGAATACACGAGTCCTTCGCCCATGCGGCCTCGTCTACACAGTAGCCATCCGCTGTACACACAGGCGCGTGTGCAGCCAGCCGGTAAACTAGTGAAGTCGCGCCTGGTTCTGCTGCGTGGCGAGCGCTGGATGTAGATCGCTGGTCGATCTCTCACGAAGTGCCATACCGCGATGCACGCACTGGAACACCCGGAGAGTCTGACAACCTATGTGGATAGTTCGCCTCGCGCTGCGACGGCCCTACACCTTTGCAGTGCTGGCGCTGCTCCTGTTGATTCTTGGACCTGTCGCGATCATCGCCACCCCGACCGACATTTTTCCAAACATCAACATTCCGGTAGTTGCCATGATCTGGCAGTACACCGGGCTCTCGCCCGAACAGATGGCGAACCGGATCGTGCTGCTATCCGAGCGCACCCTGACCACGACCGTTAACAATATCGAGCATATTGAGTCTCAATCACTCAACGGCATCGGCATCATCAAGATCTTTTTCCAGCCGAACGTCAACATCGCCGACGCAAACGCTCAGATCACGGCCATTGCGCAGACGCAGCTCCGACAGCTACCGCAGGGCACCACGCCGCCGTTGATCCTGCAGTACTCCGCCTCCAGCGTGCCGATTATCCAGCTCGGTCTCTCAGGTCAGGGCCTTAGCGAGCAGCAGCTGAATGACTTCGGCCTCAACTTCATCCGCACGCAACTGGTAACCGTGCCTGGAGCGGGTATCCCGTACCCTTACGGCGGCAAGCAGCGCCAGGTGCAGGTGGATCTGAATCTGCAGGCACTGCAGTCGAAGGGACTTGCACCGGCCGATGTTGTATCGACGATCTCCACGCAGAACCTAATCCTGCCTTCCGGAACCATGAAGGTCTCCAACTTCGAGTACCAGATCGAAACCAACTCAGCACCATCGACGATCCAGGGACTCAACGATCTTCCGATCAAATCGGTTAACGGCAACATGGTCTACATCCATGACGTGGCTCACGTCCGGGACGGTTTCCCGCCACAGACCAACATCGTTCGCGTCGATGGCCAGCGGGCATCGCTCCTTTCGGTCATCAAGACCGGCCAGGCTTCCACGCTTGATATTGTCGCAGGCATTCGCAGTCATCTGCCTGGCGTCGAGGCCCAGCTGCCGCCGGAGCTGCGCATTACGCCGCTCGCAGACCAGTCGATCTTTGTGCGCGCCTCGATCTCGGGCGTTATCCGGGAAGCTGTCATCGCGGCCTGCCTAACGGCTGTCATGATCCTGCTCTTTCTCGGTTCGTTCCGTTCGACGCTGATCATCGCGGTCTCGATCCCGCTCTCGATCGTCACCTCGCTGCTTCTGCTTTCGGCGCTCGGCGAGACGATCAACATCATGACCCTGGGCGGGCTCGCCCTGGCGGTTGGCATCCTGGTTGACGACGCGACCGTCGAGATCGAGAACATCAACCGTAACCTCGAGGAAGGCAAACCCATCGAGCAGGGCATCCTCGATGCGGCCTCGCAGATTGCGGTACCCGCACTGGTCGCAACTCTGTCCATCTGCATCGTGTTCCTCCCCATGTTCTTCCTGTCCGGGGTAGCGCGTTACCTGTTCGTCCCGCTTGGCGAGGCTGTTGTCTTCGCCATGCTGGCCTCCTATTTCTTCTCGCGCACGATCGTGCCGCCCATGGCCATGTACATGCTCAAGGAGCATGATGAGGCGGATGCGGAAGCAAAGCGGAAGAGCCGCAACCCGCTCATCCGGTTCCAGCTTGGCTTCGAGCGGGGCTTTGAAAATGTTCGGCTGGCCTACCAATCGGCGCTGGAGCTTTGCCTCGCCCGTCCGGTCGTCTTCATGTTGCTGTTCTTCGGCTTTACTGTCAGCTCGGCTGTGCTGCTCTTCCCTTTTCTCGGGCAGGACTTCTTTCCATCCACCGATGCCGGCCGCTTCACGCTGCATGTTCGCGCACGTACCGGAACCCGTATTGAAGAGACGGCCCGTCTCTGCGATCAGGTCGATCGCACCATCCGTGAGGTCATCCCGGCCAAAGAACTGACCACCATCATCGACAACATCGGGCTGCCTTACTCGGGCATCAATCTGACGTACTCGAACTCCGCCCCAATTGGCCCCGCGGATGCCGATATCCAGGTCTCGCTGAACGAGCACCACCATCCAAGCGAGGGGTATGTCGCCCAGCTTCGCACAATCCTCGCCCAGCGCTTCCCGGGCACCATCTTTTACGAGCTGCCGTCGGACATGATCACGCAGATTCTCAACTTCGGTCTGCCAGCTCCGCTTGATATACAAATCATTGGGCCAAACCTGACCGGCAACCGCGAATTTGCGACTCATGTGCTGAACGAGATGCGCTACGTGGCCGGCGCCACCGACTTGCGCATCCAGCAGCCCTTTAACAATCCGCGGCTTTTTGTAGACATTGATCGCACCAAGAGCGCGCAGCTCGGGCTAAACCAGAACCAGGTCGCGCAGAGCCTTCTTTCGGCCACCAGCGGCTCGTTCCAGACCTCGCCGACGTTCTTCCTGGACCCAAAGAACAACGTCTCCTACAACATTGCCGTGCAGTCACCGCAGTACAACCTCGATACGCTGAACGACCTTGCCAACATACCCATTACCGCCTCCAGCACTTCGACCTCAGGCAATGGCGGCTCTTCCAGTACCAGCCTAAGTCCCAACCCCGGAACAAATGCAGCGGCGCCCTCTTCGCTCGCTGCCATCATGCCGCAATCCAGCGTTACCGGACCGGCCGCACCGCAGATCCTCGGCAACCTCGCCTCATTCACGCAGGGTGAGGAAATGGGCACTGTCTCGCACTACAACATCGCTCCCGCGATCGATATCTACGGCAACGTCGTCGACAGTGACCTTTCAAGCGTGGATCAGAAGATCGAGAAGATTCTGGCCCGCGAGAAGAACAAGCTCCCGCGCGGCTCACGCGTGGTCGTGCGAGGCCAGGTACAAACCATGCGCGCTTCGTTTCAGGGTTTGTACGCCGGCCTGGCACTCTCGATTGTGCTGGTGTATCTGCTGATCGTGGTTAACTTCCAGAGCTGGCTCGACCCATTCATCATCATCTCCGGTCTGCCGGCCGCTTTGTGCGGCATCGTCTGGTTTCTCTTCATTACGGGCACGCACATGAGCGTTCCTGCGCTTACCGGCGCCATCATGTGCATGGGCGTCGCGACCTCGAACTCGATTCTGGTTGTTTCCTTCGCTCGCGAGTATCTGGAGCAGCATCCGGGTGAGGCGACCCAGTCCGCAGTGGCTGCCGGCTTTACCCGCTTCCGCCCCGTCATCATGACAGCGCTGGCCATGATCATCGGCATGATCCCCATGTCGCTCGGTTTGGGCGACGGCGGCGAAGAGAATGCCCCACTCGGCCGCGCTGTCATCGGCGGCCTCCTGTTCGCCACCGTGTCGACCCTTTTCTTCATACCCACCTTCTTTTCCGTCATCCATTCGCGGCTGGAGCGCAGGCGGGTGGCGCGCGAAAAGAAGGAGCAGGAGCGCGAACGGCAGCGAAATACAAAGGGCCTGGAGAGGAGCCAGACAGCATGAGCAGCCCCCAATCGCATCGCGACGATCCACAGAACAGAGAGAAGCAGCAGCCCGGAAGCGGCCAGCCCAAGCAGAAGCACAGTGAGGAAGGCGAAGTTCAGCGGCGCGAGCCGATGGCTACAGGCAAGGCTGTCACGCTGGTGCTGGTAGGTCTTGTGCTCGCCGTTGTGATTGCCGTGCTCGGTATCGTGCCGCGGCTGCGGGCGCAGAAGCACCTTCAGCAGCAGACCAGCTCCGACGCTTCAGCGGATGTGCTGGTCGACAAACCCACGGTCGGCAAGCCCGAGGACACGCTCATCCTGCCCGGTGCTCTCCAGGCCTACGTTGACTCACCCATCTACGCCCGAACCGCCGGCTATCTGACTCACTGGTACGCTGACATCGGCGCACACGTGAAAACCGGCCAGCTGCTTGCCGTCATCTCGAGCCCGGAGGTCGACCAGGAGCTCGCGCAAGCGCAAGCCACGCTCGCCACGGCGCAGGCCAATGCCAATAACGCGGCCGTCCAGGCCAAACGATACCAGGAACTGCTCAGGCAGGATGCCGTCACACAACAGGATACGGACAACTTCACTACCGGGCAGATTACCGCGAACACGCAGGTCCAGAATGCGCTCCATGCCGTGGAGCAGTACCAGCAGTTGGTCGGCTTCGAGCGCGTCTATGCGCCGTTTGACGGCGTGATCACCGCCCGTGACATTGATGTTGGTCAGCTCATCAACGCCGGTGCGGGCAGCACCAACCAGATGCTCTTTGAGGAGGCGCAAACCTCCACCCTTCGCGTCTACATCTCCATCCCGCAAGTTGACTCGCTCGGAGCCAAGCCGGGGACACGGGCCCAGGTCATGCTTGCCGAGTATCCCGGAAAGACCTTTGACGGCCGTATCGTGCGGACCTCCCGCTCGATCGACCCGAACACGCGCACGCTTCTCGTCGAGGTGGACGTCGATAACCGCAAGGGCCTGCTGATGCCTGGCGCTTACGGTGAAGTGAAGTTGAGCCTCAACACCGGCGTGAGCAGTCTGATCGTGCCGGTCCCGGCGATTGTCTTTCGCGCGCAAGGGCTGCAGGTGGCCATCGTGCAGAATGGCAAGGCGAAGCTGGTGCCGATCACCATCGGGCAGGACGACGGGCGCGTGATCCAGGTCGTATCCGGGCTCACTCCGGATACAGAGGTGATCCAGAATCCGCCCGATTCTATCCTCGACGGTGAGCCGGTGCGGATCGTAAAGCCAAGCGGGCAGGGAGGTTCCGGCGGCGGCAATGGACCGACAAGCGGTGCAGAAGGCGCGCAGCAGCAGACCGGCTCGCAGCAATCCGGTTCGCAGGCGAATGATGCGAATGCGAGCAAGGGCAACAGCGGCGGGGGCAATCACTGATGACGCCGAAGCTCCACGGCCTGACCGCCACTCTCGCCCCTGGTCTCGCTGTACTTGCCCTTTCGGGCTGCACCGTCGGGCCTAACTACCAGCGGCCGACCTCTGCGCCACCGGCGCTCACTTACCGTGAGCTGCCGCCACCGCCCGGCGACTGGAAGCCCGCCGTGCCGGCCGATGCGCTTGCACGCGGCGAGTGGTGGCGCGTCTTCGGTGACCCGGAGCTGGACGACCTGGAGAAGCGCCTGACCGGAGCCAACCTTCAGGTTGAACAAGCCCTACAGAACTACCTCGCCGCATCCGCCGTAGTGCGCCAGGCGCGCGCCGACTACTTTCCTTCCATTGGGATCGGCCCGGAGATCTCCCGCGTTCATCCATCGAAGAACGAGCCGAAACCGCTCGGTACGATACCTGGTCAGTACAACGACTTTCAGCTGACCGGCCAGGCCAACTGGCAGCCTGACTTCTGGGGCCGCGTTCGCCGCGAGGTTGAGGGCGCCCGAGCGAACGCACAGGCCCTTGCCGCGGACGAGGCAAATGTTGAGCTCTCTGTGCGCACGGAACTCGCGCTCGACTACTACCAGCTGCGCGGCCTGGATGCGCAACAGCAGCTGCTCGACATCACGATCGCCTCCTTCCAGGATTCACTCAACCTTACGGAAAGACGCTTCCGCGGCGGCGTTGCGACACAAGCCGATGTCGCTCTCGCACAGACGGAGCTGGCGACCACGCAAACTTCCAGCATCGACATCGGCGTCGCTCGCGCGCAATACATGCACGCCATCGCGACCCTGCTGGGCGTCAGCGCCTCTTCCTTTTCCCTTCCAGCAGAGCCGCAGAACCGCAACATCCCGGGTATCCCCACGGGCGTACCGTCGGACCTGCTCGAGCGTCGGCCGGACATTGCCGCAGCCGAGCGAAGCGCCGACTACGCGAATGCGCAGATCGGGGTGGCGATCGCCGCCTACTATCCCAACATTTCGCTTTCCAGCATCGGCGGTTTCGAGAGCGCTGAGCCCGGCAACTGGATTCAGGGACCGTCCGCACTCTGGTCGGTGGGCGCCTCGGCAGCAGAGACCATCTTCGACGCGGGCCGTCGCCATGCGGTCACCGACGAAGCGCGGGCGAACTACGCCTCAAATGTCGCGAACTATCGTCAGATCGTGCTGAACGGCTTCCAGGAGGTCGAAGATAACCTGGCTGCCCTGCGGATCCTCGCCGATGAACAGGCTTCCTCCACCAACGCCGTTGCCGCCGCGATCCGCTCGACCAACATCAGCACTGCGCAGTACAAGGGGGGCGTCACTACCTATCTCACGGTCCTTACATCGCAGCAAGCGCAGCTTGCCGATCAGCGCACCGACGAAGGTATCGTGACGCGCCGCTTCGTCGCTGCAGTTCAGCTTATCTCCGCGTTGGGCGGCGGCTGGAACGTATCGAAGCTCCCTACAAATCCTGGCGGACACCAGCCTCTGTATTAGCCGGCCCTTGAACAGTAGAGCCCGGAACAGCAGGGTCGGAGAAAGCCAGCCCTGGATCTGTAGTTCCTGCAGCTACAGGTACCAGGGCACGTTAATCACCAGGATTCGCTGGTTACCACGAAGCAGCAACAACAGCTTGAGCAGGTTGCCGCGCTGGTTGTGCAGCAGGTTCTCATACCAGTGCTTGACCACCAGCTCTGGCACCACGACCGCGATGTGGCGATTGGCATACTTCCTTTCCTGCTCCAGCACGTAATCCACCATCGGCAGCAGCACGAAGCGGTAGGGCGAGCTGAGTGTCACCAGCTCCGGCACTGTTTTATCAGCGGCTCGCAGGGGCGCGGCCACCATCGACTCCCACTCGTCGCAGATCGTTTGCGCCTTGTCTTCTTCTTCGATCTGCACGTGCACCGCCTGCACTTCACTCGACATCACCATCGCGATGCGAAGTGCTTTCTCAGAGATGCGGCTCCAGCGGTCGATTGGCACGATTACGCGTGGCGGCATCAGCCCGGTCAGGTCCAGCGGCTTGTCCGTTGCAACCTCGCGGCTGACACGGCCGTAATGGCGATGCACCATAAGCATGATGCCGATCAGCAACGGGATCAGCAGCGCTGTGATCCACGCACCGGCAGTGAACTTGGTCACGAGCACGACCACCGTTGTTATGCCGGTGGCAATCGCGCCTACGCCGTTGATCAACATCTTGATGCCGGAGCCTTTGCCCGGGTGGGTGCGCCAGTGCTGGACCATGCCGGCCTGCGAAAGCGTAAACGCGAGGAACGCACCGATCGCGTACAGCGGAATCAGGCGGTCTGTGACGCCGCGGAAGATCAGAAGCAGCGAGCCAGTCAGCAGAACCAGCAGGTATACACCCCAGGAGTAGAGCAGCCGCCGGCCCCGCAGTGTAAAAACCCGCGGCAGGTAGCTACCTCCGGCGATGACCCGCAGCACCCGCGGGAAGCCGGCAAAGGCGGTGTTTGCCGAGAGCGAGAGCACCAGCAGGATAGACGTCATGCTGACGTAGTAGAAGGCACCGCGACCGGCAACCGCGCCGAGCAGCTGCGAGAGCACGCTCTGGTACTGCGGCGAATTCGGGTCGACAGCCCCGACCCCGTAAGCGCGACACAGCCACGCGATGCCAGCCAGCAATGCTACGAGAGTAGCGATGATTATGGTAAGCGTACGGTTCGCATTTTGCGCACGCGGGTCGCGGAAGGCCGTTGAGCCGTTACTCACGGCTTCCACACCGGTCATCGCGGTGCACCCACTCGAAAAGACGCGCAGCAGCAGCCAGAAAGAAAGCGCAGTCGTAGCTCCGGGCAGCTTCGCCGGCGGAACGTACGGATGAGGGTGACCGCCGCTTACAAGGGTGTGAAAGACGCCAAGCGCGATCATCGCCAGGAGACACCCGATAAACAGGTATGTCGGCACGAGAATGGCGAGCCCGGTCTCGCGAACACCTCGCAGGTTGACCAGCGTGAGCAAGGCAAGAATGGCGATGCAGGCGCCAAGGGTATGCGGCTGTACCGACGGAACGGCCGAGATCAGCGCGCCGACAGCAGCCGAGATACCGACCGCCGCGGTCAGAACATAGTCAATGATGAGCGCCGAAGCCGCGAGCAGGCCCGGACCCATCCCCAGGTTCTCGGACGCGACTGTATACGAGCCGCCGCCGTTCGGGTAGGCCTCAATGGTCTGCCGGTATGAGAAGAAAACGATCAGGAGGAGCAGAACGATCGCGCCAGTAATTTCAACGATGTAAGGCACGCCCGCAAAACCGAGTGGCAGCAGAAGCGTAAGAGCGGCTTCCGGACCATATGCTGCGGAGGAAAGCCCGTCGAGGCCGAAGATAGCCACCCCGGTCGATGGCCCAATCTGTTCCGCGCGTTCGTCTGTGCTGGCAAGCGGCTTGCCTAGGAGCAGGTCTACAAAAGCCATGAAATGGACACCTGTTCGTCCCGTGCTGGGGTTCTTGCTTGAGATGCGTGAGGCTGGTCTGGATCCCCTGCCGGGTAACGCGGCAGTGCCGGTTAGTGCAGGGATGTCGTCGGCGCAGGTTCGAGCACAGTGTCGCACAGCAGCTCTGCATAGCTGGCCCGCATCCAGCTGTGCCCGCAGAAGACCCGCGTGCGGCGGTAACCATGCGCCTCAAAAAATGGGACGATGGAGTAGATGTCACCCAGCACGACACCTGGGATCGGCGTCGTGATCGGCTGCCAGTCTCGTGTGATCTCGGCATCGGGTCCGCTCACAATGCCGCCGACGACTACGAACGCCGGGTGGCGTGCGAGCGTGCCCTGCGCCGTATCGTAGTTCCGCATCGTTGTGCTCCAGTACCAGTAACGATGCGGTGGCTGGTTGACGTAGAGGTTGCGGTCGAAGGAGAGCAGCGGGTCGATGCTGCCGTAGTAGTAGCCGGCCAGCAGCACTCCGGGCGGAGTGGGACCCATTGCCGGGACGCCTCGCGCTTGCAAGTACGCAGCCGTCATGGCGCCCGGTGCGTACGGGTGGCTGTGCTCCTTGTAGATGGCGTGTAGTGTCCAGCCGGCTTGCTGCGCGCAGACCAGCGCGAGAAGGCCGGCTGTCACGCGTTCGAGCACAAGTGCCCGGCCAGGCAGACTCGCCTGCCAGCTTGTGCGCGAGCCGCTCGGCCAAGTGAGCCAGGCCGATACGACGAACCCGGTGAGGATCGTGCCGGCGTGACGCGGCGCCAGATAAAGCGAAGCAAATACCAGCGCCATCAACCCGAAGGGCGCCAGACCTGCCGGTCCGAGCGAGGCATCCTCAGCGAGATGGAGCTCTGCCCCGGTACGCCGCCCGCTCTGCAGGCAAGCCTGCACAACGACGCAGATCACAAGCCCCAGCGCGAGCAGCCGCGAGGACGACAACGGATACGTCACGGCCGCAAGATTGCGTGAGAGCCTGTTCCAGAAACGCGTGAAGCCATGCCGCTGATGGACGGGCACGGCCGCAGGCCGCAGGCCCGCCATCGACCAGCTCGACAGCGTCTCCGGAACAGGGCGGCGCATACCGAGCGAACGCTCAATCTTTGCAAGCGAGCGATGGATGTTGTTACCTGCAGTGAAGTCGATGTCTGTGGCCGGAACCATGGAGAGTGCCGCTGCCGACCAAAGCAGGAGGAGCACCGCCGCAGCCGGTGCTGCGCTTCGCAGGCGAAGCCTCCACCCAGGCGCGCGCCAGGTGAGAACCGCGGTAAGCGACATGCCGAGCGAAAGGACCAGTCCATGAAGCGAGAGATTGGCCAGCAGCCCCAGCAGCAAAGCGAGCCACAGGCTTGACCTCCGGAGCCGCCCGCGCAAGGCAATCGCCGCCGGGAACGCGAGGATCGCGAACAAGCAGTACGAACGTGCAACTACTCCATCCTGGTACAGCAGGAAAAAGGTAAACGGGAGCAGCCACCGCACCAGCGGCGGAAAGGGTGAGTAGCGCAGCAGCAGCGCCATGGCAGCGCCCTCGATGCCGGCGACGATCCACCGCGCCACCGTAAACGGCATGTGTGCGAGTTGGAGGAGCTTAAGAAAGGCGTGCCACAAGCCGCCCGAGCCCTCGTAATGCAGGCTATGCGTGAACAACGTCTTCCAGCTCACACCACCGGCAAGCAGCCAGGCCTGCATCTCATCGGACCAAGGCGTGTGCTGGGCAACGGCAAAGCCGGCGACGGCGTACCAGAGAAGCATCACAGCTGTCTCCGGCAAACCCCAGCGCCGCCGCTCCGGCGCAGGGTCGAGCCATGCGCTCCAGCCGATCCTGGTCACGAACACACCAGTCTCCAGCGATGGTTCCGGTCTACGTACGTCGACTCATCCACCTTGTCTCGCCTGCTCTGCGATATGCAATAACTTCACTGCGGCCGCAACAGCATGACAAGCACACGCCCATCTGTCTCGAAGCTGCCGCCGGTAGCAGTTTTCGCGTCCCGCACCGGATCTGCCGGACTGGCGTAGGCGGCTCCACTCAAGGCGCCGGCTGAGGCGAAGCTCTGCTCGATGAAGTCGCGCTCCGTATCGATATTCGGGTCGATGTGGTGTGTGACGCCATTATCGCGCTGGTCGCGTTCGAGGCCGTTGTCGTGTGTTGCCGAACCGACCCAGAGCGGCTGGCCTCCGACCATCTGCCCCGACTGCCAGACGCGGAGGTGATGACGCTCAAGCGCAACCATCAGCGGATCAGCTCGTGCGTAACTCAGGTCCTGCGGCCGGCCGAACAGATAGAGGGTACTCATCGGCATCGCCAGGTAGGCCTGCTTGGAAAGCGTTGCTACTAACCCATGCACCACCGCATCGTTCGTTGTCTTATCTACCTGCACCCAGCCTGCCGCAGTAAAGGCCTTCTCCACCTCGGCCTGCGTCCCAAGAATGCTGAAGTTCACGACATCGCCCGGGTCGCCCTGCTGATCAGTTACGCGGCGTGGGATGGAAGCCAGCAGTGAAGGCGTAATCACCTGTCGCAGGTCAACCGGCGCGGCCGTAGTAGCTACCACGGCAGCCTTGGTCAGCTTGAGCGAGACCGCATAAGAGCCTGTACCGGCCAGGGTTGTGCTGGTATTTGCCGCCAGGTACAGCTCGCCGGCCGTCGGCATGTCACGGCTCAACGAGCCGCCGATCGCGAATGGCACCGCTGCGGCGGAATCGCCGATGCGGCCGACCAGCGCCCCTGTATTGGCCCCGTCTACCGGAAAGCCTCGCAGCAGGTCCTTCCACCCCTTGGCGACGCCGGCCGGGCTGCTCACGCGCCCATCCGCAAGCGTGAGGGTTCCGCTTGCCGAGGCCTCCAGATGATCCGAGGACGTCACCAGCATGCCTGTATCGATCCAGGCTCCTGTTCCGGAAACAGTTACTTTGGCACTCGCTTTCCGCGGAGCTGAAGCAGTGACACTCGGGGGAGTCAAGGGAATCAGCTGTACTGTACCCGGGGCTGTTCCTGGTCCGGATGCTGCTGTAAAAGGCTGCTGCGGCAGCGCCTGCAGTGGCAGAAACACCAGCATTGCTCCTGCACACCGATATTTCGCTCGCGTGTTCATCCCGCTCCATTCTAGAAGCTACCCGCAACCACTTCCTCAAGCACTCCACACTACGGCTCGTGCTGCATACCCCCGCGCCATCCGTCGTCCTCATTAGCAGGCGCTGAGGCGCAAACGCAACCTCGAGGTAAGAGCAGGAAGCAGATTATGCGCTTGAGCGATGCTGCTGGAGTACAGGTCGGCCGCAGATCGGAGAGCTTTATCCAGCATGAAGAAGACAGACAAAGAGCCCGGCCGGAAGCCGGGCTCTTTGTGACCTCTAACGAAGAAGCCGCTGACTACGTGCCTTCCGACCAGCCGGCCAGGTACGCTTCCTGCTCCGGGCTGAGGGTGTCGATCGACACGCCCATCGCCGCCAGCTTCAGCTTGGCAACGCGCTTGTCCAGGTGCTCAGGAACCGCAAAAACGTCCTTGGGCAGATTCTTGTACTCGGCCATCAGGTACTCGGCGGCGAGCGCCTGATTGGCGAAGCTCATGTCCATTACGCTGGCCGGGTGGCCCTCGGCAGCGGTCAGGTTAATGAGGCGCCCTTCGCCCAGAAGACAGACCGTGCGCCCATCCTCGAGCGTGTACTCCTCGACGAACTGGCGCGCCGTACGGTGCCCGGTTGAGAGCGACTCAAGTGCGGGAATATCGATCTCGACGTTGAAGTGGCCTGAGTTCGCGACCAGCGCGCCGTGCTTCATGACCTCAAAGTGCTCTTTGCGCAGTATGTCCTTGTTGCCGGTCAGTGTCACAAAAATGTCGCCGATCTTCGCTGCTTCCTCCATCGGCATCACGCGGTAGCCGTCCATCACCGCTTCAAGCGCCTTGGTCGGGTCAATCTCCGTCACGATCACATTGGCGCCCATGCCCTGCGCGCGCTGCGCGAGACCGCGCCCGCACCAGCCGTAGCCCGCGACCACAAAGGTCGAGCCGGCGATCAGCGCATTGGTGCAACGGATGATGCCGTCCATCGTCGACTGGCCGGTCCCGTAGCGGTTGTCGAACATGTGCTTGGTCAAGGCATCGTTTACTGCGACCACCGGGTAGCGAAGCACGCCTTCCTTCGCCATAGCGCGCAGACGGATTACGCCGGTCGTCGTCTCTTCCGTACCCGCAATCACGTCCGCGAGCGCATCCTGCCGCTTGGTGTGCAACAGGGTGACCAGGTCACAGCCGTCGTCCATGGTGAAGTGCGGCTTGTGGTCGATCGCCGACTGCAGATGCTTGTAGTAGCCCTCGCTGTCAATGCCGTTGATAGCGAAGGTCGAGATGCCGTACTCGGCGACCAGCGCAGCCGCTGTCTCGTCCTGCGTTGAAAGCGGGTTCGAAGCACAGAGGGCGATGTCGGCGCCGCCATCCTTGAGCGCGAGCACCAGGTTCGCCGTCTCGGTCGTCACATGGAGGCAGGCGGCGATCCGGACGCCCTTCAGCGGCTGCGACCGCGAGAACTCCTCGCGGATCTGCGCGAGCACAGGCATTGACGCACCGGCCCACTCGATCCGTTTCCTGCCTTCGGCGGCAAGCGCCAGGTTCTTCACGTCGTACTTCGCAGTCACTTGCTGGGGGGCGGGTGCGGTAATCGTAGCCATAATGGGTTTAGGGGCGAGACGGCGAGCACAAGGCTGCGCAGCTCAGCCGAACAATCTCCTCTATAGGAGAGAGTAGCACTGGCACCAGACACGGAGGCTGCCGGCGGACACCTTCCTTTGAGCTCAATCACGCGCATTTACACAGATGAGCGAGGCAGACGCCATGAGGAAAACAGCAAAAGGGCTGCAGTTGTATGCGGCCCTTTTGCTATGGCCATCACTGGCCTCCTGAATGCTTCGCCGCCGGGCTCTGCCAGCGATCGCGATAGCTTTGCTCCCGGCGCGACACCTCTGAGCGGGCGTCTTCTGCCGGAAGCGGTCTTACGAGTGGGGCGCTCAGTCTGTGCCGGCTGCCTCCAACGTCTCTGGCATTAGCGGTATAAGCAATTCTTATGCCGCAAATAGCAGTGAGTAGAATCAGTGCTTTAGCCGCCGAATCTTCGGGATTTATCCGGATTTCCGTATTGGACGATCCCCTTTTTCGTGGAATCCTGTAGCGGAGACGCTTTGCGAGCGTTTGATATCCCCGCTGGCTCACATTTGCCGGCGCGCCCGGCAAGTCCGGCGCTTTTCTGGCTAGCGAAGCCTAGCGTTGGCAGTTAGAGCAACTGTGCGTACTGCGGCCGCCGATTACCGTCCTGCGGATCGGTGTACCACACACCAAGCATGGCAGCCCCTTGCGGGCGTAAACGCGATGCTCCAGCTGGAAGAAGCCGCGAACGCCCGCGGCATCGACGTAGTCCGAAACAGATGAGCCGCCCAGTGCGATCGCGTTGCGCAGCACCCCCTGCAGCTCTCTGTGCAGACGACGCAGCCGCGGTCGCGAGACCTTGCCGGCCGACAGCGAGGGCCGGATACCGGCGCGGAACAGGCTCTCGTCGGCATAGATGTTGCCGACCCCATGCAACAGTGATTGGTTGAGCAGCGCCGCTTTGATGGCCAGCTTGCGCCCGCGAAAGAGCGCGACAAAGTCGTCTTCGCCGATGGAGAGCGGCTCGGATCCTGGACCTGTGAACTTCTCTACCGCAGCCATCCTGCGCAGATCAAGGCGGCCGAAGCGGCGCGCGTCTACAAAGCGCAGCTCCCGGCCGGAGGACAAGGTAAGCTGCGCATGCGTGTGCGCAGGGAGCGGGACGTCAGCCGGCGAAACAAGCAGCCGGCCGGTCATGCCGAGATGCACGATCCACTCGGCCTCGAGCACCCCCTCCTGATCCAGAAGATCGACGACGATGTGCTTGCCGACCCGGCGAACCCGTCCGATGATGCGACCGGGCAGCGCTTCGGCGAGGGTGGCAGGCGAGACCTTGAAGGGCTCAGGTTTGGCGCTGAACCATGCAGAGGTAACCTGCTCTCCAGCAATGCGGGCGTGTACGCCGTTGGCGACGGTCTCCACTTCGGGCAGTTCAGGCATGGGGATTGGATTCGCCAGGCGGCCCGGAAGCGTCGGGACGGGAGATTCTCAGGAGTTTGCCGGGCTGCCGGAGATCCCTTGCAGCCAGTGCTCCGCAAGCGGTCCGCCCGCACCGTGGACCGGATCGGTATGCGGGAACGGCAGGGTTCGCATACGCTGCTGCGCCCGCGTGTCCGGAGCTGCGCGGCAGATGTCCCAGTGCTGGCCGGGCGGGTAGGCGCCGATGGTCAGGAAGTCATCCGACTTCGAGAGCTCGCAGTGCCCGGTCCCTGCTGGCAGCAGCAGCACGTCGCCCGCGCGCACCGTGACCTCGCGGCCGCCTTCGCCGCCTAGTACCAGGTGGGCCGAGCCCGCTGCAAAACCGAGAACCTCATGCGCGGTCGAGTGATAGTGGTGAAAGGTGTACACCCCGTTCCGCCACTGCGGCGGCCAGCCGTTCCGGGTAAACACATCTTCGAAGTGCCCTGCCGGAACGACTCCGCCGGCAGGGATGCCGCCGCGATACAACAGCACGGGAAGGGCGGCGTTATTCGGCATCCAGCCGTTCTGCCGAAGAAGGATCGACTCGGGCGCAGGCGTCGTTGCCGCCCCGAGCGGCGTCGAAAAGCGGGAGAGTGCCGGCGCTGCACCCAGGGTGGCAAGCATGCGGTGAAAGCGGCGGCGAGTCAGGGCAGACATGCTTAGGTCAGATGGTCGCGCCTGCGACCTGGATGCGTCTCCGGCGGCCGTGGGTCTACCATCAGAGAAAGAAGCATGCATAGAACAGGAGGCGGGACATGCCTCTATGGACCCGTCGGGAGGCGCTTCATCTGCTTTCCGCCGCTGTATTCGCTCCAGGCGCGAACCAAGCGCCGGTGGAGGCACGATCGGAGCCGGCTCCGACCGCCGCAGCAGTCCCCCAGCCGCTGAGCGAGTTCCCTTACATCTCGATCACGCTCCAGGACGCGGGTATGCTCGCCCAGCGCGCGAACGTCTCGGAGGTTCTGCTTTCCTTATCGCCCGACGATCTGCTGCGGCCGCTGCTGGCCATGGCCGGCCGCCCCGCGCCTGGGGCCACACTTGGCGGCTGGTATGAGTGGAACCCCAGCTATGACTATCGCCATGACTCGGCGGGTCTCGCGCCAGCCTCCACGCTGGGCCAGTGGATCTCGGCGATGGCACGGCTTCACGCAAGCGGCGGCGACGCCATGCTGCAGGCGCGTGCCCTGGAATTACGCACCCGACTCGACGACGCGATCAGCCCCCGGTACTTCGCGCAGAGCCGCTTTGCCGCCTACAGCTACGACAAGCTGGTGTGCGGGCTGATGGATGCGCATCGACTGATGGGCGACCCGCAGGCCTTCTCCACGCTCGACAAGGTCACAGCCGCCGCTGGGCCTTCGCTGCCCGGCCGCGCCCTCGACCGCGACTTCCAGTGGTATCTCGGCCGCGACAGTTCCTGGATGTGGGACGAGAGCTACACGCTGCCGGAAAACCTCTACCTAGTCTCCGCCATGGGCGCGGGAAGCGCGTACCGCACGATGGCTGAGGCTTACCTCGACGACAAGACCTACTTCGAGCCTTTATCGCGCGGCGAGAACGTGCTCGGCGACAAACACGCTTATAGCTACGTCAACGCGCTTTGTTCAGCCATGCAGGCTGCGCTCACGGGCGGCAGCGCCATGCACCTGCGTGCGGCCCAGAACGGCTTCCGCTTTCTTGTTGAGCAAAGCTTCGCGACTGGCGGCTGGGGCCCGGACGAGCTGCTGCGCCGGCCCGGCTACGACGAGGTAGCCAAGACACTCACGACAAGCCACAACAGCTTTGAAACACCCTGCGGCAGCTACGCGCATGCCAAGCTCACTCGCTACCTGCTGCGCGCCACGCGTGACGGAGCCTACGGCGACAGCATGGAACGCGTGCTGCAAAACACAACCCGCGGTGCGCTGCCGCTTCAGCCAGACGGGACTTCGTTCTACAACTCCGACTACAACGTCGACGGCAAACGGACCTACACCTCAAACAAGTGGCCCTGCTGCTCCGGCACGTTGCCGCAGGTGGTTGGCGACTACGGCATCAACGGCTACCTGCAGGCTCCGGGCGCGGTGTGGGTGGTTCTCTACCAGGCTTCGGAGCTGCGCTGGCGAGAGAACGGGGTGGGCGTGATGCTCGCGCAGACCGGCAGCTATCTTGACGATGGCGCGGTCCAGTTGCAGCTACGTACGGACTCGCCTGTACGCTTTGCGCTCCACCTGCGCGTTCCCGCCTGGGCCGGCGAAACGCGGCTCGCGGTGAACGGGCGTCCGCAGTCGTTGGTCGTGGAGAAGGGCTTCGCCGTCCTTGAGCGGACGTGGCGCACGGGCGACGAGGTCACACTTACCGTGTCGTTCGCCCTTCGGCTGGAGCCGCTGCCGGCAAACGGCGGTCCGGCTCATCCGGATACGGTGGCGCTGCTGTGGGGTCCGCGGGTGCTGTTCGCCGTGCGCGAACCGGGCGATACCGGGCCGATCGTCGCAACTGAAGCGGCGCTGCTGGCCGCGGAGCGCCTCGCGCCGGAGCGCTGGCGGGTCGCAACAAAGGCCGGTGACCGCGTGCTGGGGCCGTTCACCAAGCTTGGCGAGCAGAGATACTCGACCTATTTGAAGCTGGCTTAGCAGGGCAAAGTAGAACGGCGCCCGGTGCCGGGCGCCGTCGTGTTGCTTAGAGCTGCAGCCTTACCGACGCCAGCCGTCGTGGCTCCGGTATCCATCGCGATCGCGCCAACCTTCGTGGTCGTAAAAGTGCTCGCGCTCCCACTGCCTGTGCTGCCACTGCGCGGCTCGAGCAGCCTCCCACTCCTGATGCTCGATATAGCGACGCTGCTGCCACGTCGAGTATCCATAAGGAGCGGCATAGCCATAGACTGGGTAGCTGCCCACCTGAACGCCGAAGCTCACCTGGGCCTGAGCCTTGTGTGGAGCCGCTACGACGAGCGCTGCTGCGAGAGCCGCGCCGGTGAACCACCTTGCGAGTGTCTTGCGCTTCTGCGTGGATTGCATGGTGCACCTCCCTGTTGCACCTAAGAAAACCCTCTGCGGCACAGCAGGTTGCGCGCAACTTCTCGGTAGCTATGCGGTTTGGAGGGCGGTAAGCCCGAAACTGAGGACCGCGAGCGCTCGCCCGGCCTCTGCCAGCTAAGCAGATAAGGGAGCTTGCGCGAGCGCGGCGATTAAAAGATCTGCGATGTTTGCGCGGCAGCAACGGCGAGCATGCAAGATGTGCCGCGAGTGCCTTGCAGCTGCCGCTACCGCGCCAGCATCTGCTCCAGCCGCTCCACCTCGACCCGGCTGCCCACTATCAGCGAGGTGCGCTCGTGAATCGCGGCAGGCTGCGTATCGAGTAGCCGGCCCTGGCCCGAGATCGCGCGGCCACCAGCCTGCTCCGCGATCCAGGCCAGTGGATTCGCCTCATAGAGCAGGCGCAGCTTGCCTTTCGGCTGCTTCTCGGTCGGCGGATACAGAAACACGCCGCCTTTGAGCAGCGTGCGGTGGAAGTCCGCAACCAGCGAGCCGATGTAGCGCGAGGAGTACGCGCGGCCGCCAACCTTTCCTGTGCGCAGCTCGGTCAGGTACTGCTTATACGTCTCCGGAAAGGATTCGTAGTTAGCCTCGTTGACCGAGTAGTACGAACCCTGGTCGGGCATCTGCATGTTGCTGAACGAGAGCACATAAGCGCCGATCGCGGGATCGAGGGTAAAGCCATGGACGCCGCTGCCCGTTGTGTATACAAACACCGTCGATGGTCCGTAGACGACATAGCCGGCCGCCACCTGCTGCAGGCCGGGCTGCAGCAGCGCTTCTTCAAGGCCCACGCCGGGTTCCCGCCGGAAGATCGAGAAAATGGTGCCGACGTTCACATTCACGTCAATGTTCGACGAGCCGTCGAGCGGGTCGAAAACGATGATGTACTTGCCCCGGTCGCCGGAGCGGTCGAACACGACCGGCTCGTCATTCTCCTCGGAGATCAGCGCCGCGACCGAGTCGCGCAGGCCCAGGCAGTGCAGCATCGCTTCGTTCGCGAAGACATCGAGTTTCTGCTGTGCCTCGCCCTGCACGTTTGTTGCGCCGGCAGCGCCGTAAACATCGGCCAGTCCGGCCCGACGGATCTCGGCAGCGATCATTTTGGTCGCGAGAGTGATGCCGGAGAGCATCCAGGAGAAGGTTCCGGAGGCTTCGCCCTGCTGCCGCTGCTGGTCAAGGATGTGCGACTGGATGGTGGTGATAATCGGACTCGGCACCCTTCTACGATAGCAGCGGGCCTGATCTGGGCGGCGGGCAGGCGGCGATTCCATAGGACTAAAGCTCCGGAAGACCAAGTCAAAGCTGTCTTGACGGAGACGAGCAGGGAGCATTACTGTTCCACCCGGCTTCGGGGCACACCCAGGCAGAACGCCAACTTCACGGCACAGCGAAAGGCATTTCCATGCAAGAGGCATCAGCATTTCCACGCAAGTCCAGCAAAGCGCAGGCTTTTGGACTGGCGGTCACTACCCTGCTCGGTGCGGTTTGCGGCACTGCAGCACACGCACAGGATGCCGCGGACTACTGGCACACGAAAGACAGCAGGATCGTTAATGCATCAGGGCAGACGATTCGCATGCACGGCGTGAACTGGTACGGATTTGAGACAACAAACCTGGTCGTCGGCGGCCTGTACGCGCAGGACTACAAAACCATCCTCAAAGCGATTCAAAGCAACGGCTACAACGTGATTCGCTTGCCGTACTCAAACCAACTGGTTGAAACCAACCCCTTGCCCGCGACCGGACAGATCGCCTTCTCCAACGCTGCGGGCCCAATCAACACCGACCTGCAGGGTCTGCA
The DNA here is from genome assembly GCA_964245435.1 of uncultured Acidobacteriaceae bacterium. Lineage (GTDB taxonomy): Bacteria > Acidobacteriota > Terriglobia > Terriglobales > Acidobacteriaceae > EB88. Next base: position 84,133 of record CAXTMF010000002.1, read on the forward strand.
CGCGCTTGGCATCATGGACAAGATCATTGATTACGCGGGCAAGCTCGGTCTACATGTGATCCTTGACAACCACCGGTCAGAAGCAGGCAGCTCTGCCGAGGCCAGCGGCCTGTGGTACACCGCTGCTTATCCTGAGGCCTCGTGGCTGGCAGACTGGGCCACGCTGACCCAGCGGTATATCAACAAGCCCACCGTGATCGGCATGGACCTGCGCAATGAGCCACATAACGCGTATGCGGGCGGCTCCTGCTGGACCGGTGACACGAACACGGCAGCCGACGGATGCCCGTTCAACGACTTGCTGCATAACTGGCCTGCCGCGGCCACCCGCGCAGCCGAGCGCATTCAGGCGATTAACCCGCACCTGCTCATCTTCGTGGAAGGAGTGGACGAGTACGACAATAATTACTACTGGAATGGCGGCCAGCTGCGCGGCGTCGCGACGAACCCGGTGACGCTGAGCAAAGCGAACCACCTGGTCTATTCAGCACACGATTATGGCCCGGTCGAGTACCAGCAGCCCTGGTTCACCAGCACGGAAACCTACTCGGACCTGGCGACACTCTGGGATCAGACCTGGGGCTACATCTCGACAGCCGGCACCGCGCCGGTGTGGGTGGGCGAGTTCGGCACAACAAACGTCGACACGGATATCGTGGATGACACGAATGGCTCGCAGGGCCAGTGGTTCTCGAGTCTTGTGACCTACATCTCCCTGCACCCGAAGATCAGCTGGACCTACTGGGCGCTGAACGGTACCGACGAGTATGGACTGCTGGACGCGAACTACGATCCGACCCCGGCGAGCTCGCTAAAGCAGGATCTGCTGTCTATCATCCAGGCGGAATAACCGTTTCTTTCACAGCTGCGCCAAAAAGGGAAAGGGAGGCGCCGACACTGCGCCTCCCTTTCTCGTCTATGCTTCATTCGATCATGCCAGGACGACAAGCACGCAAGTGAAAGCCGTTCCGGCGCTGCCAAACCGCAGCTCACGGCGTGCATCCAACACGGCATGAGCAAAGAGACAAATATCCAGCTACAGACAAGGTTCGGCGAAGCAATCAACACGGGCAATCTGGATCAACTGCGGGAGATCGTCTCTCCTGCCGTGGTCGATCATGATCCGGGGCCGCAACAGGGGCCCGGCGCGCAAGGCTATATCGATCTCTTTGCTGAAATGCGTGCGGCTTTCCCTGACCTGCAGGCGACGCCTGAGCACATCACTGCCGACGAAGACACGGTCGCAATGGCCTACACCATCAGCGGAACCCATGATGGCGCCGACTTCCAGGGCATCCCACGTTCAGGCAAAAAGATCAAGGCGCGCGGCGTCCAGATCGCCCGCTTCAAGGATGGGCAGATGGTAGAGCGCTGGGGCTCGTCCGACGAGCTGGGCATCCTGAAGCAGCTCGGCGCAGAGCCGAAGAAACCGGGCGGCATCCTCGAGAAGATTGGGCTCAGCTAGTCGCGTCGCCCAACTCTGCCGGCCGGTTTAGACCACGGCCAGTTTCTGTATGCGGAATGGTAGAGGTTCATCCCGTAAAGAAATCGCGTCGGTCTAGAGCGACGGATCCCGATTCTGGCCGATAGATAGGTAGTGAGCACTGCATCGGATACCGAGAAGGACCGTGGAAAGCGGCGGTTCGCCTGCAATGGACCTGCAGAGCTTCATATTGCCGTCGAAGAGACTCCCGTTGCAGCAAGGATCCTCTCGATCAGCTCCGACGGCGTGCTGATCGAGCTCCTATCTCCATGCCCGGTCGCACTGGATGCCCGGGTCGAGCTGAGTTTCTCCATCAAACACCTGCTTTTCCGCGTGAGGGCAGACGTGAGGCTCATCCGCCCGTGCGGCCTACAGATCGGGTGCCGCTTCTTCTCGCTAAGCCAGCGGATGCTCCTGCAGATCCAGGATTTGGTCGAAGAGCTCGCCCGCGACGAAGGCATACGCATGTCCCGGCTGGCGCCCCTGCACTAATCTTCAGCCAGAATCCGGCGTTATATCATCGGAGACGGATCGCTCCGCGGGTCATCAAGCGTTCCTCAGTAACACGCCGGTGTCACATTTGCAGCGTCACAGGCACGCCCACTTCTGAAAGAAATCGAGTACAAGCACACCTGATGCAAGCAAAAACAGCAATCGTCCTCGGCGCCCAGTGGGGCGATGAAGGCAAAGGCAAGATCGTCGACGTGCTCTCCGACGCGTTCGACGTAGTCGCACGATATGCGGGCGGTCACAATGCCGGGCACACCGTCATCATCAGTGGGCAGAAATTCATTCTGCAGCTTGTGCCTTGCGGCGTACTGCGGCCAGACTGCCTCGCGGTGATCGGCAATGGTGTTGTACTCGACCCGATGGCCTTTCTCAAGGAAGTCGCGAAGCTCAAGGAGCTTGGCGTCGATACTGACCGGCAGATCAAGGTCTCCAACCGCGCCCAGGTCATCCTTGAGTACCACCGCATGATTGAGCTGGCGGCCGAGTCTGCACCGGGGCGGCAGAAGATTGGCACGACCTCGCGCGGCATCGGGCCGGCCTACGAAGACAAGATGGCCCGCAACGGGCTGCGCGTCGTGGACCTGCTCAACAAGGACCTGCTACACACCCATATCGAGAACGCCTGCCGCGAGAAGAACACGATTGCGCAGGCCTTGTTCGGCACGCATCCGCTGGACCCGGCGCAGATGTACGAGGACTACGCGGCCGCTGCCGAACAGCTGCGGCCGTACGTGGTCGACACAGCTGAGCTGCTCAACGATGCGATCAGTGCCGGCCAGAGCGTAATGCTCGAGGGCGCGCAAGGCACTATGCTCGACATCGATCACGGCACCTATCCGTTTGTGACCTCGTCCTCTGCCACCGCGGGCGGCGCCATCACAGGCACCGGCGTAGGGCCGACCCGAATCGGCACGGTCATCGGCGTGACCAAGGCCTATGTGACCCGCGTTGGTGAGGGGCCATTCCCAACTGAAATCCACGACGAAACCGGCGAGGAGCTGCGACGGCGCGGGCAGGAGTTTGGTGCTGTGACCGGCCGGCCGCGCCGATGCGGCTGGCTCGACCTGCCGCTGCTGCGTTACTCCAACCGCATTAACGGGACTGAGTGGCTCGTCGTCACCAAGCTTGACGTGCTTGACACACTTCCGGTGATCCCGGTCTGCACCGGTTATGAGATCGACGGCAAGCTGGTCGACACGGTCCCGCCTGATGTGCGCGGCCTCGAATCCATCCGGCCGGTCTACACGGAGCTCAAGGGCTGGCAAGAGTCAACCGAGGCCATCAGGAGCTGGGACGAGCTGCCGGAACTTGCACAGGAGTATCTCCGCTTCCTCCAGAAGCACTCCGGGGCGAAGATCGGGATGGTTTCAACGGGCCCAGATCGAGAACAGACCATTGAATTACCGCACTTTTCGGCTGCTCTGCGTCAGCTGCGTGGGTAGGCTTGACTGCTCCAATGGGAGCTCGCCACAAAGCGGCTCTCCGGCAGGAGACTATGTACCGCACGTCCATAAAACTACCTGTTCTTCATGAGTAGTGTGCTGGAAGGAGCTCATACGATGGCCGGAACTGTCAGCTTCCTCGTGCGCCTGCGTTTCGCCCCTGAGGATCGCGGTGACATCTCCGAGTTCCTGCGGGAGCTCGCTGCTGAGTCGCGCAAGGAGCCGGGCTGCCTGACCTACATTCCGCACTGGAGTGAAGCCACTCCGGACACGGTGCTGATCTACGAGCAGTACCAGGACCGCGCTGCGCACGAGGCGCACCGGACCTCGGCGCACTTCCAGAAGTATGCGGTCGCAGGGCTTTATCAGCGCATGCGCGAGCGCCACGTCGAAGACCTGCATGTAGTGGCGTGAAAGCTGGCTCTTCCCGCCGGGACGCGAGCTGGGACAGGTGCATACATCCCAGTGCAAGGCTGTACCATCCCGTTAGGCATACTATGCGGCACTGGCTGGGCAGGAGCGGAACAGGGCGTGGCGGGTGGTTTCTCTCCTTGCCGATCGGCCTGCTGCTCGCCGGTGCGCCGGCACAGGCAGTCATACCCTTGACTGGCGGCCAAAAAGCCGCGATGCAGAAGCAGATCGAGCAGCAGGAACAGCACTGGCAGGCCGCTCTGGTGGCAAACGACACGACGACTATGTCCTCGCTGCTGGAAGACAGCTACGTCGGCATTGGCCCGGATGGAACGATTGCCAGCAAGAGCGAGGAGATGGAGGCCCGTGCCTCTGGACAGGACCGTCTGGAACACCTTGACGTGCTGGACCGCAAAATCCGTATCTATGGAACAACCGCCGTTGTCACCTCACGGGTCCGTATCCAGGGCATCTACTCCGGTGCGCCACTGCTAGGTGAGTATCGCTACACTCGCGTCTGGACCCTGCAACATGGCCAGTGGCTGGTGGTGAGCTTTGAGGCGAACCGCGTTCACGACACCAGCGCACGCAGCCGCTAGGGCCTCTGGCCATGCCTGGCTGGCGACGAAAGCCTTCATCCGGGCGAGCCGGCAAGCAGGATCGCATCGGCGATCGCAGCCGCCTCAACGGCCGGCCGGACGGCATGCACCCGAAGCAGGCTCGCTCCGTGCAGGACCGCCGCAACAGACGCCGCAGTGGTCGCATGCTCACGCAGGCCAGGCGGCACATCCAGGCTCCCATACAGCCGCCCCAGAGTCCGCCCGAGAAATGACTTGCGTGAGACGCCGGCGAGCAGGGGCCGCCGTAGCGCGAGCAACAAGCTTTGATCGCGGAGCAGCGCATAGTTCGCGTCGAAGGCTTTGCCGAAGCCGTAACCGGGATCGAGCACGATGCGCTCGGCTGCGATGCCAGCCTTCTCTGCTGCTCCAAGCCGTTCCCGCAGGCCTTCGCGCACCAGAGGCAGCACCTCTTCCGGCGCGAGCGGAGCCAAAGTGCGCCACTCGTCAGGGCGCCCCCGCGTGTGGGTCAGCACGACGCCGCAACCCGCCCCGGCGCACGTCTCAGCCATAGCCGGATCCCACAGAAGGCCGCTTACGTCGTTCACGATCTCTACCCCGGCTGCCATCGCTGCCCGTGCAGTCGCCGCGCGGTATGTATCGACCGAGAGGATGGCCTCTGGACGCTCGCGCAACAGGGCTTCGATCGTGGGAAGGATGCGGCCCTGCTCTTCATCGGCGCTAACGGCGCGCTCGCTGGCGGCACCGGAACCGGGCCGGGTAGACTCGCCGCCCAGATCAAGCAGCGCAGCGCCTTCGTCAAGCAGCTTGATCGCGTGGGAGACGGCGCACTCGACTCTTCCGCCACCGGCGACCTGCCTAATACCATCGCCCGAGAACGAATCCGGCGTGAGATTGAGGATGCCCATCACCAGTGTGCGCGGCCCGAGGGCTAGTGACTGGGTGCGCAGCTGCCATCTCGTATGTGGGCGCTGCTCGAAGTATGCACGCTCGTCCATCAGCCCAAGGCTACGCCCTGCTACAGTTTGGGGCAGCATGCGCCGCCTTTTCCGCTCTTCTGTTCTCCTGTTCGTTTTGCCGCTCGTGCTTCGAAGCGGGCTGGGGCAGGTCCCAGGCTCTTCGGCGACTCCTGGTGGGTTCAACGCGGCCACCCCCGCAGCTTCGCCCTCGGCCCCTATCGATGCGCTGCTTGCCGGGCAGCCTGCTGCCACGCGCGCCCACTGGGGCATCTCGCTGATCGATGCGGCGACCGGCGCGACGCTATATGCGAAGAACGATGCGCAGCTATTTGAACCGGCCTCGAACGCGAAGCTCTTCACCACCAGTACCGCGCTGGCGCTGCTGGGGCCAACCTACACGATGAACACGCGCGTGCTGGCCGAGGGCATGGTTGACGCGGGCGGCACTCTTCACGGCTCGCTGCGCCTGCTCGGCGGGGGAGACCCGACCATGTCGGGCCGCGTGTACCCCTACGCAGGCCGTACCGACCGGTCTAACCCTCCGCTCACCGCGCTCAGCGATCTCGCCGGTCAGGTGCTGGCCAGCGGCATCAAGGCTGTCGACGGCGGAGTCATCGCCGATGACACTTTGTTCCCCGATGAGCGCTACGGCGCCGGCTGGGGCTGGGATGACCTGCAGTGGGAGTACGGCGCACCGGTTTCCGCGCTGGTCGTCAACGACAATGTTCACTACCTGACCGTAACGCCCGGCGCTAGCCAGGGCGCTCCGGTCACGGCGGCCTGGCTGCCGGATCTCACGGCTGGTCTGGCTCCCGAGCAGGCGACGGCAATCGACAGCCTTCTCGTGCAGGCCGTTACCTCTGCCGCCGCTACGGCGCCCGCGCTGGGCATCACCGGCGTACCGGATGTACCCGGGCGGCTGCGGCTTTACGGGACGCTTCCGGCGGCCGGCGCGCCAGCGCACCTGGCTTTGAGCGTCCAGAGCCCGGCGCACTTTGCCGGCGAGGCGTTTGCGAGCGCGCTCAATGCTGAAGGCATTCACGTGTCAGGCGGTGTTTCGATCGCCGAGCGGCCTTCAGAAGACACGCGTTCTTTCCTGAAGGAAACAACAGACCCTTTGACGCTGCGCGCTCTGCCACCCGGTGCGAGCTCCCTCTCTTCCGGCTCCGTCGCGTTCGGCGAAGGGAAGCATGACTCCGCCGCCCTTTCTGCTGCGTCCAGCTCGACTTCCACCTTTCGTGCTGGATCTCTCGGCCGGCTTGTCGCTGTACGGCAATCTGTTCCGCTCGCGCAGATCGTGACCGTCACCAACAAGGTCTCGCAGAACCTGCATGCAGAGATCCTTTTGCGGCTGCTCGGGCTTGAAGAAGGCATGGATGGTTCCGCAGCGCAGGGCGCCAGAGTCGTTCGCAGCTTCCTGACGCAGGACGCGGGCGTTGCGCCGGAGGACTTCGTCTTCTACGACGGCTCGGGATTATCGACGAAGGACCTGGTCACTCCACGCGCCATCACCACGCTTCTGCGCTACAGCACAACCCAGCCCTGGGGAGCGCTGCTGCGGGAGTCGCTGCCCATGGCCGGGGTTGATGGCAGCCTGCAGGCTCGACTGCCTGCGCTGCGAGGGCGCGTCCAGGCAAAGACCGGCACCCTTGGCGAGGTCGATGCGCTCAGCGGCTTCCTGACCGCAGCCAGTGGTCGCACTCTTATCTTTTCAATCCTTTGCAATAACTATGCAGGCATCGGCTCGCGGCCGCTGGTTGATGCGCTGGTCACCGCTGCCGCACAGAGCTTCTGACACTCTTTTCGCTTGCGAGCACAGGCAAAAGGCGGCAGAGTAGGCCATGAACCGGAAACCGCTCTACCTTGCGCTCTTTGCCACTGGCGTAATCGTGCCCATGGCAGCGTTCGTACCATGGCTTTTTGTCCATGGCCTGGACACGCGCCTCTTCGTTCAGCAGCTCTTTTCCAACCGGATCAGCACCTTCTTCGCGCTCGACCTGCTTCTCACGGCTGTGTGCGTCGTGCACATGGCCTTGCGTGAAAAGCCGAGACTACGTTTCTGGTGGGCACCGATCCTGGCAACCTGCCTTGTTGGGGTCTCCGCAGGGCTGCCGTTGCTGCTCTACCTGCGCGAAAGCGCCTCGTCGCGTCGCCTCGACTAAGCTGTGGGAGGACTCTAGCGTTTCAGCTTCGCCGTTGTCGCGTCCACATCAAAAGCGTCCGGCGCGATCGGCACGTTGTACGCCACATGCTTCAGATACCGCTGTGAGGTCATATCGCCGTTGTGGTAGAAGCTCACGTTGAGGGCCGTCGGCAAGCCATCAATCGGATGGTAGTCGGCGAACTCTTCGGCATCCTCGTTCTTGTCCTTGTACACCGGGTCGCGCCAGGTAAATGAGACGCGAAATGGCAGGTGCGTGTCCGCATCCAGCTGCAAGGTAATGTTGTCGTTTTCGTTGTCGAGCATGGTCAGTTCATCGACCAGGTGGCGCTCGGTAAACTTCTGCCCGCCGAAAAAGAGCACCACGCCCGGTTCGTGCCACCACACGCGCACTGCTGCGTCCAGCGAGTGGTCGCGGCGGCGAAAGACGTTCAGGTACTCCTCGGGCGGCAACTGCCGTTTGCCCCGGTAGGTAATCTCCCAGTCCGCATCGACCAGAAGGATACTGACGACATCCCGCTTCTTCGTAAACTCGGTGCGTGAGAGTCCCGGCTCGGCGAGCGACACCGGCATCGTCCGCACAGTGGAGAAGTCGCCGATAGAGCCGCTAGGCTTGCCCTGAAAGAAGCCAGAGGTCGTTCCTTCCTCCAGGACGTTGTGCACTGCGAGCCACTTCGGTCCACCCAGCGCGGTCACCATCTGCTGCATAAGTGCAATCGCTTGCGGATCGCTCGCGTTCCCGTCCGGTAGCGCCTGTGTTTGCGCCGGAGCGGCCGGCGTTGTCTGGGCCGCCGGCGCTGCTTGCGGCACAGGCGCTGTTTGCGCTTCCGGCACCGTCGCAGTGACAGAAGCAAGCACGAGCGCATAGGCGAAGCGCCGCTTGATCGAGTTGTTCATCTAGCCCACCAGTACCGCGCCGCCGTTAACGTTGAGGATCTCGCCCGAGATAAACCCCGCCCACGGCGTACACAGAAAGAGAATCGGGCCGGCCACTTCGGCCGGCGTGCCTACCCGGCCCATCGGGATGGTGCCGAAGATCTTTGCGCGCCCAGCCTCGCTCGCAAGCGCCGGCGCTGCCATGTCTGTCGCAACCCAGCCAGGCGCAACACAGTTCACCGCGACGTGCTCACGGGCGAGCTCGCTTGAGAGGCTTTTCGTCAGCGACACAAGCGCGCCCTTCGAGGCGGCATAGTCGGCGTGGAACGCTTCTCCACGCTGGGCGGCGGTTGAAGCGACCAGCACGATGTGCGCGCGGCTTGCGGCCGAGCAACCCTGTCGTTTGAACTGCCCCGCAGCCGACTGCACCAACCCGAAAACGCTATCGAGATTTACGCCCATCGTTTCGCGCCACTGCGCTTCCGGCATCGTGTCGATCGGCGCGTCGTGCGGAGGCCAGATGCCGTGGTTCACCACCAGAATATCGAGCCGTCCCCATGCTTTGACCGCCCTGGTAACAAGCGCGCGGCCTTCCTCGGCAGTGCTCAGCTCCTGCTGCACACCACGACAGCAGGCCGCGCCGCCGCACTCCTCGGCAAGCGCCTCGGCAGCCGCAGCAGCGGACCGGTAGTTAAAGCTAACCTGCGCGCCGGCCTGCACGAACAGCCGCACCGTTTCCGCACCGATCCCACGTGAACCGCCGGTAACCAGCGCAGCCTTGCCTGCCAGCGAAAGATCCACTCCCATACCTCAAGCCTACCTTCCCCCGAGGCTCCGGTCACAGCGCCGGCTTACACGCGCTTGAGCCGGATCGGGCCTTTTGCGTGGGATGGATCGACCGGATGCCCGGCCTGCGTGATGACCAGTTTGCCCGCAGCATGCAGTCGCCGGGCAGCGGCGCGAGCGGGCTCCATCAGCGGCTCCCAGGCTTCACGCGTCTCGTTCGCGGCAACCCGGCGCGCCGCCTCCGACGGACAGATCGTCTTGCCGGCACCACGCTCAGCCAGCAGCGTGAGAATTGCGGCTTCCAGTGCCGCATCCTCGCCGGCAGCCGAGCCGGACTTGGCGCGTCGGCGGCAGCTGTCACTGCAGTAGCGCACGTTCTCCCAGTCGCGCTCCCACTTCCTGCGCCACTCGATGGTGCGGCCGCACACGGCGCAGCTCTTGGGCGCGGGTGAAACGGTTTTTGCCGCATGCCTGTCAGCGTGCATGTGTTTAGGATGCGCGAGGGTTACAGGTGAAGCGCGGCTTGCTTTCTGGTCAAGGTTGCGGTCCAGTCGGCTTTGGCGCTCGGTTCCATGCGCTGCGCGATCGCGAAGGCCCTGCTGTAGGCAGCCGCGCTCTCCTGGTCATGATGCATGGCGGCGAGCGTGTCTCCCAGAACTTCCTGCCCCTGCAGAAGGTTCGGATTGATCGCTACGGCTTGTTCGGCTGCGCTGAGTGCCGCATCGAGGTGCTTCGCTTTGAGGGCGCTTGTGGCCCGGGTGTAGAAGCCGAAAGCAGACGCGAGGGAGGTGTCAAACGTACCGCGGTACACAAAGACTCCGTCATCAATGCTGTCGACCGGCTTCACGTGCATGAACGGCTGGAACGGACTTAAGACGACCGATCCGAACTCATAGCCGGTCAGCGTCGCTGCACTTACCAGCACCGTGCCGGAGACAGTAGCTGGAGCATCAACCTGCTGCTCCGTCCACATGCTGTCTGCCGTAGGTAGCTGGCGACAGGGGATGCCGTAGGCGTGATAGTCGACTGACGGCTGCACGAAGTAGCCAAACCAGCAGTCGTGGATGTTGTGCCGGTCAAGGTACCGCTTGACCGAGATAAGCTGCTGGCCCCAGTCGGTGTTGGAGTCGGTGAGATACCGGTACGTGTTGGCAGGGCCGCCGAAGAGCTCGTTTGAATAGGCAATATAGTTCGGCGCGCTCCATGTCGCGGATGCGATGTGCCACGCGAGCAGGGCGAAGGTGACATAGACCCAGGCGCGGCTTCGCTGGGAGAGGGTTACGGCTGCTCCACCGATCAGCACAGCCAGGAATGGATACATGGGCAGAATGTGGCGCGCACCTATGTTGAGACCCGTGTCGATGGCGATAAGCAGGTAGACAAGTGGAGGTACCAGAAGAAAGGTCAGCCGCTGCCATCCGGAAAGCTGGTGCGAAAGAATGGCATAGCCGCTCGCGAGGAGAAGCAGCATGAAGCCGAGCGTGGACTTGATCACAAAGGCAGCCGGAAAGTAGTACGGCACACCATGCGCGTGAACCTGCCCGAAGATGTAGGTAGGGAAAGACTGCCCGGCGATGGACTGCACCCGGATATCGACCATGCCATAGAGGTACGACTCGGGGAGAATGTGCCAGCGAGCGAGCAACGCGTACACCCTCGGCTCGATCCCGTGAAGCGAGCTCATGTACTCGGCCAGCGAGGGATGCATAGGCCCGTTCGGATGGGCAAAGAAACGAAAATGGTAGGTCGACCAGAGGATCGGCAGGCCGAGGATGACGGCGGAGGCGAAAGCCGCACTGTAGAGGCCGAGTACGCGACCGCGGCTCTCCCTTGGACGCGGGCGCACGAGCTCCGTAGCCAGCAGTACGAGTGCGATCGGGAGCAGCAGAACAGCCGAGTGCTTGACGGCCAGGGCCAACCCTGTCGCGATGCCGACCACTGCCAGTCTGCCAGGGCAAGGCCGGCGACGAAAGCGGTACAGCGCGTAGATGGTAGTGAAGATACCGCATGTCACCGCCATGTCTGTGGTCACGTACGCGCCATGGGCAATGAGGTTGGGCTCAAAGACAATCAGCGCGAGCGAGAACAGAGCCGCAACCGACCCAAAAATCTCGAGTGCGGCGACGTATACGAATGTCGCCATGATGAGCGAAAAGATGGCTGCCATCATTCGGACGCGAAAGATGATCCTGCCTGCTGTTTCGAGACCGCCGTTGTCGTAGATCAGGCTGCGCCCGTGGAAGTACGCCTCGGTCTTCGAGAAAGTTCGACTTTGCGGAGGCGGCGCGTGCAGGCGCATGGTGAGCAGCGGAAGAGTCGCGATCGCCTTCAGCAGCGGAGGATGCTCCGGGTTGATGCCGAAGTCGCCCACCGTCCAGCCCTCGTAGCCCGCGTAGATATGGTCATCCTCATCCCAGGTCAGCGACTGACGATGAATGGAAAATACGAGTTCGCCGAGGAAGATCAGTACCATCAGGAGTGCGACCGTATGCGCCGTTCGCCTGGAGATCGTGCTTTCGCGAGTCAAGCTCTCTCGCTCGCTGGACTGCTGCTTTCCCGAAGTTGTCATGCGCCTCTCGCCATAAGCATCACTGCTTGTAGCGCGGAATCCTCGCATCCTGCAACCTGGCGTTGACTTTCTCAACAGCAGCTGGTCGCCGGGGCGATCTCCAGCGATGGGCTTTGCTGATTACCATTCGCGAATAGTCCCTGTACGACCCGTTGCCGCGCACGCGCCTGCCATGCATAGAAAAGTTCATGGGGCACGCCCAGCTTCTCGGGCAGAGCGCCTCAGTCCGGAATCATGAAGGGACCGTTAAAGGCTGCTTCACACCTTTGCTGACTGATACAAGCGTCCGCACGACCAACTTTGATCTTGCGAAGCACAGGAAAGCCCGGCGCCTGCCGCGTCAGGCGCTCCTGCCATCCACGTAGGGGCAGTTCAAATCGACATAGGAGCCATTTACCGTGCCCACACAGAAGTTTGAAACGACGATTAAAGCATTGGAGCCTGGTTACAAGGAGCTGGATCCGCAAGCTGCTGTCAAGAACATCGAAGGCTGGGAAACCTACCTGGAGAAGCATGACCATGAAGGCGTAAAGGCCGTCGGCACCGACCTGACCAAGCTGAAGAAGCTGCTACAGGCCGAGAAAATCGACGATCACGCCGTGAAGACGCTGATGCAGAAGCTGGGCAAGGACACCGTCAAGGCGTCCGGCGACGGTTCCACAGCGGTGGAGAAGAAAATCAAGGAGCTTGGCGAGCTTCTTTCCAAAGCTTAATCTGCCGTGGTTCTGCGCAGAAAAGCCCGGCTCAGTCCGGGCTTTTCTGCGTTCCGCCTGTCTGCCGGATAAAGTCCTCGGCCGTGCCATCTGCCGGGTTCACAAACGTGACATCGCCGGGCTCGCGCCGCGGTGTATCGAGTGCGAGAAACACAACTGGTTCTTCCTTGACCTTCGGGATGGCGTGCACAGTATTACGGGCGAAGATCAACAGATCTCCTAGCGCAAAGCTTCTGCTGCTTTCCTCTGAGCCCATCCAGAAAGTTCCTGTGCCGGAGAGCACCAGGAGGTGTTCATCACATTGCCGGTGAAAGTGCGGGGGCACCGGCCGGTAGACACGGAACAGCCTCGCCGACGCGTGCTCCCGGTCGCCTAGGTACCGGTCCAGCAGCATGGTGTCGGCGGTCTCCGGGAACTCCGCTGCGAGCTCATAGAGGTGGAAGCTCGCCGGGCCGCCCTGGTTTTCATCCACTGCCATAAACGCCTCTCGTGCGCAATGTCCGTCACCACTGATGAGTTCGATGCTGAGCCCTTCGTATACTGGCAGGACCGCCATGCCCGACACCCTCTCGCGCTCTTTCCTTCCCGTTGATGAACAGATGGACCTGCTGGAAAAGGGCGCCGCCGAAATCATCCGCGTTTCTGAGCTGCGCGAGCGGCTCGGGCGCTCCCGCGCGACCGGCACGCCACTACGCGTCAAGGCCGGCTTTGACCCTACCGCGCCCGACCTGCACCTGGGCCACACGGTGCTGATGCGCAAGCTGAAGCACTTCCAGGACCTCGGTCACCAAGTCATCTTCCTCATCGGCGATTACACCTCGCTAATCGGCGATCCAACTGGTCGCTCCGCCACCCGCAAGCCGCTCACCCGCGAGCAGATCGACGAGAACGCGCGCAGCTACACCGACCAGGTTTTCCGGATCCTTGATCGCGACCGCACCGAAGTGCGCTTCAACTCCGAGTGGCTTGGAAAGCTGAGTTTTGAGGGACTGATCCGGCTGGCCGCCAAGTTCACAGTGTCGCAGATGCTTGAGCGTGCGGAGTTCCACACCCGTTTCCAAAACGAGCAACCGATCTCTCTCCACGAGATGCTGTACCCGCTCGCGCAGGGTTACGACTCAGTCGCGCTTGAAGCTGACGTTGAACTGGGCGGTACAGATCAGAAGTTCAACCTCCTGGCGGGGCGCGAACTCCAGCGTGATTTTGGTCAGCAGCCGCAGATTGTGCTCATGACGCCGATCATTGAAGGACTCGATGGCGTGCAGAAGATGTCGAAATCGCTCGGAAACGCCATCGGCATTCACGAGCCTGCAGCCGAGATGTACGGCAAGATCATGTCGATTTCTGACCCGCTGATGTGGCGTTTCTGGACGCTCCTGACCGACCTGCGCGGAAGTGAAATTGACGCCATGCAATCTGATGTCTCCTCAGGGGCCCTGCACCCAATGGAAACGAAGAAGCGCCTTGCACGCACGATCGTCGGCGGTTATCACTCCTCCGAGGCAGCGCGAGAGGCAGATGAGGGCTGGGCGCGGCAGTTTCAGCGCGACGAGCAGCCGGACCACGTGGAGGAAGTCGAGGTCGCTGCCGCAGATGTGGGTTGGAATGGCGGCGAAAGTTCTCAGGTGCGACTTGACAAGCTGCTGGTCCAGCTCGGACTTGCCGACTCTGCGACCGATGCGACGCGCAAACTGAAGCAGGGGGCCGTAAAGATCGATGGTTCGGTCGTCAGCGCACCCCACTTACCGGTCGCGAGCCTCCCGGCGACGATCGTGCTGCGCGTGGGAAAGCGCATCCGTGCCGCCCGGCTGCGGAACTAACCCGGAGAGTCCGCGAAGTGCATGAAATTGCGTTTTTCATACGTGACGAACGTAACCTCTGTTACGCTGGCCGCCGATGCGGATCGTTACTCTTGAAGAACATATCCTGACCCCGGCTTTTGCCGCGGCCGCGCGCAAGCTTCCTTCCGGACCACCGCCGGCGCTGCGCGCGCGGATGGAACCGGCTCTGCTGGACCTCGGCGAAGGCCGGCTTCAAGCTATGGACGAAGCCGGGATCAGTCTCCAGGTCCTGTCCCTTACGGCGAACGGGCTCGACCAGCTGCCGCGGGATGAAGCGGTGACCCTCGTCTCGGATGCGAACGACCGGATCGCTGAAGCCATTGTTGTCCACCCCGACCGATTTGCCGGCTTCGGCACACTTGCGCTGACAGATATCAATGCAGCAGTGCATGAGCTTCACCGGGTCGCCAAGAAGCCAGGTTTTGTCGGCGTGATGCTGCATGGCACGACCCAGGGAGTCTTCCTGGACGATGAGCGCTTTGAGCCGGTCTGGGCGGCAGCTGAGGCTCTTAACCTGCCTGTATACCTTCACCCGGCTCCTCCGCCGCCTGCGGTCGAGCAGGCCTACTACAGCGGCCTCCCCGGCAACATGGGTAATCTTCTTGCGATCGCCGCCTGGGGCTGGCACGCCGAGACTGGACTGCATGTGCTCCGGCTGATTGTCTCGGGGCTTTTCGACCGGCATCCCGGACTGCGGCTCATCGTCGGCCACATGGGCGAGAACCTGCCGTTCTCGATCGCCCGCGCAAGCGGTGTCCTGGACCAGATGGCGAAGCACTTGCAACGGCCCACCGAGGAGTACTTCCACCAGCACTTCTGGGTGACCACCAGCGGGTACTTCACCAAGCCGCCTTTCGAGTGCGCGATGGATGTGGTCGGCATCGACCGGATGCTGTTCTCGATCGACTACCCTTTTAGTTCAAACCTGCGGGGCCGCAAGTTTCTGGACAGCCTCGAGCTTGGCAGCGAGGATCTGACCAAGCTCTCGCACGCGAACGCGGAGCAGCTACTGGGCCTGTGAGACCGGCCAGGTCGCAATGTGCA
The DNA here is from genome assembly GCA_964245435.1 of uncultured Acidobacteriaceae bacterium. Lineage (GTDB taxonomy): Bacteria > Acidobacteriota > Terriglobia > Terriglobales > Acidobacteriaceae > EB88. The sequence goes on from CAXTMF010000002.1 coordinate 99,506, forward strand.
ACGCGGCCGCCAGGGCAGGGCTGGACAGCCGGATGCGCCGTCCAGTCCACCTTGTTGGAACTTACTTAGTGGATCGCAGCAGCCGCAGGCCTGCCGGACAACGCTCGCTCCGCTGCGGCACCGCCGGAGCTGGGGTTCAGCGCTGCTGCCGCGGGTGCTGCATCAGGCGTTGTCGGCGGGCGATGAACGCGCCGGTTGGCCGCATGGGTGTTTTGCTGGACCGAAACAGTATTGACCACTGTTGGATCGTCCCGCAGCTTCGCAAACAGCTGCCCGTTGCTCGCGCGCGGCACCTCGATTGTGTTGGCTGCAAAGCCATCCGGAATGTTCACCGGCTTCGAAAACTGCGCATCCGACGCAACCGCATCAAGCAGAAAAAGGCCGCTGCCGGAGAGCGTACAGTCACTTGTTCCATCCTGGGGGCAGCTATAGCTCTGAAGCGTAGGCAGCCGGACCAAGGTTGCTAGAGGAAGCCAGTCGCCTGCCGTACCGTCTGCCATCACGGGCCGCAGGCGCAGCGGCCCAAATGCAGAAGCGCCAAAGCTCTTTTGCGGATCAAGCGTCGCGATCGCCGTCTTGGTGTCCTGCAGCACCAGCTGACCTGAGGCGAGCGAGAAGGTCACAGAGGCGAGACCGTCCGCGGTTCCAATCTCGATCGACTCATCCTTGCTGAAGGTGGCCGGCGAGTCCGACTTCAGGGCAAAGGTGAGCTTACCGTCGAGCGGCAGCTCATCCGGCGCGCCCAGCTTCATGGTGATGGAGGGCGCTGTGGACGGAGCGGCCGCCAGCTGCACATTTTTGTTGATCAGCGTTACCGAAGGCCGAGCGTTGGAGATGCTCACCGGCACCGGTACTACGCGCCCATCCTTGAGCGTTACCTGCGCAATCGCCTTCGCGCCCGCAGTTAAAGTCGTGACGGAGGGATCCGGGGCAGCGTCCTTGCCGGTCACGGCCGGTGATGCACCCGCAGCAGGAGCAGGGGCCTGGAGCTCCAACGCGTCTGTGTTGCCGCTGCGCGAAAGCTTGCCGGGTGTGAACTTCACGTCGTTCAGCGAGAGGCTCGCGACGCCATCCAGCCGCGTCCCGGTAAGCACGCCGACCCGATCCCCGGCATGCAGCGTAAATGCGTCGTACTTGCCTGCCTCGGCAAAGCTCGAAACGCTCAATGTCTTTGCGTCTGGCAGCCCGGCCTGCTTGATCGAGATCGTCAGCGCACCTGGCTGCTCATCCTTCAGCGGCAGTGTGGCGACGATCCCACTGTCCCCGTCGGCTTTCCAGGTCGCTTTCTGGTCCTTCCCGGAAGCGTCGCGGAAGTTTACCGAATCGACACAGGCAGCTGCGTCCGAGTGCAGGTGAAGCTCGTCATCGCGGCCGACCACCAGCGCGTTCCGGTCTGCGTCGGCAACCGTCCATGGGCTGCCCTCCGTTGAGCGCAGCTTAAATGTGGGTCCGCTGTACGCGTCGAAGCCCCAGTAGCCTTTTACAGTCGCCTGCACGTCCTTACCGAGGCCGGCGTTTTCGAGCACAGGGGCCGGTACCACAAAGCCGCCCTGCGCAGGATCCGGAGTAGTCGGCAGGTCAAGCGACTTGCCCGAACCTTCCATGTGCAAGGTCATGCCATGAGCGTATTGGGTAGAGAAGATGGTCGGAGCGCCGTCCACCGGCAGGATTAATGGCGAGCGTTGCATACAGTAAAGCTGTTTTGGGTCGACTGGATGCAGGGTCGGCAGCTCAGCCTTGCGCACCGGCGGCAGCGCGACCACCAGTACCGACTTGGGATTATGGAACGAGGGCGGCGTGTTCAGCCACAGGTTCATATCCAGCCCGCGATCGCTTGCCAGCGCCGGGATGTACTGGTACTGGGCGGTATGGAAAGTAGCCAGCAGCCGGCCGATGTCGAAAGCCGCGGCTATGTAGGGATCGTAGAGCGCAGCTGACGTAGCCGAGGTGCCGACGGCCTGCATGGCTAAGTCGCTTGTAGGGCCGTTTAACAGACCCTGGGCCGTGCTGCTGCTGCCGTTATCCAGGATGATGGCGCTCTGGCTCTGCTGCAGGCAGGCTGCCTGCTGGTCTGCGGGGCGCGTGAAGCAGTCCTGATTCAGTTTAAGCGCCAGCGAGCGCGCCAGCGTGTTTGATTGATCCTTGAGCTTGTCCGGATCCTGCTGGGAGCGGATCGAATCGAGGTAAGTGTTGATCCGCTCGCGATCCTCGCTGGCCAGGTCAAGATCCTGCGTCGCGCGCACAAATGCTCCCGGCTTGCCGCGGACAGCGTTCTTCAGGGTAGAGAAATCGCCTCCGGTTTCGGGTGCAAATAGAACGACGGCCTGCTCCGCCCCGGGCGGCACGACGAGATAGGTGCCTTCTTCCATCACCTGCTTGTTCCAGGCCTCGACCTTGATGAACCAGTCATCGGGCGGCGGATTGGTGGAACCGCGAAGGAACACCGCGACCATAAGGTAGTGCACGGACTCATGATCGCCAAGCACCGGATGCAGCCAGAGCCGGTCGCCCTCTTCCAGCGTTGGAACCTGCGAGATGGGTAAAGTCTTGCCACTGCGCAGGACTTTCATCTCAAGCGTCGGTCCCTGCAGGTCGAACTGAGCCGTCTGCGCGCCTGCGGAGCGGCTTGAAACGAAGGCAAGCAGGCCAAGCACAGAAAAAGTTACAGAGAAACAGAAAAAATGGCGTACTTGTGAGCGCATGTCGCTCCTTATGACTCTATTTTCGACTCCGAGGACGCACCGGGCAAGCAAATAGCCGTCGATTTCGGCTGCCTGCAGCCACGCTGGTCACCTATGCGGTACGCGATCCAAATGCGGCCCGGGCCCGAGCGCGACGCAGCTGTGCTTTGCCGTACTGGTTGGCCAGAAAGAAAGCGACTAGGACTCCCGGTAGAAACACTGCCCAGAGGACCGTGTTGCGCTGCCCATGGTTCGCGATCACCGGCAGGGTGCCGTGAAACTCGGCCAACGCCTCATCCGGAGCCGTGACCCTGAGGTCGAGAGCATAAGTGCCCGCCTGCGTCAGCCGAACAGTCGCGATTGGCAGCTGGCGCTCTCCTGCGCCGCCGGGCGTGAGCGAAAAGCGCAAGACTGGCTGCGAAGCAAGCGCCAGCTGGCCGGTCGCGCGCGCGGTGGGCAGGAGCGTGCCATCTGCTGCCCGCTGCACCAGCAGCGTCAGCTCAGCCGGTCCGGCTGTCAGCGGATCAGGTGCTGAGAACAGCGTTACGGTATACGCACCCTGTGTGGCGTGAAAAGCGATGTGCGGACCATCGGCACGCGCTGCGGCAAAGCTCATCGCTACCATGAGTAGCGGCAGAGTCACTACGGCGCGGAAGCTAAGCACACCTGAGACCACGCTCACATCCCGACCATGCCGCGCATCTGCATGGGCTGTAGCAGAATCCAAACGCCACAGCCGTAGAGCGTGATGACAACGGAAGCCCAAGGCAGCAGAATGCGGCTGCGAACGCCGACACTTGCCGGAGCAGCGCTGTTGGACGCCAAAGAGCTTCCGCCGGTTAAGCGCCAGCCAAGATAGAGCGCGCCCAGGAGGCCAAGGTCGAGCAGCCCGAGCTGCAGGCCCAGGAGCGTCCCGGCAGCCAATGCCGGCCGCTCGCCCATCCAGTCCGGCTGTGGCAACCTTCCCAGCAGCTCATGCAGGGTTTGGCTGCTGCGTGCGAGCTCGTGCCCGGCCTGCAGCAAGCCAGGCCAGAGCGAATCCCATGCGGTGACAAGGTGAAACGAGAGATGCGCAGCCCACATGCCCAGCCCGATCGGCAACAGCGCCAGCACCCATCGGGACAGGTCGCTTCCACTGCCGCGCTGCCCTTCGGCAGCCGGGCGCATGATCCGGACTGCGATTGCGGAAAGCGCTATCAGCAAAGCAGGCAGTGCCGCAGCCAGAAGCAGGCCGCTGGTGGTGCCGACTGCCGCCGGCATCCGTGCACCGATGCGGTCGAGCCAAGTCGCTATAGGAGTCACCATGACGCCGGCGTTGCCGAAGGCTGCGGCTGTAACGGTTGCCGCCAGTACGGCTACATCCAGCCGCTGACTGTACCTGCCTACAGCCGAGCGCTGTGGATCGTGTTGCGCAAGCTGCACCAGGTCCTGCGCGGGCGGCTGAACGAAGAGCCCCACGTTATCGTGCGGGCAAGCCTTCACGCAGTCCATGCAGAGTGTGCAGTCCATGTTGCCCTGTTTCTCCGGCAAGAACAGGTGAAGCTCGCAGCCACGCTGGTAAGTCGGCTCGGTCGGAGCTGGTTTAAACGACCGCGAATCACCGTGACCGCTGATGCAGTCCCGTGTTGAGCAGCTTCCGCAGGTAGCAAGCGAGCGCGGCGCCACCTCGACCGGCGACAGCAGCGATGAAGCGAAGTTGAACTGGCCAAGCGGGCAGATGTACTTGCAGAAGGATGCGTCGCGGAAGACCGCATCGACCGCGAAAGCTGTCGCGAAGTAAGCCAGGAGCAGCGAAGCCGTGCGGAATGGTGAGTCCCAAAGCGCGAAAACCTCATAAGCCCAGAAAAAAAGTACGATCAGCGTGACCGGCAGCCACTTGCTGCGCAGCATGCGCGGCCAGGGCCGCTGTTTTACGCCGGCAAGGCGCAGCACCCACTTCGCCAGCTCGCGGGGCAATGTGAAGGGACAACTCATACAGAAGAGGTTGCCGCACACCAGGAGCAGCAAGACAAAGATCGCCCGACCGTAAGTCCACGGCACGATGCCCGCCAGGTTCATCGAGCCCATCTGGTGACCGAACAGACCGTCCACAATGACGGCCGTCGCGACGAGGAGCGAGAGCGCCTGCAGGCTCTGCCGGCCGTATCGCGAACGCAGGAAGCCGCCGATCGCTCGGACGCGCAACAGATCGTAGCCGGGGCGCAGGTCAGATGAGCTCGCGGGCAAGCCTGCTCGATCTGCCACTGCAGCGGCGCGGGGACGTTGCTGAGAGCGCGCCTGCTTTCGAGCAAGAGTCCGCTCCTGAAAGGTACCCCGCGCTTCATCTCGCCGCAGCTCCGTGAGCCGGGCGCGAGCTTGCGCTGTCCTGGCGCGCTCGCGTTCGCCACGACGTGAGACCATCTGTACCGTGATGAGCATGGCCGCGCCCAGGAAGGAGATCGATCCGACGATCCACATCAACGCCCCGGCCGCAACCTGGTCATCGAGCACCGAGAGCCCGAAGAAACGTGGCACCGCCTCATAGGCCGGGTAAACGGCACGTCCGGAGAAGGTGAGCACTGCGGAGAGCACCGTGTTCACTATGTCGGCGCTGAGCAGGAAGGGCAGCAGCAGCCAGCGGCTCACGACTGAGACCGTTGGCCAGGGCGAGATAATCTGCCACCAGAACAGAACACTTGTCAGAAGAAAGCACGCGTGTTCCGCTTCATGCCAGGCGGGCGAGCGCAGTGCCAGGTCATAGGAGGCCGGGATGTGCCAGGCGATGAAAGCAAAGTTCATTAGCAGCCATGCGACGATCCGCGAGCCGAGAAAACGCTGCAGCGCATGCACCGACCGTAGCGCGAAGAATGGCCCGAGGCCCTCGCGAACAAAGAAGCGTGGCAGCCCGCGCAGCATCGGCACCGTGGGTGCGCCCAGAACAATGAGCGGCGGCGCAATCGCCATCAGCAACAGGTGCTGCACCATATGCGCGGTAAGCAGAACACCCGAAAGCGCATCGAGCGGCGAAGCGATTGCGATGAAAATACAGAACAGCCCGGCAGCAAAAGCGATAACACGCCAGCCGGGAATCTGATCTGGTCGTGTCTCACGGAGCGCCAGCCAGCCGCGCAGGTAGATGCCAAGGGTAAGCACGAGCGAAAGCGTCGCCCAGACAGGGATTGTACGCAGGCTGGCCGAAAAGCCATATGCGGCTTGGGTTGCATCTTGCATTCGTAGAAAGCTCTTGGCGAGACTGGCGCGCCAGCGGGAGTGCAGCTACGTCACTCGCTCTTCCCAGCCTACACGGCGGCCACTAGCTGCCTGGCGTAGATGCATCTATCAAGAGGAAGCGGCAGCGCCCGAAGACGCTGCCGCTCGTGAACCAGCCAACCTGTTCTAGTGTGCGTGCGGCAGCGCCGATGGGTTATTCATGCTGATGGTATTGCTGTCGCCCCTCGCCGCGGATGCTACCTTGACGGGACCCTTCTTCGGAGCAGGTGCAGGAGCAGGCTGCTGCTGAGGAGCACCGGCAACTTCGCCGTGCTGTGAACCACTGAGCGGCGAATCGGTGTTATCTGGCGAAGGTCCGTACTCACCCGGAACCGGCAGCGTTGGATTGCGGGCCGGTGGTTGATTGCTGGGGTGCATGGTCTCAAGGAATGAAACCAGCGCCGTTGTTTCTGCCGGAGATAGGTTCTTTCCATAAGCAGGCATGTTTCCGCCGCCCTGGATGACCTGACGGACCAGCTGGTCATAGGTCAGCCGGGTCGCTACGTTGTCGAGAGCCGGACCACGCTGCCCGCCGTTGCCGCCAACCATATGGCAGTTGCGGCACTGCTTGCCCTGGAAGACGTTGGCGCCTTCGCGCTCCAGCGGCATGGCAACCTGGATCTTGTGAACCGGCAGTGGAGCTCCACTCCAGGCGGTCATGTGCGGACTCCACGGCTCGTACGTACCCAGGTGATTGAGAATGGCAAGCCCAACGGCCATGGTGATAAGCGTAAGTACCGCAACTGGACGACGGCTCCAGTGCTTCTCGCCCTCCCCTGCCACGAATGGTAGTGCCACCAGCACAGCGATCGCGATTGGAGGAGCGATGAGCAGGAACGGCGTCTCCATCGAGTTTGGCAGGTAAGAGAGGATCGAGTAGATCCATAGAAAGAAGTAATCCGGCTTCGGCACTACCTGGATGATGGTCGGGTCCGGCTGGGTGCCTGGGCCGAATGGGCCGAAGATAACCGCGCAAAGTGCAACACCGCCATAGATCGCCGCTGAGAAGAACAGATCCTTCCAGATGGCGCCCGGAACGAAGGCGATGCCGTCCTTGTGCGCCAGTTCGTTGTACTCATGAACATAGGTCGACCGGCGCACAATGCGGCCGGGCATCGGCCACTCATTGATGCCGAGCTTCAATACCAGCCAGACATGTAGGCTCGCCATGCCGATCATGAGGCTCGGGATCACGAAGACGTGCAGCGCGAAGAAGCGGGTCAGCGTGGCTCCTCCGATGATCGGGCCACCCAGCAGCGCGTGCACTGCATAGGGCCCGACAATCGGAACACGGCTGGCGATCGAAGCGCCAATGCCAAGGCCCCAGTAAGCGTCGGTGTCGTAGCGCATCACCTGGCCGGTAAAGGCCATACCGAGCGTCATGAAGAGGAGGCCAACACCGAGCAGCCAGGTCAGCTCACGAGGAAACTTGTAAGCGCCAAAGAGGAACACCTGGGCCATGTGCACGACGACGACCGCGACCATGAAGTTGGAGCCCCAGCCGTGCATCGCGCGCAGAAACCAGCCGAGCGTCAGGTTGTTGTTGAGAAAATTTAGGCTCTGCCAGGCTTCGCCGGCCGAAGGCGTGTAGACGAGCGCCAGCAGAATACCAGTAAGGATCTGGAGAACCAGCAGCGCGGTGGCCGCAGAACCGAAGACGTACCACCAGCTGGCGGTCGACTTCGGCACCGGGTGCAGGGCGGACTCCTTGACGAAGCCCTCCAACTGCACCCGGCGCTCTATCCAGCCGTAGGCATCGAGCGCGGTTCTCTTGGCATTGATGTTTAGCCTAGGCATGACTTACCCTTCTCGCCGCCCGCATCGCGGAGGCGTGCCTGCGTCGAAAGTGTTGGCAACTGGCCGGCGTGGATCTGTAGCTCGCCACTGACCAGCTTCCACTGGTACTCAAACATGCCGCGGTCCGGTGGACCGGCGGCGCGGGAACCATCCGAGTAGTAGACCCCACCGTGGCAGGGACACATAAACAGGTTCGACTGCGGGAACCAACGCACAGGGCAGCCAAGGTGTGCGCAGTTGATCGCAAACACCTGGAATACCTGGTCGGAGAGCCGGCGAACCCAGCAGGCAGTGTTGTCGGTTGCGCCATCGTCCGGCGTCCGGTACGGTGTCACAAACGTTGCCAGCCGGGTCTGTCCGTTCGGAAAGCGATCGACGGAACCGAGAGATACCCAGGATCGATAGGTGCCCTTCTTCTGGAGAGACGGGCCAAGCACGTAACCGATCACTGGAATCGTAATGGCAACCCCAATTACCGCATTGAGGGCAATCCCGATATTCATTAAGAGGTTGCGCCGCGAGACCGGGTGAACGCCGATTTGCGCGTCCTGAAGCTTATGGTCCTCAGTCTTGACGTTCTCGACTTTGATCTGGTGGTCTTCAGTTGCGCTCATTATTGGCCAGTCCTCCTTTGCAACTCTGTACCGGTGCCCGGGTGCGGATTGCCCGGGTCAGATTGACGGTGACTGCTAAGCCAGGCGACCACGTCGGTGATCTCGGTGTCGCTCAGCGGGTGACCCGGTATGTCGCCGCGATAATCGGGGTGGCCTAGATCCGGTCTCCCAGTAATGATGATCGTCCGCATACCCTGGTCGCTGATCAGCGCAAGGTAGGTTGGGTCGGATACAGAACCGGACGGCCCCGGATGGAGCACAACTCCGTTCGGCCCAGCCGCTCCGTGGCATCGCGCGCAGGCCTGCCCATAAATCTCCGCGCCGTGCGAAACATTGCCAGGCTGCGAGGCGGCATAAGGAGGGAGCGCCATACCTGCAAGCATAGCGGGCTTGGCCCAGCGCTGATGCATGCCTGCGACGATAGCATTGACCTGATCATCGGTCAGCAGACCACCGGCGGAGGTGGCAAAAGCCGGCATCAAGCCTCCGGGGCCGCCATTCGCAGTCCACTTGCGCACGATCGCGTCCGACGCGATCCCCCAATATAAAGGATTGTTCATGGCAAGAGCCGGGCCATTGCGCCCGTCGGCACCGTGGCAGGCCGAACAGTTCTGGCCATAGAGCGTGGCGAAATCCACCACCTTGTCAGGCCGCTCTTCCACGTCGTGCGACTTCGCCGGACCATCAATCAGGCGCTGACACCCGCTTGCGCCGCCAACAAAAACCAAAGCCAGTGAAGCCAGCGCCACAGCCTGGATTCTTTCTTTCCACGTTCTCTTCTTCCAGGGGCGACGAAACGACATTACTGGTGGTCCTCCGAATCGTGGTGCGAAAGGCCAGGTGTTTCCAGGCCAAGGCGCATGGCAAGTGGCAGCGACTGCGCGGTCCGTGAGTAGCCGGAGCGGGAGACGACCCAGCCGGCCACCAAGCCAAAAGTGAACTGCGCGATCAGGAAGTCAGCCCAGTTAATATGCGCGGCCATCTCCGGGTTGATCGTCGGCAGCGTCGCAAAGAGCAACCCGCTCCAGGCCAGCGGGGCAATGACGCCGCCCAGGATGATCGGGTGCTTGGGAGCAAGCGGCAGGATTGAGCCGTAGAGCAGGCCGATCAGCGTGCAGGAGATCAGGTGGATGATGGTGGCTATACCGAGCGTCTGGATATGGAAAGCGCGCAGGTTCTCCATCGTGGGATTCGCTATACCCGACATGCTGGCCACCCCGGCTCCCCCGAGCAGGTTGATCGGGTACCAGATCGAATGCTGCGCGATAAGCCCGTAAGCGAGCGCGGGAACGATCATGGCGATGCCGCCGGCGATGCCGCCCTTCAGGCCTGCAAGCACGGAGAAGGTCTCAACCGGAAGGTGCGCGCGATGATCGCTGCTGACTGAAATGCGTGCCACCGACTTGCGCGAGGTCGCGACCGCAATCTCCTGCACCTTGACCTTGATGTCCTCGTGCATCTCGTGCGGCAGCACTTCTTTAAACCAGCCCACGCAGCCGTACACGAGCATACCGAAGCCAAAGATGCTGATGACGTAGTGCGTCAGGATACCGGCAACCAGAAGGGTGAAGCCGAGTGCGGTCACAAAGGGCCAGGAGGTCGGCCGGGGCAGGTGGATCGCATCGCCATGAGCGGGTGAGCTTGGGGTTACCGGGTCACCGTGTGGAACCTCGATCAGGTCCCGCCTGTCCATGCCATCCGAAGTACCCGTTGAAGCGTCGGCCCTTGCGGTTCGCTCTTCCGTTCTCATGCTGTACCCTCTCCCGCTTGTCCCGGCGTCTCCGAACTGCTCAAACGACCGGACCTGCGCTGCCTTACCGGCCAATGATGTAAACGACCGCGAAAACCACAACCCATACGGCGTCGACGAAATGCCAGTAGAGTGCAAGCGTCTGGATGCGCTCGCTGTTCTTGCTGGATATGTGGCCGGTCTTTGCAAACAGCCAAACCGTGATGAGCATGATGAGACCGATAATCACGTGCGAAGCATGGAGGCCAACGAGCGAGTAAAAGGTCGTGCCGAACAGGTTGGTCTGAATGGTCAAGCCGTCATGGTAGATCAGCTTGTACCACTCGTACCCGGTGCCGACCAGAAAGATCGAGCCGAGTGCGATGGTGACGCCGAGCCATGCGATAAACCTCTGCAGCTTGCCATGCTCGATGGCCTGCTCCGAGATCCAGATCGTCAGCGAACTCGACAGGAGGCAGATCGTATTCACGATCGGCACTTCAAGCACCTCGCGTGGCTGAGGGCCCCACTGGCTCTTGCCGATATAGAACAAGTAAGCCAGAACAAAGATGGAGAAGATGGCCGTCTCACCGATGATCAAGCAGATCATGCCGACCTTACCCTTGTTGGGCAGGTGCCAAGGCTGCTCGAGCTCGCGGGCTACAACCGGTACGGTAATCGTGCTCATGAAAGCTCTTTCTCAGGTGGTCTCACGAAGCTCTAGCAGGACTTCGGCGCTCTGGTTAGGAGCGCCTGTGGAAAGGGAGCCTACTCGTACTTCCAGTCCGGATCGGTCGGGTGCTTCAGGTCCCACAGCGGGCGCCGGCTGGAAACTACCGGATCGACAGCGAAGTTATAGTCGGGTGGCGGTGAGGCGGTAGCCCACTCGAGCGTCCATGCATCCCATGGGTCCGGCCCAGCTTCGGCGCCGTGCAGCCCGGACTTGACCAGGTTGTAGAGAAAGATCGCTGACGCAAGCAGCTGGACCGCCGCGCCGACCGAAGCAATCAGGTTCCAGAGCCCCCAGCCACGGCTCGCCTCGTAGGTGTACACCCAACGCGGCATACCCAGGATTCCCGGAACGTGCAGGAAATCGAATGTCAGGTGAAAGCCGATGAGGAAGAGCCAGAAGTGCCACTTGCCCAGCGTCTCGTCCATCATGCGGCCGGTGACCTTCGGAAACCAGTAGTAAATGCCGCCAAGCATGCTAAAGACGATGCCACCGACCAGCACGTAGTGGAAGTGGGCTACGACGAAGTAGGAGTTGTGCAGCTGCCAGTCCCAGGGCGAACTCGAAAGCATGATGCCAGTCAGCCCGGAGATGAGGAACTGGAAGATAAATGCCGTCATGAACAGCATCGGGGTCGCGAAGCGGATCTTGCCGCCCCACATGGTCGCCAGCCAGTTGAAGATCTTAATGCCGGTCGGGACCGCGATGATCATGGTGGAGAGCGTAAAGAAGGTATTCGCGGCGGAGGTCATACCGACCGTGAACATATGATGCGCCCACACACCGAGCGAGATGAAGACGATGCCAACAGTGGCCGCCACCATGGCCGGGTAGCCAAAGATCGCTTTGCGGGAGAAGACCGGCACTACCTCGTTAGCGACGCCGAAGGCCGGCAGCACCAGAATGTAAACCTCCGGGTGACCGAAGATCCAGAAGAAGTGCGCCCAGATAAGCGCTGATCCACCAGCCTGGGTATCAAAAAAGTGCGCGCCCAGGTAGCGGTCGAGCTCAAGCATGACCTGCGCTGCGGTGAGCGGCGTAATGGCGACCAGGGTCAGCGCGGAGACGCAGAGCATGATCCAGACAAAGAGCGGGATGCGCATCATCGTCATGCCTTTGCAGCGCATGGAGATGGTGGTCGCGATGATATTGATCGCCGCGCCCAGAGTACCCCAGCCGGTCACGAACAAGCTCAGCGCCCAGAAGTCAGTCGCGTGACCCTGTGAATAGGTACGAGTCGTCAACGGCGCGTACTCAAACCAGCCAACATCCGGCATTGAGCCCTGCCCATACAGGCCGAAGCCGCCGATGAACGAGTAGTAAAGCAGGATGCCGCCGAACGCTGTCAGCCAGAACGAGAGTGCATTTAGGCGTGGGAACGCCATGTCCCGCGCGCCGATCATCAGCGGCACAAGGTAGTTCGCGAACCCAAACAGGAGCGGCATGCCCATGAGGAACACCATGGTGGTGCCGTGCATGGTGAACATCCGGTTGTAGGTTTCAGGGGAGATGAAGTGATTGTCCGGCTGCGCGAGCTGAATACGAATCGCCATGGCTTCCGCGCCGCCAACCACGAGAAAGAAGAGCGCGTAGATGACATACAGGATGCCGAGGCGTTTGTGGTCGACCGTGGTCACCCAGCCGTGGAGATACTCGCGGAAGGTACCTTCAGCAACCCGCGGCGGCGTTAGATCGAGAGCTCCAATTGGAAGCGATGCGTCAGCCATGGTCGTGTCTGCTCCTGTACAGCTACTTCAAACTCGTGAGATACGCGGATACCTGCTGCAACTGCACCTCGTCCAGCTGCATGGGCGGCATCAGCGCGCCTTCCTTGATGTCGCTCGGATTGCGAATCCAGGCCTTCAGGTTCTGCATGTTGTTATCGACTGCGCCGGAGCCAAGGGTATCGCGGCTTCCGAAATGTGTCAGGTTCGGGCCGAACTGCCCATTCGCATTGGTGCCCAGAACAGCGTGGCAGTTGATACATGAGTTCTGGAGGAACACCTGCTTACCGAGCGCGATCTGGCTTCGGGCATCGTCGAGCGCCTTCTGCGACATCGCGGACTGGCTGGTGTCGCCGGTCGAAACCGTCCGGAAGCTGCCGCCGCCGGGAAGGCTGGCGGTGTTCCCGCCGGGACTCGCCTGTGATCCACCGTCCGCCGGGGCCACCTGCTCGGTAGCCGGCTGCTGCTGGTTCGTAATCCAGCGCTGAAACTGGTCCGGCGTATCGACATAGACGCGGATGAGCATCTTTGCGTGTTCGACGCCGCAGAACTGACCGCACTGACCGACATATACACCCGGAACATGCGGATCGATCCACATCTCGTTCACGTGGTCGGGAATGTTATCAACCTTGCCGGCCAGCTGCGGAACCCACCAGGAGTGCCAGACGTCGGCTGAGAGGAGCTTCATGAAGGTCGGTACCGGGCGCTCCTTCGTGCTCATGGGCACATGCAACTCGTTGGCAACGACGACCCCGTACTTGGGGTAACGGTACTCCCACCAGAACTGATGACCGACCACTGTCACATCCAGCGCATTCTTTGGCTTCGGATTGTCCTGGATCGCGAAGATCATGCGCGCAGTGGTCAGAAAGAGCACAACCACGATGATGACCGGGATGATGGTCCAAGCGAGCTCGACCTGCGGCGAGCCGTAAACCTGCGCCGGCTCCTCATCGCTCTCGCCCTTCTGGCGATACTTAACGTTGACGTAGGCCCAAATGCCACCGACGACGACGAGAATGCCCAACGTGATACCGATCACGAAGAGACTCATCGTGAACTCCATCTGCGCCGGAGTCGATGTAGGGGCGAACATGTTCGGTATGGGCGAAGGTTTGTTCTCAGCCCAGGCAGCCGCAGGCAGCAGAACAGCCGAAAGCAGGGCGGCCAGGCGTGCCGGCCTGCAGCGCAGGCCACACTCGCGGAGAGAGGTCTCCGCCTTTCCGAAACAATCGAAGCCGAGCCAACTCCGGCTGCGCATGGTGTATGCCTTTCCTGCTACGGTTCTCTCTTGATCCTGGGATCAGGTCCAGCGATGTCGATGCCGTAGCTCACATGCAGCTCTTCACAGACGGATGTCGCCTGGAGGAATGCCGACTCCCTGCCTGTGTTTCCTCTCATCCTAGCAGCAGAAAACAGGCCCAGGCCGCTCAAAGCGCCTCGGGAAAGGTCCGCAGTTCCACGAGACAAACTTTCCCTCAGCCTCCGCAACCACCTCTGTTGCAGGCCCATCGGCTCTACATAGGCTGTAGCTCAGGGCGCCACTGCCCAGCCCCGGAGTAGTTTTGCCAGCCGGGCTGCTGCACGCACTCCGCGCAGCAGCCCGGCAAGACTCCAGCCATCGCTGTAGACCTTGAGCACTGCCCGGGCAACGAGCGGCAAGCGCATCAGCCGAAAGCCGCGCGAAGGCTCGGGATAAAAGCGGCTGGCCGCATGCTCAGCAATCCGCAGATCCTCCTGCAGCGCCCGCGCGGCTACGCTGTAGCCTTTTGCCAGAGGCATCCCCGCCGGCAGCGGCTTCTGCCGTCGAGCGGCAGGTAGCAGTGCAGCGCCTGCAGCAGAACCCGGCAGGCTGCCGCTCAGGGCCGAGTGAACCGCCGCGGCGGCGATCTGCCCGCTCAGGATTGCGCCGTAAATCCCTTCGCCCGTCAACGGGTCGACAAAGCCCGCTGCATCGCCGGCCAGCAGCACCCGCGTGCCTGGCTGTGGACGGTACCCCGCCGCGCCCAGGCCAAGAAACTGCCCGGCCGGTCGCGTGTAGGCGCGCCCCGCACCGCAGCGCTCGACGATGTACTGGTCGAGCGCTGACCGGTCGAGCGCACCCCCGGTGCCGGCGCGCTCCACATACAGCCCGACGTTGACGTGATTGTCGCGCGGGAAGAGCCAGCCGTAGCCGCCTGCGACCGGCCGGAAATCAAAGGTGAGCGGGTACTGCTCCTGCCCGTGAACATAGGGCACATTCGTTTCGAGCGCAAAGCCACGGCGAAACCACGGTGCCTCACCGGCCAGAAAGCGGATCCGACTGTGCACCCCATCGGCGCCGATGACAAAGCGCGCTTCGAGCCGGCTCCCAAGGCCATCCACACCGGGACTGCCGCATGCGGAATGATCAAGCGGGAGCTGCTGAGGCCTGCTCTGCAGTCGAAGGGTCACACGGTTGCCGCTCTGCTCAAGCGCTTCAATCGCGGGCACGTGACAGAAGCGGGCACCACGCGCGATTGTCTGCGCGAGGCAGAAGCTGTCCAGTTCCTCACGGATGGTCATTGCGCACACCGGTGTCGAGCGCCCGACCGAGAGCGCGGCTTCCTTTCCGGGATCAGGCTCTTCCAGGTGGATGGAGCGGACCCAACGGCGCACCACCGGGTCGATAGGGTAGCGAAGCGCACGCACGGCCTTGCTGGTGAGGCCGCCAGCGCATGCCTTCGGCCGCGGGAAGGCAGTTTTGTCGAGCAACAGCACCCGACGCCCGACGGACGCGAGGTCGTACGCGGCGGCACAGCCTGCCGGGCCGGCGCCGACGATGATCGTGTCCCAGATCTCTTCAGCCATCAGCCCTAGTATGCGGGACGCATCTCGCTCCTGAGCCTCGCGATTGGTCCAGGGGCGGCACCTTCGTCTTCGGGCGATCGGAACAGAGCTAATGCCACAAATCCAGAGTTTGTTGGCCGTTCTTTGGTAAGCTTTCCACTTTTCCGTATTTCCCGTTCGATCCGCTGTGCTGCGACGATCCTCGGCGGTTACATAGCAGACGCCTCGCAACTCAATTCCCAGGGGCTGCATGTGAAAAAGACGAAAAAAGTTGATCAATCCGTGGCAGTATTCATTCTCATATCCGCTTCCTCGCTGCCCTTTCCTCCTGCGTATAGCATCGACCGGCCTCTCTGAAAGGATTTCACCCCATGCACCATCGCTTCTCGAGATACTCTCCTCCAGCCTCGCTCGTTTTGCTTGCCATCGCTTCCAGCAGCGTCGCGCTTGCCCAGACCACGACCGGCATCAATGGGACAGTTACGGACTCCTCAGGAGCCGTTGTGAGCGGCTGCCGGGTCGATGCACTCAATACAGCGACCGGTGTCGTGACAACTGCCCGTAGCTCCTCAGCAGGTACATACGCCTTCCCGAGCCTGCTGCCGGGCAACTACACGGTGACTTTTACGCAGCCCGGCTTCACCACCTCGGCACACAGCGGAGTCACCGTCGAGACCGGCCGTTCCTCCTCGGTCGACGGCCAGCTGAGCGCAGGTGAGGTGGCAACGACGGTCGACGTGAAGAGCTCGGCGATCTCACTCCAGACCGAGTCGCCGCAGGTAGGCGTCACGATTGAAAACAAGGTAGTGCAGGAGCTGCCGGACCAGGTAGGCGGCGTCAATGGCGGCGTCGGCGCACGCGGACGCCAGATCGACGACTTCATCTTTCTCGCGCCTGGGGTCGAAGGCGGCGAGTACAGCCATCGCATCTCAGGCGGCGAGGATTTTCAGAACGAAGTCCTGTTTCAGGGGATTCCGGCGGTACAGTCCGAGACGCAGGGTTTCCAGAGCAACATCAATCCGCCGTTCGAGATGGTCAATGAGTTCCACGTCGCCTCGTCGGTCTTCTCGACACAGTACGGCCTGGGCCAGGGTGCGGTCAGCTACAACTTCGTTTCCGGAACCAACCGGCTGCACGGCGACGCCTTCGAGCTGAACCGGAACAACTACTTCGATGCGCGAGGCCTGGTGCAGATCAACCCACAGGTGCCAATCAACAAGCAAAATAACTATGGCTTTTCGCTCGGTGGACCGGTTCTTATCCCGCACCTGTACAACGGCCGCGATCGCACCTTCTGGCATGCCAGCTCCGAATGGTACAAGTTCAACCAGCAGCAATCCGCGCTGCTTACCGTACCAACTGCACAGGCTGTGCAGGGCAACTTCGCAGGCTACGAGCCGATCTATGTGCCGCAAGGCATCAACTGCAACGGGCTCACGCCGGGTACGCAGTTCCCGAACAATGTCATTCCGCGCAACTGCTTCAGCGCGCTTTCCTCAAGTCTGCTCGGCCTGATTCCGGCGCCGACACTCCCGGGCACCATCAACAACATCAACTCGCAGATCGGCGTTCTCACCACGACCCAGACCTCCTGGGGCTTCACCATCGACCATAACTTCAACGAGCGTCAGTCGATTCACTACAGCCAGTGGCGCGACATCTATCTCACCCCTGCCGTCGACAATGGTGCGTACTTCAACAACGAGCTTTCCGGCTACAAGACCGAACCGCGTTTGGGTTCCGGATTCTTCCTCAACTACACGCAGACTCTCTCGCCGAACCTCATCGTCACCGCCGGTATCGGCTGGCTGGGCGAGCTGAACAACGAGTTCAACCAGCACCTCGGCGTCAACTTTCCCGGCATTTCGAATGGCGAGGGTTTGCCTACTATCAGCTTCGGCAACACAGGCAACAATTTCTCCAACCCAACTACCTGGGGCGTCAACACCAACGGCGAGATCAGTAGCGTGAACCGCAAGCTCGGTGTGGCGATTGCCAACAACTATCTGTACACACGGGGACGCAACTCCATCAACTTCGGCTTTGAGACGCGCCGCGCCTTCCAGAACGACCATGAGCAGACCAGTGCGGACGGCAGCTTTGGATTCTCGACTCTGACGACCAGCAACGGAGACACAAACACCACGGACACGCTGAACGAGAACAATACCGGCAACTCGTTCGCGAGCTTCTTGCTCGGCCAGGTTGACAGCACTTTCCGTCAGGGCGCGCTTGAAACCAAGCTGCGCAACTTCTCCATCTCGCCTTATGTCATGGATGACATCAAGGTGGGTCCTCGTCTGACCGTGAACGCGGGTCTGCGCTGGGATCTGCTGGTGCCGTTTACCGCTGACCAGCCGGGCAACATCACCTTCCTGAACTTGAATGAGCAAGACCCCGGTGCCATTGGACCAAATGGTCCGCTGCTGGGTGCTGCAACCTCACTTGGGACCGGACCGAATGCAGCGGGCTTCAACCGCGCCGACATGGTTTGGACGAATGTCGGACCCCGCCTTGGTTTTGCCTACGCTGTGGACCCGAAGACCGTTGTCTCCGGCGGCTACGCGATCACCTTCCTGGACGGCGGCGCCTTCGAGTTCGGCACGAACAAGGTGGCAAATGATTATGGAAACGTCGTCGCGGGTACAGTGCAGACACCCACCAGCAAGACAAACGTGCCCGCATACGGCGGCTGGGATACGAAGGTGCTGGGAGTCCCGCAGACAACGCCACTGACGCCGACCCTTGGCAATGGGGCCGGAACACTCCACATCTTCCAAAAGAGCGGCGTCCGGCAGCCCTACTCCCAGATGTTTGATCTGGGCATTCAGCACGAACTGCCGTGGAACCTCTTCATGGCACTGACGTACGTCGCCAACCACGGCGTGCACCTGCCTTCGGCGCTCAACGTGACCAATCAGCTTGATCCGCGCTACCTTTCGCTCGGTACTGCGCTGTACGACAACTGGAATACACCCGCAGGCCAGGCCGCACTCCAGAGTGTCGGGGTACCGAACATCAACGGCATTTATCAGCCGTATGCCAACTTCGCCACTGATTTTCCCGGTCAAAGCGTGCAGCAGGCGCTGCTGGAGTACCCGCAGTTTCTCTCCACGGCCGACGGCAACACGCTGAACAACTTCGACACGAACGGCGTCTCTATCTACAACGCGCTGCAGGCACAGCTGCAGAAGCGCTTCACCAACGGGCTCAGTTTCCTGCTCGCCTATACCTACTCCCGTACCATGTCGAACGCCGACGAAGGCTTCTCAGTGAGCACGCCTACGGCGCTCAATAAATTCAACCAGCATGCGGAGTGGGCTGTTTCTTCTGCCGACCAGCCGCAACTGACCGTGCTGAGCGGCGTGTATGAGCTCCCCTTCGGCACCGGCAAACCGTACCTGAGTGGCGGCAACCGCTTCCTCGACAGTGAGGTCCTCGGCGGATGGCAGGTCAGCGGCGTCTTTCAGTATGAGAGCGGCTCGCCGTTCGGCATCTCAGCGGCCGGAACGCCGCTAGCCACGGGCGGCAACCGTGCCGACATTAACCCGGCTGTACCGCTGCACCTCAACTACAAAAACTATTACAAGGCCGCTGCCGCCGGCTTCGCACCCTCGGCCGCAAATGCGGTCTTCAATCCCACGGCCTTCAGCGATCCCGGACTCGCTGTGCCGGGGGACGCGGAGCGAAACCAGAGCAATCTCCGCAATCCTTTCGCGTCGACTGAGAACGTCGCGCTAGCCAAGAAGTTCCAGTTCGGCGAAGGCGTGCAGGCCGAGCTGCGCATGGAGTATTTCAATATCCTGAACCGCATGCAGGTGTGCGGACCTACCAACAGCAACGTCGACACTGGTGTCAGCGACGGCGCCATCTTCGGCAACGAAACTGCCTACTGCCAGGGCAACAGCCCGAGGCAGGGGCAGGCGTATTTCCGAGTCAGCTTCTAGGAGGCAGTCCTGAAATCAAGCTGATCTACTGCGGAGGTGCCGACACCCTGGTCGGCACCTCCGCGTTTGTTTGCTGCCGCCCGAGCTCGGTGGCACGTTGAAACTCCGCAGCAGCCTCCCCGCCTTTTCCCTCTTTGCGATAAACCCGTCCGAGCAGGAAGTGAAGCTCGGTCGAGTTCGCTGCATAGGTGAGCGCGGCCCGCAGCTCACTCTCTGCTTTGGCCTCCTCCCCGAGCTGGTCGTACACACGTGCCAACTGCTCGTGCGCCCTGGGGTTTGCCGGGGAGAGCGCAACGGCTTTCTCGAGGTATGGGAGCGCTGCGGCCGGCTCGCCCTCGCCGGCCAGAAGCACTCCGAGGTTGAGAAAAGGTAGCGAATAACCGGTTGGCCGTGCTGACTCCATCCGAATGGCGCTTTCAAACGCAGCGCGGGCTTGCTGCTGGTTGCCAAGCACTTGGAAGGCGAGTCCAAGGTTGTCCTCCGCTCGCACGTTGCCGGGCTCGATCGCAAGCGCATGCTGGTAGGCCGTGAGGGCTGTGGCAAACTCCTCCAGGCTGTATTCGGCGCGGCCGCGATAGTACCAGGCGAGCGCATTGCCGGGGGTCCACTCGGTGACCCGGGTAAACCATCGATCAGCATCGCGGTAGTCGCCGAGAAGCACGTAGTCCGCACCGACGGCCATCAGGTCCGAGACCTGCGGCCGGCGTAGCGCAGCGCCCGCGGTGTAGGCACGGAGCGACTCAGCGGCTTTCCCCTGGTGAAAGAGCGCGTAGCCGAGCAGAAACTCAGCATCGGCAGAAGCCGGGTTGGCTGCAAGCGCCTCCCGGCAACGCTGCCCGGCCTCCGTCCACGCACCGCGGGCAAGGAGCGCGCGCACCTCAGGCAGGGCTGCCGTCTCGCTCGGCCGGATCGCTGGGAAATCGCCCGACGTGAGTGCTGCGGCGGCGGGCGGCTTGGGAGCCGCAGGCAGGGCTGCCTGGGACTGCGCGGCGAGCAGTCGACAGATCGCTGCGCACGCGAGCATGACGACCAGCAGGGCAGATTGCCGGGACGAGCACCCGGCGAGGCCGTGGAGAGCCGTGTGGCGCGTCTGGTGACCGTTAGGTCCCGCGGCATTCCCCTGCCCTTGCCTGCTCCGGCGCATGTTCCGCTTACTCGAAGGAGGGTGGCGCGGCACCGCCACCGACGCCCCAGCTCTTGTCGGGCGAGGGCGCGAGCCGGAACTCGAGTGTACCGCCATGATTCGCGAAAGACTCGGGCAGCCAGGTCTGTGTCCAGCTCTTGCCGTCGACGCGCAGCGCGGTCACATAAGGAGCATTAGGCGCAGCACCCTCGGCGGTGATCCGTACATCGCCGCCAGGCCGGTGGACGATGACGCGCGGAAACAACGGTGAGCCGAGAACGAGCTCGGCGCGGCCCGGGATCTCCGGATAAAAACCGAGCGAGGCGAAGACCGCCCAGGACGACATCTCGCCCAGATCGTCGTTGCCGGGGATACCATCCGGCCGGTTGCGCCAGATCGTATTCAGCACCTCCCGGACAAGCTGCTGCGTCTTCCACGGCTGCGACGTCCAGTCGTAAAGCCATGGCGATTCAATCGATGGCTCGTTGTTCAGTTCGGCGTGGAGCGGGCCGGCTTCGGTAACAGCGGGCGCTCCGTGCTCGTCATAGAAGAAGCGGTCCAGCCGGGTGACGGCTTTGTCGGTCCCGCCCATTGCCGTGAACAGGCCGCTTACGTTGAAAGGCACCATCCAGACGTACTGCGCGGCTGTGCCCTCGACGAAACCGTCCTCGGTGTCTGGGGTAAAAGGGTGGGGCGGTTTGCGCGCCGCCTGTGGGATATCGTCCTGATTCTTATCGTCGATCAGCGCCCAACTGCCATCGGCATTGCGGTTCTGGATGTAGCCGCCCTCCGGTGCGGCTTCCGGGTTGAAGAGATTGCGCCAGTACTGGGCTCGCATGAGGAAACGGCGGCTCGTACCGGCATCGCCGAGTCGCCCGGCAAGCGACGAAATGCCAAACTCCGCAGTCGAGTCTTCGAGCGTGTCAGCAGCCGGACCCCAGGCCGGCGCGCCTACCGGGATGTAATGCAGCGAGAGCCACTTGTCGAGGCCGGGCCGCTCGCCGGTGCACTCGACTGGGCACCCGTTCTGGCTCAGATCGGCCGGGGTGGGCACGTCGGCTGCGTGGACAAGCGAGGCAAGCGCCGCGCGAGCATCAAACGCGTGTCCACCGAAGGCGTAGATATCAGCCAGCGCGGGTGCAGCAGGGTCGCCGTTCATCACGTGGGTCGCGCCGCTGTTGTGCGTCCAGCGATCCCAGACGCCGCCATTCTGCACGGCCTGGTTGAGTAGGCTTTGCGCGATGTCGCTGCCGATCGCCGGGTCAAGCCAGGTGACCAGCTGTAACTGCGACCGGTACACATCCCAACCGGAGAAGTCCGCGTACTGCACCTGCTGCGCGCCGGTGACGCGGTGCGTCCGACCATCCATACCGGCGTATTCGCCGTTGGCATCGCTGGCGGTTGTGGGGGTCATGAGCGAGTGATAAAGCGCGGTGGTAAAGACGGTACGCTGCTCCGGTGTCCCGCCCGTCACATCAATCTGGCCCAGCCGCTTCACCCAGGCGGCGTGCGCCTGCGCGCGCATCGCTTCAAAACTGGCCGCCTCCGAGCCGCTTCCGGGAGCCTCAGCCTTCAGGTTGGTCAGAGCGTTTGCCTGGCTCACGTAGGAGATGCCGACGCGCAGTTTCACCTCGCTAGCCTGGCCGCCCCGCGGCGCGAAGCTGACCCATACGCCCGAGCCATGGCCAATCTCTGGAAAACCCTTCGCGCCAAAACCGGTGCCGCCCTCGGCCGACAACGCTCCGGCGCTTACCACGCCGTCGTGCCAGGCGCCGGTAGCTGCAAAGGGCTGGTCGAGCACCGCGGCGAAGTAGAGCGTGTAGTAAGCCCGGCGGTCAGCCTGGTCGATGTAACCGCAGAAGTTCCCGCTGGTGACTGAACCCGTGATCAGACGCTGAGCAGGGTCAATGAGCGTGTGCGCTGCGGTGGACCCAGCTTCGGAGTCCGAGGTGCGCACCAGCAGTGCAGCAGGCTTGCCGGCCGGGAAGTGAAAAGTGGCTGCGCCCGTGCGGGTCGAGGCGGTGAGCTCAACCATGACGCCACTCGCAAGCTCGACGCGATAGTAGCCGGGCTCGGCATGCTCGGTCGCGTGCGTGAATCCGGAGGTATACGTATGGCGGAAGTCGAGAGACGGCGACTTGTCTACTGGCTCAGCAATCGGCATGAACGGGACATCGCCGGAGCCGCCAGCGCAGCCCCAGCCTTCCACATTCGTAAGCGAGAAGCCGCGCAATGCGGTCGAACGGTACTCATAGCCTCCCGGCGCGGCGATCGGCCGGTCGGCGCGTACGGGTGAGGCTTCCGGACTGAACTGCACCATACCGAAGGGCACAGTAGCGCCCGGAAAGACATTGCCGCCGTGCGCGGTGCCGATCAAGGGGTTGACCAGTGCGGTGGGATCGCCGGTCTGTTGAGCCAGCGCCCAAGGAGCGAATGCAAGGAGCAAAGGGAGCAACAGCAAAGTCTTGTCGAGAAGATGGGGCTTCCGGCACATCGCCCTTGAGATGCCTCCGACCGTTCCGGAGCGAAGCTCTTTTTGACGCCGGGCGCGCAGGATACGCCCGGCCACCGAAGCTAGAACGGGATGCGAGCGCTGGTCACGATGCCGTGGTTGTACTCGTGAAAGCCGCTGGTCGCGATCTGGATCCCAGCACCCAGCGTGAGCCCAACCCGGTTATGCAGCTTCCAGCGCGAAACAATGCCGGGCAGCAGGAAGTTCTGCGTCCTCCCGTTGTTGTCGCCCCCCTTAAAGTAGGTGTAGTTGTCCTCCAGCTCCGGCCACCAGTGCGCGTCCTGGTGAAACTGCACGGTCGAGTTCCAGGCGATTGGCCGGCCGGCCGCGTTGCCGTTGCGCACCGGCAGCGTAGCGCCCACAGTCGACTGAACATCCCACTTGCCCCAGCCTTTTCCGCCAGCGACTGTGGGGATGACGGTCGCGTTGCGCGCGCCGTTCGTATACGACCCGGTAGGAAGCGTGCCCTGGATAAAGATGGTGAGGATCCCATTGCCATGCTCCTCATTGCGCGCAAAGAGACGGTACTTGAGCAGGAAATTCACATCTCCAAAGCCGTCGTGCGCAGTTCGGGAGTTGTGCTGGAGGTAGGGTGGCACATTAAAGATCAGCTCAACAGGCTTAAACGGGATGATCTCGAGGCCTTTGGTGCCGCCATAGTTCCACGCAGTAGGTCCGGAAGGGCTTTGCGGCTGAATCAGAAAGTCGGTGCGGAACTCCTGTTCGAGCCGTGGCGTGACCGTGAACAGCGGAGTGACCCAGTGCGGCTGCTCGTTCTGGATGGCGCTCACCCGAGCCAGGAACTTGCCGATGAAGTCGGTAGGCGCCGGAGTAGGCGGAGCGGAGGCCGCCGAAGCAGTGGAGGTTTGTGCGGAAGTCTGGGCCTGAAGCGGAAACACTGCGAGCAAAGAAGCTACACCGAAGACGAGCGTACGGGGAATAAACATGAAGCCCTCAGAATGAATTTCAATGCGAAAGAATATGACTCAAATCGCTCATGTCCCACTATAGCCGCTCGCTTCCCGCAACCCTAACACCCTCATCCTTACCGGACGATCCGGATGGTCAGGAGCCGCCCTCACCGGCATCTATTCTTAGAAGATGGGTGAGACGGCAAACATTCTGGCGCTGTGGCAGAAGGCACGCGCGCAAGGCGAGCAGGTATGCATGGCGACAGTCGTGCACGTCGAAGGCTCGTCCTACCGCAAGCCTGGTGCACGCATGCTCGTCACCGCGGGCGGCGAGCGAGCCGGGACCATCAGCGGCGGCTGCCTTGAAGCCGAAGTAAGTCGTAAGATCTGGTGGCTCACCTCCACCGGGGCGCGCCTGGAGCAGTATCAGAGCTCGTTCGACGAGGACGGTACGGGTGTGCCGTGGGGCCTGGGTTGCGGCGGCACCGTGTGGGTGCTGCTGGAGCGCGGTCCGGAAGCTGTGCTTCGCGCCATGGAATTGGGACTGCGGACCAGCGCCGCCGCGGTTATTGTCTCCCGCCTGCGCGGAGTTGACGGAGCTGCCGGAACGCTTGCGGTCCTGTCCGAGGAGACCGCTGGCAGCAGCGAGCCGCTGCCGGCGGCTCTCCGTGTGTCGGCGGAAGCCGCCCTGAGTGCGAAGAAAAGCCTCCGCCTTGATGAGCGATACCGCGAAACCGACGATCTGCCAGCCTTCTTTCTTGAGTACCTCCCACCGCCGCCGCGTCTGACGATCTTTGGCGCCGGTGATGACGCGCAGCCGATCGAGCAGTTTGCCGACGCGCTGGGCTGGCGCGTAACTGTTGCGGACGGCCGCTTGCACATGCTGCGCCGGGAGCGTTTTCCTCGGGCGGCCGAGCTTCGTCTGCTTACGTACACCGGCGACTCCCCACTCTCCTGCGCCCCCGGCCTGCTGTCTGCCTCGCGAGATGACTCGCCAGGGAGCTTCCAGCACCAGGCGCTTCTGCCTGGAACCGACCCAGGCGTCCACCCGGGCGATCTGGCCGTCGTGCTTACGCACTCTTTTGAGCAGGACCGCGCGCTGCTGCTGGCATTGCTGCCGGCGCCGCTTGGCTATCTCGGTATTCTCGGGCCGCGTCACCGCACGTTGCGGCTGCTCGATGAGGTCGCTCCCGCACTCGGCTGGGGCGTGGAGCAGTGTATGGAACGCCTGCGTGCGCCGGTCGGCATCGACCTGGGCGCGCGTGACCCGGCCTCGATCGCGCTCTCCATCGTTGCCGAGATGCAGGCGACCCTAGCCGGCCGACAAATTGCGGTGAGCCGCTATACGGAAGCGCCTAAGCCGCTTGTCCATGGCTGAGCAAGCCTCCGCTGAAGTCTTCGGGGCCATCGTGCTCGCTGCCGGGGCATCTACACGACTGGGCCAACCGAAGCAGCTTCTGCTCTACCGGGGTGAGCCGCTGCTGCGCCGGGCTGTGCGACTCGCCCTCGAGTCCGGTGCGGAGCCGGTCGTAGCGGTCGTCGGCTCGCATGCCCGGGAGTGCGGGGAGTCAGTCAAAGGTTTGCCAGTCCACATCGCTCTTAACCCGGAGCATGCTTCCGGCATGGGCAGTTCACTGCGAACCGGCATGGCAGCGCTGCTCGCGCTCTCACCCGAGATCAGGCGCGCACTGCTACTGGTTGCCGATCAGCCGTTGCTCAGGCCTGCACACATTGCGGCGCTGCTTCGGGCGCCGGCGCCGGCCGGTATAGCAGCAGCGGCGTACGACGGCCGGCTTGGGGTACCGGCGGTCTTCGGCCGGCAGCATTACTCCGCCCTTTCCGCTGCAACCGGCGACCACGGCGCTCGTTCCCTTCTCCGCACCCTGGCGGCCACGCCAGTCCCAATCCCTGAAGCGGCGCTGGACATTGACACGCCAGAGGATGCGCAGGACTTGCGCGAGCGGGAGGCGGCACGCGCCGGCGAATGATCTATGACCCGGCACGATGCTCGCTATAACTACGCTCTTCTGGAGATGTAACGCGGTTGAGCGCGAAGCGGTGTCGGCCGGTAGAGTGGCCGTGCGACTTCCAGGCGCGCTTTAATTTGGCTTGCCGACGTTCTTCGGCAGAGCCGGCGTGGCATTCGGCTCCTCGTGCACCGGTTTCTGCTGGGTCTGATCCGGCAGCCGGCCAGGCAGGGGTCGCGAGCCGCCATCGGCCCAGCTAACCAGTTCGTCGAAGGCTGAGCCTACTTGCTCGGGCGTGATATTGCAGTGGCCGTCGCGGTCAACATACTGCTGTACGAATCGCTCGCCCACACCAAGGCGCCGGGTCAGCTCATCGTAGTAGCCGGCAGTCGAGGCCGGCACGAGCGGGTCATATGTGGTGTGCAGGGCGAGCAGCGGGCGCCGTAGGTCGCCGGAGGGCGAGCCGAACTCAGCAACGTAGTGCAGGGCCTTCGGGTCGGCCGCGTAGCGTCGCACCTTCGAGTTCAGCGCATTGTCATCGGTCGTACCCGTATAGATCAGGTTGCGGTTGTCGAAGGGATTGCCCCCGGCTTTCTCGCGCAGATCCTGGATGACATACGTATTGAAGACCAGCACGTCAGCAAGGCCACGGTTGGTGTGGATATCGGCCAGCGAGCGCAACAGCGCTGCCTCCGGCGGATGCGCATCGAGAGCTTTCTCGACCAGCGCGGCCGTCGCCGCGTCGTTGATGTGGAAACCCGGCGGGATGTGCTCGACATCGGGCAGGATCCCCGGGAAGAAGGCGTCAAAGGCAACCCGGTTGGCAAAGGCGCGCTGCATGATGAGGTCGGCCGGGGTGAGCACACCGCAGAGCGAAAGACCGCCCGCGTAATCGCGGGCATGCTGCTCGAGCGTGAGCACGGTAAGCAGCCCACCCATGGATTGCCCGACGACAAACGTCTCTGAAGGCGTTGCGTAGTGACGGCCAAAGTACTGCCGCAGATCCTCGGCATCGCCTGTGGCTGTCGCTATCGCCCACCCACCGGTGGCGTAGCCGGCCTGCGCGACAGCGTACCCGCGCTGGAGCAGCTGCTCGATCAGACGGGTTGGCGGATTCGGCGCCCTGGTCACCGGGTTAAGTGCAAAGCGTTGCGGCTCGGACTGGTAGCCGTGGTAGTAGACGATCAGCTTGTGGTTCCAGCTCGATGCCGTCGCGTTTGGTACATCGATGCGAAAGCTCGATCCGCGCAGATCGCCTTCCTCAGTTCGCACCGGCACCAGAACCGGTTGCTTGTTCGCACCGGCACTGTCTGTCTCGGAAAGCTGCGTCATCCCGTTGGATGGCTTCGGTGTGTCACCGGCCGGCTTTTGCGGAGCAGGACCTGTCGGCGTCACCCCTTTCGGGGCACCTACATCCTGCGAAAGCGCCGGGCCGGCAATGGCCAGACCAAGCAGGAGACTCAAGGAGGCTGCGCCGTGGGCAAGAGCGCCCTTGTTCCTGGAACCACCGGTCATTGCCCTGGATGGTACCTGCCGGGCAGGACGCCCGCCAAGCGCCGGGCCGACGTCGCCGTACCGGCTTTGAGCAGACGAAGAATCGCCCATCGGTACGATAGGGGATGCCCAGCCCGAACAAGCCGTTCCTCGACGCCCCATACTCCAGCCTTCCTGAGATCACCATCGCGCGCCGGGCTGCCGAACGCCTCCACGCCGGGCACGTCTGGGTCTACAAGTCAGATGTGCTCGCAAACAGATCGGGCGTGGACGAGCCGGCCGGGCTTGCGCTGGTGCGCGACCAGGCCGGCCACCCACTGGGCATTGCGCTTTGGAGCCCGACATCCCAGATTTCGCTGCGCCTCCTCACGCGCGAGCAGTTCCTGCCGGCCGAGTGGCTGCCGGTGCTGCGCTCGCGGGTGCAGGCCGCGGTCGCGCGCCGCGAAGGGCTGCTCGATGCGGGCACGGACAGCTGCCGGCTTGTTTTTGCCGAAGCAGACGATCTACCCGGCCTCATCGTCGATAAATACGCGGGGCTGGTGATCGTGCAGCTGCTGGCAGCCGGACTCGACATGCCGGAGACCCGGCGGGCGATCGTCGAAGAGTTGGTTGCGAGTCTCGGGTCGAGCGTCGAAACCGTGCTGGAGCGGCCGGACCCGCGGATTCGCGAGCTGGAGGCGCTAGCAGCGCCTACGCCCGGACCGTTGTGGAGTGCCAGCGCAGTAGCCGACGAGGCAAGAACGGCCACCGAGTTCCGCCTCAACGGACTTCGCTTCCTGTACGACGCAAATAGCGGGCAGAAGACTGGAGCCTTCCTGGATCAACGCTTGAACTACCGCCGCGCGGCCGAGCATGGCCATGGTGACGCGCTCGACGTATGCACCTACCAGGGCGGCTTTGCGTTGCACCTGGCGACCACCTGCCGGTCCGTAACAGGGCTCGACACCTCGGAGGCTGCGCTCGACATAGCCGCGCTGAACCTTGCCCTGAACCGCGAAACACTGGGCGGCATAGAGGTGGACTGGGTGCAGGGTGACGCGTTCGCCGCAATGCGCGAGTGGGCAGACGCGGGCGCCGAGTACGACACAATCGTGCTGGATCCGCCGGCTTTCGCCAAGACCCAGCGCGCTGCCGAGAATGCCATGCGCGGCTACAAGGAGCTGAATCTGCGTGCCTTTCAGATGCTCCGTCCGGGCGGAACACTCGTGACATGCTCCTGCTCGCACCATGTGCCGCTGGAAGAGTTTCAGGCCGTGGTCGCCGCAGCAGCCGGCGATGCAGGCCGGCGTGTGCGGATCATCGAACGGACCGGCGCTGCCCCCGACCATCCTGTCATCCTGACAATCCCGGAGACGGAGTATCTGAAGTGTTTGGTGTTGGAGATCGACTCGTGAATGTGATGTCATAACACTCATATTTCCTGCATCTTTTTCTATAAGCATTCGTCTATACAAGTGTGGCCCGGTGCCACATACATTCGCAGGAGATCAGAACCATGGCACTTACACGTTGGGATCCGTTTCGGGATGTCTTCAGTCTGCAGAGCAGCATGAATTCGCTGCTGCAGGAGTATGCACGCCAGGCCGGCAGCCGCGGCGATGCCGATACACTTGCCGCCGGCTCATTTGTGCCGCCGGTCGATATCTACGAGGACCAGGACAGGGTCGTGCTGACGCTTGAAGTGCCGGGCGTGAAGCAGGAGGCCTTCGATATCTCCGTAGACCACAACACCCTGTTTGTGCGCGGCGAGCGCCAGTGGGAAAACGAGCAGAAGGAAGAGAACTATCATCGGGTCGAGCGGCGCTATGGGTCGTTCAGCCGGTCCTTCACGCTGCCGCAGACGGTGGACACGCAGAACGTGCAGGCGAGCTACGACGCCGGGGTGCTGCGAATCGAGCTGACCAAGCGGCCAGAAACCAAGAGCCGACAGATCAAGGTGCAGCTTGGCGGAGGGCAACAGACCGGTCAGCAGAATGCGCCACAAGGTGCTCAGCCGACGATCAGTGCAGCGGGGTCGGGCAGTCAGGCCGGCAACACGTCTCCCCAAACGGGTCACTCGATGGCAGAGCAGGTCCCGGTCGGGGTGGGCCAGAGCCGAAAGTAAGCCGTTTCGGGCCTTATACAGCACACGGCAACAACGGCCCGGGCGCTAGCATCGCCCGGGCCGTCCTATGTATCAGAACAACTACATCATCCACGCATGAAGGAAGCTGTCGAAGCAATGGCTATTCGTTGGGATAAGTTCACCGTCAAGTCGCAGGAAGCCGTGCAGGCCGCCAACGCGGTGGCTGCCGACAACGGCAATGCCGAACTGCTGCCGCTGCATCTACTCGCTGCGTTGCTCGCCGACCACGAGGGCGTGATTCTGCCCGTTCTCGAGAAGACGGCCGTGCCGACGACGCAGTTGGACGCAAAGGTCAAGGAAGCCATCGCCAAGCTGCCTAAGGTTTCCGGCGGTACGCAGCCGGGCATGAGCCAAGGGCTGAATCGCGTCCTGGACCAGGCGGGCAAGGAGGCCGCCAACTTTAAGGACGAGTACGTCTCGACCGAGCACCTGCTGCTGGCGCTTGCAGAAGCGAAGCATGACGGCGCCGGGCTGCTGCTGGCGAGCTTCGGGGCGACCCACGAGGCGATTCTTCGTTCACTGAGTGCGGTACGCGGGTCGCAGCGGGTCACCGATCAAAACCCGGAAGCCAAGTATCAGTCACTCGAGAAGTACGCAAAAGACCTAACGGAGCTGGCGCGACGGGGCAAGCTTGATCCGGTTATCGGCCGTGATGAGGAGATTCGGCGCGTGATCCAAGTGCTCTCGCGGCGGACCAAGAACAACCCGGTGCTGATCGGCGAGCCGGGCGTTGGCAAAACCGCGATCGTCGAAGGCCTGGCGCGCCGTGTTGTCTCAGGCGACGTACCGGAGATCCTTCGCAACAAGAAGGTGGTCTCGCTTGACCTGGGCTCGATGCTGGCCGGCGCGAAGTACCGCGGGGAGTTTGAGGACCGGCTGAAGGCGATTCTGAAGGAGATCGAGGATTCGCATGGCGCTATCATCCTGTTCATCGACGAGCTGCATACCCTGGTCGGCGCGGGTGCGGCTGAGGGCGCGATTGACGCGGCCAACATGCTGAAGCCGGCGCTGGCACGCGGCGAGTTGCGCGCGATCGGCGCAACCACGCTCAACGAGTACCGCAAGTACATCGAGAAGGATGCGGCACTCGAACGGCGCTTCCAGATGGTCTACGTCGGTGAGCCGAACGTCGAGGATACTGTTGCGATCCTTCGCGGCCTGAAGGAGCGTTACGAGTCGCACCACAAGGTCCGCATCAAGGACTCGGCGATCGTGGCTGCGGCGACGCTTTCGCACCGCTATATCTCAGACCGTTTTCTACCCGACAAGGCGATCGACCTCGTCGACGAGGCAGCGGCCTCGCTCGCGATCCAGATCGGTTCTGTTCCGGAGGAGATCGACGCCCTGGAACGCGCGCTGACCTCGCTTGAAATCGAGAAAGCCGCGTTGCGGCGCGAGACGGACGTGAACTCGCGGGAGCGGCTGCAGGTGGTGGAAGCCGAAGCCGCCGGCCTCAAAGAAAAGGCGACCGGGCTACGCGCACGGTGGCAGAAGGAGCGCGAAGCCATCACCCGCCTAAGCGAGGTGAAGCAACGCGTCGAGGCACTGCGCTTCGAGTCAGAAGAGCAGACCCGGCTCGGGCACCTGGAGCGCGCGGCGCAGATCCAGTACGGCGAGCTGCCGCGGCTGGAGGCAGAGCTGCGCGAGCTAAACACGCTGCAGGACGACATGGAGCACGGCGTACGCATGCTCAAAGAAGAGGTCGATGAAGAAGACATTGCCTCGATCGTGAGCAAGTGGACCGGCATTCCCATCTCGAAGATGCTGGAAGGCGAGGTACAGAAGCTGGTCGCGATGGAGGGCCGGCTGCGCGACCGCGTTATCGGGCAGGACGAGGCACTTTCGTCAGTCGCAAACGCGATCCGTCGCTCGCGCGCCGGCCTGAGCGATCCGAAGCGGCCGATCGGCAGCTTCCTGTTTCTGGGTCCGACCGGCGTCGGCAAAACGGAAACAGCGCGGGCGCTCGCCGAATTTCTCTTCGATGACGAGCAGTCAATGGTACGTATCGATATGTCGGAGTACATGGAAAAGCACGCAGTAGCGCGGCTGATCGGTGCGCCTCCGGGCTACGTCGGCTTTGACGAGGGCGGCCAGCTGACGGAGGCGGTGCGCAGGCGGCCGTACGCGGTGATCCTCTTCGACGAAATCGAGAAAGCACACCCGGATGTTTTCAACGTGCTGCTGCAGGTGCTCGACGATGGCCGGCTTACTGATGCAAAAGGCCGCACGGTCGACTTCAAGAACACCGTGCTCATCATGACTTCGAACCTGGGCGCGCCCCTGCTGCAGGGCGAGGCGCTGGAAAGCGAAAACGGCTGGGAGCTGGCGCGTGAGCAGGTGATGGATGTATTGAAGGCACACTTCCGGCCTGAGTTCCTGAACCGTGTGGATGATGTTGTTCTCTTCCGCCCGCTCGGCGAGGAGCAGCTGACGCACATTATCGACCTGCGCCTGGAGGACATGAAGAAGCTGCTCCAAGATCGCAAGGTAGCGCTGACGCTGACAGAAGGCGCGCGTCATCAGCTCATCCTGACGGGCTACGACCGTGCTTATGGGGCACGGCCGTTGAAGCGCGCGATCCAGAAGCTGATCCAGGACCCGCTCGCGATCAAGATCCTGGATGGCGAGGTGATGCACGGGGATCATGTGCTCGTCGACGCGGATCCGCTGAACAATCGCTTGCAGTTTGTTGTTGAAAACCGGCAGGCTATACCGGCATAGCCGACATACAGGACGGGGCGAGGAAGGCCGTAACTAGGGTGCGGCTTTTCTCGTCAGCGATCGGAATTAGAACGAAAAAACGGGCCCCAGCTCCAGAGCCTGCGAGCCGCGATTGATGAAGTTCTCCTTCGAAAGCCAGCTGATGTAAGGGGGGACGCCGATCCCCGGCGCATTGACCTTATCGGTGCGGTAGCGGATGACGTGTTCATCGACGCCGGCGCGAATACCGAGGTGGGAATTGATTTTGTAGTCCGCATGAAGATCGATATTCCACGCGAAGTGGGTAATCCCGCCGAGCCTCGGTTCCTCGGGCGTGCCGTTTGCATCGACCACGCCGGGCTGGTTTGAGCCGGCCGGCGTAATCTGTGTGGTCCCGACGCCCATCGGATAGGTGTAGATGGTGAAGCTCTCCGGGCTTGTTTCGTAAGCACGAGTGAAGTGAGCCAGGGCTGGACCGATGCCGAGATGCACGCCGTAGTAGCGCCACTCCTTGGTAGCACCAAGCCCAAATGAAGCGAAGGTAAGGTCACCGCCGGCGCGGTCGCTCGGCAACGGGCTGGCGTTTGGGTGGTAGCTGAGCGCGGTGTCCAGGGTAAGCCATCCGCGTATCTGGTTGCTCTGCTGCAGACCGAAGCCGAGGGCAGTGCGGCGGCAGTTAAAGCAGTCAGTCGTGTTGCTCGCGACGGAGAAGACACTCCAGGTCGGGGCGATCTGATAGCGCGGTAAGCGCTCCCACGCGACCCTTTCTTCCGATGAGAAGAAGTGCACACGGTCCGGCTCCGGCATAGCGTGCTGGAAGTCGCGGTACCAAGGGTTGCGCCAGCGCAGCAGATTCGCGAACGATCGTGAAGGATTGAGGCCGCCGCGCACAATCTTCGGCCAGAGCTTCTCCGGGTACGCCTCGGAAAGCCGATCACTCAGATCTTTGTCCAGCACGTCCTCGGCCAGCACCCAGAGCATGCCGACTGTCGGGGTAATGATGAAGTCAGTCCAGCCAGTGTTATTGGTGTACTTGGTATCTGTGGTGCCCGGGCCGAAGTTGGCGCTGGTGCAGGTGTAGTGGCACTGGTTGCCATAGGTGAAACCGCCATCGTTGCCGACGCCGGCCTCACCAGCAGGGCTGATCTTCTCGTGAGTGCTGAAGACGGTGGCCCAAAGAAAGCCTTTAAACCGGGACTGCACATACCCTGGGTCGCCCCACTCGATGCGCGCGTCGGATGGGCTGTTTTGTATCTCGATAAACGCCGAAACAGCGCCCTGGATGGGGTGCCCTACGTCATCCACCAGGAAGTCATCGCCATCACTCCAGCGACCCATGTTCCATTGCTTGTTGGAGGCGATCCAGTCATGCCAGAACGGCTTATGAGCCAGCAGGTCACGCATCACGTAGTCCTGGCTGGTGCGGAAGCCATTCTCCGCGAGATTGAACTCTATGGACTGCCAGATCAGCCCTCGCCAGTGATAGCCCGGAGCGCTGTCTTCTTCCGACGCCGATGAAGCATCCTGCGCCGGCGTTCCCGTGGCTGCAGATGAGGAGCCATCCGACCCGGCGACGATCTTTGACGCCGGAGGCAGCGAAAATGAGACATCCCCGGTCTGCGCCTTCACCGGAAGTGCCGCAGAAAGCGCGCCAAACAGAACGCCACAGAGCAGCCCTCGAAGCGCACTGCCAACATGAGCACGCATCGCGGCAGTCTGGTTATGTTCGCGGGGGAAACAGCTGCAAGAGTGACGGGTATGGAACGCAAACTGAAACAAGTGCCAACCTCTTGAGTACAGCGCATCACATTCAGGCGCGCAACACATTCGAGCTAAGGGACGAGAACTCCGGGGAGGTAGTTGCTCCTATCTTCCGGTCACTCCCGAACGGCCAGGGCCACCCTTAGAATACCCTGCAGATCGGGCAGGAAGACCGGAGTCGACCAGCGTGGATCAAGCCCAAGGAGATTCTCCATTGCAGGCTGCTGGCCCGCTCCGAGTTCGGTAGCGAACAGTCCGCCGGGGCCTAAGTGTGTGAGTGCCTGTGGCAGGAGGCGCTCGTAAACATCGAGCCCCGCAGGGCCGGCAAAAAGCGCGCCATGCGGCTCCCAGAGCGCGACCTGATCCTCGAGTTGCTCCCCTGCCGGTACATACGGCGGGTTCGATACGACACAGTCGTAGAGCTGATCCGGTACACCTGAAAGAAGGTCCGATCGGTAGAAGCTGACGCGGTCAGCAAGCCCGAGCGCATCTGCATTCCGCCGCGCGACTGCGAGAGCCTCCGGCGAGATATCAAGCGCGTCGACATGCGCCAGTGGCAACGCATGTGCAAGGGCCAGTGCAATCGCGCCGGAGCCGGTGCCTACATCGGCGATACGCACCGGCCGATCGCGCGGTAGGCGCTCGAGGACAGCTTCGACCAGGTGCTCGGTTTCCGGCCGCGGAATCAGTACAGCTGGAGTGACTTCGAGACGCAGGCCGTAGAACTCCTGCTCTCCGAGGATGTACTGCATCGGCTCGTGCCGGAGGCGACGCGCAAGCAGCTGCGCATACTTCGCAAGATGGGGTCTTCGGAGAGGGTCGTCGGCGTGAGCGAGCAACCAGGCGCGATCTTTCCCAAGGACACGACATAAGAGGAGAGATGCGTCTCTTCTCGCGTCGCTGGAGCTGGTCGCCAGCATGGTCGCCCCGTCTCGCAGGGCGACTCTCACCAAGCCTGCTGTCTTCATCAAGACCCCTAAACTCAGGCCGGACCGGTCCAAACCTACGCTGCTTCAGCCTTCAAACGCTCTGCGTTGAAGTACGCGATAACCGCGTCGATAACCGGTTGCAGACGTCCTTCCATAATCTCGGTCAGCTGGTGCAGCGTCAGTCCGATGCGATGGTCGGTGAGCCGGTTCTGCGGGAAGTTGTAGGTGCGGATCTTTTCACTGCGGTCGCCTGAGCCGATCTGGCTTTTACGCTGCGCGGCTTCCAGTTGATGCAGCCGCTCCTGCTCGACGTCGTAGAGCCGGGACCGGAGCACGCGCATGGCTTTCTCGCGGTTCTTGATCTGCGACTTCTCATCCTGGCAGCTGACGACGGTGTTCGTGGGCAGGTGCGTGATGCGAATCGCCGAGTAGGTCGTGTTGACCGACTGTCCGCCCGGGCCGGAGGAGCAGAACGTGTCAATACGGAGATCTTTCTGCTCGATCTTGATATCAACCTCTTCGGCTTCAGGCAGTACCGCAACCGTGATTGCGGAGGTGTGCACGCGGCCCTGCGTCTCGGTTTCCGGCACTCGCTGCACCCGGTGCACACCGCTCTCATACTTAAGCTGCGAGTAGACCTTGTCGCCTTCGATCAGGAACGAAACGTCCTTGAGCCCACCGACAGACGATTCGGTCGCATAGAGTAGCTCGATCTTCCAGCGGCGCAGCTCGGCGAAGCGGGTGTACATGCGATAGACCTCGGCGGCGAACAGCGAAGCCTCGTCACCGCCGGTCGCCGCGCGTATCTCGACGACGACGTTTTTGTCGTCATTCGGGTCCTTGGGCAGCAGCAGCAGCTTCAGATCTTCCTCAACGCGAGGCAAACGCCCCGCCAGCTGCGCGAGCTCTTCCTCAGCCATCGCGCGCATCTCGGGATCGTTCTCGTCGAGCATCGCCTGTGCTTCAGCGATCCCTCCTGTGATGGCGCGGTAGGTGCGGAAGCCCTCGACCAGCAACTCGAGATCGCGGTGCTGCTTGGCTATTTTCTGGTACACCTGCTGATCGGAGATGACACCGGGGTCGGCCAGCTGTGCGCCAAGCTCCTCATAGCGGGCGGCAATCTGTTCCAGTCGTTCAAACATAGCGGTACCCTCTTGTAACTGCTGCTGGTCTGTTGGGATCGAAAACGGGCAAACAGGGGACGCTGTACTCGGCAGGAGCCGCTAGAGGGGGCCAGGTTGATTGGCGCAGCGCACCTCTACATCTTACCAAAGAGCGAATAAGTCCAGCGCATCTGTCTGGGAGTGGGATCGGGAGCGAGCGCGATGACCGGAGACGAGCGACAAAGCGACTCGAACACACTGCTGCGCTGGGCAGAAACCTGCGAGGCACTCGGCGCCACAACAAAAAAGCTGGAAAAGCGCGCGACGCTCGCGGCTTACCTGCTTGCGTTGCCAGTCGAGAACGCAGCACGGGCAGCACTCTATGTAGCCGGCATGCCGTTTGCCGAGACAGACCGGCGGAACCTGAGTGTTGGCGGCGCGTTACTGACCAGGGCCGTCGCTGAGCGCAGCGGAGCCGACCCGAACTCGATGGGACTGGCCTATCGACGCCACGGTGACATCGGCGCCGCCGCCGAGGAGCTGATTGCCGCTCGGGAGAAAGCTCCTGTTGGGCCGGAGCCGTTGCTCGCCGACCTTGAAGATACTCTGAGCGAGATCGCTGCTGCGCGCGGACCGGCGGCCAAGGTGCGCATCCTAAATGAGCTTCTTGCGCGCGGCTCGGCCCTCTCTTGCAAGTACATTCTCAAG
The DNA here is from genome assembly GCA_964245435.1 of uncultured Acidobacteriaceae bacterium. Lineage (GTDB taxonomy): Bacteria > Acidobacteriota > Terriglobia > Terriglobales > Acidobacteriaceae > EB88. The sequence goes on from CAXTMF010000002.1 coordinate 136,121, forward strand.
CTCATCTCGGGAGATATGCGCATCGGCGTGAAGCAGAGCCTGGTCGAGGAGGCGATCGTCGCGGCTTACAAGGAGGATGTTGCCGCCATACGGTATGCCGGGATGCTGCTTGGCAGCCTGCCTGAAGTTGTGGAGCGGGCAGCTGCCGGCACGCTTGGCGAAGCACGCATGCGCTTGTTTCACCCGCTTGGCTTTATGCTTGCGAGCCCGGTCGACAGCGTCGAGGAGGCTATCGAGCGCTTCGCTGAAGAGATTGTCGCTGAAAAGCTTGAGGAGCCCGCGACCGGGCAGGCTGCTGCGAACAGTAGCTCCGCGCAGGGGAGTGCTCCGGCGGAAGCGGCTCTGCTCGCACGGGATCCGGGGCGGGTACTGCGCGAGGCGCAGCTCGAGGACAAGTACGACGGTATGCGGGCCCAGCTGCACGCGGGTGACCCTGCGGAGCCGGGGCGGGTTGGCCTGTTTTCCCGCAATCGTGAAGACCTGAGCGCCGCCTTTCCTGAGTTGATGGAGGCCTTCGCGGCACTTGGCGAACCTGTCATTCTGGATGGGGAGATCCTGGCCTGGACTCCGGCCGCGGAACTCGAGCACGGCGAGCCCGCTTCCACCGGGTCAGGCCCGGGCGCGAGGGAGATCACGGCCCGGGCGCTTCCTTTTTCCTCGCTGCAGCAGCGGCTCGGACGCAAGCAGGTTTCCGCCGAGATGCGCCGCAGCCTGCCCGTCGTCTTTATGGCATTCGACGTTCTCTACGCAGATGGCCGGCTGATGCTGGAAGATTCGCTGAGTGCTCGCCGTGAGCGGCTGGAGCGGTATCTCGCGATGCACGGCGGAGTCACGGATGGAAGGCGCGCTGTGACTGCCGGCCAGCAGGTGCTTTTTGCGGAGCCTGCCGCTTCTGTCGATATCTTCCCGCGCCTGCTGCTTGCCCCGGCGATCCGTCTGCACAGCGCCGCCCAGCTCGATGCCGCCTACACCGAAGCACGGGCCCGCGGCAACGAGGGCGTGATGCTGAAGGCAAGCGGCAGCCGTTACCAGCCGGGCCGTCGCGGACTGGCGTGGCTCAAGCTCAAGCGAGAGCTCGCCACGCTGGACGTAGTAGTCACGGGCGCAGAATTCGGCTCGGGCCGTCGAGCAGGCTACCTGAGCGACTACACCTTCGCGGTGCGCGGTGAGGATGGCGAACTCTTAAACGTAGGCAAGGCCTACTCGGGCGTGACTGACGCGGAGATGTACGCGCTGTCCGCACATTTTGAAGAGCAAACTCTTGAAGACCACGGCCACTTCCGAACCGTCGAGCCGGACACCGTCTTTGAGGTCGCGTTCAACAACATCATGCGATCGTCGCGGCATGCGAGCGGCTTCGCGCTGCGCTTTCCGCGTATCTTGCGCATCCGCACCGACAAACCCGTCGCCGAGATCGATACGCTGGCGCGGGTTGAGGAGCTCTATCTGAGCCAACCCGACCGGCCGATTGACTCGGGCGCCGGCGCATAAGGTCTCTTAGTGCGCATGCCCATGGTGGTGGCCGTGATGATGGTGCGCCTCTGCGACCTCCAGGGCCATCACGCATCCATGCTCGGTCTCGCAGCCCGTGTTCTCGAACTGGATGGTGGTGTGCAGGATGCGGAAGCGCTCCCGAAGCGCGGCCTTCACCCGGTCTAGGATTGCGTTGCTTTCCGACGGCGGGATGTCAGCGATGCGGATGTGCGTGGAAAGAGCGTGGGTCTGCGAGCCAAGCGACCAAACGTGGAGGTCGTGGACGTCTTCGACCCCATCGATCGCCGAGAGCGCGGCGCGGATCTCCGGCAGCCGCATGCCTTCCGGCGTGCCCTCGAGCAGGATATTAAGTGTCTCGCGCGCGATGGAGATCGACGACCAGAGAATGAGCGCCGAGATGGCGAGCGAGAGCGCGGGATCGATCCAGCCATAGCCGGTGAAGCGGATCGCGAGGCCGCCGACGATGACCGCCGCAGTCGAGAGCGTATCGCCGAGCATGTGGATAAAGACCGAGCGCAGGTTCACGTCGTGACCTTCTCTGCTGCTCCTGCTGTTGCGCCAGAGTAGCATCGCGATCAGCCCATTCATCAGCACGCCAACTCCGGCGACCGCCATCATTGGCGTCGAGGCAACATGTTCCGGGTGGCGGAAACGAGCGACCGCTTCAACGGAGATCCAGGTCGACACAGCGACCAGCGTCACCGCATTGAAGAATGCCGCCAGCACGCCGGCACGTTGGTAGCCGAAGGTCTTGCCATCGTTCGCCGGCTGGTTGCCGAGCCAGACCGCGACAAAGGAAAGCAGCAGTGCCGCTGCGTCGGAAACGTTATGTCCAGCCTCAGAGAGCAGGGCCAGCGAGTGCGCGCGCAGGCCTGCGACAAAGCAAACCGCGACATACAGCAGGGTCGCGGCCAGCGAAAACTGGAGGACCTTCTGCGTGCTGCCCGTAGGTGAGCCGTGCGCGTGCATCGCCTCTTAGTGTAGGCGAAAGTCGCTCTGCTTCCGGCATATCAAATGAGGCGTAACGTCGCCGGCACACCAAGAAGTACCCAGCGATCGCCACCAGCACTCCTAAGGAGCGATTGCCTCCTTAGGACACCGGAGCCGACCAGCGGCGGCGCGGCGAGCGTCGCACCGGTACCGAATTGGCTGTGTCGCGCAGGCCGATCCAGTTCTCAGCTACCACGATGCTGTTTTCCGGCTGCCGTGTGTCGTAGCGTACCGAGCAGGGAAAGCCGACGCGGATGTCCGAGAGCGAGATCAGGTCCTTGAGGTTGGTAATGTCCTGTGAGCACTCGTAGGACACGCCCGCGATTTCGTATTTGTAGAGGATGAGCTGCATGCCTTCGGGCCGGCCGGCCTCATAAGGGTCGAGCTCCGAAACATCGATAACTGTGCCGTCGATGATGCGGCCGCCCAGCACAAGGTCCTGCCGGCGGGTGCGCTCCAGCTCTTCCTCGCTGGTCTGTTTGCGCGTCGCCATGTACCAGGCCACGCCACCCAGGCACGCAACAGCGGCGGCCATCGTCGCAAGAACCTGGTGATCGCGCAGGGAAAGCCCGTTCATGGCCGCACTCGCCTCAGGAAAGGATAGGAGCAGGATACCCCAGCGCGAACTGCTTGCGGGACGGCTTAAGTTCTCGCGCTGCACCGCACACGCCAACCGCTCGGCGGGATCGCGGAAAGCCCTGGGCTATACTTCAGGGATTCCCTATGGCCAAGTCTCCCGCCCGTCTGCCCACCCGACTCCACTCCCGGCCAGTGGCGGATCTCTCGCTTGAGGATGGCCGCCGGGTTCGCAGTACTACGGTGGTGTGCGTACGCCGGGGCGGCTCGGTGGTGATGGCGGCCGACGGGCAAGTGACGCTGGGCGACGCGATCCTGAAGCACTCCGCGCGCAAGATCCGCCGGCTGTACCAGGACAAGGTTCTGGCCGGCTTCGCGGGTTCGACCGCCGACGCGTTCTCGCTCTTCAGTCGCTTTGAAGGCAAGCTCGAACAGTACGCCGGCAACATCGGCCGGGCTGCGGTCGAGCTCGCGAAAGACTGGCGCACCGACAAGATGCTGCGCTCGCTTGAAGCCCTGCTCATCGTTGCCGACACGGAACAGAGCTACTTAATCTCCGGAACAGGCGACGTGATCGAGCCGGATGAGGGGATTGCGGCGATCGGCTCCGGAGGCTCCTACGCATTGGCCGCCGCACGCGCTCTTTACGACAACACCGAGCTCCCAGCGCGCGAGGTCGCGGAGAAATCGCTGCGCATCGCGGGCAAGATCTGCATTTACACCAACGATCACATACTGCTGGAAGAGCTGAGCGGCGCCACGGAGAAGCCCACGGCCGCCAAGCCGTAGAGCGAACGCTCAGCGACCAACGCTTCACGCAGAAAGGCAAGCATGGCCATTTACCTACCGGGAACTGCCGACGACCAGGAACTCGCGCTGGAAGACCTGACTCCGCGCGAGATCGTGGTTGAGCTCGACAAGTACGTCATCGGCCAGCGTGCAGCCAAGCGCGCCGTAGCGCTGGCTCTGCGCAATCGCATGCGCCGGCAGAAACTGGCGCCCGAAGTCGCGGACGAGATCATGCCGAAGAACATCATCATGATCGGGCCGACCGGCGTCGGGAAGACCGAGATCGCGCGCCGCCTCGCAAAGCTTACCAATTCCCCATTTCTCAAGGTCGAAGCGTCCAAGTTCACCGAGGTCGGCTATGTAGGCCGCGACGTCGAGTCGATGATCCGTGACCTTGTCGAGAACGCGATCGACATGGTGCGCGACGAAAAGCTTGATGAGATCGAGGACAAAGCCGAGCTGAATGCCGAGGACCGGCTGCTCGAGTTGTTGCTGCCAACGCCTGCTCCCGCGCCAGAAGTTGCAGTGATGCAGCAGTCCTCGCCAGGCGGCCCGGATGGAGCATCGCCCAATGGTGAATCGGGTGGAGCAAACGGCGGAACCCAGGGCGCAGCCGCTCTAAGCGCGGCCGCGGAGCACGACCCGACTACCCTGACGCGAGCCCGTGAAAAGCTGCGTGACCAGTTTCGCGAGGGCAAGCTGGATGATCGCATGGTCGAGATCGATGTACGCGAGCGGCGCGAGCCACAGATCGAGATCGTCACCAACAACGCGCCAGGCAGCGGCTTCGACGACTCCGACACCAACCTCAAGGACATCCTGCCGCAGCTATTCGGGCCCCGCACCAAGAAACGCAGCATGAAGGTTGCCGAAGCTTTCGACTACCTCGTCCAGGAGGAAGAGAGCCGCCTGATCGATATGGACCAGGTGCAGCGAACAGCGGTGGAGCGGGTTGAGGACGCCGGCATCGTCTTTCTGGACGAGATCGATAAGATCGCCGGACGCGAAGGCGGCCACGGACCGGACATCTCGCGCGAGGGCGTCCAGCGCGACATCCTGCCGATTGTCGAAGGCACCACCGTGAACACCCGCTATGGCATGGTGCGGACGGACTACATCCTCTTCATTGCGGCCGGCGCCTTCCACGTCACCAAGCCGAGCGATCTCATCCCGGAGCTCCAGGGCCGCTTTCCAGTCCGCGTCGAGCTGCACTCGCTCACAGTCGACGACTTTATCCGGATCCTGACCGAGCCGAAGGCGTCGCTCACCAAGCAGTCCGTTGCCCTGCTCGAAACCGAAGGGATAAAGCTCGAGTTCACGCCCGAGGCACTGGCCGAGATGGCGCAGTTCGCCTTCCGCGTCAACGAGCAGACTGAGAACATCGGGGCGCGCCGTCTGCACACCATCATGGAGCGCGTGCTGGACGAGATCAGCTTTCTTGCACCGGACCTTCTAAAGGCGCCTCGCAATGCCGCAGGCGTTTTCGATCTTTCGGTCGCTGCGACCGATGGCGGCTCGACCGTGCCGTTGCCGGTGGTCGACCGTGAGATCCCAACCGGCTATGAGCGGGTCGTCATCATCGACCCGGAGTACGTCCGGCAGATGGTCGCCGGCATCGTAAAGGACCAGGACCTGAGCCGCTACATACTCTAGTCTTCGCTAATTCAGGTCAGTCCGCAGCGCCGGCCGCAGCGCGAAGGTAGCTCTCGCACATCCGCGCCATCTCCTTCCGGAGCTGGCGCACCATTCGGAGCGTAGCGCCAGCTTCCAGGACAACACGCATCGTCCCCGACATGGCGGCGATCAGCATATTCGCCGTGAAAGCAATGTCAGCAATGCGTCCATCCGTTGCGGTTTGCAGCATGGCTGCAACCGCCCGGCGACTACGCAGGCCGATGCGCTTGACCAGCTCGGGGCCGCCCAGTTCTGCAGAGACGGCGTAGAGCGCGAGGGAAATATCGGCCCGTTCCAGCTTCGCATCGATAAAAGCGGGAGTCAGGGCCTGCATCATGCGCGCCAGCGGCTGGTTGTGGCTCATGCTGCAGGCTTGCTCCACCGCCGATGCCACGCGCTCAAGATGCTGCTCAAGCACAGTGAAGAGCAAAGCCTGCTTATTTGGGTAGTACTGGTAGAGCGTTCCGACAGAAACGCCTGCCCGCTCCGCAACCCGCGTTGTCGTCAGCCGGTCAGCCCCGGCGCTTAGCAAAACCTGAATGGTCGCCTCGGCGATTGCCTCTACCGTGAGCGCTGATCGCACCTGCACCGGCGTCTTTCTTGCCTCTAATGGCTCTGTGAGTGCACGGCTCATATGCGAAGGTCCAAACCTGAAGGAATCTTCATCCAATGCAGTATAGGCGCACATCGAGACGCGCCGGGAGAATTAGGAGAAGAGGTCTGCTATGGCAAACGAGAATAAAGTAATACTGGTGACGGGCGCTAACAAAGGCATTGGCTTCGAGGTCTCGCGCCAGCTCGCAAAGCAAGGCTGCACCGTGTTGATGGGCGCACGCGATCCGAAGCTGGGCGAGGCGGCAGTCAATATGCTCCGCGCCGAAGGCGGCGACGTTTGCGCGATCGAGATCGATCTCGAAAAACAGCCGACTATCGAGGCTGCGGCGAAGCACGTTGAGGCAGAGTACGGCCGGCTGGATGTGCTGGTGAACAACGCAGGGCTCGTCGATCGCGCGGATGGTCCGCCGGAAGCGGCATCGCTGGAAGCAGTCCGGCATGTGCTGGACGTCAACTTCCTTGGCTCGGTCGCGGTGACCCAGGCGATGCTGCCGCTCATTCGGCGCTCGGCTGGAGGTCGCATCGTAAATGTATCAAGCGGTCTGGGCTCGATTACGCTGCATGGCGACCCAAACTGGATCCATGCCAGTGTTAAGCCACTGGGCTATGCGGCCTCAAAGGCCGCGCTCAACATGTTCACTGTGCAGCTTGCGTACCAACTGCGCGATACGCCCATCAAGGTGAACTCAGCTGACCCTGGCTACACCGCGACAGACCTCAACGGCAATCGGGGGACGCAGACCGTAGAGGAAGGCTCCGAAGCGGCGATCAAGCTGGCGCTGCTGCCGGCAGATGGCCCGACGGGCGGCTTCTTTGACAGACATGGGGTGGCGCCCTGGTGAGGTGCGCATCTTACCGGCATGCCGATGGAAAACTTCGCTCACCTTCAGCTTGCCTACGAGACATACGGCCAGCCGGCCGGCACACCGGTGCTGCTACTTCATGGATTCCCCGACGCGCCGGCCGGCTGGCTGGGCTTGATCCAGGCCTGGAATGGCGAGCCGGTCTGTTTCATAGCACCTGCGCTCCGCGGCTACGGTGAAACCCGCATTACGGACCCCGAAGCGCAAACCGGCCAGATCGCCGCACTGGCGGATGACGCGCTGCTTCTGCTGGACCGGCTCGGCATTGATCGCGTTGTGCTTGTCGGTCACGACTGGGGTGCGCGCGCGACCTTTGCGATGGCTGCGCTCCAGCCTGGGCGGGTGCGGGCGGTCGTAGCGCTTGCCTCGGAGTATGCCGCCTACAAGAACACAGGCATGCTTCCCCACAATCAGGAGCGCGATTACTGGTATCAGTGGTTCTTTCACACGCCGCAAGGCGAGCAGTCGCTGACCCGCGACCGCTCCGGCTTATGCCGGTATCTGTGGCAGGTGTGGTCGCCGGGCTGGCGGTTCACGGAAGCTGCGTTTGAAGAAGCAGCGGCGGCCTGGCAGAACCCGCAGTTTGTGGCGACTGTGCTCTCGTACTATCGGACGCGGCACGGAAACGCGCCGGGCGCGCCTAGGTACGCCAGCCAGCAGGCTGAACTCGATCGCAAGCCGAAGATCAGTGTGCCAGCCTGGTTCGTCACCGGGCTTGCTGACGCATGCAACCACTCCGGAGGCTCACTCGGGCAGGAAGCCTGGTTTACGAACGGTTACGAGCGGGTCGAGCTGCCAGGCATCGGCCACTTCGTGCACCGTGAAGCTCCGCAGCAGGTCGCGGAGGTACTCGCGGCCGCACTCGCCGCAACAGCCTGAGATCTCAGCCGGCCAGGAACTCAAGAGCCTGCGCGGCGCGGCGGGTGTTGAATTTGGTTCGCCGTTCCGGTGGTACCGTTCGTAGACGTCCTTTCTCCGGAACTGGCGAGATCGCTGGTGTACTCTGGCCGAGACTTTAAGCCAGAGAGAGTTGCATGCAGCAGGTAGAGAGTGGCACACCCCTGGTAGCTCCAGCGCTTCGACGCTCCTCGTTGATCGTCCTGCTGATCCTGGTAGCGGCTTTCACCTTTCTTGACTACTGGTCCTACAGCCAGCAGTTCCGGCTCGATCCCACCTCTGTTGTAGCGCTCGCCAACGGCGCCGGGCCAGCGCCGGCCCAGTACCGGGTGGGTCTCATTTATGCGGCAAAATACATCCTGCGCGCGACTCACGGCCACCTCTCGTATCGGCATTCTTTTGCCATCTTCGACTTTGTCGCGGCACTTTGCGCCAGCCTGCTGACCCGCTCCGTACTTTTTCGGACCGTCTCGTTCCAGGCGGCCTCACCTACGTCCCGGTGGTTGCGCCTTTTCATTCTGTTCGGCCTTGCCACTTACTACATGAATTGGTCGATGTGGTATCAGCGACCGGAAACCTGGGCCTGCACCCTGTTTGTCGCAGCGAGCATGTACCTGCTCTCTGCCGTAAGCTCCAGGCCGACGGTCACTCTCGGCCTGATCGCGCTGGCCGCGGCCCAAAGCGTCATCCGCTCGGATATCGCGATCCTTTTCCACTTCGCGCTTTTCGTCGTCGTCATCTTCCGGGGGGCACGAGGCTTCCTTGTCGATCGAGCGGTCCTGCTGGCCTCCAGCGTAGTAGGCGGTGTGCTTGCGACCGCAATGCTCTGGCTGCTGATTCACCGCATCTTTCCTCACGCGACCTACGGCGACACGCCGGTCTTCCAGCTGGTGCGCAATCTGTCTCCGGTGCAGCTTGTACCGGCTCTACTGTTCCTCGCGCCGACCATCTACACCTTCCTGCGCGGCAGCCAACAGGGCGCTGCCGGGCAGGGCCAGGCAGAAACACTTCTGCTCGCATCAGCACTCTACTTTGCCAGCTGGACAGTCGTAGGCCGTCTGGAGGAAGTGCGCATCTTCGTACCCTTTGCCTTTGCGCTCATCCCGCAGACAGCAAACGCGCTTGCCTCGCGCCTCGATCCGGCGCTATAGCCGGCAAGATCAACGGCGCGATTACATCAGCATCCGTGGCCCATTACGCTGCAGGCGTGAGTACACCTCACGCAGCCCGTGCACACAGGGCTCAAACACCTGGCTCAGCCGTGCAAACAATGCTGCTTCCCGCTCGTACTCAAAGAGGTTGAACTGCGAGACGACCCAGTAGCTCTCCTGGCCGGCACTCACCATCACGCCAAGCCGCTCCGGAGTGGATGCGTTTGCCGGGGCCATCCCTGCAGAAAACATAAGGTAGTCGCCGATGTGCTTGCGCATCCGCCGCTCGTCGTCGAAAGAGGCGGCTGTGCCGTGCACCGGATCCGAGGCGAGCAGTAGCTTCTCAATCTCACGCACCGGCCGACCCCGCTCATCGACGACCGGGTAGAGCTTGTCGGTCGAGGAGAACTCTGTGAGCATATCGGCGACGTAGACCGCGATCTCCGGGCTGCCCTTTGGTAGTGCATCGCGGAAGCACTCGCGCACCAGATCATGGAAGATGCGGCGCAAGGGGTGCGTTGAAGAGATCATGCGAAACCTCCATCATTCTCTGCCGGATCGAGCTGGCGCATGTCTGCATACAATCGCACATACGCTACGAGGCGACAAGCGCCCGCTTCGCGGTCCTGTAAAGAACTTGGCACTTCCGTACCGGCTTTGCGAATGGATTCACGCGTGTCTCGTCCAACTCGTGTAGCCTGCGCTGCGAGGTATTTCCCTGATGCCTAAGAAGTCCGCGAAGCACGCCAAACCAGTCCATCCAACTCAGCCGGTTCATCCGGATGATCCTTCTGGTACCCCGGCCTTCGGCCAGCCAAAACCTGGCCCGGATGCAACGGAGTTCAAAGTTCCTCATCCTTCGGATGATCCGCTCTATGCAAAGACGAATGAGAAGCAGGTAGACCCAATTCCTGCGCCACGGGGCGGCACCGAACCGGTCCTGACACTCGAGCAGGTCTGGGGTCCTATGCTCGGCGCAGGCAAAGTTGACGCCATCACGAAGGCGGGGCAGATCGTCTTCCACTCGGTCGGCGACACCGGCAACATCAAAGCGCCTACAGACGAGTCTCTCGTGGCCGACGCGGCGCAGGCCGACCTGGCCAGCTCACCTGCAGATGCGGCTCCTGCGTTTTTCTTTCACCTGGGCGATGTGGTCTACAGCTTCGGCGAGGCTCAGTATTACTACGACCAGTTTTATGAGCCCTGGCGCACCTACCAGAACCCCATCCTGGGCCTGGCCGGGAATCATGACGGGCTCGTCTACTCGGGCGACCCCGCGCCAACGCTCGACGCCTGGCTCAGGAACTTTTGCGCGACAACTCCCGTCATGACGCCCGAGTCCGGCGGGCTGATTCGTACCGCCATGATCCAGCCCGGTGTCTTCTACACCTTTGACGCCCCGTTCGTGCGCATTCTCGCCATCTACAGCAACGTGCTGGAGGACCCCGGCGTTATCTCGACCGAGGGCAACACTCGGCCGACGCTGAATGATACGCAACTCACGTTCCTGCAAACCGCCCTGAACCGCTGCAAGACAGAGAAGTATGCCGGGGCCGTCATCATCGCGGTGCACCATCCGCCGTACACGGCGGGCACGACGCACGGCGGCTCGCCGAGGATGCTCCAGGACCTGGATAACGCAGCAACCGCAGCCGGCTTCTGGCCGCATGCCGTCTTTTCAGGCCATGCACACAACTACCAGCGGTTCACCCGCACGCTCAACCCGGCAACCTCCGGCGCGACGAACATCGTCTACATGGTCGCCGGGCATGGCGGCCACGGGCTTGACAAGATCCGCAAGGTCAACGGCGTGGCGCTCCGTGTGCCGTACGTGGTCGACGACACACTGACACTTGAGAACTACGACGACCAGCACTACGGTTTTCTACGGGTGACGGTCGATCCGCTCACGCTGCGGATCGAGGCGCACCAGGCTGGCGGAGCGAATGGGCCGGTCGACACTGTGTCGATCGACCTTGAGACGCGCACGGTGAGCTAAAACTTCGCCCGAGGTAGTACGCAAAAGCTGGTCAAGGGTGCGGTCGGAGGAGCAGCGCACGGCCCTCTCCAAACGTATGCCGCTCGTTTTCGCAATCCACTCGTTTCCGCCCGATTTGAGCGGGCCATACAATTCTCCATGTGGCCGCTCTCCCGACCATCCCGGTGACCGCGCGCGCCCGAAGCCTTCGCAGCCTGCACGCACCCTGGTCGATATTCTGGATTGCACTCGCCGTTCGTCTTCTTTACATGACCCTGGCGCATACCTGGCGCGTGCGGCCGTATGGCGACCACTTCCAGTTCGGCTGGGAGATGGCGAGGATCGCGCGGGCCCTGGTGACCGGCTATGGCTATGCAGATCCTTTTAACGGGCACACGGGGGCGACAGCATGGGTCACGCCTGCCTACCCGCTTCTCATCGCAGCGGTCTTTAAGCTCTTCGGCGTGTATACGGCCTTCTCGGCCTGGGTGCTGCTCGCTCTCAATTGCCTGCTGAATGCCCTGATGGTGCGGACGACCTGGGAGATCGCAGCGCGCTGCTTCAACCCGAGTATCGCTCGCTGGTCGGCCTGGTTGTGGGCTCTATACCCGGCAACAATGCAGTACGCGGTCAAATGGATCTGGGAGATGACGCTGACCTCGTTTCTTTTCTCGTGCGTGCTGGTGCTGGCGTTGCGGATGCGCCGGATCGGCGAGCCGGCGGTACCCGCCGGTGAGGCGAGTGTGACCGGTCCGACGCCAGCTCGATGGGCACTCTTCGGCATCATCTGGGGGTTCATCGCGCTCTCGAACCCAGAGGTCTGCATCATGCTGCCGGTGATGGGAGTTTGGATCCTGCTCGGTTCCCCTCATGCCTGGGCCGGCCAGCTTGCCAAGGCCGCTCTTGGAGCACTTCTGTGCCTCGCCCTGATCGCACCGTGGAGCTGGCGCAACTGGGAGGCATTCCACCACTGGATACCACTCCGCGGCAACTTCGGCGCGGAACTCTACCTCGGTAACGGTCCCGGAGCGGTGGGGTTGCTGATGGAGTACAACCACCCAGGCGAGAGCGATTTAGAGCTGGCGCGGTATCGAGCGATGGGCGAGGTGGCCTACGTGCGAGCGCGCGGTGAGCGAGCCAAGGCGATCATTCGCGAGAACTGGCCGCGGTTCCTCCGGCTGAGCGCCACCCGCTTCTACTATTTCTGGTTCAGTGTGCCCCATCCCTTTGATGACGCAGCGTACGTCGAGTACGGGCGCAATCTGAACTACCAGTTCACCTCTACGGCCGGGCTGCTTGGGCTGGCACTTGCCCTGCGCCGCCGCGTACCCGCAGCCGGCCTGTTCGCTTCCTGCTTTGCGCTACTTCCGTTGCTTTACTACTTCGTCACAGTGCACGCGCGCTTCCGTCATCCCTTTGAGCCGCTCATCGATATTTTGGCCGTCTTCGTGTTCCAGGCGGCGCGAAAGAGCTGGCGGATCCGCTTTGGCAAGAGCTTTGGAGGCTCTCGTGACACTCTTGGACACGTGGGTAGATAGCGGCGCAGGATTGACCGCTCCAAGCGGGGACGTTACACTTGGTGAGTTCGGCAGCTTTGGCGTCCGCTTCGTACCATGAGCTTCTTTGCTCTCGAAAGCCGGCCGCAAAAGCCAAGCGCGAAGTCTTTCAGCAGAATGTGAGAGTCCTTCGCAGCCGTCCTACCCAGGGTGCCTGGAACGAGATGGATCCCATCTGCCAGCAGAAATCAGTTGTGGCCCGGCCGCCTGTCTTCGTTCTATCAAGTGGCTTGCGGTTGAGAGGAATGTTATGTACGCGGTAATTCGGACCGGTGGCAAGCAGTATCGCGTCGCTCCTGGGGACGTCGTGAAGGTTGAAAAGGTAACGGCTGATGAAAACGGCGCCATCGAGTTTGGTGACGTGCTGGCGTTCTCCGGTGAAGCTGGCTCGGTGTCGACACCCGGCGAAGGCGTCAAGGTGCTGGCAACGGTGGTCGGCGAGGGCCGTGGCGACAAGATCTTGGTCTTCCACTACAAGCGGAAGAAGCAGTACAAGAAGATGCAGGGCCACCGCCAGAGCTTCACGGAAGTGAAGATCAATGAGATCCAGGTGAATGGCCAGAGTCATGGCAACCAGAACGCCGGATCGCAGGCATAACGGAGAGCAAAGATGGCACATAAAAAGGGACTAGGCAGCTCGAAAAACGGCCGCGACTCCAATGCACAGCGCCTGGGCGTGAAAGCGTTCGGCGGCGAAGTAGTGACGGGCGGCTCCATTATCGTTCGTCAGCGCGGCACACGGCTCAAGCCCGGCCTCAACGTCGGCATCGGAAGCGATGACACACTGTTTGCGAAGATCGATGGACGAGTGAAGTTTGTGGATCGCGGCCGTTCCGGACGCTTCGTTGCGATCGAACCAATCGCGGCAGCAGGAGAAGTCGCAGCCGATTAGGCAATCCCCTACTCTAAGAGAACCAGCGCTCTCGGCGCTGGTTTTTCATTGGAGGGCGGCTTCGAAGTTTCCTCTGGGGATCTGTCACTTCCAGGTAGCGCCGCCTCACTTCACAGCGTTCTGGCGACTTAGCTGCTGCCGATGTTGTACTTCTTCATGATGCCGACAACCACCGACTCCACCCCAGAGATGAAGGGCGCCGGCTCTGCCTGACGCCCACTCAGGTCGAGTTTCAGTGCTATCTCGTTCCAGCGCATGAGCTTCGAAGCCGGCGAGAGGGAGTGGGCGAGCCGCCGGGGCTCCGGCATGATGATGTAGTACACCCAGGTCGTTAGAGCCAGGAGTACGACAACCTCATTCACCAGCCCGACCCAAATCAGAACGCGGTCGGCCATGTTCAGGGTCACGGCCGAGACAAGATCCATGATGCCGAGCATGGTCAGACCCAATGCCAGGCCAACCGGCCGGCTACGCAGACACATGCCGAGGCGCTCCAGCCGCATCAGCAGCAGTGCAAGAAGTGCGATCTCAAAGGTGCAAACGCAGAGTGCGAAGGAGACGCTGACTTCATCAAGCCAGAGGGGCACGTTCCGAACCCCGAAGACCGGGAGATGCGCAGTGAGCGCCATGGTGAAAGCGAGCACCGAGGACCAGCGAAAGATAATGACCGCCGCAGATGAAAGGCCGGGCAGAGGGCTCAGGCTCTTGCGCAGCAGCGAAGCGATAACAAAGAAGATCGACACTGTCGCCAACATGTACAAAACCCAGTAGAGGGAGGTCGACAGCAAGTGCGCCGCATACGGCGATAGCCCAAGAGGAACCTTCTGGCTCACGAGAACTGGGTAAAGCAGAGATGCCAGCAGCTTAAGAACGACAAAGGCGCCGAGCGGACGGTAATCCGGCGGCGCCTCGGAGAAGCGACCCATACTTAGTCCACCCCGGTTCAGGCGGACAGAGCGCCGCTCGCCGCAAAGGTACATAGCGACAAGAACCAGGAGCCACGCGACGGGCTCAGCGCTGTTTAGTACGGCGAGGCTATGGGTAGCATTCACGAGCGGCTCTCTACTTTACGATATACGCTCCTGAGCCGGCGACCCAGCTCCTTCAGAGCGTGCGGTTACTTGAGTTGTGTCGGAGGCCACTTCGGCATCGGCATGGTCTTCGTGGGTGCGGCAAAGCTGCTGGTGGTTGCGGCAAGAAGGCCGGCTGCGACGAGGGCGGTGGCGGTCAGGCGAGTGAACATCTGCATACTTGATCTCCTGCGTTCTGAGAGTCGTCTAGCTCGTACAGGGACGCTTCACCACTACTCTGAAGCTGTGTCCCGCTCGCCAACAGTAACGGCGCCCTTTCATGTCCGCAAGGTATAAAGCGTCTGCAATAAACAATTTTCAGCTAAGACACGTTACTCATGGAACTAACTAAAGCATTACTAGGTAACCATCTCTTTCTGAGCGCAATGGTAAAATGAGGCTGTTGCGGAGTCCTGGCGGCGGCCACCTCGACCTCGGCGATTTCGCCCCTTCATATCCGCCGCCCTGCCCGCCCCACTGGAGCTGCATGTCTGCAAATGATCTTTCCCTCACGTCGGAGCTGCCCACCGGGGGCGCCTCTGTAAACGGCAGTTATACAAGCGACAACATTAAGGTTCTTGAGGGACTGGAGGCAGTCCGTCTTCGTCCTGCCATGTATATCGGATCGACCGGCGAACAGGGCCTGCATCACCTCGTGTACGAGGTCGTCGACAACTCCGTCGATGAGGCGCTTGCCGGATATGCAAAGCACGTGGACGTTCTGATCCATGTTGACAACTCCATCACGGTCATCGATGACGGTCGAGGAATTCCTGTTGATCTAAAAACGCTCGATAACGGCGAGCGGATGCCTGCTGTGCAGGTAGTTCTCACAAAACTTCATGCCGGCGGGAAGTTTGACGCTTCTACCTATAAAGTCTCAGGCGGCCTGCACGGGGTTGGCGTTTCCTGCGTCAATGCGCTCTCGGAAGCCTTTGACGTTGAGATCTGGCGGGACGGCCACACCTACGAGCAGGACTACTCGAAAGGCGCGCCCATCTCTGGTCTTCGCCAGACCGGCACCTCGAAGCGTCGCGGCACCAAGGTGCACTTTCTGCCGGATAAGTCCATCTTTACGGTGGCCGAGTACAACTACGACATTCTGGCGCAGCGGCTGCGTGAGCTGGCTTTCCTGAACAAAGGCCTGACCATCACACTGACGGACGAGCGCACCATTGATGCCAAAACCGGCGAGGCCAAACGGACGGAGTTCAAGTACGCCGGAGGCATCGCCGAGTTCATCCGCCACATCAACAAGGGCAAGGCTGTACTCCACGAACAGCCCATCATGATGGAAGCGTTCCGAGACGGTGTCGACATGGAGATCGCGCTCCAGTACAACGACGCGTACTCCGAAACCATTTTCACCTTTGCCAACAACATCAACACAGCAGATGGCGGCTCTCACCTGTCCGGCTTCCGCACCGGGCTGACGCGCACGATCAACACAGCCGGCCAGTCGCTCGGGCTCTTCAAGGACATGAAGGAGAACCTTTCGGGCGATGACGTCCGTGAAGGTCTTGTCGCAGTCATCAGCGTGAAGCTGCCGCAGCCGCAGTTCGAGGGCCAGACAAAGGGCAAGCTCAACTCCGACATCGCCGGGACCGTCCAGGCCCTGGTCAACGAGAAGCTGGGGATGTTTCTTGAGCAGAACCCCCAGGTCGCCAAGCGGATCATCAACAAGGCTATCGACGCGGCTCGCGCCCGGGAAGCAGCGCGGAAGGCACGCGACCTGACCCGCCGCAAGGGCGCTCTGGATGGCGGTGGTTTGCCGGGCAAGCTCTCCGACTGTTCGGAGCGCAACCCGGACCGCTGCGAACTGTACCTGGTTGAGGGCGAGTCCGCTGGCGGAACATCTCGTCAGGGCCGAGACAGGAAGTTCCAGGCGATCCTGCCGCTCAAAGGAAAGATCCTGAACGTCGAGAAGGCTCGCTACGACAAGATGCTCGGACACGAAGAAATCCGTGCCATGATCACCGCGCTCGGCTGCGGCATCGGCAAGGACGACTTTGACGCTTCCAAGCTGCGCTACGGCAAGATCATCCTAATGACGGATGCCGACGTGGACGGCTCCCACATCCGCACTTTGCTGCTGACCTTCTTCTTCCGTCACATGCAGGAGTTGATTAAGCGTGGGCACGTCTATATAGCGCAGCCTCCGCTTTACCGCATCAAGAAAGGCAAGTTCGAGCAGTACATCAAAGATGATCGCGAGTTCGTCAATGTGATGGTCAAACGCGCCTCGGAGGGCATGGTCGTCAAATATGGCGTCCAGGCGGACGGCAATGCAAAGGGCCGGATCGAAGGACCAGCTCTGACGAAGTTCATGGGCCAACTGAACGAATATTTGGGCTTTTTCGAGAAGGTAAGTCGCCGTGTTCGCAATGAGGAAGTCATTGGCTTGCTGGCTGCGCAGGAGCTGACCCGTCGGGCTGACTTCGAGAGCCTTGAAGCCGGCGCGGCTCCCCAGAAGCTCCAAAGCATCCATGCCGGCCTGGAGCGCATTGCCGCAAGCTACCAGTTCAAGGCTGTGCATGCGCCAGCTTTCGATGAGGAACACCAGACCTGGTCGACCGGCTACGTCGACGCGCAGGGAGCGCCGCGCAAGCTCGACTGGACGCTCGCTTCCAGCCCCGAGTTCCGCCAGATGATGACCAGGTACCTGCAGATGCGCGAGCAGCTCCTTGGGCCATTTCTGGTTGAGTACGCCGGCAAGGCGGCCGCGCCGCCTGAGCCTGACCCGGAGGACACGGACACAGAAACAACTGGTGAAGCCGAAGCAGGCCGTCCGGCTCCGAAACGAGCCGGCAGGACCTCCCATGAGCCGGTGACGAAGAACACTGCGGGCGAGCTTTTCGAATACGTGATTGACCAGGGCCGCAAGGAGTTCCAGGTGCAGCGCTACAAGGGCCTTGGCGAGATGACCGCGCCGCAGCTCTGGGAAACAACCATGGACCCGGAGCGCCGGACGCTGCTCTCGGTCAAACTGGAAGACATCACAGCCACCGAACTCATCTTTTCGACACTGATGGGTGAAGATGTGGAGTCGCGGCGAAAGTTCATCGAGGACAACGCGCTGGACGTAAAGAACCTCGACATCTGATGGCGTTGAGGAACGACCTCCTCCGTAGCAGAGTCTTCTGCTCTGTTTATGGGCCGACAAGCATTCGACCGTGATCCAGATGCAGGCCTGGCTTACCCGCCGCTTCGACCAAGGCGAAGTGAACCGGGAAGAGACGGGGAGGGATGTTGGGAGCTTCTGCACGAACCGAGACGAAGATTAACAACCTGCAGGCGCTGCGAGCTTTCGCGGCGCTTGCGGTAGTCATTTTCCACACGGGCTATATTCCTCCGCATCTGCGGGCGGTCGGTTCGTTTGGTGTTGATATC
This sequence comes from uncultured Acidobacteriaceae bacterium, assembly GCA_964245435.1. Classification (GTDB taxonomy): domain Bacteria; phylum Acidobacteriota; class Terriglobia; order Terriglobales; family Acidobacteriaceae; genus EB88. The sequence continues at coordinate 154,056 of CAXTMF010000002.1, forward strand.
TTCTTCGTTTTAAGCGGCTACATCATGGCTCGGATCTGCGAGAAGAACACCGACTTCTTCCTGCGCCGACGTCTTATCCGGATCCTTCCTCCCTACTGGACGCTGACACTGCTCCTCTTTGTCGTAGCGCTCGGAGATCCGGCGCTGCTCGGCAGCACCAGCCCGGATCCAGTTGAGCTCCTGAAAAGCCTTTTCTTCATCCCCTTCTTCAAGTCCTCGGGGCTGCTCCGGCCACTGCTCTTCGTGGGCTGGAGTCTGAACTACGAGATGTTTTTCTATCTCCTGCTCTTTTTCAGCTTGCTTCTATGGAAGCGGCGGCCACTCATTCTGGCCAGTGCTGTCATCGTGCTCCTGCACTACCTCGCGCTATTCCTGCCCCCACATCACACTCCCTTTATCGCATTCTTCCGAGAAAGCTTCATCCTCGACTTTCCGCTCGGCATAGCTGCCTACCAGGTAGCGAAGCGGGTCCCGGCGCATCTGGCCCGGCAGTGGCGCGTTGTTTTCCTTGTGGCTGTTTTCGCCGAGGCCGTGGCCTTTGTGCTGCTTCAGGGCATACGCCCGAACTGGGGCTACATCCTCGGCAATGGCGCCTATAACGGTCTCAGTACGGCTATGGTCCTGACGACGAGCCTTCTATCGCAAGGCGGCTGGGACACCCGCTGGAAGCCGATCATTCTCCTCGGGGATGCCAGCTACATCCTCTACTTGGTGCATCCATACTGCGAGTACCCGCTGCAGCGGATTGTGGCGCCGCACCTGCCAGTGCTCAGGATCGATCTGCCGCTCGGCTGCGTTCTCGCGGTCAGCCTGTCCATCGCGATTGCTTTTGCTCTTCACCTCTACGCCGAGTTGCCCGTGCTCCGCGTCCTGAACGAGCGTTACGGCGGGCACCGTAAGAGCGCCGAGTTCCGGGTCGTCGCCGAAGAGAAGGGTGAGGTCAAGGTGTAACTCAAGCTTCGGGAGCGCTGCCCCTATCCCAACCTCTAGCAAAATGAGGCTCAAGCCCATTTCTCACCGGAGAGGGCAGCTGCTTTTCTCACTCCGCGCTTAGTGTGGCTCGGAAAGAATCCGGCGCTCGCGCAAGAGCGGTCCGAGTTCAAAGGGCGCCCGCATCAATGGATCTGCAATCCTCGCGAAAGTCTTTCCGTCTCCAGGTCAACTGCTATTTTCTCTTCATCGGCATCGCCACACTCGTGTACGGGGCTTTTCTGGCGCGCTGGTCTCGCACCTGGATCATCTCGGACTGGCTCATCAACTACCAGGCAGGTTTTGTGCGCCGCGGACTGCCGGGTGAGCTGCTCTTTCGGCTTGGGCACCTGATCCAGGTACCCCCTTTGTGGTTTGTGGCGCCGCTCACAGTTTTGCTCTACGTCTTTGTCCTGCTTGCGGTGCGCTCGCTGGCTCTGGCCAGCTCAGGCCGGCTTTGGATCCTGGCGCTGCTGTTTTCCCCGGCAACGCTCTCGTTTCCCATCCTTGATGCCGAAGCAGGCTTTCGCAAAGAGGTGATCTATCTGGCCGCCCTGCTGGGGCTGGTCATGCTGCTGCGCCGGGGCAGGCTTTCGCCTGTAGCCGCCTCGGCTGTTATCGCATCCTCTCTGGCTGTCGCCGTGTTCTCGCACGAATCGCTGGTCTGCTACGCACCCTACTTCTTCGCGGCGTTGCTGGTGGGCGGGCGCACCGTAGGCCAGGCGGCGGCGGAGTGTGCTGTTCCGTTCGCGCTTGCGCTGGGGGCAGCGTACCTCTGCAGCCACCACCTTGGCGACCTCCGAACCGCGGCGCATATCTGCCATTCCCTTGGCTACCCTCTGATCATTCGCGAACATGGCCACCAGATCTGCGATGGAGGTGCCATCGCGTATCTCGGCTACTCCCGCGCCATGGCTCGACAGGAAGAGCTGGCGGTGGTGCGCGATTACCACTACCTACTGATCTACCCTGTGCTGGCTGCCCTGGCTGTGCTCCCGCTTGTCTTTGGAAGCCTGGCTCTCGCGCGTGCCGAACTCTGGGAGGCAGTGCAGCCCGGCTTGGCAGTAGAAACAAACCGGAAGCTGCGCCTGCTGTGGGGCTCGGCAGCTCTGTCCATTCTTGGATCGCTCGTGCTGTTCCTTTTCGCGGTCGACTGGGGTCGTTGGATCTACCTGCACGTGTTCAGCATCGGGATCCTGCTGATGTTTCTCGATGGACAGCGCCGGGAACGCAGCGACGGAGTGGCGGAGAAAGGCGTTGGAGCTTCGCCCGGCCGGAAACTGGCAGCAGGGCTGCTCCTGGCCGTTTATGCGACCACCTGGAGTCTGCCCCACTACGCAGAGGAGACCTACCGGTTCGGCTATCTAGGACTGCTGCGCCATGTCTTTTTCGACCCGCACTCGATTCAGCACGGAGCGAGGCCTTAACCCTCCATTGGCGGTTCATGGGCGCGCGATGTAACCGCTGGCTCCTCCCCGACTTACGCCGCGCCGGCGACCATTCACCGCTCCTTCATCTCGCATTGTTCGTCTGTTCACGTGAGCGACTTTGAATGGCGAAGCCACGGAAGTCTGCCCGTTCAACGGGTTCTGCGGCAAAGCACCGGCGATGCTCCAGGAGGCCCCACCATGGATCGACGCAATTTCATGAAAAACATTGCAGCTACCGGCTCACTCGCCTGGGTAACCGGACCCAAACGGCTCTTCGCCCAAAGCTCTGGGAGCAGCTATCAGCACCCGGTGCCATTCGTCGGCAACCCGGCTGACGCTGGCCTGAGCCCAGCGGATGTCAACGCCCTGTTTACCGTGAACGCAGCCACAGATGCCGCCACGCAGGCTGCGACCTTCCCGCAGAGCGTCGCTTCAGGTGACCCACAGACGAACGGCATCGTGCTCTGGACCCGCATCGACACCTCGCAGCAGGGTGGCGCTTACGCCGACATGGTCTCCTGGCAGATCGCAAGTGATGCGACCTTCAGCACCACATCGCTTCTCGCGTCGGGAGTCGCAACGCTCGACCCGAACGCAGACAATACGGTCAAGCTACCTATCACGCAACCGGTGCTGCAGCCGTACACCGGTTACTTCTATCGCTTCATCTACAACCAGGTCGTGAGCCGGACGGGCCAGTTCAAGACATTGCCCCTGCCCACCGACAGCCCGGCGAAGCTTAACATCGGCTACGTAGTCTGCCAGGATTACGGCAACGGCTACTACACCGCGCTCAATTACCTGGCGCAGGAAAACGTCGACTGGGTGATCCACCTGGGCGACTACATCTACGAAACGCTCGCGCCAACCGCGTTTCCGAACAGCCCGGCGCGCGTCGTTGGACCGTTCCCGAGTGGCTCGACGACGATCCCGACCGGCCTCGATGATTACCGCTATCTGTACAAGCTGTACAAGAGCGACCTGAACCAGCAGGCCGTGCATGAGCGCTTTGCCTACATCCAGCTGTGGGACGATCACGAATTCGCGAACGACTGCCACCAGGACTACCACCCCGACGACAACACCGCGCCCAATTCGGCGACGACTCCGCAGCCGAGCCTGCGCCAGGCGGCGAACCAGGCCTGGAGCGAGTACGGCCTGGCTGACGTGACCTTTGATCCGACGCAGAGCTGGGAGGAGTCCATCCAGGTTTACCGGAAGTTTTCGCTGGGCAAGCTTGCTGACATCATTGTGACCGACGAGCGGCTGTACCGCGATGGTCCGCCGTGCGGCAACAACATTGCAGGCCAGCGCTACTTCTCGGTCGGCTGCCCGGAGATCCTCGACTCGAGCCGGACGATGCTGGGCGCGGCGCAGAAGCAGTGGTTCATCGATCAGGTGACCGGTTCCACCGCAACCTGGAAGATCTGGGCCAACGAGGTCATGCTGATGCAGCTCAAGGCGACCTTGGTCTACGTCGACCTGGACCAGTGGGACGGCTATGGCGAGGAGCGGAAAGCATTGCTCAACACCTTTCATAGTGCAAAGGTAGAGAACCTGATTGCCATCACGGGCGATCTGCACACCTTCCTCGCCGGGTATCTGAAGCCGGACTTCGACGATATCTTCGCCTCGCCGGTCGGTATCGAGCTGATGGTTGGCTCCCTGACCTCGGCGAACTTCGAGGAAGAGATCCTGTCGGATGTCGACCTGCCCAGCTCTTCAGTGCCAGCCAAGCAGTTCGGGGTTGCGCCGAACGACCTTGCGCCATTCATTCAGGGGCTCAACCCACATATCAAGTACTGGGACTCGTCGACGCACGGCTACGCGGTGCTGACGCTTACACCGGCTGAGCTCACCTGCCAGTACAAGGCGGTGACGACGATTCGCGAACCTACGGCAAACCTGGTGCCGCTGCAAACCTTCACTGTGCCAACAGGCAAGGTGCAGCTGAACAGCTAAGCGCCGCATTTCGGACGCGCCGCAACCTGTATCAACAAGGGAGCAATCCCGCCGCAGGTAGCAGCGCGTCCTAGCCGGTGTGAGTCTACCGCTGTTTCAAGACGAAGAAAGTGCGCTGGAGCAAGAGGAACGCGCTGCCGGCGAGGGGAAGCTTGCTTCGATCGAGGAGCGGCTGCTTGCGCGGGACGGTCCACCACGCGAGCGGCCGTTCTGGAGCCCGCTCAAAGAACTGATCTACGTCTTGATCTCGGCGCGCACCCGCACCGAGGTCTCGCTGTTCGTGCTCGCCGAACTGGAACTGCGCTACGGCGCGGCGCTTGGTGACTGGCGCGGCCTGCGCGACGCACCCGCGGCTGAGGTGCTTTCGCTGCTGGCACCGGTGACCTTCGCGGAGAACAAGGCTCCGGCGCTCCAGTCGGCACTGCGGCGCATCACGCGCCAGAACCACGGCGAGCTCTCACTCGACTTCTTCCATGGGCAGCCAGTGGAGCGCATTCGCCGCTGGCTGGAGAGCTTTGAAGGTGTCGGTACGCGGGGTTCCGCTGCGGTTGCGAATCATTCGTCCCTGCGATTGCGGGCGCTCGCTGTGGATGGGCACCATCACAGGATCGCGCAGCGGCTCGGCTTTGTTCCGAAGCAGGTGAGTCCGGGAGAAACAGAGCAGGTTTTGCTGAAGCTGCTGCCCGAGGAGCGCTGGCCGTCGAGCCGCCTGACGCAGCTCCACGATCTGCTCAAGTTCCACGGCCAGGTCCGCTGCACCAGTACGGACTGGCAGCAGCACTGCCCGGATTGCCCGCTGCTCCCGCTCTGCCCTGCCGGGCAAGACGTGGTCGGGGCAAGAGCGCCCGCAACGACTTAAGCGGCATTGCTCGCCGAGCCACCTAAGCTGGCGCAGGTGAACCTTCTCGATCCGCCATCCGGTATTCTGTCGGGCGAGTGGCTGGCTGAGACACACACACCGTCATGAGGCGAGAGCCTTCATGGAGACTAGCTGGACGCGTGAGAAGATGCTGGCATCGAGCGGGTCCTGAGATGGCTCGCCTCCGCACGGCCGAAGCTGTCGCACAAAGGAGCGAACATCACCACCACATCAAGATTTCATAAGCCTTGGCTAAGTACCGCGTTGATCCTCTTTACGTGCTGGGCGAGCGCATCTCTTTCACAACTCGATAAATACCTGTCCCTCTTAAGGACCGCTGGGCTGCTAGCTATCGGTTTTGCGGGCATCCTCGTCGGGGTTCTTGCTCTCGGCAGCATCTATGGAGGCCACACCCGGGATCTTCCGCGATGGTCTCTCGGAGTGATCTGGCTCATCGTCGCGGCTGCAATCCTAGTGATATACCCAATCTCGGCCAGACACGCTGGCGGGGGCGATCGTGAAGACGCGCTCCGTGTGGAGATCGCGGTAATCCTGCATGGTCAGCCTCCCTACATGGCTCGCACCTTTAACGGTAACCCGGCTACACCCTTGCCCGGGTCGCTGCTGCTGGCCAGCCCATTCTTCGCAGTCAACAGAATCTATCTGCAGAACCTTCTTTGGACCGGCCTGCTGGCGTGGTTCGCCGGCTCCTTTTTCCGCTGGCGCGCTACCGCCGCTTTTCTGCTGCTTGTTTTTGTTCTCCTCAGTCCCGGCGATTTAGACGACCTTGCCGTAGGCGGGGACTTCTTCATCAATGTTCTCTACGTCATCCTTGCGCTCCTTCTCGCAGCATCTTCCTATGAGCAGGAACGACTCGCACGCTTTCGATGGCTCCTGCTTGCCTTCCTCGGCGTAGCACTTTCTTCCAGACCAATCTACGTGGTCAGCCTTCCGCTCTTGTTCTCATTTGTCTTGCAGCGACAGGGCGGCCTTGCAGCCTGGAAGGCAGTAGGCCTCGTCAGTCTGGTCGCCGCTGCTGTCACACTTCCGTTCTATTTGCATGACCCGTCGAAGTTGTTGCCGCAACACCTTACCGGACGAGCGAGTCTGCTCCTGCCGCCATGGCTCCATCCGGCATTGTTTCTGCCGCTTGCGGGCATGCTCGTCGCCCTCAGCAGCCTGCGCGTCCGACTTCGACCGGCAAATCTGCTGCTCTTCTTCGGGCTGGCTATGTCGGCGATGTTGCTTCCGCCGCTGCTACCGGCCTTTCTGGTGCCGTTCCGGGGCTACCCGCCCGGCACAAACATCGGCGTTCTTGATCTCGTGTACCTAGCTCCAGCGGTCTTTCCTCTGGCTCTCTGGGCGATGAAGCGTTACGAGTGCGCGGTAAGCGTACCAAGCACCATATCCGGGAAGAGTCTTGGTAGCGACGCCAGCGCAGCGGCAAAGGCCTCAGCTACTGAGCAAGTAAACCCATAGCGCGCTAGGCTCGCGCACGGAACAGCGGACGAAAGCTGTCAACGTGGGCCGCGAAGACGACCAGCCACAGTACAAAAGCCAGGGCGCCGGGTCCGATTCCCTTGGGCGCCATGAGGGCGTGAAACAGCAGGATGTTGGCCAGAACCGGGCCCAGCAGCACCAGCGCGAGCGGGACGAAGAAGCCGGAGAGAAGCAGCAATCCGCAAAGGAGCTGGTCGCCGAAGATAAAGGGGAACCAGCCTGAGTGTGCCAGTGCGCCCAGGTACTGCGCTGCGAGCCCGGTTGGCGGCGGCTGTTTGAGGAAGTGCAGGAAACCGTTCAGACCAAATACGGTAAACATCAGCCCCAGCAGCAGCCGCGCAAGCACTCCGGCAATCCTCATCAGCTCACTCCTCTGCAGCAGCGCTCGTAAGCGGACGCAGATCCTTGTCCAACAGGTATAGGAACGGTCCCCGCGTGGTCAATGCAAAACGAGCGATCGCGTCCACACCGGTCGCACCTGCTCGACCGTGGGATACTTCTGTTTTCCTCGGAGATCCCCGGATGGCGCTTGATCGACGTTCTTTCCTCGCAGCAACGAGCCGGCTCGGCCTTGCTTCCACGCTCTTCCCGGGCGCGCTCTATGCGCTTGCTCTACAGCAAGCCAGTGGGCCGGCAGCCGCGCCGAAGCTCAAGCCCATCACCCCGGAGATGATCGACGCGGCGGCCACGATTGCGGACGTGCCCCTCGAGCCGGGGCAGCGGCAGGCGCTGCTCGAGTCGCTCAACGATCATCGGGAGGGCTTTGCGGCCATCCGCGCGCTCAATCTGCCGAACTCTGTGGCACCGGCGTTTGTTTTTGAACCGCTGCCGCCCGGTGCGCAGCTGGACACGACGCGCGAGGCGCCGCGCTACAGCAAGGCACCGGCTGCCTCGACTCGGCCGTCCAATCTCGAGGATCTCGCCTTTCTGCCGCTGATGCAGCTTGCCGACCTCGTGCGCCGCAAGAAGGTCAGCTCGGTTGCGCTGACGGAGATGTACCTGACCCGGCTCAAGCGTTACGACCCAGTGCTGCACTGCGTGATCACGCTGACCGAGGAGCGCGCGATGAGCAGCGCGCGTGCCGCCGACGAGGACCTGCGCAAGGGCAACTACCACGGACCGCTGCATGGGCTGCCGTGGGGCGCCAAGGACCTCCTTGCGGTGAAAGGCTATCCCACCACCTGGGGCGCCGGCGGCTTTGAGCACCAGCGAATCGACGAGGACGCGACGGTGGTGCAGCGCCTCGATGCCGCCGGTGCGGTGCTCATTGCAAAACTCACTCTTGGCGCCCTCGCCCTGGGTGACGTCTGGTTCGGCGGGCGCACACGCAACCCCTGGAACCTGAAGCAGGGCTCGAGCGGGTCCTCGGCAGGGCCGGCCTCGGCAACAGCCGCCGGGTGCGTCGCCTTCTCGATCGGCTCGGAGACACTTGGCTCGATCTCTTCGCCTTCGACGCGGTGCGGCGTAACCGGGCTGCGCCCAACCTTCGGCTTCGTCCCTCGTACCGGGGCCATGGCGCTGAGCTGGACGATGGACAAGCTGGGCCCGATCTGCCGCGAGACGGAGGATTGCGCGGCGGTGCTGAGCGCCATCTACGGGCCGGACGACCGGGACCTGACGGTAAAAGGCGCTGGTTTTCACTGGAACGCTGAGGCAGACTGGCGCAGCCTGCGGGTCGGCTACCTGGAGAGTGCTTTCGCCGACTCCAAAGCAAATGCCGACGAAGGCGCGGGCGCGAAGGAGCCGGGCGCAACCCTGAGCGAGGCCGAAAAGCAGGCCGCAGCCAAGCGGAAAGCGGAGCATGCAGCGAACGAGGCGCGCCGCCGGTACGACCACCGCTTCGATACCGCTGCACTGGAGAAACTGCGCTCGATGGGCGCGCATCTGCAACCGGTCGAGTTACCGAAACTGCCGTACGGCGCCATGGTGCCGCTGCTCGAAGCCGAGGCAGCGGCTGCCTTTGACCAGCTCACCCTGACTGGCCGTGACAAGCTGCTCACGGCGCAGGGGCCGGAGGACTGGCCCAATACCTTCCGCAGCGCGCGCTTCCTGCCTGCAGTCGAGTACATCCAGGCGAACCGGGCACGCTCGCTCGCGGTCGCGCAGCTTTCCATGCTGTTTGAACAGGTAGACGTGATCGTCGCGCCAACCAACGGCGATCAGCTGGTGGCCACCAACCTGACCGGCCACCCTGCGGTGATCGTGCCGAACGGGCTGCGCGGACCGGATGCGCCGCATAGCCCGAGTGTCGATACCGGCGAGGATGACTCAATCGGCGGACCGGGTACGCCGGTGAGCCTGACCTTCCTCGCCGGCCACTACCAGGATGCAAAGGCGCTGCTTCTGGCCCGCGCCTACGAGCAGGCAACGGGCTTTACGAGACAGCATCCGAAGCTGCCAGGCTGACTTCCCGATCGATACTTAGGGCGCGTTCTTCTGAAAGGGAGGGACCCTTGAAAGATGTGTCGCCCTGAGAAGTTGTGGATGCTGAACCTTTCTAAATTACAGATTGCCACGGTCGAAGAAGCTCCCCGTTTTGCGCAATACAACGGCGTTTACCGAGACTAATCCTGCCTACCAGCTTGCTTGGGGAGGCGTCCTCGTTTCATGGCACGAGTTCGGAAGTGCTTTGCCGCTCCTGACTGCGTTTCTGCAAGCCGTCAACCAGCAGCTTCAGGCCAAATTCAAAAGCGATACTCCCATCAGCAGCAACCCCGTCCACAACATGGGAAAGATCGCCGGCTCGTTGTGTGGCGGCCGGCAGGCCATTCTCCGCCGCGTGAGGTTTTACATGCTCGCGAGCCTGCTCTTCCATAGCGCAACCCAGCGTGAACTGCCCTGCCGCCAACATCGCCATCAGCGCATCATTACGTAGTATCCCGGCGCGAACAAGGTACTGAATCTTAAGTTCCACACGTCCCAGTTCAACGGCACTCGGCTTCGATCCGGCATGGAGTCTTGCGCCATCGCGGAAGGCGAGAAGTGCGGTCCTGAAGTCTCTTGCATTCTGGCAGAACCACTCAGGCCAGCTCTGCATGTCATGCGGAACGGGCGTAGTGTACCGATGCTCCATCACGAAAGCCGACATTTCGCTAAGCAGGGCAGCCTTGTCGCGAAAGTGCCAATACAGCGTAGGAGACTCCACCCCAAGCCGCTGAGCCAGTCGCCTGGTACTTAGCCCATCCAGCCCTACTTCGTTCAGCAGATCGAGGGCGGCTGCGATCACTTCTTCCCGTCGAATCTTTGCCATAGCTGAAACCTTACCACCGATAGATACATCTATCGGTGGTAGATTATGGTGGCAGTGTCACGTGAGCGTAGGCCGCGTGGTGCTCCGTCAGGAGAATCGCATGTCCTCGTCGAACACGGACCGCTCCTCTGCCGGAAAACTGAACTCACGGCTGGCCGCCATCTTCCTGATCATGCTCATCGATGTGCTTGGCATCACGATCATCTTGCCGCTGCTGCCGTTCTATTCGGAACACTTCGGCGCGGGCGCGGAGATGGTCGGCCTGCTTGTTTCGGTGTACGGCGCCTGCCAGCTTGTCTCCGGCCCCATCCTCGGACGCTGGAGCGACCGTTATGGCAGAAAGCCCATTCTGCTGCTGAGTCAGATCGGCACATGTGTCGGCTTCCTGATGCTGGCGTTTGCTCCTTCGTTAACGTGGGTGTTTCTGGCCAGGATCATCGACGGCGTGACGGCCGGCAACATCTCCATCGCTCAGGCCTACATCTCCGACGTGGCCGTTCCGAAGGAACGGCCGAAGGCGCTTGGACGGATCAGCATTGCGTTCGGGATCGGGTTCTTCATAGGGCCTGCTCTAACCGCGGTTCTCTATCGTTTCGGATATCGCGCTCCCATCCTGCTTGCCGCCCTTCTGTCGTTGCTGAGCATTCTTGCAACCACTTTCATGCTCCCGGCGGAGAACGCCCGGAGCGGGGCGCCGGAACAGCAGCAACCTTCGCTGTTACGGTCTGCGATCGCTTACTTTCGCAAGCCGTCCCTGCAGGCGAATTTCCTTCGGATCTTCTTGTTTTATGTCTCCTTTGCGGCGTACATCTCAGGTTTCGCCTTGTTTGCCGAGCGGCGCTTCCGGATCGCCGGGCAGCCGATGAACGCTAGGCAGGTTGGGTATGCTTTCGCCTACCTGGGAGCGATCGGGATCATCACGCAGCTGTTCTGTATTGGCCGTCTGATTGACCGTCTGGGTGAGCGCCGCACCGCCGCCGTGGCCTTCGCGATCAGCTTCCTCGGCTATGGCGTGCTTTGCCTCGTGCATAACCCCTGGTGGATTTTGCTGTCGGGCGCTCTAAGCAGCTTCGGCAGCGGCATTCTCCGCCCGGTCCTGCTCAGTTCGATCGCCGGAGACGTACCGCCCCAGGAACGCGGTGGGGTGATCGGCGTGACGCAGGCATTCCAGTCCTTTACGCAGATTATGGCGCCGCTGGCGAGTACGGCCCTGCTTGCGAAAGCCACCCTTCCTTTGTGGGGACTGTTTCCCGCACTGATGAATGCAGGTGGGTTGTACCTGATGTTCAAAGACAAGCCGGAGGGCGTGGAGGCCAGGCTGCACGGAGAAGGCTTGAGGCAACAACGTAAACCGTCGGCGCGCTTGCAGTGAATATGGATTGCAGAGGAGGAACTCATGGATAACGTAGCGGCCCAGCCGGGCACGTTCGATGTGGTGGTGGTTGGAGCAGGTCCAGTCGGGATGCTGCTCGCTTCCGAACTGGCTCTCGGCGGGGTGTCGGTGCAGATCCTGGAGCGTACGACGAAAGCCAGCGCCACCATCAAGGCCGGTTCGATCAATGTTGCCAGCGCGGAGATCCTGGCGCGGCGCGGCCTGCTCGATAAGGCGCGGGAGGCTCACCATCGCGGGGTGCAAGAACTGGCGAAGGTGATGGCGAGTTCTCTGGGTGTAGCTGCGGATCAGGCCTTTGCCACCGCGAGCCGCAGGGCCGTGCGGGCGGGGCACTTCGCCGCCATCCCTATTGACAACGAAAAGCTGAACACAGCCGACCCCGACATAGCCGGTCACAGCGAGGTTGTGGACGCCACACTTGTCGTCCAGCGGGAGGTGGAAGCGCTGCTTTGCGAGCATGCGGCCAGCCTCGGCGTTCCGATTCGGCACGGCGTGGAGGTCACCGGAGTCGAGCAGACCGAAGAAGCGGTCACACTTCATACCGATGCCGGCGACATTTCCGCCCGCTATGTTGTCGGTTGTGACGGCGGACGCAGCATCGTCCGGCGTTCACTGGGCTTCGAATTTCCGGGCAGCGGGCCGGAGATCACGGGCCGGCAGGCCGTGGTGGATCTTGACGATACGTCGAAGCTCCAATTCGGCTGGAACTGGTCGATGCGCGGCATCTATCGCTATGGCCCGACGCCCGGCGTGGTTCTGACAGTGGAGTTCACTGGACCGCCTGCGGACCGCACTAGCGAGGTCACCGCCGCCGAAATACAGGATTCACTGCAACGCACCTCCGGCACCGACGTGAAGGTGACGCAGCTACACGGACAGGCAACGCGCTGGACCGACAACGCTCGGCAGGCGAGTGTGTATCACAAAGGCCGAGTGCTGTTGGCAGGCGACGCCGCCCATGTTCACTCGCCTTTCAGTGGACAGGGCCTGAACCTGGGCATGGGAGATGCCACAAACCTTGGCTGGAAGCTGGCGGCCATTGTCGCCGGTTGGGCTCCGCAGGGTTTGCTGGATACCTACCAGGCGGAACGGCACCCTATCGGGGCAGAGGTGCTGGAGTGGACCCGTGGACAAGTTGCCCTCATGCGGCCCGACCTCAAGATCGGACCGCTACGCAACGTCGTTGCTGGTCTCATGGGCACGCGCGACGGCATGACGGCCATCGTAAATAAGATCTCCGGCGTGATGCAGTGTATTGCCTTACCGGAGCATCACGACTCAGCCAGCCATGCCCTTCTGGGACGCCTGGTTCCGGACATCACCCTCGCGAGTGGAGCGTCTTTACGTTCGGCATTCGAATCTGGGCGTTTCGTGCTTCTTGACCGGTCTGAGAATGCTGTTTTTCTTATGGCGGCTGTTCCGTGGAAAGCTAGGACCGTCTTTATCGATGACCGCTCCGCTTCTCAAACCAACGGGATTTCGGCCATGCTCATCCGACCGGACGGCGTCATTGTGTGGCTTAGCCGTACTGGTGAGCAGGTAGACAAAGCAACTTTGAGAACGGCCCTGCAAGCGTGGGCAGGAGATGCGGTAGACAACTTATGAAGCCACTGAAGGACGTATCGCGGGACCGTACGGATGTCGTCTCACATGGATTAGTAATAATAAGTCGCACAGTGTTGACCAACCGGGGCCGGTTGGACTGCGCAGCGCCAAATCGGGCCAACTTCCCTGAACGGCGTTTATCAGGACTTGACTCAGGCGCTCCAGTACAACCAAAACAGCCGCTGTACACTTCGTTCATGCTCTTCCTCATAATGGGTGCGAGTGGTTCAGGCAAGTCAAGCTGCCTGCCTGGCTTGCAACAGAAGCAGCCTCACATTGACTGGCGAGACTTCGACGACGCTCCTGTCCACCCAACAAGCACGGCAGAACGTCAGATGATGACCGAGTACTGGCTCACCGTCGCAGCTCAAAACCAAGCGGAAGGGATCAGCACGGGGATAGCAGGTACGGTGGTTTTAGGCGAGATGCTCGCTTGCCCCTCCGCGCCCTCCATCGGAACAGTGCATGCAACACTTCTGGACTGTGCTGACCTAGCCCGCATCGACCAAATTCGCTCCCGCGACGGACTGGCTGCGAAGGCCGCTAGTCAGGACATGTTATGTTGGTCCGCTTGGCTTCGAATGCATGCGGCCGATCCACAGTGGAGGCAAGACGTTGTCAGGGATCTAGGCGCACCCGACATGCGTTGGGAGCGCTGGGACAAATGGACCAGGGGGGACGCAAGGTGGAAGGTAGACGTGCTGGATAACACAGGTCTGACTGTCGAACAGACCACCGACGTGCTGAACTCCTGGATCGGGGAGCACATCGCTTCTCACGAAGGCTGACGCCATTCAAGTTCCGAGAACGGCGGTTATCGTTATCGAGCTGCCCTCGGAATGGAGATGAGTGTCCTCCCGAACTGCCGACAGACAGTAGCGAGTTGAGCACACCCGGACACAATCGCGGTAATCGGGTCCGTTCTGTTTCAATCAGGCTTATGACACAGGCGAGACGTGGCGAGATGCCGGCGGCGGTACCGCGCTTTGAAACGGTGGACCTCCTCCGTGGATTGTCCATACTTGCTGTCGTCTTGCTGCACTGTTGGATTCGCTTCGGCGGCAACAACGTGCGAATGGGAAGCGGATTACCAAGATGGTTGCGCCAGTTGTTGCTTCATAACGGCGGCAATGGCGTTACGGTGTTCTTCGCTATCTCCGGCTTTCTCATCACGCTGACCAGCCTGCGACGATTTGGCGGCTTGTCCGGTATGCGGGCGACCGTGTTCTACCGCATTCGCTTCGCTCGGATCGCGCCTCTGCTGATGTTCGTTCTGGCAGTGCTGAGCCTCCTTCATTTGGCAAGCCTACATTCCAACGCCTTCCAGGCTTGGCACGTGAAGAAAACCGTAGGGCTGCCGCGTGCCCTCTTTTCTGCATTGACCTTTCACTTGAACTGGCTTGAGGCCAAGACTGGCTACCTGCCTGCGAACTGGGATGTAATGTGGTCGCTCAGCGTAGAGGAGATGTTTTACCTATTCTTTCCCGTAGTGTGCGTGGCCTTTCTCGGCCAGCAGTCCCCTTTACGGCGCATTGGATGGCCTCTGCTGTTCCTTCTAGCCGCAACGTTGCTCGTGCTCGGACCATGGGCGCGCTCGGTCTGGATCACCAGTGGTATTGGGCAGGAAAAGAGTTATCTTGGTGGAATGAACGCCATCGCACTAGGCTGCCTGACGGCGTTGCTCTGCAATCGATTGTCGCGCTCGATCGAAGTCCGCCGAGTTTGGCTTTATACCACTGAGGCCGCGGGCTGGATCTTGATAGCTTGGTTTGCTACCTGGCCGACGTGGCACTGGCTGCATGCTACCAATCGTTTTCTTGGGAAGCACGATCTGGATGACACGCTCCTGCCTTTGGGCGTATGTCTCATTATGCTCGCGACGGTATTGCGTGATACTCGCGGCGGCGGCATCCTGACAGCCCCCTTGCGGTGGTTCGGGCGCCATAGCTATGAGATTTACTTGACGCACGAGTTCCTGGTCATTTTAGGTGTCCAAGCATTTCTGCGCTTGCATGGAACGCGACCTGGACTCTGGACCTTGGCGACCACTGCGGCCACGGCTCCGTTAGGGTGGGCGATTGCACATTGGTTTTCTGAGCCTATGAATCGCAGGTTGCGAGGAGCTCGGCCGCCGTCTCCCTTGCTTTCGTGACGGGTTGCCCTAAGCTCGATACCGACAAGTCGCATTGTGTTGACCAACCGGGGCCGGTTGGACCGCGCAGGGCCAAATCGGGCCAACTTCCCTGAACGGCGTTTGTGGGGACTAATCCGGGTACAGATGATTGATGATTCTGGGCAGGTACTCACCGAGAAAGTTTTTCGTAGTCGCGCCTTTAAAGAAGTGAGCTGCCTTCTCCTCAAGGACCAGGTTCGCAAGTCCGTGTAAAGTGGCCATGCCGCACAGCATCTCTGCGGAATCTTCGAAGCTGGATGGATCTGGATGAGCCTTGCCGCGATAGGCGAGCACCGCATGTCCAAGACGATTCCCCGGCCCTTTACTGGCGGCGGCAAGGCGAGAGTTGTTGCGATCTATCAAGTCCTTTCGGAACATGAGCCGGAAGTGGCCGGGGAAGTCGATTGCAAACTTCACAAAAGCGAGCATCAAAGTTCTTACGTCGGTCACCGCGTTCTGTGAGCGCCCAGCAGTATCGATGTATCGTCCCGCGCGTTCGTAGGCGAGGATGGCAACTTCCGTTAGGAGGCCTCTGGCACTGTCGAAATGATGGGCAGGAGCTGCGGGCGAAACACCCGCTTTCTGGGCCGTTGCACGAAGCGAGAAGCCTTCGATGCCCTTCTCGGTAATGATTTCGTCAGCAGCGGTGATGAGTGCTGCACGAAGATCGCCATGATGGTAGCTGTCCCTTGCTTTGGCGATGGGTGCTGTATCTTGACGGCGTTTAGATGGTCCGCTACTGTGAGGGAGAGTGGTCTGGACGGTCTTCGAAGGACTTGTGCGGCCCATAACTTAACAGTGTACAGATAGTTGTCGGGCTGATACCCGGCCAAAAAGGCGACATGAGCAAAGTCTGGTTCATCACAGGAGCATCGCGTGGGTTCGGCCGCATATGGGCGGAAGCAGCACTGGAACGGGGTGACAAGGTCGTCGCAACCGCGCGAAACCTTGAAAGCATTGCAGACCTGAAGGAACGGTTTGGCGACGCAGTTCTCCCGTTACAGATGGACGTGACGGACGCTGCTCGTGTTCCTGAGGCGGTGCAAGGAGGTTTCAAGCACTTTGGGCGAATGGATGTTCTGGTCAATAACGCCGGATATAGTCTGATTGCCACAACGGAAGAGGCGACCGATGAACAGATCGCAAACCTCTTCGATGCAAACTATACCGGCGTTGTACGCGTTCTCCGGGCAGCTTTGCCCTTCCTGAGACGGCAGGGGAGCGGTCACATTCTGGGTGTAACCAGCAGTCTCGGTGTGGTTCCCGCGCCTTTGATCGGTGTGTATGCCGCGACCAAAGCGGCTGCCGAATCCATGCACGAGTCTCTGGCCAAAGAGGTGGCACAGTTCGGGATCAAGGTCACCATGATTGAACCTGGAGCCTACGCTACGGGCTTCGGCAAGAGCGCTACACGTGCGAACCCGCTTGAGGTTTATGACACCTTCCGTAAGGATTTCATGGCAGGCCTCATGAAGCTGGAACGCGGGAACCCGCAGGCAACGTCCGAAGCGCTGTTCAAGGTAGTTGATGCAGAGCAGCCGCCTCTTCGTCTCATCCTCGGCAGCGCAACCTTGCCCCAGATTCGCTCAACCTATGCCGACCGTCTTGCGACTTGGGATGCTTGGCAGGCTGTCTCGAACGCTGCGCAGTGAGAGCGGAACGCAGCTCGGACGCTGGATGACACGCGTGTTCCCGAGCCGTTCTCATTGCGACTGTGAAGTCGCACTCTCGGAAACAATCTGCACGATCTCTACGAGATCCTCGCCCACAAACGGCGGTCCGGCACTGGAAGACAAACCGACCCCTCCACAAACCTGTGAGGTGCCACAACTCCCAGGAGGCATCCTCTGAGGGGCAGTTCGACGAAGGACCCGCTCTTGCTGCACCTGCAAAGGGAAGCAGGTCCTTCGTTACGCTCAGGATGACGTCTTCCTGAATACGCTTACCTGCTACACGCTTCTCAGCCGATCACACGGTAGCCCAGCTGGAACGGGTTGGCTGCGATGATGGCCAGCAGAAACCAGCCAGTCGCACCGATATGCAGGGACGGCCCATAGGTATAGCCGAAGCCTGTGTCCATCACACTGGTGGAGGCGACCAGGCCCAGGCCGACCGGTATGGCGACGCCATTCACGGTCTGCCCACCACCAAGCTGGTTCTGGGCGGCGATGCACTGTGTGAGCAGCCCGGCTGCGGTTGTCAGGTCGGTAAGGATGGAGCCGAACTGCTCACCACGCAGGGCACGCGCCACCAGGGCCGCGGCTGTGTGTGAGGTGCCCTCAAGCCAGACAGCGTGCGGGTCTGCCCCGGCAAGCGTCGTCGTCAGGCTCGCCGTATCGAAGACGAGGCCGCTGATCTGCTCGCTGCCGGTCAGGTTCGAGTTCTTTGCGCCTGCCGTGTCGGTCGTCTGCAGGTTGTTCACCGCCCAGTCGATTGTTCCCTGGGAGGGAGCATCGAGCGCTGCGAGGTAGGACCAGGTCTGGCAATCCTCCGGGATCGGCGAGGTATTGATCGTGATCTGGTCGCCGAGAGTGCCCGTGTAGAAGTACGGCCCATTCGGATTGAAGGTGGCCACCACGAACGCGAGCGCGTGTTGAGCCAGCGCCGACCAGCTCATGCCGTTGCCTGCATTGCCACCGGTGAGCGTGGCGAGCATGGTGAAGAAGGCGTAGCAGTCGATGTTGTGCTCGGTTGACTTGCCGTTTGTTGAAGGGACGGACTGGTTGTACTGGTTGATGGTAGTGCCGAATTTGAAGCCGCCAGGGCCTTCGGTGTCATAGGTATTGTTCACGATCCAGTTGGCGACCAGCGTCGCTCCAGCCAGGTACTGGCTGTTCTTCGTCACGCGATAAAGCTGGGCAAGCGCCATGCCGGCCCAAGCCTGGTCACCGACCGCGCTTGTGTAGAAGTAGTACGGCGCGGCGGCCGGCGTGATGTACGCCCCACTGCCATCGGCAGCTGGCACGTTCACGTAATAGCCCTGCGCGAAACGGCCGTCGCTGACCGGAAAATTAGTCTTCTGTGCGTACAGCAGACCCAGGCCGAGAGTCTCGGCCCGTGCGATGTCGTCCGAGTCGCCGGCTGCAAGGTAGGCATGGATAGTGACGGCGTTGTCATAGGTGAACGCAGTTGCTCCGAGCGCCTGGTCGCTGTAGCTCTGCGTTAGCCGGACGGTCGAGCCAGTCGCGTAGGCGTCCATCATCCGATTCTGGAAGTCGAAGCCGCTGTTGACGGCCGTCAGGTATGCCTGTGCATCGCTCGCAAGAGCGGGCGGCAGCGACTGCGCCTGTGCAGCTCTGGGCGCGAAAAGCGGGGGCAAGGCGGCTGTGACCGCGGTGGCTGAAGCGAGGCCGAGCAGGTTGCGTCGAGACAGGTAGGTGGCAGGCATGGGATTCCTCCGAAGGGTGGCAAACATTTACACAGCGATGCGGCTATTTGGCTCGTTTCAGAGCGCGGCCACTCTACGCCCGGCACCGCGGCCCACGCAAGCCGGCCTGCCTGATAGCCTTTGGGGCATGCAACCGGTCATCGAGCTCGCACACGTGACCAAGACCTACCCGCGCACGGGGAGAGGCGACCGCGGTCATGCGGTGGTTGTCGACGATGTCTCCTTTATGGTCCGACGGGGCGAGACGCTGGGCCTGGTGGGCGAGTCAGGCTCGGGCAAGAGCACAATTGCGCGTATGGTGCTCGGGCTGGTGCCGCCGAGTGGCGGGACGGTCAGCTTCGACGGGGTGAGACTCGACTCCGCCCGGGGAAGCTCCATGCGGGGCATTCGGCGACGCATGCAGCCCGTTTTCCAGGATCCGTATGCCGCGCTGAACCCGCGAATGCGTGTCCGCGAGATCCTCGCAGAGCCGTTTCTGATTCACCGCAGCGGGTTTGATCTGAGCCGGGCCGGACTTCGCAGCGCGACGGGGGAGTTGCTGGGTAAGGTCGACCTGGACGCTTCGGCCCTGGAGCGCTACCCGCACGAGTTCTCAGGCGGCCAACGGCAGCGGATCAACATCGCCCGTGCCTTGGCACTGCGCCCTGAGGTCCTGGTGCTGGACGAGCCCGTCTCGGCGCTGGATGTGAGCGTGGGCGCGCAGGTGGTCAATCTGCTGCGTTCGCTGCAGCGCGAGTTCTCGCTGACCTACCTGTTCATCACGCACTCCATGCCGCTGGTGCGCTATCTCGCGACCGAGATCGCCGTTCTGCGGCAGGGCAAGCTGCTTGAGCTTGGCCCCGCTGCCGAGGTGATCTCACGGCCGACCGACCCATACACGCAGGCACTGATGGCGGCGACGCCGGTGCTTAGGGACTGACGCGCCGGCTCTCGGCTCTCGTGTTTCAGATCGGGAGAAACGCGCACTGTGGTGACAGGCCCCGCTCCGTAGTGCGGCCTAGCAGCCCGAAACTGGTGCTAGCGTGAGGGCAGAAAAGGAGGGACCTCAATGATTTCGCCCATCGACGCGCAGACACCGGCAGGAGAGACAGCGCTCCCGGACAAAGGCGGCGAGCCGCAGCATAGCACCGGACAGGCGACGAAGCCGGGACACATCGGACGTGGTCACACTGTCCGCAGGCGCGCAGGCGCAGCTTCTTCAGCAGCAGGGCCAGAGCGTGAACGAGATCGCGAGTTCGCTTGGTCTGAGCACGGCTACCGTTGACTCCTACCTTGGCATTGCGGCAGCAACTGCCATCCCACAGCCAGTCGCTGCGGCTGCGGTGCTCGGCACAAAACTGGCGTAAGCCGGCGAGCGCAGAAACGGGCCGGCTGGAGAGAACAGCTAGGCTGAAAGAATGCCTTTCTCGAGCAACCTGTCCCTGAGCGGCTCGACTGCATGGTTATGTACCGCGTCGTTTCTGGCTGGGTTGCTGAACTCGGTTGCCGGTGGCGGGTCCTTCCTCTCCTTCCCGGCGCTGCTCGGACTGGGAGTACCGCCGATCCAGGCGAATGCCACCAACACGGTGGCACTCTGGCCGGGGCAGTTTACCTCCATCGCAGCGTACCGGCGCGACCTAGGGCAGAATCGTCATCTCGTGCTGCCGCTGGCCGGGGCGGCTGCTGTCGGCGGTGTCGGTGGCGGCGTTACTCTGCTGCACACTGGCCAAAGAACTTTTCTGCACCTTGTACCCTGGCTGCTGCTCGCGGCGGCAAGCCTCTTTGCGGTGGCGACGCCGCTCTCGCAGTGGATCCAGAGGCGCGGGCGCGGCAAAGCGGTATCCCTTCCCCCGGAAGCTGCCGTGCGCACATCTCTTTGGCCGCTGCTGCTTTCGACGACCTTCGTCACGCTCTACATCGGCTACTTCGGCGCGGGCGCAGGCTTTCTCATCATGTCGCTGCTGGCGCTCTTCGGCATCGAGAACGTAAACCAGATCAATGCGCTCAAGGTGATCACCACCACTGTCGCGAATGGCGTGGCCGTGCTGCTCTTCATTGTCGAACGACAGGTCCTGTGGCAGCATTGCCTGCTGATGATGGTCACAGGGGCTATTGGCGGCTACGCCGGCGGACGGAGTGCGCGGCGATTAAATCCGCGCCTGATGCGCGTCATTGTGACGGTACTTGGCTTCGCCATGGCCGGATACTTCTTCTGGCGCAACGGCGGTCTGTAAGCCGGAAGCGAACGCGCTGCCGCGCTGGTAGCATTTCAACAGCAGGGAGCGAGGCACAGCGATGAGTCATGAAGGATTCCGGCTCCTGAGCGCGGAGCAAGCCCGGCGCGCCGACCAGGAGCATGCGCCGCTCCCGCGTGAAGCCACTGAGCCGCTGAAGGTTCGCGTGCAGAAAACCACGGGAACAGGCCTGGAGATCGACTGGCGCGATGGCCACCGCAGCCATTGGAGCTTTCCCTGGCTGCGGCAGGCTTGCCCCTGCGCGACCTGCCACGATGACCGGGAAAAGAGCGGTCGAGCCGTCGGCGAAGCAGCCGCGCAGCCCGCTGCGGTGCTGCCGATGTTCAAAGCCCCGGCGCGGCCTGCCACAGTGCAGCAGGTGGGCCGGTATGCGATCTCGTTCGGATGGAATGATGGGCACACCAGCGGGATTTACTCCTGGGACTACCTGCGCCGACACTGTCAGTGCGCGGAGTGCCGAGCAGCCGAATAGTTCATTTGCATCAGAGACATCCCCTGCTGTCCTCAGTACACTGCATACGCGATGAAGACCGTCCGGTGCGCCGCCCTCCTGTTTCTCTTCTCCCTGCTCCCGAATGCATATGCCCAGCAAGGGGCAGCGACGCAGCATCGTCCACCGGCTGTGCCGCTCATTACGCATAATCCGTACTTCTCCGTGTGGTCCGACACCGACAAGCTCACCGACAGCACTACTCGCCACTGGACCGGCACCGAGCAGGCGTTTCTGAGCTTCGTCCGAGTCGACGGCAAAGCATTCCGCGTTATGGGCGACTACCCAAAGTCCTTTCCTGCAATGGAGCAGACAGCCGTGCAGGTGGAAGCGACGCACACCGTCTACACCTTTATCGGAGCAGGCATCACCCTCCGGTTGAGCTTCTTTACACCGGCGTTTCCGCAGGACATGACGCTGCTGTCCCGGCCGGTGACCTATCTGACCTGGTCGGCGAAGTCCGCCGACGGCGCGCAGCATACGGTCGACGCCATGATCGACGTCAACCCGGAGATCGCGGTCAACCAGGGAACAGATGCGGTGACATGGGGCCGCTCCGAAACAGGCGCACTGGACGTTTTGAACGTAGGTTCGCGCGATCAGCGAGTGCTCGATCGGAAAGGCGACAACCTCCGCATCGACTGGGGGTACTTTCACCTGGCGGTGCCGCACGCCGAACACGGCAGCATGGCCTTGGTCGCTCATGAGCGACTCGATACGGCCTGGCAGACCTTTGCACAGCAGGGCACGCTGACAGAACCGGACTCGCTTGAGTTTCCGGCAGCCGCGCGAGAGAGCGCCGCGCACCTGGACGCAGTCGTCCACCTGGGCTCGGTCGGTTCGTCGGAGAGTTCTGCGCACGTGCTTGTGAGCTATACAGACGACTTCGCATTGGAGTACCTGAACCAGCGGCTGAAGCCCTGGTGGCAGCGCAACAACCAGCCGATCGGCGCCATGCTGGATGAGGCCGAGCAGCAGTACACGCAGCTGGACGCCCGGGGCGACGCTTACGATAAGCAGCTGGACGGGGACATGACCGCTGCTGGTGGCGCGGATTACAGCTACCTGACCAACCTGGCCTACCGGGAAAGCCTGGCCGCCTGCGAGCTGACCGCGGACACGCAGGGCACGCCACTTTACTTCTGCAAGGAGAACTCCTCAAATGGCTGCGTAGGTACGGTGGACGTCATGTATCCGCAGTCGCCGATCCTGCTCTTGTTCAACCCTGCGCTGATGGAGGCCCAAGTCGAGCCTGTGCTCCGCTACTCCGTGCTGCCGCGCTGGAAGTTTCCATTTTCCCCACACGACGTAGGCACCTGGCCGCTGGCTAACGGCCAGGTCTATGGCGGCGGCGAGGAGACCGAGGACGACCAGCAGCCCGTGGAAGAGTCGGGCAACATGCTTATCATGGCCGACGCGCTCGCGCACGCGGAGGGCAACCCACATCTCGCCGAGCGGTACTGGACCGAACTCACCAAGTGGGCGGATTACCTCCAGAAAGAAGGGCGCGACCCGGTCAACCAGCTTTCCACCGATGACTTCGCCGGGCACCTCGCGCACCAGGAAAACCTGACCGTGAAAGCTATTGTCGGGGTGGGCGCGTACGCCGACCTGGCGCACCAGCTCGGCCATGAGCAGGTCGCAAAGCAGTATCGGGCCATTGCGGAAAGCATGGTCAAGCAGTTCCTCGCGATGGGTGTGGAAGGCGACCACACGAAGCTTGCCTTCGACAAACCCGGAACATGGAGCCAGAAGTACAACCTGGTCTGGGACACGCTGCTTGGTCTCAAGCTCTTCCCGCCGACCCTTCGCGAGAACGAGGTGAAGTGGTACATCGCGCATGAAAACCAGTACGGCTTTCCGCTCGACTCACGCCGGGATTACACAAAGCTTGATTGGGAGCTATGGTCGGCGACGATGGCGAGCGACCAGCAGCAGTTCCAGCAGATGATCGCGCCGTTGGCCAAGTGGGCTGACTCGACCGAGAGCCGCGTCCCGATGACGGACTGGTACGACACGAAGACCGGCAAGCAGGAGCCTTTCCAGGCCCGCTCCGTGGTTGGCGGTCTGTTCATCAAGGCGCTGGCGGATCCGGCACTCGCGAAGAAGTGGCAAGCGCAGGCCCAGAGCCGTTAAGTAAAGCGTCCAGCCAACTGCGAGTTAAGCTGGCCGCCGCTTTCTCCAGAGGCTCTGTTTAAAGATGGTCTGCTGCAGGTAGCAGCTTCCTCCACTGCTCGGATTCGGCAACCTGCTTCAGAATCGCGTTGCGGCGTGTGAGAAGGTCCTGCATATACCGCCTGAGCACCAGCTTCTCCGCTACTAGCCCAACTAAGGGTAACGGCGCCGAAAAGACAAAGCGGTCCTTCATCTCGGTTTCCCCCGAGGAAAGCTCCTTAAAGAAGTGGTCGTGCTGCATGGACCGAAACGCTCCCTCAATCATGGTGTCCTGAAAGTAGCGAGGTCGGTCGTAAGCGGTAATCCGGCTGGAGAGATGCTGTTTTACTCCAAAATGTGTAGCTCTCCATTTTACGAACTGACCTGGCCCGATCAAGCCGGTAGTCGCGCCTTCGACGGCTTGTTCCCCGGTCTGATCAGTTCCCAACAAATGAGCTTCAATGCTTCGCGAAAGATCGAAACAGCGCTCGATTGGTGCTTCTATCATGGTGCATAGATTCAGCTCTACCATGTCAGTCTTATCTCTGATCACTGCTAGCCGGGGAGGCAAACGCGCGCTCAATGATCGCGAGCGCGCCCTCAGCGTCTTCCGCCACCTGCACCAGAGCACGGGCCGACGAGCGCGCGAAGCCTTCCGCGACCGCGTAGTCCAGGAAGCCAAGTAGTCGGCCGAAGTAGCCGCCTGTATTCACGAGCACACACGGCTTGGCGTGGATGCCAAGCAGCGCCCAGGTCACAATCTCCAGGAACTCATCGAGCGTGCCGAAGCCGCCCGGCAGCGCCACAAACGCGTCTGCCCGCCCGGCCATCTGCGCCTTGCGCTCATGCATGGAACCCACATAGTGCAGCTCGGCAAGGCCGGGGTGCGCGATCTCGCGCTCCCGCAGCACCTCCGGCAAAACCCCAACCACCGGTGCCCCGGCAGCAAGCGCCGCATCGGCCACCGCGCCCATCATCCCCACAGAAGCACCGCCATATACGAGCCCAAACCCGCGCTCGCCCAGCAACTGTCCGAGACGTGTGGCCTCCGCGCGGTACTCCGGCCGGGCGCCGTCTGAGGAACCGCAGAAGACGCAAACCTGCTTCACGCCTGCGATGCTCCAAGCAGCCGCATGCCGGGCAGCTTGGCTGTGGCCTTGTTAAACGTGTAGGTGTGCGTACAGCCTGCAGCATTGCTGAGCGCGGCGATGCAACAATCACCGAAGTCTGCGCTTGATTGCCGATACAGCTGCAGGGCCTTCTGCACGATCACAGGGCGCTCGATCTCAAACACTGTCACGCCCAGGATCTCCTCGATCTTGTCGCCGATCTCTGCGCGCCGGAACTTATACAGGCGCGCCAGCGTCCAGGCAAACTCTGAGAGGACGAGCAGCGAAAGGTAGCCGCTGTTTCGCGGCGTGAGCGCACAGAAGAACTCTCGCGCCTGTGCCGCCTGTACAGCGTCGTCGCCGAGAGTGAAGCGTAAGAGTACGTTCGTATCAATGCCGATCAGTGGCTTTCTCTCCACTCACGCTTGATCCGCTCATCCTCTTCCGCAAGATGATCACCGACCGCCTCCTTCATCTGCTCGATCGTGACAGGCGGCCCATCGTACTTCAGGGAACCGAACAGGTCCATGACCGAGCCTGTCTTACGCCGCAAGATGTACGTCCCCGTTCCCTCATCCTGCCGGAACTCAACCTTGTCCCCGGTCTTGAGTCCGAGATCCTTCCTCACCTCAACCGGGATCGTAATCTGCCCTTTGGACGTCACAATCGCCACGGCCATGGCACTCTCCTGTAGATCATCCTATCCTTTCCTTACTTTATGTAAGGAAAGGACGCGCATCGTAAACTAGCTCCAGTGCACCCCCTCCTTCAAAATATGAACCCGCAGCAGGCCGAGGGCGTCCAGGCGGTCGACGGGCCGGTGCTGCTGCTTGCCGGCGCGGGTTCGGGCAAAACGCGGGTCATCACGCACCGGATTGCCTACCTGATCGAGCAGCGTGGCGTCGCGCCCGACGCCATCCTCGCCGTAACCTTTACCAACAAGGCGGCCAAGGAGATGGCCGAGCGCGTCGAGAAGCTGATTGGCTCGTCGACGTTGGCCAAGCCGCTGCTCGCGACCTTTCACTCCTTCTGCGTGCGTATGCTCAGGCGCGACATCGAGGCACTCCGCACGCCGGGCCAGGATGGAGGGCTTACCCGCACCTTCGCCATCTACGACGAGAGCGATCAGCAGCAGGTCGTGAAGGCGATCATGCGGCGCATGGGGCTCGATGACAAGCAGCTCACGCCGCGGACAGTGCTTTCGCGCATCTCCTGGGCGAAGAACCACATGCTTGACCCGCAGGAGTTCTACCTGCAGTCTGCCGACCCCGGCAGTGAGCGCGTTGCGCACATCTTTGAGGCCTACACGAAGGAGCTGCGCAAGAACAACGCGCTTGACTTCGACGATCTGCTGCTCGAAGCCGTCCACCTGCTGCGGGCGAGCGGCGAAACGCGCGAACGCTACAACCGCCGTTACAGATATCTGCTGATCGACGAGTACCAGGACACCAATCGCCCACAGTACGAACTGATGAAGCTGCTCGCTGGGCCCGAGCACAATGTGTGCGTCGTCGGCGACGAAGACCAGAGCATTTACAGCTGGCGCGGCGCAGATATTCGCAACATTCTTGAGTTCGAAAAGGATTTTCCCGGCGTAAAGACGATCCGTCTCGAGCAGAACTATCGCTCGACGCAGATCATCCTGGAGGCCGCAGGTGCAGTCGTCGCGCGCAACTCGCAACGTAAGGGCAAGGACCTGTGGACCGCACGCGAGGGTGGCGCGAAGATCGGCTACTACGAGGCGCCAGACGGTGAGAACGAAGCGCTGTTCATCGCGGACTATATCAACAAGTACCTGCGTGAGGCCGGGCAAAGTCTTGCGTCCGGTTCCACGCACGAGCAGCCTCGCGCCGCGGTGCTTTACCGGACCAACTCGCAGTCCCGGTTGATCGAGGAGTCCCTGCGCCGCTACGGCATCAGCTACACCATGGTCGGCGGCTTCTCGTTCTACGAACGCGCTGAGATCAAGGACGTACTTTCGTATCTGAAAGTCGTGCAAAACCCGCACGACTCCGTGGCGCTGCAGCGGGTCATCAACACGCCGGCGCGCGGCATCGGTCGCACCACACTTGACACACTGGAGCGCCTGGCGATTGAAACCGGCACCAGCACCTATACGGCAATCGGCCATGCGCTTCGCGAAAAGCTGCTGCCTTCGCGCGCGCTGATCTCGCTCGACGCCTTCCGGCGCATGATCGAGGACGCCCGCGCGCTGCTCGCGCCGGACTTCGCGGGAAAACTCGCGGGCGACATCGGTGCGGCGACCGATGCTGACGCTACTGTCGCGATGGGCGAGGCGCACGCAGCTGACACCCGGGACGACATGCCGACGGATCTGGACCGTACGCTGCACGCCGGCGACGACACGAGCTTCGCATTCGGGGATGCAGCGCAGGGCATGCTCGCGCTCGAGGGCGAGGACGCCGGTGGGGATGGCGCAGACCTGGACGCTGAGTTCGATCCGGCAAGCTTTGGCGGGGCAGAGGAAGGGAACGACAGCGCGGCTGCACTCGCAGACGGAGACACGGCAGGGAGCGCCGAGCCGGCCCAACTGGACGCTGCGGCGTTCAATCCGTTCGCCGACGAACGCGCCCCGAAGCGCACGCCAGCGGGCCGACGCGTGCAGCAGTTGAGCGTTCCTTCCACGGCGGACGCGGCGCGAGAGGCGCGTGAAAAAGAGACTGCAGCTGCCTTTCGCAAGCCGGGTGACCCCGCGACACTGCCCGAGCTTATCCGCTTCATCAATGACCGTTCCGGGTACATCCGCGCGCTTGAGGAAGAAGGGACGCCCGAGTCGTTCTCCCGCATTGAGAACCTGAAGGAACTCGCCAACGCCGCGCAGGATGCGCAGGAACGCGGCGAAACGCTCTCGGACTTCCTGGACCACGCCGCGCTCGTTTCCGACACCGACAAGATCAATCCCGACGCGCGTGTGACTTTAATGACTCTGCACGCGGCCAAGGGACTGGAATTTCCAGTCGTGCTGCTTGCGGGCCTCGAAGAAAACCTCTTCCCGCACTCCCGTACGCTCAACGACCCGGCACAGATGGAGGAGGAGCGCCGGCTTTGCTACGTCGGCATGACGCGCGCCATGGACACGCTCCTGCTGACCCGCGCCCGCTACCGGCGCCGCTATGGCAACGACATGCCGGAGGCAAGCATACCGTCGCGCTTCCTGGAAGAGGTACCCGGACACTTGCTGGAGGACGTTTCGGGCGGTGCGGCGGCTCGAACGGGGGTTAGCGGCTGGGGCAGCTACGGATCGGCGTCGGGGTATGGCTACGGCAGTGGCTCGCGTTATGGAGGTAGCTCGCGCAAAAGCGACGGGAAAACCGAGCGGGATGGTGAACGCCACTACTCCTATGAGGACGAGGACCAGAGCTACCGGCCCGCGCCTGCTGCCGGCGCAACATCGCGAGCCGGCCTGAAACCGGGCAGCGCCGCGCCGAACTCGCTCGACAACATCGCTCAGTTCTTCGGCGCGCGCGGCGGCGCAGTCTCCGGCAGCCGGCCCAAGCTCGAGATTGAGACGCCTACCGGCGCCACCGGATTTCGGAATGGCCAGCGTGTACGCCACCCTAAGTACGGGGAAGGCCAGGTCGTGCGGCGCGAGGGCGATGGCGAAGAAGCGAAGCTGACCGTGAGCTTTGCACAGCACGGTGTCAAGAAGCTGGTGGAGAAGTTCGCCAAGCTTGAACGGTTTTAGGCGTCCGCCGCTGCCGCAAGGATAGCCGGGGCTGTGCTTGGGACGCCGGAAGCAGTAGCCTCGTCCTGTATGCAGCGCCCTCTCTTCGGCATCATCTTCCTCTGCTTTGCTCTGCTCCACGCTGGCTCCGCAGCAGATACCTACCGTATCGTTCACACCTACCCGCACGACCCGCAGGCATTTACCCAGGGGCTGATCTTTGTCGATGGGCACCTTTATGAGAGCACCGGTCTGAACGGCCAATCAACGCTGCGGCTCGACGATCTGGCGACCGGGCAAACACTCGAGCAGCGGCAGGTTCCGCCGCAGTTCTTTGCGGAAGGGCTTACCGACTGGGGCAACACGCTGATCCAGCTAACCTGGCAGTCGCATGTGGCCTTCGTGTATGACCGCGGGAGCTTCCGGTTGCTGCGTACCCTGCACTACACCGGCGAAGGCTGGGGTCTGACTCATGACGGCCATAGTTTGATCCTGAGCGATGGCAGCTCGACGCTGCGCTTTCTGGATCCTGAGACATTCGAGGTCAAGCGCACCATCGCTGTGGAAGATCACGGGAAGCCGATCGATCAGCTGAACGAACTGGAGTACGTGCACGGCCAAATCTACGCGAATATCTGGATGTCGAACCGCATTGCCCGGATCTCGCCCGCAACGGGCGCGGTGCTGGGTTGGATCGACCTCATCGGATTGCTGCCGGTTGTCGAGCAGTCCAGCCGCGATGCGGTCCTGAATGGCATTGCTTACGATCAAAAGGATGACCGGCTGTTTGTCACGGGCAAGCTGTGGCCAAAGCTCTTCGAGATCCGCGTCGTTCGTGGCAGGTAAGCGAGGCGCAGCCACGGAAACGGGGCACGGCACTCGCGGCACTGTAGTAGAAATGAATCATCGCGGCTGGTTCCGCAAGGGAAGAGAGACACTGCATGGCAAACACAACGAAGATCGAGAGCGTGGAAGAGCGCAAGCAGCTAAAGCGCGCCGCCCGGAAGAAGGCGGCACCGAAGGCAAAGCGCACCGCACCGCGTGGTTCGGCAAAGAAGAAGCCGAAGAAGCTGAGCCGCGGCCAGGGCAAGCGCTAAGCTCAAGCAGGCGATGCGCCCTGCCGTCTCCATGACGCCTGCGTCATGGACCACCGCAGGGCGCATCGTTTTTTCCAGGACGCATCCCTCCCTCCGGAGCTACTTCGCTGCCGAGCCAACTGTTTCGCACCAAATCCATCGACAAACTGATCGAGCAGTCCGAGCAGCCGGAGCACTCGCTTCGCAAGACGCTGGGTCCGGTCTCGCTTACCTCTCTTGGCATCGGT
Organism: uncultured Acidobacteriaceae bacterium; assembly: GCA_964245435.1. Classification (GTDB taxonomy): domain Bacteria; phylum Acidobacteriota; class Terriglobia; order Terriglobales; family Acidobacteriaceae; genus EB88. The sequence goes on from CAXTMF010000002.1 coordinate 183,581, forward strand.
GCGGTTATCGGCTCGGGGATCTTCACGGTCATTGGCACGGCGATTTCCGGCGAGAAATTTGACGCGACCTCCGTGCTCAACACGCCGGTCGCCGACTACCTGGTGCATCACACGGCGCTGCTTGGCCGCCCGGGCGCCGGGCCTGCGCTCGCGCTCTCCCTCGTGCTCGTCGCGATCGTGTGCTGCTTTACCGGCCTCTGCTACGCCGAGCTGGCCTCGATGATCCCGATCGCCGGCTCGGCCTACACCTACACCTACGCAACGATGGGCGAACTCGTCGCCTGGATCATCGGCTGGGACCTCATTCTCGAGTACGCCTTCTCGAACATGGCCGTTTCCGTCGGTTTCGCTGCGCACGTGGTTGATCTGCTCGACTGGATGGGTCTACATCCATCCCTGCGGTGGATCTCACCTGCCTACCTGCCCATGGGGCTCTCTGACCTGGCGGGGCATACGCTCTACGGACCCGGTTGGCACCTCGGCTTTAACATTCCCGCCTTCTTGGTCGTCATGCTGCTCACGGTGGTGCTGGTACGCGGCATTCGCGAGTCGGCCGAGACCAACAACATCATGGTTCTGCTCAAGATTGCGGCCATCCTTGTCTTTGTCATGGCGGGCGCGGGCTTCATCCACTCCGGCAACTGGGACCCTTTCGCGCCGAACGGCTGGTCGGGCGTGCTGACAGGTGGATCGATCATCTTTTTCACCTACATCGGCTTCGACTCCGTCTCTACCGCAGCCGAGGAGTGCCGCAACCCGCAGCGCGATATCCCCATCGGCATCATCGCGACGCTTGTCATCTCGACCATTTTGTATATCGGCGTCGCGGTCGTGCTCACCGGTCTTGTCCGGTGGGACACCCTGGTCGATGACGCGGCGCCCGTCGTCAATACGCTCAAGAAGCTTTCGGTCGCGACCGGCAGTCCGCTGCTGCATTGGGTACGGCTCGCGGTGCTGGTCGGGGCGTTGCTGGGAATGATCTCGTCCATCCTGGTCTTCCAGATAGGCCAGGCTCGAGTCTGGTTCGCCATGTCGCGCGACCGGCTGCTGCCCTCTGCCTTCTCGCGCATCCATCCGCGTTTTCGCACGCCGGTGGTTTCCACCTGGGTTGCCGGTCTCGTCGTCGGCGTCCCGGCGGGACTGCTCGATATCGGCACCTTCGCCGACCTCTCCAACATCGGTACGCTTTTCGCCTTCGTGCTTGTCTCAGCCGGCGTACTTGTTCTGCGCTGGAAAGATCCCGGCCGCCACCGCTCATTCCGCTGCCCCGGCGGCCCGGTGTTCCCGGTGTTGTCGATCGTCTTCTGCACGCTGCTCATGGCTGGGCTGCCGATTGTAACCTGGCTGCGCTTCTTCGTCTGGCTGCTGATCGGCTTGTTGATCTACTTCGCCTACAGCCGCAGGCGCAGCGAGTTCGCTGGCTAAGCCGGTGCGTCTCTACGCCCCGTACGAAGCAGCGGGCATCCTAACGAGAGCAGTCTTACCCTCACCACGGAAGGATCTTCGGAGATCATGTTGAAAGCGCACGGTTACGCCGCCCAGGAAGCCACAAAGCCACTCGGACCCTTCTCCTTCGAACGCCGCGACCCCGGTCCGCGTGATGTTGTCGTCGAGATCGACTTCTGCGGCGTCTGCCACTCCGACATCCATCAGGCACGCGGTGAGTGGGGCAATTCGAAATACCCCATGGTGCCGGGCCACGAGATCGTCGGCAAGGTTTCGGCGGTCGGCGCGGAAGTCAAACGCCTGAAAGCCGGGGATGCGGCAGCGGTCGGGGTTATCGTCGACAGCTGCCGGCAGTGCGAGAACTGCAAGGCCGGCGAAGAGCAGTACTGCCAGAAAGGCGCGGTCGAGACTTACAACAGCAAAGGCTACGACGGTGCACCGACGTATGGCGGCTACTCCAACGTGATTGTCGCCGATGAGCACTTTGTCCACCCGATCTCGCCGAAGCTGGACCCTGCCGGGGTAGCCCCGCTGCTCTGTGCCGGTATCACGACCTATTCGCCGCTGCGCCACTGGGGCGTCAAGGCCGGGCAAAAAGTCGGCGTGGTCGGCCTTGGCGGTCTCGGCCATCTTGGCCTTAAGTTCGCGCACTCTTTCGGCGCACATGTGGTGCAGTTCACCACCTCGCTGAACAAGGCGGAAGATGCAAAGCGCCTCGGCGCCGACGAGGTCGTCAACTCCAGGGATGAGCAGGCGATGGCAGCCCAGAAGAACAGCTTCGATTTCATCCTCGACACCGTGTCCGCGACGCACGACATGAACGTCTACCTGGGCCTGCTGAAGCGCGATGGAACAGTCTGTCAGGTGGGCGCGCCGGAGCAGCCTTCTTCGGTTGCGGCCTTCAGCCTCTTCAACAATCGCCGCTCGCTCGCCGGCTCCGCCATCGGCGGCATGAAAGAAACACAGGAGATGCTCGACTATTGCGCGGAGCACAACATCGTGTCCGACATCGAAATCATCCCGATCGACAAAATCAACGAGGCCTATGAGCGCGTGGTGAAGGCGGACGTCAAGTACCGTTTCGTCATCGACATGAAGACGCTCAAGCAGTAGCTTCTGCCGAGTGGGCCATCGTTTCTGTCCAGTGGCCTGATTTTCCAGACGCGTCTGCGTGTCTGGAAAGCTTCTCGAAAAGCTGCCGCTTCCACCAGTCCGCCAGGCCAGTCATCTGCTGCGACCGCCTGGCGAACTCAGGGTCGAACTCGAGATACATACATCGGTTCAGTGCTGGAATCGTGGCTTCGGGGTTCGGCCGAGCCTCTAGTCGCCACCGGTCTCCGGCAGAGACTGCTCCGGCTTCCAAAACACGCAGGTAAAAGCCGGTTCGATTCTCTTCGATCGTGCGCTTTACCCAGTCCGGTCGCCCCAGGTGCCGGGCCAGGTTTGCGCAAGGCACACGCGGTCCAGATACCTGGAAGCACGCCGATCCAACGCGGACGATATCTCCTGCGCACACCAAGTCCTCGGTGATGCCGTCAAGGGTGAAGTTCTCCCCGACGCTACCCGGCGCCAGGGGCACATTGTCATGGCTTTCCCAGAAGCGGTAGTGGTCAAGCAGATGCACACAAACTGCTGCTCCCGGGCTGCCGTGGTACGGCTGAGCTACTTTGTCGCCAAGCAGCCCGCTCGTGGTGACAGGGACGGTACCGAAAACCGGCTTGCGGCGGATGGAGGATCGCCAGCTCCCGCGACGATCCTCGATTGTCTCCGGTCGTCCGACAAAGACCGCCGCGAGGATAGGGGCCATATGCTCGACGCCTCCTCTCAGTCCAAAGAGCAGACTACCTACAGCGACAAACCCCTCAGATACTCACGGAACTTTGGCCCAAGGTCCTCGCGTTTGAGCGCGAAATCAACCATCGCCCGCAGCATTCCCTGCTTGTCGCCGGCGTCATGCCGCACGCCCTCAAACGAGAATCCATACACCTTTTCCTCGCCCAGCAGCGCCTTGATCGCGTCCGTCAGCTGCAGCTCGCCGCCCGCACCCGGCGTAATCTTCTCGATCTTTCCGAAGATCGCCGGTGTCAAAATGTAACGACCGATAATCGCGTTTTTCGAGGGTGCGTCCTGGAGCTTGGGCTTCTCAACCATGCCGCTTACGTCAAATAACCTCGGCTTACCCTCCACTGTCTTGCCGTCGAGCACGCCATACGCTGAGATCGCCTCGCCCTCAATGACCTGGGTCGCAATGAGCGAGCTTTGCACGTCGTCAAATGCATCGATCATCTGCTTCAGGCACGGTACCTCGCCGGCCATCACATCGTCCGGCAGCAGCACAGCAAACGGCTCATCGCCAACAAGATCTTTCGCCTGCAGCACGGCGTGGCCCAGGCCGAGTGCCTCGCTCTGCCGCACGTAAGCAAGCTTGGCCATGCTCGCTACCTGTCGGGCGAGTGCCAGCAGCTCCTTCTTCCCCTTCTTCTCAAGGCTCGCTTCAAGCTCAAAGCTCGTGTCGAAGTGGTCTTCAATGGCGCTCTTGCCCCTCGCCGTCACAATGATGATCTCTTCGATCCCGGCTGCGATAGCTTCTTCCACGCCGTACTGAATGATGGGCTTATCTACCAGGGCAAGCATTTCCTTGGGGATAGCCTTGGTCGCCGGCAAAAAACGGGTACCGAGCCCGGCGGCGGGAAAAACTGCTTTGCGTACCTTTTGCGTCATGCGCTCTTCTTGCTTCCCTTCTCGTCGTGTGGCTCCGGCGAATACCCGGATCGCAGCTTCGGACAAACCTCCGCAGTGCGCGCCCTCGCTATTGTGCCAGACCTGAGCCTAGCGCATGGGTGTCGCTCGTGTCTTGACAGGAAGGCTACAAACTCGGGCTGTTGTCGCCCAGCATGGCCTGGCGCACGATCGGAATCGGTGCGCCGCCCTGCCGCATAAACGCGTCGTGGAAGCCCTGGAGCGTGTAGGCTGCGCCCTGTTTCCTGCGGTAGTCTTCGCGTAGCTTCAGGATCTCCAGCTTACCTAGCGTGTAATAAAGGTACGTCGCGTCGGACGTCCCACGCTTCACCTCGACGTCGGCGACCGAGCGCGTCTGATAGCCTTCCGTGACAAAGAAGTCACGCGCCTGATCCAGGGTCATGTTGCCGGTGTGCATCTGTATGGCGGCCACAAAGCGCGCGTCGCGCAGGAGCGCATCCACCAGCTGGCCCAGGCGGATCAGGTACGCCTCATGCGTATCTTTAGCTCCGGCGCCAGGCTGGCCGTATCCCTCATCCAGCATCATCTGCTCGCAGTAGTGGGCCCAACCCTCTACGTTCGTATTCGCCGTAACGATCTTGCGCACTTTGCTCAGGCCCGCGGTGTTCACCCAGAGGAACTGCACGTAATGGCCCGGGTAGGCCTCGTGCACGGCGGTGCTCGTGATAGTGCCGACATTGAAGACGCGCAGGTAGTCGTTCACATGTTCGGACGTCCAGCTCTTCTCCGGCAGGGTCACGTTGAAGTAGGCCGTCTTCGAATGCATCTCAAAGGGCCCGGGCGGGTCCATCGAGGCCTGCGTCGTTGCGCGTTCGAATGGTGGTGTTTCCTCGAGAACGGGCTGCACATCCGACGGGATGGTGATGATCTTGTGGTCGCGAATGAACTGAATCAGCCCGGCAAACTGGTCATGGAAGGTGGCAAGGAGCTGCCCCTGCGCCGGGTGGTCCGTGGTCAGCTCAGCCAGCAGGTCGGCCGGCTGCTTCGTGGGGTCGGCAAGTTTAGCCACGCGGGCAAACTCGGCCTGGTTCCGATGCAGATCATCCATCGCTACCTGCAGCAGCTGCGGCAGCGGCGTCGTAACCATCTCGTCGTAGGCTAGCTTCTTCTGGAAGGTGTCAGCACCGAAGCGGAAGTCGCCGTGCGAGCGCGGGAGAAGATCGGTTTTCATCCACTGCTCGTAACTCGCAAGCGCGGCGATCACAGCAGCATTTGTCCTTGCGAACTGGGCTTTCAGCGCGGGGTCGGTCGCCTTGCTGAACGCCTCCGGCACGTCGTTCTGGAAGAAGGAGATGTCGCCCGGCATCTGTTCGAGCGCGATCTCCGTGTAGATCTGCGGTGGATTTTCAAGGTTCTTGCGTGCCTCGTCGAGCACCTTCGGCATTTGCTGCTCGCGGGCGATCAGCGATCGCAGCCGGTCATCGGGCGAGGCGAACTCGCGCTCCATCAGCGAGAAAGCCGAACTGGTAATACCGCTCGAGTAGTTGTCAGGGTTCTTTTGCCAGCCGCGGATCGTTTCCAGCGTAAGCAGTTGCGAGCGCAGAGAGTTGCGCATCATGGTGAGGTCGCCCTGCGTGGACTGGTCGAGGCCGTCACTCGGGAGCGCGTCGAACTTGCTCATGAAGTAATGCAGGCCGCGGATCTCGGTGTCACGCGTACCCTGGCTCCAGTCCTCGAGCTTTGTGTCGTAATCGTGGATGCCGAGCATGGTGGCCTGTGTCGGCTGGTACGGCAGCGCTGCCGTGAAGAAGCGATCGACCAGCGCGTTGAAGGCGACGGTCTGGTCAGCCGCGCGAACGGGTGCGGCGGCCATGAACATGGCCATGCAAGTACATAAGCAAGGTACGATTCGCGGTAAGCGCATGCGGCAAGGTCCTCTTCGCCAGGGATCAACAGAACGCCAGTATAGCGGGAAGAAAGATTGCGCTAGAAACTCATGTTGGCCGCGCGGCCGCCGATAAGAGGTACAACAGCGATTTAGCTAGGGTTAAAGCGCTGAAGCGAAACAAACCCGCCGCGCCAACCCGCGCGGACGCAAAGCCCGGAGACCGCCCATCCGACAACGCGGAATGCGCGGTCTCCACCCGCTCTATGGAGACGAGCAACGCCTTCGTCAGGCCTCCAGCTCCGAGGCTTCCTCTTCTGCCACCAGCTCTGTTACCTCTTCGTGAGCATCCGCCGCATCAATGTTGTAGCGGGCCGTCAGCTCCGGCGCATACCGGGCTATATCGTTCCGTAACCGCAGTAGTGCCAGGTCCTTGGCCTTCGCTTCCAGCATGACGTCCGCATCGAGATGCGCGATGGAGCGCAGAAACGGGATCGTCTCGAATGGATTGTTGTAGTCCGCGTGCCCGGTCCAGATCGGCGGCTGCAGTACGGTTTCGATCTTCTTGGTTTTGCGGTTCTTGCGCTTGATCTCCCGCAGCTCGGTCCGCGCGCACGAATAGTGAAGCTTTGGCCGCACCCCTGGCTCCCAGGTCCGCAGCATGCGCTCAAGAGTCGGCATCATCTCGAGCTTTTCCGGGTTGAAGCACCAGAAATGCTGGTAATCAAACACTAAAGCCACCCCGGTCGCCTCGTGGATGCGGAGCACGTCGGCCGCGCTGTAGCGGATGTCGTCATTCTCAAGAACGAGTCGACGGCGCACCGGCTCACTCAACCGCTTCCAGGTCGCAATCCATCGTGCGCAGCCGCTCTCGCGATCACCGTAAGCTCCGCCGACATGGATCACCAGTCGCGCCTCCGGACCGCACTCCATCCGGTCCAGCATCTCGGCCTGCGAGTCGAGATCCCACATGCTCTTGCGCGTCAGTTCCTCGTTCTCGCTGTTGAGCACGATGAACTGCGAAGGGTGAAACGAGAGCCGAATGTCCAGTGCGCGCGCCAGCTTGCCCACGTGCGCTAGATCGACCGCCGACTCACGCACCATCGCGTGGAACTGCGGCATTTGCGGGTGCGTCGCATAGGGCGCCATGTCCGAGCTCATGCGGTACATGGAAATGTGGTGCTTCGCGAGATAGCTGAAGATCTCGCACAGGTGCCCGAGGGAGACCCGGAGGTGCGGGCCAGCCTGCCAGCGGCGGGTGTCGTTGCTTTTGAGGCCGGGCTGGCCCATTACCTTAACAGCAAAGCCGAGACGCATCGCCCGCGCAGGCCAGGTGCGCGGCTCCTGCGCATCAAGCGGCACGCACGGAAAGAGCGGCTCAGCAGTGCGACGGGCCAGGTCGGCTTCGACGAGCTCCTTTTTGCTTGGAGCTTTCTTCGCTGCCGCCTTTTTGCTCTTCTTAGCTACTGCTTTCTTCGAAGCGGATGCTTTCGCGGCTTCTGCAGTGGATTCGGCGCGCAGCTTGCGCGGTTTCGCGGCTGGTTCTTGCGTGTTCTGGTTTGGCATTGGCGTCACTGCTGAGATGCATGCGGGTCGAGCTGCAGCTCCGGGCCAAAGCCCAGGTCGGCGGCAAACGCGTCCCAAGCCGCCACCGGCACCGCGCCGCCGGAGGCCTGGTCGTGCCCGTTTCCGTAGCCCTGGTCTGCGCCCGGGGGCGCGTGCTCGCGCAGGAACTGAATAACGTTCACCCCCTTGGGGCCACGCGCAGAAAAGTGAACGTAACCGGGACGAAAGCCGAAGTTGACGCCCATCACAATCGAATCCTTGAAGCGGCCGCGCCAGGTTTGCGCCACCAGCGGGTGCACCTGGGCCGGCGTGTCCATTCGGAGCGCGACCAGGTCCGCACCGAGCGTTTCGCGGTACTTGCGGCTGAACTTGGGCGCGGCCTTTTTCGCCGCAGCCAGTGCGGTGGCAACCTCTTCCTTGGCCGCGCGCAGGCTCGCGGTCTGCGGCAGATCGCCGTTGGTAATCTGCTTCGGATTTTGGGCAGCAAGCAGCGCCGCCAGCGCTTCACTCGCATCGGCGGAGGCGGTGCGACGAGGCGCGTTCAGCAGCGTCACGGCATCGCGCATCGGCCCTGTGGGCCAGATCGTCCGTGCCTCCGCAAGCTCTGGGAACAAGGCCTTGTCGCCCAGGTCGCTCAGGATGCTGAGTGCGGCGAGCCACAGCAACGGCTGGTACTGCTCGCGCGGGAGAAGGCCCTGGATGCACCAGTACACCAGCAGCCCGGTAGTGGGCGCGGGCAGCGTTCCTGTTTCCGCGCCATAGCCGGTGATGAGCTCCGCGCCGGGTGGAATGCCGCCGGGCAGGTGGTGGTCGATCAGTAGCGTGGGTATGCCCGGCAGCATGGCGTCAGCGCGGCTGCCCAGGTCGAGAATGAAGAGAGCTTCCGGCTCCCGGGCGCGCAAGCGATCGAGCACCTCAGGGTTCCAGGCCGACTCGCCCTTGCGCTTTGGCTCGATGGTGACGTGCGTATAGCCGGCAAGCCCGAGCGCTCGCAGGAGCAGCGCGCCTGCAGGCAGGCCGTCGCAATCCGAATCACACAGAATGTGGATGCGTGTTTCGGTGCCCTTTGGCAAAGCCATGAGAAAGGTCTCGAACGCCCTTGCTGCGCTTGTTTGCAAGTTCATTCAGATACAGATGCACTGCGCATGCGAGTAAGGTGAAAAGGCGTGCACGCGGTAAACGGGCGCGGAGTTTGGAAGATCTGCTAGCTGAGTTGCCTGCGCTTCGCCCGAATTGTTCCACGTGGAACGTAACTTATGTGATCGAGAGGCAAAGAAACGGCGGGCGATGCTGGCACTTGATTTTTGCGTTCCATGTTACGAGCAGGAGAAGCCGTCGGCGCTGAAGATGCTGTTTGTTGTTTCCCAGAAAGACGGGCCGGAAGATCCATGTACGGCACACGCATGACGCAGAGAGCGGGTAGCTTCAACCCTCACCCGAGTGTCAGCCCTAAGTCCAGCGGGACTCGTTGTGAAGCGGCTCATGCGACAGCCTGCTCCGTTACCAACTCATCCAGCAGGAGGCGGATTTCCAGGATCACCTGCACCGGATCCTTTTCCCTGAGCGGGAAACGCAGGACGCCCTGCGGCGTAAACTGCGCTCCCTTCTTGGCGTTCTTCGCAACCAGCCGCATCAGACGGCCAGGATCAATCGACGCCGCCGGCGCGAAGCGCAGGTGCACCTCGTCGCGCTTGCGGTCGACCTGGGAGACGCCGACGCGCTCGCACTCCGCGCGCAGGGCTGCAGCTTCGAGCAGGTGGCCGACACTCTCGGGCACCGGGCCATAGCGGTCGGTGAGCTCCACGCGCACATCGTCGACCGCCTTCTCGCTGCCCGCGGCGGCAATCCGCTTGTAGATGCGCAAGCGCTGATTTTCTTCGGGGATGTAACTCTCGTCGATGCGTAATGAAATTCCCAGGTTGAGCTGCGTCGCAATATGATCGGTCGGCTGCTCACCTTTGATCTTCGCTACCGCCTCCTCGAGCATGCCCGTGTACATCTCAAAGCCGACCGCCTCAATGTGGCCGCTCTGCTCGCCGCCAAGCATGTTGCCGGCGCCGCGGAGCTCGAGATCGAGCGCGGCGATCTTGAAGCCCGCGCCAAGGTCCGAGAACTCCTTGAGCGCGGCAAGGCGGCGGCGCGCGATGTCGGTCAGCTCCTGCTCGGGCGGGATGAGCAGGTAGGCATAGGATCTGCGATTCGAGCGGCCGACGCGGCCGCGCAACTGGTAGAGCTCGGAGAGCCCATGGCGGTCGGCGCGGTTGATGATGATGGTATTTGCCAGGGGGATGTCGATGCCGTTTTCGATGATGGTCGTTGCGACGAGCACGTCGTACTCATGATCCATAAACGCGAGCACAACACGCTCGAGCTCCGCTTCGCCCATCTGGCCGTGCCCGACGATAACGCGCGCAGCAGGTACGAGCTCACGGATCTTGGCTGCGATCTCGTAGATTGATTCGACCCGGTTATAGACGAAAAATGTCTGGCCGCCACGCTCCATTTCGAGCTCGACCGCGGAGCGCACCAGCTTCTCGTCGAATTTCGCGACGACGGTCTGGATGGCCATACGGTCCTTCGGCGGCGTCTCGATCACGCTCATGTCGCGCAGGCCGATCAGCGACATGTGCAGTGTGCGTGGGATCGGTGTGGCGGACATGGTGAGCACGTCGATCTGTGCCCGAATCTGTTTCAGCCGTTCTTTATGTTTCACGCCGAAACGCTGCTCTTCATCGACGATCAGCAGGCCGATGTCACTGAACTTGAGATCTTTCGCCAGTACGCGGTGCGTGCCGATCAGGATGTCAAGCCTGCCTGCCTCAAGCTCCTCGAGAATCTTCTTCTGCTCCTTCGGCGTGCGGAAGCGCGAGATCATCTCGATCGCGACCGGGAACTGCCGGAAGCGCTTTTTGAAGGTTTCGTAATGCTGGAAAGCAAGCACCGTCGTCGGCGTGAGGACAGCGACCTGTTTGCCATCCTGCACGGCCTTAAATGCGGCGCGCATGGCCACTTCGGTTTTGCCGTAGCCGACATCGCCGCAGAGCAGGCGATCCATCGGCAGCTCCGACTCCATGTCGGCCTTGATATCGCGGATTGCCGAGAGCTGGTCGTCGGTTTCGGTGAAGTCGAAAGCGTCCTCGAACTCGCGCTGGAACTCGTTGTCGGGGGCGAACTGGTGACCGCGCGCCGCTTTACGCTGCGCATAGAGCTTAAGCAGCTCATTGGTCATGTCCTCCATCGCCTTCTTGACGCGCGCCTTGGTCTTGGCCCACTGCTGCGAGCCCAGGCGGTTCAGGATGGGCGCGGGACCGCCTTCGCTCGACCGGTACTTCTGGATGAGATCGAGCCGAGTGAGCGGCACGTAGAGGCGTGCTCCCTCGGCGAACTCCAGAATCATGAACTCGACGTTCGCGCCGTCCTGCTCAATCTCACGCAGGCCGACGTAGCGCCCGATGCCATGCTCCACGTGCACGACGTAGTCGTTGACGGTGAGGTCGCGGAAGTCGGAGACGAACGCCGCCGTCTTGGAGCGTTTCGCGGCAGGCCGTGCAGCCACGTCGGCATCGTCAGAAACATCGTTGACGCCGATCAGCACCAACTGAGAGTCAGCCAGCGCGACGCCGTGCGCGAGCTGCGCCCTCACCAGTACTGGCGCGGTGCGCTCGCCGGGGCGGGCGCTGCGGCTGTCGCGCTCGTTCGCGCCCATCTCTGCCGAGGCCTGCTCCGAGCGCCAGCCGATGCGGTACGGCAGTTCGTGCTCGCGCAGCAGGTCCGCCATGCGTTCTAACTCGCCCTGGTTGGCAGAAGCGACGAGCACACGCTCGCCGGCTTCGAGCAGAGTGCGTAGCTGTTCAACGAGGGCAATGCCGTTGCCGTGAAAGCGCAGTGTCGGCCGGGTCGAGAAGGCGATCTCGCCCAGCGTCATATCGTCCTCGAGCACATCCACAATGCCCAGCTGATCAAGGTCGAGCCCGGCATGGTTGGAGATCTGAGCCAGCAGCAGCTCCGGTTCCCGGTAGAGATCCTGCGGCTGCATGAGCGAGCCGATGCCGGAGCGCTCGTGGCGCTGCTCGAGCTTGGTCCACCAGCGCTCAAGGTGGTTACGCAGCATGCCCGGCTCCTCCACAAAGAGGACCGAGCGCTTCCACAAGCTGAGCAGGGTGGCATCCGCACCGGCAACCGCCGCGAAGAACTCCCACCCGGGGAAGACTGTCACATTGCCTGCGGCCACGTTGCGCTCAAGGGTGGAGGAGCCTGTCGCGCCCGTATCGCCATCGAGGGAGTCTTCCAGCTGCGAGCCGGACAGGCGCGCGTGCACGGCGGCCAGCAGCTTCTCGGTCACCGGCGTCTCTGTCAGCGGCAGCAGCACGGCCTCATCCAGCGGTTGCAGGGAGCGCTGCGTCTCCGGGTCGAAGCGACGCAGCGACTCCACTTCGTCGCCGAAGAACTCAAAACGCACCGGACGCTCGGCCTCCGGCGAATAGACATCGAGGATGCCGCCTCGCCGGGTGAACTGCCCCGGCATTTCAACGAGATCGACGGCGCTGTAGCCTACGCTGGCCAGGTGACTTGTGAGCTCGTCCAGGTCATGCTCTTCGCCGCGGTGCAGCGTGCGCGCGAGATCTGCGTAGTAGCCGGCGCGGAAGAGTTTCTGCGCCGCCGCTTCGACCGGCGCGATCACGATGGAAGCTGCATCGGTGGCGATCTTCCAGAGTGTCGCCGCACGACTCTCCTGCACTTCGGCGTGTGGGGACAGGTGCTCGAAGGGGAGAACGTCTGGCGCGAGCAGTTTGACGACGCGCTCCGGGGCGAGTGCGCCGGTCAGCTCACAGGCCGCGCGAACACCGAGGTAGAGCGCCTCCGCAGCTTTGTTGTCGGCGACGAGCACAATGGCTGGCAGGCGCGCCGCTCTTGCGAGCAGCGGCAAGTACGCAGCGCGTGCGGTCGCGGTGAGCCCCGAGACACGGCGACGCCCTCGCCCTAACGAAAGATGGCGGGTGGCTTGTTCAAACGGCGAGGACCGCTCAAGGTCCGCCAGCAGTTCACGGACGAAAGGCAGGATCATGCTTTCCCAAGTCTAGCAGCGAGGCGATACGCGCTCGCTCATGACCACCGAGCCGGCTCTACACTCCCCGTACAAGTCTTGATGCTCCTTGCCTTGTTAAGATTGGGGCCTATGGCGGCCGCAACAATCATCTCTTCCGAGATTCTGGCGAAGTATGAACCGGTCATCGGCCTTGAAGTACACGTACAGCTACTCACGCGTACCAAAGCCTTTTGCGCCTGCGCCAACCGCTTCGGCGCCGCGCCAAACACGCTGGTTTGCCCGGTGTGCCTGGGGCTGCCGGGCGCGCTGCCGGTGCTCAACGGGCGCGCGGTCGAGTTCGCGACCCTGGCCGCGATGGCGATCAACGCCGAAATACGCGAGACGAGCGTGTTCGCGCGCAAAAACTACTTCTACCCTGACCTGCCAAAGGGCTACCAGATCTCGCAGTTCGACAAGCCCCTGGCGGAGCACGGCTGGCTGGAGATCGAGACCACGACAGGTGCGAAGCGCATCGGCATCACGCGGCTGCATATGGAAGAGGACGCGGGCAAGAGCCTGCACGACGGCGTCCACGATTCGGCCAGCGCCACCTCGGTCGACCTGAACCGCTGCGGAACGCCGCTCATTGAGATTGTCAGCGAGCCGGACATCCGCACGCCGGACGAGGCGTACGAATACCTGACCAAGCTGAAGGAGATCCTGCTGTACACCGGCGTTTCAGACTGCAACATGGAGGAAGGCTCGCTCCGGTGCGACGCTAACGTAAGTGTGCGCCCTCGCGGACAGGAGCGCTTCGGCACGAAAGCCGAGGTCAAGAACGTCAACAGTTTTCGCTACATCCGCGCAGCACTGGCTTACGAGATCGAGCGTCAGGTAGACCTGATCGAGAGCGGGGAGCGGGTGGTGCAGGAGACACGGCTGTGGAACGCGGCCGAGGGTCGCACCTTCTCGATGCGCTCCAAGGAGCAGGCACACGATTACCGGTACTTCCCGGAGCCGGATCTGCCTGCGCTGATCGTAAGCCAGGAGCAGCGGGATGCTATCCGCGCTGCCATGCCGGAGCTGCCGGAAGCGCGCCGCGCACGCATGATCAGCGAGTACGCCATCTCGGTGCAGGATGCGCAGACCCTCACGGCTACCCGCGAGTTTGCGGACCGCTTCGAGTCGGCAGCCAGAGCAGCGAAAAACCCGCGCCGTGTCGCCAATCTAGTCCAGGGCGAGCTGACCTCGCGCCTCAAGGCCGCTGGTCTTTCGCTGGAGAAGTCTCCCGTCTCGATGGCCGGCCTCGCTGTAGCCGCTGACCTGGCGGAAGACGGCCTGCTCTCCAGCAAACAGATGAAGCAGCTTTTTGACCTGGCCTTTGAGCACGGGGAGGATTTCCCGGCGGTTTACGAGCGGGAAAAGCCACAACAGATCTCCGACACAGGCGCGATCGAGGCTTTGGTCGATGAGGTAATCGCTGCAAACCCGAAACAGGTGGAGCAGTATCGCGCAGGAAAGAAAACTGTCGCTGCCTTTTTTGTCGGCCAGGTTATGCGAGTAAGCAAGGGCCAGGCTAACCCGGGACTGCTGAATGAGATCGTTTCCAGGAAGCTTGATTTCTAGAACCACACAGCCGCTTCTAAGTAGAAGCCCTTCTGATAGCGCCTGTTGAGACGCCTACATCTTTCACCATATCGAGGGCCGATCGTATTCTGCCGAACAAACCTGTCTTGCTCAAAGGGTGTACGGTCGGACAGTCGCGATAGGCAGTACCGTGGTCTTCATGACCTGTCTTTGCGGACGAAGGGATACCCTCCCTGCCTTTCGCGGTGGACATCATGCAGACGAACTCTCAAACCGCTTCCCGGTCGGCCCTTCGCAATCGAACTCTGGCATCCCTGTCAAACTTAGCCTCCGAAAAGCTGATGCCTTTGCTGTCGCGAGTCGAACTTCCCCAGGGTTATCTTCTGGTGAAGTCCGAGCGGGAGATCCAGTGGGTTTACTTCCTGGAGCGCGGTATGGCTTCCATGAGCAGCATGGATCTTCAGGGGACTCCGGTCGAGGTTGGAATCGTCGGGCGGGAAGGCATTGTCGGCGCTCAGGCATTGCTGGGGCAGAGCAACACGCAAAATACGACAATGATGCAAGGCGCCGGGGAAGGATGGCGGGTCCGCGCCGATGCAGTCCGCGCGATTTGGTCCAAGGATGAGGATCTCCTCAAGAGTTTGCACACATTTGTCTATGCTCTGCTAGAGCAGACTACCCAGCTGGTCCTTTGTAACCGGCTGCATGATCTTGAGTCGAGACTGGCGCGATGGCTGCTGATGGCCTCGGACTTTATGGAAACCCCGGTCCTTCATCTCACGCAGGAGTTTCTGGCGGAGATGCTGGGCGTTGGCCGTCCAGCTGTAACTATCGCCGCTGGAACCCTCCAGCGTGCCGGGTTGATTGTGTATAGCCGCGGGCTGGTTGAGATCGTCGACCGCGCACAACTGAAGGAGACCTCATGTGAGTGTTATGAGACGATCCTTCAGACCTACCGCAAAGTCTACCCAAATCTGTACTAAGAGAGCGCGCCGCAGGGTTCAAGGTCTTTTAGCTCCCGGGGCGATGACACATTTGCTTTTCGCTCTCTTCCGAATATGGCAAGATAATCACCACCTATTTACCGCGCGGCGCGCTACGGAGCAAGCGTGGCGAAGATACTCTCTATCAGGCTGGATCCGGACCTGCTGTACACGAGAAATCTCGTGCTACAGCAGACAGGCGCCGAGGTATACAGCGCAAAGATCGAACCGGCGCTTGCCTTGCTAGAGGCTCAATTCTTTGATGTGGTTATCCTTTGCCATACCCTTCCAGGACCCGATTTTGTCCATATCTGCAGACGCGTCGAGCTGTTCTGGCCGTTGAGTCGCATCCTGCTTATAGGAGAGCTGGCGCATGTTTCTCTCCCGGCGTGCAGCCTTGTTGTCGCGTTCCCGTGGCGACTTGGGCCCGCAGCGCTGGTCGAGCTGACCAGGGAACTGCTCACCGACTCGCGCATGCAACGCGCTGAGCAGCTGACCGTGTGGCCAATCACCAGTGACAATCGCCGGACGGCAGCTACGGGTGAGCGCAAGCGCTGAGCTCCTACAGCCCAAGTGCCAGCTTACGGTGCAGTACCTCAAGCATCATGCCCTTTAGCTGGTGCTCGAGTGCGGGATCGTAGCGGTAACCCTCGTCGCGCATAAAGGCGTGCGCACCATTCACTTCTAGCCACTGGTAATTCGCGCCTACCTCGTCAAGCCGGGCCAGCACTTTGCGCCGGCCTTCGAGCGGCACGTGTGGATCCTGCCGGCCCCAGATGTGCAGCAGTTCTCCCTTGATCTCGCCGGCGCGGGCCAGCGAGTCATCGCGCTTGCCCGCGCCAAGCGAGCCAGAGTGGATATCTGTCGCGTAAAAGCACACGGCAGCGCTTACCTGAGGGTTCATGGCTGCGCGAAAGGCGAGGTGGCCTCCCAGGCAGATACCGATCACGCCAAGCCTGCCGCTGCACTGCCCCATCTTTTCCAGGTACGCAAGCAGCGCGCGTGCATCGTCGTCGTAGGACGAGAGCTCCTTGTTGAACTTATCAGCATTTCCTTTGTCGGAGCCCGCCTGGTCGTAGGCGAGCACCGTGCCGGCCGGCTCCAGCTCGTGATAAACCTCGGGGACCGCAACCAGATATCCATGCCCGGCGACAAAGCTGGCAAAGCGCCGGATCGGACCGGTCAGTTGAAATATCTCTGAGTAAAGAATGATCCCCGGGTACCTGCCTGCGGCTGCAGGATGGAAGAAGTAAGTCCGCATCGGTCCGGTTCCGGTATCGACGTCGACAACCAGATCATCTTTCAGAACCATTCACTTGCTCTCCTGTCACTTATCTACGGTCCACCCTGCGCGCCGGCGGCGCGGGACCCAATATCCCTCCGATAGTACTGGCCGTCGAAATGGATTTTGCCGGCTGCGGCATAGGCCAGCGCCAGCGCGCCGGCGAGGGTCGCAGCGGACGCAGCAACCCCGAGGACACGACCTCCAGCTGTATGCACGGCGCCCCGGACATTCGCGGTGCCGGCATGGAAGACCTGCACGCCGGGCATCGCATCGGCCTCCGGCAGGCCTTCAATCTCCAGCCCCGAGCGGTACGCCCCGGGATATCCACCGGAAGCGAGCACCAGGCAGGCAGAGGCCCCAGGGCGCCAGCGGAACTCGGTATCGCTCAGGCGACCCTCGACCGTAGCTTCCAAAGCCTCGTAGAGGTCGCTTTCAAGTCGCACCAGGATAGCCTGCGTTTCCGGGTCGCCAAAGCGAGTGTTGTACTCAAGCACCATGGGCCCGCGTGCCGTCATCATGAGCCCGATGAAGAGCACACCCACAAAAGGCGTGGACTCGGCCGCCATACCATCGATGGTCGGCTGCGCGATGTGGTGCAGGATCCACTCCTGCATCGCTGCCGGCAGCATCTCGTCGGAGGAGTAAGCGCCCATGCCTCCTGTATTCAGGCCCGTGTCACCCTCGCCAATGCGCTTGTGATCCTGGGCTGGGACAAACGGCGCCATGTGCCGCCCGTCACTCATTATCAGGAAGGACAGCTCCTCACCTTCCAGCAGTTCTTCGAGTACCAGGCCGCCTGCTGCGCTGCCCAGCAATATACCGCTGAAAAGCCCGTCGATTGCTGCCTCAGCCTCGGTGCGGCCGCTGCAAAGCACGACGCCCTTGCCGGCATGCAGGCCATCTGCCTTGACCACCAGCGGGCCGGGAAAGAGCTCGAGCGCCTCCCTGGCCTCCGCAGCGGTGCTTGCGAGCGCATAGCGAGCCGTGGGGATGTTATGCCGCTGCATGAACCGCTTGGAAAAAGCTTTGCTCGACTCCAGCTTGGCTGCAGCCTGCGTAGGGCCAAACACCCGCAGCCCGCGCTGCTGCAGGGCATCGACCAAACCCAGAGCCAGTGGCACCTCGGGGCCGACAACGACCAGCGTCGGCTGCTCGCGAGTGGCAAGCTGCACCATCGCGTGGAGGTCGCCCGTGTCCACGGCAACGCAGCGTGCAAGGCTCGCGATACCGCCGTTGCCGGGCGCGCAGACGATCTCGCCAACCCGCGGAGAGCGCGCAAGCGCCCAGGCTATGGCGTGCTCGCGCCCACCGCCGCCGATCAGGAGTATCTTTACCAGTTTTTGGCCGAGTTTCTGATCTTCGCTCATGCTGCTTTCAAAGCTACCCTGAGCCGGGGTCGAGAGCCAGCCAGTGCGGCTCCGCTTTTGGCCTACGCGAGCGCCCGCGGAACGGCTTCTTCCCAGCAGCCCTGCGCCTTCAGAAGCAGTTCGACGACATCGCGCGCGGCACCATGGCCGGCAGCACGCCTGGTCACGTAATGGCTCGCCGCCTTGACCTCCGGCGCGCCATCGGCCACACACACTGCCAGTCCGGCACGCCGCAGCAGCGGAATGTCGGGCAGGTCATCGCCCATGTAGCAGACCTCGTCCTCGCGGACGTTCGCTTTTTGGAGGATCTCCTCGAACGCGTCGGTCTTCTTTGCCTGACCCAGGTACACATAGCTGACCTTGGTCTCCTGCGCGCGGCGCTGCACGGCAGGCGACTTGCGCCCGGTGATAAAGCCGGTCTGGATGCCCATCGCGTGCGCAAGCGAGAGCCCCTGCCCATCCTGCGCGTTGAAGACCTTCATCTCGCTCACGGTACTCGTACCGGCCTCGTCAACGGACGCGATCAGGCACACACCACCATCGGTGAGCGTTCCATCCACGTCCATCAGAAATACCTTGATCTTGCGGGCGCGTTCCAGCACGTCCGGGCTTGCGAGCGCTTCTGTCTCAGGCATGTCTCATTCTAGGCTGCCGAGCTGTTTACGTGGCAGGCCGCTGGCGTCAGGTGTACAGGTCGCCGGGATTGCCGGCCGCCGTGCTCCTCTCGTGATCGGGGGCGCCTCGCTCAGAGCTGACAATTAGAAGGGCCAAGGCTTTGGCGGCGAACATGCCGTTCACCCGCTATGAAGCGGCCCCTATACTTAGGCTGTGTCCGAACTCGCCAGCGCTGCACCAGCCCCGGTCCAGACGAACACGCGTTCGCGGGTGCGTCACGCCAGGCGCGTGCTGCTGCATCTGGGGCCGGCCTTTGTGGCCAGCATCGCCTATATCGACCCAGGCAACTTCGCGACCAACTTCGCGGCAGGCGCGCACTCTGGTTACCAGCTTCTCTGGGTCCTGCTCTGGTCCAACGTTATGGCCATGCTCATCCAGTACCTGTCAGCCAAGCTCGGTATCGCCACCGGCCGAACGCTGCCTCAGAACTGCCGGGAGCATTTTTCGCGGCGCACGGCGATTTTGCTCTGGCTTGCCGCGGAGATCTCGGCGCTTGCGACCGACCTTGCGGAGTTCCTGGGCGCCGCACTTGGCTTCTACCTGCTGTTCGGCAGCTGGTTCCTGCACCACGGCTGGAGCCGGACGAACACGCTGCTGTTCGCTGCACTGGTGTCCACGGTCTTTGTCTTCGCCCTGCTTGCTCTGGAAACGCGCGGCTTTCGCAAGCTCGAGGTCGCGATCATCGGCTTTGTGGGCGCCATCGGCTTTTGCTACGCGGCCGAGCTGGCCGTGGTACACCCGGCCTGGCAGCTGGTCGCGCTCCATGTGCTGGTTCCGCAGGTGGGCAGCAAGAGTATTTTTGATGCGGTCAGCATGCTGGGCGCGACCGTTATGCCGCACGTCGTCTACCTGCATTCAGCGCTGGTGCAGCACCGCGTCGCGGAGCAGGTGGAGCGCCCGCACATTGCCGATCACCGACATCTGTCACGATTGCGGTTGCTCTTCTACGAGAAGCTTGATGTCGTGTTCGCTATGAACGGCGCGTGGCTGGTGAACTCGGCGATGGTGATCGTCGCGGCTGCGGCATTCGCAAAACAGCACATCGCAGGCGATATGTCGATTGAAGATGCGCACAGAACGCTGGGCCCACTGCTGGGCTCGGCGTCCGCGACCATCTTCGCCATCGCGCTGCTCTGCTCCGGGCTTTCGTCTTCCACGGTCGGCACCATGGCAGGGCAGGTGGTGCTGGAAGGCTTTCTGCAGGTTCGCTTCTCTATCTTTCTGCGACGCCTGCTCACGCTCATCCCATCGATCGTCGTGATCGCGAGCGGACTCGATGCGCTCAAGATCCTTGTTCTCTCGCAGGTTGTGCTTTCCTTTACCCTGCCGTTTGCCCTGGTTCCGCTGCTGCTGCTTACCAGCCGCGAGAGCGTGATGGAACGCTTCATCAACCGGCGTTGGACACAACGGGTAGGGTGGGCGGTTGTCGGCCTGATCGTCGCGCTGAATGTCCTGTTGCTGGCACAGATCGCCTTCGGCGGCTAAGAAGTCCTTCAACGATGGAAGCTCTACCGAAGCACGCGTTCCCGCGCCGAGACCGACGCGTCAGAGCTTAGCGCGACGCCCGAGTAGAACCAGGAGCACTGGCAGGAGAAGCGAGCAGCGCGCGGTGCATCGCCTTGACCAGCGTGCCGTCGGCCGTGTCACCGCTCAGCTCCCAGATCATCATGCCCGCAAGCCCATGCACCCTGGCGTACGCGGCTTTCACAGCGACTGAGGTGGCATCATCATAGGTCCAGAAGCTGTTGCCGTCGTAGATCCAAGGCGCACCCGAGTGCGCATCGCGAAAGGGCGTGCTCGCGCTGGGCATCGCGGCAATCTCGTTGTAGGGCGTATCGCCTCGCTCCTGCTGAGCGGTCACGCCGAGCCCATGCTGGTCGCCGGCGTCCGTGACCTGTGACCAGTGATAGCCGTAGAACGGGACGCCCATCAGCAGCTTCCCTGCCGGTACGCCGGCAGTCTCGTACTCAGCTACGGTCGCGTCGATGTTGCCACTTTCCAGCTTCAACCCAGGCATGGAGTAAAGCGGGGCGACGATGCCCGTCATCTTCTGCCAGGGCCCGTTGTAGTCGTAGTTCATCAGCCCGATCTGATCGACATCGGCGGCGACCGTAGGCCAGTCGACCCCCGGGTAGCGGCCCAGACCAGGCGCCGAAGCAATGGTCAGCATGGGCCGGCTATGCGTGCTCTTACCATAAGCCTCCAGCTGCTGCCGGAACTCGGCTACCAGCGCATTGAAGTTGGCCCCGTCCTGCGGGCCGTTCGGGTACTCCCAGTCCATGTCGATGCCGCTGAAAAGGCCCGGCGCAGACAGCCCCGGCGCAAGATTGCCGCGAAGAAAGGTATCGATGCAGGAAGCGACGAATGCCGCGCGCTTGTCAGGCTGAGCGGCATCGGCGAACGAAGCCGGCTTGCCTTCAATCGAGATCAGCAGGCGCACCCGCGGGTACTTGAGATGGAGCTCCTGCAGCTGGTGGAACTCCCCGCGGAGAACGCCCGGAGCAGCAGCACCGGGCGTACCCGGAGCATCGGCAGGGTCCGCTATGCCGTCCACGCTGGTTTCAGCCGTGTAGGCATGTTGCATGTCGGCATTGGGATCGGCCACCGTGCATCGGCCGTTCACAATAAAAGCCTGCGAATAGTTGATCTGGGTCAGCAGCGGCGCGGTTCCGCTTGTCACCAGCTGCTTTGCGGACCAGGGCGGAGTTCCGTAAAGCCCCCACTGCGGCAGGTAGCCGACGATTGCCGGGGTTTGGGCCAGCATGGGCGAGGCAAGCAGGGTGGTAGCGAGCAGAAGTAAGCGGCGCATGTGTTGTTGAGACGGATGCCGGGCCGGCCCGGATGCAAGACTACTCAGGGCAAGGGTCGTCTTCGCGGCAACCACCCTTTAGCCGGCGGACTCACCTATGGAAGGGAGTGCTGCCCCGGACCAACCTTCCATCGGCTCCCGAACACACAAGAGTCGCAGCAGCGACTAAAATAATCTGCGATGATGGCTTGCTTCCCAGCCTGTCCGTCCCTGCTGAAACGCTTCCGCCATGGTCACCACGACCGTGGCTGGGCTGCCCGCTAGCGCTCGCAACCGTCATTCCTGTATCTCCCGTTCCTTCCATTCGGGGCCATAAAAGCCCAGAGGACTTTTCAGCTATGCCTACTGACACTTTTAAGGCGCGCGCTTCCTTTTCGACCAACGGCAAAACTTACCAGATCTATCGGCTGCAGGCGCTGGCTGAGCGCGGCATCACGCTCTCGCGGCTGCCCTGGTCGCTGCGAATCCTGCTTGAGAATCTCCTGCGCCGCGAAGACGGGGTAAGCGTCACCGCGAACGACATTCAGTTCCTGGCCAACTGGGAGCCCGCCGCTGAGCCCTCGCGCGAGATCGCTTTTATGCCTGCGCGTGTGCTCATGCAGGACTTTACCGGTGTTCCGGCGATCGTCGACCTGGCTGCCATGCGCGATGCGATGAAGCGGCTCGGCGGCGACCCCGAAAAGATCAATCCCCTGCAGCCGGCAGAGCTGGTGATCGATCACTCCGTGCAGGTTGACGAGTACGGGACCGTCGGCGCTTACGACGTGAACTCGCTGCTCGAGGTGGAGCGTAACCGGGAGCGGTACGCCTTTCTTAAGTGGGGCCAGAGCGCTTTTCGTAACTTCTCCGCCGTGCCGCCCGGCATGGGTATATGCCATCAGGTCAACCTTGAGTACCTGGCCAGAAGTGTCTTCACCACCGAGGTCGACGGCGTGCTGCAAGCGTACCCGGACACGCTGGTGGGCACAGATTCGCACACGACGATGATCAACGGGCTCGGCGTACTAGGCTGGGGCGTAGGCGGCATCGAGGCCGAGGCGGCCATGCTGGGCCAGCCTGTTTCCATGCTGGTACCGCAGGTGGTCGGCTTCCGCATCACCGGGTCGCTGCGCGAGGGAGCGACGGCCACCGACCTGGTGCTGACCGTGACCGAGAAGCTGCGCCGGCACGGGGTCGTGAGCAAGTTCGTCGAGTTCTACGGGCCGGGTCTCCAGCAGCTTTCGCTGGCTGACCGCGCCACCATTGCCAATATGGCGCCTGAGTATGGCGCTACGTGCGGCATCTTTCCGGTCGATGCGGAGACGCTGCGCTACCTGCGCCTGACCGGCCGGCCGGGTGACCAGGTGGCGCTTGTCGAGGCGTACTACCGCGAGCAGGGCCTGCTTCACACGCCCGAGTCGCCGGAAGCCGAGTACTCATCCACGCTGGAGCTCGATCTGGCCACGGTTGTGCCCAGCGTCTCCGGCCCTAAGCGCCCGCAGGATCGTATTGCGCTGGGCGAGGCAGCGGCCGATTTCGCCAGACAGCTGCCTTCGCTGTTTGGTCCGAACGCCGGCAAGTTCGGTGAACGGCAGGGCCAGCGCTGGGAGGGTGAGGGCGGCCACGCAGCTGCCGATGGCGATGCAGCAAGCACGGAAGCCGCGCCTGAGCCCGGCAAGCTGGTGACCGCGGAAGAAAGTGCCGGGGTGCTGACAGCCGTACTGGCGCCATCGATCCCGACCAGCGGGAGTGCCGCTGCTGCTTTAGCCGCAGCAACGACGCCGGCCGCAGCACAGGTGCCGGTGTCCAACAACGTCCGGCAACGCTTCGGTGTCGATCCGGAGCGGTATCTCGATCACGGTTCCATCGTGATCGCTGCCATCACCTCCTGCACCAACACAAGCAATCCCTCGGTGATGATTGCTGCCGGGCTGCTGGCTAAAAAGGCAGTTGAGCGCGGCCTGACGATGCCACCCTGGGTCAAAACCTCGCTTGCGCCCGGCTCACGCGTTGTCACGGACTACTACAGACAGGCCGGCCTGCTGCCGTATCTCGAGAAGCTGCGCTTCCACGTGACCGGCTACGGCTGCACTACCTGCATCGGCAACTCGGGCGCACTGCCGTCCGATGTTTCGGCGGCAATCGACGAGAACGGACTGGTTGCTGTCGCGGTGCTGAGCGGAAATCGCAACTTTGAAGGCCGCATCAACTCAGACGTCCGCGCCAACTACCTGATGTCACCGCCGCTAGTCGTCGCTTATGCGCTCGCCGGTACGATGCGGCGCAATCTCGAAACGGAGCCGATCGGGCTGGGCAAGGGTGGTCAGGAGATATACCTGCGCGACATCTGGCCGGCGGAAGCCGAGATCGCGGAGGTGGTGGCGAGCTCGCTCACCAGCGACGCGTACCGGCGGGAGTACGCGACCGTGACGGCCGGCGACGAGCACTGGCAACGGCTCAGCTTCGCGAAAGGGGAGGTATACGGCTGGGAGCCGGACTCGACCTACATCCGGCAGGCGCCGTACTTCGACGGCATGCCCGCCGTCCCACTCCCTGTCACAGACATCCACGGCGCTCGCGTGCTTGCGGTTCTGGGCGACTCGGTTACGACCGACCATATCTCTCCGGCAGGCTCCATCAAGAGCAGCTCTCCGGCAGGTCTCTACCTGAAGGAGCATGGCGTCAAACCGGTTGACTTCAACTCCTATGGCTCGCGCCGCGGCAATCACGAGGTGATGGTTCGTGGAACGTTTGCTAATGTCCGCTTGAAGAACAAGCTCGCACCGGGAACCGAGGGAGGCATCACCCGTCTTTTGCTGGAGGGCCCGGATTTCGGGAAGGAGATGAGCATCTTCGATGCCTCCGAGCAGTACGCGCAACGTGGTACGCCGCTCATCATCCTGGCCGGGAAGGAGTATGGCTCAGGCAGCTCGCGCGACTGGGCCGCCAAGGGTCCCAAGCTGCTGGGTGTGCGCGCGGTCATCGCGGAGAGCTATGAGCGGATCCACCGCTCCAACCTGATCGGCATGGGCATCCTGCCCCTCGAGTACACGGGGGGCGAGTCCGCGGAGACCCTCGGCCTCACGGGTGAGGAGCTCTACGACATTCCGGGACTCAAGATGCTGCTCGAAGAGAAGCTGCAGGCCGGCCGCAATCTGATAGTGCGTGCTACTGCCCCGGATGGGGAAAGCAGACACTTTCATGTGCGGGTCCGCATCGACACGCCGGGCGAGATTCTCTATTACCAGCACGGCGGCATCCTGCAGTATGTGCTGCGGCAGCTGGCGGGGGTGGCGTAACGCTTCAAGCCCGAACAACGGGGAATGCTGGAGCGGATGGTACCCCGGGGCGTTCAAGTACCGTGCACATCAAGCGAGTCACGCACCGCGTAAAACGCCGGCAACGGTTTATAGCTGTCGTCGAAAGGCAGGCACAACTCCTCGCGTTCCGGATGCTTCGGTCGGAACTTCGCACCTGCCGCGCCGCGTCCATTGAGCCAGGAGTATCGGTTGCTTACGCCCCAGGTCAGAACATCCGTGACGGCCGAGCTCTTTAGGAGTAGCGCCAGATAGCTGCTGTAGATGGCAGCTACTCGTTTGGCGCGCTCCTGCGGATCATCGGTGGGGATCGAGTCATCATTGACATCGAGTTCCGTGATGAAGACCTGCAGGCCCATGGCTGCGCACTGGTCGACGAAAGTGGTGAGGCCAGCGCCGATCTGCGATGCAGAGTCGGCCGAAATGTGGGACTGGATGCCGACAGCATCGATCGGCACGTTGGTTGCCTTAAGTCGCTTCAGCAGGGCAAGAACAGCGGCGCGCTTCTGCGTGTCTCCGGCTGTATCCGACTCAATGCCGTAATCGTTATAGGTCAGCAAAGCCGCAGGATCGGCTTCGCGCGCGGCATGGAAGGCGATCTCAACGTAGCCAGGCCCGAGCAACTGGAACCATGGGCTGTTTCGCATACCATCCGGCTGCTGATCCTTGGGCTCAATGGCCTCATTTACCACATCCCACGCGCGGATCCGCCCTCTGTACCGGCTGGCGACAGTGGAGATGTGCTGCTTCAGGTACTGCTCGGCGTTGCCCTTGTTGACCGTAGCTGCAAACCACGCCGGCAGCTGCTCGTGCCAGCAAAGGTTGTGTCCGCGAACCTTCATCCGGTGAGCCTCGGCGAAGCTCATAAAGCGATCCGCCACAGCGAAGTCAAACCGGGTTGGATCCGGGCGCAGTGGCCCCCACTTCATCGCATTTTCTGCGACCACAATATTGAACTGCTCGACGATGGTGTCGTTGTAAACGGCGTCGCGTTCGAGCAGGCCCGGATTTACAGCCGCTCCGACAAAGGTCCCACGCGGCGCCGCATAGACCTTCAACGATGCATTCCCGGTGTAAGCCGGTACGGCATCTCCCTGCCACGCTTCTGAAGGAGCACCCGTGAGTGCTGCAACCCCGGCCATCAGAGCACTCCTGCTGAAACGGCGGCGCGAGATCATCAGGCAGCTACCTCCGCGGGCGTTCGAGGAATAGTACACCGATGCCGCGGACCGGTATGGTTCCTGCCGGAGTTGGATTCAGCTCCGCGAGTAAGATCGAACTACAAAGCTTTCTCTCGCGCGGGCAATCGCAAACGGTTCGTAAACGCTGAAGCGGCTTCCCTGTCGTGGAAAGCCGCTTCAGCGCGGGATATTCGATCGAGAAAGGCGCTAGACCGCAGCCCTGACTTCCTCTGTGCGCGGCTTCAGGTACTCCTCAAGCGGAACCTTGCCCTGCATGACCGCGCTGGTTCCGCCAGCAAGGATGGTCTTATTGTCGGTGATCCCGATGAAGCCGAAAACTGCCTGCAGGTAGGGCGTTTCCTGGTTGTAGGCTGCCGCGGGGCCGCCCGGTGTGTAGTCGCCACCGCTGGCAACAAGGAAGGTTGCTTTTTTGCCAAGGACCAGCCCATGGTAGCCCTTGTCGTCAACGCTGAAGGTCACGTTGATACGCACGACGTTGTCGATCCAGGCTTTCAGGGATGCCGGCACGCCGAAGTTATACATAGGCGTACCGATAACAACTTCATCGGCTTCCATAAGCTCGCCGATCAGCTCGTCAGAGATCCGGAGCGCCTGCCTGTGCTCCGGCGTCAGCTGGTCCGGAGTCGCGTACGCGCCAGATATCCAGGGCAGGTCGACAAACGGCAGCTCGCTCTTCGTCAGGTCGCGCACAATCACCTTGCCGCCCTGGTTCTTCGTCTTCCATTCCTCAGCGAACGCGGCACTGAGCTTGCGCGAGACCGAGTAGTCACCGCGAGAACTGACATCAACCTGCAAAAGTGTAGCCATATTCCTCCTTGTGGATCAGGCTTGGGGATCGTCGGCTGCGTGCCGACGATCCGCGTGATAACACAGAAATCCTGCTCGATGGATGCAGCGGCTTTCAAGCGCGATTCGTAAATTGCACATGACATCGATCTTTGCCGCTCGCGGGGGCATGTGGGGGCGTCACCCGCCGGGCCGCCTGAGCTCTGCGCCAAGGTACCGCAGTGGCAAGCCTGTTCGCCAGGAGCCGGCCGATCGTGAAGCGCGGAGGTCCTTGGCGCTCCTGAGCGCAGCGACGACCTGCTCTGGCGCGCTGCCTCTCCGATCTCGGCTCTATGGGCAGTTGGGAAGGTCGCCTTGCGTCTTCTATAATCGGGATTCGCTCAAGCTTGCTGAGATTTTTGCTGTAGCCGAGGGTGTGCCTATCTTTGCCGAATTTCCCTGGGGTCAATCCTCCCCAAAACCCTGCCCTAATCCAGGGACCCGGTCTGCGCGCTCCGCGCGCCGTCTCCGCTTACTCGCTACACTGCTTCTCTGCTCCTCCGTACTTCCGGTTGCATGGGCACAAGCGAACATCATCACCAGCATCCGGGTCATCGGCAACCGCCGTATCCCGAAGGAAACCGTTCTTGCCCGGCTCTTTTCCCGCGAAAACGAGAGTTACGATCCCGCGACCGTTGAGCGCGACTTCAACTCGCTCTGGAATACCGGCTACTTTGAAGATGTGCGGATCGAGCGTGAGGACACCCCCAAAGGCGTCATTCTCGATATCTACGTTCACGAAAAGCCCACCATCCGCGAGATCAACTACAAGGGCCTGAACTCTATAACGCAATCCGACATCCTGGATGCGTTCAAAAAGGCCAAAGTCGGGCTGACGCAGGAGTCGCAGTACGACCCGACGCATATTGCTCAGGCGGTCACCGTCATCAAGGAACTCGAGAGCGAGCACGGCCACCAGTTCGCGACCGTACGCACGGATGTCAAGACGATTCCGCCCTCGAGCGTGCAGGTGAATTTTGCGATCAAGGAAGGTCCCAAGGTCCAGGTCGGCAACATCACCTTCACGGGCAACCAGCACGTTCCCTCGCGGATATTGCGCGCTTCCATGAAGAATCTGAAGCCGATCGGGATCCCGCATTCGATCATCTTTGAGAATCTGTTCTCGAG
This sequence comes from uncultured Acidobacteriaceae bacterium, assembly GCA_964245435.1. Lineage (GTDB taxonomy): Bacteria > Acidobacteriota > Terriglobia > Terriglobales > Acidobacteriaceae > EB88. The sequence continues at coordinate 211,361 of CAXTMF010000002.1, forward strand.
AACCTTCGACGCGACCAAGCTGGAAGAAGATACAGAGCGGGTACGTCAGGCGTACCGCGATCGCGGCTACTTCCGCGCCCAGACGGCTGACCCGGAAACGCACATCCGCAACGAGAATGGTCTATCTCTGCTGACCTTCCGCCCAAAGAACGGCAAACGCATGGACATCCGCATCCCGGTTGAAGAGGGCGAGCGCTACCGCTTTACCGGCATCACCTTCACGGGCAATAAGGCCATCACCAACACCAAGGCGCTGCGTGCGCAGTTCCAGATGAAGGATGGCGACTTCTTCAACGCGACCGAATTCGGCAAAGGGCTGGAGAACCTGAAGAAGGCCTACAACGGTCTGGGCTACATCAACTTCGCCCCGGTGCCAAATCCGATCTATGACGATGCTGCCAAGACGATTCGCTTCACCATCGACCTGGATGAAGGCAAGCAGTTCAAGGTGTCGCGCATCGAGTTCACGGGCAATAAGATAACCCGCGACTTCGTGATTCGGCGCGAGCTGCTGGTGGAGGAAGGCCAGGTATACAACGCGCGCGCCTGGGAAGCCAGTCTGCAGCGATTGAACCAGCTGGAGTACTTCGACCCGCTCAAGATCGACCAGGATACCGAGACGCACCAGAACCCGGAGGCCGGCACCGTCGACCTGCTTCTCAAAGTGCATGAAAAGGGCAAGAATTCGATTGGTCTGAACGGCGGCGTCAGCGGCCTGTCCGGTTCATTCCTCGGCCTGAATTACCAGACCAACAACTTCCTCGGCCTTGGCGAAACGCTGTCGCTGCAGGCGAGCGAAGGCAATCTGGCACGTAACATCAGCCTCGGCTTCAACGAGCCCTACCTGCGGAACAAGCCCATCAACGTCGGCTTCCAGGTCTTCTCGAACAAGACCGATTACAACTCGAACAAGTCATACGGGCTGACAAATACCTCTACGACGAGCTCAAGTACGCAGAACAGCAACAACGCGACCAACTCGCTCGAGCAGAACTACAACCAATCCTCGACCGGCTTTTCGCTCTCGGCGCAGTACCCGTTGCGCCACTTTACTCATTTCGGCGGCTTCAACCGTGTCGGCGCGACCTACTCGTGGAACCGCAGCGCCGTTACGGCATTCAGCGGAGCCTCGCAGAACCTGTTTCAGACGCTTGCTTTCCGCTCCGGCATTCAAGGGCAGAACGCGCTGACCGGCATCATTACGAGCCAGATCTCACTTTCGTTCTCGCACAACAATCTGGATTCAAACTTTGCACCACGTTCCGGCTCGGAGTTCCAGGGCGCTTTCCAGCTTGCCGGGCTCTTCGGCAGCGTTCGCTACTTCCAGCCGGTGCTCGAGTACAAGCAGTGGCGTCCGATGCGCCTGTACCACTTCGATCCAAATGGACGCAATGCGCTCGGCTACCGCTTCCAGATCAACTATATCCAGGGTATTTCAGGCGATGTGGCGCCGCCATTCCAGCGCTCCTATCAGGGTGGTGAGAGCGATCTCCGCGGCTTCGATATCCGCTCCGCCACGCCATATGCCTTCATTCCGACGAGGGTGCTCTTCAACCTGACCAACCCCGACGGAACGCCGGTTTCGCTGCAGCCCGGCGCACCGCAGACCAACCAGGCTGTCCAGGTACCGATCCCCGTGTACGGCATCGTTTCGGCCGGTGGCGATACCTCGTTCCTGAATAACATCGAGTACCGGATCCCGCTGGTAGGTCGCACCGCCGCGCTTGAACTGTTCAATGATTTCGGCATCAACGTTGCATTGGACAAGAATCAGCTGCGCCAGAGCCCGGAAGGCATTGCGAACCTGGATGCTCCGCTGTACGGCTGCCGTACGTACATCAACGGCGCCTGCCAGGGCGGCATCCAGATTCACTTCGACAACAACGTTCGTCCGATCTACGGCACCAACCTGGTACCTAGAGACTCGATCGGCGCCCAGATTTCGGTTCTGCTGCCGATCGTCAACGCGCCTTTCCGTATCTATTACGCTTACAACCCGCTGCGGCTCACCAAGGGCATACCTGGAGAGAACCTGATCACCCGGCAGCTGTTTCCACAGGGCACAGCGGGCGATTACACATATGCTCAGGCCACGCAGCTGTATGGGTCGCTCTACCAGCTGCGGGAGCCGGCGAAGACTTTTCGTCTGACCGTAGGAACCACGTTCTAAGGCGCGCTCCTGCCAATACAAAAAGGCTGGGTCCCTTGGGCCCAGCCTTCTTTCTTCCCGTGCCGCATCGAGCCGTAAACTCCCAGCACCCAGTCCCTTGCAGACTGGTGGAATTAGATGCCCATGCCGTACTCTGCATTCGCCAGGTCATCGCCTGCATTTGAAAAGAAGTCGGACGGCGTTCTGTGCCGAAACTTGTACCGAAAGCGCAGCTCACGGCCAAGATACAGACCCAGCGTAAGCGCGCCAATCGCCAGGGTAGCCAGCCCGAGGACGCGCAAGGAGGAAAAGACGTCGTCCTCCTCAAGATCCGTCTGCGGCTTGATGTCAGGCGCGGAAAGATTGAGCTGAGTCATAAGGCCATGATAGCGCAGAGCCAGTGTGGCTGAAACAAGCGTGAAAACACGGAAGTCACGCGCCGGCTTCCAGCTGATGAAGCAGGCTAACCTTCCGTTCCGGCGGCAGAAAGCTAGCTTCAATCGAGTTCGCAGCAAGCTCCCGCAGTTGCTCCCGGGTAAAGTCGAACTCCCGTACAGCGATCCGGTACTCGCCTTCCAGATCGCTCCCAAACAGGGTGGGATCGTCGGAGTTGAGGGTGATCATGAGCCCGCCGTCGAAGTAGGTGCGGACCGGGTGTTCATGAATCGATGGGCAGGAGGCCGTGCGCAGATTGGAGGTCACGCAGATCTCCAGCGGGATCTGGCGCTCCGCCAGAACCGCCATTAGCTCCGGATCCTCCACCGCAGAGAGGGCATGACCGATGCGCTCCGCGCCAATATTAATGGCGCCCCATATGCCGCCGGGACCTACGGTCTCACCGGCATGAGCGGTCAATCGCAGGCCGGCAGTTGCTGCCTCCGCGTACAGCTCACGAAACGGTTCGGAGCCGGTACGGCGTTCGTCCCCACCGATGCCGATGCCGATGATGCTTGGATGGCTGTTCCGCATTTCGGCGGCCTTGCGAAAGACCCGTGCCGCTTCGTCCGGGCCGAAGTGGCGGACGGCGTCGAAGATCCAGTAGCAAGTGATGCCCCAGCGCGCCTCAGCCTCGATGCGCGCTCTCTCCATGCCTGCGAACAGCGGCTCAAACTCGGTGCGACGCCAGTAGTAGACTACCCCGACGGATACATAAACCTCTGCATGCACGACACCCTGCGCATGTAGCCGCTCCAGCATGCGCAGGGTGACGAGCTCATAATCGTCGGCCGTCTGTAACTGCTCGGTGATGGCCTTAAATGCCAGCAAGAAGCCGGAAAAGTCGTTGTAGGCATAGAGCGCCTGCGCAGCGGCAGGGCTCAGCACCGGCTGAGCCGCAGAGCCGGCACGACGGGCGCTCAGCTCGACCAGGGTCTGGGGCGTAACTGTGCCTTCGAGGTGCAGGTGCAGCTCCGCCTTTGGCAGGCGGCGAATGTAGGTGTCCAGGTCGCTAGGCATTGCGTCCGTTCCGGTTATCGCCTCAGGATACAAGACGCACTGAGCAAGCCAGCTGCTCTCCTTCGTACCGGGTTGACCAGCCTCCAGCTCCTGATATTGGCTGCGGACTACCTCGTCGACCTGCTTCTTTGTGACGTTGGCACGGTACGCAGCAGCGCCAAAGTGCAGAAGGTGCGCATGCCGGTTCTGGGATGGAAGGGTGAAGTCGTGCTCGTACCAGAGCAGGCCCTCGTAGTAGAGCAGCTCCGGCCGCTGCGAGTTCCAGTCGCCAAGCACAGCAAGGATAGGCTCCTGCGGCCAGTTGTATTCCTGGACCGGCCCGTGGGGGCCGGGATGCGTGTTCGCAATGGCGCCAGTCGGCTTCGGCAGGGAGAGTTCGGTGATGAAGTTGTCCCACTGGCCGCCGCGATACGGGTCTACCAGGTAGTCCCACTGGCCGTTGAGGCTGGTCGTCTGCCGCTGGCTGGCGGAGGCAAGCATCGTCGTTGGTTCCAGGGTACTGGCGGATTGTGCGAGCAGGCGCATACCGAAGAAGAGCAGGAGTGCAAGGAGAATGCGGGCCATCATAGCTTCGCCCGAAAGCTGATGCACAGCGATTGCGTCTGCCGAACCCCGTGCGGTGTGCAGCCTCTGACAGACAGCTGCTCGCCACACCCTGCCACGCTACGAAGCGTCCGCCTTGCCTGGACTCTGCAGGTTGGCACGGAATGTGTTGGCCTGCTCGAAGATCCTGCGGAGTTCCGGAGTACGCAGGTTCTCGCGCAGGTAGGCCAGTTCCTGCTCGAGTGCCAACAGCGCCCCCGCGATCGCGGGCTCGTTTGTCATCGCGATGTCACGCCACATCGAGTAAGGGCTGGCGCCCAGCCTGGTCATCTCCCGCAGCGCGCGGCCGCCAATGCCTGGCAGCGCATCCCGCTCCGGGGCAAACTCGCGCGCAAAGCGCTCTTTCAGCACCGCCGCAAGCGCTGAAGACACCATCTGCGGTAGATGACTCAGCGATCCGCACAGCAGGTCGTGGCGAGCCGGCGTGAGCGTTGCTGTCTGCGCACCGAAGCGCTCGATCCAGTGAACCCATTCAGAGGCATACGGGTGTTGCGGCAGGGCATCCGGGGCTGCCGCATTTGCGCCGGTGAAGAGCCAAGCTGCGCCGCGAAAGAGATTGCCGTCGGCGTGCGTCGGTCCAGCCTGCTCCTTGCCCGCCATGGGATGGCCGGGTAGCCATCCGGGCTGGCCGTCTCCGTTGTAGAGCGACCCGGCTCGTTCGACCAGGAAGCCCTTTACACTCCCTACGTCCGCGACGAGCTGCGAGGGTGAGAGCACGGGCGCCAGCTGTTCCAGCCACTCAGCGATGGTGAACACGGGACCGGCCAGGACGATAACGTCTGCTGCCAGTGCACAAACAAATGGGTCTTCATCGGCATCCCCGGCGACGACGGGGTCCATCGCACCCAGCCTCCGAGCCTCAGCCAGTACGGCCGCTTCGGGATCCCAGCCAAAGATGGCTCCCTCGAAGCCGGCCGCCCGAAGCGCCAACCCGATCGAGGTTCCGATGAGGCCGGTGCCCAGAACGGCGACCCTCCGTATACCGCTGCCGAGCTGCGCTACCACCTTTACGTTTAGCTCCGGATGCATGCCCGCGTCCTCCTTCCAGCGCCTGCGGCTACGATGCGATGCGCCGGCCCAGCGCCGGTGCAATGGTCCGGAGCTCGGTCATCAGCTTCTCGAGCTGTTCCGGAAAAATCGTTTGCGCAGCGTCGGAAATAGCCTTCTCCGGATTAGGGTGCACTTCTACGATGAGCCCATCGGCGCCGGCTGCAACAGCAGCGCGCGCCATCGCCGGCACCAGATCCCGACGGCCGCAACCATGCGAAGGGTCGGCAATGATGGGCAGGTGAGAGAGTTTCTTCACGACGGGGATTGCTGAGATGTCCATCGTGTTGCGCGTGTAGGTCTCAAAGGTCTTGATGCCGCGTTCGCAGAGCATCACGTCGTAGTTGCCGCCGGACAGAATGTACTCGCTGGACAAAAGAAGCTCCTCAACGGTAGCCGCGGGACCGCGCTTGAGCATGACCGGCTTGCGCACCTGCCCCAGCTCGCGCAGCAGATTAAAGTTCTGCATATTACGGGCACCTACTTGGAAGCAATCGATGTAGGGGAGCATCGGCTCAATCTGTGAGATCTCCATGACCTCGGTAATGATGAGCAGCCCGGTCGCATCGCCCGCCTCGCGGAGAAGCTTCAATCCATCGAGCCCCATACCCTGGAATGAGTAGGGCGACGATCGCGGTTTAAATGCGCCGCCGCGCAGAAACTGACCGCCGACGTTCCTGACGATGGCGGCCGAAGCGAACAGCTGATCGCGGCTTTCGACTGCGCACGGCCCGGCCATCATGACGACCTCTTCGCCGCCGACCGTGACACCATTTGCAAAACGGACGATCGTGCCCTCCGGCGCGAAGCTGCGACCGGCGAGCTTGTACGGCGAGGAGATCCGGTACGCCTCGGCGACACCGTCCAGGACCTCGTACTCTTTCACATCAAAGGAGTCGGGGCGGCCCACGCCGGCCAGGATGGTCTGCGTGGTGCCGGTAGTGCGGTGGACCTTGAAACCGTCCTCAACCAGACGCTCTACCACATGCTCCATTTGCGCGATGCTCGCGCCTTCCCGCATGACAACGATCATCGCGAACCTTCCCCTTCTTCAGCCGAGCGCGCGGCCTCCGTTCTTGTCCGGGCCGAAGCCAGCTCCTCCTGCTGAAGCGCACGCATCACGTCGATGAGACGCTCGTAGATATGGGTCAGCTCGATATCGGGCAGAGGACCCTGATTGGCAGCGCGGACGTTGGCGAAGATGATAGCCTCGCGGTTCGGCTCATAGACAGGCAGAGTACTGGACTGTTTGAGACGGCCGATGGCCTGCGCGGCGCGGGCGCGCTCGGAAATAAGAGCAACAATCTGCCGATCGAGCTCATCGATACGGATACGCCAGGTGTCAATATCCCAGCCTTCATGGTTCATGGTGTCCTCACAACCTCACGTGGGGTGTGTAGCAGCTTGGCTTCTCGGGACTCTCAGGTGTAGCCGAAACAGGGCGGCTTAGGAGCGGGCCAGCGCGGGGCGCAGGCCCCCGATAAATCGCGCGATGGCTGCCGGCGCGATTTCGCGGCTGCTGGCCTCGATGATGGAGACCAGCGCCGAGCCGATCACCGCAGCGTCGGCGAAGCGGCCTACTGCTTCCACATGCTCAGGCCGCGAGATGCCGAAGCCGACCGCAAGCGGAAGCTGCGTGTAGCGGCGCAGGCGGGAAACAAGCTGCTCGGCATCGGCCGCAAGTGCCTGCTGCGCTCCGGTGATGCCGACCCGGGATATGACATAGACAAAACCACGTGAGGCCTCGGCAATTTGCCGTAGGCGCACGTCTGGGCTTGTGGGGGCAGCAAGGAAGATGGGCGCGAGGCCGTGTGCGTGCATCGCAGCCAGGTACTCCGACGCTTCTTCGACAATCATGTCGGTCAGCAGTACCCCATCCACACCAGCCATCGCTGCATCCGCACAGAAGCGCTGCATACCATACTGCACAACGGGGTTGAGATAGGAGAAGACGACCAGGCCAGCAGCAGGGCGGGCTTCGTGCAGCTCGCCGGCGAGTTGGAGCACGTTGGTCAGCGTGGTGCCGCGGGCAACGGCGCGCTCGCTGGCCCGCTGGATGACAGGGCCATCTGCGAGCGGGTCTGAAAAGGGGACGCCGAGCTCAAGCACATCGGCGCCGGCATCGATCGCGGACAAAGCGATGGCTTTGCTGGTTGGCAGGTCCGGGTCGCCGATGGTGAGATAGGCAACAATACCCGGCGCGCCGGTGGGAAAGCGGATTGGCATGACACCTCGAGGAAGCGAAAACGCCTGCGCGGCTAGATGCCGCTCACGCGGAATTTTACTTTGAGAAGCAGGGTGGGGTCCCACTCTCCTCTGGTTCTCAAACGAGTACACGTCACGGAGTGACCGCCTGCCGTGTAGTCGGTCTTAACTTTCAGGCGCCTTCCAGCTTCAGCTCGCGGGTCAGAATGCCGAGGTCCTTGTCGCCTCGGCCGGAAAGATTGATGAGGAGGATGTCGTCCGGGCTCATGCCGGGAGCGATACGGATGGCTTCGGCAACGGCGTGTGCCGATTCAAGAGCTGGAATGATACCCTCGGTCCGCGAAAGCGCAACGGTCGCCTTCAGCGCGTCGTCGTCGGAGCAGCTGACGTATTCGGCGCGGCCCTGGTCGTTGAGCATGGCGTGCTCGGGTCCGATCGAAGGGTAGTCAAGCCCCGCCGAAACAGAGTGCGTCGGCACAACCTGGCCTGCTGCGTCCTGCAGTACGTAGGAGTAGGTGCCCTGGAGCACACCGGGTTTACCGCCACCCACACCGGGGAGGAACCGAGCTGCATGTTCGCCGAGGCCGGAGCCGCGGCCACCGGCCTCTACGCCGATGAGCCGGACACTTTCGTCCGGGAGAAACTCATAGAAGGCACCGATCGCGTTCGATCCGCCGCCAACGCAGGCGACCACTGCCGAGGGCAGACGACCTTCGCGCTCCAGCAACTGGCGGCGTGCTTCCTTGCCGATGACCTTGTGGAAGTCGCGCACCATCGTAGGATACGGATGCGCGCCGAGCACCGAGCCCAGGAGGTAGTGAGTCGTACGAACGTTGGTGACCCAGTCGCGCATAGCTTCGTTGATCGCATCCTTGAGCGTGCGCTGGCCGGTTTGCACTCCGCGCACCTCCGCACCGAGCAGGCGCATGCGGTAAACGTTCAGCTCCTGTCGGCGCATGTCCTCCTGGCCCATGTAGATGACGCACTCGAGTCCGAGCAGTGAGCATGTTGTGGCGGTGGCTACGCCATGCTGGCCCGCGCCCGTTTCGGCGATGATGCGCCGCTTGCCCATGCGCTCAGCGAGAAGGCCCTGGCCGAGGCAGTTGTTGATCTTATGTGCACCGGTGTGAAGCAGATCTTCGCGTTTAAGATAGACGCGAGCGCCGCCAAGCTCCCGGCTCATGCGGGCGGCGAAGTACAAAGGCGTTGGCCGGCCGGCATAGTTGGCCAGCAGATCGTCAAGCCGGGCCTGGAACGCCGGATCGCGCTGCGCCTCGGCATAGGCGGCCTCCAGCTCTTCGAGAGCGGCCATGAGGGTTTCCGGCACGTAGCGGCCGCCGTAGATACCGAAGCGGCCAGGGGCGGTCCCGGAGGTACTCTCTGGTGCGTACGTCGGTGCGGCTTCTGTCTTGTGCGGAACCGGTACATCGACTGCAGTGCTCATGCCTGGGCGTCCCTCGTGTCCTCTAAGGGTACGCTTGGCTGGCGCTTTGCTCAATCATCAGGAGCATGTCGCCGGTCGAAAGATGCGGTGCCATTCAGGAGAGAACGATGAAGCACTAAACCATAGGGGCAAGCGTATACGGGTAGACCAATCAGCCCCAGTAGGGTGATCTACTTTTCCGCACGCAACATATGAGCAAAACAGTTCATCTGTCTCGCAGCTTTACCAGGATTGGGAGTTCAAGCTCGATCTCGACGGAGGCCGGCGCCGCGTTCGAACATGGCATGGTTTTTCCCGCCCATGACTCCGGCCCTCGGCTACTCGCTCGTTATCTCAACAGAGCCGATTAAGGGGTGCGGTCCACCGAACTCTTCGTCTGTTGTAGGCTTTCTGCACTACAAAACTCTGGTTCGCTGGAGCGGTATACCTCCATGACCACTGTGGTTATTAATCGGCCCACGAACGCCCCCTCAGCAAGTGGCAAGCGCCTGCTTTCGGTCGACGTCCTACGCGGTCTCACCGTAGCCGCCATGATCCTCGTCACCGACCCTGGCACGTACGATCACCGCTTCCCGGTGCTATGCCACGCCGACTGGAACGGGCCTACCGTAACCGACCTTATCTTCCCGTCTTTCCTGCTAACAGTGGGCGTTTCTATGGTGCTTTCGTTCACCGCACGCGTAGCCCGTGGTGTCGGATACGGCGCCCTAGCCGGGCACAGCCTGCGACGCAGTCTATGGCTCATCTTTCTGGGGCTCTTGCTGAACGGTTTTCCTTTCTACCATCTGCATACGCTGCCGATCCCAGGCATCCTGCAGCTCATCGCCGGTGCCTATCTTCCTGCAGCACTCCTATACCTCGTACTATTGCGCTCCAACTTTACGCTGACACGCCGTACTCTTGCTCTTCTCCTTACCGCCTTTGGTGCGCTCGCGGTGTACTGGGCGTTGCTTAAGCTGTACCCTACGCCCGGCTTCGGACCCGGCCGCCTGGACACCCTAGGTAGTCTTCCCGCCGTCGTCGATCGCATCGTTTTCACGCCAGCGCATATGTGGGCATACGGCCTTACGCCCGGGTACGGCGTAACCTACGACCCGAATGGCCTCTTACTCCTCCTGCCAACATTTGCCACCGTTCTCTTTGGTGCGCTCGCTGCCGAAATCCTGCAGAGCCCTCAAGCGCTTCGTAAACAGTGCGGCGCTCTCGCAGTCTTCGGCACTACGCTTTGGCTGCTTGGCTTCGGCCTCTCGCCTTGGTTGGTTCTCAACAAAAAGCTCTGGACCAGTACCTTCGCTATGTTCTCAAGTGGCCTCGCCCTGCTTACTTTCGCCGCACTCGTTTACCTTATTGATGTTCGCGGCCTGCGGCGCGGCTGGACAATCGCGCTTATCTTCGGCACTAACGCAATCTTCGCTTTTGCGCTTTCAGCGATGATGACCACGTTGCTGATCGTCCTCCACGGCAGTTTTCGTGGCCACTCGACTGCTTTGCACACTGTTCTTTATGAGCAGCTCTTTGCCATGACGAGCGCTCCCCGGTTCAGTTCACTCATGTATGCCGTCGCCATCGTTATGTTGAACGCCGCTCTCATCTACCCGCTATACCGCCGCAGAGTTTTCCTTCGTCTTTGAACGAGCATGCTGAAGCGGATCTCATCGCACCTGCGATGGTGTTGTTCTAACCAAAGCAAAGGAGCTCGGATGAGCAGATTAGCCGGCAAAGTCGCACTCGTCACGGGTGGTTCCCGAGGTATCGGCGCTGCCATCGCCAAGCGATTAGCCGCCGATGGAGCGAGCGTTGCTATCACCTACGCAAAAGATGCCCTTAGCGCTGCCTCTGTGGTCGAGTCGATTAAGTCCGCTGGCGGTAAAGCGTTAGCCATTCAAGCAGACATAGCCGACGCCGAAGCTGGCAGGAGTGCGGTCGAGAAGACGGCTGCGTTCTTTGGTCGGATCGATGTGCTCGTAAATAATGCTGGCACAGCTGTGTCGAAACCCTTCGAAGAGACAATCTTGGAGGAGATGAGACACGTCTTCAATACCAACGTCTATGGAATGATGACCACCACGCAGAGCGCGCTCAAGCATATGGGCAGTGGAGGCCGCATTATTATGATCGGTTCAGCCGTTGGTGAGCGCGCGCTCAAACCAGGGTTGGTCGTGTATTCAGCCACAAAAGGCGCTGTTAAGATGTTTACGCAAGCTTTGTCCAGAGAGCTTGGAGGACGCGGCATCACTGTCAACAACATCCAGCCGGGTCCTATCGACACAGACCTGAACTCTTCTACTGCGCCTTGGGCAGAGCCTCAGAAAGCCGCGACCAGTCTAAACCGTTACGGGCACGTGGATGAGGTTGCCACGTTGGTGTCGTTTGTGGCCGGTCCAGAGTCGTCGTACATCACTGGAGCGAATCTGACCGTGGATGGCGGAATGAATGCCTAGGCCGGTAAACCTTGATGGACGCAGCAGCTTGCTTCGCTTAATAACGTGGGCTCCTGCTTATGCCGATCAGGCAAGGCAGTGCGCGCGGCACTTACTGTAAAGACGAAGCTGGAACGCTTGAAATCGAATGTCGCACGCGCACCACCACCGACATGCCCGGGCGCAGTAGCGGCTGTTGAGGCTTTTGTTCCAGCAGAATGCGAACTGGTATTCGTTGAACAACTTTCACATAGTTCCCACTCGCGTTATCCGGGGGCAGCAAACTGAAGAGAGAACCGCTACCGCCACCAAGACCTGTGATGCGCCCTGGAAGCGTGAGCTGGTAGGCGTCAACTGTTACCTTCACAGGCAGCCCCACCGTAAGCCATTTCAACTGTGTTTCCTTAAAGTTTGCAGTTACCCAGAGATTCGAAGTATCAACGACAGAAAGCAGCGCATCTCCCTGTTGTACATTCTCTCCAAGTTCAGCTACGCGCGCAGAAACAATTCCCGCCACTGGAGAGCGGATGATCGTGCGAGTCTGCATGATGCGAGCTTTACTCAGCTGAGCTTCGGCTAACTTGAGATCTGCTGCTTGCATTCCTACACGGTTGTACGCGGCTTGCACATCGTAGGAGGAAGATTGTGCCTGCTCGATTGCAATTTTGGCGCTTCCCAGGTTCGCCTGCTCTGATTGCACGTTGGCCTGCGCAAGGTCTACAGCCGCGCGTTCGCTGTCCACTGCTTTTCTAGCTACAGCTTCATTGCCCACCGCGTTTGTAAACACCTGCCGAGACACGAGATGTTGTTCATATAAAGCTGATGTACGGTCAAAGTCGCTTTGCACAGCAGTCAGCTTTGCCTGAGCCGAGACCAGCTCTGCTGCTGCCGCTTTCTCTTGAGCTACAGACGCGTCCTTGCGGCTGTTGGCAGCAGCCAAAGTCTGCAGAGCCGCCCGGATCCGCTCTTCCCGCCCCACCCTCGCGGCTGTGGCATTGTTGCGCGCCACCTGCAACGCGGCCTTCAACTCCGCGACATTTGCATTTCGCTCTTCCGCAGCTTCTTCGAAGTCGACCGGATCAATCTCCACGAGTGGCTGCCCCGCTTTCACGTAAGCATCGTCCTCCACTAAGATTTTCGCTATCGAGCCGCTTACCCGGGCACTAATCGTCAGCACATGCCCATCGATTTGGGCGTCGTCTGTGCTCACGGTGCGAAGAAAACGTACAAATACGAGCACGCCCATTGGCAGCAGGACAGCGGCCAGAACACCCCACCAGAGCAGTAGCCCGCGGCTCCGTCTCCACACTGCACTGGTTTCTGCTACGCCTTTTCCAGTAGCGTGACTTGAGGAGACCGGTTCATGCATGCGGAGGAGTTTAACAAGCAGAGAGCAGGTCTTTCCTGCCGCGTACGAGCCTCCGCTTCCAGCGCCTTCCTCGCTACTCGCGTTCTGGTCCTGCCAGCTGTTATCGCCGTCACCTTTCTTGAGATTCTGGACTCTACCGTCGTCAGCGTCTCACTGCCCTACATCTCGGGTTCACTTTCCGTTAGCAGCACTGAAGCTGCCTGGGGCATACTTGCATACATCTGTGCCAATTCCGTAATGCTCCTAGTCGCGGGCGCGATCACGCGTCGAGTAGGTCTGCGGCGCACGTTTCTACTGTCAGTAGCTACCTTCGCGGTCACTTCTGCTCTCTGTTCCACCGCCTCTTCGGTTGTGGTTTTCTCGATATGGCGTGCGCTGCAGGGTGCTTCCGGCGGGCTCATGTACCCTGTGGCCTATGCCACGGCACTAGACACCTTTCCCAAAGCAAGACAAAGCCGTGCGATTGCCATTCTTGGCTTTATCACCACCCTTGCTCCTACTGTCGGCCCCGTACTGGGCGGCTGGCTGACCGAGTCCTTCGGGTGGCAGCTCGTTTTCCTCCTCAACGTGCCGGTGGCGCTGTTCATTCTCCTCATCCTCATCGTGCACTATTGGCCAACCACACCAGAGCAGTTGATGGCTGCGTCAGAACGCATGCCGCACCTGCCCAGCATTGTCGCACTGCTGTTGGGTACCTTATGTTTTCAGGTTATCCTTTTGCGTGGCGACTACTATGGCTGGTTCCAGTCCCTTTTCATCACTGGCCTATGTGGCGCTATGATCGCCAGCTGTATTGCCTTTTGCGTCTTTCAGCTTCAAGCACGCACACCGCTCATCCGTCTGCGGCAATTAGGAAGGCCTTCCTTTATCGCTGGAAGTGCATTGATACTCGTGCACAATCTTACCTTTTTCGGGAGTGCGCTCCTGCTTCCCTTGTTGCTTGAAGAGGCGCGGGGATTATCGTCACTGACTGCGGGTTTGTACATAATGCCGCGCGGTATCGGCTCTCTTCTCGGCATGGTTATAGCTAATCCGCTGCTTCGCCGCGCCAAATCAGGCTGGACCCTCGCCCTTTCGCAGTTCGCTATCGCCACAGCGCTTTTTTGGCTAGCACTTCAGCCGCTCGATGTTAGCGCATGGGCGCTTGCCTGGCCGCAATGCTTGGCCGGCGTGGGTTCCGCACTCGGTTACGTCGCCATCGCATCCCTTGCCTTTGCGCGGCTCACCGCCAACGAATCAATCGACGCTTCAGCCGCTTTTGGCTTTACCGCTTCTGTTGGCTCATCTCTTGGTGTGGCAGCAGCTACTACGGTGCTCACAGCCCTCCAGTCCTCAGTCCTCACGCGCTTCACTGAGCACTCCTCTTTCTACGGCGGCCCGCTACGCGAGCGCGAGCGCACGCTTGCTTCCATGCTCCATGCGCATCTCGGCCGCGTAGCTCCTTCGCACCTCCATGCCTTGCTTGCAGCAACCATCGCCCCACAGGCGCAGTTGCTCGCAACAGCATTGCTGTTGCGCTACCTTGCTGCCGCAGCGCTAGCGTTAGCTCTCCTCGCGTTCATCTGGGCTGCTTCACCTTTCCTTGGGAGCATGCGTCGCAGATGGCACGCCCCCTAAGTCAAAGCTTGAAATTCACACCCCTGCTCTTGACAATATCTAGCCTCACGCTTGAATATCGCTGTCATCAAAAAGAACTCGTATGTGCGCGTGTACCTACGAAAGCAACTTAGCTGGTTTTGCGCTTACACGGGATGCAGAAGACTGGATGCGGATTCGCAGAGCGATGCACCCGGTTACGATCATACGTCGATGTCCTAGTCGACAAGCGCATCTCTAGGATATCCAGAGACAACTGTTGCGAAGGAGAAATGAGCCGATTATCTATCTGGCACGCTGCGGCCAAAAGCAGGCTCCTAATACTTAGGAGCTCGCGTCTGCTGTTTCACGCTTCTTTCATCTGCCAGTCAATCGAAGGCTAACCAGCAATATAACTTTGATACAGACATCATCGCGCGAGTGCGGCTGCTTAACCGCAGTGCCTTACTGATAAGCTCAGCTGCTTGATGGTCGAGCAGCTCTCATCCCCCAGCGTCAGGTTAGGAGCAGCGCCATGGAGATTCTATCTTCCGTAGTTTCCAAGAAGCTCGACCTCGTCAATAAGCTTTACCAGCGCTCTATCCTTCCGCACGTGGAAACGGTAGCAAACGGCGAACGGCTTCCTGCACCCCTCGTTGTCGATCTGGACCCCACCACCTTTTGTGACCTGTCCTGTCCCGAGTGCATTAGCAAGAATCTGCTGAATAACGGCCAAGTCGGGCAGGACCGCATCGAGCGGCTTGCTCATGAACTTGTCGACGCGCAGGTCAAAGCTGTCATCCTGATCGGCGGTGGGGAGCCTCTGATGCACAAGAGTATTGGTATGGTCATCCGCACGCTTGCTGAAGCGGGCGTTCATCTTGGCCTGGTCACCAATGGAACACTTATTCACCGCTACCTCGGTGATCTCGCGAGCTGCGTTTCCTGGGTTCGTGTCTCTATCGATGCAGCTACTCCAGAAACTCACGGAGTGTTCCGGCCCAGTGGTCGCAAATCGAGTGTTTTTCCCACCGTTATCGAGAATATGAGGGAACTCGCAAAGCGTAAGAAAGGGAAGCTTGGCTATTCCTTCCTCCTCATGTACCGCCAAGATGCAAATGGCGCGGTCACTGATACGAACTACCATGAATTGTTTGAGGGCGGCAGGCTTGCCCGCGATATCGGCTGTGACTACTTCGAGGTGAAGGCGGCTTTCGATGAGGGCCACTTCATCCTTCACACCCCAGAGGATCTGCTTACCTCTGCCAAGCGGCAACGCGCTGCCTTGGCCGATCTCGAGACTGAGGGGTTTCGAATACTAGAGTCTTCCACTTTTACATCTCTGGTGGAACGTAGGAATCGTGTGCAGTTGAAGAACTACAGCAAATGCCTCACCACCGAACTTCGTACAACCGTGACCCCGTCTGGGGTATATGTTTGTCCATATCACCGTGGCAATCCTTTCGCTAAAATTGGAGACATTGGAGAGACGTCTTTTCAAAGCATGTGGCAGAATGCGGACACCGCTATCGTCAATCCGCAAACAGATTGCAACTTTCATTGCGCACGGCACAACACCAATGTCGAAATTGCCGGCTTCAATGTAGCTCCGCCAGACCCTTCGCAGCTTGTTGAAGACTTCGACCTGTTCATTTAGTTCAGAAATTAGGAAAGGACGCAGGCGATCCTTGTGGATAAGTTTCGTGTAGCGCTTGTCGGCTGCGGCTACGTTGCTGACTTCTACGCTCGCACCATAGCTAATCATAGTGAACTGCAGGTGGTTGCAGTCTGCGATATCCTTCCAGAGCGTGCCGCAGCACTTGCTGCTTTTCTCAGCGTCCCTGCGTTCAGCAATCTCGAAAGTCTTCTGGCTGCATCAGCCGACGTGCAACTGATAGTTAACCTTACGCCACCTGAATGTCACTCGCAAATAAGTGAGCAGTGCCTCCGCGCAGGCAAACACGTCTATTCCGAGAAGCCCTTTGCCGAAAGCGTCGCTCGTGGGAAGGCCCTTCTTGCCTTAGCAGAAAGCCTGCAACTAGGTCTCGCCAGCGCTCCTTGCACTGTTTTGGGGGAGCATGCACAAAGCCTATGGCGGGAAATCCGCAAGGGCTCGATTGGCGCACCTCGCCTGGTCTATGCAGAGATGGATGACGGGGCCATTCACCAGATGGCGCACGAGTTTTGGTTTAATTCTCATGGCGTTCCGTGGCCTGCCGCTTCAGAAATGGCCACAGGTTGTATAGCCGAGCACGCTGCGTATCCGTTGAGTTGGCTTGTCTCCTTTTTTGGACCAGCGCAGTCGGTTACCGCATTCTCTTCAACCCTGATCGAAGAGAAAGGGCCTGGCAGTATGGCAGGATTTCCAGCTCCACCCGATTTCTCCGTCGCGGCTCTTACATTCGGAGAAGGCATAGCTGCCCGTCTTACTTGTGGTGTGATTGCCGCACGGGATCGCAGATTCTGCGTTTTCGGCGAGGAGGGTGCTCTCACTGTCGAGGACTGCTGGAACTTCCACTCCCCCGTGTACTTATCCCGCAAAAACGCCCGTTCACAAAATCGCGAGAACTCTGCAAAATATCTCAGCGAGCCGGAGCGCCTGCCCGAGCTTCAAGGTCCTTCCTTCTCTCACCACTGCGGTGATCCAAATGATATCGACTACGCACGGGGAATCGCGGAGTTCGCCTCCGCACTCCGTGAGGGCCGGCCTTGCCGCCTGGATGGCAGTATGGCTCTCCATATTCTTGAGATCGAGGATCACATGTATTCCCCGCGGCCTGCTACTGCTTTTCCGCTCACAACTACGTTGTTACATCGATCCGCGCCGATGCCGTGGTGCACAGAGTGAATGCTGCCGGACAGGACCTGAGATCATTGAACAAAGCGGTATCTAGTCCGCAAAACTCAGCGGAGCCAAGAAGCGCGGGTGAAGTCTGATCTACGCTAGGAACTACGATGAATTTTGTGCGCATCATTTATAGAAGATTTTGTCAGAACATCGTTTATAGAAGATTTTGTCAGAACATCGTTCTACCTAAGTGGACGGACGAGGAAAGTAGGCAACCATTTCTCTAAATGGTGAGCAAGCTTAGAAAACCGCTCCACGGAATGGATCACTTGAAATCAGCTACCCGGACGTGCGACGACGCGAGAGCGCAGGTTTTTAGACGTCGAGACTGTGCGTACTCTGGGCGGACGCTGGAGCGCATGTGTGCTGTGCGCCCTGTTCGGCGAGATCGGGGATGTTGTAAAAGAGTCCGGCTACAAGGTCAGCGAGTCACCGTCCTTTGTAAATCCTGATCAGGCCGACACGGTCTCGAACCACACTGGAGCGACGTGAAGAGCCACCTACTCCGCCGGTGCTGTAGAAGCTAAATAGACAAGCTTGGCGCGCTCAAGGTCCTCAAGCTGTTCTCCTTGGAGGTAAACTGGCGACCCAAGTTGATGCGTAATGAGATGGACTTGTGCCAAGTGTTCGAGTACCTCCAGGTTGTGAAACGCCTTCTCAATGCTGGAACTATAAGTTACGGCGCCGTGATTAGCGAGCAGAATGGCCTCATGATTCGCCAGGTATTCCACGAGGTGCGCGGCGACTTGGGCAGTGCCGGTGGTCGCATAGGCGGCAAGAGGTACGGTGCCAAGCGTCATCGCGGCTTCCTGGCAAAGAATACGATCGAGTGCCTTTCCGGAGCAGGCGAAAGCTGTAGCGATTGGCGGGTGTGCGTGAATGACCGCCATGACATCCGGCCGGTGACGATAGATTTCGAGATGCATAGGCAGCTCGCTTGAGGGCGCGGAAGTGCCGACGAGACGCCGTCCTGCCATGTCTACGACGAGCAGGTCCATAGCACGGATGGAAGCTTTGCTTCGGCCTGTAGGGGTGACGAGAATGCGGCTGGGGCCAAGGCGCGCTGAAACATTGCCGGAGGTGCCAGGCGCAAATTGCTGCCTGGCGAGGGCGCGGGCATAGCGCACGATCTTACGCCGCAGTGGGAGCTCATTCTCATCCCCAATAGTCTGGATGGAGGTGTTGTGAGGCGCAAGCTGGAGACCGGGCATACTTTCTACCTCCGCACAATTCAACTTTTTAGCACAGTGCTGGTGAGATCGAGTGCGCTCGCATCTGTTCGGCCTGAGAGGCTTCTCTAGAGGTAATCTGCCTGTGCGAAGCCAAATGGTTCAGAGCGTTGGACGGAAGCGAAGCAAGAATACGGATACGAGTGTCTGCAACATCTACCAAATCATCATAGGCTGGGATCCAACCGTGTTTTGGTTTAGCGCAGAGGTTCGAGGGCGTGACCCCATTGCTGACGACGTGCCAGTAGGATTTGAAGTTTTCTCGGGGGTCCGGCAGTTGGCCGCTCAGCAGCCCAATACGAATAGTCTCTAGCCAACAATCGTAGAAGACCTTGCGGAAGGGTCGAGTTGCCTGCCACTCGCACCACTGCTCTTGCTCTTTCGCAGGAGGCAGAGAGTAGGTGCCGTCAAAAACCTGAAGTATCCAGTATGCAATGGCCTCAAAGTAGGGACAGGCTGTTCCATAGCCATCCGCCGTGGGTGGCGTGTTTAGAACGGCGAGGGTTGGGTCCTCGGAGGAGAAAAAGTGTTCATACAGGCCGGTAGGGGAAAAGCTCTCAATGAAACTATAGTCGGGCGGCTGATATCCGACACAAAGCAGGATGTTATCAAAAGCGTCCATAGTGCCGTCTGAGAACAGCGCTCGGGAGCTCTCGTCGAGGCGAAGCACGCCGGGGCGGACCCGCACCCGTCCTTCCGCTACCGCAGGAATGGCACTGTCGTTCACGTGGATAGCATTGTTGTCGAAATCTTCGGGAAGCAGACCTGTAGAAATGTACTGCTGCATGTAATCCGGCATGCAGCTAGAAAGGAAGCTGAGGTAACGTTCTCGATCCCAGCTTTGAACTTCCCGGCGCGCCACGTAGGAAAAGCAGCCGTCGTTCGGAATTTCGCCCCACATGCGGGGGAGCAGGAGCGCTGGCTTGCGTATGGACCAGTGAGCGCTCGCAGCAGTATGTGAAAGCTCGGCAGCAATGTCCGCTCCGCTAACACCGCCACCCACGACCAGCACTTTGCGCCCGGCAAAGCCATCCGGACGTGCATACTCCTTCGCCGTCAGAGGCGCGGGACCTGCGTGATCGATGAGTTTGGAACGCCACAGTTCCCCATTCGCAACGATGACAAAATCAAAGGAATAAACCTCATGGTTTACGGGCGTACGAACCGTGACGGACCAGCCGGGTGCAGTACGCCGGACGGAGATGACCTCTGCTTGAAAGCGGATATGTGGCTGCACGCCGAAGTGCTGGCTGTATCCATGAAGATAGTCGTAGAGACCCTGGCGTGTGAGGAACTCGCAGTCCGGGTCAAGCGGGGCAAAATCAGAATAGTGAAAAGCCTGACGCGACGTTTGCATCCGGACGCTACAGTATGCGCCATTTGCATGCGGGTTCCAAATACCGCCGAGATGAGCGTGCCGCTCGAACACAATGACATCAAAACCGCGTTCTATGGCTAGCTTTGCGGCAACAAGTCCAGCAGGGCCAGCTCCGACGATGCCGATACTACGGGGTGATGCCATGCGATGCTCCGGGCTCGAAAGGTGAAAGCGCTAGAGCGCTAAAGAGGAATTCATAGTAGCCGGCTACACGCGCTATCTTTTCCTGCATCGTTAGGTAAGTGGATGAACACGGAAATGCTCAACCGTCTGGCGGGCAAGTTTCTCCATCAGCCAAACGGGGACAACTGGACGCACTTGTGCCTTACAGAAGAACTCAACTTGTGTCCTGTGCTTGGCCATCGCGTCAAGCTTGGTGCTATGGAAGCGTGTAATGTCAATGATCTCGGTGGGTTCGTAATCGTTGATTGTAGTAGGACTGTCAAGGCGGTTCTGAAACTTAAATTCCCGCTCGACATCTTTGTCCCAAACGACGTACTTGAGGAGGCGGGGAGCTAGTTGAAGGTCGTGGACGACCGCAAGAATGGTTCGGCCGGTGATGCGATGGTCCGCATTAAGCTCCCGATCCGGATCTGGCAGGTAGATGGTGCCGACATCTCGATGGGCCATTAACAAAGATTTTATGTCTCGTGTGAGATCTTCTGTTTGCGTTGCGAGCTGGGTGTCTTTGAAATGCAGCAGTATGACGTGATCAGCAGGAACGCCCAATGTCTCTGCAGCCGCTATGGCCTCGCCTTGACGAATAGCAGCAAGCTCTTCGGGGCAGGGATCAGCGTGGATTCCCAAGACCGCAGAATGCGATTCGGATCCGTCCGTGGAGAAAACGATGTAGACTTCGTCGCTACTCTCACGGTGGTGGCAGATTGCCCCCCCTGCTGCGATGGTTTCATCATCAGGATGTGGAGCGAAGACAAAGACCTTGTGGCCAGAAGCCGCTAACTTTTCAGGATCTGGTAGCGTGATTCTTGTTGACGCCTGGGAATTAAGCGCCCGTAGAAAATCCTCGCAGCGCGGCAAGTTTTCCTTGCGGATAATGTCATTTATCGTCCAGAAATGATTATCGACAACGAGCGCCGTAATAGGCGTTTTATGCTTGGCTGCAAAATAGAGATAGCTCGACCTAGCATCACGCATGTTACGCTCGTAGCTCTTTTCATGAGGGTGATGAATGGACGCGGCACTCCGAACAACGACAAACCGGCAGCCCTGCCGGTACATGCGGTAGGCAAGTTCTACGTCTTCACCTCCCCATGTAGTGAACTGCTCATCAAAAAGCCCAGCGTTGCGAAACACCTGAGTTTTTGCGGAAACGTTGCAGGTCCAGAACACAAGCCAGGGTGCGGGCAAGTCGTAGAAATCATCCCCGTACTTGGCATAAAACTCCTCGCGTAAATCGGGGAACCGGCTTTCCGCCTCAAGCTTTGCTAGCGTGTCGTCTATCTGCTTTGGATCGATATGCTGGCGAATATATTCTGCATCTTCGTTGTTTTCATTAAAGCCTCGTACATAGCCGCATACCGCAAGTGATTTGTCGGAGCTCTCATGCGCCTCGCAGTGCGCCCGAAGGCAGTAGGAAGCGAGCAGAATGCCAGAATCGACGAGCACGCAGGTCTCACCAAGCGCCGCGTGAATGCCAATATTGCGCGCTCTTGCGACGCAGTAGCCCTCATCGGGCGTGAAAAAGTAGCGAATGTTAAGCCGGTCCGCAAAGCTCTCAACGACCTCCTTGGTGTTGTCGGAAGAGCCATCGTCGACTACCAAGACCTCGAACTCGGAGCTGTCTAGATCCTGTGAAGCAAGGGAGAGCAAGGTAAAGGAAAGCAGGCCTGCACGGTTATATGTGGGTACGACGACGGAACATCTCATGGTGACAACTCCAAAAATGTCTCGTTTAGATAGCCAGCTCTACGCGCGGGAAAGCTCCCAGCGAAGATCTCCAATATCAAAGCGCAGCTTTGCTTGGGTATGCAGCATAAAAGGAACGTTGATCTTGCTGAAGTCGGAGCCTGCATCCGCCAGATCCGCGAGAGGAACACGGATGCGGGTCCACTCTCCTATCGGCGCGTTCTGGAAGAGGTCAGCCGCGTCATAGACACCCAAGCTGGGGAAGCAGTTATGCGCTGAGAAGCGCACCGGCCCGGGCCCTCGCTCGTAGATCCGCAAAGCGAAGGTCAGGTGTGCATTGGCCATGATGTACCCACGCATATCTTCGACGTTCCACCGCGGGAACTGGAAGTAGAGGGAAGCGATGCGGCCATTGAAGAAGAAGTGGAACGCATCGTCATGACCAAGAAAATCGATGGGTTCCACACGACCAAGTAGAGCATTGGTGGGAGCGTGCGGAGCAACATCGGCGCCTACCCAGAAACCGTTGCCTGCGATCCGCAACTGCAGGCGCTGATCCGCCTGGGGACCCAGAAGGACGAGGTCCTGCACCGGCAGGATTGGTACACGTTTAATAGCGTGCTGATAAAGCGGGCAGGAGGGCAGGTCAGCCGGAGTGACAGCTTCATCAATCTCCAGACCGTAGCCAAGAGGAAAGAGGACTTCCCGATCGCCAGCGTACTCTGGGTGAGGGCCGAGGGCTTCGGCATCAAGGGCCCGCGTCAGACGAAAGCCATAAGGGGTAGCAGGCCATGCACACGGCAGCCGTCCCAGAAATTGGTAACGAATCTCGCCCTGAGGACCGCGCGCTATTAGATCGGCAATGCCTTCGCAGGCAATACCGGGAAGCCAAGCGACGGCAAAGGCCTGCGACGTATTAATCTCTTCGTTCATGTACAACGGACGGCCGCCAAGATAAACCGTAACCACGGGGATCCCTGCAGCGCGCAAGCGCTGCAAAAGGGCGAGATCTGCTGCGTAGCTCGGCTTCAAAGCAGCGTACTCGAGGGTATCCCACGGCCTGATATCGCCAAGCATCTCAGAGTAGGCATCCTCGCCAATGGCTACAACAGCCACGTCAAAGGCGGAAGGATCAAGACTAGTGCTCGATTCTAGAGAGGTCACCGATCCCGAAGTGAACGCTTCCCGAAGTGCTTGCCCGATTGTTTTCGCTTCCGGAAAGTCCTCTTGACATAGTTCATTGCTGTGCCAGTAAAGACTCCAGCCGCCCATCTGTTTCGACAAGTTATGCATTGCACTTCCAGCAAGCAGAACGCGGGAGTGCGCTGGAAGAGGCAGAAGGCTGCCGTTGTTCTTTAGGAGCACGACGGATTTACGAACAGCCTCGCGGGCGACATGACGATGGGCAGCGGAGCCAACGATGGAAGTTGCCTCCTGCACAGCAGGGCGAAGTGTAGGGCGACGCTTGTTGGACCATTTCGCGCGATATTTGACCCGTAGAATGCGACGTACAGCGTCATCGATTCGCTCGGGCGAAATATGACCTTCCTCGAGATCGCGATGCGTTTGTTCAAGGATAGCCAACCAGTCGCCCTTGGCTTCGACCATCAGGATGTCGGCTCCTGCGTTGATGCAGTAGCGGGCATCCTTGAGCGTGCACTTGGAGATTTCACAGTGCCCATCCCAGTCGGTAAGCACAGCGCCGTCAAATTCGAGCTTGCCCTTGAGAACGTCGGTGATGAGGTATTTACTGCCATGAAGCTTGAAGTTATAAGCCGGTCCCGTAAGCGGAGTGTAATCGTAGTTGTCCTTGTTTTCCCAAGAGCTAAAGGAAACCATGACGATCTGTGCGCCAGCCTCGAGAGCAGTGCGATATCCGAGAGAGTGTAGCTCGATGAGCTCCTGCTCGGAGCAGAAGTTGGTGCCGCGATCAATGCCCCAGCGGGTACCACCGTCGCCGATCCAATGCTTGATGCTGCTCAGCACGGCGGTATCGGAACGACGAGTGCCGTCGGCCACGCCTTGCAGGCCGCGCACCATGGCGGAAGCGTAACTGGCGACGACGGTAGGGTCCTGCGAGTATCCCTCGTAGAAACGGCCCCAGCGCGCATCCAGCGGTACTGCTACAGTTGGGGCAAACGTCCAGTCCATGCCACTCGCAGAGAGCTCGGCCGCTGTAACCTGCCCGATACGGAAGATGAGCTCGGGGTCGCGAGCTGCGCCCAGACCAAGGTTATGGGGAAAGACCGTTGCGCCATGAAGATTATTATGACCATGCACCGCGTCCGTAGCCCAGGCAAAGGGAATCTCAAATGGGCGACCACGGAAGCTCTCTGCTGACGCGGTCCAGTAGCGATCGATCATTTCCGCCCACACCATCGGGGAACTGAACCGATCTTTGTTGGGCCAGACACCCGCGCCGTTCAGCGCAGAGCCTATCTTGTACTGAACTATGTCGGATGGTTTAAGCTGCTGCACCTCCGCCTGGATCATCTGACCAAGCTTCTCGTCCAGCGTCATACAAGAGAGCGTATTTGCTACCCATGTTTCACATTGTTCCGCGTCGACAGCCGAGCTGACGAGGGGATGCCATGCAGCGGCATCCGAAACGGGCTGGCAAGCTGGAGACAATTGATCCCTCTGCGAAGTTTCTGCAATCACCGGGTATTTCCTTGTCAACTGTTCTTGTTGCGCTTCCTTTTAGTCGAGCCAATCTAACACGCGAGCGGGAGACATTAAAACCTGGGACTGTGTATTTCTCGCGACGTTTCGGGGCCGACAGCAGAAGCGTTTCCAGCTGTTGGAAGTTTCTTCCATCCGCTCGGGGCACCGGGCAGGTACCAGCTGAGGAGCGGGCGTCACCGCTGTTTACACACCAGATATGATCTGTTCCTCCGGGGAGGTATACGGATGCGCCGGGGTGTGGTGTACCATACGCTTCCCGCAGTTACAATCAACCCGCTTACCTGAAAACGTAATATGCCCATCCAGGATGAACTTGCCTCATCCATCGGATGCATGTGAGTCTGCGATCCACCGATGCTGTTTCTCATACCTGCTCCATAAGTCAGAAGGCGTCTTGGGTATGGTGACTTGCGGCGGGGGCATCCACAAGTTTTCGATCAATCAGAAAGCGGTACTGTTTTAGTTAGTGAATACATACAGCTGCGATCGCGCTTCATGCGTCTCCTCCGTGCGCTATGGTGTTTTCGTGACGCTCCCGAACGCAGTCCAGAAAGATATGCACACACACGAATTCTCTGGTCAATGTCGGTTCCAGCAGGTTTGAGCTGCCAATCGAGTCACATTGATTGCCAGCGGAATTTGTAAGCAAAGATGCGACTTCACACGCCGTGAGTTTTACCGTTCAACCCCTTGTGCCTCTCCTCGAGGCGCATCCGAAATGAGGAGCGATACTTCGTTTCAGCCCCTTCTAGTGTTCATCCTGGAAGCCGCAGCTCAAGAAGCAGCAGTCTTTCGAATGAGGATCTTCACGCGATACCCATGCCGCCATGACGCCGTAGATCTCGCCGGTTGTGTAGCTGCCCTCCTGCGACACAGCAACACGTACACGGGAGCTAACTCAACAGGCTGGCCGGCGCGCTTGTAGGCAGTCTTTCCGCCGAACTTCTCTAGCTTTCTCGATCCCGTCGGCTTTCTGTAGCGGCGTCCAAGTGGATCCAGCCGCGACTGCGTTGATCCGAATGGCGTGCTCCTCCATCAAGTGCTCACTAAGGCCCTTGGTGAAGTTGGCGATAGCGGCCTTGGTGACGGCATAATCGAAGATGTTCCCCGCTGGCTCATAGCCCTGCACACTGGCCAGCGTTCTCGGCTGCAAGACCGGTGACGACTGCTCGTACTATGCCGGTTGGAATCACTGGACTGGCTTGGGTCCTCTGGCGCTGATCTTCTCGCTGCTGCTCGGCGGACGCCGTCGCGCAGGCGAGATGCAGGCGTGGTACTGGCCAGCCGTCATCGTGTTAAGCACCGCCGCTACCAACCTGGCGGACCTCGCAACGCCTATCTTCGGTCTGCCATATCTCTGTATGATCCTGGGGCTGGCCGTACTTCAAACTTTGTGGTCTGGCCGGTAGCGCGTCGGCTACTGCGCATAGGCGCAGACCAGCCGAGGCGACCGGTGGCGGGTACTGGCTGTCTTTGCTGACCGCTGAAACATCAGGCGCGGCCATGGGCGACTGGGTGGCCGAAGATCTTCACCTTGGCACCGGCCACGCAACGGTGTTGCTGGGCGCGGTATGTGGCCTGGTTCTTGCGACGGGAAGGCGAGTGAGCTGGACTACTAAGCTGGTGTATTGGCCGGCAGTCGTCGCGGCGCGAGCCGCAGGAAGAACGGCAGGCGACTTGCCTGCCTTCCAGGAAATCCTAGACTTAGGAATTGCATCCATCTCGGGCTCCCGGTAAGTACCGCACTTACAGGCGCTCTGTTTGCAACAGTCCTTCTTCTCTGGGAGGACCGACGGACTAAAGGTGCGGGGGTGAGATAGAAGCCGGCAAGTGAAGATGGTACTTCGCCTCCAGCAACCGAAATCGGCTAAGTATCGGAGCAGCTTCACCAATTCCAAGCTTGCACATTGGCAACATGCGCGTTTGCCGCGCCAGCTGCGTCACGCTGGCACGGCTCAGCGCCCAAGCGAGAAGTTCCGGTCTTTTCCCGAAAAGTTCGTAATAGCTGTAGAACTGCATCCGCGATTCGACCCGCGAAGGGATTAGACGCCAGTGGCTTGAAAATGCGCTAACCCCGATCTATTGCGGCTTGAAAAGCTAATGCAAAAGAGCTCCTTTGTCGCTTCCGGAACATGTCAGAAGATCTTGACGCCTCCGCTACTTTGATTCGGCCGCGCTGCAGTAGGCTCTCCGAGCGTTGCCTTTGCAGGCATAAGAAGCGAATCGATGTCCGCGCGGAAGACGCTGAATGGCTGCGCGCCCACCACGGACTGCTTGACATTCACTAGATTGCCGTCCGGTGCCACCGTACCAATCAAGAAAGTCGGTGTACCGCTCATCGCCATCTTTGCCGCCTGATCAATGTTTTGCCGGATCGAGCTGGAGAAGCGATCGCTCGCGATGCATGTATCCAGCTTCGTTGTATCGACTCCTGCAGCTTTGGCGCGAGTGTCCAGATCGGCCGCAGTCGCCGGTACCTGGTCGGTAAAGAGCGCGTCATACATCTGCCAATACTTGCCTTGTTCTCCCGCGCAACGTGCGGCGAGTGCGGCGGGCCGGGCGTGAGCATGGAACGGCAGCGGCAGGTCTTTGTAGTAGTACCTCACCTTGCCGGTCTTGATGTACGTGTCGGCGATCTGCGGATACGTCTCCTGCTCATATCGTCTGCAGTACGGACATTCAAAGTCACCGAACTCAATGATAGCTACCTGCGCTGTCGCAGTCCCGCGGAAGATATCTCCCTGGGTGCTGATGGTCTCTGGCAGCTTCAGCGTGGGCGCCTGGGGAACGTTTCCGCGCACGACCATCTTCTTCAGATCGTTCAGGCTGTCTAGAATCTGTTGCTGCTGCACCTTTAGCTGCTGCACATCCCGCGCAAGGCTAGTTAGGTCTGGCGCAGCCGCCTGTTGCGCGTGGAGAGCTTCGTGGTATATCAATCCTGCAAGGCTCACAGCAGCAAGCATGGCGAAGCGCAGCGTCCCGCGCGCTGGAAGTACATTGTTGATCCACATAGGTATCCTTCGAGGGTGAATGAATTGCCGGATAGGTGAGTTCCGCACCATTTAGGAAGGCAATCTGTGACGAAGTTCCGGGCAGGAGCATCAACGCTCCAGCCCGGACCAACATCGACCTGATTACTGGACTACCCACTGTTCGTTGTTTCCGCCGTTGCAGGTGTAGGCTTGCACCAGTGTTCCTGGCGTAGTCCCGTCACCACGTACATCCAGGCACAAGCTGGGGTTGTTTGCAGGATTAAAGGTGTAACCGACGCTCGATGGCACGGCATTCCAGGCTTGCGCGGATGAGCCATTACACGGCTCCAGCACAACCGCTGACGTGCTCGCCGTACCAGACGCCGTAAGGCAATACGGCCCATAGGAGACGGCGATGTTGTAAGAGCCGGCTGGAGATGTGCCCGCATCTGAAAGCACCCAAGTCTGCGCGCCGGTGCTGTTATCTGTGTAGATATCGACTGGGTTCGCAGCTCCTGTGCCGGAGTTTACGTCATCCAGCACGAGACCAGGCGCATTCTGTGGAGCAAGAAGGTGGGAGCCATTGAGGCTACCGTTGGTTGCGCCGCCACCACCCCCGCTGCCGCTGCCACCACCCGAGCTCACCGTACCGCTTCCATTCGGGCAGAAGGTGATGGTGTAGCTGGATCCCGTCGGACAGTTATGGTCGCCGATGTTGTCGTCGTATGCCCACGCGTAATCGTTTGGGCAAGCGTTATGAATATCCGTGACATATTGCTGGTCTGGAGTTGGCCATGCCGACTCGATGCAAGTGGATGGTGTGTCGTCCGCCCCGCTACAGCAGAACTGGTCTGTGCCATACGCGGTACATGGACTTTGGCAATCCGGTCCCTTAGCGAGTCCGGATGGGCAGTTCGTCAGTGGGGCGGCAGTGCAGGTCGAGGGCGAGACGCAGCTCGAGTTTGAAAGTGTCAGCCCAATCGGGTTATCAATGCCGTCGACGTAGCTCACGTCGTAGTTGTCCGTATTATAATTCGGTGCATAATCCAAGTTCATTTCCACAAGCGAAGTGCCTGTAGCGCCCGTTGTTCCTGCGCACTGCAAACCTGTACCGCCGCAGCTGCCAGTTTGGCAGATCGCCGGGCTTGAACCATCGCAACCGATGCGGCCCCAAATACGCCCGTTCCACGGATTGGGAAGTGAGAAGGTCACCGAGGTGTTTGGTGCCATTTCCCAGCCACCGTTCTGGTAGGAAGCGGGGTAGATGCCTGGATATACCGTGTAGGAGCAGCTATTCACGACAGTGACATTCGTATCGGTAGCAAAGCTGCTCTGCACAAGCGGCAGGGTCGCCAAAGTGGCAACAACGATCACCGTGGCCCGCTTACGCGGCCGTCGACATAACAGAGCTGTCCATAGTGCCCTCATACGTTCTCTCCTGGTACTACGAAAATTGAACATTCCGACATCACACGTCTTACCTCGGCAAGCATCCGGACCAACGGGCCCGACCTTCTCCGCATGCCAAAACAGCGTGCTAAACCATGGATCTTTCTCCCACACGCTTCATCTTCAAAGCGGGATCGATTTCACTAAAGCTCGAGCGGCAGCAGGTCGCAGGAGAGAACAGAAGAATCAAAGTGCGGCAAGGTAACCCCATGAAAGGTCACCAGAGTTCATCAACGGCAACACAATAGACCCATGGCAAACCAGTTGTCTAGAGAAGGCTGCTTGTTTCTGGCTCTTTTCAAGTTCATGGAACGATCATGCGGCGGGCTGATCTTTGACTTCGCGCCTTTGCGTGCCCGGTATGTCACGGTTTCGTCCATAAAGCGGTTCTGTCTGCCGATTCCAGACACAGTCCTCTTGGGTTTGATGACTCTGTTGCATCGACCCCAAACGGCTCGTCGGTATCCAGATCTAGGAATCCGTCCAGCGATCCACCCACAAGATCTTGAGGCTACAAAAGCTACCAAACAGAGCCGACACGAAAGCTAGCCGGTAGGATTAAGCCTCCAGTGGTCCAGAGAACCGAATTCAGCTATGGGCGGAGCCTGACCGCAGCAAAACAGGAGATTGTCTTCGCAATCGCAGCTGACCACAATGAGATCGAAGAAGCAGCAGCCCACAGATCGCTTTGTGATCTGTGGGAATAGTGATGGAACCATGAACACGGGCCCGCTTCAGGCTTTATGCGGAGGTTGCATCATCGCTCAGCGACGCATCCGCTTCTCCAGTTCGGGGGTATAGCGATGGACCCAGCGCATGATCGTGGATGGATCCACTCCCACGCCGCGCTCTGTCATCATCTCGGCTAGGTCCCGGCACGAGATCCGTAGTTCGACCACCAGCGAACACAGGGTAGGATGACCCTCGACGGAGGAAGCGGCGGCGCTTGAACATGGCTTGATATACCCGCCCGCAGACTCCCGTCCTCTGGGATCCGCTCGTTAATGCAACAAGCCAAAGAAAGCACCTTTATAGGCGTTCTCCAAATCGCATTGCGACAGGCCTGCGCGGCTTCGGAGTTGGCAATCTCAGCCGGTTGCGCCAGGATCCACCGCGTACTCCTTATGAAGCTTATAACTGTGGAGCTTGTATGTCACAAACTCACATCCAGGAACACGTTGACCTGATTGCGAAACATGAGCAGGAGTTCCTCGCCCGCCGAACGTCTTTTGAGCGGGTGGGAGACGCCATAGCGGCCTTTGCAGGAAGCTTTGCTTTTGTTCTCCTGCACATGGCTATCTTCATCCTCTGGATCAGTGTCAACACGCTCTCCATTGCACATCTTCCGCACTTTGACCCTGCACCCTACTCGCTTCTTGGAACCTTTGTGGCCCTGGAGGCCCTGATCCTAGCCAGCTTTATCCTTATGCGACAGGCTCGCACGAGCCGGCGCGCTGATGAGCGCGACCATCTGATGCTGCAGATACTGCTCCTCACAGAGAAGGAGATTACGGCCGTTCTGGGGATGGATCGACAGATCGCTAAACAGGTAGGTCTGGAAAAGCTAGCCAACAGTGCGGATGTGCGAGCCCTGAGTGAGCACGTCTCGGTCGAGGATGTGGCACAAACCATTCAGGAGAGCCTGCCACCTGCCGAGTAGCCTCGAACGGGGCCAAGAGTTTCTTGCTGAATCTTAGGTGCTTGCTTATGACTTTCTGACAGCAGCTAACGCATGCTTGGAGATGCGAAAGGTAGAGGTTCTCCAAGTGAGCCCTGAGCTGCGACAGATTCTGATTGTCTTCCACGCCGTACATCGCTACTCGCATGCTCTCGAACACAGAGACCGGACGGATCGCAGGGCAGGTATGGGCCTGTTTGCAGTTGCAGTGATCCTGCTCTGCCTAGTGGCTTTCCTGGTCCTTCACGCTCGAGCGATGTAGCTCTCGAGCTACATCGCTTTTAGAATGCTACTCAGCAAGAGCTTTTGGCCAGTTCGTTCTGTCATCGAGCCACAAGTCAACGCAGGTTGATGGGAATCATCGGTGCCCGAAGTTCCTGATCCCTTTCCAGCTGGAGCAATGGTTTAGCTCCTCAGACTTGGCGGACTGTAGACGCCCCGCCTAGCACACCGGCAGACGCTAGTCACATCGAAAGCGTGCATCCCGCTAACGAGTTCCTCCAGCGCATTGTGGTGCCCTAAGCACCACAGCTTTGCACAGTTTTTCTCGCCTGCTGTGAACCCGTTCTGCCTGAGAAAGGCTGGGTTAGGCTCCGTCTCGAAGTGATTTGTCACTGCTGGCCTTGGCTGAGGCTCGCCGGTGATAGCAGCAGAGCAGCTATTGGACGCGGTTCATCTATGACACGAACCTCAGGTAATCAGGCCTGTCCGCGATTGTTCGGTAGCGGTAAGCTCGTACAACTTGCGAATCGCGGAGATAGAACAGTCCCGGCATCTGGTATGCATCTTCTTGGATCCTGCCGATTTTGTATCGGAGAAGTGGCCCAGGCAGCCAACCCGTCCAGACTTCCGGTGTGAAGAAGTGTGATAAAGGATGTGTTCGCGGCAGGCCGAACATCGGCTCCTTGTGGATCCTCGCCTCTGGATCGCTGACCCGGTCCACATCCTTAAGATTGTAGAAATCGAAGTAAGGCCTTGCTCTCTCCGGCGTGCCGAGATGAATCAAAACAGGACGGATGGCTCGAGCAATCAGCTCCTTGCGAATCAAGCTGACATCGTCCAGGGCCTGGCGGCAAAAGACGCAGCCAAAATGGCGAAAGAAGACCAAGAGGACAGGAGGCCGCTCAGTCAACGTAGAAAGACTGACGCCCGATTCTGTCCATATCGAATCGAGAACTGAAAGTGCTTCCCTATGTGGACGGCTGTCGCTCTGTCTTGATCCTGAATGGCTCTGGAGCAGTAAGAGCAGGAGGTTCAATCGCAATAGCGTGAACGCAATAGTGTCTGAGGGGAAGGAATTTAGCTCTATTCCGTGTTCTCTGTGGTGCATTCAGCTGAACCAGCTTTTCCGCGGCTTTCCGCGGAAAAGCCGGCCGCAAACAGTAGGAGCTATTGTGTGAAGGCCCAGTGGCCGTTATCCATGACCAGGGTGGCCTTGTCCGCGGGGTTGGAATCAAGTGCAGTCGCAACTGACGGGAACGCCGTTTTCATCTCCTGCGAATCCGCCCAGCTTGCCACGTGGGCGATCTTGTAGTGGTAGCTCACCGAGACCGTCTTGGCTCCAAGGCCGTTTGTGCCCGGAGTGGAATTATCAATGGAGGTCACATCGCGTGTGCCGTAACAAAAGTTTCCATAGCCTGGCTGTGAGGAGTCCGGTGTCCAGCTCGATCGTCCGCTATCAGACAAGTCGTAGTTGTTTACCTGCTTTGAGGCAACGATGAACACTTTCTTCTCTGCTGTCGTTCTGGTCAGCAATCCTGCTTGTGTCAAGGCATCGTAGCCCTCTGTTTTCGAGTCATCCGACGTCGCAGCCTGCACCGGAAACTTCTTCGCCTGGGACCATATGCATACCGGAGATCCCTTGTAATGGTCGTTGATCGCTGCCTTGTAATCAGTGTCGATGTGGCTGCCGCTATTGCAGCCCGCGGTGAGCAGAACAGATAAGCCAAGTACGGAACCTGCAGCATATTTCGTTTTCATAAATCTCCCTGTAAGACTCTTGTGAGGAGCGGGGTTTGCTACGCGGATTGATCCCTGCTCTGGCAAAGCAGCCAGGCAGTGCCGAATAACAATAACACCGCACAAGGCCCTTGTGCCGCTAGATCAGCCAAAGCAATCAAGAGGGATTAAGAAGCTTGCTGACGCAAGAACGGCAGTGCGGAGAAGGCGATCTCTAGCTGCATCAGACGCGTAAGGACAAGCAGCAATAAAAACCTCGCGCCGAGCAACCGTGAATCCACGGTAGATGCTGCTGTGCCAACAGCGTACGTGATTTTAGCCTTTTCAAGTTCACAGGCCGTAGAGCAGATAAGTCCTCATCACGCGCATCTTGATCGCAGATGGATGTCCGCATGCCTGCGGACCGCAACCCAAGCTTTTGTGCAGAGGTTCCCTAGTGGTAAACACCAGACTTGATCATGCTTCGCTTGCGGCATGGCGAGATGATCAAACGCTAGTCTAGGTGTGGCGGAGATCAAACGTTGAGCCAAATGGCTCCAAGAGCAAGCGGTATTTAGCGGCTAGGCCTCCAAATCCCGTCTCGCTTGCCTCTACTCCCATGACCATGTCTTCCGACCTGTTCACCGCCAGCCACCGAAAGCATCAGGGCTCAAGCGGCATGTCGGCTCTCATCAGTGAGAGCCAATAACAGCGCGAGAAGTTATTCCAAATTCCCTGGCGGTAATGGCCTGAATTTTGGGAAGCTCCTGATCGAGAAGCTCCACGAATGCTTGGATCGCTCGTGACTCTGCCCCGCGCTTCCACAGCAAAGCGAGTTCAATCGCTACTACACTTGGCATCAGCTTAGCGATCTGAAGCCCTTCTGTAAGGAAAGCTTTCGCCCAGGATGGTACGATGGCGACGCCTTCTCCAGCCTTGACCAACATGAACATCGATTCTGCTAGGTAAGCGCGGCTATCGATCCGCGGAGAAAAGCCGGCATTGCGGCACAACCCGGTGATGCTGTCGAAAAGGGGAGGCGATTCTGCGCGGTCGAGCAGAATGAGACGGTCCTCGGCCAGGTTCCTGATATCAATCTGGCCGTTGCTTACTGCTCGCGAAGCGGGAAGCACGGCAATCAGAGGAACCTGGAAGAGAAAACGCGATTGGTACTCCGCATGGTCGTCTCCTACTTTGCGTGTGAATGCCAGATCTAGTCCAGCTTCCGAGAGAGCCTCAATCTGCTTTGTCGGCGTGAGATCCCGAACATGTAACTCGATCTCTGGATGCTGCGCTTTGAACGTTTCAAGCAGTTTAGGCAGGAAATGTTGTGTGGCCGATGGAATAAAGCCAATCCTGAGCAGGCCTGTCTGCCTCTTGTCAGCTCGCTTTGTGGCTGCAATTGCGGACTCAACTTGTTCAAGTGTCCGCTTACATTCCTGGTAAAACACTTCGCCTGCTGGAGTTGGTTGGACTTGAGAGCCGTGTCGAGCGAAGAGCTTCACGTTCATCTCCGCTTCAAGGTCTGCTACAGCTTGACTGAGCGCGGGCTGCGCGATGTTAAACCGGCGGGCCGCATTACGATACCCTTTCGCTTCCATCACCGCAGTGAAGTATCGCAAGTGTCGCAGTTCCATGGTGATCGTCTCCTGTGATCGCACCGAATGGAAAAGATGATCGGCTGACCGCAAGCCATTCGGCGTCTATCTTTGCAGTCGCAAAGACAAGAACGCAAGCCAGTGAAGCTTGCTGTTCTAATCCTGATGGAGAACCAACCATGTCTAATCAATCGAGTTTCGGCAGCTTCGGGCGATATCACGAGGTGCCTGTCGACGAGATGCCACCTGCGATGCGGGACGCGTATGACTTCACGATGAAACTACGTGGGCAAGTCCCGGGACCTCACAAGATCTGGCTCGCGAATCCTAAGCTCTCCAAGACGATCGTCCCGACAGGCGCCTACTACCAAACGGAGTCCAGCTTGACGAAAGCCGAAATTGAGATTGCAACAAACGTCATCAATGGACGGTGGCTCGCAGCTTACTCCAACTTCGAACACGAAACGATTGCCCAAGAACAGGGCCATCTTTCGCCAGCTTCCGTGCACGCTCTCATCGCCGGCCTGCCGACTTCGTTCGAGGATGATCGGCAGCAGATCGTGTATGAGCTCGCAAGCACGCTTGCTGCCCCCCGCGTGGTTCCCACCGGCATGTATCAGCGGGCGAAGGAACTACTGGGTGATGCTGGCATCGTGGATGTCACGGTGCTCATGGGATGGTTCACTGCCGTA
Source organism: uncultured Acidobacteriaceae bacterium (assembly GCA_964245435.1). Taxonomy (GTDB): domain Bacteria; phylum Acidobacteriota; class Terriglobia; order Terriglobales; family Acidobacteriaceae; genus EB88. The sequence continues at coordinate 245,961 of CAXTMF010000002.1, forward strand.
TCTCTCACGCTGATGGTGTTCGATGTCCCCTCGGATGCCGTCGGGCTGCCGCAATAGGAGCGAGCCATGTCAGCGCATGACGCGCGTCCCGGTGGACGCTTGCCTCTCTTCGATCCGCAGGAACTAACGCCTGCACAGAAGGCTCTCTACAACAGCATTAACGAACATGCAGTCCCATGGGCCGAGTCGGCTGGCTTCAAAGCCAAGCGTCCGGATGGCCGGCTCCTTGGCCCGTTCAACCCGATCCTGCTCAGTCCCGAGATCGCCACCTCCTTCTTAGCGTTGCAGGCCGCGGAGCAGCAGCACACGACACTCAACGACCGGGTGCGACAGGTCGTAATCCTGACAGTCGGTGCCGTGTGGGGCGCAGACTACGAGCGATACGCCCATGCTGCCGTCGCGCAGAATGCTGGTCTATCGGAGCAAGCCATCAGAGCCCTCTGCGGCGGCCAGGACCCTGCGCCGACGCTCACGGATCACGAGCAGCTTGCACAGCGGTTCACCTGGCGGCTCACTGCGAAACACCACATCGATGACGGGCTCTACGCACAGGCGGTCGCCGCATTTGGGGAACGGGGCATTATGGATCTACTCTTCCTCGCCGGCTGCTATGACACCGTGTCTTCCTTGCTGAACGCCTTCAACATCCCGGTTCCTGAGTAGGTTGGTACCGTCTCAGTTAGACCGAACGGTGGCGATCACAAATACCACATAACGACCCCAAGAGAAGACGGCAGGAGTTTCCATGTCTCACAACAAAGCGCCTCAGGCACGGCTGACGACCGTTGCTCGCTTCCCCGTGCATTACTTCCTCGAGAATCTGGCTATCCGCACGGACAACTCGGTCTTAATCACAGCGATGAACAACATGGAACTGTGGTTTGTTCCGGCCCAATCCGGAGAGGAGGAGGTCTACCCCGTACGCATTCATACCTTTGAGCAGCCCACGACAGGCATCGCCGAAATAGAGCCAAACGTTTTTCTCATCCTGTCCGGGAATCTCTACACAACACATGAGAGCTTTGCGCATCGATTGGATCTGCGGAACTGGGAGGAAGGAACAGCCATCGTTCCTGAGTTCCTATGTCAGTTCCCGTCCGAAGCACGCGGACTGAACGGCTGTTGCGTACTCGGACCCAGCGTTGTCCTGGTTGCCGATTGCTTTGCCAGCTTGATCTGGCGGATGGATCTCGCCGCTGGCGGGGGCAAACCCCACGTTCGCGTCTGGATGCAACACGAGAGCATGGGCTACTTTCCCGGAAAGATGAAGCCTGAGCAGCCTGGTGTGAACGGCGTTCGCTATGCGGCCAGGACCAACTACCTGTACTACACGGCCACGGCCAAAAAACTGTTGATGCGGGTTGCTGTGCACCCGGAGACGCTGGAGCCGGCATCCCCGCCTGAGCTCGTGGTAGCTGGCAGAATGGGAGACGATTTCTGCCTGGACGAAGATGCCGAAGTGATTTACCTCACCACTCATCGTCAGAACACGATCGATGTCGTCTCCATGGACCCCGGACTTAACAGCGGCTTCACGCAGAGCGTCGCCGGTGATCCCTTCACTAAGCGACTAGTTGGACCTTCGAGCGGTGCGTGGGGCAGGGGCCACGGAGACTATGGCCGAGTCGCTTACTTCATCATGGACGGTGGGACGGCGTCGCCGCCGCCCGGCGGTCCTCAACCAGCCGAGCTCATCAAGGTAGAGTTCCAGCCTTTGCCAGCAAGCTTTCCGGGAACCAGCGCATGAGACCCAGCAGAATGGTCTCCGGCGCGGACGTCACCATCGAAGTCTACGAAGACGGAGAAGGAGCACCCTTTGTGATCCTGCAGTCCTATGGAGGCGACGGAGGTGAAGACCATGACGACATTACCACCCGGCTTGTCGCGCAAGGATGGCGCGTTCTTCGTCCGCAACCGCGTGGCATCGCCGGTTCTGTCGGGCCGACGGAGGGTTTGAGCCTGCACGATCTTGCTGGCGACGTGACACTTTGCCTCCGCACACTCTGTGACGATCGCGCCGTGCTGCTTGGTCACGCCTTTTAGGGATGTCCTCACGCGTGTTGTTACGACAGATCACCCGGATCTGGTGGAGGCCGTTGTGCTTGCCGCGGCCGAAGCCTCCAAAGTGCCGGAGGACATCGGCAACACTCCATTCGTCGCTGGTGATCCGTCGGCACCGGAGTCGGAAAGGCTCGCCGCATTGAGTAGAGGTTTTTTGCGCCCAACCACGACGCCCGCAAATGGCTTAAAGGCTGGTATCCAGCAACGCTCAGGATGGAACACGAGGCAGCGCAGAAGAACGGATTGCAAGAAAGCTGGGCATACGGGAACGTTCCGCTGCTACAACTCTTCGGTGCAAACGACCCATTTATCCCCAAGCCCTACTGGCAAGAGATGCGCGACCAGTTTAGTGGACGAGTAACAGCCTTCGTAGTGGAGGATGCTTCGCATGCTCTCTTTCCAGAACAGCCAGATTCTGTGGCTGAAGCGATCCTTCACCGGAGTGCTCGATACAGGATCTAATTAGGTAAAAACAGTGTAAGTTGGGTGCCGGATACAAGGCATGCGCTCGCGAACACCGGGCTGTTGGCACCGTTGGCGGACCTACGTTCAGAGCCGGAACGCAAGGCAAAAGCTCCCATCCCGGCGAGTAGGCTGACTCCTGTAAAGGTGCGCTGACCGGATGGTGCGGAAGCCTTCACTACTCAGCTACGCTTTCGGAATGGGGAAGCCTCGCCCCTTCTTCTCGGAACTCTGCTTCAGCTTGCGAGGAGCACCATCCGATATCCTGGATCTGCTCGGCATGTTTGAACATCTGGGCGTAGCTGTGCGACTTGCCAAGTTGGCCACCAAAGCTTAAGACCCGAGCGGCTTCAGTCACGCGCTCATCTACGAGGCGCTCCAACCGGTCGAGTCTAACTTGCGGCTACAGTCTGCACCATGGTCTTGGGCGAGGCAGGTCTGGAATCCAAGGAAGCTAGGTTTGTGCAACGTAGCCGTGAGCACCGGGGTAACAGGCTCCATCACCTTAGATAACATTCCCGAGTAGCTGTAGGCGGATGCAAAAAATGTAATTGGTCGGGGAGAGAGGATTTGAACCTCCGACCCCCTGGTCCCGAACCAGGTGCTCTACCAGGCTGAGCCACTCCCCGACAGCTGCATCCGCTGAAACGTTCGCTCCGATGGCGCTGCATTGCGAACAGCCTCGAGTGTAGCAGAGCTGGAAGGCCGAGATGAGGGTTGCGACGAGACACTTGAGCAAGCGGCGGGAAGATCGCCAGAGTCAAGGTCTGCCCCAACCCTGTGTCTCTAAGCTGCCGCGTGGAAGCCGTCACAGCCGCTTACCGGGCTGACGCGCAGGTGCAGGGACTCAAGCTTGGGATGCCCACACTCATCTACCAGGCCTTCCGAAGCCTGATGCGTGCTGAGGATCTCGACCAGTTGTGGACCACGGCCATCCCCATCTTTGTGTTCGCCGAAATGCGTGCACAAGCCACACTGCCCTTCTTTCACGATCACCATAGCTGCTCCTTGTACCGCTTACTCAGAAGAAGGGAAGCCGTGCCGGAGTTGTCTCGCCTTCTGCTCGTCCTGCGAAGATCTCCCAAATGGCCGAGCGGACCCGAACACTCTGAGGAATCAGTCAACTATCCTCAGCTCAGAAAGGGGGCTCGCGCTGCGACCCTTTGGCACTCTCGACTTAACTGACCGGCGCGTGCTCGACGGTGCTTGTGCAACCGAGCTCGAGCGTCATGGTATCAACATCTCCGGGCCGCTCTGGTCAGCGCGGGCGATCCAGGAAGCGCCCGAAGCGGTCAGGTCGGTGCATCGGAGCTACTTGGAGGCAGGTGCGGACATCCTCCTGACGGCGAGTTACCAGCTTTCTGCCCTGGGCTTCCGTGCTGCCGGCCTGGGGACTGCTGAGGCAGCTGACGCGACGGACCGGGCGCTGGAGCGTGCGGTGGCACTGGCAACGGAAGCGCGGCACGAGCTTCAGGCTTCCGTCGAGAGGCCTGCGCCCCTGGTCGCCGCCTCACTGGGACCTTACGGGGCTGCGCTGGCCAACGGCGCCGAATACCACGGAAAGTACAGCTTCCGGAGCGCTGCGGAGCAGCAAGCTGTTCTGCAGGCCTTTCATGCAGAGCGCATTCGCGCCCTCCTCAGCACAAATGCCGACCTGATTGCATTTGAAACTCTGCCTTCGCTGGACGAGGCCGAAGCGATCGTTGCAGCGCTAGATCAAATTGCGGCGGAAACCGGAGAGCGGCCGGCAGTCTGGTTTTCCTTTACCTGCCGGGATTGGGAGCACACGGCGCACGGTGAGCGGGTGCGGACATGTGCGGCGTTGCTGGACGGTGTGCCGCAGGTATGCGCGATCGGGGTCAACTGCATATCGCCTGAGCTGGCACTGCCGCTGCTTGCAGAGCTGCGTACCGGGACCACCAAGCCGCTCATTGTTTACCCCAACTCAGGCGAGGCATGGGATGCCGGACACCGCTGCTGGCTGCCGCGTGCTGAACCGGTGCCGTTTCATGAGCTGGCGCGCAGCTGGTACGCGGCTGGCGCACAACTCGTGGGTGGGTGCTGCCGGACTGGTCCGCAGGAGATAGGAGAGGTGGCGAAAGTAGCTGAGGATCTCCGTTAGCTTTGTTCGTGAACCAGTTTATCGCGTAAACTGTAAGTATGTTTGTGTTGGAGAGATAAGTATTTACAGCCCGGAGGACTGGCAGGCGATGACAGACGGATCGGCAAACGAGCTTCGGGCAGAGACGTTGGCTTATGTGACCCGGCATATGAGCGACCTGCAAGGCATGCGAGCGGCGCCTCTGCTGGTCCTAGTACCTCTTTGGTGCACGTACTTCTACCGGTATGGCACCCGTAGCAAAGCCCTGCATGCCCTTCTTTTCCAGGCCTTGACGAGCCTTCTTTTCTCGTTGCTCTTGGCCTGGTTCGGAGCTGTCGCGTTCCAACGCTACTACCGCGCCCGCTACGGTGAAGTGCATGCATTTCGCCCCGTCTTAGGCAGCTCGGGGATGACGCATCTGGCGATCTATAACGCTCCTGAGCAGGCTATACCCGCCCAGATGCTCGAGCGGGATCAAGCCGGTCGCCCTATTCTGATCTTGGCTGCCGGGCTGGCATTCGTGTCGACGATAATTCCGTCTCATCATCACTCCTCGAGCCACTTCCCTTTCTTCTTGTGGGCCGTCTTCTTTCTTATTCCGCGTCTATCGACGCGCACTTCGGCTAATTTTGCGCTTCGGGCGCGTCGCTGGCTGACGATCTTTACAATCGCTTTCTTCTTCGCATTGTTTTTTGATTTCCAATGGGGGAGCCTCTCTGTTCCGGCCTACATCGATGCTATGGCCGGCTCAGCCTTGTTTCTCGTCGTTTACGACCACTGGCTGCTTGGCCACCTGCTGCCACGGGCGCGACGGGGGCCCACCCATGGCTGAACCGACCGGAGCATTACCCGAGATTGACCGGCTGATCCATGAACCTGCAAGGCTCATGATCCTGACCGTACTTGCAGCGTGCGAGCAGGCCGACTTCCTCTTTCTTGAGCGCGCGACTGGCCTGAGCCGCGGCAACCTGTCTGTCCAGCTTGGGCGGCTGGAGGAAGCAGGTCTGATCCGCGTAGAGAAGACCATTCAGCGAAAGCGAACCCTCACGATGGTCGCGCTCGCTGATCCCGGGCGTTCGGCACTGGACGCCTACTGGCGTGCCATGGCAGCGCTGCGGGAGCATGCCGGTCAGACCGCCGCCGCTCGGACTGGTAGGTCTACACAGCTGCCAGGTCGCCTGCCGCTGCCTGAGCCTGCGGCAGGCTGAGGGTACAGGCTCACCTCCATTCACACTCCGGCAACATGCGACAATGGCCACAGCGCCATGCAGATATCGCTCGACGCACTAGCTCAGGTCCCCGCTCCCGTAGTCATTACGGCTGCTCTGCTTAAGCAGCACTCCATCACCACGGACGAGTACACGCGCATCGAGGCAGCGCTGGGCCGCGTGCCCTCGTTGACCGAACTGGGCATTTACAGCGTGATGTGGAGCGAGCATTGCTCCTACAAGAGCTCGCGGGTGCATCTGAAGCGCCTGCCGACCAAGAGCGATCGCGTGGTGCAGGGGCCGGGCGAGAACGCTGGCATCATTGATGTGGGTGATGGCTGGGCTTGCGCGTTCAAGATCGAGTCGCACAATCACCCTTCGTATATCGAGCCTTTCCAAGGCGCGGCGACCGGGGTCGGCGGCATACTGCGCGACATCTTCACGATGAACGCCCGTCCGCTCGCGGTCATGGATTCGCTGCGATTCGGGCCGCTGACCGAGGGATCGGGTGTTTCTGCCGAAGTGGTGCGCAGGAATCATGCGGTCATGGAGGGCGTTGTCTCCGGCGTGTCGCACTATGGCAACTGCTTCGGCGTGCCAAATCTGGGAGGGGAAACGCGCTTCGAGCCGTGCTACTCCGGCAATCCGCTGTTGAACGCGTTTGCTCTGGGACTTGTCCGTCGCGACGAGATCTTCTATGCCAAGGCGACCGGGGTCGGAAACCCGGTGATCTACGTCGGCGCGAAGACTGGACGCGACGGGATCCATGGCGCGACGATGGCGAGCGAGGAGTTCACCTCCGGCTCCGAGCAGAAGCGACCGAACGTGCAGGTGGGCGACCCCTTTATGGAGAAGCTGCTGCTGGAGGGCTGCCTCGAAGCGATGGCGACCGGCGCCGTCCTTGGAATCCAGGACATGGGGGCCGCCGGGCTGACCTGCTCGACCTGTGAGATGGGCGCGCGCGGTGGCGTAGGCGTGGAGATTGAACTCGACCGCATCCCGCAGCGCGAGGCCGGCATGAACTCTTACGAGATCATGCTGTCGGAGTCACAGGAGCGGATGCTTCTTGTCGCGGAAAAGGGGCGCGAGCAAGAAGTTCTGGATGTGTTCGCGAAGTGGGGGCTGGACGCAGTGGTTGCGGGCGATGTCATTGCCGAGCCGCGCATGCGTGTACGGCACCACGGCGTGCCAGTTGCGGATATCCCGAACGAGTCGCTGACCGATGACGCACCGCTTTACCACCGCCCGGTAGGTGAGTGGAAAGTGCCGGTTCCGATCGACCCCCCAGCGAAGGTGTTGGAGAAGCTGAACGGCCCGCATGATTACCTCCTCGAGTTGAAGCAGCTGTTGGCGAGCGCGAGTATCTGCTCGAAGCACTGGGTGTTTGAGCAGTACGACTCGATGGTGCAGACGAACACCGTGCAGGGACCAGGCGGCGAAGCCGGGGTGATGCGTATCAAGGATTCCGGCACTGTGGATGCAGATGGCACGCGGCGGGAGCGAGGGCTCGCGATGGCGCTCGCCGGCAATGGCCGCTGGTGCTATCTCGATCCCAAGCTGGGCGCCATGCACGCGGTTGCCGAGGCGGCGCGCAAGGTCGCGTGCACGGGGGCTGTGCCGGTAGCTGCTACGAACTGCCTGAATTTCGGCAACCCGGAAAAGCCGGAGATCATGCGGCAGCTTTCGGACGCGATCGACGGGATCGCGGAGGCGTGTACTGCGCTGGGGACGCCGATCACTGGCGGCAACGTCTCGCTCTACAACGAGACGCGCGGGGAGGGAATCTACCCGACGCCGGTGCTGGGAGTTGTGGGTGTGTTGGACGATGTGACGAAGGCGGTCCCGTCTGCGTTCCAGGCGGAGGGCGACGCAATCCTTTTGCTGACGCTTTCAAGTGGACCAGCCGGTGGTCAGCTCACGCAGCAGTTTGGCTCCTCTGAGTACGCCAAAGCAGTCATAGGCGAGCTGTGGGGTGCGCCCCCGTCGCTGGACCTTGCCGACGAAGCTGCGTTGATGGATTGCTTGTCGGCCCTTGCAAAGGCTGGACTGGCGCACAGCATGTGCGATGTGTTCGACGGCGGACTTGCAACGACCCTGGCCGAGGCTGCGTTTGAAGGCGGTCTTGGTGCCAGAATCAGCCTAGAGCCCGACCCTTCCGAGCGCTCTTACCCAGACGTCTGCAGGCTGTTCGCGGAAGCGGGTACTCAGGCGCTGGTTACCTGTCGGCAGGAAGACGTTGAAGCAGTGAAGGCAGTCTGCGACGATTGCGGGTTCGTTCTACCCTTGCAACTGGGCAGGACTGGCGGCAGGGATCTCACGATCTCCATTGGAGACAGGCAGGTCATCTCGGCCTCGCTTGCGGAGTTAAAGCACGCGTGGGCTGGTTTTCTTGAGGACACTCTTGTGCCAACCTCCACGATGACCGAGGTGCTGGCGTGAGCCGCTTGCTTCTCGAAGGCATGCCGGACGCGACCACGCCGGATGAACGCGCGGGACTCGCCACCATGGCTGGAACAGACTCCGCAAGCCACTACTCCGTACGCGAGCCGGGCGACGGCTTTCACGATGAATGCGGCGTAGCCGCTGTCTTCGGGCATCCGGAGGCCGCCCGCCAAGTGTTTCTCTCGCTTTATGCGCTGCAGCATCGCGGGCAGGAGTCTGCCGGGATCGCATCCGCTGACGGGCAGAGTCTCTCCAACATTAAAGGCATGGGTCTGGTCTCTGACATCTTCACGGAAGACGTGCTGCGCAAGCTGCCCGGCGACATGGCGATCGGGCACACGCGTTACTCGACCACCGGCGACTCGGCGCTACTCAATGCGCAGCCCATCCGGGTCGACTCGACGAAAGGCCTCATCGCGATCGCGCACAACGGCAACCTGATCAACCTCGGCAACATGCGCGCGCGGCTCGAGCGGGAAGGCGCATTCTTTCAGACAACTTCTGACTCTGAGATCATCGTGCAGCTCATCGCACATTCGGAAGCGACCACCCTTGTAGACGCGATCGCCGACTCCCTGCGGCAGGTTGACGGCGCGTTTTCGCTCGTGATGATGACGCGCGACCGCATCTTCGCTGCGCGCGACCCGCGCGGCTTTCGTCCGCTTTCCATGGGCCGCATCGTCAACCCGAGCGGGCCGGACACGATCATTTTCGCTTCCGAAACCTGCGCTTTCGATCTGCTGCACGCGAAGTATGAACGCGATGTCGCGCCGGGCGAGCTCGTGATGGTCTCAAGAGATGGCGTGGCCTCGCGCCAGTACGCCGCCGGCGTCCCCCAGGCCTCCTGCATCTTCGAGCACGTCTACTTTGCGCGGCCCGACAGCAGAATCTTCGGCCGGTGGGTGCAGGACTCGCGCGAGGCCATGGGACGCCAGCTCGCGCGCGAGTCGCACGTTGAGGCTGACCTGGTCGTTCCGGTGCCGGATTCAGGCGTGACAGCAGCGATTGGCTACGCGGATGAGGCGAAGCTGCCGTTCCGTTTCGGCCTGATCCGTAACCACTACGTCGGCAGAACGTTTATCGAGCCCGAGCAGAAGGTTCGCGACTTTGGTGTGCGGCTTAAGCTCAATCCGGTGCGTAACCTGCTCGAAGGCAAGCGCATTGTGCTGATCGACGATTCAATCATCCGGGGCACCACCAGCCGCAAGATCGTGCGCATGGTCCGTTCAGCCGGCGCCAAGGAAGTGCATCTGCGCATCTCCTGTCCGCCTACCATCTCTCCCTGCTTCTACGGCGTGGACACCCCCTCGAAGCGCGACCTGATCGCTGCGAATAACTCGATCGAGGAGATCCGCCGCTTCATCGAAGCAGATTCGCTTGCTTACCTTTCGCTGGACGGTCTTGAGCACGCGGTGGCCGGCAACGAGCACGAAAGCGCGCAGGGTAACGGCTTTTGTGTCGCTTGCTACACGGGTGTGTATCCGACAGCCTGGATCGATGTGAACGAGATCCTACCGGCGCCCGTCATGCGGGCCTGAGAACGGCTGGTGCACGCCTGGAAGAAGATGTATCCTTGCGGCTCGTGAGGGGAGCATGCCGGCAAGGAAAGCCACACCGGAGCGTCTGGGCGCTTTTTCCGACGGCGTCATCGCGGTCATCATCACCATCATGGTGCTGGAGCTCAAGCCGCCCGATGGTGCGCATGTGGCGGATCTGCTCGCTGTGTGGCCGCGGTTTCTAAGCTATGGGCTTAGTTACCTGTTTGTAGGTATTGTTTGGATCAACCATCACCACATGTTGCGCTACACCGAGCATGCAGGTGCCATGCTGCTCTGGTCGAACCTCATCTTCCTTTTCACCGTCTCCCTGATCCCCTTTGCTACCTACTGGATTGAGATCGCAGGTCTGGCCAGCGTACCTGTCGCGTTCTACGCCTTGATCTTCTGCCTAGTCAATCTCAGCTACATATGGCTTTCGCGCACGATTCTCTCGGAGACCGTGGTCGGCACCGATCCCGGTCTCGACCGGCTTCGGCGCATGTCGAGCAAGCGGGCTAACCTCACCCTGCTCGTCTACGCGCTCTCGGGCATCCTGGCGCTGTGGAACGCTGCGCTTGGCTTTACCGTCTTGATCGGTAACACGCTTGTATATGCGCTCCCGGAACTCTTCGCAGCTTTCGCCGTACAGGACGCGACTGAGACCAGGATGGAGGAGTAACGATGGCGAAGTACGGGCCGAAGGCGAGCCAGCTGGTTGAGCGTGAAATGAAGGAGATGAAGGCCGGCAAGCTGCACTCGGGCAGCGGCGAGAAAGTCACCAACCCGAAGCAGGCCATTGCCATTGCGCTCTCGGAGGCGCGGCGCGCCGGGGCGAAGATGCCTCCACCTCCGCCGGGAACAGCTGCGGCCGAAAAGGAAGCCGGGAGGGGCACCGCGGCGAAGCGCAGCAAAGCAGCGAAGAGTACCACCGGGAAGCAGAGCCCGGCTAGAAAGAGTTCAGGCGACGAGGGTGCTGGAGGGAAGAAAGCTTCGGCGAAGGGGTCTGTAAAAAGCGCGACGAAACAAAGCGCGACAAAGAAGACGTCGGCTAATCAGTCACCCAGGAAGACCGCTACGAGGAAGACTCCGGCAAAGAGTAGCTAGTCGAATCCGGTTGCTGTGCTTGCCTCCTAGCTGCTTTTCGCCGAAGACGACGTTCCGGATGTGGATCCACCGCCGGAACCGCTGCTGCCGGAACTTGTTCCGGAGCTGCTCGAGGAGTTTCCTGCAGGCGTGGACGGAGCAGTGTTCGCAGCTTTACTCCCCTCGCCCGAACCGGAGGATGCGGACGCACTCCCGGAGCTCTCGCTTTTGCCTTCGCCGGATGAGGAACCCTTAGCGGAGCCGCCAGCTTTTCCATAATCGGTAAGGTAGAAGCCCGAGCCTTTGAACTGAATGGCAGGCGCCGAGATCAGGCGTTCCACGGGGCTGCCGCACTTGGGGCAGGCCTTCTCATCAGGTGCGCTGAAGCTCTGGATTTTCTCGAAAATATGGCCGCAGGCAGTGCAGCGGTACTCGTACAACGGCACGGGAAGACCTCGTGTAAATGCTTCTCTGATTGTAGCTGAGCCTTTGATGTACCGATTGTCAGAGCCTTGCCCGGCAGTAAAGGCTCGCTCCACTCACCTGGAGGCCCGCTAGCCGGGAAGCCGCACCGGGCGCACCTCGTGCACGGCTTCCACTGCCCGAAGCTGCGCAAGGAGCGCAGGTGAGGCTTCTCCATCGATTTGGATAACAGCGAGCGCTGTGCCTTTTCCGGAGCCCTCGGCGCGACCGAGCGCGAAGTTGGCGATGTTGATGCCATGCTCGCCAACTACCGTGCCCAGCTTGCCGATCACACCGGGCACATCGCTGTTCCGGACAACCAGAAGCGTTCCTTCAAGTGGAGCTTCAATAGCGATGCGCTCAAGCTGCAGCAGGCGCGGGGCAGTTGAAGCCAGCGCGACCCCGGCGTGGGCAGTGAGCGTGGCTCCCGAGCGACCATGCAATGTTATGGCGATAGCGCTGCTGCCGCCTGCCAGTTTCTCCTCGTGTACGCGCACACCGCGCTCTGCTGCGGCCTGGGCGGCGTTGATGCGGTTTGCGCCCTCGCTCTGGCCCAGCACGCCGGCCAGCGCTGCGTTTCGCACCATCTCGGTCTGCGCCTCGGCCAGCACGCCTCCGTAGCGGATCGTTACGCCTTCGAGCCCTCCCGCATCCGGCGGCAGCAATTGGGCGAGAGCCGAGCCTGCACGCTCGGCCGCCTCGGCAAAAGGCGCCAGCTGCAGAAACTGCTCATGCGTGAGCGATGGGCTGTTGACCGCGTTCTGTACCACCCCGAGTTTCAGGTAAGCGCGCACCTGTTCGGCAATCTGGATGCCCACCGCCTCCTGCGCCTCGGCTGTGGAGCCCGCAATGTGCGGCGTGAGCAGTACCTGATCCATGCCGAAGAAAGGAGATTCCCGCAGCGGCTCAATTTCAAAGACATCCAGCGCGACGCCGGCGATGGAGCCTTGCTGAAGGGCTGCGGCAAGGGCCGCTGTATCAATCAGCTCGCCGCGCGCACAGTTCAGGATACGAGCGCCTGGCTTCATCGTAGCGAGGGTTCCGGCGTTCACGATTCCGCGGGTCTGCGGGGTCAGCCCAACATGAAGCGAAAGATAGTCGCTGGTGCGGAAGAGCTCCTCGGCTGCGACCAGGCGGACATCGTATTCCCTTGCGACAGTAGCGGCGACGAAGGGGTCGTGCCCGATGAGCGTCATCCCGAAAGCACGTGCACGCCTGGCGACTTCGAGACCGACGCGGCCCAGACCGAGGATGCCTAACGTCTTCGCGCGCAGCTCGGAGCCGGCGAGCGACTTCTTCTCCCATCGGCCGGCATGCAGGGCCGCGTTGGCGCGCGGCAGCTCGCGCGCAAGCGCGAGCATCAGCGCGAGCGTGAGCTCAGCGACCGCAATCGCATTTGCGCCCGGCGTGTTCATCACGACGATACCGCGCCGGGTCGCTGCCTCAGCGTCAATGTTGTCGACTCCTACACCGGCGCGGCCGATGACCCGCAGCTTCGGCGCGTGCGCCAGCAGCGCGTCGTTCACCTGCACAGCTGAGCGAACAATCAGCGCATCGACGTCCTTGAGAGCATCGGCCAGGGAGGAGAGCTGATCGTGCGTCACGATCTCCCAGCCGGGCTCCTCGCGCAGCACAGCCAGCGTGGCAGGCGAAACTTTCTCCGCAAGTACAATCTTCATGCGCTCTGTCCTGCTGTTGCATCGAGCGCTCGTCCCTGCCCCATGCCTGCATGCGCGCACTGGTTCAGCTCGCGCCCGCACGGGCATACTCCGCGCTGCCTGATAAGCGTTGTCCGTCCGGAGTAGCTGCGCTGGGCCGCTGCGAGCGCGTCGCCTAACTTCACACCCGGCAACTGCAGTACTTCCACGGCGACCTGCTCCAGTGCGCCTATCAGCGCAATCGTGTCCATATAGTCGAAGTAGCCAAGATGCGCGATGCGGAAGATCTGTCCCTTCATCTCACCCTGACCGTTTGTGATGGTTGCGCCGAAGCGCTGCTTCAGCTCCTTGACGAGGACGCCCGAGTCGACGCTCTCGGGTGGAAGCACCGCTGTGACAGCGGCTGCTGGCGCAAAGGGGGCGAAAAGCTTCAGCCCGAGTGCTTCGACAGCGGTACGGGTCATAGCAGCGCAGATCTCAGCGTTGTTGATCAGTGCCGTGCGTCCCGCGGCGAGGTCACCGTCGCCTTGCGCTGCGATAAAGTCGAGTGCCGCCGCGAGGCCGGCGATGAGCGAGACAGCCGGCGTGTAGGCTGACTCAGCCTTGTGCGCGTTCCTGCGCTCCCGGCGCAGGTCGAAGTAATAGCGCGGATTGAGCGCGATCTCCATGGCATTCCACGCACGCTCGCTCACGGAAAGGTAAGCAAGTCCGGGCGGTATCATTACGGCCTTCTGCGAGCCACCGATCATGATGTCTACATCACGATCAACGTCGAAGTGTGTCGTGCCAAGCCCTGTGATGGCGTCGACAACAAGCAGCGCATCACTGCGTTGGCGGCGCAAGAGCTCGGCCACAGCAGGCACACAGTGGCGTACCCCGGTCGAGGTCTCAGTCGACTGCATAAAGACGGCGCGTGTTTCAATCCGGAGTGCCTGCTTCACCGCATCGAGCGAGAAAGTCTCGCCATATGGAGCAGAGACCACGTCCACATCGCAGGAGAAGGCACGGCCGAGAGCTGTCCACCGCTCGCCGAACTTGCCCGCGGAGAGAACCAGGATGCGGTCGCCGGGTGAGGTGATGTTGGCCATGGCAGCCTCCATCGCGCCGGTTCCCGAAGAGGCGAGCAGCAGCACATCATTCTCTGTCCCGACAAATATCTTCAGATCGCGTAGCACCCGCTCAAACAGCTTGCGGAACTCAGGCGTGCGGTGGTGCATATCGGCCGCGGCCATAGCGAACTGCGCTGCTGGCAGCAGCGGTGTGGGGCCGGGTGTAAAGAGGCGGACTTTGCGAATCATACGGAGCTGTCAAACCTTTCTGCCCTGCTCTTCCCGTTGCGGCTAACGGGGGAAGCCGGTGCGGGGCATGGGCGAAATTGTAGTCCGCAGTTCTGCCTGTTAAACAAGACCTACAATGGAGTGTTTTCCCCGGGGAGTCAGCATGAGTGAAGAGGCAGAGGCAGAAGGCGGGCTGGTCAAGCGGATCGACCGCGACGTGGTGGGTGCGATGAAGGCGCGGGACAGTGTGCGCGTGGAAACGCTGCGCATGGTCAAGGCCGCGCTCAAGAACCGGGAGATCGAAAAACGCGAGCCGCTCAGCGAGGCCGAAGCACAGGCGACTCTCACGACCCTGATCAAGCAGCGCCGCGAGTCGATTGAGCAGTTCACCAGGGGCGGTCGGCCGGAGCTGGCCGAAAAGGAAGCCGGCGAGATCCGGATGATCGAGCCATACCTACCGCAGGCTGCTGGCGTAGAGGAGCTGACAGCGCTGATCGCAGACGTACTTGCCAAGCTTCGGGCAGACGGAACCGAACTGAGTCCGAAGGCAATGGGCACTGCGATGAAATCAGTGAACGAGCGGATCAGGCAAGAAGGCATGCGGGCGGATGGGAAGCAGGTCAGCGAACTCGTCAAAGCTGGACTTGCCTGAGTGGGTGATTTCTGGTCTCCCTTAAGAGGGAGACTAAAAACTTACGGCATTCCTCGAGGGCCGAGTCCCTTCCTCTTTCGCCCTGCGGGTCACGCTACTGTTTGCCTGGCAGAATGCGAACAAACGTGCCTTCCGGCAGTTCGCCCTCAACCAGATGAACGACGCCATTCTTGACGAAGCCGGTCACCTCTTTCAGCAGTGCATTCCGAGAGGGCGTCAGGGGGACTTGCGGCTGAGCTGCAGCCACAACCGCGCCGGCAGCCGCTACCAGCTTCCTGCTACTGATCGGCAGAGACGTGGGTTTCTCCGGTTGACTGGCAGCTCTCTTTCCCGTCCCACGGTCCATTGCTTCGTTCGCCAGCCGGTCGGCGTTCTGGTTCTTACCCCGCAGTACGTGCTGCATCTCGAACCGGTCCAGCTTGGCCGCTCTCCGCTTCGCTTCCTCGTACAACGGCTTAAGGTCGGGGCTTTTCACGCTGTATTGGCCCTTGATCTGTTTCACCATCAGCTCGGAGTCCGAAACAACACGCAGTTCGCTCGCGCCGTGCTCCACTGCCCAGCCAAGGGCGGCCAGCAGACCTCGATACTCCGCTACATTGTTCGTTGCCACGCCCAGAAACTCGCTCAGTTCCGCCAGCGCTTCACCACTCGCACCCTGTATAAAGACCCCATATGCGGCAGGCCCGGGATTGCCACGCGAACCCCCATCGCAGAATGCGACTACGCCGCCCGCGCCAGTACTCTTTTCAGCCATAGAGAGCAGTGTACCGGGGCTACTCAGGGGCGCGATCCGGCGAGACTTCCCGGAAGAGCGGCTCGGGCCCAAGAGGCGCGGGCCTGACCGCAGGCTTGCGCTCCAGCAGTCCAAGCAGCTCGCGCAGCTCCATACGGACCTGCTGCAGCCTGGCTTTTGCGCGTTCGCCGCTGCTGTCTGGAGGCGCGCCGGAGAGTGCGTCGGCAGCTGCGGCCATCGGCAACTCCCGTTGTGCGCGCAGACGCGCCGGTACGGCCGCTTCCTCGGCGAGCACTGCCCTCGCGCCTGCAATCGTATAACCTTGCTCATGGAGCAGGCGCTTGATATGCAACGCCATTTCCACGTCGCGTTTGCGGTAAAGGCGCTGGCCCGTGCCGCTCTTGCCCGGGTGCAGCTCGCGAAATTCGGTCTGCCAGAATCGCAGCACATAGGTCGGTACCCGGCAGAGTGCCGCAACTTCGCCGATGCGGAAATACAGCTTGTCGGGGATGGCAGGCGAGTCGGGTGCGCCGCCTGCAGCAGGCTTGCTGCTCTTGACTCCTGGACGGGGATCGCCGCCATGCTTCGCCATAGAGGTGCCAACTCGCAAACAAGCAGGAAGATGCCGGATTCCGCGCACTTTCTTTGCAGTTCGCGTTCCGCGCCAGTATAGCGGTCTGTACAGCCGGTGGGCTCTGGGTTCGCCAAAATCTTTCCTTGCTCGCCGCTCCTTGCCGCTCCAAGTCCCTGGCTTTCCAGACCCCGCCCCGCATTCGGCGGAACAACCCCGGCCTGGGCCGCGTATCCTCATCGGCATCGCGGCGAGCCAGGAACCGGAAGGAGTCACATGATGAGGTCGGGCAGGCGAATGGTTTTGTCAGGAGCGCTGGTGCCATTGTTGTTGCTGGCCGGCTGCTCGGTGAATGTGAAGAAGGCCGGCGACGGCGAAGACAAGGACGTCTCGATCCACACGCCGTTCGGCGGCCTGCAGGTGCATAAGAACGGCAGCGGCGCGGCGGATCTGGGGCTGCCTGCATACCCAGGTGCGGTTCCAAGCCCGGATAAGAGCGGCAATGACAAGTCGGTCGATATGCGCGTGGGTTTCGCCCAGTGGCAGGTGCATGTGCAGGTGGTTAACTACAGCACCGCCGACTCGCCGGCCAAAGTACAGGAGTTCTACCACACGGCGCTGGGCCGCTATGGAGCTGTGCTGACCTGTCGCGGTGACGAAACGGTCGGCACGCCTACACGCACAGGCGAAGGACTTACCTGCCGTGACCACGAAGGCGGCAAGAGCGTGAACGCCGATACCGACGCGAAGTTTGAGCTAAAAGCTGGCTCAGAGCGCCGGCAGCACATTGTTGCGTTCGAGCACCCGGAGCAGCCCGGCACGCACTTTGCGCTGATCGCTTTGACGCTGCCGGCCAAAGGCAGCGGCCATGCAGACAGCGAGGAGTAGCCCGGGAAGGCCGCTGCCGGTGCGCGAGATCGGCCTGAAGCTTCAATCATCAGGGCTGTGTGTAAGACTGGATGGGGTTTGCTATGACCATCCTGTGCCACAACTGCCGCAACGCTGTCCCGGAAGGCGCGGCGTTCTGCCCGGAGTGTGGCGCGCCGCAGTTGCGCGTACAGGGACCCGATGCTCAGGCTGTTGCAGCATCCCAGGATGCGCCACCGCCACGGCACACCGGTGAGATTGTCTGGCCCGCTGCGGTTGCGTCTGCCGCGATCTTTGCCGTGCCGGCGGGCCTGCTGCTCTCATTCATCGGCCTTCCCCTTATCGACATGCTTTGGGTCGTTGCCGGCGCGTTCTGGACGTTGCGCCGCTACCGCCAGCGCGTGCCGCGCGCGCCGGCCCTGACGCCACAACTCGGCGGGCGCATCGGGCTGGTGCTTGGGCTTTTTGCTGCAATCGTCAGCAACGCGGCCGATGCCGTGAGCTTTCTTGTTGAGCGTTTTGGTTTGCACCGGGGCTCATCGATCGACGCCAGGCTGCAGAGCGGCGTGCAGGCCGGGATCGACCGCATCCACGCCAATAACCCGGATGCTGTGACTCAGCTGCCCGGACTTTTCCAGTTCTGGCTTTCGCCGGAAGGCCGGGGATCACTGCTGCTGTTCTCGGCCGCAGCCTCGGTTGCTTCCATGCTCTTTTTTGCATGGCTGGGTGGACGGTACGCGGTGCGCTTCGGGCCGCGTCGGCAGCGAAGCTCGTAACGCCGGAGCTCTGAGGCGAGTTCCACAAGGGCTCAGCGCCATTCGCCTTCCTTATCGTGCTTCCCACGGTCTTTCGACTGGTCCATGCGGCAGGCGCGTGCGCTATCCTGAAGCGAGTCTAGAGAACGCATGACCGAACCGATTCGCCCGAACAGCCAGAAGGACTCTCCCGCGGCGCTCCGCGAGAAGGGCCGCATCCTTTCTTCCTCCGAGATCGAGCGCACACTGGTGCGGCTTGCGCACCAGATCATCGAGAAGAATCACGGCGGCGCCAACCTCGGACTCGTGGGCATCAAGCGCCGCGGCGTTCCACTGGCTCAACGCCTTGCTGCCCTTATTACAGGGATTGAGAAACAGCCGGTCGATGTGGGCGCGCTCGATATCGAGTTCTACCGTGACGACCTGTCGACCCACGATGTGCGCCCGGTGGTTCACCCGGGCGAGATCGGCTTCGACGTGAACGGGCGCAATATCGTGCTCGTCGATGACGTGCTCTACACCGGCCGCACCACCCGCGCTGCGCTCGACGCGCTCTTCCACCAGGGCCGTCCGAACCGGGTTCAGCTGCTGGTGCTGATTGATCGCGGACACCGCGAGCTGCCGATCGAGGCCAGCTTCATCGGCCGGGTCGTGCAAACCTCGCGGCAGGAGATCATCGAGGTGAAGCTCCGGGAAGTCGACAGCGACGAGCAAGTCCTTATTGTGGAGCGCATCCCGGAGCAACTTACAAGCCAGGCAGCCGCGCCCGCTCCGGAAAGGCCATAACGCTTGGCCGTTGCCGGATCGCTGCTCAGCATCGAGGATCTCGAACTCGACGAGGTAAACGCCATCCTTGCTCTCGCCACGGAGCTGGAAGGGGAAGATCCACTGATGCGTGCCAAGCGGCTGGCAAAGCGCCGCGTGGCTCTGCTCTTCTATGAGTCCAGCACCCGCACCCGCACCTCGTTCGAGTTAGCTGCAAAGGCGCTAGGCTGCGATACGACCCTTGTCAGTTCCAAGTCCTCCAGTATCGAGAAAGGCGAGTCCCTCAAAGATACTGGCCTTACTTTGCGCGCGCTCGGCGCCGAAGCAATCATCCTGCGCCATGCCTTCTCCGGTGCGCCGTGGCTGCTTGAGTCGGCAACGGCGCTGCCGGTGCTGAACGCCGGCGACGGCATGCACCAGCATCCTTCGCAAGCGCTGCTCGATCTGCGCACCATCCTGCGCGTCCTGAAGAACGGCGCAGCCACTGTTACAAATACGCTGCTGGCGGGCGTCACCATCACGATCTGCGGCGACATCCTGCACAGCCGTGTCGCCCGCTCCAACGCGCTGCTGCTGCCGCGCCTGGGTGCACGGGTGCTGCTCTGCGGCCCGGCACCGCTGCTGCCAGAGCTTGCTGCGGAGCTCGGCCCGGGTGTGTCGATCGAGCGCGACTTCGACCGCTCCCTCGCGCAATCCACCATTGTCATGATGCTGCGCATCCAGGCAGAGCGTCTGGCCGGCCTGCATCTCGACCTCGACAGCTATCGCGCCGGGTTCCAGTTGGATGAAGAACGCTTTGCGCAGCACCCGGACTTATTGGTCATGCATCCCGGACCAATGATCCGCGGGCTTGAGATCGTCGACGCGGTTGCGGGTTCCGCCCGCTCGCTCATTGAGGAGCAGGTGCGGCACGGTGTAGCGATTCGGATGGCGCTAGTCGCCCGTGCACTGGAGAAGAAAGCCGCATCTGGAGCGGAACGATGAGCAATGGCATCGCAGAGAAAGCAGTGGGATCGCTGCTCGTTACCGGTGCTCGGCTCATCGACCCGGCGCTCGGGATCGACCAGCCTCGCGATCTCCTGTTCGCCCGTGGCCGTGTCGCGGCCGTGGCCGAGCCGGGTACGCTGCAGATGGAGGGCGTGCAGCGGCTCGACGCAGCCGGACTGGTCGTAGCTCCAGGCCTGATCGACATCCACGTGCACCTACGTGAGCCGGGGCAGACGTGGAAAGAGACGATCGCGAGCGGTACGCGTGCCGCTGCCGCCGGTGGCTTCACCACAGTCTGCGCCATGCCGAATACGGTACCGGTCATCGACACGCCGGAGTGGGTCCGCTGGCTTCAGGCGCCTGAGCGCGGCGCTCACATCCGTGTTATCCCGATCGCCGCGGCAACGGTGGGGAGCATGGGCGAGAAGCTTACCAGCTACGAAGCTCTCCGCGAGGCCGGCGCGGCCGGCGTGAGCGATGATGGGAAGCCGATCCTGGGCGATCACACGATGCGCGCGGCGCTCGAAGCCGCAGCGCGCGCCGGCCTGGCTGTGATCCAGCACGCTGAAGACACGCGCATGACGGGCGGCTGTTCCATGAATGCGGGCGCGCTTGCTTTCCGCATGGGCTTACGGGGCATGCCGGTCGAGGCCGAATCAAGCCTGGTGGAGCGCGATATTGCGCTCCTCCGTGAGCTGACTGCGATGCTTGCCTCCGAGCGCCTCCTGCCGCATCTGCACGTTGCGCATCTCTCAACCGCGAAAGCGCTCGATGCGGTGCGCGCCGCGCGTCAGGAAGGGCTGCACGTGACCTGCGAGGTAATGCCGCACCATTTCGCGCTCAACGAGCAGGCAGTGGCTGGCTACAACACGCTTGCCAAGATGAACCCGCCGTTGCGCGCCGAGCGCGATCGCATGGCAATGATCGAAGGGTTGCTGGACGGCTCGGTGGACTGCATCGCCACCGACCACGCCCCGCACGCAACATTTGAGAAGGAACAGGAGTTCGAGCGCGCGCCGAACGGCATTACCGGCCTGGAGACTGCGCTCGGACTTACGCTACGAGTCCTGCACGGCGAACATGACATGCCGCTTGCGCGAGCTCTTGCGCTTCTCAGTTCTGCACCGGCAAAAGTGCTCGCGCTTGAAGGCCGCGGAACACTTGCGCCTGGTGCGCACGCGGACTGCGTCGTGCTCGACCCGGCTCTTCTGTGGAACTTTCGTGCAGCCAGCTCGCGCAGCAAGTCGAAGAACTCACCTTTTGATGGCTGGCAGATGCAGGGGGCGGTGCGATGGACGATCAGCGAGGGTCGAGTCGTCTTCGCCAGTGAATCTGGCGCGCCTAGGTCTTCGGCGGCAGATCTGTCAGGATTCGCTCGGCCAGCGTGCCAACCGAGGTGACCTGGCTCATCTCGGCTAGCTCTGCATCACCGACCGACTCGGCAATCTCCAGCTTGAGAGATATAGCCCGCAGCAGCTGCAGCGCCTTGGTCAGCTCTTTTTCTGTCAGCAGCACCATCTGCAGGTTCAGCTGGTCGCGATGGTCGGTGCGCTGCTGCATATGATTCTGCTTGAAAAGAACAAAGGTGCTCAGCAGCACTGCCTCGATCGAGACGATTGTACCGAGGATCGGACAAGGAAATGGGTCGAAAGGATGTACTCCGGCATGGTGCCCGGTGTTGACGAGCAGCCAGAACGTAAACCAGGCGAGATGGAGCGCGATGGAGGTCTTGCTGCCGACAAAGGATCCAACCGCACTTCCGAAGTGATCCAGACTTGTCTTGCCTTCTTCATGCAAGCGTTCAACCCGCGCGACCGACCGGATGTTGCGTTCGACGGAGCCGCTGACTTCTTCCTGGCGTTCGCTGGGCATGCCTAATGGGATGCTCGTCGCTTTCCCCCAGGTCCAGAGGTGACAATAGACGGAGCATGTCTGAGACCGAGTTACCAGCAAGCAGTGTGGCGGCTTTTCAGTTTCGTGACTTCCGCCTCTACCAAGCCGCGCGCTGTGCCGTGGTGATCGGAGCTGAAGCCCAGGCGCTGGCGGTAGCCTGGCAGGTCTACCAGATCACCCACCGGGCTCTCGACCTTGGCTACACGGGTTTAGCCTTGTTCCTACCGGGCCTGCTGTTCGTGCTTCCGGCCGGCCACGTCGCTGATCGTTTCGACCGCCGCCTCGTCGTGCTCGTCTGCTACGCGTTGCAGGCCGGCTGTACGCTTGCGCTGCTCACCTTTGCTTGGAGCGGTCTGCACCGGGTGTTGCCCATCTACGGGGTCCTGTTCCTGATCGGTAGCGGCCGCGCATTCTCCGGTCCCGCGTCCTCCGCACTCATTCCGCACCTGGTGCCGAAGGAGCACTTTGTCAACGCGGTGACCTGGGGCGCGACCATCTTCCAGATCGCAACGATCACCGGGCCTACCATCGGCGGCCTGCTTTACACCCTGCAGCCGTTTCGTGGCGGGCTCGCCCGTTTCGCCGGCGGCGGCCTGGTGTACCTGTTCACGCTGGCGACCCTGGCGTGGTATCTCGCACTCATCAGCATGCTGCGCGTCCGTATCGGTCGGATGGAAAAAAAGGCAATCTCGACAGACGTGTTGTTGGCCGGAGTGCGCTACGTACTGCGCACACAGGTACTGCTCGGCTCTATCTCGCTGGACCTCTTTGCTGTGTTGCTAGGCGGTGCGGTCGCGCTTCTACCGATCTATGCGGAGACCATCCTGCACGTCGGCCCGCGCGGCCTCGGCATGCTCCGGGCTGCGCCCGGCTTCGGTGCGCTCTCAGTCTCGCTCCTGCTTACCTTCCATCCGATCCGCAAAGATGCCGGCGTGCGCATGCTGGTCTGTGTGGGACTCTTCGGTGCGGCAACAGTCGTGTTCGGCCTGTCGCATTCGCTGCTTCTTTCGCTGCTGGCCCTGCTGGTAACAGGCTCGGCTGACATGGTGTCGGTCGTGATTCGCTCGTCCATCCTCCAGCTCGCCACCCCGCCTGAAATGCGAGGGCGGGTCTCTGCCGTTAACTCCCTTTTTCTCGGCGCTTCGAACGAGCTGGGCGAGTTTGAGAGCGGGCTTACCGCGCAGTGGTTCGGCGCGGTCCGGGCCGTAGTGTTGGGCGGTATCGGTTCACTCGCGGTAACAGGCGCATGGTCCGTGTTGTTTCCGAATCTGCGTCGAGTGAACTCGCTCGATGCAGAGTCGCTGCTGCCGGCTCGGGTGGAAGAAAGCGCAGAAGACACTCTGGCGCTCTGACACCTACCCGGTGGTGCGCAGCCCGGCAGAGATGCCGTTGATGGTGCCGGCTATCGCGCGATTCACCGATGCCGTGTCCTCACCAGCGCGCTTGCGGCGCATCAGGTCGACCTGGATCAGCGACAGCGGATCGACGTACGGATTGCGAAGCCGGATTGATCGCGCCAGCACCGCATTTTTCTCGAGCAGCTCCGTCTGGCCAGTCACGGCCAGCACCGCATCGAGAGACTGCCGGTACTCCGCCTCGAAGATCGAAAACATACGGGTCCGCACCGCCTCGTCCGGTACCAGTGAGGCGTAAAGCGAGGCGATACCCATGTCCACCTTGGCCAAAGCCAATTCGACATTGCGGATCAGATCGATAAATAGCGGAAACTCGCGCATCATCTCGCGCAGGCGCTCAGCTCCGCCAGGTCGCTGACTGTAGCCGCGCAATGCATGGCCCACACCGAACCAGGCTGGGATGAGCAGCCGGCTCTGCGTCCAGCCGAAGACCCACGGAATGGCGCGCAGGCTCTCAAACGACCGCTTGCCGCCGCGTCGCGCTGGGCGCGAACCGATCTTCGCGTGCTCCAGTTCCGCCATCGGCGTTGCCGTCTCAAAGAAGTCGAAGATATTTGGATCATCGAGAATATTCGCCCGGTAGAAATCTATAGCCGAGGCCGAAAGCGCATCGAACGCTGCCTCCCACTCCGGTTTCAGCTCGCCCGTCTGATGGCCACCAATGCGCAGGTTTGGCCGCGCCAGCGCGTCGAGTGAGGCTGCGATCATCAGCTCAAGGTTACGCTCGGCAAGCACCGTGTCGCCGTACTTCCAGTTGAGTACCTCGCCCTGCTCGGTGATGCGGATACCGCCGTCGAAGGCGTCGAGCGGCTGCGCGTAGATCGCCCGGTGCGTGGGGCCGCCGCCGCGCCCAACCGTGCCGCCGCGACCATGGAAGAGCCGCAGCGTGACGCCGGCTTCGTGCGCGACCTGGTGCAGCGCGCGATGCGCGCGGAATATCTCCCAGGTGCTTGAAAGCATGCCGCCATCCTTGTTCGAATCGGAGTAGCCAAGCATCACCTCCTGCACGTTGCCCCAGCTCTCAAGCAGCTTGCGGTACTCGGGGTCACTCCATAGATCGCGGCAGATCTCCGGCGCGTTGCGCAGGTCCTCAATGGATTCAAAGAGCGGCACCGGCATCAGCCCCGGATCACGCCCCACGCATGCCGGGTTGACGCCGCCAAAGCGTGCCAGCCACAAGACAGCGAGTACGTCCTCCTTGCTCGCCGCGCCGGAGATGACATAGGTCCGCACCGCTTCCGGGATAGCGCTCCTCTTTACCTCGGCGATAGCGCGAAAGGTATCGAGCACGTCCAGCGTCTGCTTGCTGAACGCCATTGGTACGGTGCTGCGGGCGCCTTCACAGCCGGCAATCTCGTTGAGCGCCTGCTCGTGGAAGCGCGCGTGTTGCCGGATGTCGAGTGTATGCAGGTGCAGACCGAAGGTGCGCGCGAGAAGCAGCAGCGGATCGAGCAATGTCTGCCCCAGTCGCTCGCCATGGTGTTCCTTCAGGCTGTTCCGCATCAGGTGAAGATCTGTCAGCAGAGCTTCAGCGTTCTCGTAGGGCGGCAATGCGCTCAGCGCTGCCTCCAGGCTGCCCGGCTCGCCCGCTGGCAGCCCCAACGTGCCGGCCAGGCGAGCGCCGATACAGGCTGCGAAGCGGCGGTAGTTCTCAAACTCGAAGTGCGCAGCAAAGCGTTGCTGCTCGCCACTCGTTTGCAGCGGGCGCAGGTACTCTTCCAGCCGCGCCAGCAGATCCTTGCTCGCGGCCACCTGCTGCGAGGAGCTGGTGAGCAGACTGATCAGCTCTTGCACGCTCTGCTGATAGTGAAGGAGCAGTCGGGCGCGTGCATCGTGGATCGCCGTAAGCGTGACCTCTGCGGTAACGAATGGATTGCCGTCCCGGTCGCCACCGATCCAGGAACCGAAGCGGAGCAGCAGCGGCAGTTTCGCCGCTTCCATCTCGATGCCGTACTCACTGCGCAGGGCACTGGCGATCTCCGTGTAGAGCGGCGCGAGTGTCGCAAAGATCGAAACCTCGTAGTAATCCAGCCCCATCTTCGTCTCATCCGCAACGCTTGGCTGCCGGCTACGAACCTCGTCGGTCTGCCAGAGCGCCGTGATCTCCGCCGAAAGCTCGGCTTGGAGCCGCTCAAGCTCATCGTCCGCCAGCGGGATGCGATCAAGCGCCTGGAGCAGCTCGCCCATGCGCCTGCGCTTGAACAGTACGGACCGCCGCGCGATCTCGGTCGGGTGTGCGGTAAAGACAGGAGTGATTGCAATCTTTTCAAGTGCTGCCAGCGCTTCTTCGCGGCTGATGCCGGCTGCGCGCATGGCCCGCAGCGTTCCGCGAAAGGATCCACGCTGCGCCGCCGCGGCGCCGCTGATCTGCGCCGCGGTCCGGCGACGCTTGCGGTGGTTGGTCTCGGCCAGATTGGTCAGCTCAAAGTAAAAGGCAAAGGCGCGGGAAAGCTGGTACAGCTCTTCGACCGGCCACTGGCTGATTGCGAGCACCGCTTTTTGCAGCCGCTCATCAGCCGCGTGCAGCTGGCCTGCGGCAAGCTCCTCGCGGCGCTTGATCGCGTTTTGCCGCAGCTCCTCGACGCGCGCAAACAGCCCTTCGCCGGCCTGCTCACGCAGCACCTCGCCCAGCAGCATACCGAGCGAGCGCACATCGCGCCGCAAAGGCGCTTCCTTCTCGTCCAGCGTATCCGCCATAAGTTCGGTTAGGCGGGCACTCCAGCTTTCCGGCTTCCACAGCGGCGTTTGGGGTGTCTCCATGCCCTGATTATGACGCAGCATCGCATCGACAGGGTCAGCTGCGCCTACGACGGGGAGGGCTAAGCATTTACGGCTTCTACGCTGTTTCGCGCCGCAATCTCCCGAAGCATCCCCTCCACCCGCGCTTTCGCGGGCGCCGAGCGCTCGACCAGCATCTCGGTCTTGGTCTGATAGGTGGGCATGCGCTCCCGTAGCTCGGGCAGAAAAGGTAGCATCTTCGAATAGATAAAAAACGGCTCGGCATTACAGTCCACAAAGAGGTCAGCCGAAAGCGCGCCGTGAAGTACGAAGGAGATCGCCATATCCCAGTAGCTGCCTACCTGGCGAAGGTAATTGTTCTCCTGGCCTGGCGTTCGATACAGCGTAAATACCTCATCAGCAGACTTAGGCCAGAACTGCTGCGTAACCCAGGCGCGCGCGGTCCGCAGGCCGGCCTCGGTGCGAAGCTCGTAAAGCTTCAGGATCAGTTGCGCTTCCGCTGTCGTGGCCAGTGAGGTTGTTGTCATCGCTTGTCTCCCCTCGGAGCGTTAGACTTCCGCGATTCTACAGCCACGGTCCGGAGCGTACTCCGGGCTTCAGCTAAGCGCACCCTGCTCGTCCAGCTGCATCATTAGCTGCTCCCACTCAGCGGCGAGCGAACGGTTCTCTTCCCGCAGCCGCTCCAGCTGGGCGGTAAGCCGCTGCGTTTCCTCAGCGCTTGTGTAGTTGGCCATTTGGCCCTCGGTTACGGCAATCGCCGCCTCACAGCGAGGTACTTCTTCTTCTACGGCCTGCAGGCGATCCTGCATTTGGCGCAGTCTAATCGGGTTCAGCTTCTTTACGCGCGAAGGCTCGTCCGCGAGCGCCACAGGAGTTGATGCCGGCGCGGTCAGTACGCCATGGGCTGCAGCACTGCCGTTGGAAGTGTTCGCTCCACCAGTAGCCAGCATCGCAGGCTCTGGCGCGACCAACGGGAGCGTGCCTCTGGTGCCGGAGCCGCCGTCTGCCTGGACGGCTAGTCCCTTACGGTAGAGGTAATCTTCGTAGTTGCCGGGGTAAACGTGCACGTGACCGTCTTCAACCTCGAAGACCCGGGTAGCCGCGCCATCGATGAAGTATCGATCATGCGAAACGAAGATAACGGTGCCCTGGAAGTGCTTCACTGCATCGAGCAGCACATCTTTCGCGCGCATATCCAGGTGGTTTGTCGGCTCGTCGAGCAGCAGGAAGTTCGCCGGGCTCACAAGGATCTTCGCCAGCGCATAGCGGTTGCGCTCGCCGCCCGAAAGCACGCCGAGCGGCTTGTACACGTCGTCGCCCGTGAAAAGGAAGCAACCAAGCAGCCCCCGCAACTCCGCATCCGGCACGCGCGGCGCGATCGCGCTGACATCGGAAAGCATCTTTGCCGCCGGGTCCAGCACCTTGTACTGGTCCTGCGCGAAAAACTCAGGCAGCACGTTGTGGCCCAGCCGCAGCGTGCCGGCCGTCGGCGGCTCCTGCCCGCTCAGCAAGCGCACCAGCGTCGACTTGCCCGCGCCGTTCGCCCCAACCAGCGCGATCCGGTCGCCGCGCTCGATCGTAAAGTCAACGCCTTCCAGCACCCGCTTGGCACCGTAATGCTTCTTGAGCCCCTGCACCTCGACCACCGTGCGCCCGGAAGCCTGTGGCTGCGGAAACGTGAAATGGATCGCAGATTCTTCTTCAGGGAGCACAATGCGCTCGATCTTTTCGAGCTCCTTGATGCGGCTCTGCACCTGCTTGGCTTTGGTCGCCTGATACCGGAACCGGTTGATGAACGCTTCCAGATCTTCAATACGCTCACGCTGGTTCTTGTACGCAGCCTCGAGCTTCGTGCGCCGTGCCAGCCGCTGTTGCTCGTACTTCGCGTAGTTGCCGTGGTATGTATGCAGCTGCTTGTTCCACACTTCCACGATCTTGTTGACCGTCGTATCGATGAAGTAGCGGTCGTGCGAGATCAGGATGAAACCGTGCGGGTAGCTGCGCAGGTAGGTCTCGAGCCACGTCCGCGTTTCCAGGTCGAGGTGGTTCGTCGGCTCGTCAAGCAGCAGCAGGTCAGGCTTGGCCAGCAGCAGCTTTGCGAGCGAGATGCGCATTTGCCAGCCGCCCGAGAACTCCTCGGTCTGCCGCGCCCAGTCACCCTTTGAGAAGCCCAGGCCGCCCAGCACCGCGCCCACCTGCGCGTCGAGAGCGTAACCGTCATGCGAGTGGAAGCGTGCGCCCAGCGACGAGTAGCGCTCCGCCGCCACTGCATACTCGGCGCCTGCCGGAGGGAGCTCCGAGAGCAGCGCGGAGAGCGCCTCGAGCTCGCGCTCGATCGCATGCAGCTCGTCGAAAACACTTAAGCACTCGGCGAACACCGAGCGCCCCGAAAGCGTCAGGCCATCTTGTGGCAGGTAGCCGATGCTGGTACCGCGCACGCGCTGGTTAGTGCCGTAATCCAGCGTCTCCAGCCCCGCGAGCACCTTCATCAACGTCGACTTGCCGGTACCGTTTGCACCCACAAGCGCCGTGCGTTCGGCGCCGGTGATGAGCCAGTTGGCGTGCTCAAAGAGGAGCTTGTGGCCGAAGCGTTTGCCGGCATCTGCAAGTTGCAGCATGCGGTCAGTTTACTAGGGCGTAGCTGCTGGCCGAGTGGTGGCCGTCTGCTCCGGCAAATAGATCAGCCGCCTGTTCCCTCGCGAATCTTTGTCTCCATCGCGATTAGCGTTTCGGCGGTAAGCTCCGGCATCGCGCCTGACTGCCCGGCAACCCACGCGCCCCACTGGTTTGCTGCCTCGCTCTGCACGGCAGGCGAAGCGCCAAGTAGGATGTACACGGCCAGCGCGGCCGTCCACGCGTCGCCGGCGCCCACTGTGTCAACCACTTTGGCCGGAACGCCTCGATGCCGCAGCACCGAGTCACGCGAGACAAGCAGGCTGCCATCCGGGCCAAGCGTAATGGCAACACGGTCGAGCGAGTCGTATTCAATGAGGAGCTGCTGCGCGCCCCTGGTGAGCGCTTCCGTCCGCGCGGCGTCATCGCCGTCCGCGTACTCCGTTGCCGCTGGCAGCTGAGCCAACGACAGGAGATGCGGCATCTCGCCATCGTTCAGCTTCAGCAACGTGGCTTTCGTGAGCGACCTTTCCACTGCTTCCGCGGTGATGTACGGCTCGCGCAGGTTCACGTCAAAGATGCGGAGGCATTCCGGCCGGGTCGCCGCAAGAAAGCTGTGTATCGTCTGCTCTGAATGCGCGTCGCGCTGCGCCAGCGTGCCCCAGCACACCGCATCGGCGCGCGCGGCCAGCTCGGTCCACTCGGGCGTCAGCTCAAGCGCATCCCAGGCTGCGGGCGCATGGATGGTGTACTGCGGCTGGCCATGCTCAACTGCCACCGTAACAGTTCCCGTGGCGCGGTCAGGGTCCGCCTGCAGAAAGCGGGTGTCGACTCCCGAGCTGCCGGGTCTGCCAACCAGCCCGTTCAGCAGTTCCAGCGCCGCTCTACCGAGCTCATCCGTGCCGAGGCGGCTCGCAAGTACCCCATGCACGCCCAGCCGTGAGGACATGACCGCGAAGTTGGCGGGCGCGCCGCCGAGGCGCCGGAGGACGCCCCCATTTTCGGAAGGCAGCTCGTCCCAGAGCAGCTCTCCGAGTCCGACCACGAGGAAGTCGCTTCCCTGCTTCATGGCTGTCCCTGCCTAGCCGACCCACCTGAAGCTTTTGGCTCCTCCACGGCAGTCTTGGCCAATCCAAGCGCTTCGGCGGCGTCGGTCGAATGCGAGTGCACGAACTCCGAGAAACGTAGGAACACGCCATTGGTCCAGCCGAAACCGATCACGTTTTGCTTGTAGCCCGTCTGCACCTGCACATCTGCATTGCTGCTCACCACGTTGTACTTCTCACGGATGGTGCCGTCGCCAAGATAGCCGTTCTCGACCGTACGGAGGAAGCGGTCGGCAACGGTGCGCGCCTGCCTGTCAGCCCCGGCACGCTCCAGCCCTGCAACGGCGAAATAGGTCGTCGGCGCCCAGCCGTAAGGCAGGTCCCACTGCACGCCGCTCTCGGTCGTGCTCATCGCGACGCCGCCGGGTCTCAAAAACAGCGGCAGGTTCGCAGCGACCGCTTTCGCCTGCGCTGCGCTCGCGGCACCCGCCCAGAGCGGGTAGTACGTGGTGATGTAGTTGTAGGTCGACTGCGTGTGCGTCCGGTAGTTGTAGTCGAAGTAAAGGCCGCGTGCCGGGTTCCAGAGGTACCTATCCATTGCCACCCTGCGCGCAGCAGCTTGCTGCTTCCAGGTTGTGGCCTCTGCGGCTCTGCCAAGCTGTGCCGCCATCCAGGCAAGGTCCAGCTCGTATTTGTAGAGCAGCGCGTTCAGGCACACCGGCGCGTACTGGTCAGCTGAGCCAGAAAAGGGCCCGAAGCGAAAAGTTGTGTCGAAGCCAGACTCGCGATCCGCGCGATCGCCCTCGTAAAAGGCTGTCGTAAGCCACTCGCTACCGATGTGGGCGTGTCGGCATACCTCCGAGTGCGTCGGGGCGCAACTAACCCGCGCGATGACGGCGGCCTGCGCGCTCGTGGGTTTTGCTCCGGCTGCAAGATCCGGCCCCGAAGCCAGATAGTTGGTCTTCACCTCAGGATGCGTCTCAAACCAGTGGATGATGTCCGGATAGTACGTGCTCGCATCCGCCATCTCTGGCACTGGTCCTTCACCCAGATCGTGATAACGCGCAAGACCAGTGTTCCCGGCGGCATGCTCGGGCGAGAGCCACAATGCATGATCCTCAACCGCGTACCCGTAAGCGGTCCGTAGCCATGCATCCGCCTTGCTGCCAGCTTGCGGTGCTGCCTTCAAGTCAGCGTCGTAGACCATACGGATCATCGAGGAGAGCAGCGGCGGCTGCGACCGCGTCAAAAAGTACGTGCGGTTCGCGTTCAGCAGATTGCCGTAGTTCTCAATCTCGAAAAAGAAGTTCTCCACCATGCCGCGCGCCAGCTCCACATGCTGGTCCTGCACCAGCCCCAGCAGGATAAAGTAGCTGTCCCAGCCGTACTGCTCGTTGAAGCGACCCCCGGGCACAATATAAGGTCGCGGCAGGTAGAGCAGCCCGGGTGTCGCGATCTCCGCCGGCCTCAGCGCGCCGGGGTGGTCAATCCGCTTCGGCAGTTGCTGCACCTGGACGCCGCACGCCGTGTGGAGCGCCCGCACCGCGGCCGGCTCGGCCATGCCGTGCGGCAGATACAGCACCGGTGCAGTATTCGTCTTCGGGTCGACTAGTGATTTGCAGTCGGTCATTGAGCGCTGCAACTTGCCCCAGGAAGCGTGAATGTACTCCGCGATGGGAGCTGGCTGCGTTTGCGCAGCACCTTGCGCAAGAGCGCTGCTGAGAGTGCCGTGTTGTGTACCCCCAACCAGCGCGATAAGCGCCAGTAGGGCCCACCGCGCCGCTTTCAGTCGTGCCTCTGTCCCTGGCAGGGCCCGTCGCTTGTGTCGCATGCAAAAAGCCCCTTCCTCGCGTCCATCATGCCTGCCCGCTAGTACCGAGAGCATTCCGCGCGCGTCGCGATCTTAAATCAGTCGGCATGATGCCGACCCGGGCGGCAAGAGCAGACACTCGTATACTTGAGCTTAATCATGCACCTCGAGCGGATTCTCGCGAAAACACGGGTCACGGTGGCCGGATGCAGGCATGGCGCAAACTTCGCCGCGCTTGAGGCCCGTGCGGCTGCGCATACCCCGCGCGGTTTTGCCCGCGCCCTGCGGAGTGCCGCCGCGACTGGCCCCGCTATCCT
This sequence comes from uncultured Acidobacteriaceae bacterium, assembly GCA_964245435.1. Taxonomy (GTDB): domain Bacteria; phylum Acidobacteriota; class Terriglobia; order Terriglobales; family Acidobacteriaceae; genus EB88. Next base: position 277,416 of record CAXTMF010000002.1, read on the forward strand.
GGCCGAGATCAAGAAGGCATCGCCATCGAAAGGGCTTATCCGGCCGGATTTCGACCCGCCCACGCTCGCCCGGCAGCTTCGCGATGGTGGTGCTGCCGCCTTATCGGTACTCACCGACGAGCCGTTTTTCGAGGGAAGCCTCGCACACCTCGAGCAGGCTTCGGAGGCGAGTGGGCTGCCATGTCTGCGCAAGGACTTCATCGTGGACGAGTTCCAGATCCTGGAAGCGCGAGCAAACCGTGCGGATGCCATACTCCTGATAGCCGCCGCGCTTACTAATGCAGAACTCGCAGCCTTCACCGCGCGCGCCCACGAGTTCGCGCTCGACGTTCTATGCGAGGTGCACACTGCCGGCGAACTGGCCCGCGTCCGCGATCTTGGCTGCGAGGCTTACGGCGTCAACAATCGCGACCTCGTCAGCTTCGAGGTCCGGCTCGCAACCTCGTTCGACCTGGCCGGCTCGCTTCCTGCAGGCGCGGTTCACGTTGCCGAAAGTGGCATCACCTCCCGCGCCGACATCGACCGACTCCGCGCGGCTGGCTTCCACGCCTTCCTGATCGGCGAGTCGCTCATGCGTCAGTCTGACCCTGGAGCTGCTCTCGCGGCCTGGCTTGAGCCGGTCGCTGTCCCGGCCCGGTAGCCTCGCCGCAATTGAGAGGGCGCCTATGTGGATCAAGATCTGCGGTAACACCAGTCTTCGCGATGCGGAACTGGCAATTGAGGCCGGCGCAAACGCCCTCGGCTTTATCTTCGCACCAAGCCCACGGCAGCTTACCGCCGCTGCGGCGCGCGCCATCACGGCACAGCTTCCTCCACAGATCGAGAGTTACGGAGTCTTCGTTCAGCCGACCTTTGAGGAGGTGTTGATAACCGTGGAAGAGGCCGGGCTTACAGGTGTCCAGCTGCACGCAACCGGCGACCGTTCGCTTGCCTTGCGCCTGCGCGAGCATTACAGCGCACTGAGCGAGCGCGATGGCCGCCGTCGCCTGGGTCTGCTGCGCGTGCTGCACCTTCCCGCCGTCGGCAACTCCGGCCGCACTGGATCTCACGAAGGCGAGCCCGGAGGATCTGGCGCCCTTGCTCTGGACGAAAACATTGCGGAACTCGGCTCCGACCATGCCGCCGATGCCGTGTTGATCGACTCGCGCATCGCCGGAAGTGAGGGCGGCACCGGGCTTCGCTTCGACTGGGCAATGGCCAGCGGCTCTTTCCTGCGCGCCGCGCCGCATCTGCGCCTCATCGCCGCCGGCGGGCTCTCGCCCGAAAACGTGGCCGAAGCAGTGGCGACCTTACGACCCTGGGGCATCGACGTCGTCACCGGCGTTGAGTCCGAGCCGGGCCGCAAAGACCCTGCAAAGCTGCGTGCGTTCATCGAGCGCACCCGCGCCGCTGCACGTGCGCTGGCTCAGCCGGCTCCGCTTCGCGCTTAAGACGCAGCCCGCCTCTCTCGTGGCAGACCCGAGACGAACCTCTCACCGCGGTGTTCTCTTTGTGTGGCGTTTACGCTGGCGCACAACGGCAGGGCGCGGCTTTGGTGGTACAGATACTGCTCCTGCAATCCAAAGTGCAGCGATCCTTGGAATCACCACTCTTCTGCTCAATTGAACATCGCCCAAAGTATCTCGGAGCGGTCTTTTCTCTGACAGACTGGTCACGCAGACGCTGCCAGAAGTGCGCCTGGAAGCGAGTGCAGCGCGCCGGCCCTTTTACAACCATGCGCTCAGCGGATACTTGCGGCTGTGGCGTCCGAAGCCGAAGTCGGGCAGCGACAAGAGTGGCAGCCTGAGCTCGCATCCCCTGCAAAGTTCAGCATCGCACTGAGCTACCTTCGTACGCAGCCCGACCGTCCAGAAATGGACGTCTGTCTGCGGTTCCGGACAACCAGGATTCTGTCGAAAGTCGCCTAAGTCGATTGTCAGCAACACGCTGTGGTTCCTTTCAGAGTGGCCCTTCCACTGCAAAGATCTTCGGGCGTATGGATATCGCTCGCCCCGACCTGAAGCAGAAGAAAACTCGCCAGCGCTGGCTTTGGGCCGGCGTTGCCTTGATCCTTGTCGCGGTCTCGGCCTTCGCAGTCTCGCGCCTCAAACCCGCCGCGCCCACGGTGGATCGCAGTTCGGTGTGGACCGGTACGGTAGAGCGGGGGCCGATGGTGCGCCAGGTCCGCGGCATCGGCACGCTGGTCCCGCGCGAGGACAGTATCCGGTTGATCCCGGCACAGACGGAGGCGACCGTAGTACGGCTCCGAGTGCTGCCCGGCGCGCACGTCACCCCGGATACCGTGGTGATGGATCTGACAGACCCTGAGCTCTCGCAGGAGCTGCTCGCCGCGCGGCTGGATCTGCAGGCAGCAACTGTCGAGTACGCGAACCTGAAGGCGAAGCTCCAGAGCGATCTGATGACCCAGCGCGCGGGCGCCGCGACCGTCACGGACGACCGCACCCAGGCAGAGAAACAGGCGCAGACCGACAAAGCGCTCTACGACCTGGGAGTGATCAGCGGCCTGACCTACAGCGCCTCACAGGGCAAAGCTGACGAGCTAAAGACACGGGACAGCATCGAGGGAGACCGACTCACACTGAATCAAAAGGCGATCGCGACTCAGTTGGAGGTGCAGCAGACCAAGATGGACCAGGCGAAGGCGCTGCTTGCACTGAAGCAGCGGGAGCAGGATGCGCTTGAGGTACGCGCCGGTATCACCGGCGCCCTGACCGAGCTGCCCCACCAGGTGGGCGAGCATGTCGACCCTGGCGCGACGCTGGCCAAGATCGTGCAGCTGGACCAGTTGAAGGCTTCGCTGAAGATCGCTGAAACACAGGCGCGCGATGTACAGGTCGGGCAGCCGGCCGAGATCGACACCCACAACGGCGTGATTGAAGGCAAGGTCACGCGCATTGATCCGGCTGTATTGAACGGAACCGTCACCGTGGACGTAGAGCTGACAGGCGCATTGCCGCAGGGCGCCCGGCCCGATCTGAGCGTAGATGGAACGATCAGCCTCGACCGCATGGGCAACGTGCTTCACGTGGGTCGGCCTGCGTTCGGCAACGAAAACTCAACCATCAGCCTGTTTCGGGTAACGCCGGATGGCAAGGAAGCGGTACGCGTGCCGGTCCAGGTTGGTCGCGCCTCGGTCAATGCGATCCAGGTACTGAGCGGGCTTAAGGAGGGCGACACTGTGATCCTTTCCGACATGTCGCGCTGGGACAACGTAGACCGCGTTCGGCTCGATTAACAAGCTTTAACACAGGAAGGAGCAGCAGCATGAAGGGTGAAGCACTGATCCAGATCGAAGCGATGCGCAAGGTGTTCTACACCGACGAGATTGAAACTCACGCGCTCTCGGGCGTTCACCTCTCCATATCGCGCGGCGAGTACGTCGCCATGAGCGGCCCCTCGGGTTGCGGCAAGTCCACGCTGCTCTCGATCATTGGGCTGCTCGACACACCGACTGATGGCGCTTACGAACTCAACGGCAAGCCGGTCGCCAACCTGAGCTTCGCCGAGCGCTCGCGCATCCGCAACCAGGAGATCGGCTTTATCTTCCAGAGCTTCAATCTCATCGGCGATCTCTCGGTGTACGAGAATGTCGAGCTGCCGCTCACCTACCGCTCCGGCATGCCGGCCAGCGAGCGCAAGGAGCGCGTGCAGCGCTCACTCGAGCGCGTGAGCATGGCGCACCGCATGCGCCACTACCCGGCCCAGCTCTCCGGCGGTCAACAGCAGCGCGTCGCCGTCGCTCGCGCGCTTGCCGGCTCGCCGTCCATCCTGCTGGCCGACGAGCCCACCGGCAATCTTGACTCGAAGAACGGCGAAGCGGTGATGACGCTTCTCCAACAGCTGCACGTGGAAGGCTCAACCATTTGCATGGTGACGCACGACCCGCGTTTTGCCGCGCACGCCGAACGCCAGGTGAACCTGTTCGACGGCAAGGTAGTGAGCGAGGAAGAACTGAAGCGCAAGCTGGCGGAAGTCAGCGTGTAACTGGCAGAGACGAAGGGAAGGGCATGAACGAGCTGATTCTAGATTGCGGCTATGCACTGCGCCAGCTGCGGCGTACGCCTAGCTTTGCGCTTACAGCGGTGCTTACGCTCTTGCTTACGGTAGGGCTCGCCGCGACCGTGTTCAGCGTCTTCGATGCGCTTCTGATCAAGCCGCTGCCGTTCAGTGAGCCGGATCGCATTGTTGTGCTCGAGCCGCGCTCGCCCTCCGGTTACACGCAGCCTGCCTCCTGGCCGGAGTACCGCTTCTGGCGCGAGAACGACCGCTCCTTCACCGCGCTTGCCGGTTACTCAACGCAGACCATGAACCTGCGCGGACCGCAGGGGCCGGCCGCGATCCATGCCGTACACACGACGGACAACTTCTTCGCGGCGCTCGGCGTGCAGCCGCTGCTCGGTCGGACGTTTCTGCCGAAGGAGGACCAGCCCGGGCAGAACGACGTCGCAGTTCTGAGTTACGCGCTGTGGCAGCGGAGCTTCGGCGGCCGACGCGACGTGATCGGCAGCAAGGTAGACCTCGACGGGCTGCCCATGACTGTCATCGGGGTCATGCCTGCGGGTTTCCGCTTCCCGCTGCAGTTTGCCGATGCAGCGTTCGCGCCGTTCCGCGGCTCGGCGGAAGACCGTGCGAGCGAAAGCCACTTCATGCGCACTATCGCGCGGCTCAGGCCTGGCGTGAGCCTCCCAGTCGCCGAGGCCGAGATGACGCGGGTACTAGCGGCCTATGGTCGGATAAAACCGGACAGCCAGGGCCGCCGCATGCGGCTCGAGACGATCTCGGCGAGCATGCTCGGGCACGCGCGCGGCATGCTGCGTGGGCTTGTTCTAGCGGTGCTCGCAGTGCTTGCGCTCGGCTGCGTCAACATCGCAGGCCTGATGCTGGTGCGTGGGCTGCGTCGCGAGCGCGAGTTCGCGTTGCGCTCCGCGCTTGGCGCCTCGCGCGGGCAGATGGCGAGGCAGCTGTTCGCGGAGATCGCGATACTTGCCGTAGCGGGCACTTGCGGCGGCGCTCTTGCGGCCTGGGCATTGCTGGTAGCGATCCGTACCCTGCTGGAGGCCTCACTTGATCGCGGCTCGGATGTTGCGCTCAACGCGCCTGTACTCGCGGCATCGCTTTTTGCGGCACTGCTTACGCTGCTGGTTGCCGGGCTGCTGCCGGCTCGGCAGCTCTTCCGCGTGGCCCCGGCTGAGGCGCTGCGCAGCGGCAGCTCGGGTGCGGGGCTCAGCCGCACGCATCAGCGATGGAGCGCCATCTTTATCGCATCGCAGATGGCGCTGGCCATGGTGCTGCTCGCCACCAGCGGGCTGCTGCTGCGCTCGCTTGCGACGCTGCGCGGCACGGACCTCGGCTTTCGCGCGGATCACTTGCTCATAGAGGATGTCAATCTCTCACCCGGCACCATCAAGGGACGCGACCTGATACACACCTTCTACAATCCACTGCTTGATCGCGTGAGTCATCTGCCTGGGATAGAGTCAGCGGCCGTCATCAACATGCTGCCGGTGCAGGATCAGGGCTTCAACAGCGACACACAGATCGTAGGGAAGCCGCCCGCGCCGAAAGATCAGGAGATGCTTGCGGAGATTCGATTTGTCGCGCCCGGCTACTACCGGACAACAGGAACTCACCTGCTGCGCGGCCGTCTGCTGGACGACAAGCTCGACACACCTGCATCGCAGCCGGTCATCGTCGTTAACCGGGCCTTTGTCACAAAGTTCTTCGCGCCCGGTGAGGATCCGCTCGGCCAACACATTGAGGATTTTGGGCAGGCAGCAATTGTCGGCGTCGTGAGCAATCAGCGGCAGGACCTGTACGCTCCGCCGCTCGCGGAGATGGATCTGCCTGTTTCCCAACTCTCGCTTGAGTATCAGACGCGTTTTGCGCAGGAGATGCAGCTCGTTGTCCGCACCAAAGTCGACCCGCTCACGCTTGCCGAGCCGCTGCGCAAAGTCATGCAGACGCTCGACCCCACTCTCCCGTTTCGCCCCGCTGAAACCATGAGCGATATCGTCGGCGAAGTGCTCGTGCTCGAACGCATGGAGAGCTGGCTCTTCGGCGTCTTCGCCGCGCTCTCCGTGCTGCTCTCGGCACTTGGCCTCTACGGCCTCATCGCGCAGCAGGTCGAGGCAGGCCGTCGCGATATCGGTGTGCGCATGGCTGTCGGCGCGCAGCGCTGGCAGGTCGTCTCGCTCGTGCTCAATCGCGTCGCTCGCGTTTCGCTGGCGGGGCTGGCCACTGGGCTCGTGCTCGCCTTCCTTCTACGCCGCGTCATTGGCTCGTTGCTCTCTATACACACCGCGCACGAGGCCGAATTTGTCGCACTGCTCGCCATCGGCATGGAGCTGCTCGCGCTCCTGGCCTGCGCCGCGCCGGCTCGTTGCGCGGCATCCGTCGACCCGGTGCAAGTGCTCCGCGCCGAATAACGTTCTGTCGCCGCTACACTCCAGCAGAAAAGGAAGCCAGCATGCCCACCATCGTTGCCGATCTCCGCCATGTGCTCCGTCAGTTGCGCCGCTCACCCGGCTTTGCCGCGACTGTCGTGCTCACGCTGGCCATCGGCATCGGCATGAACGCCGCGATCTTCGCGGTAGTGGACTGCGTCCTGCTGCGCCCACTCGGCTACCACGAGGCCGACCGGATCGTTGCACTGCGCACTCATTTTGTCGAAAGGAACTATTCGATCCCGCTCCTCGGCGGAGATGATTACAGCGATGTGGCCCGCTATGTGAAAGGGCTCGAAGCCGCTGCTTTTTACTACAGCGGCCTCGACGGCGCAGAGGTAAACGGCATCTCTCTGTATCTTGCTGTCGCCAACGTGAGTCCGCGGTTTGGCGAGGTGATGGGCGTGGAGCCCGTCGCCGGCCATCTCTTTACCCCCACAGACTCGGCCTACCAGAATGCCCTTGTCAGTGCTTCGTTTGCGCGTGAGCACTTCGGCTCAGTGGGGGCCGCTCTAGGGAAATCCATCCTCTACACCGGGGCGCTGCGCTCAATCGTTGGGGTGCTGCCGGACGGCTTCTCATTCCCTGATAAGACAACAGTCTGGTTTGAGACCAAGCCTGCGCCCGAGGAGACAAGCCGCACCTCCTACAGTTCGCATGTTGTCGGTAAGCGCAGGCCGGGTGTTTCTCCGCAGCAGCTCGATGCAGAGCTCGAGGCGTTCTCGCGTCAGCTGCAGCACAGCTTTCCTGAAGACCGGCACAAGAGTCTCGAAGCCGTTCCACTCCAGCAGCAGCTCACGGGCAACATCCGTCCTACGCTACAGCTGCTGATGGGCTCGGTCGCCGTTATTCTGCTTCTGGTTTGCGCCAACATCACCCACCTGCAGCTTGTTCGCGCGACCCAACAACTGCGTGCAGCCACCATCCGCAGAGCGCTCGGCGCATCCCGAGCAGCGCTCGCTTCCCGCGCCTTTGTGGAGGCGCTGCTCCTGGCCGCGGCTGGTTCGGCTGCCGCTGTCTTGCTTGCCATCCCCGCGCTGCAGCTTCTTGTCCGCCTCGCTCCGGCGAACACGCCGAGGCTCGCAGAAATCCAGCTCAACGTGCATGTGCTGCTCTTCTCGGCTCTGGTCAGCGTGCTGCTGATGTGTCTGACAGCGGTCTTTCCCGTATGGCGTTCGTGGCACCTTGATCCTGCTTCCGTGCTTCGACAGGATGCCGCGCGAAGCACAGAAAGCCGCAGCACTCTGCGCCTGCGCAACAGCCTTGTCATCGCTGAGGTCGCGCTTACGCTGACGCTGTCCGTTTCGGCGATCCTGCTTGCTCGGCAGCTGATCGCGCAGTCTCAGCAGGATCTCGGCTTTGCTGCCGAGCACCTGGTCACCCTGGATACGCACGCCATTCTCTCCACGCCTGCGCCGACCGCAAAGGACAGCTCGGCCGCCTCGCAGGCGGCTGTGGAGGCAGCATGGGCGCGGATCGGAGAGGCGAACCTCATCCGCCTGGATGCCGCCCAAACATCTCTCGCAGCCGTACCCGGCGTTGAGTCCATAGGCGCTATCGCTGGCGCGCCCATGGGCTTTGATGGACCCTCCATCAGCTACGCCGTGCGAGGGCGCCAGAATTTCACTCCGGGTGTCGACAATCTGCCGAGTGCCGAGGTGCGCGGCGTCACTCCCGGCCTGCTTGAAACGATGGGCGTTCCGCTGCTTCGTGGGCGCAGCCTTTCCCCTGGGGATCGTGTCGGCACGCCGCTCGTTGTACTGGTGAGCCAGGGACTGGCGCGCAGCGTCTTTCCCGGGCAGGATCCGATCGGCCGGCAGATCACGAACGGCTACGACGCCGAGAGCATCGTGTGGACGATCGTGGGCGTCGTTGGCGACATCCGGGCGAAATCGCCCGGCGCTGCACCGTCTCCCACCATGTATGTCCCAGTCGCACAACACCCCGGCATCGCTCCGGATATGCAGCTCGTCATCCGAACCAGGCTCAATCCATCTTTTATGGCTGCGTCCCTGCGGAAACGGCTTGAGCAAACCCACCCGGAGATAGCCGTAACAGCAACCACCATGCGGGAAAACATAGCGATCACGGAGCGCGGAGACGACTTTCGCTCTGTGCTCTTCGCAAGCTTTGCTGCAGTGAGCATTCTGCTCGCGGGCGTGGGCTTATACGGTGTTACCGCGTACACGGTGGCGCAGCGGCGCTTCGAGTTCGGTTTGCGCATCGCGCTCGGCGCGGACCGCTTACAGATGCTGGGCCTTGTGCTGCGCAGTGCCGTCAGAGGAACTGCAGTCGGCATCGCCATCGGCATTGCGCTCTCCCTTGCGCTTTCGCGTGTTCTGGGCAGCGTGGTCGGCCAGCTTCCCGCATTCGATGCTCTGGCCTATGTACTCGCTGCCGTTGTGGTTCTGCTGCTCTCTCTGGTAGCAACGCTGCTGCCGGCCCGGGCTGCCGCGTCCGTCGATCCAATGCAGGTTCTGCGTTCCGAGTAGCCACAGCTGCGATTACAGAAGGAAGACACCATGCCGACCATCCTCGCCGATATCCGCTACGCTCTCCGCCAGCTGCGCCGCTCGCCCGGCTTTGCCGCGACCGCGATCCTTACGCTCGCACTCGGCATCGGCGCCACGACCGCGATCTTCACGCTGGTGTACCAGGTCATGCTCCGCTCGCTGCCCGTCACGCACCCGGAGCAGCTCTACAAGGTCGGAAAGAGGCTCAACTGCTGCGTTACAGGCGGCGGGCAGGATGACTGGAGCCTGTTCTCGTATGACTTCTACCACTTTCTGCGCGACAACACGCCGGGCACCGCGGGCATGGCTGCGGTCCAGTCAGGGATGACGACCGTCAGTGTCCGCCGCCCCGGCGCGGGCAGCGCGGCGCAGCCTCTCTCGCTGCACTTTGTCTCCGGGAACTACTTTTCTCTCCTGGGTGTACAGCCCTTTGCCGGTCGCATGCTGCGCCCGGACGACGACCGCGAGGGTGCGTCGCCGGCGGCGGTCGTTAGCTACACTCTGTGGCGAACAAAGTTTGGAGCCGACCCGCATCTGGTTGGCAGCACGCTTCTGCTGACGGGTCACCCGGTGACCGTCGTTGGCATATCCACCGAACCCTTCATCGGCGAGCGCCAAACAGCCGATCCGCCAGGACTTTGGGTACCGCTCGCTGCCGAGCCGACGCTGGAACCGGCAAGCAAACTCATCAAGTTCGCGGCTTCTAACTGGCTCGACGTGCTGATTCGCATTCCGGACTCCCATGGCGTCGCGCCGGTGCAGCTCGCTCTCCAGGGTGAGCTGCGGCAGTGGATCGCCGCGCACCCGGAGTTCTACGAGGGCGTTCCAAAGCGTGACCTGGCACGGGAGACGACCGAGCTCGCGCCGGCCTCGGGCGGAATCAACAATCTCCAGGATCAATACGAGCACAGCCTTAAGCTACTGCTGCTGGTCGCAGGCTTCGTCCTTCTCATCGCTTGTGCCAACCTGGCGAATCTGATGCTGGTGCGCGGCATGGCGCGCCAGGCAGAGCTGGCTGTGCGCAGCGCGCTCGGCGCGCCCCGAGCACGGCTGGTACGACAAATGCTGGTGGAAGCGGTCCTGCTTTCATTCTTTGGTGGCCTGGCAGCTATCGCCGTGGCCTACGTCGGCTCGAAGGGCATTCTCGCGCTTGCCATGCGGGGTGTGGAGTTTAGCCCCGTTTCCGCCGCTCCCTCGCTGCCGGTGCTCGGCTTTGCGCTGCTACTTTCCTTCGTGACCGGCATTGTCTTCGGATCCGCGCCTGCTTGGATTGCCTCACGCCAGAACCCGGTGGAAGCGCTGCGCGGAGCTAACCGCAGCAGTGCCAGCGATCGCAGCGAACTCCCGCAGCGGCTGCTTGTCATTCTGCAGGCAGCGTTGTCGCTGGTGCTGCTTTCGACCGCTGGCCTGCTCATCACCAGCCTGCGCCATCTGGAGCAGCAGAACTTCCACTTCGAACCCGAAGGGCGGCTCATCGTCTTCGTCGATTTGTCCGCTGCGGGCTACAGCTACGACCGGCTCGCGGGGCTCTACCAGCGTATCGACGACACCTTCTCGCGCCTGCCCGGTGTGCAGAGCTTCGCCTATGCCACGTACGGACCGATGGCCAATAACAACTGGGGAACAGGCGTATGGCTGCCTGGCGGTACACAGGAGCTGCACCTGGATGACGGCGCTTCCTACAGCGCTGTCAGCCCACAGTTCTTCGCAAGCGTTGGAACCCGGGTGATTCAAGGCCGCGGCATCACCGAGCAGGACACGCCTACGACGGAGCACATCGCCGTCGTAAACCAGATGTTCGCCGACCACTACTTCAAGGGCAAGCAAGCTTTAGGTGAGCACTTCGGCCCCGATCCGCACAAGAGGGCGGAGTTCACGATCGTGGGCGTGGTTGAGAACACAAAGTACGGCGAGCCGAGCGAGCCTGTGCGGCCAATGTTTTTCACTCCGATCCGGCAGGCGACGGTGTTTGATACCGAACGCGACACAACCATCGAGCAGCAAAAGCATTTCGCGACCAACATCATCGTGCGCTACCGCGGCGATGAGAGCGCCGCATCTGCGTCGGTGCGACAGGCCCTGCAGCAGATCGACCCCGAGATCCCCATCCTCGCTATGCGCAGCTACACCGATCAGCTCAGCACCAACTTCACGCAGCAGGATCTCGTCGTCCGCCTGACTACTCTTTTTGGGGGCCTTGCGCTGCTGCTCGCCTCCATCGGCCTCTATGGCATCACCGCCTACGCAGTGGCACGCCGTACCAGCGAGATCGGCATCCGGATGGCTCTCGGTGCCAGCCGCGCCAAGGTGCTCGGCATGATTGTGCGCAGCGCGCTTGCGCAGGCCCTGCTTGGTCTTGCGCTCGGTCTGCCGCTCACCTTTTTTGCCGCCCGCCTGCTGCAGAGCACGCTCTACCAAACCAGCAGCTTTCAGCCACTCGTGCTGGTTGCCGTCGCAGGGCTGCTGCTCGCCTCCGCCTTTGTTGCCGCACTCATCCCAGCTCGCCGCGCTGCCTCCATCGAACCCGTACGCGCGCTCCGAACCGAATAGGACAGCTTTCTGATGACCATACTCGCCGATACCCGCTATGCTCTCCGCCAGCTGCGCAAGTCACCAGGCTTCGCCATCACTGCCGTGCTCACCCTAGCGCTCGGCATCGGCGCCACGACCTCCATCTTCACGCTGGTCTACCAGGTCCTGCTGCGCAGCCTTCCCGTCGCGCATCCGGAGCAGCTGTACAAGCTTGGGAAGGACAACAACAGCGGCGTGAGTGGCGGTCTGCAGAGTAACTGGTCGCTTTTCTCCTACGACTGCTACAAATACCTGCGTGATCAGACGCCGGACACGGCCGGCATTGCGGCCGTCGAGTCCGGCCTGACCACCGTCAGCCTCCATCGCTCAGGCGAGGCGGCATCACAACCGCTTACCGCGCACTTCGTGTCCGGCAACTACTTTTCCGTACTTGGCGTGAAACCGTACGCAGGCCGCCTGCTTACCCCCGAGGACGACCGTGAAGGCGCACCACCTGCGGCTGTCGTTAGTTACACACTGTGGCGCACTAAGTTCGCCTCTGACCCGCACCTGGTCGGAAGTACGCTGCTGCTCACGGGCCATCCCGTCACCATTGTCGGTATCGGCGCTGAGAGCTTTCTGAGCGAGCGCCAGATCGAGGATCCTCCAGGCTTATGGATACCGCTCGCGCAGGAGCCGGTCTTTGAGCCTGCCTATCCGCTCATGCGCTACCCAGGGTCGGGCTGGCTCGACCTGCTGGTGCGCATACCGGACAGGAGCCACTTGCGGCAGGTGGAGCAGGCGTTGCGCGGCGAACTGAAGCAGTGGATTCTCTCGAACCGGGGACTGTTTGAAGATTCGCAAACGGACCGGCTGAACCGGCAGACGACCGAACTCGTGCCGGCGAGCGGCGTCAGCGACATCCGCGACCAGTACGAGAGCAGCCTCAAGCTGCTCATGCTGGTAGCCGGTTTCGTGCTGCTGATTGCCTGTGCAAACCTGGCCAACCTGATGCTGGTGCGCGGCATGTCTCGCCAGCAGGAGCTGGCCGTACGGAGTGCCCTGGGCGCGCCTCGCGCACGCTTAATCCGGCAGATGCTGGTCGAGGCCGTGCTGCTGGCGCTCTTCGGTGGAGTTGCTGCTATCGCGGTCGCTTACGTCGGCACCCGAGGCATCCTCGCGCTTGCCATCCGCGGCGTTGAGCTGAGTCCGCTTTCCGCCGCGCCGTCTTTACCCGTGCTTGGCTTTGCGCTCCTGGTCTCGCTTGTCACCGGCGTCATTTTCGGCATCGTGCCCGCCTGGATCAGCTCGCGCTCCAACCCGGTTGAGGCGCTCCGGGGCGCGAACCGTAGCACGCGTGATGCCAGCGCGCTACCGCAAAAACTGCTCGTCATCGGGCAAGCCGCGCTTTCCCTCGCGCTGCTTTCCACCTCAGGCTTGCTCATCACCAGTCTGCGCCACCTGGAACGCCAGAACTTCCATTTCGAAACCCATGGCCGACTGATTGTCTTCACAAACCTGGAGGCTGCCGGCTACACCTTGGATCGGCTCCCGGCACTTTACCAGAAGCTTAACGACGATCTTTCGCAAACCCCGGGCGTTGAGAGTGTCGCGTACGCCACCTATGGCCCGATGGCCAATGATTACTGGAGGGGCGGCGTGTTCCAGATAGGCCTACCGCCAGTCTTCGACAGCAGCCGCCTCGCTAACTACTCCGCCGTTAGCCAGCACTACTTTGCCACGCTTGGCACACATGTGCTGCAGGGTCGTGATGTGAGCGAACACGACAGCGCGACCAGTACCCATGTCGCCGTCGTCAACCAGGCTTTCGTTCAGCACTTCCTAAAGGGCAAGGACGCCATCGGCGCGCACTTTGGGCCAAGCCCCATGGCAGCAGGAGAGTTCGAGATAGTCGGCGTCGTCGAGGATACCAAGTACCGCAACCCGAATGAGCCCACAGAACCCATGTACTTCACCCCAATCACGCAAAGCGTGGCTTACACGCTTGCTGCATCAGCCGCCAATGAAGCGCAGAAACATTTCGCGACCAACCTGATCGTGCGGTACCACGGCGATGCGAGCACGGCAGCGGCCGCTGTACGGCAAGGGCTCAGTCAGATCGACCCGAAGATCCCGGTGCTGAAAATGCTTACCTACGAGGACCAGCTCAGCAGCAACTTCACCGAAGAGGAGCTGGTCGTACGGCTCACCTCGCTCTTCGGCCTGCTCGCGCTGCTGCTCGCTTCGATCGGGCTCTACGGCGTCACCGCCTATGCAGTCGCGCGGCGCACGAGCGAGATGGGCATCCGTATGGCGCTGGGCGCCAGCCGCTCGGGCGTGCTCGGCATGATTGTGCGCACCGCGGTGGCACAGGCGCTGCTCGGCCTCGTCATCGGCCTGCCGCTCACCTTCGCTGCCGGCCGGCTAGTGCAGCATTCTCTTTACGAGACCAGCGCCTTTCAGCCTGCGGTGCTCCTTGCGGTGGCCGCCCTGCTGATCGCTTCTGCCCTCGCAGCCGCGTTGATCCCGGCCCGCCGCGCTGCTTCCATTGAACCCATGATCGCTCTCCGCTCGGAGTAACCCATGCAGACGATTTGGCACGATCTCCGTTACGCATTTCGGCAGCTCCGCCGCTCACCCGGATTTACGATCACCGTCGTGCTCACGCTTGCGCTCGGCGTCGCCGCGAACGCGGTCGTCTTCGGTGTGCTCGATGCACTGATCCTGCGCCCGCTGCCGCTGCCAAACGCGCAACAGCTCGTCTCGTTCAACCGGCTGGGTAATACAGGCGATATGTACAGCTCTACGCCGGCGCAGTCCTACCCCGACTACCGCGATCTCCGCGATAACAATCGGACATTTTCCGGCGTTGCTGCCTACGCGATTAAGCGCGGCGGTGTCGGCGTGGCAGGCGCCGTGCATACGAGCTGGTTTTTCGAGGTCTCGGAGACCTACTTCGACACGCTCGGCGTGAGACCTGCTCTGGGCCGCTTCTTCCATCCCGGGGACGCGCACGGACCGAACTCGAGCCCATACGTTGTTCTTGGCTACGCTTACTGGCAGCATCAGCTCGGCGGCGACCCACATATCGTAGGCCGAAACATAGAAGTGAACAAACACCCGTTTACGGTCATTGGCGTCGCTCCGAGCAGCTTCCGAGGCACAGATGTTCTTTTCTCTGCCGACTTCTGGGTCCCAATGCTGAATCAGGAGCAGCTGGAGGGCTACAGCTATCTGGAGGAGCGCGGGGATCACGAAATCTGGATGATCGGCCGGCTGAAACCGGGCGTGACCGTCCAGCAGGCTGAGGCCGACCTGAACGCGGTCGCAACGCAAATGCGCAGCCGCAACCCTCAGGACGAGGGTTTGCGTTTTCACCTCTCGCGCCCTGGGCTGCTCGGCGACCTGCTTGGCAAGCCTGTCCGCGAATTTCTTTACGGCGTAATGGCGCTGGCTGCGCTGGTGCTGCTGGCAGCTTGCGCTAATCTCGGCAGCCTCTTTGCTGCGCGTGCAGCCGACCGCGCACGCGAGCTGGCTGTCCGGCTCGCGCTCGGCGCGAGCCGGCTGACTCTGGTGCGCCAGCTCGTGACGGAAGCCGTCCTTGTCTCAGCGCTCGGCGGTGCCTTCGGTCTCGTGCTCGCCAGCACCCTACTCCGCGCACTGACGCTCTGGCATCCTTCGCAGGACTACCCAATCGCTTTCGCGTTCGGCGCCGACGCGCGTGTTTCGGCACTGGCCCTTCTGCTGGCGTTAGCGGGCGGCATCTTCTTCGGGCTGGTACCAACGCAGCAGATCTGGCGCAACAACGCTTACCTGATCATGAAAAGCGGAGCCGGCGCGGTCGCCGCCATCCGCCGCTGGACGCTGCGCGATGGCCTGCTGGTCCTGCAGATCATGCTTTGTTCCGTGCTGATCACGTCATCGCTAGTCGCCGTGCGCGGGCTTACACGAAGCCTGCACACCTCCTTCGGGTTCGAACCGAAGAGCGCTATGCTGGCCAGCTTTGATCTACAGACGAGTGGACGCGGTAAGGAGCCGCTCTTGTTCGAGCATAGTGCGCTCGAGGCCATCGCGGCACTGCCGGGCGTCACTGCCGCAGGTTCGGCCAACAAGATTCCACTCAGCCTAAGCAGTTCCGACACAGACGTCTTTCGCGAAGGAGTCACGGACTTTCGCGATTCAAATGCTGCAGCGGACGCAAGCTATTACGAGATTTCTCCGGGCTATCTTGCAGCAGCTCAGACTCCTCTGATCGCGGGCCGGGACTTCACCTGGAACGATGACGAGCACGCCCCTCGTGTCGCCGTAGTGAACCAGACTTTCGCAAGAAAAGTGTTTGGCACAACCGACGCGATGGGCCGCTACTTCACGCGTGGAGGCCCACGCATTCAGGTAGTAGGTATTGTTCCTGACGGCAAGTACAACACCCTCACGGAAAACCCTTCTCCGGCTATGTTTCTGCCTTCGGCGCAGTGGCCTGACACATACATGACCCTGGTCGTGCGCTCGAATGCCGGTGAAGCAGCGACTGCGGCAGCCATCCACAATGCACTGCTGAAGCTGGATCCGAACCTGCCGGTGACGATCCAAAGCTGGCAGCAGGAGGTCGGCATCGCTCTCTTGCCATCCGTAGCTGCTACCGTTGCGCTCGGCATCATGGGCGCGTTGGCCGCCATGCTCGCAGTGACTGGCATCTTCGGCATGGCCTCCTACGCTGTTTCGAAGCGTCTGCGCGAGCTGGGCGTGCGGGTCGCGCTTGGTGCAAGCCGCCAACAGTTGCTGGCCGCTGCGCTCGGCCGCCCGGCCAGGCTGCTGATGGCCGGTTCCGCTGCGGGCCTGCTCATCGGCGTGCTTGCCAGCCGTCTGCTCGCCCACATCGTTTACCAGGCCACCTCGCAGGATCCTGTGGTTCTCGCGGGGGTCGTCGGGAGCATGGCGCTGCTCGGTATGGTAGCCACCTGGCTGCCCGCGCGCCGCGTCCTCCAGGTCGACCCGGCAGCGCTGCTCAGGGAGGAGTAACCATGCAAACCATTCCCCACGATCTCCGTTATGCACTCCGGCAGCTTCGCCGTTCCCCTGGCTTCACGCTCACTGTTGTGCTCACGCTTGCACTTGGAGTCGGCGCAAACGCCATTGTCTTTGGTGTGCTCAACGCCCTGGTGCTGCGGCCGCTGCCCGTTCCGCAGGCAAACCGGCTTGTCTTTCTCAACCGTGTCAGCACGAAGGATCCTTCGGCATCCTCGCCGAATCAGTCCTATCCCGATTTCAAAGACATCCAGGACCAGAGTCGTACCTTCTCCGGTGTGACCGCCTACCGCTTCGAACGGGTGGGCGTGAGCCTCGCCGGCGCCGCGCAGGCGCAGGTACGCAGCAGCTGGTTTGTCATGGCTTCTGAGAGCTACTTCGACGTTCTCGGCGTTCAGCCACTGTACGGGCGTTTCTTTCACCCCTCTGACGACCGCGGGCCAAAATCCGCGCCGGACGCCGTGCTCAGCTACAGCTTCTGGCAAAGTATTGCGCATGGCGACCCGGGCGTTGTGGGCCGAACCGTCCTGCTGAACAAGCACCCGTTCACCGTCATCGGCATCGCCCCGCAGAGCTTTCGCGGCAGCGAGCTGTTTGCCGCCCCGGACTTCTGGGTCCCGCTCGTCGAATCACCCGAGATAGGTATCTTCGATGCCACCCTGTACCGTGATAGCCGCAGCCTCGAGGTGATGGGACGCCTGCGAGACGGCGTCAGCGAGGCGCAGGCCGGTGCCGACCTGCGCACCATCGCCAGCCGTCTGGGCGCTCAGTACAAGGAAGATGAAGGCTCGACTTTCCGCCTCTCCCGTCCCGGCTTTGTGGGTGAATCCTTCGGCAATCCTGTGCGGGCTTTCTTGTTCGGCGTTACTCTGCTCGCGGCGCTGGTGCTTGCGGCGGCCTGCGCCAACCTCGGCAGCCTGTTCGCCGCGCGTGCGTCGGACCGCTCTCGCGAGCTTGCCCTGCGGCTCGCGCTCGGGGCCAGCCGGGTTCATGTCGGCCGGCAGCTCATTACGGAAGCGCTCACACTCTGCCTCATCGGCGGCGGTGTCGGGTTTGCCCTGGCCTGTGCGGCACTGCGGTCGCTTACGGCCTGGCATCCCTCGTCCGAGTTCCCGCTTGCCGTTGCGGTCGATCCCGATCCTGGTGTCGCGCTCTTTTCGCTCCTGCTTACCGGCGCCTGCGCCGTCTTCTTCGGCCTTCTCCCACTGCGGCAGGTTCTGCGTAACAGCTCGTACCTGCTCATTAAGAGCGGTACCGCGAGCGGCTCAGGCGGCCGGCGTTGGACTTTGCGCGACGCACTCTTAGCCGTGCAAATTACTCTCTGCGCCGTCTTGCTTACGTCCTCGCTGGTCGCGGTGCGGGGGCTTGCGCGCAGTCTCGATACAAAGATCGGCTTCGACCCCGACAACGTGCTGCTGGCCGGTTTCGACCTCCATATGGCCGGTGCAAGCGATGCGCAGGCAACCGCCCTGCAGCATCGCGCACTCGATATGGTCGCCGCGCTGCCGCAGGTCTCAGCCGTCGCGGCCATCAGCGACACTGTACCGCTCAGCATCGGCAGCAACACCATGGGCGTGTATCGTGACGGCACCACCGACCTGCGCGCTTCCAACATAGCAGCCGGGCCGTACAGCTATTCAAGCTCCCCCGGCTACTTCAGCGCAGCGCACACCCGGCTGCTCGAAGGCCGGGACTTCACCTGGAACGACGACAAACAAGCGCCACGCGTCGCCGTGGTTAACCAGGCCTTCGCCAAACGTGTGCTCGGCCCCGGCGACCCGATCGGCAAACACTTCGTGTACTACGCAGGGCGCACGGAGGTAGTCGGGCTTACTGAGAACGGCAAGTACAACTCGCTCACTGAGGAGCCAACCCCAGCTGTTTTCTTCCCTCTGGCACAGCAGGGCGACACCAATACGATCCTCGTTGTAAGGACTCGCGATGCCGGCGCCGGTAAAGTCGCCGAGATTCGCGCTGCGATACAACGGCTGGATCCCAACCTGCCCGTAAATGTGCGCCCATGGCGTGAGGATTTGAGCCTCGTACAGTTCCCCGCAGTCGCTGCTACTATGTCGCTCGGCGTCATGGGCGGGCTCGCCGCGATGCTCGCCATCACCGGCATCTTCGGCATGGCCTCCTACGCGGTCTCCAAGCGCATGCGTGAGCTTGGCCTGCGCGTCGCGCTCGGTGCAAGCCGGAGGCAGGTGCTCGCCGCTGCGCTGGGCCGCCCGGCTCGGCTGCTCCTGGCCGGCTCTACTGCGGGCATCCTGCTCGGCGTGCTCGCCAGCCAGTTGCTGAGCCACATCGTTTACCAGGCCACCTCGCAGGACCCGCTTGTGCTCGCAGGTGTTATCGGGAGCATGGCGCTTCTCGCGCTTCTGGCGACGTGGCTGCCCGCGCGCCGCGTCCTCAAAGTCGATCCGGCATTCCTGCTCAGGGAGGAGTAACCATGCAGGCCATTTGGCACGATCTCCGTTACGCATTCCGGCAGCTCCGCCGCTCGCCCGGCTTCACGCTCACGGTGGTGCTCACGCTCGCACTCGGCGTCGGCGCGAACGCAGCCGTTTTCTCTTTGCTCAATCAGGCTCTGCTTCGCTCGCTCCCTGTGCGCGATCCCACGCAGCTCGTCATCTTGGAAGGCACCGGCAAGCAATGGGAGGGTCACACCAGCAGTTTCGGCACAGGCCCGGAGGAGTCGTTCTCCTACCCCGCGTATCGCGAGCTGCGAGATGAAAACCATGCCTTCCAGGGCCTGCTTGCAACCTCGCCCGCTCAGGTGAACTTCGTCCGTGGTCAGTTTACCGATGTAAAAGATGCCGAGCTCGTCAGCGGCAACTACTTTCAGCTCCTCGGAGTCCAAGCCGCGCTTGGACGCACTCTCATGTCGGCGGACGATACCGCGCCAGACGCAAATCCGGTTGTGGTGCTCTCCTATGCCTTTTGGCGAGACCAGCTTGGGGCGGACCCCACCGTGCTCGGCTCTACTGTGTCCCTCAACACGCATCCGTATCAGATCATCGGCGTCGCTGCGCCTGGCTTTCGTAGTGCTGCCTGGGGTGATGCACCCGCACTTTTCGTGCCCATGTCGATGCTCGACCAGATACTCCCGGGCAAGAGCAAGCGCTTTTCCGACCAGACGGATCGCTGGCTCAATGTCGTTGGGCGACTAGAGCCCGGAGAGACTCGCGCGCAAGCGCAAGTCGCCCTCGCCCCGCTCTGGCATGGCCTTCGCGCTGAAGAGCTCAGGTTTCTCGGCCACCAATCCTTTTCCTTCGTAGAGGACTTCCTTACCCGCAGCCGACTACTTGTGCACCCTGGCGCGCGCGGCCTTTCTTACTCCAGCCGCGCCTACTATCAAGACCCTCTGATCGCGGCTATGGCCATGGCAGTTCTGGTGCTGGTCATAGCCACTACAAACGTCGGCAGCCTCTTGCTGGTGCGCGCTGCCGGACGCATGCCGGAGTTCGCCCTGCGATATGCTCTCGGCGCAAGCCGGCTCCGCATCATGCTGCAGCTGTTACTCGAGGGCTTGCTGCTGGGAGCCGCAGGAGTCTCAGCCGGCCTCCTCCTCGCTCCGGCTGCGCTCCGCGTCATCGTTGGCCGCATTCAGGGGACCGATGCCGACGGCCCCTTTTCGCCCGCGCTTGATATGCACGTGCTGCTCTCTAGCCTCGTAGCCGCGCTCGGAGTCAGTCTTGTACTCAGTCTGATTCCCGCCGTACAGCTGCGCCGAGCGCAACCTTCACTCGCGATGCGTCAGGTAGCCGCCGCGGGCGGCGTCAGGCTCAACCTACGCCGCGTTGTCGTATCGCTCCAAATTGGCTTCAGCGTCCTGCTTCTGGTTGGGGCCAGTCTGTTTGTTCGTTCCCTTATAAAATTGCACTCCGCAGATACGGGCTTCGACACCCAGCAACTTCTCACCTTTACCATCTCGCCCACCCTCGCCGGCTACCCGCTTGAGACACAAACAGCCTTACAGCAAGCCGTTTCTGATCGGCTCGCTACCTTGCCAGGCGTGCTTTCTGTTGCCGCTGCTGACGGCCGCGTTTTCTCCCGAAGCTCGCATTTCGGCAACGTCACCGTGGCTGGTTACACGCCGGTGAATCAAGCCGACATCGATCTCGACGTTCAAAAGTCAGCTATCTCTCCGACGTATCTTTCCACTCTTCACATTCCGCTGCTTGCCGGCCGTACCTTCACTCAGATGGACGATGAGAACCACCCTCATGTGGCCGTCGTCAATCAGGCCTTTGTTCGACATTTCTGCGCGGGCAGCATCCCTCGCTGCCTTGGTGCACTCATGCAGGATGGTCGTCACACGTCTCGACCCCTTGATGTCCAGATTGTCGGCGTTGTCCGCGATACAAAGCGCCGAGATCTACGCGAGACACCCGAACCAACGTGGTTTCAGCCATTGTCCCAAGTGAAGGACCCAGGCCGTCTCACATTTTACGTTCGGGTCGTGACGGCGACTCAAGAGACAGCGGCCAGGGTGCGTCAGGCAATGCAACAGCTCGCGCCCAGCCTCGCGCTAAGCAACTTCGAGTCTGTGAGCGAACAAATAGACGAGTCGCTGAAGAATGACAGTCTCGTCACCATGCTCTCCGTGTCTTTCGGGGCGCTCGCACTGAGCCTTGCCGGCGTCGGCATCTATGGGGTGCTTGCCTACACCGCTACGCAGCGTACCCGAGAGATCGGCATCCGCATCGCACTTGGCTCGCCTCGCGCGGCCATTCTGCAACTGGTGCTTGGAGAAGCGCTTCGCTTGACCGCTATCGGCATCATGCTGTCCCTGCCTATCGCGTTTACGCTCGCCCGTCTTCTACGCTCCCAGCTGTTCGGCATCTCTCCTGCCGACCCGCTTAGTTTTTCACTTGCCGTGCTGCTTATATTTGCAGCCGCTCTAACCGCCGCGCTGGTTCCTGCCCGGCGCGCCGTCTCAGTGAATCCAGTGGAAGCGCTCAGAGCCGAATAGAAAGCGAGACTTACATGATCGAGCTCAAACGTATCGAACGCAGTTACAAGACAGGAGCCTCGGAAACCTGGGTGCTCCGTAACATCACACTCACCATCCGCGAGGGCGACTTCGTCACCTTCATGGGCCCGTCCGGCGCGGGCAAGTCGACGCTGCTTCATGTTCTTGCACTGCTTGACGACGAGTGGCGCGGTGAGTATTGGCTTGAGGGCGTAGCCGTCCACACGCTTTCGCGCAAGCAGCGCGCAGAGCTCGCACGCCGGCGTATCGGCATGGTCTTCCAGAGCTACCACCTGCTCGATGACCTTACGGTCGCGGAGAACATCGACCTGCCGCTCTCCTACAAGAACATCCCACGAGCTGAGCGGCAGGCGTTAGTTGCCGACACACTCGACCGCTTCCAGATCGTCGGCAAGAAAGATCTCTACCCAAGCCAGCTCTCCGGCGGCCAGCAACAGCTGGTCGGCATCGCGCGTGCCGTCATCCATAAGCCTGCGCTCCTGCTTGCCGACGAGCCGACGGGCAATCTCCACTCCGCGCAGGCCGCAGAGATCATGAGGCTCTTTCAACAACTCAACCAGGAAGGCACAACGATCGTTCAGGTGACGCACGCCGACGTCAACGCTGCGTTCGGCAACCGCATCATCGAGCTGCGCGACGGCTGGATGACCGACGACACGGCTGCGGCGCGAGCTGCGGGCGGTGTCGATCAGGGGGTGCACACCTCGTGATGCTCACGCCTTCTCCACGCAACAACTGCTCCGCTTCCAGCAGCGCCAGCCTCCCAAACAGGCATCGTTCCGCTCGCCGGACGCCCGCTGCTTTACTGCTCCTTGGCATGCAGGTTCCGGGGCTTATGCTCGCGCAGACCCCCGCGCCCCCAGCACCCGCGCCGCAATCACAGGCTGGCCAGCAAGCCTCTGGAGTTCGGCAGGATGTACCCACCGCGGGCGTGCCCGCGCTGCGGCTCGACATTCCGCACTCATATAATCCGCTTAATACCTACCTGCCTACGCTTGTTCCGCAGGCCAGCCTTGCCAACTCCGCGCGCATTGAGCAGCTCATCCGCGATGGCAAGCTCTACCTGTCGCTGGACGACACCATCCTGCTCGCGCTCGAGAACAACCTCGACATTGCCATCGCGCGATACAACCTGCCCATCGCCGAGGCCGACATTGAGCGCACAAAAGCCGGCGCTGCCTTTCGCGGCGTCAACACCGGCATCGTGCAGAACACTCCCGGCGGCGGCGTTGGCGGCCTCGGCTCAGGTGCTGCAGGTGCAGGTGCCGGGGGTACGACAGGCGGAGCCGGCGGCGCTGGTTCGGGTGCTTCGGGCCTGGTCTCCTCCACGCTTGGCACCGGCACCGCCGTCAATTCCTACGACCCTATCCTGACCGGCACCGTGACGCTGGAGCACTACACTGACCCTCTCTCGAACATCAAAATTTATGGCGTCCCGTCCTTACAGCAGAACACGCTTTCCAGCGAGATCGAATATTCCCAGGCGTTCTCGACCGGTACTACGCTCTCCTTCGTACTCGAAAACAGCCGCGTCGCGGAAAACAGCCCCTTCACATTTCTAACCCCGGCCCTCAACGCTTATTACCGCCTCAGCATCGACCAGCCCGTGCTGGCAGGATTCGGCTTCGGCCCCAACCTGCGATACCTGCACATTGCGCGCAACGATCGCACCATCTCCGAGATCGCCTTCAAAGACCAGATCATCGTGACCATCACGCAGATCGCAAATATCTACTGGGATCTGGTCAACGCCTACCAGGACGAGCAGGTCAAGGAGCGCTCGCTCACCTTTGCTCAGGATGAGTTGGCGAGTGACCGCCGGCAATTAGCTTTGCAGGCCATCCCGGCAATGGACGTAACCAGGGCTGAAGGCGAAGTAGCGGTACGTGACGAGGAATTGGCGATCGCAAAAACCACGTTGCAGCTGCAGGAATCCCTCATCAAAAACGCGCTTACCAAGAATCTCGACAGCGCTACGCTCGAGGAGATGCCAGTTATTCCGACTGAGAAAGTCGCGGTGAGCGATGCCGTGAATGGTCCGCCGCTCGCAGACTTGATTGCACGCGCTCTGCAGGACCGACCGGAGCTTGCCGAGTCGGATGTCGACCTCACCAACCGCGACATCAGCCGCAAAGCCGCCCGTAACGCGGTTTTGCCCTCGGTCGATTTGGTGGGCTTCTACGGCGGCACAGGCCTGGCAGGCATAGACAATCCAGCATCTGGAGCCACCTCCACCGCGCCGACCAGCTTCTCGGGTTCCATGCGCACCGCTTTTAACAACAGCTCGCCCGACTACCTCGTCGGGGTTTCCGTAGATATCCCGCTGCGTAACCGGGTCGCGAAGTCTGACCAGTACCGGTCCGAGCTCGAGTACCGGCAGTCGGAGCTGCGCATCCAGCAGCTGCGCAAGCAGATCCGCATCGAGGTACGCAACGCGCAGTATGCGCTGGAGCAGAGCGGTGCGCGCGTAGCGGCGGCCCGCGAGGCGCGTGATCTCGACCAGAAAACCTTCGACATCAGCCGGCAGGAGCAGAAACTGGGAGCTGGCTCCAACCTGCAAACGCTTGCCGCTCAGCACGACCTGGCACTTGCCGATTCGGCCCTGACAGCGGCCGAGACGACCTTTGAGAAATCGCGAGTGGAGCTGGCCCGCGCGACCGGCCAGACCCTGGAAGCCTACGGCGTTTCGATCAGCGATGCGAAAAGCGGCATTGTGAGCGAAAAGGTCGCACAACAGCAGACTGACAACTCGCCACCTGGGCACCGATAATCGAGGGCATACCCATGGCCGCCCAGCACGCGCAGCAGTCCAGTCCGCCTTCCGCAGCAAGAGCAAGGGTGCTCATCGCCGACGACCAGGCGCACATCCTGGAAGCACTGCAGCTTCTGCTGCGGCCGGAGGGCTACCGCGTCAGCGCCGTGCGCTCGCCAGCTGAGGCGATTGCCGAATTGGCCTGCGAAAGCTTCGACGCGCTCCTGATCGACCTCAACTACTCGCGCGACACCACTTCCGGTGGCGAGGGCCTGGCGCTGCTCGAGCAGGCGCTCGCGCTGGACTCGGAGCTGCCCGTCATCGTCATGACCGCCTGGGGCAGCATCGCACTTGCAGTCGAGGCGGTACGGCTGGGTGCGCGGGACTTCATCGAAAAGCCCTGGGAGAACGCGCGCCTGCTCACCATCCTGCGCACTCAGGTGGAGCTGCGTGCGGCGCTGCGCCGCGCTCGCAATCTCGAGACAGAAAACCTGCTGCTCCGTACAGCGAACCGCCCGGAATTTATTGCGACCGCACCCTCCATGCAGCCGCTGCTCGAAGGCATCGCGCGCGTCGGCCCCTCCGACGCGAACGTGCTCATCATGGGCGAGCACGGCACCGGTAAGGAGGTGGTCGCGCAGACACTGCACGCCGTTTCCGCGCGTGCCGCGCACACGCTTGTCGCCGTTAACACCGGCGCTCTGCCTGAGGGCACGTTTGAGAGCGAGCTCTTTGGCCACGTTCGCGGAGCATTTACAGACGCCCGCACCGACCGTATCGGACGCTTTGAGCTGGCCGATCGCGGCACCATCTTTCTCGACGAGATCGCGAACGTGCCGATGCGTCAGCAGGCCAAACTACTGCGTGTGCTTGAGACAGGCCAGCTCGAACGCGTCGGCTCCTCCAAAACCACGCGTGTGGATGTGCGCGTGCTCTCTGCCACCAATGCGACCCTGCCCGGCGAGGTTGCGGAAGGCCGCTTTCGCGAGGATCTTCTGTTTCGTCTCAACACGGTCGAGTTGCACCTGCCGCCCTTGCGCGAGCGTCGTGAAGACGTGCCTCCGCTCGCGGCGCACTTCCTCGCGCACCACGCCGCACGCTACCGGCGATCGCTGACCGGGCTTGCGCCGGCTGCGCTCCAGGCGCTGCTTCACTACAGCTGGCCCGGCAACGTCCGCGAACTCGACCACACCATGGAGCGAGCGGTACTGATGGCACGCGGCATCCAGATCGAGGCCGCGGATCTCGGGCTGCACAGCGCGCGCGTATCCAGTGCCGGAGCGGGAACAGCAACCCAGATCGATGATCTCGAGCTCGACGCTGTGGAAGCCGTGCTGATCCGCAAGGCGCTCGCGCGCAAGAGCGGCAATATCACTCAGGCAGCAGAGCTGCTCGGCCTCAGCCGCGGCGCGCTCTACCGCCGGCTGGAAAAGCATGGCATCGCGCCCTAGGCGGCTGCCGCTTGGGCGCAGCAAGCGGCGGCTCGGCTATGAGCGCCAGATCTACATCACCCTCACGCTGCTGAGCCTTCCCGCATTCGTCCTCTGCGGCTGGCTGCTCTTTGAGTGGCATGCTTCGCTGCTCACCTGGCTCCTCGTCATGCCGGTTCTGCTGCTGCTCTGGGCGATGCTGGCAAGCTGGCTCGCTGAGCAACTGCTGCGCCCGCTGCAGACACTGTCCAACGTTGTCGCAGCACTGCGCGAGCAGGACTACTCCTTTCGCGCACGCGGCGCTCGCCGCGGCGACGCTCTTGGCGATCTCGCGCTTGAAATCAACGCGCTGGCCGCCGACCTGCAGGCAGAGCGTCTCGCTGCCCTTGAATCAGCAGCGCTGGTCCGCCGCGTTCTCGGCGTACTCGAGACACCGGTGCTCGCCTTTGACGAAGCCGGCATCCTCCGCCTGCTCAACCCGGCCGGAGCGCGACTGCTCCAGGTCAGCATGCCGCGGAAAGCACTTGGTGAGCATGCCAACGCGCTCGGGGTTGGCAACCTGCTCGCTGCAGACGACGAGCAGGTCGTCATGCTCGGCGGCTCCCAGTGGATGCTCCGGCGGAGCCGCTTCCGCGAGGATGGCCGGCCTCACCAGCTGCTCTTGCTCGCTGACATCAGCCACGCCCTGCGCGAGGAGCAGCAGCAGGCCTGGCGCCAGCTTATCCGTGTACTCGGCCACGAGATCAACAACTCGCTTACGCCTATCAAGTCGCTCGCTGGCTCTCTGCGCCGGCTGGTCGCTGCCGGCGCTGAACTTGCAGAGTTCGATCGCCCACTTGAGGTCATCGAGGATCGTGCCGACTCACTCAATCGTTTTCTGAACGCTTACCGCCAGCTCGCGCAGTTGCCGCCACCAAACCGTACCGCGATCCTGCTTGCGCCTCTTATCGAGCAGCTTCCAGCGCTCGAGACTCGCGTTCCTGTGCTCGTTCGTCCCGGATCTCCGGTCACCCTTCAAGCCGACCGCGACCAGCTGGCGCAAGCGCTTATCAATCTGGTCCGCAACGCGGCCGAAGCCTCGCTTGAGAACCTGGCCCAGGCGCCACAGGTCGAGCTCTCCTGGGAAGCGGACGCCTATGAAGTCACTATCCGCATCTGCGACTCGGGCCTCGGCCTTGCTAATCCTTCCAACCTGTTTGTGCCCTTCTACACTACGAAAACTCATGGCACCGGCACCGGTCTGGTGCTGGTCAAGCAGATCGCCGAAGCCCATGACGGCTCGGTCTTGCTCCACGGCCGGCCCGCGGGCGGTGCTGAAGCTGAGCTGCGCCTTCCGCTTCGCAATGCCCCCTAGCTCGTCATCTTGCTGGTTGCGATAGTCACATGAGGTGCGGCCCACAGTACCCGCGTGCCAGCCGGATGCCGGGTCGGCTGATCTTAGGGCTTTCCCTGGGGCGCAAGCTCGGTCAACATGGTCGCGGAGCGTTCGCCATGCGCCGGTCAGGCCTTCCAGCTTGTGTACTGCTTTCTGCTGTCGCACTTTGTATCGTGCTGCTTGCGATGCCCTTGCTCCATTGGCACTTGCAGCAGAGGGAGCAGCAGGCAGTGCTCGCTCAGGCCACCGCACGCCTGCCGCGGCGTGTGCTCTGGGTCTGGGAGCGCCCGGAAGATCTGCGCACCATCAACGGCACCGACACTGGGTTCGCCATCCTCGAAGAAACTCTGCGTCTTCGTCGATCCGCCACGGTGATACCCCGTCGACAGCCGCTGATCCTCCCACAAGGCGCAACACGCATCGCTGTCGTTCGTATCGATACCGGTAACGACGACGATGGCCTTGGCACCAGCAACGAGAGGGCCCGACGGCTTGCAGCACAGCTTCCCGCCAGCCTCGCCAGTCTGCTCTCGATTGCACAGAGACCGGGCATCGCAGCACTGTCCATCGACTTCGACGCGAGGCGCTCAGAGCGGCCGTTCTACCGCGAACTACTGCGCAAACTTCGTGAGCGCATGCCGCCGCAGCTCCCGCTTTCCATCACAGCGCTCGCCTCCTGGTGCTCGACCGATGACTGGATTGCCGACCTGCCGGTTACGGAGGCCACACCGATGTTCTTCCGCATGGAGCCGGACCGGCGCCGCCTGCTCGCGAACGCGCCCGAGTACCGCATCCGCGAACCGCTCTGCACCGGCAGCGTAGGTGTGTCGACCCGTGAACCCTGGCCGCAGCAGATCGCGGGCAAGCGGTTGTACATCTTTGCCGACCATGGCTGGGCTCAGGACCTGCCGTTGCTTCCGCATAACACCGGCGTGCCAGCGCCGCCTCAATCAAACCTGGCGGAAGCCGCCCTGCGCAGCGCGCCGTTCACCGGCAACGTACAAAGCAGCTCAACCAGGAGCAGCAGCCGTGATCACTAATCCATACACGCTCGCCTTTCGAGCAGTCGCATCCATGCTGCTCGCCTTTGCGTCAGCCCAGGCCTGCGGGCCAGACTTCTCGCCCGACATCTTCGTCCGCCCCAACCGGCCCGATCTGCCCCGTGAGTACCCGGCCGGCAAGCTGGGCCTGCTGCAGACCAGTTTCGCTCGCTTTGATCTGATGGTCGCTTACCGTTACTTAAGCGGCGGCACTCTCAATGCCGAGGAGCAGAAGGCGTGGTCGCCCTCATACAACGATTTCGAGCCGGAGTGGGGCCAGCAGCAGGACCAGCGCAATGGAGTGCAGCCTGAAGGAAGCTCGCCTACTCCCCTCGATCAATGGGCACAGGCTCGTGACAGATATCCTGATCCTCCGCCCGGGCAGGTCGGCGAACTCAGGAAGATCACGGGCACGTACCCGGGCGGCAGCGTCGAAGCCTCGATTCTGAACTGCCCCGACGACGCTTTCCGTAATGCATTAGCGACACTGGCAGCTCGCGCATCGCAATGGGGAAGCAGCAGCCCTGCATTACGCGACTGGCTTCGCGGGCAGGACACTGTCTTCGCCAACTGTTCCGGCAATGCCGGCCTGCCTCAACCTGCCCCTGCCGGCAGCCCGGCGCTGCTCTTGAGTGATCGCGCCTACCAAACTGCCGCTGCCAGTTTCTACAGGCTCGATCTCGCGACGGCGACCCGGCAGTTCCAAGCAATTGCAAGTGACAAGAGCTCGCCCTGGCAACCGATTGCCGGCTACCTGGCAGCACGCAGTCTGGTGCGCAATGCTTTTCTAACGGCCCCTTTGGGCGTTTCGCAAGCCAGCTACGATCCTGCGCTGATGCATTCGGCAGCAGCCGAACTGCGCGGGTATCTCGCCGGCAATCCGCCGCCTTCCTTCCGTAAAGCCGCTGAGGCAAAGCTCGCGTTCGTTCGCGTTCGTATCGAGCCCGAAGCCCGTGGCCGCGAGCTTGCCTCCTTGGTCGCCGGCTCCGGCACGGCATCGGGACATGACCCAAACTATGCCCAGGATGCTACCGACCTGCTCTGGCTTCTGAACCCGCAAACCTCGCCAGGCTTGCTGTCCAAGCTTGCCGCGAGCTCTCCGTTGATCGACTGGCTGTCCACCATGCGATCGTCCAGCCCAGACTCAGCATCGCATGCCCTCGCCGAGTGGCAGCGGACCCACACGCTGCCCTGGCTCGTCGCCGCGCTCACCGTCGCGCCCGAGCAGGCTGCGCCATCGGCGCTGCTCGCTGCGGCAGCAGCCGTCCCAACGGACTCACCGGCATGGCAGACAGTGACCTACCATCGCGTGCGCCTGCTGATCGCCGCAGACAACGCAGCGGAGGCGCGCTCAGTCTTAGCCGGCGCACTGCCGACGGTGCAGCAGCAGGCCGAGCCTTCATCCGTAAATGCCTTTCGCGGCCTCGCCATGCTTGCCGCACCAGACCTCGCCGGCTTTCTCGCGTATGCGCCCCGCTCCATGCTGCTTACCACCTCCGAAGCCCACTGGGCCGTGGAAGAGTGCCTTGCCGTGATGAAGAACCCCGATCGCCACTACAACTGCGCCGCGACAGTTAGCCCAGAGCAGCTCGACGCCGACGCCGCCAGGGTACTCAACACCCAGGCTCCGCTCTCGGTCTGGCTGCAGGCCGCCCAGGCTGGCAATCTCAGCCCGCAGCTTCGGCAGGCGATTGCTATGGCCGGCTGGGCGCGTGCCACCCTGCTCCACGACGGTCTCCACGCCGCAGCATTTCTGCCGCTGTTGCCTGATTCGCTGCGTGCCGAAGCAGGCCAGCCCGCGATCTTTCCCGCGCTGCTCACCCTGGCGCAGAACCCTGGCCTCAACCCCAACCTAAACGACGGCACGCAGCGCAACTATAGCTACGACTTCGTCGAAAGCTACCGAGACAACTGGTGCTACCGCACCGGTGGTTCATCTGAGTACCAGAATCCGCATCCCCCAACTGAGCGTTCTCGGCCGGCTTTCCTGAGTGCGGAAGCGGCAACCGCGGGAGCCAAAGAGGCCGGCGCGCTAGCGGCTGTTTCGGCTGGCACGCTTGGAGAGCAGATCATCAGCTACGTCCGCGACCACCCGGACGAGCCCCGCGCCGCTGAGGCACTTTACCTGGTCCTGCGCATGGTTCGGTATGGCTGTACCGAGCCTGCACCGCCCCCAAGCGGCGCGCCGATTACGCAAACAGTGGATGCACCGTCTCCGCAAAGTGATGAGAGCGAGCGCCTGCTCCGCGACAAGCAGGACGCAGCCAGGCTGCTGCGCGAGCGTTATCAGAAGTCGCCCTGGACGAAGAAGGCAGCGTCGATTGCCGGCTGAGCCCGCCCGACCGCCTGCTATGCTTGCCGCGAAGCTAGCAGACCCGCGTGGAGGCGAACGCATGCGCAAGCCCCATCTGACAACGCTGGCGATGGCGTTCCTGGCCGCCTCCTCGCTCGCCTCAACAGCGCAGGCAGGCGATCTGACCCTGGTGCAAACCTCGAGCGCCGAGGCCGCAGCTAGGCCGGCTACCGAGTACACGACCACCTTCCTTATCCACGGCGTCCGCAGTCGCGCTCTCTCTCAGAGCATGAGAGAGGACAGGGACGGCCACCGCAGCTTCGGCCCGCACATCGCCCTTATCCAGCAGTGCGATCTACGCCGAACCGTCACGCTTGACCTCGATAACCGGATCTATTCTGTGCATCCATTGCCGGCGAAATGGACAAAGGAGCGCTTTGAAGCCGCGAAAGCAAGAGCAGCGGCCGAGCAGCAGAGAGACGTGCAGCCGGAGCAAACTCTCACGATCCGGACTGAAGTCACCGACACCGGAGAGCGCCGCGATGCCTTTGGCCGTGCGCTGCGCCACTATCGGATACAAACTGAGACCATCCCAGGCGCGAAAGTCACTGCGCGGCAAGCAAGGAGATCTCAGATGGCTGGTACGTGGAGATTCCCGAATACCAGCAGCTCGATGGCTGCCAGGTGGTTCCGGCCACGCGTGCCGGTGGTCAGGCCTATACCGTTAGCTACAGCAACTTCGGCCCGCAAGAGTGCCCGTGCGCTTGGTTCATGAGCAAAGCGGGCCACCGATCCTCGGCTACCTGGCCGAGATAACTACTACCCACATTCAATACAACTCCGTTTCGAGCTCCGAATCGGGCAAGTCAGGTCAGCCCTTCCGGACCTCTACCACTCACCAGCGCATCGACCAACTCTCGACGGCAACACTTGATCCCGCTCTCTTCGAGATCCCCGTCGGCTTTGCGCAGGTCGACAACGTCGAGACCGGTAGCGCTCCGCCAAGCCTCTCCTACCGGCTCACGATCGCCTGGGCGCGCCTCATGCAGTCCTTCTCACATTGACACCGGCGCCTTCCGTGTCGCCTCTGCTGCCTGCTTCCCAGAGATCGCGGTGCCCGCGTAGCATGGGTCGAATCCGACTGCAGGGCGCTTGCAAACCCTTGCAATCTGCACCTCAGGAGCTCCAGTGACCTCCAGCTCTCACCTGTTCCGCGCCGCTGCCTTCGCACTCGCGCTTTCCCTCAGCCTCACCGGATACTCCCAGGATCGGAATGCACCCAAGCCGACCGGGCCTTGGCTGAATCCAAGCCTTTCGCCCGATCAACGGGCGGACCTGCTCCTGAAACAGCTTACGCTCGACGAGAAGATTCAGCTTCTGCATGGCACCGCATCGCCGCACTCCGGGCCACCTGACACCCAGGGTCACGATTCGAACGGAGGCGCCGGCTATGTGCCCGGCTTTCCGCAGTACGGTATTCCGGGCATCCAGATGGCGGACGCAGCCTACGGTGTCACACGCTCCGGCCACAATGGCCGCTACTCGACCGCACTGCCGAGCGACCTGGGCGCGGCTGCCAGCTGGGACCCCGATGCCGCCTGCCAGTATGGAACACTGATCGGTCAGGAACTTCGCGCCCAGGGCTACAGCATGTCACTCGGCGGCGGTGTCAACCTCACCCGTGAGCCCCGCGACGGGCGCACCTTTGAGTACCAGGGCGAGGATCCTCTGCTGGCCGGCATCATGGTCGGCAATACGATGAAGTGCCTGCAGGCCACGCACGTCATCGGCGATATCAAGCACTACGCCGTCAATGACCAGGAAAGCGGGCGCACCGCGGTCGATTCCGAGATCTCGGAGCGCGCGATGCGCGAGACGGATCTGCTCGCCTTCCAGATCGGGCTCAAAGTCTCCGACGCGCAAGGTGTTATGTGCTCGTACAACCGCGTCAACGGCGACTACACCTGCGAAAATCAGTTCCTGCTGAACGATGTGCTCAAGCGCGACTGGAAGTTCCCGGGCTTTGTGCTCTCAGACTGGGGTGCTACGCACTCGACGGTCAAGGCCTCGCACGCGGGCCTCGACAACGAGGAACCTTCCAGCAACTTCTTCGGTGACGCGCTCAAGCAGGCCGTCCAGTCAGGCCAGATCTCGCAGGCTGAGCTCGACGATCACGTACACCGGATGCTCCGGGCCGAGTTTGCCGCCGGGATTGTTGACGATCCGCCGCACAAGATGGTGATCGACCCTCGGGCCGGCATGCGCGTCGCACGCAAGCTCGCCGAGGGCAGCATCGTGCTGCTCCGGAACGAGGAAGGGATTCTTCCGATGGATCGCGCGCGTGTCCGCCGGATCGCCGTTATCGGCCAGTACGCCGACAAGGGCATGGTCTCCGGTGGCGGCTCCGCCCAAGTTGACCCGCCAGGCGGCAACGCCATAGCGAAAGCCGGCCAGAAAGGGACCCAGTGGCTGCACGCCACCTGGTTCCCAGATGCTCCCTTCGCCGAGATCACAGAGGAAGCGCCGGAAACAAAGGTGACCTTCGATAATGCGACGGACCCGGCCAAGGCAGCCGAAGCTGCGAAGGGCGCCGATGTAGTTCTCTTCTTCGCGCACCAGTGGGAGAGCGAAGGGATGGACCTCGCCACGCTCGCGCTCTCTGACAATCAGGATGCGGTCATCGAGGCAGTAGCTGCCGCTAACCCGCATACGGTCGTTGTCCTGGAAAATGGCAGCCCCGTGCTCATGCCATGGATCGACAAGGTCGCCGGGGTACTCGAAACCTGGTACTCCGGCTCCGACGGCTCGGACGCAGTTGCGAAAGTGCTGTTCGGCGACGTGAACCCCTCGGCCAAGCTGCCCGTCACCTTTCCGCTCAGCGACGCCGACCTGCCGCACCCGGCCCTGACCACACCGCCGCCTGCCTCCAATGAAGACACCTACAAGGACCGCGAGGAGCGCGAGCGCCGCAACATGGCCGGCCTTCCCGCTTTCCCTATGAAATACGACGAGGGCCTGAAGGTCGGCTACCGTTGGTACGACGCTGAGCACAAACAAGTGCTCTTCCCGTTCGGCTTCGGACTCTCTTACACGACCTATAGCTATAGCGGCATGCGCGCCGCCTCTTCCGGGGACACAACGACCGTACACATGATGGTCAAGAACACCGGCTCCCGAGCGGGTACCGAGATCGCTGAAGTCTATGCGAGCCTGCCTGCTGCGGCCGAAGAACCACCAAAGCGCTTGGTTGGCTTTGCCCGGATCACGCTTGAGCCCGGCGACGAAAAAGAGGTCACCGTCGAGATTCCGCGCGAGCGCTTCGAGATATGGGACGAGTCAAAGCACGGGTGGACGATTGTTCCGGGCCAGTACACGCTAATGGCCGGCGGAAGCTCACAAGATCTGCCCCTGAAGCAGACGTTGAGCTTTTAGGCGTCTCTCCCTTCAATGCATAACCTCCGCAGGAAGGGATCATTCTGAGCAAGCCCAGTGAGAAGGATCTGACCTCCAGCACTCCAGACCGGCAGTACATCTCCCGCGAACAGCACGAGCAGCAGATTGCCACGGTTGCCGAGCAGCCTGGTCCGCCGAGGGAAGGTTTCTTCGGCCCAGGCTCTGTCTCCTGGCACGTCAATCGCGAATCGGCGGTCTTTCTCGGCGCCGGCCGGGCCGCACTGCTGCAGATCGCCCATCCCTGGGTCGCAGCCGCGCTCGCGCAGCACTCGCACCTGCTCAAAAACCCAATCGGGCGCTTCCACTCCACTTTTCGGGTCGTCTACACCATGCTCTTCGGCACCCGTGCACAGGCTCTGGTGGCTGCGCAGCAGCTGTATCGGCGCCACACTTCCATTCGCGGCACTGTGCCCGAGAGCGTAGGTACCTCAACCAAAGGCGAGCACTACCAGGCCAACGAAGCTGCCGCGCTACTCTGGGTCTATGCCACCCTGGTCGACAGCGCCCTGCTGGCATACGAGTTTGTGCTGCCGCCGTTGTCGCCGGTGGCCAGGGAGCGCTACTACGCTGAGAGCCGCGTCATGGCGGCGCTTTTTGGCGTGCCGGCTGCTGTGATGCCCACTGACTGGCCTGCTTTCACTCGCTATGTCGCTCATGTCTTTGCTTCCGGCCAGCTCGGCGTCGATGCAGGTGGTCTGGCTCTCGGGCGAAGCGTTCTCTCGGGCGTTGGAACATGGCTTCGGCCGCCTCTCTGGTACCGCGCGCTCACCAGTTCCTGGCTGCCGTTGCCGCTCCGTACGGCGTTCGAACTGCCGTTGAACGCTCCCGAGCAGCGCGCGCTCGCCCACGCCGGACGCTGGCTGCCGCGGCTCTACCGGCGGCTGCCCCTGTTCCTTCGCTTTGTGGGCCCATACCACGAGGCAATGGCACGGTTGGGCAGCCGCAGTCCTGGCCCGCTCACGCGCGCTAACAACCGCTTCTGGATGGGCCAGTCGCGCCTTCTGTACTCCTCCGGCATAGACGAATCAGCCACTTAGGCGAGCTTCGATCTGCCGCACACGCTCGCGGGAAAGATTTCTGTATGCTCGCCGGCCAGCTGAAGCGCATCGAAACGCGTGGAGGACGTCATGACTCGTCTATCGGGATTCTTTCTGGCAGCTTTGCTAACGACTGTTCCCGTAGTAGCGCAGCACGGAGGCCCTGGTGGTGGGCACGTGGGTGGCGGCTATATCCCCCAGCACGGTCCCGTCGACAACGGCGGCTTTCACGGTGGTGGCGGACCGCAGCACTTTAATGACGGCCCGGGCCACCCGGACGCACCGCATGTGCACGACAATGGTCAGTGGGTCGGTCACCAGGGCGGGGACCCGCACTACCACCTCGATCAGCCCTGGGCGCATGGGCACTTCCCCGGCCATTTCGGGCCTAGCTACGTATACCGGCTTGGCGGCGGCGGTCCAAACCGCTTCTTCTTCAACGGCTTTTACTTCGGCGTAGCCCCATATGACCTGGGCTACGTCAATGGCTGGCTATGGAACACGGACAACATTGTTCTTTACGACGACCCCAGCGATCCGGGCTGGTATCTGGCATACAATCCGCGCCTGGGAACTTACGTTCATGTGCAGTATTTCGGCCAGTAGGCTGACGAACGTTCCTGAGCGGAAAGGCCGGACCCTGGCGGAAGCCGGCCTTGCTGCATCGCTTCCGGGAGCGCTCACCCTGCTACCGTTAGTGGCTCTGAGACGGCACCCCTCCCAGGTTAGCTCTCGGAACGATATCCAGGTCCAGCAGCTCAATCTCCGGCGTTAGATAGCGCTCGCAAACGGGCTCCTCGCGCAGCAGCGCCGTGCTCAGGTACTTTTTGTTGTCATCCGGGAAGACAGTCGCGACCACGGCGCCCGTCCCTTGGGAGCGATCGAGTCGGTCGGCCGCCATTACGGCCGCCAGGAAGTTGCACCCTGACGAAATCCCCAGCCCAAGCCCGAGCGCGGCGGCAAGCTTGCGGGCCATCAGAATCGAGTCGCCATCTGAGACCGCGAGGATCCCATCCAGTTCTCCGGTCTTGACAATCGCCGGCACAAACTCGTCCGAGATACCCTGAATCCGGTGTGACCCTACCTTGAAGCCGGTGCTCATGGTAGGCGACTCGGCCGGTTCGACCGCCCAGACCTGTGTGCCCGGTGAGTTCGCCCGCAGTGCCCTTGATACGCCCATCACCGTGCCGCCGGTACCAACGCCGGCAACAAAAGCGTCCAGCTTCAGGCCCTGCCGCGCAAGCTGCGCCAGCAGCTCCGGTGCCGTACCGAGCCGGTGCGCATCCACATTGGCTGCATTCTCGAACTGCCGGGGCAGAAACACCCCATGCGCAGCCGCGGCCATCTCCTCGGTGCGCCGGATCGAGCCGAGAAACCCACCCTGCTCGCGCGAAATCAGGCAGATCTCCGCGCCATAGGAGCGCAGCAGGTCGCGCCGCTCCTGGCTCATCCAATCCGGCATGCAGATGGCGACCCGATGCCCGAGCGCGCGGCCTAACGCGGCGAAGGCGATTCCCGCATTGCCGCTGGTCGCCTCGGCGAGCGTGTCACCCTCCTGCAGTAGCCCGGCCAGGTATGCCGTCCTGAGCACGTGCAGCGCCATCCGATCCTTGATCGACCCGGTCAGGTTCAGGTGCTCGGCCTTGGCATA
Organism: uncultured Acidobacteriaceae bacterium; assembly: GCA_964245435.1. Classification (GTDB taxonomy): domain Bacteria; phylum Acidobacteriota; class Terriglobia; order Terriglobales; family Acidobacteriaceae; genus EB88. The sequence goes on from CAXTMF010000002.1 coordinate 313,935, forward strand.
GATCGTGCCCACCTGCCCGCGAAACCGGTACGTCACCGCAAAGAGCGGGGTGTTGCCAATCGCTTCGCCCAGGCCGGCAAGCCGGCGCAGCGCCGGATGCGCCGCAGGCAGGAGCGGCAGCATGGAAGTTGGGAGCTGGCTTAGGTCGGTCTGCATGCTCCGAGCCTAGAAGGCTGGGTGCGGCAAATACATAGGGGAATGAAGGTTCTGCAACGCAGATGCTTTACGATCTACAACGAAAGCCCACTCTGGCTTTCAGGGATCACGGAAGGCCCCGAGACCAGATCGCCATGGCTGAAACTTTGCAGATTCTGGACGCGCTCGATCAAAAGATCCTTGCTGAGCTCCAGCAAAACGCCCGTCTGCCCTTCGCCGAGCTGGGCCGACGGATTGGACTCTCCACTCCGGCCGTCACCGAACGCGTGCGACGACTCGAAGAGTCGTCGGTGATCGAGCGCTACATCGCTGTAGTGGACCCGGCCAAAGTCGGCTTGCCGCTTCGGGCGTTTATCAAGATCACCGTCCCCGGTGACCGGCTCCCGCACTTCAACGGACTTGCCCAACGTGTGCCCGAGGTGCGGGAGTGTCACCGCGTCACCGGTGCCGAAAGCTACATCCTTCAGGTCGCCGTGCGCGATCTGCCGCACCTGGAGAAGGTGATCGACTCGCTCACCCCATACGTCGCAACCAACACCTCCATGGTGCTCGCCTCACCTGTGCCGTGGAACCCGGTAGTACCGGCTTCGGCGCTCAAGCGCTGAAGCCGCTTCCAAAGCACGACCGCCTACGCGGCAGGCAGCCACTGCACGGCGGTGGTATGGCCTCGGGGATCACTGCCCAGCCCCGGCATTGCTCGTGTACACCTGAGCCGCTTTCCCTGCGGTCACGCTGTACAGTGCGAACTGCCGCGCCGGCGGGGCCTGCCCATCCGGCGCTCCACCCTCAAGCTCAAACAACAGCTCCGCACGGTGATCCCCGTCCGCATCGACCGCGTCGATCAGGTGCATCGCCGGGACCTGGTTCAGCTGGTCGCCGCGCGTGGTCTGCGAAAAGACCAGGTGCGGCTTGCCGTAGAAGTCTGGCTGAGCGATGACCGTGACGTAGCGCCGATCCGCCGCATCGGCCGCGTTGGTATGCGCCGAGTAAATATAGGTTACGCCCGCGCCGTAACTCAGCTCGAAGGCGGTGAACTGGGCCTCTGTTAGTGGATCTGCCATCGGAGCGCTTGCCGTTGTGTGCCTGGCGCGCGTACCTGGCGTGCTCTTGCTGGGGGTCGTCTGGGCTGGCGCGTTAGCAGCGGCACTGGTCGCTGCCACGCTGTGCTCCGCTGCGGTCGCCGCCTGCTGCAGGTCCGCTGCAGTCTTTTGCGAGGCCTTTGCTGCCGGGCCGAAGGTCGCCTGCGCCGCCGTCGCCAATGCACGCAGCGCAAAGGCACGCATCGCCGCCTCCGTATCTGTCTGTACGGTCGGGCTCGGCCACGTAAACCGGAAAGGGTGCGGCTCGTCTGTCTGCGTATCTGATATCGCGACGGTTTGCCCGATCGTCACCGGCGCGCCGCTGCCTGCGCCGCCAGCCGCGCCCGCTAAAGCAGCCATTCCAGGGGTGCTGAACTCCTTCAGTTCGGTCGGCATTACCCGCGAGTTCACATCTCCGGCTTCGCCATAGCGAAGATGGGGCCGGTCCGGGTCGGGCGCCGTGGTCTCGAGAGTGCCAGTGTCGGCGTGCCGGTGCAGCGTTGGGCGGTCCGGATCGACCGGGGATGCGCCGCTGCCCGTGTCGGTGCTCCGGTGCAGCGTCGGCCGGTCCGGGTCGCTGCTCGCGGTCGTCGTTGAACCGTTCCCGGAAGTGTCGCTCGTGTCGGTGTCTTTCCGGTGCAGGGTCGGCCGGTCCGGATCCGTTGTGCTGCCAGAGCTGCTGCTTGAGCTGTCTGTACTGCTCGTGCTGTCCGTCGTGTCGGTCGTGTCCCTGCGGTGCAGCGTAGGCCCGCTGCCGTTACTTGCCGTGGGGCTCGTACCTCCCGAGCTGGATCCGGAGCTGCCGCTCGATCCCGAGCTTGTGGAAGTGGAAGCCGTGCTTGTATCCGACTCACTGCCCGCCTTGCGATGCAGCACCGGGCCGTTGCTGTCGTCACCAGAGTCGCTGCCGGAGACCGTAATCTTACCCCTGCCGGTGCCGCCCGTCAGCGTTGGCGGCTTCTTTGAGCGGGCCAGCTTCGCCGGCGGGGGTGTCGCCGGCTCGATTGCAAACCGGCCCAGCCCCACCCAGTTGCCGTTGAGCTGCCCGGCCGAGGACAAATTGAACAGTCCAGCCGGCACCCCGCTCTGCTCCAGCACATACTGTGTGCCCGGCGCGACCGCCAGCGGCTCCGGCTGCGCCAGGTACAAGCCGCCCGGCTGGTACCGTTCACCGTCCCACACGACCACCGGCACCAGCCGGCTGGCGGTGGGCTTTGTCATGGAACCGGTGTACTCATACACGGCGGTCGCGCGCAGGGTGTTCTTCTTCTCGGTCGCCTGGCCTACCTTGCCTACATATTGCGCATGTCCGGGCAGCCCCATCAGCAGCAACAAGAGGATCGGACCGGCCGCCACTCGCTTTCGCACACTCAGACTGCTCATCTAAGGCCCTTGGACGCACGTGCAGCCGCCAGGGACGCTTTTCGTCATTTCATGCCGGCACGCCCCTTGCCAGCACGCCTGGTCTAAGTGGATTACCGGTATGCTCGCAAAGGGGGAGACAGCGTCGGAGCGCATAAGCATGAGAATGCTTGATATCCAGAGTTCACCCCGCAGCGCAGAGTCTGCTTCCATTCGCGTGACGAACGCGTTCCGGCAGGCTTACGAGGAGCTCCACAGCGATTTGCTGATCGATACCCTGAATGTCTGGGAGGAGAACCTGCCAGAGTTCGACGCGGAAGCGATCGGCGCCAAATACAAGGGCGTCGCACAAAAGCCGATGGACGCGACTGAGGAAAAAGTCTGGGCAAGCATCCAGAGCCTGGCGGAGCGCTTTCAGAACGCCGACCGGATCGTTCTTGCCGTGCCCATGTGGAACTTTGCTTACCCCTATAAGCTGAAGCAGCTCATCGATCTCGTGTGCCAGCGGAACCTTCTCTTTTCCTTTGAGAAAGGTGTCTTCGGCCCGTTGCTGCGAACCCCGCGCGCCCTGGTCGTGTACACCCGCGGGCAAGCCTACGTGGAAGACTCTCCGACACCGCCGTCGCACTTCAACCACCAGACATCCTTCATCGAGTTCTGGTTGCGCTTCATCGGCGTGCAGGAGGTACGAACCCTTACCGTCGAAAATACCTGGAGTGACGAGGCGGAAAGAGCCATCCTCAAGGGCCAGGACGAGGTACGCCGCCTGGCTGTTGACTTCTAACCTGCTGCCCTTCGCTTCGTCATACCGAAATCCAACCGGCAACACGCCGTGATCTAACCGGGAGACCCAGATGGAGATTCACCAGCCCGTTCCAAACTTCACCCTCCAGGACGACCGGGACCAGACGCGCTCGCTTGAAGAGTTCCGCGGCAAGCCGGTCGTGCTGTTCTTCTATCCCAAGGCCGACACGCCCGGATGCACTATTGAGGCCTGCGGCTTTCGCGACACCTTTGCCAAACTGCAGGGCGCCGGCATTGTTGTCCTCGGCATCTCGCGGGACACGCCAAAGGCACAAGCCAAGTTCCGCGCCAAGTACGATCTGCCGTACCCGCTGCTGGCCGACGTGAACGCCGAGGTCTGCAACCTCTTCGGCGTGCTAAAAGAAAAGAACATGTACGGCAAGAAAGTGATGGGCATTGAGCGCTCGACCTTTGTCATCGCCCCCGATGGCACGCTGGCGAAGGTCTTCGAGAAGGTCAAGCCCGAGGGTCACGCCGACGAGGTTCTAGCCGCGGTGCAATCGCCGGCCTAGCCGAGCGACTAGGCTGTGCCCTCCATGAAGACCCGGCTCCTTCCGCGTTCTTTCTTCCTTGCGCCGCCCGACCAGGTCGCGCGGGCCCTGCTCGGGAAGGTCCTGCTTCGCCGGTGGCAGGGGCCCATGCTCTCGGGCCGAATTGTGGAGACCGAAGCGTACTTCGGCTCAGACGACCCGGCGGCTCACGCTTTCTCCGGCCGCACCGCACGCAACAGCGTCCTGTGGGGCGAGCCGGGCCACGCTTACGTCTACTTCATCTACGGCATGCACGCCTGCCTGAACGTCTCCTGCGAGCCGGTCGGGCAGGCAGGCTGCGTGCTCCTGCGCGCGCTGGAGCCGCGGACCGGTCTTGAAGAGATGGCTGCACTACGCGGCGGTGCTGCAATCTTGCCGCGCCTGCTGGCGAGCGGCCCCGGGCGGCTGTGTCAGGCGCTTGCGATTACGCGCGCTGGCTTCAATGGAGCTGACCTGCTCGACTCTGAAGGCGAGCTCCTCCTGGCTGAGGATGAAAGTGACGCGCCGCTCGGTGAAGTGCTTGTGACTCCGCGCATCGGCATCCGTAAAGCCGCTGAACGGCCCCTGCGCTTCCTGCTCGCCGGGAACCCGCACGTCTCCGGCCCGCGCGTCCGCGGCGATGGGGAGCGCAGGTCAAGGTAGCTTTCCCCAGTTTTGGTCATCCTGAGCACAGCGAAGTCGAAGGATCTGCCTTTCCCCTCGGCGTAGTGTGCGAGGTAAGAAAAGAAGTAGATCCTTCGGCTCCATCTGACTCGCGCCAAACCCTGCTCAGGATGGCCTCTCCGTGAGCTGCGGCAGGAAAGATCCACATTGCGGATCACTGGATCCGGTCGTCGCTGGACGCGGAGAGCAGGACATTGTCGATCAGCCGCGTGCCTCCGACCCAACCGGCTACCGCCAGCAGCGACGCCCGGCCCGGCACGAACGCCTCCACTGGCAGCAGCGTGTCCGGCTCGACCAGCGCCAGGTAATCCAGGCGGAAACCCGGCTCATTCTGCAGCACGGCTCGCGCTACCTCGAGCAGTATCTGCACGTCGTTCTCACGGTGGCGCGCTTTGTCCTCTGCTGCAAGCAGCGCATGCGAGAGCACCAGCGCCTCCTTACGCTGCTCAGCCGAGAGATAACGGTTGCGCGAGGAAAGTGCCAGCCCATCCGGCTCTCGGATCGTCGGGCAGACTACCAGCTCGACCGGCAGCGAGAGATCACGAATTAGCTGGCGGAGAACCGCGACCTGTGCGGCGTCTTTCTGGCCGAAGTACGCACGGTCGGGCTGCACGATGTTAAACAGCTTCGCCACTACGGTCGCCACTCCGGTAAAGTGCCCGGGCCGCGAGGCGCCGTCGAGCCGGGTCGCCACTGGACCCACATGGATCGCAGCCGCGAAGCCTGGGGGGTACATCTCGGCCGGCTCCGGCGCAAACAGAAGATCGACTCCGGCCTGCTCCAGCAACGCGCAATCCGCGTCGAAAGTCCTCGGGTACTTCCCGAAATCCTCGTTCGGCCCGAACTGCGTCGGATTGACAAAGATCGAGGCCGCGGTCCGCTCGTTTGCTGTGCGCGCGGCTTCCACCAGCGACATGTGCCCGGCATGCAGCGCGCCCATGGTTGGCACAAAGCCGAGCGTTGCGCTGCCAGTCTCCCGGCGAAAGCTGCGTGCTTTGGCAATGGTCCTTGCAATCAACAAAGGCAATCCTTAAACCGCCTGCGTGGCTGGCGGCCACTTCGTGACATGTCTACTTTCAATCCGTGGACTCCGCCACTTCTTCAAACGCCTCCCGGGTCGCTTCCGGCAGATGGTAGCTCTCACTCTCAGCAGGGAATCGCCCTAACTGCACGTCCTGCACGTACGCCGTGACCGCGTCACGCATAGCCGAGCCCACATCGGCGTAGCGCCGGACGAACTTCGCTGCAGGCGCAAAGGTAAGGGTGAGAATGTCGTGCAACACCAGGATCTGCCCATCGCAGTCCGGCCCGGCACCGATGCCGATGACCGGCACATGCAGCAGGCCCGTGACCCGCTTTGCCACCTCACGTGGAACGCCCTCCAACACTACGAGCGCCGCACCGGCCGCCTCCATCGCGAGCGCGTCAGCCAGGAGCGCCTCAGCCGCATCGAGCGTCCGTGCCTGCACCTTGTAGCCGCCCAAGCGGTGGACTGCCTGCGGGAGCAAACCCAGGTGCGCGACCACCGGGATTTCCGCCTCAATCAGGCGGCTGGCGAGCACGGGTCGCGCGCCCTCGATTTTGACTGCCTCCGCGCCGGCTTCTTTTACGAAGCGAGTAGCGTTGCGCACCGCCTCCGCTTCATCGGCATGGTAGGTGCCGAACGGCATGTCGGCGACCAGCAGCGCCCGCCGCACTCCGCGACGAACCGCGCGGGTATGATGCAGCATTTCGTCGAGCGTTACCGGCAGTGTCGAGGCATAACCGAGAACGGCCATCCCCAGAGAGTCTCCAACCAGCAGCAGATCAATCCCGGCCTCATCGACGACGCGGGCGCTCGGATAATCGTAAGCGGTCAGCGCGGTGATCGGCTCCCTGGCATGTTTCCGGGCTGCCAGCGCGGAAAACGTCACCTTTTCGGCAGTCTTCCGCTCACCCTCGGGCGGCGTATCTCTCGGGATCGACAGGCTCACAGTGATGACTCCAGTGGCGTTTGCAAACTGCTTCGGATGGCTCAGGAGGCAGCTGTCCGTTCGTCTATCCAGCCTAAATGAGCGCAGCCAGGACTCTTCAAGCCGACGCCTGCGCTCTCCGCACCATCTCGACCAGCACCGTCCGTGTTTCTCCGGCGGAGGTGACCTCGCGGGTGAAACCGATGCGCGCGCCCTTCATGCCGTCCGCAGTTTTGAGCCGAAGCGTGAAGCCGAGCCGGTCCACTGAGGTCATCGCAGCTTCCGACGCCTCGATACCGGCGCAGGTTCGCGCGAGCAGCAGCATGGCGTCCACGTGGTCGGCATTCATGTGCGAGAGGATGCCGGCCGAGGCCGCCGCGAGCGGGTCGGGCGAGGCCCGCGCGTAGTCCGCGGCCTCAACCCAGCCCATCACTCCGAAGCCACCGACGTAGTAGATGTCCAGTGGCTCGAGCCGGAAAAACGAAAAGTCGGAGAAGTCGACCCAGTAACGGCTGTTCTCGTGCCGCGCGAGATACTGCTCGCGGGCGGGAGCGATCTCACCGGCCGGTACCGGCTCCGCAGGTCCGACCAGAGTTGCGCGTGCTGCGCCCAGCGGGTCGCCCTCGGGGTCGCGCTCGTCCACAAAGAGACTCGCCCGCGCGTCGGCGCGCAGGTTCTGCGTGTGCATGGCCATACTGCTGATGAGAAACAGCGGCCGGCCAGCCGGGTCGAGCGCGTAAGGCATCAGCGATCCGAAAGGAAATCCGGCACGCTTGCGGGAGATTGTCGAGAGAGTCGCGACCGAGGCGAGCGAAAAGAGGGTACGGACCCGCTCGGCGTGTGATGGCTCCGGCGCTTGCGGCGTGCCCGGCTGACTTGTGGACGCGTGCTGGCGCGGCCGTGCGGTTTGGCTGGTCGACATGGCTCCTCCGGACTCCGGCGCGAAGCAGACCGGCTGTGCCGGCTACACCGACCTCTTCGCGTCCTCTCGGAGTCTCGTTCCATGGTAGTCCGCACGAAAGAACCCGCCTTGCGAACTCGTCTTAAGGAAACAGCGAGGAGGAGGCAGCCGATCGACCGTCGCCAGCCTTCTCGAAAGACCAGCTTCAGGCGGTGTGCGCCAATGGAGCGTAGTGATCTCTCCCGTGCACCGGAGCGAGAATCCGGTTCAGAAGCATCTCCCGCTCGTGCTCGCTGTGCACGAAGTCGATCGCTGAAGTATCGACGACCAGCAGGCGGGAAGCCTTGTACCGGGAAAAGAAGTGCTCGTACGCCTCACATACCTGCTCTGTGTACATGTCACTGATGCTTTGTTCCTCCGTAAGGCCCTTTCGCCGTCGCCGCTCGATGAGCACGGCCGGGTTTGCCTGGAGATAAACAACCAAGTCCGGACGCACCACCGATCCGTGGGCCGCGTACGCCTGCTTGTAGATTCCCAGCTCCATGTCAGAAAGGTTCAAAAAGGCAAACAGCTTGTCTTTCTCGAGGATGTAGTCCGAAACCACTGGGCCGGCCACGTTGACTGCGGCCTCCAACTGGGCGAGGCGCTCCCGGAGAAACCACATCTGCGTTGCGAAGGCCATACCGGGTTCCCCCGCGTAGAAACCGGCGAGGAACGGGTTACCCTCCGGCTCAGCGATATAGCGCGCCTGCATGCGCTCCGCGAGCAGCCGCGCCAGCGTCGATTTACCTACCCGCAGTGGACCCTCGACGGCAATCCGAAGAGGATGACAGGAGCCAGGGGCTACTCGCGCGACCGGCCTGCGCATTGTCATCCCGCCTTCGAGTTCGTCGTGTACCTGCTCCGTTGGCACACCCGGAGGGGAAGTAGAATCCTCGAAAAACAGGGGCAGCGAAGCTTGGGACGCACCGGCGAGCTTAAGAACCCGAGTCGGCATATAGGAGCCTCTCTTCAAAAATAAGTGGATGATGTTTCTTTACGGTTCGAGAACCAAGCTCAGGCGAATAATAAGCGAAGGATCGTGGGAATGGAAGCCACAATTTCTGCAGTGAAGGGAGCTCTTCTCGTAACACCAACACAGGTACACTGCTCGCATGACGGTGGGAGCCGAACTAGCCGGAACAGGCGTCGCGGCCGCTGCCCTTGCAGGACTTTGGCAGCGCTCGCAGTGGAGTACCTCGCAGATCTGGGGCAAAACGCTGACAGGTGGAGCAAATGGCCGTGAGCTGGCGATGACCTTCGACGACGGCCCAAATGACCGCTACACGCAGGAAGTGATGGAGAAGCTGGCCGAAGCAAACGTCCACGCTACCTTCTTCTTTGTCGGCAAGTACGCCAAGCAACTGCCTTGGCTGGTCAAGAAGGTTGCCGCTGCGGGCCATGTTGTCGGCAATCACTCGCTCTCGCACCGAAACCTGGTCTATATGAGCAGCAGTCAGATCCGCGCTGAGATTGCAGGCTGCACCGGCATCCTGGAGGACGCTCTCGGGACCAAAGTGCACTATTTTCGGCCCCCCTTCGGTGGCCGGCGGCCAGCCGTGCTACGTGCGGCACGCGAGCAAGGTCTGCAAACTGTCATGTGGAACAGCATGGGTTTTGACTGGCGCTCGAACCGGCCACCCAAGCAGATTATGAAGTCGGTGGAGAAGGGGATACGCAGCAACCGCAAGGCAGGCTATGGCACGACGGTTCTGCTGCACGATGGTGGTCCAAACGGGCCTAACGCGGAGCGAGGCCGGACCGTGGCCGCGCTAGGCTGGCTGCTTGAGCGTGGTCACGCGGCAAACTACCGCTTTGTCACCGTGGATGAGTGGTGGCCGCCGCTCAGCCGCACGTAAGCCGCAGCGGGGCAGCCGCTTACAATAAGGAGCGAGGGCAAACCGCAGCATGGCACATATGGTTTTTTGCGCGCGCTACAAGGAGCAGATGGAAGGGCTCGACGAGCCTCCGTTCGACAGCGATTTCGGGCACAAGATTTACAACAACGTCTCCCGCAAGGCCTGGGGCGAGTGGGTCGAGCATCAGAAAATGCTGCTGAACGAGTATCGGCTCCAGCCGTGGACGCCGCAGGCGCAGGAGTTCCTTGTCGAGCAGATGGAGCACTACTTTTTCGGGGAAGGCTCCGGACTACCTCAGGACTACGTCCCGCCAGCCCGTTAGTTCCGGCACTTCGTCCCTTCCGGCTGAACCGCGAAAGCCGGTAAAGCTGGTGTACACTCAAGCCTGAACCGGCGCACATCGGGACGTGGCTCAGCCTGGTAGAGCACTCGCTTGGGGTGCGAGGGGTCGGCAGTTCAAATCTGCCCGTCCCGACCATGTGACGGATCGGTCCTCTCCTGCTTCACTGCTCCCTTTCTGAAACTTCTTCGGCCTCCTTCGGCGAGACCTGCCCGAGCTTACGCAGGTATGCTGCGTAAGCTCGGCTGGCGTAGACACGGGCGTTGCACTTGCGACAGCGTACCGGATACCGGAAAAACAGCACCTGCAGGCGATCTTCCGGCCGCACACGCGATAGTTGGAACTTGGTTGAGTAACATGTCGGGCAGTGCAGCACAGGCTCTGATTGTTCAGCCAAGCAGTTGCTCTCCTCAAAGGCAGACGGTACTACCGCGTGTGAATTCCATAAGCATCTTAATGCGTTTACCCCTGATCGGCGTTAACGTAAGCCTTACCCTGTTTTTGAGAGGGATTATGGTTTGGGATGTAGCATTTACCTGCGATATCTGTGGGAAGAGCAAGGGGGAGGCCAACCACTGGTGGATGGCAGCCTTAGGCTCCGTTCCGTGTTTTGAGGAGAATGGCGGAGACGACCTCCGGAATCAGCGCTTCACCCTGATGCGCTGGTCGCGGGCCGATAGCCAGAACCCCGATATGTATCACCTGTGTGGTCAGGGCTGCGCTATGCAGGCGATGGAGCGCTTCATGACCGAAGGTGCGATCGAACCGGCCTAACAGCTCTGGTCGAGGTATAGTTCCGCCGACATGCCCGCTCTCTCGTGTGGTCAAGGAAGTCGCCTCAGCCACCGAAAAAAGAACTTGCCGGCTCACTTCGGGTTTCCATAGGAGTCCTATACATTTTGGCCAGTAGCTTTTGCTGGCAGGAGAAGCCGCCCGATGTCCGCTGCCGATAGCTTCCGACTCCCTTCCGCCGCTCTCCCTATATCCCGGCCCGCCGGCCGTGGCTCGGCACAGGCGCTGGCGTTGGCGGACGAAGCGAGCCGCGCAGCCGAGATCTCGCTGATTCGCGAGGCACAGGCCGGATCACGGGCTGCCTTTGACGCTCTGGTCCGTCAGTACGATCAGGCTGTCTTGCGACTGGCCCTCCGTCTGACAGGCTCAGAGCAGGACGCGCAGGATATCCACCAGGAAGCATTTCTGAAGGCCTACCGCTATCTCCCAAATTTCCGCTTTGAGTGCTCGTTCTATACCTGGATCTACCGGATCGCAACGAACCTTTGCCTGGATCATCTGCGCCGGCGCAAGTCGAGGCGGGAAGAGCAGTCGGTCATCGTCGACGGTCAGGGCGAGGAGATGGATCTGCTCGGCAATGTGCAGGATGACCGCGCAGCAGCAAACCCGGCGCGAGAGTTGGAGCGGAAGGTACTGGGCGAGAAGATTCAGGAGGCGCTTGGGCGCCTGACGCCGCGGGAGCGCATGGTGTTTGAGCTGAAGCACTATCAGGGCCTGAAGCTGCGGGCCATTGGCGAGATGCTGCAGACCACGGAAGAAACAGCCAAAAACACACTCTTTCGCGCAACACGTAAACTACGGCTGCACCTGGCCGAGATACACGGGTAGCACGAGATTCCGGCGCAACTGAGACGCGAAAAAGGCGCCAGCCGTGGCACAACGGCGACGCGGTTCCAGAAGGTTTTTTGGAGAGCAAGTGTGAAGCAGCACGCAGATAAAAGCGGTGCGATGACCTGTGACACGGTCCAGAGGGCAATCGCGCTGGCAGCGGCGTCCAAGCCCCGTGCCGCATCAGCCGACGAAACCTACTCGGAGCCTGGTACAGCACTCTTTCTGGTCGAAGCAGATGCTTTGTTCCCCTTTCCGACCGGATCAGGCGATGGCTGGAACGCCTCAAGCTTCGTGGATGTTTATGGATCTCAGGCTGATACGGAAGAGCCGAGCGAAGAAACCCACTATGCTGCGGCACAGAACGAGCGCCTGTCCCAGGATCTGGGTCTGCCACAAAGCGGTCCCCTCGCTGAGCACCTTCACAGCTGCCGAGCTTGCCAGTCCGAGATGGCGGCGACCACGGCATTCTTTCGGGCGTTAGCTCGCGACACCGGACCCGAGCCGTCGCCCACCTTGCTGGCGCGCGCCCGCATGCAGCTGGATGCAACCTTGGACACATGTGAACAAGTAGGCTTCTGGTCGCGCCTGAGCCAGCAGCTCGCTTTTACCGCGGGCCGTCTGCGCGCCGCGCCGGCACTTTGCTCGGCACTGCTTTTGGTGGGGCTGCTTGCCGGCGGCTATGGCGGCTTTCGAGCCGGGTCCGCTGCTCACGCGGCAGAACAGACCGCGCTGCTGCTTGCTCCACCGGCGCCGGAGACGCCCTCGGTTGTCGCAGATGTTAGCTCCATCTCGCGCGATCCCAGCACCGGGCTGGTGGAGGTACATTATGACCGCCTGGTTTCCGACACGCTCACCGCTCCTGCCGATGATCCCTCAATCCGCGAACTGCTGATGGCCGCAACCGAAAACGGTATCGATCCTCAGGTGCGGAATATCTCGGTCGGCCTGCTCTCGGGTGGCTGCCGTACAGGAGCAGCCTGCGACACGAGCCCTGTTCGCAATGCGCTGATGAATGCGCTCGAGACGGACAAAACCGCCGAGGTGCGCCGCGAAGCGCTTGCCGGGCTGCAGCCGTTGATCGCCGAGGACACGGAGGTGCGCGATGCCGTGCTAGCCGCGCTCATGAACGATGCCAGCGCTTCGGTCCGGATAGAGGCTGTGCGTGTTTTACAGTCGGTCGGCGTGGATTCAAGTGTGCGCCAGGTGCTCCATACGGTTTCGCTGCGCGACGGAGACCCATTGATCCGCTCGGCTTCGCTCGAGGCACTCAAGTCCGTTCCGCAGTTGCAGTAGGCCGTCCGCGCCACCCCCGCAGCAGCCGGCAGCCATCCCCCCAAAAGCCTTAAGGAGCTTAGCCTGCCGGAGCCGGGCTGAGACGAACAAGAAGAAGGAGCGATGGATTTCGTGCCAGCCAAGCTGAACCCCGCCGCCGCGCCGCATGCGCCATGTCGCCGGGATCATGCCGTCGCCGGACCCGCGATCTGCCTGGGGGTGGTGGTTCTGCTGGCTGGACACCCAGCGCGCGCAAGTGTTGGCCACCGGCCAGAAGCTTCGCAGGACAGTGAGCATCCGCCGACTGCGGGCCATGCCGCCCAGCGACCCGGCTACCTGGGAGTATTTCTCCGCGACCTGGACGCTGCGGAGACAACCCGGCTGCGAGACAGCGGACCCGGCGCCACCGAGGGAGTGATGATTGCTACAGTGGACCGGGATGCGCCTGCCTGGACCGCGGGGCTGCGTCCGGGCGACATTCTGCTCGAGGTAAACGGGCAACCGGTGGACGGCGTTGAGCTGCTGCGGCGGCGTCTTCGCGAGTTTGCGGCCGGCACGACGATTACGCTCCGGTTGCGGCGGGGAGAAACTGATTCGAGCTATGCCGTGACGCTCGGCGACCAGGAAGCAGTCGCCCAGAACGCGCTGAGCCTGCATGTACGGCAGGCTCTCTCCACCTCCGATCAACCCCCGCCCGCCAGCACTCTGAACGCATTGCCGCCGGCACCTCCGCCAACTGGAGCGCGTGCGATGGCTTCGACGCTGTTTGATGCTTTGATGCCAGGCTCCACTTATACGGGACTTGAGGTTAACGCGCTCACCCCGCAGCTGGCTGCCTTTTTCGGCGTGCACGCGGGCGGGCTGCTAATCACCGATGTACGCCAGGGCTCGCCTGCGGCCGGCGCTGGTCTGCAGGCCGGGGATGTGATTGTGCGTGCCGGCAACCGCGCTGTTACGACCCGCAGCAATCTGGCACACGCGCTACGTGGCGGAAGGGGAAATCCGATCCCCTTAGCCGTACTCCGTGACCACAGGGAACTTGCGCTGAGCCTGCTGCCAGGCAAACGCAAGCACCTGTGATGTGCCTGTCGTGGCCTTGCGATCAACGTCTGAGCGCATCGCGTGAGCGGCAGCTCACGCGAGATCGCGAACGGCAGGCGATAAAGAGAGGCTCTGGGTTGGGAGCCGCGCCTTGTTCATGAATGAAGTGGAGCTCAATCCCGTCTAGACGAGTGATGAAATGCGGCAACGTGTTCATGGTTTGCTCATGCTGGCGCCGATCATAATGTTCCAGCCAGTAGTCGCAGAGCTCACGCATGAACGCGATGGGTGGACCACACTGCCAGTCACCCGCGTCCTCGGGCTCACTGAAGGCGTCCCGGCGAAATACGCGAACGCGGCCTTGATGATGTTGAGCCTGATCTCGGCAACGTCCATTCTGTAAGGAAGGATGCTGGGCGCTAGGGAAACTTCTGATCTTGTCATGCCGTTCCTCGGTTCTCCTTCATCAAGCCGCTTGCAAGAGTACAGTCGCATCCTCTGACAATCAGTGCGGCAGAGCTGGTGTACGAGAGTATGCAGCCCAGGCGCAACTGCCATTCCGCTTGTTGCCGTGTGTTCAAATGAAGTAATGGCAACCAACCTTCAGAATCTGCCGATCGCGGCTATACCGGTCTTCCAGACTGGCGGCGTGCCACGGCCGAAGCACTCGCTGCGGCGGCGCTGGAAGCTGGTCACGCGCCGGATGCGCGAGCTATGGACGGTCGGTTATGCGCTGCTCTCGACGCGGCACCCCGTCATGGCGCAGATTGTGCCCGCGCGATTCTGCAATCTGAGCTGTACCTACTGCAATGAGTACGACAAGGTCTCCGAGCCGGTGCCGGTGGCTGAAATGCTGCGCCGCATCGACTCTCTGGCTCGGCTCGGAACCTCCATCATTACGATCTCGGGCGGCGAGCCGCTTACGCATCCGGACCTGGACCAGGTCATCGCGCGCATCCGGCGCCACGGCCGCATCGCCGGCATGATCACCAACGGTTATCTGCTCATGCCGGAGCGCATCGAGCGGCTGAACCGAGCCGGCCTCGACCACATGCAGATCTCGATTGACAACGTGATGCCTGACGAGACCAGCAAGAAAAGCCTGAAAGTGCTCGACCGCAAGCTTGAGATGTTGCGTGAGTACGCAGACTTTCACGTCAACATTAACTCGGTGGTAGGCGGCGGCATCCAGAACCCGCAGGATGCGATCACGATTGGACGGCGCGCCATTGAGCTGGGCTTTACCTCGACGATCGGCATTATCCATGACGGCGGAGGCCAGCTGAAGCCGCTCGGCGGCGAAGAGCGCCGGGTGTGGGCCGAGATGCGGGGCTGGAAGAAAACCAACTATTCCAAGTTCAACAAGTTCCAGGAAGCGATTGCCAACGCTGAGCCGAACGACTGGCGATGCCGCGCGGGGGCGCGCTACCTGTATATCTGTGAGGACGGCCTGGTGCACTACTGCTCGCAGAAACGCGGCAACCCCGGCGTTCCCGTGGCTAAGTACAGCCAGGCCGACCTGCGCCGTGAGTTTACGCATGCCAAGAGCTGTGCGCCGCATTGCACCGTCTCGTGCGTCCACCAAATCTCCTACATCGATCACTGGCGCGCACAGCAGACTGGCCGTATCTCGCCCGGCTCGGCTGAAGACCTAGTCAATATCGAGCTCTGAGTCCGCAGTCAAGAGCCCCTGAGTAGAGCGAGCGACCGCAACGGTCCGCTCTCCTGGAAGAACTCGACCGAGAGTTTCCGTACCGCCTGCATAAAGCAAACTTTTCCCGCAAATCAACCAATCCCATACCGACCGGTGAAGGCATATGTGGATGGTAGGCTTCAAGCAATGCAGCAACACTGTTACTCGCCAAGGCGATTGATCACCTCGCTGCTGCCCCGGCAAAGCCGGTCTTCCCTCGGCAACTAGCGCCCACACCTCGCGGACACTTCAGGCGAGGCAGAGTCGCATCAGCAACCACCACTCAGGAGATTTGCATGAGGCCCCTTCCCTACTTCCGCGACAACATAGCCCGACATTCCTTGCTGGCGATCGCCGGCTTTGCCTTGGCTGCTGCACCCGCGCTCTATGCGCAGGTCGACACGGGTTCTGTTACCGGCACAGTAACCGATCCTTCCGGAGCCGCAGTACCGAACGCGCAGGTGACGGCGCGGAATGTCGGGACCAATGAGACTCGTACCACCAAGGCGACGGGCAATGGCTCATACACCTTCCCTACCCTGCCGGTGGCTACCTATGAAATTCAGGTGTCGGCGACTGGATTTCAGACTTATAGCCAGCAGGTCGAGATCACGGTTGGCGGTCATCCCACCCTGGATGCGAAGCTGACGCTTGGAGAAGGCAGCGAGAAGATTACAGTAACGGCCGCGTCCGGCGGCACGGAGGTAAATACCTCCTCGCAGGAACTTTCACAGATCATCGGGACCGAACAGGTTGCGCAGCTGCCTTCGCTGACGCGCAATCCATATGATTTCGTCGGGATCGCGGGCAACGTAAGCAATGGAGACTCAGCGCAGGGAAATGATCAGAACTCGACGACCCGGGGCGTGAATTACGGCCTGAACGGTCAGCGCTCCACCGGCACCGATATTCTTTTGGACGGGGTCGAGAACCTCGACCTTTTTAACGACGCAGTCGGACAAACAGTTCCTCTCGATACCGTGCAGGAGTACCGAGTCATCACGAACAATTTTCCGGCGCAGTATGGAATTGCGTCGGGCGGCATCGTGAACGTGATCACCAAGGCTGGAACGAACAGCTTTCACGGCGGTGCCTGGGAGTTCAACCGGCTTGCCGCGTACACGGCCAATACTTACGACAACGCAACGAATGGCGTCGCGAAAGGGCAGTACACGCGAAACCAGTTCGGCTTTGACATCGGCGGACCTATCAAGAAGGACAAGCTGTTCTTCTACGAGGGCACCGAGTGGTTGCGCGTGCGGTCGTCCGCCAACCAGAACGCACTGGTGCCTGATCCTGCATACATTGCCGCAGCCTCACCGCTGACGCAGGCTTACTTTGCACAGTACGGCCAAGGTCAGAGCGGCAGAGTGACCAACGTGGTCACAGCCGGTCCGCTGGCGACACAATTCAACCAGACGGGCACAGCCCTTGCGCTTCTGCCGGCGAACACGCCGGTGCTCGACCAGGTTTCATACGCGGCACCCACCAACGCCGGTGGCGGCGCGCCGGGGAACTCCTATTACCTGAACAGCCGCGTTGACTACAGCATAAACGCATCGACGCAGACCTTTGTGCGGTATGCACTGCAAAAGTTTGCCAACCAAAACGGCTATGACTTCTCTTCACCGTACTCGCAATACGACGTAGGAAATGCGGCAACCAACAACTCTGTACTCTGGAATATCTCGCATATCTTCAATCCCAAGCTGTTGACCAACACGAAGCTGAGCTTCACCCGCTTCAACGCGATTGACACCTACAATACCGCCCTGCAGAATACGCCGACCCTGTACCTGTCAAACGGTGCAACGATCGCCGGCGTTGGAAATGGCCAGCCTGTTCAGCTACCAGGCTTTTACGACACGAACCTGGGTACGGGCGGCCTCCCGTATGGAGGTCCGCAGAACAACATCGAGTGGAATCAGGACGTGAACTGGAGCCGCGGCGCGCACGAACTGCAGTTCGGCGTCGAGGTGTTGTACATCCAGGTGAATCAGGCTTACGGTGCTTACGCGCAGGGTGACGAGGAGCTTGCTACTTCGCCAGGAAATGGTCTGAATGCCTTTCTTGCAGGCACGGATGCTTTGTTCGAAGCCGCCGCGAACCCGCAAGGTCACCTGCCGTGCGTGATGAACTATCTCACTGGTGCGCTGGAGAGTAACTCCGGTTGCACGATCAATCTGCCGACGAACCAACCTGACTTTGCCCGCTCCGATCGGTTCCACGACACCGCCGGCTATGCACAGGATTCATGGAAGGCGACTCCGAAGCTGACGTTCAACTATGGCGTTCGATACGAGTACTACGGCGTGCAGCATAACAATAAGCAGAACCTGGACTCGAATTTTTACTATGGCGCCGGTCCTGGCATCCTCAACGAGGTGCGTAATGGTCAGGTACAGATTGCTCCTCAGAGTTCGGTCGGAGGCCTGTACAAGCCGAGCTATGGTACGGTTGCGCCGCGGGTCGGGTTCGCGGCGGATATCTTCGGCAACGGCAAGAGTTCGGTGCGTGGCGGCTGGGGCATCAGCTACGAGCGCAACTTCGGCAACGTCACCTACAACGTCATTCAGAATCCTCCGAACTACGCCGTACTGCAGATCAGTAACACACCGGTGACGACCTCCGATCTTGGTCCATTGGGGGGCAGCGGCGGGGCGGTAGCCTTACCGCCGACGAGTCTGCGGAACGTCGATCAGAACATTCGAACGGCGCAAACGCAGTTTTGGTCCCTTGCCTTCGACCAGCAGATCGTGCCGAACACAGTTGTTTCGTTCCAGTACACCGCAGCTCATGGTGTGCACCTCTACGACATCAAGAACTACAACGAACTTGGCGCCGGCAATGTCTACCTCGGCGATACGTTTGGCCCGGCAGGTACGTTTGCCTATTCACGCCCAAATAACCAATATGGTTCAATTAACAACCGCGGTTCAAACGGCGAGTCGTTCTACCAGGGTTTGAATGTCAGCGTGCAGACGACCAACGTGGCCCACTCTGGGTTGAGCTTCGTGGCGAATTACACCTGGAGTCATAACATCGACGACGTCAGTTCCACGTTCTCAGAGAGCAACAGCTCTTCGAACGGCGTTGGCAATCTCGGATACTTGAACCCGCTTGATCCAACGTTGGACCGGGGTAATTCAGATATCGACATCCGCAACCGGTTCACGGTTTCGCCTATCTGGGATACCCCATGGTTCGCCAAGGAAAACAACTTCAAGGGAGAGGCATTCGGCAATTACCACGTAAGCGGCATCTTTACAGCGCGTACGGGTACACCATTCACCTTCTCCGATAGCACGAACTCCTTGAATGCCGCCTACGGTCAGGGAATCGTGCGGTACACACCGACGCCGGGTGGCGGTCTGGTCCCCACGGCGGCAACTAGCTCCAAGGGTCTGCTGGGTAAGGATGATTTTCTACTCGCGACGCTCCCTGCCGCCGAAGCGTTCGGTAATCCAGCGTACGGCCCATCTCCCAACAACAGCACTCTGCTGACACCAACGCAGGCAGCGCAGATCGGCATCTCGGACTTTGGTCCTTACCCGGCAGGTATGACGCGTCGCAACTCGTTCTACGGACCGGGGGCCTGGAACCTCGATCTGGCTGCGAGCAAGAGCTTCCCCATCAAAGAAGGACTCGCGCTTGAGCTCCGCGCAGAGGGCTTCGACATCACCAACCATCACAATCTGTATGTACAGGAGACTCTGGCGGATGTAGCGCAGTTCGGCTACGGCGTCACTCCCACGATTCAGGGGAGAAAGGGTGGCTCCGGCTACTACGGCGGAGCGAATGATGAGCGCAGGTTTGGGCAGTTCGCGCTAAAAGTCAACTTCTAAGGGGCACAAGCAACCAAAGCTACAAGGGCCGCCCATGCTGGCGGCCCTTCTCTTTGCTGATATGCGGCTCGTGCTAGCCACCGTGCTCCATGTCCTTGTCACCCTCATCTTGCTTGCCACCGGAGTTGTCTCCGCCGTTCTCACCATCCTTGTCGCCGGAAGCTTTCTCCTTCTTGGTCTTCCAGAAACCTTGCACCGCTTTTCGCTGGTCCTCGGCCTGCCAGCTCAGCAGGCGTTGCTGCGCTTCCTGCCGGGTCATCTCCTCAACCGAGGTCGCTTCAAGCAGCTTGACCTGATGCCAGGGGATGAGGTGCGAGCCACGCAGCAGAAAGCCCGAACTCGCCCAACCGGCGATCAGGTCCGAGACCTTGGCTTTCACGTCCTCGGCGTCGATGAACGGGTAGAGCTCAAAGCTGGAGCCGTCCAGCAGCTGTGCGGTCACGTGGGCAATCAGAATCGTCTCGGCGTTCGGGTCAGCGTTCGGTTCGGCCATGTTGGCGTGGGTCTCCTTCTCGGGTGCAATCCTGGTCACCAGCTTGGATGCGCGAGGCCGCGGGAAGAAGCCAGCCTTCGCAATGCCCGCTCCTCGCAAGGTGGGGCTTGCGCGCCATTACCCTGCTGCTTTCCGGGGCTGCAAAAGACAAGGACGAAAAGCCGCGAAATTTTAGCGCCCGGGCTCAGTTCGAACAGAGCCCCCGTGCAAAGCGCCCGGTGACGCTACCGCCTGAATGGACTTTCGGTCTTCGATCTGGCGGCGGCGAATCACGAACAAGCGCACGGTTAGCGCGATAGCTCCTCCCAGCGCCGTACACACGAAGCGACGGTGCGCGATCTCCGGCCCGGGGAGGTTGTTTAGCGAGAGCAGAAAGACGATGTAGGAGGTCAGGCAGAGCGAGAAGAGCGCGTAGTTGACGTTGAGCACGCTATAGGAGAGCCAGGTGAAGAAAATGATGAAAGCAGCAAGCCCGATATGCGCGAGATGGACGTGGACCAGAAAGACGCTGGAAAGCGCAGCGCCTGCCAGGGTGCCAATGGTGCGCGCAATCGCCCGGCTAGCTGTGTCTGCGATGCCAGGCCGCATCACCAGAAGAGCAGTCATCGGGATCCAGTATCCGCTGGCGAAATGGAGCTCGCGGTAAATCCAGGTGCTGACGGCAAGTACGACGGCCAGCCGCGTCGCGTACGGCAACACTGAGCCGCGCAGGTGGCGCTGCCGCAGCGAAACAACAGCCGTCAGATAAGTGCGGCGAAGCGCCTTCTCCTCCGCGCGCACATAGCCGGCCAGCTCGCGCACATGGCCTGCTATTTGATTAAAGGCGCGCAGCATAAGCGCCGCCATTAGGAGCTGCACGATGCCGCCCGCAAAGATCAGTCCGGAGCGAACCAGGGCGTCCCGGGGCGAAGCAGGAAACGCGGAAGCGACCAGGAGCGTGACAACGCATTGCTGGCCGACCCAGCTATATCCAGCGCCGCGCTTCGACAACATGCCGTAGCCAAAGCCGAATAGGCTTGCAAGCAGCGTCAACGAAAAGCCGTGATAACCCACGACGACACCGATGAACGTAGAAAAAGCCATGCCGAAAGACACAAACATGATCGGCAACAAGGGTGTGCCTTCAATAGTCTGCTTCGCGCCGAAACCGGCCGTCATGGCGCCGCCGGCAGCAATGAGCGCGCCGCCAGGGTGGCCGGCAGCGATCCCGACGCCCAGGCAGATGCCTACGGCCAGGGTGAAGTACCAGTCGGTCCGGAACGATGCAAGATCCCAGTGATAAACGTAGCTGTCCGCCAAGTAAGCGAAAGCCGGTTTTGGGGTGGGCGCGGTAGCGGTGCTAGACAGAAGCTGCTTCCTTCGGGCTGTTCTCAGTTTGCGCAAGGAAGCAGTGAAGCCAGGCGGTGAGGTCGCTCTTGCGTATCTGGTTGCGCAGGCGCGTCATACGGCGACGTTGCTCAGCTTCATCCATAGTTACAGCCTCAGCGAGCGCATTGGCTACGGCACTCTGGTCATAAGGGTTGACGAGCAGGGATCCTGCCTTCAACTCCGTCGCCGCGCCAGCGAACTCGCTCAGGATCAGGACGCCGTCGTTCTCGTGGCGGCAGGCGCAATACTCCTTTGCGACCAGGTTCATGCCGTCCTTAAGCGGGGTGATGAAGGCTACCTGCGAAGTTCGATAAAGTGCCAGAAGCTCCGTGCGCGGCAGCGAGCGATGAATGTAGTTGACCGGAACCCAGCCTGGCTCGGCGAACTCTCCGTTGACCTGTGCGACCAGTCGCTCAATCTCGGCCTTGAGCATCTGGTAGCCGGGGATCGTCTCCCGGCTCGGGACGACAATCTGGATTAGCTGCGTCCTGCGCTGCAGTTCCGGGTGCTGGCGCAGGAAGAGCGCAAAAGCCTTCAGGCGCTCCGGGATCCCTTTTGTGTAGTCAAGTCGGTCAATGCCCAGGATGGTAGTCATCTCCCGGCCCTGATGAGCGCGCAGAGCTGCGGAGCGACGACGGACATCGTCCGAGTCCGAGGCCCGCTCGAAATCGGCGAAATCGATGGAGATAGGGAAGGCGCCGACCAGGGTTTCGCGGCCGCTGTGGCGAATGGCACGCACCTCGCCTGCTTTTCTTGCAATGCCGATCTCGGGCAGGAACGCACGCAAGCAGGCCAACAGGTTTCGCACATCGCGTTGTGTCTGAAGACCTACTAACGAGTGCGCTAGCAGCCCCTCGAGCACCTGCCGGGCCCAGGGAAGTTTTTCGAAGATGTCCGGAGGTGGAAACGGGATATGCAGAAAGAAGACCAGCCGGGCTTGCGGCAGGCGCTGCCGGAGCGCCAGAGCTACCTGCATGAGCTGGTAGTCATTGATCCAGACCAGAGAAGACTTCTTTAAAACTTTCTGTACGGATTCGGCAAAACGCGCGTTGACGCTGAGATAGAACTCCCAGTAGCTCGGGTCGAAGTTGCAGCGCGATTGCAGATCGTGGAAGAGGGGCCAGATAATCTCATTGGAGAAACCCTCGTAGAACTTCGCGTGCTCCTCCGGGGTTAGCGCGATCGGCTCATAGCGGTAATGATGCTCGCGGGAAAGATTGGCCAGCTCCTCGTGGATACGCGGATCACGCTCCGTACCTGCGGAGCCTATCCAGATACCGCCGTGCTCACGAAGCAGCGGTTCGAGCGCGGTCACAAGCCCGCCGCTACTCTGCTTCGCGCGCAAGTTGCCGTCGGACGCTTTCTCAAAGGAAAGAGGCAGACGGTTAGACACGATCACGAACTCACGTTTCATGTGCGAGGCTGCCTCTCAGCTCAGTTTACGTGGTTGAACGCATCGCTATCGCCTCGATCCAGCAATCAAGAAAGTCAGATAGCCCATGAGGCGGCAGCAGAGAAAAGCGCGCCTCGGAGACACGGGGTGGATCACGGACCAGCAAAGAAAGACCACCGCGAGCGCGCAGGACGCGGAATGCATCTTCGTCGGTCAGATCGTCGCCCAGAAAAGCTGCGGCGCGTGGGTCCGCTTCGCTGAGCAGGGCCGTGGCCGCGTGTGCCTTGGTGTAGTCATTGGCACGCAGCTCGAGGCCGCCATCAAAGGGCAGCAGCGCCAGCGCATGACGCCCGGCATGCATCTGAAAGGCTGCCTGGGCGCGACTCTGGACCTCCGCCAGACGCGCCGAGTCGCCAGGTTCAACAAGGCTGCGCCAGTGCAAGGCGATACTGCCTACCTTGCGCTCGAGCAGTGCATCCAGTCCTTCTGACTCCAGCTGCTGCTGTGCCTGGTCGAGTGCTTCGCGCTGAGCCGGCGTTGGCTCAATCAAAGTAAGCCGGCCGTCAGGCGTCCGATGCTGACGCCCGTGCATGCCCCATACCTCCGATGCAGCCGCGAGTGGAAGGAGCGAGATTAGCTCGAGAACTGGGCGTCCGCTGACAAAGGCTAGCTTAGTCGGCCCGGCAGCGATCACGGCAAGCCGCTCGGGGATGCCGGGGTATGGGTGGGCCTGCATTTTGTCGAGCTGAAAAGGCGCCAGGGTACCGTCGTAGTCGCAGATGAGCATGGGCTGCGACGCTTTTCGCACGGCTTCCCAGAAGGCCGCCTGGGTTGCTTCGTCCGATCCCCAGGCCAGCGGCGAAACAGCTGGCTCGAGCCCTCGGTAGCCGGGGGTTTCCTCCATGGTCATACCCGCTCAGATGCTTGCATAGACACATAGTTGCGGGTAGACCGGCAAAGTGGGCGCCCCTTAGCAGAATCTAGCGGGGAGAAGTCATCCTGGGTACCGTGGATTCCCACCCGTCAGAGCAGAGCCTCTGGTCACCAAGGCAGGAGCTCGCACTCACAGAGAGGACCTTGCACCCGCATTGAAGCTGCCTTCAAGAGAGAGATTATCTCTCGCTTGAGGGGATCTGGCCTGGCGAAGCGGCGGCTTGCGCGGATGGACCACTGATGATCGTGTCATTGCTGCTCTCGAGCACGACCAAATCCACGCGCCGGTTCTTCTGCCGTCCATCCAGAGTGGCATTATCCGCGACAGGACGGTACGGGCCATAGCCTGCCATTGAGAGCCGAGTAGGGTCATAATGCGTTTCGTCCACCAGGAGCAGCAGGACTGTCATAGCTCGTGCCGCAGAGAGCTCCCAATTCGACGCAAAAACAGCGTTGTGGATGGGCTGATTGTCCGAATGGCCTTCCACGCGAAGTAAGGCATTGTGCCGCTTGAGGATGCTCCCTGTCTGCTCAATCAGCAATGCCTGCCCGGGCAGAACATCGGCTTCGCCGGAGCGAAAAAAACCGAGTTCGCGGAAGGACAGCACCAAGCCTTCGCGACTCTGCTGGAGCGAAACTTCATGCCGCTCCATGGCAGGGCCGAGTACAGCGCGTAGTTCACTGTCGAGCGAAGAACCCTCGGCATTGCGGCTGGACGTCAATGGCTCATCTGACGTGGCAGCCTCTTTTGGAGCGCCGTTGAAGCCTGAGTGGATGGCCCCCGAGAGTCTGCCAAGCGCGTCGGAGCTGTGCCGTGTCGTGGCGAAAAGAACCACAAAGAGGGCGAAGAGCAGCGTCATGAAATCGGCATAGGAGACGAGCCAGCGGTCATGAGTGACGAGCGTTTCTCTGCGACTTCGCCTGTACCGCCGCTCACCTCCAGGAGAATCCTGCGCCCCGTTCATCGGGCCGCCATCTGCGCGACCCGTGCCGGGGCGCGCTCGCGGCCCTGGACTCCGAGCCGCTCCCGCATGGAGCGCGGGCTTGCGCCTTCAGCCATGGCAAGTACGCCCTCGAGAGTGATCTCGCGCAGCAGCTGCGCTTCCCGGGCCCGCAGCCTCAGCTTGCCCGCAATAGGCAGAAGGAACAGGTTGGCTAGACCAACGCCGTACAGGGTCGCAACAAAGGCAACCGCAATGCCGCGGCCTATCTGCCCGATGTCGCCGAGCCGCTGCATCACCTGAATGAGACCAAGAACCGCGCCAAGGATGCCCACCGTCGGGGCATAGCCCCCCGCTGCCTCCCACACCCTGGCTGCGTTCTCATTTTCTTCTTCCATCCGGAGGGACTCGAGCTCCATGATCTCGCGCACATCGCGGACGTGCATGCCATCGATGACGAGCATCAGTGCCTTCTTGAAAAAAGGATCCTCGATCGCCTTCAGCTCCGGATCAAGAGAGACGATCCCATTTCGCCTTGCCTGGGCTGCATAGCCTAAAAGCTGATCGGTCCGGAGAGAACGCCGCGAAGGGGTGGCCGCAAGAACGTCCATGAACTGCCGCAATGCTGCCCGCACGGACGGTAGAGAAAAATGCACGAGAACTGCGCCGCAGGTACCACCCAGCACAATAATGGCTGCGGTCGGTTGAAGCACCTGGGAAAGCTGGCCGCCCTCCATGAAGAGCCCGAGTGCGATGGCCGTTACAGCTACAAAAAGCCCTGCCAGTGTGCCCTGCTCTATCTTTCGCAATGCCGCCTCCTCCCGCTCGTCATGTTCTCTTCCCTCCCTGTTATCGGCGGCTATGGACCGAGCTTGAGCTCATCGCGAAAAGCTCCTTTGTTGAAAATTCGCGCTCTGCCCGTCGGAGGTCCAGGCTGTCCGGAAAATGCCTCACTCCCTCGCAGATCGATCGGTATGCGTCGACCTGCCGACCGGCCTCACAGAGGATGGCGGCCTGCCGGAGGTAAGCGCGAGGTGAAGGGCTGTGAGCAATGAGCGCCCTGGCGGCTTCGACAGCCTCGGGCAGCAAACCAAGGGCGACGGCGGCTTTGAGGCGCAGCTGCTCGAGTGCAAGAGCGCAGCCACGTTGCGCGAGACCGGCCCGGATATGCCGCATGGCTCCTTCCCACTGAAAGCTTTGTGCGTAAAGCTCGGCCGCACGCAAGGAGGTCTGCGCGCACGGAAAGCGACGAACTTCCGATTCCGCGGCAGCGATCGCCCAGTTCATCAGACGCGCTCCTTCGTCGGGTCGCCCAGCCCGCGCCTCGCAGTAAGCGAGCCGAGCCCGTAGCTGGATGTTACCCGAGTGATAACGAAGCGCCAGCCGGTAAGTGGCGCAGGCCTGCTCCCATCGGCTAAGCCCTTCGAAGATCTCCGCCTGCAGCTGCGCCCGCTTTCCCGCCAGCTCCCCATTCGCGGGGATCTGCTCCGCCGCTATGAGAGCAGCTTCAGGCCGGTGGAGCTTCACCAGACACATGGTCAGCTGCATCCATAGCTCACGAGTTTGCGCACTGAGAGCGGCGGCTCTTAGCAGGAGCGGCAGAGCCTCTTCCGGTTGATCGAACCCGTTTAAGAGCAGGTCACCGAGCTGCACCATCACCTGCGCGTCCTCGGGAGATCGGCGTAACTTCTCGCTAAGAAGGTCTCGGTAGAAGGCGAATTTGCGTGAGAAATCCGAATCATCCATTCGATACCAGCCGAGATGGTGAATAAAGAAAGCGGCCTGCCCTATCGCCAGCTGAAGCTTCTGCAGGCTCGGCTCGACCTGCTCGTGCACGACCCCCGTGTAGCAAACCCCCGGGCTGCGGCGAAAAAGCCGGCAAACCTCACTATGCAGATAGTGGGTCGCGTTGGGTGCACGCTGATGCTGTTTGCCGCTGGGTACCGGCAGCTGGTTGGCGAGGGGCTCATCCCAGGGCCGCAGGTAATTGCGGACCGGCGTGATATACGCGTCAAAGCGTGGCGCTTCGATCTCCCGCCGAATCCACCCACGAGCGGCCTCGTCGAGCTCCTCGTCGGCATCAAGCACCAGTACCCAGTCCGTCAGGATGGCAGCGAGCGCAGCATTGCGGGCCTCAGAAAAATCACCCGCCCATGGCAGATGGATCACCTGTGCGCCTGCTTCGCGTGCTACGCCGGGACTCCCGTCCCTCGATCCTGTGTCGACAACAACTACCCTGTCCACCAATCCATCGACACTGTCGAGGCAGGCACGGAGCGTCGCGGCTCCATCCTTGACGATGACGCAGAGCCCGAGCGTGGGCCGGGCTACCTGCAAGTAGGAGCTCTCATTTGCCATGTACACAACGAAGAGAGCAAGTGAGGGGCCAAGTTAAAGCCATGATGCGGGCAAAAGAGCACAGCATCCTGACTGGCAGGAGCGGCAAACGGCAGAGAATGAGTACCAAATGAGAAATTGCGGTGTCTCAAATCTACTGATGAGACCGCAGCGCGACCTGAACAGATTTGAAGAACCGCCGATAGAAGAGTTGCAAGACAATGCAGCCGGAGCACAGGCCGACGCGCAAAGCGGAGCTGTTGTGCAGGCAGACAAACGAAACGAGGAGAAGTCGATCTATGTCGCTTAGCATCCTGAACAACATCTCAGCTTTGGAAGCGGAAAATCAGCTCAACATTACGACCAACGCGGCTAACCAGAGCCTGCAACAGCTTTCGTCCGGTTCGCGCATCAACTCAGGCTCGGATGACGCGGCCGGTCTCGCGATTTCCGACGGCCTGAACGCCAATGTGGCCGCGCTCAACCAGTCGGCCCAGAACGTCACCGATGGCGTTGGGCTACTCCAGACCGCTGACGGGGCCCTTTCGCAGATCACCTCTCTGCTCAATCGTGCGGTGACACTGGCGACTGAGGCCTCCAACAGCACAGTGACCAGCACCCAGGACACCGCAATCAACTCCGAGTACGCTGCGATCCAGTCGGAGATCAACAGCATCAACTCGAGCACCAACTACAACGGCCAGGCAATCTTCGGCGGCACTCTCACAATCTTTACGAGTGACGGTACGTCTGGAGGCGTAAACGAGGTAAACACCACAGTTGCTGCCACCAACGTCACTGCGCTTGGTCTTACGGCTGTAGCTTCCGGTACTACGGCCGCCGGTCTGGACAACGCGACGGATGCTGCGGCCGAGCTGCAGAAGATTACAGCAGCGATCAGCACAGTCTCCGCGCAGCGCGGCACCCTCGGAGCCAAGGTCGAGCAGCTCCAAGCTACCTCCGGAGTTGACACGACGGAGTCGCAGAACCTAGCCAGCGCTTCCAGCGACATTACATCGGCCGACATCGGAGCCACGGTCGCGAACGATACCAAGTATTCGGTGCTCGAGCAGACCGGCATCTCTGCCCTTCAGCAGGCTGACACTGAGTCGCAGAACGTCCTCAAGCTGCTGCAGTAACGCGCAGAGAAAATGGATCGGCGGCAACCACCGCTGTTCATTAGCAGACCGACAGCAGGAGAGCGCGGCCTGAGCCGCTCGCTCCTGCTGTCGCGATGGGTTCAGGCCGGAAGGCGGCTTCCTTGGTCGGCCCAGTTGTTCCGTGCTTCGCCTGTTCCGAAAAGCTGTCTATCCCCGGCCGGCATCCGCAGCACGCCGGGACCGGAGCTTTTGAAAGTACCAAGTAGCGACCGCGCAAGGAGCTTTCCCGTATGAGCGCAGCATCCACCTCGGCACTCTCCGCGGTTCTGAGCGCCCTCAACAATGGCTCGGGTGGCCTCGATGTAACCTCGGCAGTAGCCGCGGTAATCGCTGCTGACTCAGCCCCTATTACGCAGGATCAGGCAGAACAAAGCACGCTGAATAGCGAGGCCACGGAGATCCAACAACTTGAAAGCGAGGCCTCAAACCTCAGCGATTCTTTGCAGTCACTCAGCGATGTTGGTGGTGTATTTGCGTCGACCGCGGCGACCTCTTCTGATGCTGGTGTAGTGACAGCTTCTACTTCCGCAGGTTCAGATACTGGCAGCCATACAGTTGTCGTCAACAGCCTTGCGACGACCGGATCCTACTATTCCGACCTGGAGTCTAGTGACTCGGCCGTACTGCCGAGCGGTTCCTTCCAGATCACTGTTGGCAGCGGCACTTCGACCACCTTCACAACTGGTAACGGCGTAAACACGCTTGATCAACTTGCTGCCACCATCAACGCAGCAGGTATCGGGGTGAACGCATCCGTTGTCGACGACGCCAACGGATCCCGGCTCGCTCTAGCCAGCCAGAGTTCCGGTGCGGCCGCGAACTTGTCCATCTCCAGCGATACCGGCCTGCAGTTTACTCGGGCAGGGACGGGAGCAGACGCATCGCTCTCCGTCGATGGAGTCCCCATCACGAGTGCGTCGAATACCGTCACCGGCGCAATAACTGGATTGACACTCAATCTACAGGGCACCAACACGGCAGGCACGCCCGCAACGATCTCGATCTCGCCGGATACCAGCAGTATCGGATCAGCGGTAAGCAGCTTCGTAAGCTCTTACAACACCCTGATCAGCGATCTGAACTCTCAATTCACTTACAACACGTCCACTTCTTCGGAGGGCGTGCTCTCCTCCGACAGTACGGCACGATCGCTGCAGAGTGATTTGCTCGATTCTTCCAATCTCACCATCGGCTCGGGTGCGATCACGTCGCTCGCCTCGATCGGCGTAACTACAAATCAGGACGGCACTCTCTCACTGGACACAAATACCCTCGACAGTGCGCTGACGAACAACTACCAGGGCGTTGTGAACTTCTTCCAGGGCACGAATGGGAGCGCAGGCTTTGCTTCAAATTTAACGACAACTCTCAACAACTACGTTGATCCATCGCAGGGCGCGTTCACCGTGGATCTGCAGGGTATCAGTAACGAAAATACCGATCTCACGAACGATATTGCAAGCTACCAGCTTTACTTAAATACGGAACAGACGACGCTGACCACGGAGTACAACAACGCGAACATCGCGCTCCAGCAGCTCCCTCAAACCATCAAGAACACGCAGGTGCTGCTAGGCGACTACAGCACGGGTAGCTCAGGCTCATGACACCTATACCTCCAGCACTCGCATACCGTCGGGCCGCGACGCAGCAAGCTTCCGTTGTGGGTCTTGTCATTGCTTTGTACGACACTCTCGCCGGAGATCTCCAGCGCGCGATCGCCGCCATGACGCAGAAGGACATTGAAGGACGCTGCCGGTATCTCAAGCACGGCTTCGCTGTGCTGACTCAGCTCGACAGCCTGATCGACGCCGAGCGTGGAGGCATGACGGCAGTCCATCTTCGGCGTTTTTACAGCTGCCTGCGCGAACAGATGCTGCGCGCGCAGTTCGTCCAGGAACCTGCGCCACTGGAGCGGGCCTGCGCACTCCTGCTCGAAATTCGCGGCGCGTGGCAGGAGGTGGATATGCGGACGGCGCTGCCGGCCCAGGAAGTCTCCGCTTCGGGCGAACCTGTGGAGCGGGCGATGCTTGATTGCCGCGCCTGACCGATGACCAGGCAGCATGACCGCCTTCCTCGTCCGTTGGCAGCTGGCAGGTACTCGTCGGCACGGCTGCCGGTCGGGAATTTCGCGATGCGTGAATCAGCCGGCGTCACATCAGCGGCCTTCTCCGTGCCGCAGCGTTGTTCTTTACAGCGAGCCGTCCTCGACGACGGAACACCAAGCCCGGGAGGACTAGTACTGTTCCCACGATTGGTCGGAGCTACAGGCTCGCTACTGACCTCGCGAACCCGCTCCTGCCGAATGCGCGATATTTGGCGCATACGAGCGGAGCTCACCGGTCCGGCCGTTCCACATCTGCAACGTACCACTTGGAAGGACGGTCGCCCGGAGCAAGTAGCCTGCGTCGTCAGCGTGGCCGCTTCCATGGCCTGCTTCCAGCGGGGGCCCAGTCATGTTGGCGATCTGCGATGCGTCCGTGTTGTGCGCCGCGCCGCCCTCGTTAGAGAAGTGTAGCTGCCACAGAGCCGGCTTGCTTGGGTCGTTGCGAAGGGTGTCGAGCACCGGAATGGAGCCTCCCTTGGTGGCGCCGTTGTCCATGACAGCGACGCGCGGGGTAATCGCATCGACCAGCGCCGCACTGGAGCTTTGATACCAACCGTGATGCGAGACAACCAGTAAATCGATGTGGCCAAGCTTGTTCCTCGGGCACATCAACTCCTTCTCCTTATCGCGGGTCAGATCCCCGAGGTCTAGAATCCGGGTGCGGGGACCCCATTGCAGAACGAAACCGAGCGACCGCGAGTTTTCGGTTGCGTCAGGCTGCGCCTGGCCCGCATCTGCGCAAAACGCGTTTTGCGCGCCGGCGCCCGGCAGTGGCCGTGAAAGCAACGCGCCATCCGCACTGACTACGGTTCCATGAAAACCAGGTACTGGCAGCGTCTCGCCCGGGTGCAGCACCTGATGCCGGTAGCGCCCGCTGGACAGGAGCTGCCCGTAGGCAGTGCGCGCTATCGCCGTGTCCCCACCTACTGGTTCGCGGTTCGGGCCGTGATCAAGAAACATGCCGATAGTTACACGCGCTGCTAGGGCTGCCACCCCACCTACATGATCGAGGTGAAAGTGCGTGATGAGCACGGCATCCAGGCGCGAGATGTGCGCCATTCCCATCGCGGCCACGATACGGTCAGCGTCTCGGTTGCCCTGCCCATACCAGCCTGTATCGACCAGCAGTGAGTGGCCGTCGGGAGTTACAAACAGCGTCGACTGGCCGCCCTCCACGTCGATAAAGTAGATCGCGAGCGCGCCAGGCGGTACGGCGGGCGGGGTGGCTCCAAAACAGTCGTCGTGGAGTGGGGACAGAACGGAGATCAGCAACAGTATTAGCAGCGAGCGCAGGCGCATGCCCCATTAAGAAGGCTGAGCTGCGCGCGTGGCAAGCGCTTTGCTGCCGGGCAGCGAAAAAGCGGCGACTTTCGGTCTCCGCACTTCCACAAGCTCCCGAGTCAACATCCAAGTGGGTGCTTACCAGCCGCTACTGACTCGCAGGAGATTCTTCACCATGCCTCTTTCCCGCCGCGATTTCTCGAAGTTTGCCGGGCTTGCTGCCGCCTCCTCGCTTACGCCTCGCGCCTTGGCTGCTGCCATGCTGGCCGGCAGCACGAGCATTGCGCCTGTTGGCTACTGCATCGTCGGGCTGGGCCGCATCTCGGTCGACCACTTCATGCCAGGGCTTTTGCAATCACAACACGGCAAAGTTACGGGGCTCGTAAGCGGGCACCCGGAGAAGGCGCAGCAGCTCGCCGCAAAGTACAACGTGCCTGCTTCTTCCATCTACAGTTACGAGCAGTATGATCGCATGCGTGAAAACCCGGCCGTTGACGCGGTCTACATTGGGCTGCCGAACAGCATGCATGCCGAATACACGATTCGCGCCGCAAAGGCCGGCAAGCATGTTCTGTGCGAGAAGCCGATGGCGACCACCGTTGCCGACTCGCGAGCGATGATCGCGGCGTGCGAGCAGGCGCGGCGCAAGCTAATGATTGCCTACCGCTGTCAGCTGGAGCCCGTCAACCTCCGAGCGATTGAGCTGATCCGCTCGGGCGCGATTGGGCAGGTACAGGCGATGGAGAGCGCGAACGGCTTCAACATCCAACCGGGCGAGTGGCGCCTGGACAAGAAGCTCGCCGGCGGCGGCCCGCTCATGGACGTCGGTATCTATTCGTTGAACGCCAGCCGTTATCTTACGGGCGAGGAGCCACAGGTGATGTCCGCTTACAGCTCAGTGATCGACAAGGATGGCCGCTTCAACGAGGTCGAAGAGAACGTGAGCTGGACGATGCGGTTCCCTTCAGGCATCGTGGCGAGCTGCGCGACCACTTACGGCGGGAGCATGGATGGCTTCGTGCGGGTTCACGGGTCGAAGGGCATGCTGGAACTGTCGCCGGCGTTCGGCTACCAGGGAATCCATCTCACGGGAACCGTCGCCGGGACCGGCGGCAGTGGGAAGGAGCCAATCGACTTTCCGGAGCCGATCCATGATCCGCAGCAGTTCACGGCGCAGGCCGACTACTTCGCCGACTGCATCCGCAACGACAAGCCAGTGAAGATGAGCGGCGAGGAAGGATTGCGGGATATGGAGCTGATGATGCAGATCTACCGCAGTGCCGGGGTAAAGACAGCCTGAGCAACGAGTAGAAAGCGCGTTCTGGAGCCCGGACCTCTGGCAACCTGATCAAAGGGAGTCAGAAGCCTCCTTTCACGCTGATCGGCCTTGGCGCGCCAAATCGAGAAACGAAGATCCTTGGACTTCGCTGCACTTCGCTTGGATGACTCTGTCGCGTGAGGACATTTGCCGGCAGAGGCGCCTAAGGGTATCAGGCGCAACGCGGCTAGTGCGAGTAGTTCTGCGCGTACAGGTCGCGGGCGATGCCGGCCCTGCGGGCCCGGGCGCGCAGGGCAGAGGCCTGCTGTTCGGTCATGCCTGTGCCAAGCGTGACCAGAAACGGCCGCTCCCCGGTGCGGCTCCATACCTGGGCGTCGAATCCCGGAAAGCGCCGATTTACTTGCGCGGCCCTGGCGGCGGCTTGATCGCGATGGTTGTAGGTGTAGACAATCACACGCCAGACTTTCTGGCCGGCAAGCGGAGAGGATGGTGCAGCTTCCGGTGATGGTGCCGCCGCCGCTGGGTTAGTATCCCTTGCTCTTGTAGCAGGCCTGCTTGCAGAGGGAAGCGCGCTGGCGTTACCGGGAGCAGGCTGGACCGCTGGAGCCATGGTGCTGGGCGAGACTGGCGGCGTAAGAGCTGCGGGTGTCGTCTCTGGCACTTGCGCCGAGTTGGACTGAAGCGGCGTTGCAATCCCCTTCGGACTGTGATGAAAAGCGAGGAAAAGTATCAGCAGGAGCGCTGCAGCTCCGACAGCTGCAAAGATTCCGCGGCGAAGGCCGGAGTCAAGGCGTTCCGGCTGCTTCCATGCGCTGTCTTCTTCGGGAACTACCGTTGTGGCTGCGCGTGAACTCAATGGTGCGGGCGCCGGCTCGGCTGAAGCGGGAGCATCGACCCTGGATTTGGGCTCCATGCTTGGCGCGGTGTGCAGGGTCGTGGCAGGCTGTGAAGTTGCCGCGGGCGTAACGGGGACAGTAGAGACGTGAGCGCGGCTGTATCGCTCCAACTCCGCCTGGATCTCGGGTACACCCCAGGCACCACGCGCAGTGTTGCGCACGATCGTTGCGAAAGGCTCCGGTAGGGCGAGTGCGTCCGAGGAATCATGAAGACGGCTTTGCGTGAGTGCGCGATACACCGTTCCGGCGAGGCCCAGAGCGTCTGTCTGCGCCGTCACGGCGCCTTCAAGCGCGGCATCTTCGGGCGAAGGTGCCCAGCGCGCGCAGTCGGAGCGCAGCTTAATGCGTTCGCCTGCAGCGAGCACGCTCTCGGGCTCGACCAGGCCGTGCACCAGACCCCTGCTATGCAGAGCCAGCAGGCCACTGGCGACGCTCGTCGCCACTTCAAGAGTCTCATCGGGAGCGAGCCGCCGCTGCGCAAGAATGTCGGCGAGCGACTCCTGGGTGGACTCCAGCACAGCGTAGCTGAGCGGCGTGCCGTCCAGAAGGGCATCTCCATAGCCCTCAACGGCGACGAGGTACTTGTCTCCCGCGGCCTGAATGGCGCGGAAACGAGCCTGAAGTACGGCCTGATCGTTCAGCGCCTCCGTCACACGGAGGATCGCAGGCTGGCCGTCGGCCTTGGTGGTCGCAAACAGAGCGCTGCGGCCTTCTGTGCGTAGCAAGCGGCCAAGCTGCCATCGCCCGGCGAGCGTTGTGCCTTCGTAGTCATTCCAAAGATGCATGGGTCGAGTTAGATCCTGTCAGGATGAGATCCAAGAGCAGCGTGTCGCGGCAATGGCACCGCTGGCACGGGAGAAAATGGTGCAGTGGCAGGCGTAGCCAGTGGGTTCTGCCATGGGATGACGGGCGTAAAGACCGCGCGTGAGCCGCCGTCTGCCCAATTGTAAAGGCTGGTTCGCAGGCAAACGACGAATGGCGGAGCGGGTACCGGGGTAAGCAATGAGCGCTGCCCGCAGCGCGCTACTCTGGTGCTAGCGTCGCCTGCGGCGAGAATAGATGATGAAGCTGATGATTGTGGAAAGCCCGAATAAGGTGAAGAAGATTCGGGAGATCCTCACGGCGCTTGGCGGCGGCTGGGATGTAGCGGCGAGCGTGGGCCACATCCGCGATCTGCCCGCAAAGGAGCTGGGCCTGGAGATGCCCGGGTACCGGCCGCAATACGAATTGAGCGAACGCGGGGCCGACGTGGTAAAGACGCTGCGCGCACGCGCAGCGAAAGCCGACCAGGTTTACCTGGCCACCGACCCTGACCGCGAGGGCGAGGCAATCGCCTGGCATGTTGCGGAGGTGCTGAGGCTGCGCAGGGCCCAGCGGGTGAGCTTCGACGCGATCACGCCGGAGGTGATCCGCCGTGCGCTGACAGCTCCCCGACAGATCGACAGCCACCTGGTACACGCGCAGGAAGCTCGCCGGGTGCTGGACCGGCTGGTCGGCTACCAGGTATCGCCGGTGCTCTCCCGCCAGGCAGCGCGGCACGGCCTGAGTGCGGGGCGGGTGCAGAGCCCGGCTGTGCGGCTGGTCGTTGATCGCGAGCGAGAGATCGAGGCCTTCCGCGAGGTGCGGCATTTCGGCGCGGAACTGAGCTTTGATGGTGGGAGCTGGCGGGCGCAGTGGGAAATGGCACCGTTCCTGAAGAAAGTGGACGGCGAGGAGCAGAGATATATCCTGGACGAGCCGTTGGCCGCCCGAGCAGCTGCCTGCCGAGAGTGCAAGGTGCTGGCCTCGGCAAACCGCCTGACGAAGCAGCCTCCCCCTCCGCCGTTTACCACCAGCACCATGCTGCAGGCCGCGAGTGTACAGCTGCGATGGAAGCCGGATGTGACAGCGCAGGTAGCACAGCGGCTGTTTGAGGCCGGGCTTATCACGTATCACCGGACCGACTCCCAGAACTTCAGCGCGGAGGCTCTCAGGGAGGTCCGCGGGTATGCGACAGGGCAAGGATTGCCGCTGCCGGACAGGGCACGCAGCTGGCGCGCGCGCGGCAATGCGCAAGAAGCCCACGAGGCGATCCGGCCGACGCATTTCGCAAGCGAGCACGCAGGCGAGGAGCCGGCGCAGAAAGCGCTTTACCGGCTCATTTGGCTACGCGCTGTCGCCTCCCAGCTGGCAGATGCGGAGTGGAGCGTGAACACAACCCGGCTCGAGTCAAAGAACGGTTCAGAAATGTTCACTTTCAAGGCGGAAGGGCGGGTACTCGTTGCACCCGGCTGGAGAGCGCTGACCGCGAAAGATGGAACCGATGAGGCCGAAGAAGAGGACGCAAAAGACGGCGAACGCTGCGGGCGGGTGCCAGTACTGGCGGTGGGCGCGGGTATCGTTGCTGAGAGCGGGCGCGTGCTCCACAAGAAGACACAGCCCCCACCGCGCTACACGCAGGCGACGCTGATCAAGAAGCTTGAAAGTATTGGGATTGGTCGGCCTTCGACCTATCCGGCCATCCTGAAGAACGTGCAGACACGCGGCTATCTCCAGGATTCGGCAAAGTACCTTCGGCCGACAGAGCTGGGGTGCCTGGTCGTCGACTCGCTTGTAAACCGGTTCTCCTTTGCCGAGTATGCGTTCACACGCGCGCTGGAGGAGCAGCTGGATGAGATCGCGGAGGGTAAGGCCGAGTACCTTACCGTTGTGAGCGCTGCAGATGAGCGGCTGCAGCAGGAGCTGCAGGCTCTGGGTGGGGCGTCGCCGGCGTTGCGAGCGACCGGCGCAGGGCACGTTTCCAAGGCGAGCGACTGGCGACCCTCACCGACCACGGCGCGCGGTCCGAGTAGCCGCTGGCCTGCGCGGGTCGTTGCAAGTCCCGCCCTGTCGCGACCAGAAACGGGCGGCGCGGACGCGGATAGCGCGACAGGAGCTGTGAAAAAGCGTGTCCGACGGGCAGCTGCCGCCGCTCCGGAGACGGCAACCGCGCGAACAAAGGTGAAGCGTTCCGCTCGGAAGCGGTCCGGAGCGATCCAGGAGATTGCCAGCTCCGGCGAACACGCATCCGGCGCGCGGCAGCCTATGCGGAAGGGCACGGCCGCAGTCGGCCCGCTGCCTTGCCCATTGTGCAAAGCCGGCTTCGTACGGCTGCCACGGGAGGATGCGAAAGCGTTTGGCTGTTCGGCGTATGCAGACACAGGGTGTCGTTTCACGGTCTGGCGTACGATCGCCGGCCGCGAGATGAGCGAGCTGGACGTAGCTGCGTTGTGCCGGGACGGCCGTACCGGAGTGCTGCGCGGGTTTGTCTCGAAAGCCGGGAAGCCGTTTGAAGCTTCGCTGGTCTTGAGCGGCGAAGGCAAAGTGGAGTTTTCGTTCGCTCCGCGTGGGTGAGGAGTCAGGGCTTGCTATGAGCCGATAAAGTAGCCCCCTGGAGCGGAGCGCCGACGGCTTCCCTGCGCTCAGTCTGACCGAGGAGATTGAAGGAGCTCGTTGGTCGCCCAGCGCCGAGCTTCGCAGTCCAGCAAATCAGTAGACTCCGCACGAGTACCAGCAAAGCCGCCCGGGCGGCTTGCTGGCCTCGTTACGCTTGACTTTACATAGCGGGCAGTGGGCTTTTGCTCGGAGCGAGAATGTCGTCAAAGCGAGCTGGCGTACCGTCAACGCGCTGGAGTGAGGGATAACGCAGGCCGCCGTGGTAGTCGAGTGGAATGGTCAGGTACTTGTCGCCGCGCGTAAAGACAAGCTGGATCGGCTTGGTGTCCTTCTCGGCCGCAACGATCGCCTTGCGCAACACTTCGGGCGTGTAAGCAGAACCGTTGACCGAAACGATGCTCATATCAGGCGTAATGCCGGCCTTGAAAGCCGGGCTGTTCCAGTAGACTGCGCCGATGCCGCCGCCTGTGTTGTCGCCACCGCGCGCGGAGCCGACTGTAAAGCCGAGCGAGAACGCAAAGCTGGCAGCATGGTTCGCGGCGAGAGCCTTGTCATACCAGGCGATCGGCTTGTCGCTGTAGACCAGCTTGTAGCCGCCGCGAGCGAATCCATCCTCGGGCACGGCAGGGTGCAGGTCATAGACGCGCGTCTTCAGGAAGCTGTCCCAGTCGTAGGGAGCAACGGTATTGAGCGCCTTCACCACATCCTCAAAGTGATAGGTGTAGGTGATGTAGCTACCGTTGTAGGGGCCGAAGAAGAGCTTGGCAAAGTCGTCGAGCGAGCGCTGCCCGTTGGTCAGCTCGCGGATTTTCGTGTCGGCATCGAGCCAGATGAGCATGCCTTCGGTGTAGTAGTCCTCCGGCCTCTGCCAGCTTACCCAGCTCACGGGGCTGCGCTGCGAAACGGTCGGCTGGTTGGTGGTATCGACGAGCGGGCGCCAGTCGCGGCCGGGGCTCGCTTCAAAGCCCGCGGCAACAAGCGCGAACACATCGCGAGTCTGCTCGGGGGAGCGCATGCCCGCGCGCGCCGTCAGCACGTTGCCCCAGTACTGCGTCATGCCTTCGTAGACCCAGAGCAGGTCGTCACGCATAGGCACGTTGAAGTTCGGCGTCCAAAGGTCAGCGGGCCTGCGAAACTTTCCGTCCCAGGAGTGGGTGTACTCATGGCCGAGCAGATCGACGCCTCCGACGCCCGCCGACCAGTCGGTAAAATAGTTCGCCGGGTGACCATCCTCGCTCGACTGGTGGTGCTCGAGGCCGACACCACCGACCTGGTCGCTCAGCAGCAGCAGGAAATCATAGTGGTCATAGTGGTGCGAGCCGTAGAGCTTGTCAGCCTCGGCCGTGAGCCGCTTGTGCCACTCCAGCTGTTCGGGGGTGATCGCAAGATTTTCTGGAGCATCGGCAAAGACGTCCAGGTGAACGGTGTCGGTCGCGGTCGGCGAAAGATCGATGCGTTTGTAGTTCAGGCCGGCATAGAGCGGCGAATCAACAAGGGTGTTGAGTGGCGTCGTTTTGAAAGTGACAGTTGCACCTGCATCGGAGGCCGTTTCAAGCGCAGTCGCGTACTTCCAGCCTTCCGGCAGCTTGAGCGTCGTGTCAAACGGGATATCGCGTGAGAAGTAGCCGGCCGGATACATCAAGACGTCGTTCCAGGCGAGGTCGGCGATCTCGTTGGAGATCTGGATGCGGCCTTCCGTGCGCTTGACCGGCGATAAATATTGGAAGTCGAGGCCGACCGTCTTTGCGCTGGGCGTGAGCGGGACATGAAATGCGTAAACATTGACGCGGTCGCGTACCCACTGCACGCGCGTGCCATCGACGGTCGTAATGATGCCGCCGAGCTTCGAGATCGGCCCTGTCGGTGAGTGATTGCCGGGGATCCATTGCGGGTAGAGCAGCACCAGCTCCTTGGCGGCGTTTTTGCCTGCAGGAGGAACCGGAACGTCCTCGTGGATGCTCACGATGCGGTCGACGTTGTTGGTCAGATCGACCGAGAGCTTGACCGGGCCGGCGTAGGGCTTGTCGACCGGCTCGACGATCGGAGGCAGCATAGGGTCAGGCTCTGGTTGTGGCTGAGGCTTGGTCTGCGCGAAGAGCGGGGCGGCGAGGAGGAGGGTCGCAGCGGAGAAAAGGTGGGCAGCGGCACGGGTATGGTTCATGGGTAGCAGCAGTGTATACGTGATTGCGTGCACAGCAAGGAAGCAATAGGCGCTGAGCGCCACGAAGTGGACGCCTTACCGGTGAGACTGGAGCGAGGCCAGGTGTCATGCGTCAAGACACTCTGAGACGCCTTTTGCTTCCGTGACTCCGAAACATCCTGAGCGAAGCCCGGAGGGCGGAGTCGAAAGACTGCGGTTCACCCGTGCTCGATGGGGAAACAGATCCTTCGACTCCGCTACACTCAGCCCAGCATCACCCGGGCGTGCAAGTCTCGTCCTCGTCGGAGAACGCTACTGGCGCCCGATCGGCACGCTCTGCTTGAGCGCAAGACTCTGCGAAGAGCCTCCAACCGCGAATGTGTAAGTACCCGGGAAAACGCTCGTTATCCCGCTCTGCTCGTTGAAAACTGACAGATATAGTGGGTCAACCTTGACCGTGATCTCGCGGTTTTCGCCGGGTTCGAGCATCGTCTTTTCGAAGCCGACCAGTCGCTTCGGCGGCTCGTTGCTCGCAGCCGGCAACATCGCATACACCTCGGAGATCTCGGCGCCGGCGCGTTTGCCGGTGTTCTTAACCATAAAGGTAACGGTCGGCGTGGCGCCTCCACTGACGTTCAGGCCGGAGTAGCTGAAGCTGGTGTACGACAAGCCGTAACCGAACGGGAACAAAACCGGTTTGTTCTCGGCGTCATACCACTTGTAACCGACCTTCAGGCCTTCGTCATACTGCACCGAGTAGCCTGCGTGCGTATTGTGCGCGTCGCCGACTGCGCCTGAGCCGGCGCCCCTATCCTCAGCCGGCAGTGGCGGGATGGTAGGGTGCGGCAGGTCCGCATCGCGCATCGGGAAGGTCATAGCAAGCTTGCCGGAGGGGTTGACCGCACCCGTCAGCACGTTGGCCAGCGCCGTAGCGCCACGCGAGCCGCCGTACCAGGCCTCGACGATGCCCTCGACCCTGCCGGCCCAGGGCATGAGCGCAGCCGTGCCGGTTTCAAGCACGACGATGGTATGCGGGTTTGCCGCGGCGACCGCTTCGACCAGTGCGTCCTGATTGTCGGGCAGTGCGAGCGTAGCCAGGTCCATCCCCTCACTTGTCCACTGCTGCACAAAGACAATCGCGACATCAGACTGCTTGGCGAGCGAAGCGGCGGCCGCGGTGTCGTCGCCGGAGGCGAACTGGATCTTCGCGGCTGGCATCGCTTTTGCGAGCTCGTGCATGGGCGAGGTCGGGAACCAGATATGCTCCTGCCAATGCGTGGCGCCTTGCCCGGGCGGCATGATGGCATTGCCGCCTGGCGGGTCGACCTGAGCGGAGCCGCCGCCTGAAATCATGCCGACGTCGGCATGCGCGCCGATTACGGCGATGGACTTGGCTCGCTTCCCTTCGAGTGGCAAGATAGATCGCTCGTTCTTGAGCAGCACAATGGAGCCTTCTTCCACGTGCTGCGCAACATCAAGATCGCGCTCAACCTCCACCACGCCCCGCTGCTGCGGGTAGTCGACGACGCCGTCGTCGAAATAGGACCGCAGCATGCGGTGCGCGTGGTCGTCGATCTCGGCCTCAGAGACCTGCTTGTCGAGCACGGCCTGCTTCAGCTTGGGGCCAAAAAAGTCGTCCACTGGCTCCTCGTTGTCGAGCCCTGCGTGCGAGGCTTTGACGGTCGAGTGCGTCCCGCCCCAGTCGGAGAGAACGAAGCCCGGGAATTTGAAGTCACCTTTGAGCACGTCGTGCAGCAGGTAGTCGTTCTCGCAGGCGTAGTCGCCGTTGACGCGGTTGTAGGAACACATGACCGCGCCCGGATGCGAGTCGCGAATACCGATCTGGAAGGCAAGCAGGTCAGATTCGCGCATAGCACGCTTCGAGATCTGGGCGTCAACGATGTTGCGTCCTGTCTCCTGGTCATTGATCGCGTAGTGCTTGATGTCGGAGATGACGTGCTCGCTCTTCTCAGCGGTCATCAGCTGGCCGACGAGCGTGCCGGCAAGTACAGGGTCTTCGCCGAGGTACTCGAAAGTACGGCCGTTGCGGGGCTCGCGGGTGAGGTTCACGCCGCCGCCGAGCGTCATGTTAAAGCCCTGGGCGCGCAACTCGCGAGCGATCAGGTCGCCGTACTCGAAGGCGGCTTTGCGATCCCAACTGGACGCGGCGCCCAGATTCGAGGGCAGCGCGGTGGCGTAGCGGCCGTTTGCCCCGGAGGAACGAACACCGTACGCAGCGTCGGACATGTCGATGCCCGGGATGCCGAGGCGCTCGATGGGCGCGATGTAACCGGCGCCCCCATTGGACTGGCTGATGAGCGGCATCTGCCATTGCGCCTCGTGCGCCATGCCGTTGCCGTGCAACAGACTGATCTTCTCATCGAGTGTCATCTGCTTGAGCACCATATCGGCGCGCTCGTCGGGCGGCAGACTCTTGTTCATCCACGGGAGGGCCGCGATGCGTGCGCGTTCCTGGGCCTCCTGTTGCGCCTGCTGCCGGGCAGCCGCCCGCTTCTGCGCCGGGGTTTGCTGTGCGCCGGCAAGCGGGGCGGCGGCGGTTACTCCACACAAGAGCGCGACGGCGCCAAGGGCTGCAAATCTGCTGTTCATTTGTCTGTTTTCTCCAAAGCCGGCGCGCGCGAGGCTGCCCGTGCTGCCGCCCAAGTCTAAGCAAAGCGGCGAATTTCCGCCACTTTACGCCGGTTTCGCTCGCTTTAGTGACGCGGGGCAGAAGCGGCAAGCAGCTCCTGGAGGTAGCCCTGCCAGATCGCCGGCAGGGTATGCGTGCCGTGGCCGCGTGTTTCTTCCGTGATGGGCAGCAGTACAAACCGGCCATGCGGGATCAGGTGGATGTCTTTGTCGGAGATGTGAAGCTCGGGAGGATTGATGAAGTCGTCGGCGGAGTTGATCTGCGTAAGCTGGGCCTGGATAGAGCCGAGCTTCGGGTAGGGGTTGTAGTTCCGCGAGGCATCGAACTGGTAGATCATGTCGTCTGCATCGAGATGGGTGACGGCACGCTCAAGCGTCGAGTCAAGGTACTGCTCCGCAGAGGCGCGAGTCGGCTCGTGCTCCTGCATCTGGAGCGGGCTCGAGCCCATAAGGAGCACAATCTCCTCCGCGGCGCGCAAACCTTCTAGCGGTTCAGCCGCATAATCGCCACTATGGAAACCGGGATCGCGCTCGATGTTCTCGATGACCATCTTGCGCGTCATGCGGTTGCGCCCGGCGATCTCGACCGGTTGGCAGGCGAGCGGCATAAGCGCATCCGCATACGTCGGGTACATCTCGCCCCAGACAAAAGCGTGCATACAGCCCATGCTGGTGCCCAGGATCAGCCGTGCATGGTCGACATGGAGACCTTCGGCGAGCAGGAGGTGTTGCGCGCGCACCATGTCGTCATAGTCGTATTTGGGGAAGCGCATGTGCATGCCATTGCTCGGCTTCGACGAAAGTCCATGCCCTATCGAGTCGGGGAGCACGATGTAGTAGCGGCTGGCATCGAGCAGTTGCCCCGGGCCGAAGAGCACCCCGGCGAAGTTGGGCGTGAGGAACTGTGCAGCGGAGCCGCCTGTACCGTGGAGAATGAGAACAGCATTATCAACCTTGCCGGAAGAGTCGCGGTGCGGCTGGCCGAGTGTGACGTAGTGGAGGCGCAGCTCCGGAAGAGTTTCGCCGTCGGTAAAGCAAAAGTCGTGCGCAGTGTAGGCGGCAGAAATGCCGTGCGGGTACTGGCTCAGGTCATATCCCTGGCTGGGAACGGGCGTTTGCGCGAGTGCCGCAGCCGGGGTGAAGAGCAGCGTGGTCAAGGCGAGTACGGTGGCGAGAACGGAAAGCAGTCGGCGAGAGATATGAGGCTCCTTCCAGAACCCCGGCGCGCAGGACGCAGGAGTGGCATCTTTCCAATGTAGTGTCGGAAGCGCTCCAAAGGGCGCGGAAGGAGTTACTTCGAATGGGAACAAGCGTACCGATGTTGCCGTCGTTCGTGCTGGACGGCCAGATAGCGCTGGTGACAGCCGCAGCCCGAGGCCTGGGCCGTGCGATTGCGCTGGCGCTGGCCGAGGCCGGAGCGGATATAGCGATTGGCCTGCGCGACCTGGCGAGCGACGCCGGACTGGCCCAGGAGATCAACGCACGCGGCCAGCGGGTGCTCCCGCTGCAGATGGACATGAGCAAAGCAGCGGAGATCCAGGCAGGCATAGAGGCAGCGGCGAAGCATTTCGGGCGGTTGGACATCCTGGTCAACAACGCCGGCGTTGCACCGACGAACCTGGCCGAGAACGTGCGAGAGGAAGACTTTGACCGAACGCTGGCGATCAACCTGAAAGGCACGTTTTTCGCCAGCCAGGCTGCCGGACGCATCATGATCCAGCAGGGCAGCGGCACCATTATCAATATGGGCTCGCAGGCCGGCGCCGTCGCACTGCCGACTGAGTCGGTATACTGCATGACCAAGGCAGGCATCGCGCACTTAACCAAGTGCCTTGCGATCGAGTGGGGCCAGTACGGGATTCGCGTGAACGCAGTCGCTCCGACCTTTATTCGCACGCCTGGAACGGAGCCCGCGCTCTCGGACCCTGCCTTCCATGCCGAAACCATTGCTAACATTGCGGCGCTGCACCGGATCGGCGAGCCGCCTGAGGTCGCGGGAGCTGTGGTCTTCCTGGCCTCGCCGGCCGCCTCGCTGATTACCGGGCACACCCTGGTCATTGATGGCGGGTGGACGGCGCGCTAAGGCTAAGCGGTCAGCAGAAGAGCTCCGTCGCGGGTCACGAGAAGAGTGTGCTCCTGGTGAGCCGAGCGGGAGTAATCGCGTGTGCGTACCGTCCAGCCGTCCCGCAGGGTAACAGTACGCGGACCGCCAGCAGCAATCATCGGCTCGATGGTGAAGATCAAGCCTTCTGTCAACACAGCATTGCAACGCGGATCATAGATGTTCGGGATCACCGGCGCTTCGTGGATGGTGCGGCCGATACCGTGGCCAGTGAGTCCGTGTACGACCGAGAAGCCGGCCGACATGACCCTTGCGCTGACTGCCTTGCCGATGTCGTAAGCGCGAGCTCCCGGCCGAACCGCAGCAATGCCTGCAGTCAGGGCATCAACGGCACATGCCTGGAGACGCTGGCTTTCGGGCGAAAGAGGCCCGACAGCAACGGTCTCACAGGCATCAGCCATATAGCCGTTTACCTCAACGGTGACGTCGAGCTTGACCAAGTCGCCCGAGCGCAGCAGCCGCGATCCGGGAACGCCGTGAACAACTTCTTCGTTAACACTAATGCAACTCGTACCGGGAAAGCTGTAAACGAGCTTCGGTGCCGAACGGCCACCGAGCCGTTGCATAACGGCAGCTCCGATAGCGTCTATCTCCCATGTCGATACTCCGGGCTGAACCGAAGTTTTCATGGCGTCGAGGACAGCTCGGGTCACATGGCCCGCGCGTTCCATGCCGATGCGCTCGGCGACCGTCTTGATGGACATAACTCAGAACCCCTTCGGGCGCTCGTCCGCGACGCCCATGGCTTGCTCGAGCGCAAGGCCGGCGCCG
Source organism: uncultured Acidobacteriaceae bacterium (assembly GCA_964245435.1). Taxonomy (GTDB): domain Bacteria; phylum Acidobacteriota; class Terriglobia; order Terriglobales; family Acidobacteriaceae; genus EB88. Next base: position 358,378 of record CAXTMF010000002.1, read on the forward strand.
GCGATCGTGCCTTCGTCGAAGAGGCGGCCAATGAAGGTGACCCCGTGCGGTACGCGGCGCGGCGGGGAGAACTTCGGCAAAGGACGGGCGGGATCAGGCGCCCAGTCGCTGCGCGCTTCGGAGACCTCGACGAAGCCCGCGCGCACGGTCAGCGAGGGGTGGCCGGTGAAGTTGGTGATGGTTAGCATCTCGTCGCGGAGCGAAGGCACGAGCAGCAGGTCAGCCTCGGAGAAGATGCGCGCCATTTCCTCGGCCACGCGGCGACGCATGCGGTCGGCCTGAACGAAGTCCACTGCAGAGAGAAAGCGCGCCTGCCGGAATGAATTTGGCCAGGCATCGGGCACCTGCATCTTGAGTTGGTCGACCTCCCGCGAGAGCGTGAGCTCTTCAAACGAAGCCGCGGCCTCGGCGAAGAGGATGAGCTGCAGCGAATCATAAGGCCAGTCTGGCAACGTAACCGGTACAGGCTGCATGCCCAGCTTCGAAAGCATGGAGAAAGCGGCGCGGTCGACCTCGGTCGCGGGCGGCTCGTTGAGCCATTTGGGAAAGTAGCCGACGCGCAGACCCTGGACGCCGCGGTTGGCATTGAAGCTGAGTGTGCTTGGAACGCTCGCAACGTCGCCCGCATCCGGGCCAGAGATCGCCTGCAGCACAATCATTGTGTCTAGAACGCCGCGCGCCATGGGGCCGAGTTTGTCGAGCGACCAGCAGAGCGTCATCGCGCCGGTGCGGGCGACTCGGCCGTAGGTGGGCCGTGAGCCGCATACGCCGCAGCGCATACTGGGTGAGACGATCGAGCCACCTGTTTCGGAGCCAATCGCAAAGCCAACCAGGCCAGCGGCCACGGCCGCACCCGGGCCGGCGCTTGAGCCGGACGCGCCTTCCTCGAGGTTCCACGGGTTGAGTGTCTGGCCGCCAAACCAGATGTCGTTCAAAGCCAATGCGCCTAGCGACAGCTTCGCGACGAGCACCGCACCTGCCTCGCGCAGCCGCGTGACAACAACCGCGTCCTTCGCCGGGATGCGATCGCGGTAGGGCTCCGCGCCGTAAGTAGTATGGATGCCGGCAGTATCGAGCAGGTCTTTCGCGCCCCACGGGATGCCGTGGAGCGGGCCGCGGTAGTGGCCGGCGGCAAGCTCAGCATCAGCTTTCCGAGCTTGGTCGAGCGCGAGATCAGAGGTAAGCGTAATGACGCAGTGGAGCTTCGGGTCGTACCGCTGGAGGCGGTTCAGGTAGATCTTCGTCAGCCGCTCGGCAGTGAGTTTCTTGCCCACGACCCAGCCGGCAAGCGTTGGCACGGTCGCGAAGGCGATCTCTTCGTCGCTGGCGGGCAAGGGGCCAGGCCGAGGGAGATTCAGCATGAAGGTTGGGTTAGCTGTGAGCTGGTGACCCGGTAGAAGCGGGTTCCAGACGGTTGCAGGCGCGACTGATTCAGGCAGGGGCACTTTACGCGGCCCGACACGACGCTCATAGAGTGGCGCCATCGCCTGCCGCCAGTTGCTCGCTGCCTCCTTGAGGTCTTTCTGGGCGAAGTCGACCTGCACAAGCTTTTCAGACTCGACAAACGTGCCGGCCGAAACCTCCGGGCCCACCGCCGGAGCCGTGCCGAAAGCCGGAGGAGCGCCCGGCGGGAGCGACTGATCGGTCGTGTTGGCCTGACTTTGGGCGTGAGACGTCGGCGACAGTGCTGTGCCGAGAGCGCTACTGAGAACGCTCACGCTGCCTGCCTTCAGGAAGCCTCTTCGCGTCGCGGACTGCCAGGAAGCGGGCTGCTCTGGCTGCTTACACTCTTCATTACTCACGCTGTCGGGCACTCCGGGATAGTTCACCGGAGTGTACAGCACGCGTCCGCTAAGGCATGCCTAGCGCCGTTTGCTCCAGCAGCGTCTGCGCGTGCTGGTCCTCGCCCGGCGCCTGGCCGTTTGCCGAATCGGCGGAAAGGTGGACCCAGGGAGCGGGAGTGTTGCCATAGCTCGTGATTGGGCCCAAGACGCGCCTGCTCATAGCGCGCAAGTGCCTCGCTGAGCGCGGCTCCACTCTTCCACGCCAGGCCATCTGCCATGCCGAGCGCTTCGCTCAGCGCCGATGCATCCTCAAACGCCTTGGTTGTGCCCGCGCCGGGATGCGGACGCGGCAGAACAGCCGCATCACCCACCAATACCGTCCGGCCGGCGACGAAGTGCGGCGCCCGCAGATCATAGACCGGCTGGAAGAAAGGCTTTTCGATAGCCAAAACCATGGCGCGCATGGGCGGCGGCAGCAGCTTGTCGGCGGCAGCACGCATGTCGTCGATGGTTCGCCTTCCGATGGCGGGCGGAGGGATGGAGTGATCGTAGCGAGTACCGTCCTCACCGGTCAGCAGCTGCTCAAGTGCGCTCCCGTCGGCCGGCCGGTACCAGACGAGGTTGAGCTGCCGCTGCCCCGACTCTGTTTCACCGTTCGGCCCGGGTATCGGATAGATCAGGATCTGCTCATTGGCCTGAAGCTGAGAGTTATCTGTAGCCTGAAAAGCTTCCTGCCTGGAAGGCCGCGCCTTCTCTGGACCATTCTCCTCTCCACCACTCTCTTGTCCGTCAGGCGTGTAAAAGGTCATGCGGTCGCCAAGCGCAGCGAGCGTTTCTGGGTCCAGTGCGCTTTCACTTACCAGGCCGCGCCAGGCCACGTAACCTGCATACTCTGGCTCATGGCCGGGCATCAGCTGCGAGCGAGCGCGCGAGCCTGCACCATCCGCAGCGATGGCGAGGTCGCCCTGCTCCCGCTCGCCGTTGCTGAAGTGGAACGCGACCGCATGGGCAGCTTCCTCAACACGCTCAACCGCCCAGCCGCGATGATAGATCTCATCCGGAACCCTGGATCGCAATAGCTTGTAGATCGCGTCCCAGGAGGAGACCAGCTGGTCCGCATCAGTCCTGGCAGCTATGCTTCCATCGTGCCTGAGTACGACGCGTTCGCGGAGCCGGACGCCTGCCAGTGGTTCGTCACTGGCGGTCAGGCCGGCACGCTCAAGAATCTCCCAAAGCGGCGCTTGCGTAGCGATGCCGCCGCCCCTGCCGGCAAGCTCCTCCGGCACCTTTTCGTAGACTTCGACAGAATGGCCTGCGCGCCGGAGTAGCACTGCGTGCAGAAGGCCGCCAAGCGAACCGCCTGCGATCAAAATCCTAGCCATACATAGCCCCTGAGTATTCGTTTATCGGCGGTTGGATGAGAGACTTCGCAGCAAGGAGTGCAGCTCAGGCGAAGGCGAGTACGATGGCGCCAACTGCGATCAGCGCGCCGCCCAGCAGCTTGGGCCCGGTGATGGCTTCGCCAAGCACCGGCCATGCCAGCAGGATGACCAGAACAACACTCAGCTTGTCTATCGGTGCAACGCGAGATGCCGGACCAAGCTGGAGAGCGCGGAAGTAGCACAACCACGAGAGCCCGGTAGCCAGGCCGGAAAGCACCAAGAACAGCCATGTGCGACCGGCGATCACCGCGACACCACGATGTGCGCCGAGGGCCAATGCGATGCCCCAGGCGAATACGACCACGACGCTGGTGCGGATTGCTGTGGCCAGATTGGAATCGACAGCGGTGACGCCGAGCTTGGCAAGCAGCGCAGTTGCTGCGGCAAAAACAGCCGAGAACAGCGACCATACGATCCAGCTTTGCCGGCCCATGCGTCCGTCCTCCGCACACTGGGATGCTGCATCGCCCTTGAGTCCCCGCGCATCCTTATTAGCGTGCGCGCTTTGCCGGCGCATCTTCCTACCGACTCTTATCCCGCACCGACAAGGATCCCCCTCCATGCCGCACGACCTTTTGTTTGAGCCCTACACACTTGGACCCCTTGCTCTGAAGAATCGCATTGTGATGGCTCCGCTGACGCGTTCGCGCTCCTCAGACGACGGCGTGGTGCCGGCGTACGCGGCCGAGTACTACGCTCAACGCGCCAGCGCAGGGCTGATCGTCTCGGAGGCGACCAATATCTCGGCACAGGCTCGGGGCTATGCGAAGACACCGGGGATCTGGAGCGACAAGCAGGTGGAAGCGTGGAAACCGGTGACCGAAGCTGTGCACAAAGGAGGCGGGCTTTTCTTTCTGCAGCTATGGCACACGGGGCGCCTGTCGCACCCGCACCTGCAGCCCGGTGGTGTGCTTCCAGTCTCCGCTTCGGCAGTGAAGCCGGAAGGTCAGGCCTTCACCAACGAGGGTATGGAAGATTACGTGGCGCCGCGTGCGCTCGAGCTGAGCGAGCTGCCCGGCATCGTAGAGGATTACCGCCGCGCTGCAGAGAACTCGCGCAAGGCCGGCTTTGACGGAGTGGAGATTCATTCGGCCAACAGCTACTTCCTCGACCAGTGGCTGCGCAGCTCAACGAACCTGCGCACCGATGAGTACGGCGGCTCGGTCGAGAACCGGATGCGTTTCCCGCTCGAAGCAGCACGCGCTGTGATAGACGGCTTTGGCGATGCAAGCCGGGTCGGCATCCGCATCTCGCCAGGCGGCACACAACCCGGCGGTACGCCGCTCGACAGCAACCCGAATGAGACCTATGGCAGCTACGTCGACGAGCTTGCCAAGCTTGGCCTCATTTACCTCCATGTCATCGAGGGCACACCGCAGCAAACGCGGAGCGTTGAGAACAACGCAGTCGACTTCCCGGTTTTGCGCAAACGCTTCCAGCGCACGTACATCGATAACAACATGGTTTCATTCGAGCTTGCCGAGCAGGAGCTCAAAGAGAAGAAGACCGATCTGGTCGCGTTTGGCCGCGCCTTCCTTGCGAACCCTGACCTGGTAGAGCGCCTGCGGGCCGGCAAGCCGATTGCCGATGCGCCGAAGGAATACTGGTACGGTGGGGACGAGCGCGGCTACACGGACTGGCCACTGGCAACCGCATCGCCGCAAGCGCAAGGGGTGAACGCGTAAGGGCGGGACATTTGTGGAAGGTTGTCTGATACGGCCTTCTCTGCGAGCTCACAGGGGAGTTAGCAGGGGAGTTAAAAGATCGCCTGCGCATGCAGGGCAAGCCCATGAGCGACGGCGGTAAAAGCCTCCCCGCGGGTGACACGATCGGCCGAGAAGCGCCTGGTAAAGATCTGCTTGACAGCCGGTACAAAGGAGGTACCGCCGGTCAGGAAGACGCGATCGATCTCGCTGGCCGGTATGCCAGTCATGGCAAGCAGCTGATCCACGGCGCTGGCAACTGCAGCTAGTTCTTCCGCGATCCAGCCTTCAAACTCCTGCCGCGTGACTGGGATGCGCAGGTGCAGGCCGCCCTCATCAAACCGGAACTCTGCCTGCTGCTGATCTGAGAGCTGGTACTTGAGGCGCTGTACGGCGCCGTGCAGCTGAAAGCCGAGATCTTCCTCAATGAGGGCCTGCAGGGCCTCAATCTTCTGAGGCTCCAAGGCGCGAACCGCTGCGCCTCTCAGGATTTCAGCAACGTTGCGGGTGCGCAGGAACGAGAGATAGTGCCAGCGCTCGAGATTGGTATAAATCCAGGCGGGCACGGCTAACAGGAGCTTGGCCCCAGAGCGCTCGAGTGATCCCGAGCCCAGTGCCGGCGATACCAGGTGGCGCACCAGCTTCGCATCGAAGGCATCGCCAGCCAGGCCGACACCGCTGGTGCCGAGAACACGCGACGCCCCGCCCTGCACACTGTCAGGCCCGACGCGCAGCAAGGAAAAGTCACTGGTGCCCCCGCCGAAGTCGCCGATAAGGACAAGCTCTTCATGGTCGAGCGTAGCCTCATACGCCCGGGCTGCACCTATGGGCTCGTACTCGAAGACGACCTTCGCGAAACCGGCGCGACGGCACGCATCCTCCAGGCGAGCCAGGGCATACTGCTCGTCACTTTCCGCTTCCGCACCAACAAAGCGCACGGGACGACCGACCACAGCCTGCTCAATGGTCGTGTTGAAAGCGCGCTCGGCTCCCGTGCGGAGATCCCTGAGTATGCGCGCCAGCAGCTCTTCCAGTGTGTAGAAACGGCCAAATACTTCAGTGCCGGTGAGAGTACGCGAGGGCAGGTAGCTTTTGAGTGATTGCACCAAACGCCGCTGCGACTCCTCCGCCGTGAGGTAATGCTCGATGGCGGATGGGCCTGCGTAGCTGTGCAAATGCTTTTTCGCGTCACGCTCAAAAAGCAGCAGCGAACGGAATGACGCTGTTGTGCCGGCGGCTCTCGGAAACTGGGCGAGGGCGACGGAACCATCTGCCACCATGCAGGCTACAGAGCTGTTGGTTGTGCCGAAGTCAAGACCGACTGCGGCGGAGTGCTTGCGACTGCTCCGCATTGCCTCATTGTCGCAAATGCGCTTTAACGCCCGTCGCGAAGCCTCGAAGCGAGCCGGTCCGGCAGGCCGGCGCGCAAGATACTCTCCTGCGCGGTTCGCAGGTCATACGGCACGCGATAGAAAAGAACGCAGCGGCGTTCTGTGTCATAGATCGCGAAAGCGGCGCGCCAGTCTCCGTCGCGCGGCTGCCCGACCGATCCAGGGTTCAGAACATACCGCGCTCCGCTGGAGAGATGAAGTTCCCAGCTTTCGGCGGTGTCACGGGTGAAATAATCGGGAGCCAGCCGGTACCACTGTTCGCCATCGGTCGCAAAACCACCCTGCAGGTGCGTGTGCCCGAAGAAGTTGATTGCGGGGCCCTGACCCGCAAGCGACTGCGAAGCATCATGCGCGCTCAACAAGTACTCGTCCTCATCAAGCAGTGAGCCATGAGCGCAGCGGATCGCCTGCTCCCCCGCGATCCGGGACGGCTCGACCGGCCCCTGCGGCAGGTGGCGCAGCCAGGCGATGTGCTCTGAGGAAAGTACGCATTGCGTCCACCGCGCGGCGCGCGCTGCCACCGGGTTGAAACCCTCAATTGAGGTCAGGCCGCAACAGGCGCGGTCGTGATTGCCGCGAACAAACGTGACTCCCAGGTTACGCACGCGCTCTATCACCTCGTTCGGATGCGCGCCGTAGCCGACGATATCGCCGAGATTCCAGACTGTGTCGTACGCGGGCGCGAGATCGAGCACGGCGTGAAGTGCCTGCAGGTTCGCGTGGATGTCGGAGAGTATAAGCGCGCGCATGTTGTCTTGACTGGTTGAGAGTGAGGCTCGACCTAGCTTACTCCGGAGCCGACCGAACGCTTCATCGCAGAGCGAGGACTACAGACTGCGAACCCAGTGGCTTGGCCCATGCTCGCGCAAGACGCCAGTGCGCCAGCCTGCTTCAGCGGTCAACGTTGCGAGGGGAGCGTCGAGCGGTGTGTCCATAGTAGGGATCGCGCGCAGCAGCGCACGTGTGTAGGGATGGACGGGATTATGAAAAAGAGTCCTGACTGGTGCCGTTTCAAGCAGCACACCGCTGCGCATGACAGCCACCCGCTCAGTGACTTGAGAAACGACGGCGAGATCGTGCGAGATAAATAGCATGGATAAGCCGTACTCCTGACGCAGGCGTTGTAGCAGATCGAGAATCTGCGCCTGCACCGTTACATCGAGCGCAGTGGTCGGCTCGTCGGCAATCAGCAATCGCGGGCGATGAATGATGGCCATCGCGATGAGAATGCGCTGCCGCTGGCCACCGGAAAACTGGTGCGGGTAGTCGCGGGACCGGCGTACCGGGTCAGGCAGCGCAACTGTTTCCATGGCCTGATGCACTGCGTCCCGGATCGCCGCCTTTCGCAGGTGCGGTTGGTGCGCGAGCAGCGCTTCTGCAATCTGCGCACCTATGGGCATCACCGGGTTGAGCGCCGTCATCGGCTCCTGGAAGATCATGGCGATTTCGCTGCCGCGAAGCGAACGCATCTGCTCGGGAGCGAGTGTAAGCAGATCCTGCCTTTGATCACGGGCGGCAAAGCGGATGGAGCCCTGAATGCTGGCCGATGCCTCTGAAAGCAGCCGCAGAATAGCCAGGGCTGTGACCGACTTTCCTGAACCGGACTCGCCGACCAGACCCATCGACTCGCCGGGCGCGATCGCGAACGATAGCGAGTCGACGGCGGGCGAAGCTGCGCCCCGGAACCGGATGGTCAGGTCGCGCACCTCGAGCAGGGCAGATTGGGCTATATCGGTGGGCATGCCCTGCGATCTTACCAAGCACACCAGGGCAGGCTGCTGAGGGATCTCGTGCGCGTTCAAATAACGACAGGTTATCCCCGACACAAGTCTTTGTTATCTGTCGAATTCTTCCTTGTGGCCCGACGCAGACAGCTCTACGCTGGGTCAACAGGATGTCACCGGGAGCTATTCATGCCGCTGTCGCGCCGTAATTTTTTGCGCTCCGCCGCACTTACCGCCGCCGCCTCAGCAGCGGCGCCGCTGTTGACCGAGGCACATCTTGCGCAGGCACAGCGCCGCATGCCGCGCATAGCAGTACCGGCAGGCGCGGTCCGCATCGATGCAAACGAGAATCCTCTTGGGCCATGTGCCGCGGCGTGTAGAAGCATCACGAGCCTGGTGAGCGAGGGCGGCCGCTATGATAGCGATCTGACCGATAAGCTGGCGCAAACCTTCGCCCAGCAGGAGGGACTCAAGCCCGAGTACGTTTCGGTCTACGCGGGTTCCAGTGAGCCGCTGCACTACTCCGTGCTGGCGTTTACCTCGCCCGGGCGCGCCTACGTCACGGGCGACCCTGGCTACGAGGCAGGCATGCGCGCCGCAGCACTCAATAACGCTCCCGTTGTGAAGGTGCCGCTGACCGCAACCCACGAGCATGATGTGAAAGCTATGCTGGCAGCCGCTCCTCAAGGGGGCGTGTTCTACATCTGCAACCCCAACAACCCGACCGGAACTATAACGGCGAGAGAGCAGATTGAGTATGCGCTGGCGCACAAGCCGGCAGGCTCCATTCTGCTGATTGACGAAGCCTACATCCATTTCTCTGACGCGACGCCTTCGCTCGACTTGGTGAATGCTGACAAGGACGTGATCGTTCTACGGACCTTCTCGAAGCTCTACGGCATGGCCGGGGTTCGCTGCGGGTTGGCGCTGGGGCGACCTGACCTGCTTGCAAAAATCGCCTACTATGGCATGAACCCAATGCCGATTATGGCAGTGGCGGCGGCTACGGCGAGCCTGAACGCGCCTGAGATCATCGCACAGCGGAAAGCTATCAACAGCGATCTACGCAGGCAGACGTTTGACTGGCTTACCGCGAACAATTACAGATTTATCCCGTCGCAGAGCAACTGCTTCATGATCGACACGGGCCGGCCCGGGCACGAGGTGATGTCGGCAATGGCCCAATGTAACGTGTATATCGGCCGCGTCTGGCCAATCATGCCGACCTCGGTCCGCATCACCGTCGGGACAGCAAGCGACATGGCTGCCTTCCAGAGTGCTTTCAAGCAGGTGATGAGTGGTGCGCCGACAGTGGCCGCAATCTCGCGACAATTTGGCGAGAACCGCAGCCGCATGCTGTCTTAAAACGAGGCCCGGCGTACGATACACCGGGCTTCTCGGGTCTCGAAGAAAGCTGTCGCTACTTGGAACGCACAGCGACCACTTCGATCTCCACCAATGCCCATGGAGCCGCCAGTGCGG